>JABDCL010000001.1 GCA_013288135.1 Gammaproteobacteria bacterium
GCTATAACCACCCCAACGTAAGGTGGTTAAAGCATGAACATGATTCGGAGCTTGCCAATTGGGTGTGATCCACTCCAAAGTTAGAGAGTCTCTGCATGTTTATTTAAATAATCAACTACCCCTGCTGGAGAAGCCTTCATGCCTTTATCTCCTTTTTTCCAGCCAGCTGGGCAAACTTCACCGTTTTGCTCATGGAATTGTAAGGCATCGACTAGGCGTAATAATTCATCCACATTACGACCTAAGGGTAAATCATTTACAATTTGAGCGCGAACAACGCCTTTTTTATCAATTAAAAAGGCTGCCCGAAAAGCTACACCCATTTCGGGGTGCTGTATACCATAAGATTTACAAATATCATGTGTAATATCTGCTGCTAAGGTGTAATCCACATTACCAATTCCACCCATATTAACAGGGGTGTTACGCCAGGCATGATGTGAGAAAACAGAGTCAATAGATAAGCCAATCACTTCAACCTGACGTGCTTTAAATTGATCTATACGTCGATCTAAAGCAATCAGCTCTGAGGGGCATACAAAGGTAAAATTTAATGGGTAAAAGAAAAGTATCCCATATTTACCTTTCAAGGCTTTAGATAATTGATATTCATTAACAATCTCCCCGTTCCCCAATACTGCAGCTGAGGTAAAATCAGGGGCTTGTTTCCCAACTAAAATACTCATATTGATTACTCCACTTAAAACTTAGAAAATACTGTTGATTACAATACCATAAATGGCTTATTTTTTCTATTTATTCAGAGTTCAGAAGATTCTAAGACGTGCCGGCCCAGCCTAGATCAAGTGGTTACCTCTTCACCTTCTTTTTCTTAGCCTCAAAAACAAACTCTTCTTGTTCTTGTATTTGAGGATACCAAGTCTCGAATTCAAAAGGACTCGTTAAGCCAATACTTAATAGACAGACAATAATTATGTTAGCTAACACGCAATTTTTCAATGAGTAATTCTGAGTTAAAGACCAATGTGACCATTCTCGGTTTCGAATGACACTTAGAAAAACCGATATCCATGGTTGTAGCCAAATGATTGTTGCGGTTAAAAGTCCTAATAAACACGGAATAAAAATTATGTCTTTATAATCTAAAATTTTATCAATCGCCAAGGTGAAAAAGAATATTGTTGACCCCATTACCGCACCACTGATTATCACTTCAAAAAATCTAAAGAGATCAATTTTGGGTAATAGTTTCCCTATCTCCTGATAGTCCAATGAACTACGATATCTCAAAGTCTCAAAAAAAGTCATAATAGAATCCCTTCCTTTAAAACCCAGAGGCATCATAACGCATTTACAACCCCTTGTCACTAAAAATTTACTGATATTTTAAGTAAATCTTGCTTATGACCAACGACAATCTCTGAAATAATCATAAGAAATTAACTAAAATACTTATAAGTGAATCAATAAAAATAATTTTTTCAATTTTAAAATCAATGTGTTACTCTAAAATTATCTGAAAGTATTCAAGCGTTGCATTAGTAACAAATGACCAACCACGAAAAGTAGTAATTATGGCAGTTGAAAACCAATTTGACCTTTTTAAAAAACGTCGTTTCGCTCCTTTGTTTTGCACGCAATTTTTGGGTGCATTTAATGACAATCTATATAAAAATGCCTTAATTATTTTATTAGCCTTTACCACTCAAACAACATCACTCAATCAACATACTCTAATTAATTTGTGTGCTGCACTTTTTATTATTCCCTATTTCCTGTTTTCTGCATTTGCAGGTCAACTGGCCGATAAATATGAAAAATCAAAACTGATCCAAATAATCAAAATTGTAGAAATTTTATTGGCGATCTTAATCACTTTAGGATTTGTTTTTAACAACCTTTTGTTGTTATTAGGTTCTTTATTTTTATTAGGTACTCAGGCAACCTTTTTTGGCCCCTTAAAATACAGTATTTTGCCGCAACATTTAGAAGAGTCTGAACTGGTAGGTGGCAATGGTTTAATTGAAATGGGTACTTTTATCGCTATTCTTTTAGGAACTATTGCAGGAGGATTGCTCATTGCAATTCCTAACATGGGTCCCATTTGGGTTTCAATAAACATTTGTATTGTCGCATTGTTAGGTTGGGCTATAAGTACACTGATTCCTAAAGCAGAACCCTATACAAAAAACTTAAAATTAGATTGGAATCCTTTACGACAAACAATTCAAGTGCTTAAAGCTTCAACTCAAAATCGAACTGTATTTCATGCCATTATTGGAATTTCCTGGTTCTGGCTTTATGGTTCCAATTTTTTAACTCAAATTGCCAATTACACCAAAATAACATTAGGAGGCAACGAACATGTCGCCACTCTTTTGTTGACAACTTTTTCAATTGGTATTGGTTTAGGATCGATACTCTGTGAAAAGCTTTCTCACAAAAAAGTTGAACTGGGATTAGTACTCTTGGGTTCATTGGGACTTACGCTCTTTGCGATTGATTTATCACTTGCACACAGCCCACTCCCTCATGCTGAATCGAGTGAGTTGGGTGCTGCTGAATTTATTCAATACGGACAAAATTGGCGTATTCTTTTTGACTCTCTTATGATGGGTGCTTTTGGAGGTTTTTATTTGGTCCCTCTTTACACGCTTATTCAACAAAAAAGTGAACCTGAACAAAGATCACGAATGATTGCTGCAAATAATATTTTAAACGCTCTATTCATGACAGTTGCATCAATATTGGCTATTTTCCTGTTAAATCTTGGACTCTCAATCCCGCAATTTTTTTTAGTGACAGCACTTTTAAATGCTGCATTTGCAGTGTATCTCTGCGTTGTCGCTCCTGAATTCTTCACACGATTTATTACTTTTGTATTTCGTAGAAAACACACTGAATGAAAATCAACTCTTCTTTTTGTCTTATTTTTTGTTAGAATAACTAGAATGTAGAATTAGATAGAGATGCTAAAAATGTCAGAAAACGAACAAAAGTTAATAAGCCTTGGCCTTGCAGTACTTGAGATTGAAGCACAAGCCATCACTGAGCTCACCAAAAGAATTGACCAAAAATTCGCGGCTGCTTGTCAAATCCTTTTGAACTGTGAAGGTCGAGTGGTAGTAACTGGTATGGGAAAATCAGGTCATATAGGCAAAAAAATATCTGCTACTTTATCCAGTACAGGAACGCCTTCTTTCTTTTTACACCCCGCAGAAGCTTCTCATGGTGATATCGGCATGATCACTAGAAAAGATGTAGTACTGGCCTTATCCAATTCTGGAGAAACAGAAGAAATCATTCATATTCTGCCCCTAATCAAGCGATTGGACATTCCCTTTATAGCTTTAACGGGGGTCTCTAATTCAACCTTAGCGAAAATGGCAGATATTAATATCGATGTCAGTGTCAATCAAGAAGCTTGCCCTTTAGGACTGGCTCCAACAGCAAGTACAACGGCATCTTTAGCCATGGGTGATGCTTTAGCCATTGCGCTTTTGGAGGTACGTGGATTTACTGCTGATGATTTTGCCAAATCACATCCTGCCGGTCGCCTAGGACGACGTTTATTATTAAAAATTGAAGATGTTATGCACATTGGTAGTGCGATACCATCTGTTTCTGAAGAAGCTTTATTATCTCAAGCACTCATTGAAATGACTCAAAAACGCTTAGGGATGACTACCGTTGTTAAATCCGGGCATCCTGACACCTTAATAGGAATTTTTACAGATGGAGATTTACGACGTGCTTTAGACAAAAATATTGATATTCATCAAACGCCCATACACACAGTCATGACAAAAAATTTCAAAACAGTTTCAACATTTATGTTGGCTGCGGAAGCTGTAAACATCATGGAGACTTATAAAATCACAGGTCTTCCTGTGGTAAACGAACAAGGAAAATTAGTCGGAGCTTTCAATATTCATGATCTCTTCCGCGCTGGTGTAATGTGAAAAAACTTTCATTACTCATTGCTTTTACAACACTTGTAACGTTTATTATTTTATGGACCCCAAACGAAAAATTACCTCACTCTCATTTAACAAAGCGACCGCAAGAATACATGACACAGGTATCAATAACCTCTTTCACAGAAGAAGGTCAATTAAAAAATCATTTATCGGCAGCATACTGGGCTTATTTACCCGAAACACAAATTTCAAAACTCACAACGCCACACTTAACTGTTTATAGGCCTAATAATACCGTCTGGTTGATTGATGCAAAGCAAGGTCAAATTCAACAACCCACTATCGGGATAATCGAACAAATTAAATTATTGGACACCGTTGTATTACAACGTCCAAAAACCCAAGAAGCCTTACCTGTTATCATTGAAACCGATGAACTCAACTATCATCCTAAAACTGAATTTGCTGAAACAGATAAGGCTATTACCCTTACTAAACCAGGTTTACAAATTACCGGTGTGGGATTAAATGCTTATATTGATAAAAGTTTAGTAGAATTACTCCATCAAGTGAAAACAACTTATGTTCCTCATACGAATTCATAATATACTTCAAATAAGTATTATAAGTATTTTTGTTTCAATTTTAATACTTTCAACGGTAACGTTTGCAGAAGAAATAGGAAGTGGTGCCAATCCAGTCGATGCCAATCAACCCGTTACTATTTTTTCGGATTCCGCTGAATTTGATGATAAAACTGGTATGATAATTCATTATGATAATGTCATTATGGATCAAGGACGCCGTCATTTAACATCAGATACTTTAATTATTGAACGAGACAAACAAGGTAAAATTGGTTTAATGACAGCCATTGGGAAACCAGCAAAATTTCACATCCAACCAGATCCAGAAAAACCCCTGTCTCACGGCAAAGCAAATATAGTAAAATATTATCCTAAAGAAGAAAAAATTATCTTGCTGAATGAAGCTGAGTTAATCCAAAAAGAGAATATTGTTCGAAGTCCTTATCTTACCTATTTTTTAAATACTCGAACTCTTTCAGCTGAACCCGGACTTGATCGACGAACAACTATAATTTTACCCAAGGAAAAAAATCATGAAATCAAATAAAATGAAATTAAATACACTGACTGCTTCTAATCTTTGCAAAACTTATCATGGCCGAAAAATTGTAGATGGTGTATCACTGTCTATGTCCGAAGGTGAAATTATTGGACTGCTCGGTCCTAATGGTGCAGGAAAAACATCCTGCTTTTATATGATGCTGGGACTTGTTCCCAGTGATGCGGGAACAATTACTTTAAATAATACTAACATCACATTTTTTCCGGTACACAAGCGTGCTAAACAAGGTCTGGGATATCTTCCTCAAGAGGCTTCTGTATTTCGAAAGCTCACGGTTAAAGATAATATTCTAGCAATTTTAGAAACACGTTCTGATTTAACCTATTCCGAAAAACTGGAACATCTTGAAAATCTATTGAATGAGTTTCGTATTACTCATATTCGCGATACTTTAGGACTGAGTCTTTCTGGAGGAGAAAGAAGACGCGTTGAAATTGCGAGAGCACTCACTACACAACCTTTATTTATGCTATTGGACGAGCCTTTTGCTGGGGTTGATCCCATTTCCATTATTGATATAAAACAAATCATTAAACATTTAAGTCAACGCGGCATAGGTGTTTTAATTACCGATCACAATGTCAGAGATACTTTAGATATTTGTCATCGTGCTTATATTGTTAATAATGGTCAGGTACTTGCTGAAGGGACACCTCAAGATATTTTAGCAAATCCTGTCGTTCGTCAAGTTTATTTAGGGGAAGATTTTATATTATAGCAGATTGTCATTGCGACTGCGAGCGAAGCGTGGCAGGAAGCAATCCAGAGCGGACACAGCGGTCCGCCCCTACTATAATTAGGGTATGAAATCCTCATTACAATTCAAACTTGGCCAACGACTAAACTTAAGCCCACAACTTAGGCAAGCCATAGATTTATTATTACTACCCGCCTTAGAATTACAACAAAAGATCCAAACCGTATTAGAATGTAACCCTTTACTTGAACTTGATGAAGAAAGCTCTGAAATTCTTGAGAGTTTTGAGAATGAAAATCTTCATGATCCAAACTTTTATTACAATAATCGACCTACTACTTCAAATCAATTTGACACTAAAACTGCAAAAACTGCTTCTCCTCACACTCTTAAAGATCATCTTCTCTGGCAAATGCAGCTGACCTCTCTTACTGAAAAAGACAAAGCCATAGCAACAATTATTATTGACTCTATTAATGAAGATGCCTATCTCGAAAATTCATTAGAGGAGATCCATCTGTCTTTGCAAAATGATCGAGAACTCAAAAATGTTGATCTCGCTGAAATTCAAACTGTTCTAAATCACATTCAACAATTTGAACCTTTAAGTGTGGATGCACGGAATTTGGGAGAATCTCAAAAAACAGAATATATTGTTCCCGATGTGATTGTGCGGAATAAAAACAAGCAATTAGTTGTCAAATTATATATGGATCTTATTCCCAAACTAAAAATAAATTCTAATTATGCTTATTTAACAATGGGTGCAGGCGCACAAGATACGCAATATTTAAGCAATCAATTCAAAGAAGCACGTTGGTTTTTAAAATGTTTAGAAAGGCGTCATGAAATGCTGTTAAAAATTTCAAGCTGTATTGTTGATCAGCAGTTAATGTTTTTTGAGGAGGGAGAAAAATCCTTAAAACCTTTAAATCTACAAGATATTGCCGATAAAGTTGAACTACATAAATCGAGTGTATCGCGTATACTCGCTAATAAATATATAGATACTCCTAAAGGTTTATTTGCGTTAAAATATTTTTTAGGGAATGCTGTCGAAACAACCTCAGGAGGAAAATATACGGCAAAGGCAATTCAGGCAATCATTAAACAAATGATTACAGAAGAGAAGGCTACTAAACCTTTCAGTGATCATCGTATTGTTGGGTTACTTTTAGAAAAAGGGATTAAAATCACCCGCAGGACAGTCACAAAATATCGTGAAGTTATGGGGATCCCTTCTTCTCTTGAAAGAAAACGTTCATGAGTCATTAATGAAGTCATTAATAAGGAGTGCATCATGGAAATTCAAATCACCGGTCTCAATCATCTTGAAGTGACCCCCGCCATTAAACAGCATGTGAATGAACGGTTTCAGAAGTTAACTAGACATTTTAACAATATCACCAACATTCATGTCACGCTCAGTGTTGGAAAAAAATACCAACATACTGCTGAAGCACATGTTGATTTATCCTTGGGAAACATCTTTGCTAAGGCCACTTCAGAAGATTTATACGCCAGCATCGATCTTCTCATTGATAAAGTCGACCGCCAAGTCATCAAACACAAAGAAGAATTAAAAGATCATAAAGGGGGAGGTTAATGCGGCTCGTTATTATCAGTGGCCGTTCAGGTTCTGGAAAAACTGTTGCTCTACATGCTTTAGAAGATTTAGGATTCTATTGCATTGATAACTTGCCTATAGGCCTTCTTCCAGAACTTGAACGGTTTGTGGGTGACGCGCATCCCCTTGTCGGTGTGAGTATTGATGCTCGCAATCTTCCAAGTGATATTAACCAATTTAAAGCAATCGTTACACAACTGAATAAACCCGGTCAATCAACCGAAATTTTGTATTTAGATGCTAATGATAATGCCTTACTAAAGCGCTTCAGTGAAACGCGACGTAAACATCCTTTAAGCAACCAAACTGTTTCTTTGCGAGAAGCCATTGGACAAGAACACAATTTACTGTATCCCATTGCAAGCTTGGCTGATCTCACTATCGATACCACACCTTTAGGACATCAAGAATTACGCAATCTGATCCGCGATCGAATCGCTAATAATAGCGGTGGTGGCGGATTACAGCTTCTCTTACAATCTTTTGGCTATAAACGCGGTCTCCCTACTGATGCAGACT
The DNA here is from genome assembly GCA_013288135.1 of Gammaproteobacteria bacterium. Lineage (GTDB taxonomy): Bacteria > Pseudomonadota > Gammaproteobacteria > UBA6186 > Azoamicaceae > JABDCL01. The sequence goes on from JABDCL010000001.1 coordinate 7,874, forward strand.
TTGTATTTGACGTCCGCTGTTTACCCAATCCTTACTGGCAAACTGAATTACGCAGTTTAACCGGTAAAGATGAACTGGTTATTCAATTTCTACAAAAACAAAAAGATGTCCAAAAAATGTTAGACGATCTCTTAAGTTTTCTTATCCCTTGGATCCCCCGTTTTGCAGCCGATAACCGAAGCTATTTAACCATTGCGATTGGATGTACCGGTGGCCAACATCGCTCAGTTTATTTGGTAGAAAAACTCTCTAAAGATTTTGAAGGCAAAGTGAGTAACATTCAGGTACGGCATAGAGATCTGTGAGGTGTCAAATCTTGACATTTGACACTATTATCTGGGCGGACACAGTGGTCCGCCCAGATTGTGAGGGTTCAATTTCTTATGGCCATGCTTTTAAGGCACCTAAGCCGCCTGGGGTTAATCGTAGGGATGATGGTGTAACTCGAGCGGCCTCACTATTCCCAGATGCAGATGTTGATGTAGGCAATGACGCCGCTGCTGATAACCTTAAGACTGGGCCATGACCGCTCTCAGCTGCCATGTCTCCCCTAGCAGAACTAGCTGCTATACCAACTGCAGCGCTAGCTACTGTACCAACTGCAGTGCTAGCTGCGGTGCTAGCTGCAGTAAAAGCTGCTGCTAAATCTAATCTCGAGCCCTCTGCTCTAGCTTTCGATTCCGCACCTATTGCTGCAGCTCTTACACTTGCAAAAACCGCATCATAGTTAGGTTGTTTCGTCAGCTCCTCTACCAATTCAGAATAGATAACGCGTCCTTCTGGATTTATAGCAACTACAGCTCTGGCAAACAGACCTCGTAAATAACCATCTATAATTGAAACACCATAGTGTTCACCAAACAGAGGATTACGAAATGCAGAGAGTGGAATTACATTACTTAATTCAGAACCACAAAATCGTTTAAGTGCAAATGGTAAATCCATAGAAACACATAAAACAACTGTATTAGGAAGATCAGAGGCTTCGTTTAATTTTCTGATCGATGATGCACAAGTTGAGGTATCGGCACTGGGGTACATACTAATAATTATGTTCTTACCTGCGTAATTTCTAAAAATATCAATATCATCCAAATTAGTATTAGTTAAAGTACATGGAGGAGCCATTTCACCAACCTTCGGTAAATCTCCAAAAGTTGTCATGTCTGGTTTACCTACACGGGTAATTTTAGCCATAATATTTCTCCTATAGTTAATTGAACAATTAAACAAAAAAACACTCATCAATAGGACAATACTAATGAAAAAAATTTTAAGATCATATACGTATTTCTACGCGGATAGGAAAAAATCCACGGTGTCAGACACTAATGCTGCTAAGTTAAGGAATAACTTTTTTAGGTTAATGTTGAAATGACAGGGTGTCTGACACCACACCATATTATGGGGTAAAATGACGATGGTAAAGGCTGAAGTATCTGACACTTGACACTATTATCTGGGCGGACACAGTGGTCCGCCCCTACAATAGATGCATTGTCAAAATCATTAAATACATAATTATTATTTATCCCAAATGTAGGGGCGAATCTCTCTGTCCGCCCCAACAAATTAACATTAACGAGGTTTCGGACTTGGAGTTGCTCCACGATAGCTTGGAAACAACTTGGCAACAAGATCAGGAGCTCGCGTTAAACCTCCCCCACCGGCACAATATTGTATATGAATACCTGGATAGGGTTGTAACCATGCAGTTTGTCCATTTTTACTTACCTGGCGATTACAACCCTTAACAAGCACGGGTTTAAAAACACATGCTTTGCCAAACGTATTATGCATGGCACTCAAATTGCCAGTAGCAATAGTACAGTCATAATCAGTACCATCCATACCTCGATCTCCAGGTGTTATACAAGCTCCTCCCGTCTCCCGCATTAGACACACTTGCATGGGTTTTCCTTGATAAATCACAGGGATATTTTTGGATATTTTTGACGCGTGATTGGTGGCACCACAAACAGTTTCATCAGGCACGTTGTAATGCGGTGGGGTATACAAGAGTGACAAACTAGATACACCTGTTGCACCAACCGAATCAAACAAAGATTCATTGTTGAAACCGCGTATCATCTGATCACCCAAAGACAATGTCGATTTACTAAAAGCCAGATAATGTGTTTTACCATCTGGGGTTTGGTATTCGGCAACTCCTCCTGGTTCTTTACCATCACAATAAATTACCTTCAAAGTAGCATCAATAACTTTGTTGCCTTCTTTCTGCGTGATAAGTCCCGTTAATAATGGTCTATGATTTGGTGACAGAATTCTGTCATGAGGTTTTTCTGCAAATGCTATCCCCTCTAGAGGAAATCCAAATCGTTTTATTATGTCATCTCGTGTTAAAAAATTTAAAGATCGACCTTCTTTAACCAAGTTCTCTTGCTGGACACGTAAATCATCCACTTCTCCTTGAGTGCGTGCAACAATAATGGAACCCGTACCAGGTAGTAAGAGTTGACCATCTAATCTTTCATTTAAATGAGCATAAAATGCTTCATTAAATCGACATTGAGCACTGACTTCTTCCCGTTCCTTTTGTCGACGGTCAGGATCCTGCATTCTCATTGCTCTTAATTGGGAACCTATAGCAACTTTAAATGCTGGAAGCCATTGACCAGGTCTCTGTGCAAAGGACCAAGTATCTAATGTTCTCCAAGGAAATTCCCCTGTTCGCTCTACTTCTGCATAATCTACACGGTCATAAAGTCCACGCTTTAGTTGTTGCATCAAAAATGTAGTGGGAAGATAAGTGGTTGGCATTTCTGTATCGGCATCAAATTCGAGATGCAAAGCAGAATCATAATAGATAGGCCGTTTTTGTCCGGCATACATATAAATTACTTTTTCTCCTGCCTCTGAAGCCGCAGCTGCTGCCATTAAAGCAGGCGGTCCTCCCACAGCCAGCAATGCCGTGTCAAGACTCATGGAAACAGGGCAGTCACTTAAAGGTCTTATTACAACTGCTGTTTTTAGCACTTGTTGAGCTCGGAGATCTTCAACACTTTTAGGTAGCAAATGTGAGAATTCACTAAAATGCTTATGGAAAGCCTCCAGAACTTCAGGATCTTCAGTTATAAAGGGACTATGCATGCCTGAAAGAAATTTCCCAGCACTTTTTCTATGTTGCCTGCGCGTATGTTCTGAAAATTCATCAGTTCCATTTATTTCTTGTCGAGATTGATGAACAAGAAATGATACGGCACTTGCAGTTGCTGCTGCTCCCGTTACTGCAGCTGCAGCGGTAAATAGACCAGCAGCCCTAGGAGGCTTTACTACTTTAGGTGCTGCCGCTCTAGTCGTTGCTGCTGCAGTTGATGCCACAGTTGCTCTAGGTGCAGCCATTTTAGGAATAGCCGCTTTAGGTGCAGCTGAAACTGAAGCTGTTAATCTAACACCTAATTTACGTAACATATCAAAACGATTAATCATAAAAACCCCCTTACAACATAAAATTAACAACATAAATTAAATAACTAGGGTAATGTTAATGAAAAAGTTAATGAAAAACAATAGGGGAACCTATACGTATTTCTACGTGGAATAAGGGAACATACTCACCAATAGGTATTTCTACGTAGCATAAGAAATCGACTTATAAATTCAATATGTATATTATATTCAATAAGTTGACCCATTCGAGCAATTATATTATCGTGTGGTTTCTGCGTAAAATAATTGTGTATCTAAAATTTTGTCAAAATGTAGAGCATAGAGTAATGCATATACAAACATTAAAAACTTTTTATACTCACTGCAACCATGGTGTTCATGAGCTTTTTGAAAAAACGGCAGCATTGTATCCCAATCATATTGCAGTCACATATGAAAATGAGCAATTAAATTATAAGCAATTAAATGAACAATCCAATCAATTAGCCCATTTTCTAAAAAGAAAAGGGGTTACGATAGGCACAAAAGTTGCAATTAATCTGAACAAATCGATAAATCTTATTATTGCCATACTTGGAATTTTAAAAGCGGGTGGAGTATACATTCCCTTAGATCCTATCTATCCTAAAGAACGTTTAAATAGAATTTTACTTGATGTTGACCCTGAATTTTTAATCACCCAAAAAACATATGATCACTTATTTGATGAATTTGATAAACCTCATAGAAAACTCATCTTAGAAAATGAACTCCCGTTCATCGCTAAAGAATTGTGCGATAACTTAAACATTAAGATAAAACCAGAATCTCTCGCCTATATCATATATACTTCAGGTTCTACAGGTAATCCCAATGGTGTTATGATTGAACATCGAGGTGTTGCTCGACTATTTTTAAAACAAGAAAAATTATATCATTTTACCTGTGATGATGTATGGACCTTATCCCACTCCTACGCGTTTGATTTCTCTGTTTGGGAAATATGGGGCGCATTATTTCATGGCGCCAAACTGGTTATTGTACCTAATTGTTTCTTACATTCTCCCGATAAATTTTTTAATTTAATGATTGAACAAAACGTTACCATTTTAAATAAAACGCCAACCGCTTATGAACAATTATTAAATTATCAATTAAATCATCAAAAAACTGTCCCCGATCTAAAAATAACCAAGCTACGCACTGTATTTATCGGCGGGGAACATTGGAAAGAAAATTTAGTTGATTTGCATATTCAATGTTTTCCAAAAACACGGTTATTTAACCAATATGGCCCGACAGAATGTACTGTTTGGGCCACATCAGCACGAATTTATTGCCCTATTCTAGGACGAAAGAAATTATCCATTGGATATCCTATTGCCAATACCCAAGTATATCTTTTAGATGATAATCAACAAGCTGTTCCTTTTGGCATGGTCGGGGAATTGTATATAGGCGGAGAAGGTGTCGCTCGAGGGTATTTCAATCGCCCAGAACTTACAAAAGCAAAATTTATTCCTAAGAAATTAAACGATACATTATCTGATAAACTTTATAAAACAGGAGATCTCTGCAGATATCAGGAAGATGGTTCCCTTGAGTTTATTTCTCGTGTGGATAATCAAATAAAATTCCATGGTTTTCGCATAGAACCTGGGGAAATTGAAACCCTACTCTGTCAACACCCCATGATAAAACAAGCTGTTGTTGATCTAAAAGAAAATGTAAAAACTAATAATAAGCAACTGATTGCCTACATTGTAAAAAATGAAAAGAAGACAATAACAATATCGGATAACTACATACAAAATAACTGTATACAACAAAAAAATCGCTCACAACTGGATAATCGTATACAATTAGAGCAAGAAAATATAAAAAAATGGCAAACTATTTATGATGCCATCTATGATCAACCCTGCCCCACTCAAGATCCCACATTTAATATTCTTGGATGGCATGACAGCCATACTGGAAAGCTAATAGCTTCAGAACAAATGAAAGAATGGGTAGATTGCACTGTCCAAAGAATTTTAGACTTAAAACCAAAACGAGTATTGGAAATTGGCTGTGGTACAGGGCTATTATTATTACGTTTAGCTCCCCATTGCGAAAGCTATTATGGAACAGATATTTCTTTTAAAGCCTTAGATTATCTTAATACAATCATTAAAAAAGAACAGTTAACCACGGTCACCCCTATTACCTTAGAAAAATCAGCTGCTCATGAATGTTTAGAAAACTCTCCTGTTCTCTTTGATACTGTTATCTTAAATTCGGTTATCCAATATTTCCCAAGCAAAGAGTATCTTTACCAAGTACTAAAGACCGTTGTTAAACAAGTCAAACCTGGCGGCACTATTTTTATTGGCGATGTAATCAATTTTACGCTTAAAAACTTATTTCAACCGTCAAACGAATCACAGTTACTGATTAAACCCAGTTTTTTTACTGATCTAACACAAGAAATCAGTGACATCACTCATGTTGATGTATTATTGAAAAGGGGTCATTTTTTGAATGAAATGACAAAATTTCGCTATGACGTTATTCTTAAAGTTGGCCCCGTAGACCCCATAAACTCCCTAAAGGAATCAAAACCCTTTGAATGGTATGATTGGTCCCCTGAACATTGGTCTTTAACAAACATCAAACAATTTATATTAGATAAAAAGCCTAACATTTTTGGCCTGAGTAATATAAAAAATGCTCGTTTAAACCATGATCATGATACCCGTTTAAACCATGAACAGAATGAAGCTATTGATCCAGAACAATTATGGTCCATCAATATAAACAACCACCATCTAAATAAGGCTGTAGAAAACTATAAAGTAACTCTCAGTTGTTTTAATGATTACTCGGATGGATCTTATGATGCTATCTTTGAAAGGGTAACACCCAATGATAAGTTATTTTCCTATTTAAACACTAAAAATAAAAAAAGGCTTGTTAATGAATCAGTCGAATATGAATATGCTAATGAACCCCTAGAATATGAGTTAAATCAACAGATAATCACTGAACTCAATAATTCTTTACGAAATAAACTTCCAGATTATATGATACCCAGTTCATTTGTTTTTTTGAAGAATATTCCCTTAACTTTAAATGGAAAAATTGATAGAAAATTACTTAAAACCATTGAACAAGAGACACGACAGACAAACAATTTTTATGTTCCTCCTCAAACTGCAGTAGAAATTCAATTGTCTCAAATCTGGGCAGAGCTACTGGGTATTACTAACCCGGGGCTATACGATAATTTTTTCGAATTGGGGGGAAACTCTTTATTGGGTGTCTCTTTGATTTCAAAAATCAAAAAGAGGTTTTCAATTGATATACCATATTATTCTTTATTTGAGTCTCCCACTTTAACCCAGCTTACTAGAATCATTACAGTCTTGTTAAATAATTAGGTCTTTTGGGCCGGCACAGAGACCGGCCCCTACATTTGAAACAAATTCTAATGATGATCTCAAAACAATGCTTTTAACAAGTCGTTGTATAGACTTTAATAACATCTGATAATGAATCTATTGTAGGGGCCGGTCTCTGTGCCGGCCCAAAATAAACTGGGGTCAGATCCATGGATCTGACCCACACATCTTTCTGTTATCGGAATGAGAATTCGCAATGGCTGCATGGTGGTTCGATCGGTGGTGATGCACTAGCTGCCTGTGCAGTCAATCTGGATGCTGTCACTGCAGCACCGGTTGATGCTGCCGCTGCAACAGAAGAAAGGACTACAGGTGCTGCTCGGCTATCTGTTCCTCCACATCCGCTAACTGCGCTAGCTGCACTAGCAGCCAATGCAGCCGATCCAAATCTGGATCCTAACGAACTTTCTCTAACGCTTTTAAAACAGGCTTCAACATCAGGATTATCCCTCAACTCTCGCACCAATTCATTATGAATAACGATACCTTTTTTATTAGCAACGATAACAGCACTTGCCCACAGTGGACCTCTTAATAATTCAACGTCTTCCATTTGAACGCCATATTTTATTCCAACATCTGGTTGATCCTTTGCCGATAAAAAAGTGACATTGACCGTTTTATTCGCCGCACAAAATTCTTCGTGAGCGCTCGCGGGATCCATTGAAATACATAAAACAACTGTATCTGACATTTCGGCTGCCATACGGTTAAGAATGATAATATTATCTCTAAACATGCTCTTTTCTATACTGCTAAAAAAGTACAGTATGACGTTTTTCCCTGTAAAGTCCTCAAGTGACACGGGTTCCATATCTGAACTCTCTAAAAGAAAATCAGGTACTGCTTTACCTAACTCCGGTAATTCTCCTATAGTATGCGTTTTTGGTGTACCATCAAGTGTAATAACTGCCATAATAATGACTCCTATAAATAAAAGTTAATGACACCATTCACGAGAATATTAATAGAAAAGAGTGAGTGATTCCTATACGTAGTTCTACATAAGGCTAAGTTATCTAATGTATTTTATTTATTGTGTTCGTAACTGAAAAACATTATTCTTGTGTTCATTTGCAACGAAATCTTCTTCTTTCAACAAAGGGAAAACCAAAAAGACCGTCCTACCTTCATGTATTTTATTTTCAGTATAAAAGTTCCCTTGGTGCATTTTTATAAGTTTTTCGATAAATTTAGATTCTATACTTTCGAATTCAAATAAAGGATCTTCTCGCCAACCCAATGCACTTTCCATACGTTTTAATTCTTCTTCACTTAAGCCAAAACTATTATCTTTAATAATAATCTCTATATGAGTTGTATCCTCTTTCAAAAAAACTCTTGAAAATATATTTATTTGCTCTCGTTCTGGTGAATTTTCAATCGATTGTGAAATTAAATTTACAAAAATTTGCTTTAATTTTAATGCATCCCCATACATGGCAGGAATATTTTCTTCTAACTGCATATTTATTTCAATTTCTTTTTGAATACCAGATTGCAAGTTAATTTGGACAGATTCTTTAATAAGATCATTAAAATCAAAATAAGATAAGTCTAAAGAATTAGATGTTTTAAATTTAATATTAATAGCCGCCTCTCGAATTTTTTCTATACATTTAATTGCATTATTTTTCTGATCTTCTGAATAAATGTTATTCGTTATTTGGTTTGATAAAATTTCCGTGTAAACTAAAATTTCTTTTAAGGGATGGGTAAATGCCCGATTAATGCTTTTAATAAAGTTCTCTTTGGCTTCAGTGGAAGTTTTAACCATTTCATTAGCCAATTCAACTTTCTTTCTGTGATTTTCTTTTTTCCTTATATAATGTTTAACAAAAACCAAGGCTTTTGCCAAGTTAAACATTTCAGTTGAAGTTTGTTTAGGTACTTTAAAATTTGTTTTACCTGTTGAAATAAGAGTGGTCCAATTAGAAAGTTCTGCGATTGGGCCTATGATCTTCTTTCTAAAAAAGAATAATACGATTATACAAAACAAGCCTGTAAATATGAACCCATAGAGTATTGGAAAAACTTGTCGATGGATCTCCTGTTCAAGCAATTGTTTATTAGATCCAGTAAAAACAATATAGGGATGATTTTTCATTTTTGTAAAATAGGAATAACCCATTGATTCAACCATTAAATCTTCTGAAAGAAATCCACTGCTTCCTTTGATAGATTCCATTTCTGTTTTCCCGCAAAAACTTAATTTTAGCTTTTCTTCATCAACAAAAGATTTTGATATTATGTTACACTGATTATCCATTAAGAAAAAACTAGTACCATTTATTTGACTAATCTTATTAGCATACTCATTGATATGTTTCATTTTTAATTCTGAAAGGGTTTCACTATTTCCTCTTTTTTTATTTTCACTATCCATAGCAATTTCTATTTCGTGCTGCAAATTTCCTGCTATATTTTTTAATTTCTCATTTTTATCGTTAACATAAAAACTATAAGTATAACAATAAGAAAAAATCGATAATATTAATAAGGTCGATAATATTAATAATGAAAAAATCAAATATTCATTTGATAATGATAAGTTAGAAAGCTTATTTTTTATGCCCTTAGTAATCATATATTTCCCATTAATAATTTAAAGCTAGTATACGGGTTAAAACTGTAAGATAAAAGAATAATATTCTTCAACATAAACCCCAAAAAGGATCTTGTGACCATGCTTTTTTGAAGCCCATATCAAACATTGAGATATTTGGATGTTTTTCAATTAGATCTTTAAGACGAACTGACCAATGATTATTTTTTGAAATAATTTCTAATAAAATATATAGCATAGCAGCTTGGGTATATAATTTGTTATTTGGAAGAAATTGTTGTCTAGCATCAGGCATGCTATGTGGTATACATGGCATGATATGAAATGTACGATTCCATACAACTGCATGATGTGCACATATATTTCTTAAAAAGGTAAGACTTTGTAGCCAAGATTGTAATACAATATAAGATAAATTAAATTCTTTTGCTATGGATGCTTTATCTTTCCTATTTCCCAAATACTCGAAAATTTTCGACCAAGTACCCAAAGATAATCCCTCTGCCAACATCCAACTTGCTGGAAAGCTTGGATTTTCATACTTTGTATAATAATGACTAAAAATGGGATTTTTTCTTTTCTTCTTTTTATGAAATTCTGTTTCTTTCTTAACAGCAGTAATAAAATCCTCATAAAAGAATGTATGTAAAAATAAGGAGGGATCTGTATACCAATGAGCACCATATTGTATTGACATCCAATTTGAAATGGCAGTTCTTATTGCTACTTCTATTCTTTCCATAGCATCCATTATTAATAGTCTGAGTTCTCTATCAAAAATATAAAGATCTAAAATAGCGTCAAAATTGCTGCCTTCCTTAAAAACGGAGTTTGAATTGTTTTTCAAATAAAAAAAGCGGGTGTACCCTGACAAACGATAATAACCAATAAACTGTAAATAATGCTTAGCTTTATCTTCATCTGATATATTTAGATTGCGGCTTCTTAAAAGATTAATCTGCTGAGAAATGGAGAGCGCCGGCTTATTGTAAATAGTTTTTTTAAGCATAAAAAAAGACCCGCTCGGTTGCGCATCGTTGAGAGGCGTTGCAGGTCCTGTTACTTAAAAGTATGACCATTTCCAAGCCTCGTGTCAAGCGTAAGTTCCTTCTCATGATATGTGCTCCATCATTTTTGGATCGGCATTTTGCCATGAAGTGTCACTAATGAATAGAGGGGGTTAAAAAAATTATGATGATATCGACACATTAAGGTGATATACAGGTATTTAGTTATTAGCCCAATTGTTTTGTCCTATTTGTTGATATGAGTATAAATTTTAAAATACCCTTACTTACCCCTTTAAACTGATGACTATTTTGATTAAAATAGATAACTTCATTTAAGGAATAATAGGTAAATGGTAGATATTACAGTTGTCTTTGCTTATCTCATTATCACTCTCGTTTTAGGTATCTGGGCGAGTAAAAATGTCAGTTCTGCTGAAGATTATAGAACCGGCGGCAGACGATACCTGGCTTGGGCAGTTTTTGCGACTCTGTCCGCCTCCTATATTGGGGGGGGATTTACACTGGGTTTAACAGAAAAAACCTTTCTATATGGCTTTATCTATATTGCTGTTATTTGGGGATATAGTTTAAAAGAGATATTCATAGCGCTTTTTGTTGTTCCCCGTATGCAAGCTTTCCGTACTGCCTTAACGGTCGGGGACATCATGGAAACAGCATTTGGAAGAAATGCAAAAATTATAACGGGGATAGCCTCTATTTTAGTCTGTGTGGGTATTATCGGAGCACAAGTCTCTGCTTGTGGTAGCATCATCTATACCTTTTTAGGCACTCCACCCATGATAAGCGCTCTTCTTGCTGTCAGCATTGTTATTATTTACTCTACACTCGGAGGCATGAAATCCGTAGTTACGGTTGATACTCTTCATTTCAGTGTATTTGCACTTATTATCCCATTGGTATTATTCTTTGGATTACAAGAAATTGGTGGAATAACTGCTTTTTTTCAAAACATTCCTAAAACACATCTTGTTTCAACAGAATTGATTGATCTAAAAACTTGCATAGTACTTTTTATAAGCTGGTTTCTGGGAGAAACCTTAGTTCCCCCTTACTTCCAACGTTTAATGATTGGTAAAACAATAAAGGAAACAAAATTGGGCACTTTGGGAAGTGGATTATTCTCCATTTTTTTCCTCTTCCTAATAGGTTGTATTGGCATAATAGCACTATTATTAGAACCCAGACTTCACTCTGCTTCTGCATTGCCCTATGTTATCCAAACTGTCATGCCTGTGGGTCTTAAGGGATTAGCCATTGCTGCCATGCTTGCAGTCACTATGTCTACCGTAGATTCTTTTTTAAATAGTGTTTCCATTACATTTTTTCATGATATTCTCGTGCCACTTAAAATCGTTGGGAAAAATAAACATCACGAATTGATTATCACTCGATTAATTACCGTCACCATAGGGGTCATTGCACTTTTCATTAGCTTAGGCTTACCCAATTCAATTGATATATTATTGTATTCATACCAATTCTGGACACCCTTTGTTTTACCTCCCTTTATCATGGCTATTTTTGGCATTCGAGCCTCAGGACAAACTTTCTTAATTTCAACCATTGCGGGCATTATGGGTGTTTTGCTTTGGAATTTTACACGGCTGCACAGTTCAAATATCTTGATCGATGGCGCCCTAGAAGGAACCATTTTTGGTGTAATACTCAACAGCTTGGCTCTTATAATTTGTTATCGTTTTCAAAGAAAGGCTGTATTAACTTAAAGTTTATTGATTACCCATTGTTTTATTGATGACCCAGTCTGCAAATCTTTGATCTATTTCTTCAGAAACACCAATAGAATATTTGTAAACCTCATCGACACAAGCAAGCACTTGTTTCTTAGATAAGTTAATATTTTTCTTTTCAATAATTATTTGAACACCTTCGATGGCTTTTATAAAAAGAGTTGCATTCCAAAGACATTCTTCTACTGTTTCTGTTTTAGGTTCAGGATAAAGCGAATTAAGATGATTACCTACCCCTATTAATTCTTCTATGCTGCAGTTTAGTTCTTTCGCAATTGAGCGAATTGTTTCAATACTCGGGTTTTTTGATCTCCCGTACAAAATATTTTGTAAGGTACTTTGCTTTAAACCGGCCCGCCTTTCTAATTCACTAGCAGACATGTTTCTTGTAGAAAGTTGTTGTTTAATATTGTCCTTCAGCTTTGTATGCATACATTATATCTCCAGTTCCTATAATAAACATTTTTATATACTATTTATCTTTAGTCAACAGTTTTATAATAAAATCTTACATTAAGTTATTTAACATATAATATTTTTGAATAGAAATTACGTATATAAACAAAATGTTTGTGTTTTTAAAAAAAATGTAATATTGTATTTATGCGTATCCAGAATGGTGAAAATCCATTTTAGTTAAGTAGATAATCGGAGGGTTTAATTATGTCTTCAATACTCAGCACTCAATTTGAACTTGTAGAAAAAAAGACTCAGCTTTCCTCACGTGAAACAGAATGCACGTATTACCTTTTAAAAGGATTATCTGCAAAAGAAATTGCCAAGATCCTGGGACTGAGCTATCGAACTGTTGAGTTACATTTAATCAACATTAGAAAAAAACTAAACTGTAACAAGACTTCTACTCTTATTCTCAAACTCATCAATCTAGGATATTTAGAAAAGACTGTTAGTAATTGAAATCAGTACTTAAATGCGACGATCCGGTTCCCCACTTTGAAAAAGGGGGGTTAGGGGGGATTTTGAGGCCATTGGCTGACACCGGCCTGATACCAATGGCCTTTTTAAATTCAAAAATCTCTTTTCAAACAATTGATAACTAGCAGCAGCCAATAAAAATGTTACTATAAAATATGAAAAGAAAAATGTATAACTAAATAGCGTTTCATTTTCATTAATACTAGTAACAAACAAAGTACTATTGATAAAATAGTTCACAATACGTAAAGAAAGAATGTGCCATAAATACATGCCATATGACAAAACCCCAAGAGTTTGCATTATATTTGAGCTTAATATCCTAGAAACAATAGACTGTTTATTGACTAAAATCCATAATGTTAATCCTGCAAAGACTAAAGCAAGAATGCTATATTGAAAAACATTAAAAATACGATAAGGCTCTTTATCATACCCTGAAGAATACAATGCAACAAAGATCAACACAATAAATAAACATAAGCCGATTATTCGACCCCATACTCGACCCCCTAATAAATTCATTATTGTATTAAAATTGGTTTTGTTAAAATGAGTATTCTCCTTAGCCACAATCCATCCCGCAAGCCCACCAAACACAAACACTTCTAAATAAGTAAAAGGAGAATAATACATGCCACCAAAATTTTGATAAATGACATCTGAATAAAAATAAAATAAACGAGAACAAAATCCTAAACCAATAACAACAGCAAGCGTAATAAGAACAAAGGGAACACTTTTTTTAAAACGAAACATAAAAAGCATAATGATGGGATAAATTAAGTAAAACTGCTCTTCTACCGCCAAACTCCATAAAACAACCAACTCAGTTGGGATAAGGCTTGCTTGATAATCAAATCCATTAAATACGGCGAGTGCTAAAGGTATATTCGTCGTAAATGTAAGGATATAGGGAAATATATTAAGCAATTGTTCCCATTCTGAAGGTAACGTGGAAAAGGGAGACCAAGAACCCAAAGCAATGACGACTACCAATACATACAGAAAATAAAGTGGCCATATTCTCAAAATGCGTCTAAGAAAAAAATAAGACATACTAAAAGAGCCTGTTGCATAAAATTCTTTACAGGCAAGATACGTTAGCAAAAAAGAAGAAAGAGAGAAAAAATAAGCAGCACCCAATTGACCAAAGTGATAAACACGAGATATTTCAATTATCTTTAATATTAAATTATTTGAGGTTAATTGTGGCAAAGAAAAGTGATAAAACAAAACAGCAATACAAGCAAGCGCTCGCATCCCTGTCAATTCTTTAAACCAAACCTGATTTTTTGTGGTCAATTTAACTTCCGGCTATAGTCATTTTTTCCAATAAAATGGATCCCGTTAAAATATGACTTCGCTTATCGATATCCATACCAATATCCACCAAATCAAGAAACATTTCTTTTAAATTCCCTGCAATGGTAATTTCCTCAACTGGATACTGAATTTCGCCATTTTCAACCCAAAACCCAGCTGCACCGCGAGAATAATCACCTGTCACTAAATTTACACCATGACCCATCAAGTCGGTCACTAAAAGGCCTTTATGCATTTGTTTTAATAAGCCATTTAAATCCAACTTTCCATGAGAAACAACCAGATTATGGATCCCACCTGCATTTCCAGTGGTTTTTAAGCCTAATTTTCGTGCAGAATAACTCCCTAAAACATAACTTTCTAATTTGCCATTTTGTACAATATCATGGGATCGGGTTGCAACCCCTTCTAAATCAAAAGGTGTACTCCCTAAACCCTTTAGTAAATGAGGTTCTTCACGGATCTGCATAAAATTTGGAAAAACCGTTTTACCCAAATGATCTAACAAAAACGAAGAACGACGATATAAACTTCCACCTGAAATCGCTGCGATAAAATGACCTAAAAGTCCATGGGCAATTTCTGATGAAAAGATAACTGGAACTTGACAGGTTTTAACTTTTCTTGCTCCTAAACGTTTGACCGCTTTTTGTGCCGCACGACGACCCACAACTACTCTGGATTCTAAATCATGTCCATCTCGCGCAACAGTAAAATCATAGTCCCGTTGCATAGCACCGTTAGACTCACCAACCACACCACAAGTTAAAGAATAACGAGTACTTGGATAGGCTCCAATAAATCCATGGGTGTTTCCATACACTCGCCAATGATTATGTGTAGAAAATGTCGCCCCTTCTGAATTGACTATTCTTGGATCTTCTGCGCGAGCGATATCTTCACACTCTTTCGCCCAAGCAATTGCTTGTTCAGGAGTCACATTTTCAGGATGATATAAATTTAAATCTGGAATTACACGCACCATATCTTCAACATTTGCCAACCCTGAAAAAGGATCTTCTTCGGTATATTCTGCAATTCTTAAGGCAGCTTCTAATGAAGATTGAATGCTACTGGGAGAAAAATCGGAGCTTGTTACTGATCCTTTTCTTTTTCCTTTATAAAGAGTAATGCCTAAGGTTTTATCTTTATGAAACTCAATGGTCTCTACAGAACCCATTCTAACTGTGGCTGACAATCCGGAATCAATGCTAATCCCAACTTCGGCAGTGGTTGATCCTAAACGTTTTGCATTACTTAATACCATAGAAACCAGTTCTTTCAATTGAGCTTCATCTTGTTTATTCATTGGCTCGTACCCCCAACCGTCATGGCATCAATTTTTAAGGTTGGTTGCCCTACACCAACAGGAACACTTTGCCCTTCTTTACCACAAATCCCAACACCTCTATCCAGTTTTAAATCATTGCCAACCATAGAAACCTGTGTTAACACATCAGGACCATTGCCAATGAGTGTAGCCCCTTTAACAGGACGCGTTACTTTACCCTTTTCAATTAAATAAGCTTCACTGGCATTAAACACAAATTTTCCAGAAGTAATATCGACTTGTCCTCCCCCAAAGTTAACCGCATAAAGCCCTTTATCGACTGAAGCAATGATCTCCTCAGGTGTATGATCTCCTGCCAACATATAGGTATTTGTCATGCGTGGCATAGGGAGATGAGCATAAGATTCTCGTCGACCATTGCCGGTAGATTTTGTTCCCATTAATCGAGCATTCAGTTTATCTTGAAGGTATCCTTTTAGAATACCATTTTCAATCAAAGTGGTGCATTGTGTCGGTGTCCCCTCATCATCAATATTTAATGATCCCCGACGGCCCGGTAACGTACCATCATCCACGACTGTGCATAAAGGACTGGCGACTCGTTCTCCCAATCGCCCCGCAAATGCAGAACTCCCTTTGCGATTAAAGTCTCCCTCTAAACCATGTCCTACTGCTTCATGTAATAAAACACCCGGCCATCCGGGCCCGACAACCACTGGCATTAACCCTGCAGGCGCAGGTATTGCATTTAAATTTAAAACTGCTTGACGAACCGCCTCTCTCGCATAATTTAAAGCGGTTTCCTCATGCAAAAACATCTGATAATTCATTCGCCCACCCCCTCCACAGGTTCCTTGTTCTCGGCGATTATTTTCTTCTGCAATAACGCTTACATTCATGCGTACCAAGGGACGAACATCTGCACTGTAAGTGCCATCACTTCCAACGATTAAAATAATTTCATGCATACCCGCCATGCTCACAATCACCTGCTTAATACGATGATCTAATCGTCGAGCTTCTTCATTCACTTGTCGCAATAAATTAATTTTTTCAGCTTCACTTAAAGAGTTTAAAGGATCTTCTTCTTGATAGAACGGCTTTAAAACTTCCCTTTTATGCCAAACTTGAATTTGATTCTGCCCCCCTTGATGCGCAATGGATCGAGAAGCCATCGCAGCTTGTTCTAAGGCTGGTAAAATAATTTCATCCGAATAAGCAAAACCCGTTTTTTCGCCACTGATGGCTCTTACACCAACACCATAATCAATGGTATATGCCCCCTCTTTAATGATCCCATCTTCCAACAACCATGATTCATGTCGAGAACTTTGAAAATAAAGATCGGCTTGATCAACCGTATGTCCCAAAACTTTGCTTAAAACTCGTTGTAACTCAGTATCTCCTAAGCCTGCGGGTTCTAACAAAATGCGATTGGCTGTTTCTAAATTGCTGGTCATCAATTTGATTCCTTAAAAAATATTTTTCTCAATATCCCTTCTCACGTTTCACGGGAGAAGGTAGTGCGAAGCACCGGATGAGGGCACCCCTTTAAAAAACTATTCGTCTATGGGATGCTACCGGAAACCGTCTGCGCAAATCATTCAAATAATTTAAATCAATTTCTGCCATAACGATACCTTCTCCTTCTGAACATTCTGCTAAAATTTTCCCCCAGGGATCAACAATCATGCTGTGACCATAAGTAGTTCGCCCATTGGCATGCACCCCCGTCTGATTGGGTGCTAGCACATAGCTAAAATTTTCAATTGCCCTTGCCCTTAATAAGGGCTCCCAATGTGCTTGACCCGTTATCGCTGTAAAAGCAGAAGGAACCAACATAATTTCTGCCCCTTGTGCAAATAATACCCGATAAAGCTCTGGGAAACGTAAATCATAACATATCGATAAGCCCAACTTTCCCAAAGGGGAGTCAACAGTCACAATGTTATCTTCATTTCCTGGGCAAATTGTCCTGGATTCAACATATTCTTCAATTTTTAGCTGAACTTGGACGTCAAACAAATGAATTTTATCATATCGAGCAACAATATTCCCTTCATTATTCCACACTAAAGAAGTCGAATATACACGATTAGGATCATAGCTTTGACTCTGCCCTTGTCCCTGTCCCTCTTCAACTAAAATAGGAATAGTCCCACCCACCAGCCAAATCTCAAGTTTTCGTGCCAAATTTGCTAAAAAATCTTGAATGAGTCCTGTGCCAAATTTTTCAGCAATTTTTAGCTTATCTATTTCGGTTTTGCCCATAAAAGCCACATTTTCAGGCAAAACAACAAGCGACGCCCCCCGAATAGCTGCCTCCATGACCCATCGTTCAATAGTTTTTAAGTTGTCTTCAACTTGGTCAGTTGAGGACATTTGAATTGCTGCAATTTTCATTGAAAAGTTAGCCATATTGTGAAATAATTTAACCACCTATGATAGAGATTAAATGCCCAACCTGTAAAAAACAAGTCGCTTGGTCCAAAGACAATGCTTTTCGACCTTTTTGCAGTGAACGATGCCAATTAATTGATCTCGGGGCTTGGGCAGATGGCTCCTACGCCATACCCACAAAAGAGAGCCCAACTGATGATGAAGAGAATACACCCACCACCCCTCCTGAAAATGAGGATGAATAACTTAAATTAGCATTGCTATGCCTTTGTTCTCGAACTCAAACACATTCTTTGAAGAAAACTCAAATGGTTTTTTATTACAGGTTAAAGTCACCCCGAAAGCTGCTCACACCAAATTAGGAAAAATAGTTCAAAATGCTGATGGTCGATTTGTACTTAAAGCCTATGTAACAGCTGTTCCAGAAAATGGCAAAGCCAATAGAGCATTAATTGAATTATTGTCTAAAGCTTTTAAAATTAAAAAAAGTCAATTTCATATTCAGCGAGGCGAGACGGATCGTAATAAAACAATTTTGATTACTCCTGATGTAGGGAGTACGAAAAAAGTACAGCCAAGCCGAAACTAGTCCCTTGTGAGAGTGGTTTTGATGTCCCTAAGGAAACATCTTTGCATGTACAAGCACATCTACATGAAGATTGTCAGGGCGAAACAATGGTTCCAAGACTTTTTAGAGATATCAATGCTGCAGCACATTCCACAAAATATTGTCACACAGCATTTTCAGGTGCTCCTGCTTGTCAAGAAATCCTCCGTAAGTTTAAAACACCTAAGGATTTACGTTCAATATCTCTATTGGATAGTCCTAATACAAAATTTATTCCCGAAGGGCAATATGCAACCTTGTCTCCAGAGGAAAGTTATGGAACCGTTGGCATTAGTTATTGTGTTGGATTGGCACTCACAAATATAAAATCTCCATCTACTAGCGAAAGCTTATTGGCTCATATCAATGATGAAAATATTCAAGCAAACGACAACCATTTAAGAAGTAATGGAAGATCTCCTGATCCTTTTTCTGGTATCCGGGATTTTATAAATAATAAACCAACAGATTATCAAGCAACTTTAGTCAGTGGATCAATTGGTAATATTGCTTATATGAAGACTCTTTTAACAAGTATGGGCATAAATAGTTTTACAATGATCCATGAAAGCCGATGGGCAACAGATACCATTTTCTCTCCTTCTGACCGAGATAAACTTATTCTTGATCACGGTAATCTTGTTATTCATGAGGGATCAGTTTATCTTTTAAATAATCCTAAACAATATAAAAAGTTTATTCAATCCATTGCTAGTGATTTAAAGAATAAACCCAGTGCACTCCAAAATAATAAAACAGCCTCCATAGTCATAGAACCCTCTCCTCCCCCTGTGTTTTTTAGCTATGAAACCGCACATCAAACAGCAGAACGCGAAGCCGTCAAGACGGATAAGAAAGCATATGCTAGAAATAAAGATGTACGAAAAAGAGAGATTCGCAGAAAAAAAAGGCCTTAGGGTCCTCATCATCAGGAAAATAAACCACATCAATTTGAGCATAAGGGAAAAACTATAAACACGACAGTTCAATTCCCCACTTTGAAAAAGGGGGGTTAGGGGGGATTTGAACACTTGCACTTTATTTTTAAATAACAAATGATATAATACCTCCATTTAAGATGGTAAAATTAAGGAGTTAAAAAATGCGTACTTCACCAAAAGATCAACGACTGAAAGATATAATGGAGAGAGCACACAGAATTGCAACAGAAATACAAATGAATAATCCTAGGATTCATACTCAAGCTTTCGTACTTAGTTCTTTGGGTGATGATTCGGATTCGGGGGAAGACGACAACGACGCCACGACAACCAAGCCCTACTTTGTTTAGTGGTGATACAGGACCTTGTGGGATGAGGACAACGACACCAGCGACAACTACCCCATCGACATCGAGTACAGCAGCCCCACCAACATCAAGCCCAGCCGTCTCCACACCACCAACCTCAGCTCCAATTTCACATAATCCTGGGGCTGCGAGCTCGCACAACAACGATACTGATGAAGAGGTTTCACCTTCGTGGTGGTGCTGTTGTCGTTCACGTCCAAAAGTAAGGTGAAATGAAGGTCAGATCATTAATCGGATCATTGATCTGACCCCATCATCCATCACTCCTACCAGGTTTATTTCGGCTTGCTGGTGTAGGAAGAGTAATCCCTACTCTATTTAAATAACCATTATATTCTGGCTGAGATATATCCTCCTTACTCGAGACTGTAGATAACTTATCCCACTTACTTGTAAATAGAACTTTGTTTTGAATGGTTAAACGATTAAACATTGTAATGCTCGTTTTTTTAATTTGATTAATTTGATCTAAAGTAGGGGTTTCAGTTCTCCCTTTAATACTGAGTTTTGCTATTTCTTCAGTAAGCTCCCTTGTTCGTTCTTTTAAATTATCAAGAAGTTTACTTTTCCTAACAAAAGTCCAGCGTTCCTTAATCTGACTTTCAATCTGTTCTTTCACTTTTTCACAAGCTCCTAAAAGTATTAAGAGTTTTAAAGCTTGTGGATTACCTTTTTCTGTATTCATTAAATCTACATCATCGACTGAGAGATCATTAACAAATTTAGAAAAATCTTCTAAAAACTGAGATTGATGTTTTCTTTCCTGACTTTGTTCCTTTCTTGGCCTCATTTGATCATATTGTTTAACTATTCCTTCTTGTACATAACTATGAACATTACCTTTAAATAATAATTCGTCTAATGACGGTAACGCTGCTTGTACACCGCCACCTCCAAATGACGCAACAGACGAACTGAATATTACAGGGTGTGTTGCAGATTGCATTAACACTGCTGCATCTTCCCTAGATTTCTGAATTAGAGCTTTTTTTATTCCTTCTAATAATATCCCCGCTTTATTAGCCATTTCGAAAAGTCTATTTGCTTCTTCAAGTTCGATAATAGCATCATCATACTTCTTCCTAGCCAGAGAGGAGTTCTTTGAACTTCCGCTTCCTAAAGCTTTTGTTACAGCCAGATATAAACTATCAGCTGTTCTTTCTGCTTGCTCCAATATGTTTTTTCTTTTTTCTATTTCATTCTTTATCTCATCTTGCGTTCTTGTTCTTACAAAATCCAAAAACTCTTTAGATCTATCCAATTTTTCTTTGGCCTTACCCCTTACTACCCCCGCTTTAGCGAGAATATTATTTAATCTGTCTATCTCATCTGGATCCTGTTTTTCTTTGGCCTTAAACCGTTCCTCATTTTTTTTCAATGCCTTTTTGTAAGCTCTTTGCGCTTCTTGATGATTTTTCAAAGCTGTTTGGTATTCTACATTTGCTTTTTCATGATCCTTAGCCACTACCTGAATAAGAGATTTAATAAGTGGATCTCTTTGCACTTCCTCTTGTGTTGTATCATCTGCTAGTTTCTGCTTAAGTTCTTGTTTCTTCTGCTCCATTAATTCCATTATTAAGTCTCTTACTGCGTTGCCTATATCTATTTTCTTTTTATCATCAGTAGTTCTCATCCTTATGGCTTCATTTTGCAGCTCTTTTGAAGTCTCATATTCTGTTACAAAATCAAGCACTTCAGAAGCTAATTGATAGGATGGGTAAGCTTTTAGACGTTTATCTTCATCACCACTTTTTAAAAAAATATTCCATTGTTGTTCTGCAAAGACCTTTTTATCATTTGCTAAGCTTATAATATCATTCGTTGATATATCGTCTATTGATATATCATCTATTGATACTGACATATTTACCTTCTTTCACTATTAATATTGCTGTTACTCTTATATAAGATTTTGGGATTTTTACTTGGTTCCTGATCCTTTATAATTAAGTTGTGTGCATATACATAGATGTAAGTCCGATTCCCCACTTTGAAAAAGGGGGGTTAGGGGGGATTTTAGGGATTTTCAACACTACAACCCTAGATAACACCTCCCTGGAACCTAACTCAAACCACCCAACCCCTACAGCCAACATCATTGGTATATGTGCCGCTCCTAAATTCCCCAACCAACGTTTTGACCGTATTTCTAATGGAATAGATTCAGCAGAATTATCAGACTCAGTCCAAAAATGCTTCGTTTCCTCATACCAAGCAATATCCGATTTTCGATCACAAGCGCGATCGGAAATGATCATTTCTACATTTTTAAGAAAGGTCCCTAATTGTTCTATATGTTCTATATCTAATTTTTCTATCTTTACTCCCGCTTCCGACAACAAATCAAAATCTCCACTCCTTTGCAGCATAACAAATGCAGCCCCTTCCCCAGGCATTTCAGCTTCTAAATATCCGGTTTTTCGAATATTGTTTCGTTGAATCATTTCATGATAAGTATCACTATTAATTAAAGAATCTATCCCTCCCAATAACACCATATCCCATTTTCTATGTTTTAATTCTTCAAAAATATTGTCTATCTGCTCAAAAAAATTCTGATCTTCCCGTCCAAAAACCAGCGTGCAGCCATATAATTCTGAGAACACTGTCAACAACCCATGTTTTATCTCATCACTATCTAAAAATTGACTGCGACTATTTTCTATAGCTGGCAACACAATATACAAGAGTAATCGGGATGGTGATAAATTTGTCGGCAACTTTAAAAAAAGCCCGTCCAAGCAACGAATACAAAGTTCCATCACACGATCAAAGGGTCTTGAAAACTCTAAAGTTTTAACGGGTGCATTTAAAATAGGGACATATCCAAATCCATCGTTACTCAATGCCGTGACAGCACTATTTTTAACTGCAGCACTTTTCTTTTTCAACAAGGCTTCAATAACCAGTTTAGGGCTATTGCCCAATGCCGTTTCTAAGCTGGCAGCGGTAATAACAATTGAACTTTCCACTTCATTAATCCTCACAATTTAAACGAATGGAAGCCCCTTGCAATGCCAATGTTTCATCTGCTAGGGCTTTAATTTCTCTTGCATTGATAATAATTTTCCCATCGGGTAATAATTTTAAATTACTTTCACCACATTCCAGGGTTAAAGCTCGATTAGCGTTAAATTGAACATCGTCTCCCTTAAAAAATCTCCTTAATTTATCATTAACCGCAAGCATTCGATATTCAACAATCACCTTGGTTGCAGTAATTCGAACACAGACCTCATCTCCCACTTCTAACCAATCTACCCCATTCGCATGGTGAGTGACTTGTAATGGATTTTTTCCATCCACTTCTGCAACGACCCTAGCAAAGCCATTCTCTGCAATCGTCACCACTCTATCCCACCAAATTTGTGATCCACCCCTAACTTGCAATTGTTCCACTTTCTGATTCATACTTCCTCCCCTCTTCCTTTAACACCAAATAGCCTCGTCGTCCTGCATCACTATCCCAAGTTAAGTTTGACCGAAACAGCAAATGAATTTCTTTACTTTCCTGATTAACAGTTAAGGTATCGCAAACTTTTACCAAAGATTTTTCTTCCCACCCATCTTGATACAGTAATGAAAGATGATCAGGTGGCAAATAAATCTCCGTTTGACTATTTTGTTCAAATATATCTTTTAATTCTAACCAATCGCCTTCTTCAAAGTATTCTGATAATTTTTTATATTCAACAAGTTCACTACCCTTTCCATACACAATCAGTTCAGCATAAGGTTTCTCCGGTATGACATTGGCAAGCTGAATTTCAGGTTGTTCCGATAGCAATAAAAGATCCCCGAATTGATCAAATTTAAATCCCATCTTGATAACGCAAGTTATCGTATTGTTTGAACTCGAAAACAGTTGTGCTGCAAACGGTGTTTGATTCAAAAGACTTAACATAAAACATCGATCCAACTTCTAAATGGGAGCGAACTATATCTAATAAAAATTTGCTTTGCAAGAGGGAAAGAAAATTTTTTAATATATTTTTTTAATTATTTGAATTAATAGGCAGCGTTATAATAAATTTTGTACCCTTTCCAACTACACTCTCTACGTCTATTGAACCTTGATGATTTTTAACAATGATGGCATAAGAAACTGCTAAACCCAATCCTGTCCCTTCCCCAACGGGTTTTGTGGTAAAAAATGGCTCCATGATTCGTTTGCGGATCTGTTCCTCCATCCCTGGACCATTATCCCCCACAATTAATTGGATCCGATCTCCAAGGCTCGATACCTGTAAAATAATCTCAGGCGACTCTATATCCTGCATTGCTTGTGCTGCATTTTTAAGTAAATTTAGAATAACCTGTTCTATTTCCATCACACTGCAAAACACCTGGGGCAAGTTTTGCTCATAATTCTTTGTGATTTTTATTGTTCGAAAATCCATTTGTTTCTTTAAACCATAATCTGCTGCAGCCAACTCTAAAGCTTTTTCAATAATATCACTTAAATCTGCGGCACCTTTAGTAGAAGTTGATTTTCTGGAAAATTGTAAAAGATTTGAAACAATGCTTGCTGCACGTTCTCCTGCTTTTTGGATCCCTTCTAAAAACTCTAAGATTTTTCTTTTCTCAAAATAGCCATTGACTTTCTCTAAATCAAGATTCATTTCCTCTGCCACGACAGCATTTGCCGGTAAATTTTTATCAATGCGACGCTTTACATTTTGAACACCTTGCAGAATGATCCCCAAAGGATTATTGATTTCATGGGTTATTCCTGCAGCCAAAGCCCCCACTGACGACAATTTTTCAGTTTGCACCATCATTTCTTCTAGTTTAACACGATGCGTAATATCATCAATGCGAACCACTGCCCCCATATAATCTTTATTGATGACTGGGTATACCACAATATCAAAATATTTGGCTTCATCTCCTCGCGTTTCTAATACTTTGTTTTCATTTTGTACCATTTTTTTACTCAGGGTTTGATCAACTAAATTCTTATATCTAGAAAAAGCAGGGAAAACCTCGTAAATATTTTTAGCAATTGCATTTTTTTTGGGTATAGAACTCATAACTTCTGCTTCTGAATTCCAATCAGTGATAATACCATCTTTGTTGAGACTAATTAAAACCGAGGGCATCGCACGAACAATCCCTTTTAGACGAGATTGAACTTGTAATAGTTCTTTATTTTTAGCATCTAATTGCGCCACCATGCTATTAAAAGAAGTCGCTAAAATATCAATTTCTGTCCCTGCAAAGTGTTTTTTATCAACATTTACCTCGGTGTTTAGGTCACCCTGACTAATCTTTCTTGTCGCCTCTGTTAAGGCAGTTAAAGGACGGGTTAAATAAACGTATCCCGCCCATAAGAAAAAAAACCACAGAGCAATGGTTTTTAATATGGCATTTAAAACAAACAAAAAATAACTTAGTTTAATCTTTTGCCAAATGACTGCATTGCTGGTATAAAGTGTCACTTCTGCAATTTCTAAGAGTCTCCCCTCTGGACCTTGATGCATTAAAGGGAAACTATAGGCAATCAATTGTTCAAATAATCCCCCGCTAGGCTTACTTATTTTAGTGTTGGGATCAACATAATTGATCTCTCCACTGATTCTATCCGAAACATAACCCACTTCCCATTGTTCTTGTTCACCCAGTGTCGTCGTCACCCGAGCACCCAACACAACACCACTATTAGTCACACCTTGTAAGATAGATTGAACTTCTTCTATCCCATATTCCCATAAAGCGCCCACTAAACTTTTACTAATAATTTCTTCAAATCGATGTAACTCTCCGACTATATTACTTTTAGCAGTGACATATTCGACATACATTTGTATTACTGTAACAGAGAAGGTCAAGATTATATAAACAGAAAAAACAACCACTAATAATTTCTTAGTAATAGAATGTTGAAGACTTTGTAAAATAGACCTAAGGCTTAAGTTTGCCATAGGCTAAATTTTAGTCCACTTTTTCTCTCAATGCTCGGCGTAAAATTTTTCCAACTGCTGTTTTTGGTAACTCATTCCGAAACTCTATTTCTTTAGGCACTTTATAACCAGTCAGTTGTTTCCGACAATGTGCAATAACTGCTTCTGAAGTTAATAAGGGATCTTTTTTAACAATGAATGCCTTAACACATTCTCCATACGTCCCGTTAGGGTACCCAACCACTGCAACCTCTTTTACCTCTGGCATTAGTGCAATGATATCTTCAACCTCATTTGGATTAACATTAAATCCTGAAACTAAAATCATATCCTTTTTGCGATCGACGATCCTCACATAGCCTTCTTTATCTATAGTCGCAATATCACCGCTGTGTACCCAACCCTCTGTTAGAGACTCTTCGGTTTCTTTTGATTTATTCCAATATCCCTTCGTCACTTGAGGACCACGGATCCATAATTCGCCAGCTTCACCAATCGGTAATTCCTGACCATTATTATCTCGAATCGAAACTTCGGTTGAAGAAACCGGTAAACCAATACTACCGTTATAGTCGGTTAAATTGAATGGATTGATACAAACAGCAGGAGAAGTTTCTGTTAAACCATACGCCTCTAAGAGAACAGTCCCTGTCACCTTTTTCCAACGTTCGGCAACCGCTCGCTGCACAGCCATTCCCCCACCCAAAGATATAATTAAATGGCTAAAATCGAGCTTTTTAAAATCCGGCTGATTTAATAATGCATTAAATAAAGTGTTAACACCTGTTATTGCTGTGAAAGGATAACGTTTTAACTCTTTTATAAAGGTTGACATGTCTCTAGGATTGGTAATCAAAACATTCAGTGCACCAATTCTCATAAAAGTAAGGCAATTAGCAGTTAAGGAAAAAATGTGATACAGAGGTAAGGCAGTAATAATAATTTCCTTGCCAAGTGTAACAATCGGTACCAACCAAGTAGTCGCTTGCTCTACATTTGCAACCATATTTCTATGGGTAAGCATCACGCCTTTTACACGACTTGATGTGGTTCCTCCGGTATATTGTAAAAAGGCTAGATCTTCACTTTGAATAAGCGGTTTTTGAAAGGAATATTGTGAACCCTTTTTAATTACATTTTTAAAAGATATAAAACCGGGAATATGCCAATCAGGAACCATTTTCTTAATGGTTTTGACTACCCAATTAATCAAGATTGATTTAGACCACAAAAACAAATCCCCAACCTCTGTTACAATAATATGCTTTAAAGACGTTTTCTTCTGAACTTGTTGCACCACATGTGCAAAGTTTGCTAATACAACAATTGCTATACTGCCACAATCTATTAATTGTTCTTCTAATTCCCTTGCCGTGTACAAAGGATTTACATTCACAACAGTCAAGCCCGCCTGCAAAATACCAAATAATGTGACCGGATATTGCAAGAGATTCGGCATCATGATCGCAACCCGATCCCCTTTTTTTAATCCTAATTCAGATTGAAAAAAGGCTGCGACGTTTCTAGATTTTTCTTGCAGCTCTTTAAAGCTAAGGGTTTCCCCCATATTTACAAAGGAAGGCTTATCACCATACTTTTTACAGGCTTCCTCAAAAATTTCAACAAGGGAACCATAGGCATCTGGATTAATTTCTGCAGGAACTCCCTCTTGGTAATTTTTTAACCATATTTTTTCCACAAATACTCCTGGGTGGACGCAGGGGTCCGCCCCTACAGGGTTGTGCTTTACAGGGTTGTACTGTGAGCCAATTAATTATAGCCTAAGCACTCAATCTCTAAAACTAAATTTAAGACCGGAGTTAATTTGGTGACTAAATCTATCAACCCTAACATCAGCCCTGCCCCTGAAAAGTTTATGGGCACTTTTGTGCTTGCCATGCTCTCTGTTTCCGCCATTATAAGTCTTAGGAATCTGCCAACCACTGCTCTCTTAGGCACTCAATCCATTATTTTTTTTCTTGCAGCAGGCCTCTGCTTTTTTATTCCAGTGGCACTGGCTTGTGCTGAATTGGCCTCTGGCTGGCCAAAACAAGGCGGCGTTTATCTTTGGGTAGAAGAGGCATTTGGACCTAAATGGGGGTTTTTGGCCATTTGGTTACAATGGGTAGAAAGTGTGGTGTGGCTGCCTACTATTTTATCTTTTATTGCGGCGACGACTGCTTATTTGATTAATCCCATACTATTAAACAATAAACTTTTTTTGGTTGGCATTATGTTGGTGGTTCTTTGGGGCACTACTTTTTTAAACTTTAAAGGAATCAAAGTCTCTAGTCTTTTTAGTACTATTGGTGTTGTCGCGGGAACCATCATTCCCGGCATTGTTTTAATTGTAATGGGCTTAAGCCAATTGCCCAAAGCAGAAACTTTAGGTTTACTGCGTTTTTCGAGTGATACTTTATTTCCAGCGACAGAACTTGGCACCTTGGTAACTTTCACAGCTATTTTATTGGGCTTATGTGGCATGGAAATTCCTGCTTATCATGTCAAAAATGTAAGACACCCCAGACAAGAATTCCCAAAAGCCATGTTCCTAGCCACTTTTATTATTCTCGCCATTTCTATTTTTGGGACTTTAGCTATTGCTGCGGTAATCCCCAAAACTGATATGAGTTTAATCTCAGGCCCCATGCAAGCCTTTCACATCTTTTTTAATTCTTTTGGATTATCCTGGGCAGCACCCCTTTTAGCTGGTCTAACCTTACTCGGCAGTTTAGCTTTACTAAATACTTGGATCATTGGTCCGAGCAAAGGATTACTGAGCACTGCTCAAGAAGGACAAATGCCCCCTCTATTTAAAAAAACCAATCCTGCTGAAGTACCAACCGCACTCTTATATTTACAAGCCATTTGTGGAACCGTGTTGATTTCTATTTTTGTGTTTAATCCGAGTGTTCATGCTGCGTATTGGATCGTCAATACCCTGGCTGCGCAAATTTATTTATTAATGTATTTTATTTTATTTTTGGCTTTAATTCGGCTTCGTTACACTCAACCTAACACAGCTAGAAGCTATAAAATACCGGGTGGCAAATTGGGTGTGTGGATAGTGGGAGGCATTGGTGCGATAACCTGTGTGCTTGCACTGTTAATTGGGTTTGTGAAGCCTACAGATATTGAAGTACATTATGCTGCGCATCATTATGCATTATTATTACTAATCGGGATGATTGTTTGCTCTTTACCACCCTTTATTTTTATGTGGTATCACAAAAAAGTGAATACAAAATAACTCACAAAAAATTTCTTTCTGGAATTTACTTGTTTAATAGTAGATTTTAAGAGATTTACTATAAATTTAATCAGTTTACATACTCGATAAATTCAAGTAGTCTGTGGTTTTTTAACTATTATCATTTACAACATGGAGAATATTATGGCCGCAGCACCACACGCAGCAGTTCCTGAAGCTACAACCACCCCACCTACCACTTCGACAGAGTTTGACTCCTTAGCAGGCCTGGCTGCTACATTAGCCGAGCTTAAAAAGAGAGCTGAAAATACTGCAAATCCCCGAGATAAATT
Source organism: Gammaproteobacteria bacterium (assembly GCA_013288135.1). GTDB lineage: Bacteria > Pseudomonadota > Gammaproteobacteria > UBA6186 > Azoamicaceae > JABDCL01. The sequence continues at coordinate 37,367 of JABDCL010000001.1, forward strand.
TAAAACATTGTTCCAACAACTTGATATATATATCAAAATCATGGAGATGCGGATTACAGAACTTAAGGCAATGGATCTTGCGATGCTGAAAAGTACTGTTGAGGGACAAAATGCTATTGCAAAAATATTGAACCCCAAGACACGCATGATTATGACGAAAACACTCGCTGCTCATAGTGATGAACCAAGAAAAAAACTATTGGAATCTATAGCAGAAATAAATTCACGCAAAGAGCAGGCAATTAAAGATAAGGAAACATGTAATATTGATATAACAAAGTGTTCTGAAGAAGTTTTTGCAGATAGGTTAATACAAATCAATTTAATTGTAAAATGTTTGGATGCTTATTCTAATGTTGATAATGTGCTGTTTTTAAATGCAACAGGACAATTAGATGAACTTCATAAAGGTATAGACCTCATTATGAGAACACAGAGAGAAGACCAAAAAACTGAAGAAGAAATCAGAAGTTCCTTTCTATCATTGTCTGCAACGGTGGGAGGTACATCACTAGCAGGATTAGCTTCTCCGCCAGCACCATCTGCAGCAATCCCTGCTCCTGCAGGTTCAAGTCCGACTGTTCCAGCTGGAGCAGCTGTAAAACCAAGCAGCTCGAGAGCAGCAGCACCCTAAGCTCTGGAAAAACATCACATGGTGTCAGACACCAATGGCACTAAGTTAAGGAAAAATATCTTTTAAAACAAGTGGCTAAGCAGTACCTCTCGCAGGCGTTAGGCCATGGTGTCTGACACCGTATCCCTCTTTAAAGACACATACTAGATCGTTTTCCCTGGAACTAATGGTCTACGAGCTGGTGGGATACCAACATCTGGGGCCACAGTTGGCGTTATCTTCTTCGCTATCTTCTTCTCAGCGTCAAAAATCGTCTTCAGTTCTGGACTTCTAACGCCACTACTCTCATAATAAGAACGATCTTTTTTTGGAATTTTAAGTACTTCTCTTATAATGTTTATTCGCCGTGCATTGATATTTTCTGGTCTAAATAATTGACTAAGTTCTTCATAATTTCCAGTTCTAATGCAATTGTTCATCTGCTCCTGTAATTGTCTAGCGAGCACATAATTAATTTTTCTGTTTAAACCCTGGGATTCCTTCCAAACAGAAAAACCAGATTGGTAATTTTGTGTCTTCGCATAATCTTTCTCAATACGAGCTATATAATTCGCCAAACCTTGGATAACTTCCTGGTACTGTTTTACTAATTGTATATTTAACTGCAGGTTGGTAACAATTTCTTCAAATTCTGTGTTATATTCTCTTCCTGTAGCTCGTATTTTCTCTCTTGGTGAAATTCCTGCCTTATAACTGAGACACATTGTAAGCGCATAGTTATAAGCATCTTGAGACCTTTTAACATCATTAATTTGATCTAATCCCCCATGGGATTTTTTAAATGATTCAAGCTCAGCTGTTTTTTTCTTTATTTTGCCCTCAAGCTCTTCAATGTTCTCTTGGCTTTCTGCCGCTCTGGCTGCCCATTGAGATGCTTCTGTACCTGCATGCCTTGCTACTACAGCCCTCGCAAAACTACTCTTTCCAGTTAACTGAAGTAATTCATCCGATTCAGCTTCAGTTAAATTATCCGAAGCTCTCATATTAACCTTTAGATTCCTTTTAGAACTTTCTTCACCTTCGTAAGATTCCTTTGCTTTACGTGTTTTTTTCAAGGAATCTTGTAAATCTGATAACTCTCTCATTCTCTGGTCTAACTCATCTTTTATTTTTTGGCTTTGTAAAAATTCATCATGGAATTTCTTTTCCAATATTTGTGCAGCAATAAATTCAATCATTTCTTGTCTTGCTTTACTTTCTGCCACACCTTTACTCTCTGCCATATAAACCTCCACCTTTCATATTTATATTGCGTCACTATTTCCTTCTCAACACAGAACTACTCTATGAATATCAAATAGTTATGCTTATATGAATTTTAGATTGAATTTTAAATAAATAGTTCATTTTTTGTAAAAATCTTTAAATTAAAATTAATTAATTTAATAACGTTATTATGCACCTTTTAATCCAAAAAGTGCAATTACACCGGTCTTAATATTCTTAAACTTAACAACTTAACAAAAAAAGGGTGGACATTTGTGCCCACCCTTTTATATTTTCATCAAGAAATGATTGTAATCAGTGATACAAACAAATTAATGCGTCAGTAATAAAGCATTAAGACGTTTTACAAAACTTGCCGGATCATCCAATTGCCCCCCTTCAGCCAACACCGCTTGATCAAATAAAACCTCAATCCAATCTGCAAAATGCGCTTTATCGGTCTCAGTTTTAAGTCGGATAATCATAGAATGATCAGGATTTACTTCCAAAATAGGTTTATGTTTAGGCACGTGTTGTCCTGCTGCACGCATCATGCGTTCCATTTGGGTGGTCATATCGTTTTCATCAATGACAACACAGGTGGGCGAGTCTATCAACCTTCGGCTTAAGCGAACATCTTTAATGCGATCCCCGAGTACTTCTTTAATTTTCTTTAAGGTTTCGTCAAAATCACCCTCTACTTCTTTATGTTTTTCATCTGAAGCTTTATCTTCAAGTTCTCCTAAATCTAAACCCCCTCTGGCAACAGACTGGAATGATTTACCTTGGAACTCGGTTAAATGTGATGTCAACCATTCATCGATTCGATCTGTCAATAATAATACTTCAATGCCTTTCTTGCGGAATATTTCTAAATGAGGACTATTCTTTGCCGCGTTAAAAGTTTCTGCCGTCACAAAATATATTTTATTTTGTCCAGGGATCAGTCGCGCCACATATTCTTCTAAAGATACATCCTGAAGTTCTGTATTTTTATGTGTACTGGCAAAACGTAACAATTTAGCGATTTGCTCTTTATTGGCAAAATCTTCTGCGGGGCCTTCCTTCAATGCTTGTCCAAACTCTTTCCAGAATTTTGCATATTTTTCTTTTTCATCACTTGCCAATTGTTCCAGCATGCTCAAAATTCGTTTTACTAAGGCAGCACGGATTGATTCTATCGTACGGTTGTTTTGTAAGATTTCCCGTGAAATATTTAATGGTAAATCATTCGAATCTATAATTCCTCTCACAAACCGTAAATAATGGGGTAGGAATTGCTCGGCATCATCCATAATAAACACACGCTGAACATACAATTTGAGTCCACGCGCCTTACCCATATGCCACAAATCAAACGGTGCCCGCGCAGGAATGTATAAAACACTGGTATATTCTAATTTACCTTCAACTTTATTATGACTCCAACTTAAGGGATCTTCAAAATCATGTGCGACATGTTTATAAAGTTCTTTATATTGTTCATCTGTAATATCATTTTTTGGTAGTGTCCAAAGTGCCGTGGCACGATTAACCACTTCTTCTTCAACAACTGCTTTAGTCTCTGTAACTTCTTTAGCGTCTTTATCACTTTTCATCTCTTCCATGGTTTCTTTTTTCATGATGATAGGTAAAGTGATGTGATCAGAGTACTTAGTAATAATATGTTTTAAACGCCAAGCATTTAAAAATTCGTCTTCTTCGGGTCTTAAATGCAGGATAATTTCGGTTCCTCGAGTATCTTTAGTAATTTTTTCAATGGTATATTCGCCTTCCCCGTTAGAAACCCACTCAACACCAGAAGAAGGATCGCTGCCTGCAAGTCGCGTCCTAACGATAACTTTATCAGCAACAATAAATGCTGAATAAAATCCAACCCCAAATTGTCCAATGAGTCTCGCATCTTTAGCCTGGTCTCCCGTTAACTTTTGTAAAAACTCACGAGTGCCCGACTTAGCAATAGTTCCTAAGTTTTGAATAACTTCTTCTTCTGTCATTCCAATACCGTTATCTCTAATGATGATGGTACGTGCGTCTTTATCAAAATCTACCCATACTTTAAGTTCAGTATCCTCAACCATTAAATTGGGATCACGCAATGATTCAAATTTAAGCTTATCCGCTGCATCAGAGGCATTAGAAATAAGCTCTCTTAGAAATATTTCTTTATTACCATAAAGAGAATGGATCATGAGGTGCATTAATTGTTTGACCTCAGCCTGAAAACCGTAAGTTTCTTTAGTTGCTGGTTGAGACATATTTTTGAGCTCCATTAATTATGGTGATTATGGTGTCAGACACCGTGTCTGACACCAGGCGTCACCCACCTAGTTAAATGGGGATTATTTTTAAAATTTCAATTCATGGTGGTGGACACCAAGGTGTCTGACACCATGCCTTTAGACACCAAGGTGTCTGACACCATGCCTTTAAATCGGAGACCGAGCAGATAAGGCCTTGGCCAATGTCCCACCATCTATATACTCCAATTGACCCCCCATAGGGACCCCATGGGCAATACGGGTGACAAAGATATCCAGGGATTTAATTAATTCAGAAAGATAATAAGCCGTTGCCTCACCTTCTACAGTATGATTAGTCGCTAATATTACCTCTTTCACTTCCCTTTCCTCTAGACGGCCTCGAAAATAATCAATCCCTATATCTTCTGGACCAATCCCATCAATTGGCGATAAATGCCCCATTAATACAAAATATAAACCTTTGAACCCTCCCGTTTGTTCTATAGCTAAAACATCCGCAGGAGATTCTACAACACATAAAAGGGAACGATCTCGCGAGGGGCTTTCACATAAACGACACATCGGTGTTTCGCATAAAGTACGACACGTATTGCAATGTCCTATTTTACTAATCGCTTCTTCTAATACACGGGATAACTGTCGTCCCCCATCTCGATCCCGCTCTAATAAATGAAAAACCATTCGAGCAGCCGATTTAGGCCCTACGCCAGGCAAACATCGTAATGCAGAAATAAGACTCTGTATCAGAGGACTAAAACTCATGTTATTTATTATCCCCAAATGGCATAAAAGGAAAATTAAAATTGGCTGGCAATCCAAAACCTGACATAAGGTTTTGCATTTTATTTTGCTTTGCTTCCTCTACTTTACGAATTGCATCATTAACAGCTGCAGTTATCAATTCTTCTAATACTTTTTTTTCTTCTTTCAATATGTTTTCATCAATATCAATATTATTGACGATCGAACGCCCATCCATAAAAACCTTTACCATGCCTGCACCAGATTCTCCAATCACTTGTACAGTTTTAAGCTCAGACTGCATATTTTTCATAGATTCTTGCATTTTTTGCATTTGCTGCATCATATTTCCAAATGGGTTATTAAACATAAATTATTCCTCAATTAACGATATATGTTCAATTTTCGCATCAAAGGCTTTCACTAATTGCTGAACATTCGGATCATCCGTTATTGTTTTTCGTGCTGACTCCTGGTTCTCACTCTGTAAACGTTGACTTTGATCTGCTGGTGTTTCCTCGCTTCCCTTACCCACTGTAATTCTTAAACCCATTGATTTTCCTAAATACTGATTCAAAGCTTCATTTAATCGTAGTTCATTACGTTTATTCAACAAAGGTTTTTGCTGTTCATTCAAAACAAGTTGGATTACGTTGGGCGTCCACTCGGCTATTGTGCAATTTTCTGCTAATTCCTTAACTAAACCAGTTAAATTAAGTTTAGAAATAACCAAAGGCCAATTTACTTTATCCTGTATTTCATCAATTCCCGGAGTTTCCCCACTTTGAAAAAGGGGGGCTAGGGGGGATTTCAGGATTAGAGGGTTCGAAGGGATTTTCCCCACCCCCACTGGCCTAAATGCCACCATTCGCAACAATACCATTTCAAATCCCAGTTTGGGTTGCGGTGCGAAAGGCAAATCTTTTTGTCCTGTTAATCCAATTTGATAAACCAATTGAATTTCCTCAGGTGAAATCTCTTTTGCTAATTCCAAAATTGTTTCTCTTTCTTCTACACTGTCATCTAACGCTTCTGGTACCTGTTGAGCAATGGCAATATTATGAATTAATGTCAACAATTCAGTTAAAACCGCACTAAAATCTGGCGCATGTTCGGCTAATGCTTTAATTTCACTTAAAACCTGAGTGCTATTTCCCATCATCACCGCTTTTAATAACACTAATAACTGTTGGGGACGAGACAATCCCAACATTTCTCGAACAATGTTAGTTTCTAAATGACCATTGCCATAAGCCAAAGCTTGATCTAAAAGACTTAAAGCATCGCGTAAACTGCCATCTGCAGCTCGAGCCAATATTCTTAATGCTTCTTCCTCAAATTGTGCATTCTCGTGACACACGATCATTTTCAAATGAGTAACGATCTGATCAAATGGCACACGACGTAAATGAAACTGTAAACATCGAGATAAGATCGTCAGAGGTAATTTTTGTGGATCAGTTGTTGCCAGTAAAAATTTAACGTGAGGAGGAGGTTCTTCTAAAGTTTTGAGCAAAGCATTAAAACTATGCCCGGATAACATATGCACTTCATCTATCAAATAAATTTTAAACCTTCCTCGCGTGGGTAAATATTGAACATTGTCTAAGAGTTCGCGTGTATCTTCGACCTTAGTTCTGGAAGCTGCATCCACTTCTAATAAATCGACAAAACGCCCCTCATCAATAGATTGACAAGCAGAACAAGCTCCACAGGGTTTAGAAGAGATACCTATCTCACAATTTAGACACTTAGCTAAAATTCGAGCCAGTGTTGTTTTCCCAACACCGCGTGTCCCTGTAAATAAATAAGCATGATGAAGACGTCCTGTATCTAAGGCATTCGTCAGTGCACGAAGACAGGCTTCTTGTCCCACCATCGCTGCAAAATGTCGTGGACGCCAATGTCTTGCAAGGGCTAAATAACTCATGAAATTAAACTATCAATATTAAGAATTTTGGAGGCGCCCTCTCCAGCCACACCTCGGCACCCGAATCCCATGTTACCGTTGCTCCCTTCCGGGCCTAGCGGGGTTCACACAGTATCGTTGCGAGGGGACCGGGGAAGCCGCCATCATGAGGGTCAGTTTACCTGGATTGGTTTTGCCTGTAAACGGATATCATTTCCGGTAAATCTGAATAAAAATCTCTTTTGGGTATCCAACCTAATTCATTTTGAATGAGTTCAGAAGCATAAAATTCAGATCTCAAAAGCTTTTCTAGGATTTCAGCATACAGAGTGGAAAAATAGGCAGGAATTTGCAATAAACCCTTAGGAATAAACCATTGACAAGGAGATAATCCTAATGCTTTTCGGATTGCATCATACAATTGTCGTGTTGAATAGGGTTTTCCATCGGTAACCGTATAAATTTTACCATTGGCGATTGGGTTTAAAGCACTCATCAAAGCCACTTCAACTATATCATACACAGAAATCATAGAACGTTGATTGTGTGTCTCTGGTAAAGGCGGAAACCAACCCTTATCAATGGCTCGTATCATATTAAAAAGATTCCCTTTCACATGAGGTCCATACACAAGCGAGGGTCGTAAAATACAAACATGGATGCCAAGTTGTTGGCCCAGTTTTAAAACCCTTTCTTCAGCCATTTGTTTTGATTTTCCATAAGGATCTTGAGGTTTGCCTATTGCTTTTACACTACTGAAATAAATAAAATATTTAATGTTCGATTGAGAGGCTAACTGTAATACTTGTTCTGCTGCATTCAAATTGGTTGAATAATATAATTCATCTGGAATTTTTGAGTTTTTAGAAGCGTGGGCTATCCCTGCCACATAGAAAATAGCATCAATACCATTGAAAGCGCTCTCTGGAAAATTACTTTTATGAATATTGTTGTTAAAACTATTTAAATTAAAAACAACAGAATCAAGCCAAGGTCCATGTTGTTGTTGTCGAAGCATCGCTCTAACTTGAATATTCTTTTTGGATAAATAATCACATAACGCTCGACCCATGAAACCGGAAGCACCGATGACAAGACAATGATTTATCACCAAACCCACCTCTCTTTCCAGGCTTGAAACATCAAAACGCCCCATAAAGGGTATTGCCAATTATAACGCCCTGATAAATGTTCTTGCCACTTCTGACGTATAGGTATTGGATTTAAAATTCCTTCATTTTTTAATCGTTCTTCAGATAATAAATGTTCTGCCCACTCTCGCAGAGGACCTCGTAACCAACTATCGATCGGTACAGCAAAACCCATCTTGGGACGTTCCGTTAAATGCCGAGGTACATAACGATTTAAAACCTGACGTAACAGCCATTTTCCTTGACCTTGCCGAATTTTCATATCCATGGGTAATTGCCATGCAAATTCAACAACTCGATGGTCCAATAAAGGGACTCGTGCCTCCAAACTCACGGCCATACTAGCACGATCGACTTTAGTCAAAATATCATCCGGCAAATAACTCAACGTGTCCATGAGTTGCATTTTTTCTACAAAATCTGAAAGTGTTGATTTTTCTAATTCTTTCCAATAATGCTCACTTAAATTATGATTTCCCAATACTAAAGAAGCAGGAGGATCCCATTGGCTAATCAATAATCTATAAAATTGATCTTGATTGGTGGCTTTTAATACTTCACTAAACTTATAAAATTTATCCCCTAGCAATCTTTGCTTCCCTTCAAACATGGACATACCCTTCACAAGTTTATCCCAAGTTCTTGGAGAAAACCTTTGAATGCCATAACTGCCCGCACTTCGTGCCCATTGAGGAATTCTTCTCATCCATGGCCAAAGTGATCTGCCCACTCGATAGCGATTATATCCTGCAAACAATTCATCTCCGCCATCACCGGATAATGCTACTGCCACATGCTGCCGTGCTAATTGAGAGACTAAAAAAGTAGGGATCTGCGATACATCTGCAAAAGGTTCATCACACCATTCTGGAATATCTGGAATAACTTTGCGAACTTCATCTACTTCTAAGTACAGTTCATGATGGTTTGTTCCTAAATGTTTCGCAACCAAAGCTGCTTCCTTAGCTTCATTATAGTTTTTTTCATAGAACCCAACTGAAAAGGTTTTGATGGATTGACTGCTTTGTTTCTGCATCAAAGCAACAACGGTAGAACTATCAATTCCTCCCGACAAGAATGCTCCCAATGGAACATCCGCTATCATACGACGTTTGACAGCATCTCCTAACAATATATCTAATTCTTCAACAAGTTCAGTTTCTATATATTTTGGATTTCTTTTTTCTACAGCCTCTTCAACAACATTTCTAATATTCCAATAATAAGTTTCTTGTGACTCCCCCAAACGATTAATAGTGATGATGCTGCCTGGATTAAGTTTGTGTATATCTTTAAAAATAGAATAAGGAGAGGGCACATAATTAAATCGAAAATATAAATCTAAGGCTTCTTTATCAATTTCGCTTTGCCAATTAGGGTGTGTCACAAAACTCTTAAGTTGTGAGCCAAAAAATAAAATCTCTTGATTAAATCCCCAATAAAGTGGTTTTTTGCCCAAACGATCACGAACCAAACTTAATGTGTTTTCTTGACGATCCCATAAAACAAATGCAAACATACCATTTAAACGCTGACAAGCGGCCAAAACTCCAAAAGCTGCACACGCTTCGAGAAGAACCTCTGTATCAGCTCCTCCCCGAAATTTCACGCCTATCGCAGTTAACTCTTCTCTTAATTCAACTGCATTATAAATTTCACCATTATAGGCTATTACGAAACGCTCTGATGCTGAAATCATGGGTTGATGCCCAGCATCTGTTAAATCAATAATAGATAACCTCTGATGCCCTATTGCTAGTCCAATGTTCTCATCACACCAAACGCCCTTTGAATCCGGACCACGATGAGAAATCATAGCAGTCATTTGTTCTATTGTATGAACAAGTTCTGCTTGTGTTTTTCCACCTTGTCTGTCTAAAAATCCAATAAAACCGCACATATTATTATACTAAATCTTAATTGCTTTAAATAAATACTTAGGCAACAGCAGAAACATTGTGTATTGAAACAGCCATCTTCATCGTGCGTCCCAAAAAATTTAACAACAATTGTACCCGATCATCATCAGTCATTTTCTCGTAAATGCCAACATACCCTGAAAAAACACCTTCCAATATTTCTAATTCACACCCCTGCTTGAAAACTTCTAAACTTGACAGAGATACTATTTCTTGATTATCTGATCGACTTTTTAATTCCTCAACCATACCCACAGGGACAGCGACTGGGCCTCCATTCTGCCGAACAATATACGCCACTCCTCGAGTTGACTCTATCGATAACCAACGATCAATTTCTAAATCTAAGCTAATGAATAAATAACGTGGAAAGAGCGGAGATAAAACAATGCCCATTTTACGAGCATGACGTCGAACCCTATGATAACGAGGTAAAAAAACTTCATATCCCTGATTTAATAAATTACGAACAGCGACTTCTTCTGCACGAGGTTGTGTATGTGCAACAAACCATTGTTTCATAAACACCCCCTCTTTGCTCATGAAGCTGTAGTTCTGAGAAGAAATCATATAATAATTCCTTTTAAATTACAAAAGGAAATTAAATATTTAAACAGATAACTTATTGTTAATTCTTGTTATACTTTTTAGTATTTACTTGCTAATAACATACAACTCTATTATTCTTCAAACCTTGATTTATCTCTTATTTTCTAAAGGAGAGGTGTCCGAGCGGCTTAAGGAGCACGCCTGGAAAGTGTGTGTACGTTAATCGCGTACCGAGGGTTCGAATCCCTCCCTCTCCGCCAATTAATTATAGACAATAGACTATTTCTCTAAATTTAGGTATGCTTTCCACATGTTTTTCTATCGTATACTGAAATAAAAGATGAGTAAACAATGTCCATTCTTATAACGGGTGCAGCTGGCTTTATTGGATATCATATTTCTCAGCATTTGCTGAACCGCGGCGAATCTGTTATTGGTGTTGATGATCTTAACCCTTACTATGATGTTCAGCTCAAAAATGCAAGACTCAAACAATTAGAATCCCATGCCAATTTTTTGTTTTACCCTGTTAATATTATGGAGCGAGATGTCATCACCAGTTTTGCTACAAAGCATCCTGATATTCAGAAAGTCATACATCTTGCTGCTCAAGCAGGGGTTCGTTATTCTCTTAAAAATCCCTATGTCTATGCCAACTCAAATTTAGTTGGACATCTCACGATACTTGAGCTTTGTCGTTCTTTACAAAATCTACAACACTTTGTGTATGCCAGCAGCTCTTCTGTTTATGGGGCAAACCAAAAACTTCCATTTTCTATTGAAGATCGCGTCGATCACCCCATTTCTCTCTACGCAGCAACAAAACGATCCAGTGAATTAATGGCTTATACCTACAGTCACTTGTATGGCATACCAACAACTGGATTACGGTATTTCACTGCTTATGGGCCTTGGGGAAGACCCGATATGTCAGCCTTTATTTTTACTAAAGCCATTTTAGCCAATGAAGAAATCGCTGTTTTTAATCATGGCAATATGCGACGAAATTTTACCTACATTGACGACATCGTAGAGGGCACATGTGCTTGTCTTGATTCTCCCCCTAAACAGGGAAGTAAACAAAACTCAGAACTTCATCGAATTTATAATATAGGCAATAACCAGTCTGAAAGTATCATTGATTTTATAAACATATTAGAAAAGACAATAGGAAAAAAAGCAAAAATTCGTTTTGAACCCATGCAGCCTGGCGAGGTAAAAGAAACCATTGCTGATATTTCAGAAGCAACTCGTGATTTCAAATTTATACCTAAAACTAATATTCATGAAGGGCTAAAACAGTTTGTCGAATGGTACAGGAGTTATTATGGCATCTAATATAGTTGTTATCGGCCTTGGCTACGTGGGTTTACCTTTAGCTGTCGCTCTAGCTCGTCACTTTCCAGTGATTGGCTTTGATATTGATGATGTTCGGATCAATCAATTGAAAACAGCCGTTGATCGTACAGGTGAAATAGAACCCTCGGTTTTACGAGACACCTCTCTAAAATTTACTTTCAACACAAAGGATATCCATGGACAAGACATTTATATTGTCACGGTTCCTACCCCGGTTACCAATGACAATCTACCTGATCTTTCTATTTTACAAAAAGCTTCTGAAACCGTCGGAAAAGCACTCAGTAAAAATGCCATCGTTATTTATGAAAGTACCGTTTACCCCGGTGTCACTGAAGATTTTTGTGGCCCTATTTTGGAAAAAATCTCTGGATTGAAATCTGGGCAAGAGTTTTTTTTAGGGTATTCTCCAGAACGCATCAATCCTGGTGATAAAGAGCACACCGTTGATAAAATCACTAAAGTTGTTTCTGGACAAACCCCAGAAGTTACCGAACGCCTCAAATACATCTACGGTTCAATCAATAATGGGAATGTTTTTGTTGCAAAAAATATCAAAACTGCAGAAGCTGCCAAAGTGATTGAAAATGCTCAACGCGATATTAACATTGCCTTTGTCAATGAAATCGCAACCATTGTTGGTAAAATGAACTTATCTATTTACGATGTATTAGCTGCTGCAGAAACTAAATGGAATTTCTTAAAATTTAAGCCAGGACTGGTAGGTGGGCATTGTATTGGCGTAGATCCTTATTATTTAGCCGAATGTTCTCGTCAATTAGGTCATGAACCCGAGGTTATCTTAGCAGGTCGACGTACCAATGAATCAATGGGAGGCTTCCTAGCTTCTGCTATTAACAAAGAAATAAAAAATCTTGGTATAACAAATGCTCCTGCAAAAATTCTTGTTCTAGGCTTAACTTTTAAAGAAGATATTCCGGACTTACGTAATACCAAAGTTCTTGATCTCGTTCAATCACTCAAAGCAGCCGGCCATACAGTTGATGTACATGATGCCATTGCTAATAGTGACGAAGCTTGGGCACATTTAAAAATTCGTCTGTTGCCTTCATTAGAAAATGTTGGAAACTACAATTGCATTGTGGGTGCGGTTCCTCATCGTTCCTATCTAGATCTTTCAATAAAACATTTCCAACAACTATTACTTCCAAAAGGGCTTATTGCTGATATTAAAAACATGTGGCGAGAAATAAAATTCCCTGATGGCTTACAATACTGGTCGTTGTAATCAAGAAATAAAAAACAAAAAACAAGATGTTCGTAAAAAAATCTTGTTTTTTGTTGCTGAAGATAGCTATTTTTGTTCTCATCGTTTGAACTTAGCTATTGCAACTCGCCAAGCAGGGTTTAATGTTGCCATTGCAACGCGAACCCACCATCACACTCATCAAATCCAAAATGCAGGTATTCAAGTATTTCCTCTTAAACATTTTAATCGATCCAGTTTAAACCCTTGGAAACAACTGTGTTCCTTTTTAGAGATCAACAAAATTTATCAAGACTATAAACCGGATATTGTCCATCATGTGGCTATGAAACCTATTATCCTAGGCTCATTGGTTGCAGAGTGGTGCAAAACTCAAAAAGTAATTAATGCTTTGGGTGGACTAGGTTATCTTTTTACAGATCAATCCAAATGGACATCTGCTCACTCTCCTTTAAAAAAAACAACTAAATCTTTACTTCGTTGGATAGTTTGTCGTTTATTAAATTTTATTTTCTCTCGCCCTAAGTCAATGCTTATTTTACAAAATAAAGATGATATAGAAACACTCATTTCTTTAAGATGTCTCTCTCCAAAAAAAGTAACGCTCATCAGAGGATCAGGTGTCGATACAAAGGCATTTCCTGTTGCACCCATGCCAGCTTCCCTACCTATAATCATTGCTTGTGTCTCGCGCATGTTATGGGATAAAGGAATTGGGGAGCTAGTAGAAGCTGCTACAATGCTTCAAGAACAAAAAATATCCGCAAAAATTGTTTTATACGGTATGCCTGATCCAGAAAATCCTGCTTCAATAGATATAAAACAACTACAAACATGGCATGATGCAGGCATTATTAACTGGCAAGGATATTGTAAAGATACTGCAAAAGCTTACGCTACATGTCATATCGCAGTTTTACCTTCTTACCGTGAAGGACTACCTAAGTCATTGTTAGAAGCAGCAAGTTGTGGTAGACCTATTGTAACAACCGATGTGCCAGGTTGTAGAGAGGTTGTTGAAAACAATAAAAATGGGTTTTTAGTAAAAGTTGGAAATGCAAAAGCACTCTATGATGCATTAATACAATTAATTAACAATGCTGATTTACGTTTAGTCATGGGTGAAAATGGGCGTAAAATGGTTGAATTGTCCTTTTCAGATACTATCATAAATAAGCAAATAATTAAGCTGTATACTTGAAGAACTCCACCCCTTTTCCATTCAAATTAACCAATTTACGATGTGTTGACATACTCGTTCTGCTGCATTTCCATCCCACAATTCTGGGATCCGTCCTACTTTACCACCCGTTTCAATAAACTTAGAAAATTCTGATAAAATGACTTCCTGAGAAATGCCTACTAAGGTATTTGTCCCTTCAGTGATCGTGATGGGTCTTTCGGTATTTTCTCTCAAGGTAAAACAAGGGATCCCCAATGCGGTTGTTTCTTCCTGAATTCCCCCTGAATCTGTTAAAACCAACTTCGCTTTAGCCATTAAGCCAAGCATTTTTAAATAGCTTAAAGGTTCGGTAACAAAAATCTTGGAATTGTTAAATAAATATTCAAAACTAAATTGTTTAACTCGTTCTTTAGTTCTAGGATGAAGAGGAAAAATAACAGGCAACGTTTTTGAAATTTCCACTATTGCTCCAAGTAAATCTTTTAAGATTTTAGGATCATCTACATTTGAAGCTCTATGTAATGTCAAAAGACCATAAGCATCAGAACCCGATGGGAAATTTAATGTTTTTAAGGTTTCATCAGCGGGAACAGCTCGCTCTAAATTATATTTCAAGGTATCAATCATAACGTTACCAACAAAATGAATACGTTTAAGATCAATATTTTCTCTTTGAAGATTTTGAATGGCGCTTTTTTCAGTTGTAAAAAGAAGATCTGAAATTTGATCTGTCAGTACTCGATTAATTTCTTCAGGCATTTTTCTATCATAACTACGTAATCCTGCTTCTACATGGATTACTGGTACTTGTTCTTTTGCTGCAACCAGGGCACAAGCTAATGTTGAATTCACATCCCCAACAACTAAAACTGCAGAAGGATTGTTATTATGTAACACAACTTCAAATTTTTTCATAATATCCGCAGTAATGACTGCATGACTCCCAGAACCTGCATCAAGATAGACATGGGGAGATGATATTCCGAGTTCATCAAAAAAACTCTGACTCATAGAAAAATCATGGTGCTGACCGGTATGAATTAATAAAGGATTTATTTTAGAGTTCGAAGTTAAAGCTCTAAGAATTGAAGAAATTTTTGTGAAATTAGGTCTAGTGCCTGCAACACAAATTATATTAAACTTTTTCATCATTAAATTTCTCCTGATTAATAATCGAATTTAATCTGTCTTAAATCCTTTCGCAAAATATAATTTATTTAAAATATTTAATGAATTAAAAACTATCGGACTTATGATCCGAGTAACCATACCATTAAGCCAACTATTGGATAAAGGAAGAAAAATATCCATAATTTCTTTGTGCGCAAGTGATGGAGTTAATTTTGGATCAAAAAATGGTCCCTGGTATTTATAAGCTAAAGGACATCGTTGACAAGGGGGTAAATGTAATTCTGGGTTAGCATGATTAACGGTACGCCTAAATTCGCGCATACGTTCCCCATTCCATACTTCCTGAAAACTATTGGTCAACATATTACCCAATGCAAAACGTTCTTGGCTCGGTCCAGTTGCAATACAACATACATCTACCCTACCATCCACTGAAAAATTATTTAAATCAGTCCAAGGCTTTTGACAAAAATACTTGATTTTATTTCTATTTTTTTGTTTATGCTCAATGGTTTTTGGTTCTTCTATTATTTTTTCAGTTAATTCTTGGTTAGCAACATTCATTTCTTGCGCAGATGGCCTCATTTCTTCCACAAAGGGTTCAATAACATTTATTTGTATTTTGTTGAGTTCATTAACCTCTACATTATCTCCATCAATAATAGTTCCCCAATCAATTTCTACTTCAAGAGGTGTTTGTGACGCCGAAAAGACTATTTGAACATGACGGTTTTCTTCTGTATTGAAGTTAATAATGGTTTCATGCTTTCCTTTTTCAAAATACGCTTGTGTAATAAATTTAGAAAAAGTTTCATTTAAAATACCTATTACTAAAATACCCTTCTTCACAGTAAGACATAAAGGAAATTCAATGGCTTGTTGTGTCATACAGGGGATAGTGTAGGACTTTACCAAATAGGGACCAGAGTTTCCTTCATAAACAACCTGTTGCCGAGATCCAATCCACTTTTGACTGACCCCATGAGATTCAATAGACCAACGTTTTGGATTTGGAATTTGAAATACCCTGTTAACAATGGTTAATGGGGTACGAACTCTTTCAAAATCTATATTCAAGTTGAAGGGCTGGCCTTCAGACTCAAATACAAACTGTACCGCTTCCAACAAATCAGTTTGTATAGTCAATGACAACTCTGTCCAGCTATTGTTATTATTTCGAATCATATTTTCATTAATTATTTCATTATTATGCATATCTCTAATAGAAAATTTTATAGGATTACCTTGCAGTTGATAGCATAACTTAAATAATAATGACTTATTTTGTGGAACTGAAATAAAATCACTCTTCCAAAATTCTCCTTGTTGATCAAATTGATTGCAAGTTAATGAAACAGTATTAAGATGCCACCGAACCATTAAACAATCATTTACAATATTCCAATACTGCCGTCTGGGTGGAAGCAAACGATCTTCAAAGCCTCGTGGGAAAATAAAATCATCACTCCGAACAGACTTATAAGAACGAAATGAAGCCGGATCGAAGCTGATACTACTACGAACTATTGATTCACCAAATAGAGTACGTCTTTGAACATCAGAAATATATTCGTTGACACATTCCACCATGTCGTTAATATCACTTTCAAAAGGAACTATGGTACGAAAATCTTCTACTACCCCTAAATCCCCGCCTAATTCAGACAGAGGTCTAATCATAATAACATCTACTTTTAATTCATATTCTGCAAAAGCTAAAAATGTTTGCACTTCATGTATATTATCTCTCGTTACAACAAATGAAACATAAATTGTGGGCCAGCCGTTTTCTCCCCGTAAATTAACCAGTCGTTTTATAGCTGACACAATGGAATCAAATTCTTTAAGTTTCATCACTGCTTTATGTGTTTCTGCTGTCGCTGCATTTAATGAAAAATTTATCGAAGGAACAGGATGAGCCACCAATAACTCAATATAGTCTTTTGTAAGACGAGATCCATTTGTAATTAAATAGGTAGGAGATCCCTGTTCCGTTAATGTTTTTACTAGTTTTGGAAATTCTCGATATAAAGTAGGCTCACCATTTCCTTCTAAGCCATACATACGAATGGTTTTCCCAATAGGGGCTAAAAATTGCCAAACTTTATCAAATGGCATTTGTTTTTTTATAATACCCGTGCGATTGATTGTCACTGAACAAAAACTGCACGATGCGTTACACTGTCCTGTTGGGCACAACGAACTATATTGTGGCAAGCTTAGTAACTCTTCTTTCCCTTTGCGCATTTCATAAGCTGCGACAAGCGTATTGAAGAATTTAGAATGTTTACAGGCATTATGGACTAATCGTTGTCTCCAATTCCAATGTGATAATTCTGTATTTACCTCATACGAAGAATTTTCTGAAGATTGGTTTTCATAGAGTGTTACCTTAAAATTAGAAATCAGGTCAGATAATGATGTTAATGGATCTTGGGAAAAGTACTTCATTGCACAAAGCTTGATTTCACAACTACGCGAAACACGTAGTGGAATAATAATACGTATTTGCCCCTTACCACTCACACTTCGAGGATTTTCCAAAATTTCAAGCCATTTTATACGCTTATTGACAAACCCAATTTTAAGCCCTCCTTGATCTTTTAATGAAAGGCTTATCTCAAAAACATATAGGGTTGAACCTTTAATTCTAAAAGAGGGAGATACGAATAATTGTAAGGGTTGCTCGTTTTTTCTCTCCCATTGTATATAACTCCATTTCTCTAAAGAAGGAATAATATCTAAACACTTACCAAGAAAACAATCACCATATTTTTTTTGATCAGTCATTGATTATTTCCAATTTAATTTTGCAAATTTACCTGGTATTAAATTATCAACGTATGAATTAACTTCAATACAGTAAAGATGGCATAATACCATAACTTACATACATAATGGTAAAAAATCTCCCCTAAACCATGTATATTTAGAAACCATCATAAGAAATCTATATGACTTATTTTGGTGCGATCTAATTTGACAGACTCAACTATTTTATATAGTATCTTCCAAAATTGTTATGATTAAACCGATTATTGGAACAAATATCTTATGGCTTCAGTTTTGTATCATTTTTCTCGGGACTTTAAGACAATAACATCATTAAAAACAGCTCACCAAAATAAGTTGCAATTAGATTTTCTTGTTCTTTGTTTGTTATTTATCATCGGATTGAACTTTGCTTTTTCTACAATAACAAACTACCGAAATTTAGGAAATCAACCTGCTTTTTATCAACTGGTTTTTGAGCCTGCGGTAAACTTTGCCTGTGGCAAAGGCTTTGCGATTTATAATACTCCTAATGAATCTTTATATCAATTCCTTCATTTAGAAACCAATCATTTCGATTGCAAGAAACTTCCTCAATACCCAGCAGAAGTCTCTCAATTTGTACAAAAGTCATGGTTTTATCTACTGGGTTCAGTGGGTTTAATCTGGAAATTAACAGGTGTTTCTTGGACAAGTGTGGATGGATTTGTTGCTGTGTTATTCGCTATTACAATAACATTATGTTATGGGATCTTTAGATTAGGAATGGGTCCAGTACTGGCTACTCCTCTAACACTTTTAATTTGTGCATCGCCTCTTAATAATTCTTTTTTACCGTTTTTACGAGATTATGGCAAAGTTCCTTTTATTTTAGCAATATTTTTTATTTTAGGATTACTTGTAAAAATTCCAATAAAAAAATACGGGTTACTAATTCTGGCAAGTCTATGTGGTGTTCTTATAGGAATAGGCTATGGTTTTCGACCTGATTTATTAATTACAATTCCCCCTGTTATTCTAACAATTTTATTTCTAATCCCTGGCGGAACTTTTGCAAACCTACCCTGGAAAATTTTAGCCAGTATAATTATGTTATTAACTTTTTATATTGTTGCGTTACCAATTCTCTCATCTAACCTTCATATGGGAAGTGGTACCTTTCATTTCCCTTTACTAGGCCTTATGAAATCCTTTGATTTAAACCTTGGAATTATACCCTCTATTTATGAATTTGGTCATCAATATAATGACGCTCTAGTTGACACTATGGTGAATAGTTATGGTTTTCAATATCTACATCTTAATTCAATTGGCTACTGTACTAAAAACTACGATATAGCATCAGGTTCTTTGTACATGCAAATAATAAAATCTTTTCCTGCTGATATGTTAACTCGAGGGTATGCTTCGGCAACTCAGATCTTAAATCTGGGTTTTAAATCACAACCAATGGCAATACTTCTTCCTGATGACTTTCTTGTTTTAATGTACCAAAAAAGTCGCCCCATCTTAGGTATGCTCAAAGGTTGTGGTATACTGTTTGCATTTATTGTGCCTTTTTTAACAACATTATTTCAATTACGTATAGGTATTTTTCTAATTCTCTTTTTATCTTATTTTACTTTTTATCCCGCTATACAATTTGATCCAAGACACTTTTTGCATCTCGAATTCATTTCATTATGGATGATTGGTTATCTAATTTATCACAGCTTTAAATTAACTTATTCCTGCTATAACAAAAATTTCTCTGAAACAAAAATATTTACATCACGGGATGTGTTTTTAAAAAAACTAAAAGCTACAGGAATGGTTAGCCTTGTTTTTCTTGGCGTTGGTTTTATGGTAATCATGCTAGCCCAAACCATTCAAAGAAAAAACATAAAAAAACTCATCAATACCTATGAAACTGCAGAAAAACAAGTTATAGTAAAATCAATAACCGAAGAAAGTAATGAATCCACTTTAATAACTTTTGATTCTTCGCCAAATATAACGCAAATCAATATTCCAAGATCAGAAATGTTATTAATTGAGGTTTTGGGTGATTACTGTCCACATAAGGAAATTAATTTCACACTTGAGTATAGTTTTGATCCAAAATACCCTGCACATAATCTTGCTAATAAAATCACTATAACTACGCCCCCTTTTGGAGAAAAAGCTTTTGTGTATATACCAGCTTATCAATCTCAGCATTTTAAACCAAAAGGGATTAGCACTCCAACAACACAGACTACTTGTATAAAAAATATCTATACAGTAAAAAATTTGGAACATTATCCTTTATGGTTAACTTTGAAATTACCTTACAATTATAAAACAAATCAAAAATTTCGCACAAATTTAAGACAATCAACTAAATGAGAAGTTCAAAGTATGGAGAAAATATATGGTTATGACCCCCTTCGATAAGCCAATTTATACTACCAAACCACTACTTCCTCCTTTAGAATCTTTAATACCAAGGCTTCAAGACATTTGGTCTTGTTGTTGGTTAACGAATGATGGGCCACAGTCTCAAATTCTTGAGAAACGTCTTGCAGAATATCTTGGCACCCCACATGCTTATTTATTCAATAATGGCACAGTGGCATTAACAATTGCTTTAAAAGCATTAGATTTGAAGGGAGAAGTTATTACCACTCCTTTTACATTTGCAGCAACCCCCCATTCCCTCAGCTGGAATAATATTACACCGGTATTTGTTGATATCGATCCAATTTCAATGACCTTAGATCCCGCTTGCATTGAAGCTGCCATTACACCTCAAACAACAGGCATTTTAGGGGTACACGTTTATGGGATCCCGTGTCATGTTGAAGCTATAGAAAAAATCGCCTCTCATCATGGTTTAAAAGTTATCTATGATGCTGCTCATGCCTTTGGTACTTGTATTAACAACACACCTATCAGTCAATATGGTGACATTTCTATGTTTAGTCTACATGCAACCAAATTATTCCATACCGCTGAGGGGGGGGTGTTAACTTTTCATGATGAAAATCTCAAAAAACACATTTATTCACTTAGAAACTTTGGCTTAATGGGTGATGAAATATCATCAATTGGTACAAATGGAAAACTGAATGAGCTACAAGCTGCACTTGGTTTATCTGTATTTGAATGTATAAATGTTGAACGCGAAAAACGAAAACAAATTAAATCCTATTATTATGAATATTTGAATGATATTGAGGGCTTACATTTCATCCGTGAACCTCAAAATGTTGAAAGTAGTTACCAATATTTTCCTATTCGAATTGATGCAAAACATTTTGGTTGTACTCGAGATGAATTATGCGAAAAATTGAAACAATATAATATTATTGCACGACGTTATTTTTATCCTCTTTGTAGCAGCTCTTTTCATTATTCTCATTTGGCTTCAGCTTCTTCTACCAATCTTCCTATAGCTCATCAAATGGTTAAAGAAGTCATGTGCTTACCTTTTTATGGGGATCTTAATCTTAACACTATAGAACAAATTTGTAATATTATAATAGACCTACACATTAATTCTTTAAGGAGATAATTTGAAAACATTACTCGTTACTGGCGGGGCTGGATTTATAGGCTCTCAATTTGTCCGACAAAGGCTTGCTCAGGGTGATCGCATTATCAATGTTGACTTACTTACTTATGCAAGCAATTTATCTGCCTTACATGAATTTGAAAACTATAACTCCCATATATTTGTAAAAGGAAACATAGGTGATTGCGAATTAATTGAACAACTGTTATTTGAATATCTACCAGAAACAATTGTTCACTTTGCGGCAGAATCCCATGTTGATCGTTCAATTGATAATTCTACTGATTTCATCACTACTAATATCGTAGGTACACATCAATTATTAGTGACCTCAAATAAATATTGGCAAAACTTAAGTACTGAACTTAAAAAAAATTTCCGCTTTATTCATATTTCAACAGATGAGGTATTTGGTTCTCTTGGTTCCACTGGCACATTTTGTGAAACTACTAGCTATGATCCCCACTCTCCTTATTCAGCTTCAAAAGCAGCATCCGATCATCTTGTGAGAAGTTGGTATCATACATTTGCTCTTCCTACTATTATTACTAATTGTACAAATAACTATGGTCCCTATCAATTTCCAGAAAAACTCATTCCTATGTTAATTTCGGCTGCGCTTAATAATCAACCTTTACCAATTTATGGGGAAGGCACCAATATTCGTGACTGGCTTTATGTGGATGATCATTGTTCAGCCATTGATAAAGTAATTTCCGAGGGTATACCAGGAGAAACCTACTGTATCGGAGGTAAATCAGAAAGAAGCAACTTAGAGGTTGCTCTTGCAATTTGTAACAGTCTAGATTCCCTAGCTCCAAGAGAAGATGGAAAACCACATAAAAATGCAATAAAATTTGTCCCTGACAGACCAGGTCATGATTTTCGATATGCCATGGATATTACTAAAATTCAAACGAAATTAGGGTGGGAACCTATCATTAAGTTTGAAGATGGATTACATAATACTGTTCGTTGGTATATTCATAATCAATCATGGTGGAAAGAACTCCGTAAAAAAGTGTATGATGGAAAACGTCTTGGCATAAGTTTGGTATAAAAGTATGACACGAAAAGGTATTATTCTCGCAGGTGGTTCAGGAACTCGGCTATATCCGGCTACAGCTGTTGTTAGTAAACAATTATTACCTGTTTATGACAAACCCATGATTTATTACCCTCTTTCCTGTTTGATGATAGCAGGCATCCGTGAGATATTAATTATCTCTGCTCCTGATCAACTCCCAGCATATAAACACCTTTTGGGTGATGGAAATCGACTGGGAATGTCTATTTCTTACGCACCACAGCCAAAACCCAGTGGTATAGCGGAAGCATTAATAATAGCAGAAAGCTTTCTCAATCATAGTCCTTCAACACTTATTTTAGGTGATAATTTATTTTTTGGTCAGGGTTTAAGTGAAATATTAATAACAGCAACACATGAAACAAGAAAGGGAGCAACTTTATTTGCATCACGAGTTCGTGATCCTGAGCGATTTGGCGTGATTACTTACAATAATGGAAAAATACTCACTCTAGAAGAGAAACCCAAAAAACCCAAATCTAATTTTGCAGCAACAGGTCTTTATTACTATGATTCTACTGCACCAGAACGAGCTCGTTCCCTTAAACCTTCAGAACGAGGTGAATTAGAAATTACAGATCTTAATAAACTATATTTAAAAGATGACGAACTATATGTTAATTTACTTGGACGAGGTATTGCCTGGTTGGATACGGGAACGCCAAGTGCTTTACTCCAAGCAGCTATGTTTATTGAAGTCTTAAGTGAGCGCCAATCTCTTAATGTTGCTTGCGTTGAAGAAATTGCTTGGCGCAATAAATGGATAACAAATAATGATCTTCAAACTTTAATTAATAAAATGGGAAATGGCGACTATAGCAAATATTTATCCCACTTAATTGAGAGTTAATTTTTTGAAATACAAAACAAATTCATCAAAGCTGATTGGTGGTTTTTTTGAACTAGAAATACCATCAACAATAGGAAAAAATAGTATTCTTGACCTTTGGAATGTTAAGGAAGATAATGCTTATACTTTTCAAAACGCTCGCAGCGCTCTACATTACCTTCTGGGTATTTTAAAATCAAAACGTCTTTTTGTACCTGCTTATATCTGCCGTGAAATTGCAAACTTAGAGTGTGCAAATACTAATATCATCTTCTATTCACTTAATTCTAATCTATCTCCTAATGTTGAATTTCTTGACGCTAACCTTAAATCTAATGATATAGTATTAGGTATTGATTATTTCGGACGAGAACCTGATTTACAATTCCGAAATTATGTAGCAAATCGAAAGGATATAATATGGATTGAAGATCGTGCTCATGCACTCTCGCCCGCAACACATCCTTGGGGAGATTGGATTTTATATAGTCCACGCAAATTACTTGGTGTACCCGATGGTGGGATTTTAGTTAAAAAAAATGGAGTCATTGAGCCTCCTATGTATGAATCTCTTCATTCATTTGATTTTATAAAACCTGCTCTTGCACGTTTTGAAGATCAAAAACAACAATATAACGAACAATGGTATCAGTTGTATCTAAAATGTGAACATTCCATGAAAATTACAACAAAAAAAATGAGCCATTTTTCTTTTTCGATTTTAGATAAACTAGATCCATTTCCTATTATTAAAAAACGACAAGATAATTATAAAATTCTACACTCGGCATTCAAAGATATTGCTCTCTTATCTGATGAACCTAATACTTTTGCCCCATTTGGATTTCCTGTACGAATTGAAAATTGTAATACAATCTGGCCTAAACTATGTAAGCAAGGAATTTTTGCTGCAAGACATTGGCTTAATCTCCCGAGCGATCCTTTCCACTTTGTAGATGAACATAAACTGAGTGAAAATTCTATGACTTTACCTTGTGATCATCGCTACGATTCAAAAGATATGGACCACATTATCAATACTTTGATTCCAATACTAAAATGAAACATCCTTATTCAACATTTGAATTTGCAAATATATACAACCATATAGGCTCTCCAATTGAAATACCTGAATGGGACACATGGTCCATTCAACGCATAATCCCAAATAATAACGGAAAAGATGTCATGGGGTGTTACCCCCTTATATTAATACAAAGTGAAGCTGATCTTAATGGCGGTCTTAAACGGTTACGAGAATTAGGGTTGATATCAATAGTCTTTGTGGCAGATGCATTTACAAACCCTTCTTTACCTCAAATGACTCAAATTTTCAATTTAATAAAACCTTTTAAAACTCACTACTTGCATAATAATAATTTGCCTACACAATATTCAAAACATCATCGATATGAGCTAAAACAATCACTTAAACAGGTAGAAGTCCGCATTATCTCACTCTCGGACTACTTGCCCCAATGGATTGATTTATATCAAAATCTCATTACACATCACAATATTTCAGGCATTCAAGCTTTCCCCCCAAATGCATTATATGATATGGGGAAATTAGATGGTTTTACGACAATTGCTGCATTTCATAATAATACCATGGTATCCTGTCATATTTGGGCATGTAGTGATAATCAAGTCCACAGTTATTTAGCAGCTTCTAATAAAGAAGGTTATTCCTTTCGAGCTGCTTATGCGATTTACGATGCTGCGATACAGCATTTTTCAAATGTTGAAATAATAAATTTTGGAGGTAGTGCAGGATTAGGAGATAACCCAGAAGATGGACTTGCGAAGTTTAAATCCGGGTTCTCAAATCATCGTGAAATTGCTCATATTTATGGCAGTATTCTCAATCATGAGAAATATGAACTTCTAACCAAAAATTTGAATCCTAACATCCACTACTTTCCAGCTTATCGAGGTATATCATGAATATTATTGGTCAAAAGATAATTTTGCGTGCAATAGAACAACAAGATTTACCCTTACTTAAAATATGGGGAAATGATCCCGAAATTCAACGAAATCTTGGGAGTTGGCATTTTCCAGTTTCTATTGATGCCCTAAAAAAATGGCTTGAAAATTTTAGTTTTAACGACATTAATCAACGATTTATTATTGATACTCAAGAGCATGGACCTATTGGAACAGCAAATCTAGTATCAATAAACTGGAAAGATCGTAATGCTTTTCATGGTATGTTAATTGGGGATAAAAAATTTCGAGGTTGTGGATACGGTACAGATACAGTATTAACAATTATGCGTTATGCTTTTGAAGAGCTTGGACTCGAGCGACTCGACACTACCATTATTGAATATAATACTGCATCGTTAAAACTCTATACTAAATGTGGATGGGCTGAAGAAGGCCGCAAAGAAAATGCTTTCTTTCGCCAAAATCGCTATTGGAACAATGTTATTCTTGGAATAACACGTCACAACTGGGTTCAATTAAAACCCTCGCTCTCCAAGTAAGTATTTTTGTTAGCAGTAGCAAGTCTCCAGAAATTAAAGCTCACAAATTGCAAAAATACTCGCACTCATATTAGGATGCTCTTTACCTAAAAGATAGCAACCTTCCATAAAAGCTTCTGATATCAATTCAGTGCCGATTAATCGATCAAATTGAAAATTGGCAAGAGGTTTAAAAAAGATCCCTCCTGTATGTATTACTTTCAACTTTGCTTGAAGAGCTTCATCAGTAAGGGTATCTAAAAAATAAATACGTCGATGCCCATGCTTGATATCCGCTAATGAAAGAGCATCATTAGTAGGTAAGATCCCCATTTTTACTGCAATTTGACGAGATGCCGCATATCCATTTGGAACAATCAAAAATATGCGACCCTTCGGTGTAAGAAGCTCCCGTGCTTTAGCAAGTACGGATACTGGATCGGCAAGATGTTCTAATACATGGGCAATAAAAATACAATCATATCGTTCATTTGTTTCATAATTTTCAAAAAGAGTACATGCCGTTTTAATGTTGTTGTTTATGACACGCACATTGTCTAAGAATTCATCAACAGCATCAATGACAGTCAAATCATCATATTTTTGAGCAAGCAATTTGGAAAATGCTCCATTAAAACATCCCATTTCTAATGCTTTTCCAGGAAGTAAAAAAGGTTCTAATGTACGCATCATGTACGTGCGCATAGCCCGATCAAAAGGTCCATCATCATAAGTTGTTGCAATTTTATTAAGTGCATGAAATTCAGATTCAAGAATTTTGGTTTCCATTAGATTCTCCTTTCAAAATATCAGTTAACCTTGGTTTGCCTTATAAGTCCGCAATTCACGCGGTTGGTAGTACTCGTCAAGTGTCGCAGGCATGCGTGCATTATACCCTAATACCTGGCGAACAGGTTCACTTAATTTGCTTGCATATTCTGTACTTAAAAAACGGGGAAAGTCAATTTGTTGTTTTAAAAATGGGCGACTGAAAGTCAATGTTAAACCCCGTCTAACTTGATGAGTGGTATTTTCTCCTGCCGCATGCCAAAGATTAGAATTGAAAACCAAAACATCTCCAGCTTTTCCAATTGCTCGTGCAGCATGTTGATAGAAAATCTTTTCTGGTGGTTTTTCATTTAAATGATGAGAACCCGAAAAAATATAAGTTGCTCCATTTTCAAGTGTAAAATCATCTAGCATAATTAAAACATTTAATAGTAAACGAAAATCTCCAGAAAACGTTCGTATATCTTTATGAATTTTTGAAACATAAGCAGTATCATTCGGTTGGTTGATGAAGGCCCCAAAAGAATTTAACACATAAGGTCCACCAAAAAAGTTCTTAATAAAATCATCTAAAAGTAATGAAGTAATTAATTCATCCATACTATTATTTTCACCCAACAAATGATGACATGTTCCTGACATCTCATTCCCAATTCCATTTTTTATTTGAATTTCCCGACGTTTTTCATAAACAGTATCCAAGTCATCACGCAATCGGTTTAGAAGGGAGAAAGGAATAGTTTTTTCGAACAAATACCAACCCAATGTATTAATTAAATATTCACTTTCTTTCATGGAGGGATCTTCTGACTTGATCATTAAATTCTCCTATATTTCCAGCTTTTTTAATGCCCAAAACCTTATTCCATAATAGTTTATTATTACAATAAAGGGCATCAATAATAATTGAGCCACAAATGGATTTAAATTGATGTAATCTACAAGCAGACTAAGAAACAAAACATTTAAACCATAGGAAATCAAATAGATAATTAAATATTTTCCAAATCGTTCCTGGAATCTTAATTTTTTTTCTGGTTGAAACGACCAAACAAAGTTAAAAACATAAGTTAATAAAATTCCTAATCCTGCTGCTATTGTTAGAGCTATTAAATAATGAATTTTTAAAATCTCTACAAAAAAATAGAAGATACTAAAAGTAAATAGGGTATTACCCAAACCTACTAATATATATTTTAAAAAAGCATAATCTAAATTAAAAATCATTTTATTTTCTCAAATATCAAATTAATTTATTTTACGTCCAACAACAAGTAAAGAACCTCCAAAAGGTAATGATATTCCTAGCCGGATTAAAAATTCGTCAATTTTCATTATTTTATTAAACATCCAGTTCATCCAATTTGGAATATCCACTCTTTCTTTAAAATCCGAAGCTGTATTAATGGTTGCCTTAGGTTTTCTATCCATTATTCGTTGTATTAACATAAGAGGAAATAACGTAAAAACAAAAGAAGACACAAATATAATTTCAAAGTTATTTGTTACTAGTTTATTTAAGATATCTTGGCGACTATAACGACGTTTATGCTTGACCAGATCATCAATATAACTCCACATAAACATATATTGTGGGACTGTTAAAATAAAATACCCACCTTCCACTAAAGCTTTATGTACATTTTTAATGACAGATACATCATCATCAATATGTTCAATAACGTCAAAAGCTCCAATAATATTGTATGTACTCTCAAAGGGGATATCACAAGCATTTAATTGAATAAAATTTACAGCTGAACCTTTACTTTTTGCATATTTTAGAGGATTAATGTAAATTTCAGATCCCGTAAGCTCAATGTTTTTAATTGAGGTTAATTGTCGTAAAAAGAATCCGGTTCCGCATCCAATTTCTAGAAATTTAACTGACGCGTGAACATTAACTAATATTTTTCGGATTTCTCTTTCTAAAATTCGCGCTCGAGAACGAACCCAAAAGCTTTTTTCTTCTACTTTTTCTGTTATTTCAAATCCCTCATTCGGATAATCGCTGTATTCCGACATTAAATCAGGGGCATAACATTGAATACCATCAATTTCGGTAGATTCTTGAAGTTTCATTCGTAAATCTCACGAATGACGTAATTTGGTTTTTTTCGTACTTCATCAAAAATTCTCCATATATATTCACCAATAATTCCCAACATTGTCATAATAAGTCCTCCAATGATTAGAATTAAAATCATAATAGGTGCCCATCCTGGAAACGGAAGAGATTGAAAGAAAAAAGCATAAATAACACTTAAGCCATATAGAAATCCAAGAAGAGCGGTACAAACTCCAAGACCAGACATAAAACGTATTGGCAAATAAGAGGAATCAACAAAACCATCAACAAAGTTTTTTATTTTTTTCCAAAATTTATATTGAGATTTCCCAATGGTACGCTTTAATCGAACATAAGGAATAAAATGTGTCTTATAACCAAACCATAAAACATCACCTTGAAAAAATCGATTTCGAAAATCAAGATTGTTAAAATCATCCATCAATTTACGATCCATTAAGGCAAAATCAAACCCCCCTCGAGGAATTGACGGAACAGCCAATCGTAGAAATTTATAAGCAATACGTGAAAATATTTTAGAAGTAAAATTGTCTGAACGATTTACACGATAGCAAATCACAAGTTCATTCCCCTTTTCCCAAGCTACTACCATTTCGTTGATTAACTCAATGGGATCTTGTAGATCTGCTGAAATATTAATAATCGCATTTCCAGAACAATGCTTGAATCCCGCCAACATGGCTGCCATTTGCCCAAAATTCCTTGTAAAACTTATAATTTTGACCTTAGGATCTTTTTCACGAAGCGCCAACAGTTCTGGTAAAGAAGCATCATCTGAACCATCGTCCACAAAAACAATTTCGTAATCGTAATGAGCGAGATTAGAATTAGAAGAAAAAAGGTTCTTTAACTTCTCATAAGTGTGCGTTAATGCACCTTCATTTCGATAAACCGCAATGGTGAAAGAAATCTTTTTTACCATTAAATTACTCACTAACATTTATCCCACCGCATTAAAAACATTTTTGTACTTTTAGCAGCCAAGTTGATACCCCATTGATAAAAACAAAGTGAAAAAATAAAAATAGCCAATAAAAGAGAATTTTGATATATCAAAGAAAAACCAGGATTTATTATGGCAGTTTCAAATACAAGCAAAAAAGAAGCACTTGCCAACATACTAATAAAAAATGCAAATCCAATATTCCAATGATTCCATTTTAAAAGTGCAAAAATAGCTAGCAACCCCAAAATTAGAGAATAAATGATACCATTCTCAATTATATAAAGAGGGATAGAAACAAGGCTAATAAACCAATTAGGTGGCACATTAAAAGTTGCACTAATAAAAGATTTTAAGGGTACAACTGAGAACATCCACTTATTTATGTATATGTCCAACATTTCTTGAGGGTAGTAAATCCAAAGTTTCATATAATAAGTCAATAATGCCTTTTCATAGTTGGCACCAAGATATTTAGCTTTAGGATCAATTTTCTTGGCAAGATTGTCCCCAGTAATATCTTCCCACTTTATGTTTTCACGTCTACTTAATTCATTTTCCGGTACTGCCAATCCGAGCACAAGCGAATGTCCAATAACATGATAGGCTCTATTAAAATTTACAGTCAAATTGGCAATTGGCGAATAAAAAACAGATTGAAAAGTACTAAAACCAATAACCAGAAACCCCAAAAAGGCAATAGGTAAAAAGAGTAAGTTTTTTGTGGTTTTTATTTTCTTTTTTATATCGAGCAAAGCAAAGCCTAAATACATTATATATCCAAGAATCACAATGGGTAGATAACTTGTGCGAAAGTTTAAAATAAATGCTCCAATAAGACCTAATAAAAAACCAACCACAATTGTTGTCCACAATTTTTTATGTAGGCCTAAATCTAATATTAAAGCAATTAATGATGTGTAAAGCACAAGTATTATCATCAAAAAAGGATATATAGAAAAAGCATGACCAAAATTGATGATATAATGTTGGATAGCGCATCCAAGATAAAATATTCCAAAACAACATAAAGGGCTAAGACCTAAACGTAAAAGAACAAAAATAGAAAACAAAAGTGAAAATGCAAACAAAAATACCAAGGTTTCTGTAAGCTGTTCTAATGTAATATCCGGCTTCAATTTAAAAATGCCTGACATGACAAACATTAATGAATTTTCATTATTAATAAAGGGTACTAAGGTTTTACAATAAGCTTCATTAGTTCCTGCAAGAGAAGAAGGGATGGATGACAATGGAATATTAGTCCATTTTTCTAATGATGTGTTACTTCCAGTAATAAGTGAACGAATAGGATATTTATTTGAAATATCAGAACTCTTGTTACAAACAAAGTTATTTAAAGCTTGTTCAACAGATATAATCGAATGAGCATGCTCAGTTTTTAGAGAAAATTTAAAAAATTGACTCACAAAGGGAAATGAAAAAATACCAATAAGAATTGTTGCAAGAATGGCTTGTTTCAAAGTACGTCTGTATTCAATATTAAAATGACCAACAAACAACCAATGCATCAATGCCACTATACTATTAAAAAAAACACGAATTGACTTATAGTATTTGTATTTAACCCCTGCGTGAGAAATCGTATCTTGCCAAATCATTTAGATTTTCCTAATGTTTCACTAATAATCATTTTTTTCATGATTCAAAATGGAATTGGTTGTTACTGTGCTGTTGAACTTTTATCGAAGACGTCACCTTATGGTTCAACTCATTATGGTTCAACTCATTAGATTTTATTTTCAAATAAATTTCTGGGTAAACAATAAATGTGGGTAAATTCCGCCCCTGGTCAAAAATACGACCAATGTATTCGCCTAAAATACCTAAAACGATAAGCTGTACAGATGCCGGAAATAATGAAGAAATCACAAGAGAGGTCCACCCCGGTATAGCTAATCCTCTCATCAAAGTTATTAAAGAAAAAAATAAATACGAAATACAAATTAATGCGGAAAGTAACCCCAAATACAGTCCAAGTCGTAAGGGATGTCGCGATACTAACACTAAAGCTCTTACTCCTAACTTTAGACTACTTTGAAAAGTGTAACTTGCTTCGCCTGCATAACGCTTATCCGCAATATATTCTAAAGTGATAGATTTAAACCCAAACCATCCAATTAAGCCCCGAAGAAAAGGCTTATTATCTTTTATGCGTAATATCTCTTGAACAACAATTTTATCCAATAATTGAAAGTCTGCAACACCTGGTGGAATAGGAGCAGGACTTAGCATATTGATAAACTTATAGAATAACCATGATATTAGTTTTTTATGCCATGAAACATCTTGAGTTTTTTGACGTGCCATCCGAACAATAAAATTACCCGCACGCCACTCATCAATCATTTTTGGTAGACAATCAGGTGGATGCTGCAAATCGGCATCCATTACTATAACAGCCAAACCTTTGGCAGCATTCAACCCTGCTATCAATGCAGCTTGATGACCAAAATTTCGAGTTAAACGAATTAATCGAACGTTCTCAAACTGCGCATGAAGATTAATCACAGCTTGGGCGGTATCATCTGTCGAACCATCATCAACAAAAATAATTTCTGAATTTACACCTGTATTTACTAAATTTCTTTGAATTGCTTGATATATTACTGAAACATTATCTTGCTCATTATGAGAAGGCAATACAATACTAATAAGTGGGGGCTCTGTTTGTAATGATTCCTCAACCCCATAAGAGTTAGTAAACTCTATTTTTAAATTATTGCGCATTTTATATGCCTTAAATACCTCTTTAAATTTCGCATAGTTTCTCAGATCCCATAATGAATTGCAAATTGTAAAGATTATCTCTAAAATGAGAATTTATGTGAAATTTATTATAAATTTGACCAATAAGAGTTATTTTTAGGCTTGCTTGTATAATTCTTTGATTTTAAAAGGAATAATATGAAGTTTTTGATAACAGGCGGGGCAGGATTTATTGGCTCACATTTATGTGATTCTCTACTAAACAAAGGCAATGAAGTTATTATACTTGATAACCTTACAACAGGTCGACAAGAAAATGTTTCTCCAAAAGCAACTTTTGTATTCGGGGAGGTTACAGATTCTGACCTTGTTTATGACTTAATTTGTAAGGTAGACGGATGTTTTCATCTTGCAGCTATCCCTTCGGTAGAACAAGGACATCAAAATTGGCTTGGTTGTAATCATGTCAACCTTGTTGGCAGTCTTGTTATCTTTGATGCAGTAAAAAAAATGCAAAAAAAGAAAATTCCAGTTATTTATGCCTCTTCCGCAGCAGTTTATGGAAATAATCCTTTGCTACCTCTTAATGAAACAAGCTTATTAGAACCCTTATCTGCTTATGGCGTCGATAAACTTTCCAGTGAACTCCATGCAAAAATTGCAACTTCTATTCATGGTATCCCTACCATTGGTTTACGCTTCTTTAACGTATTTGGCCCTCGCCAAGATCCCTCTTCACCTTATTCTGGAGTAATATCTATATTTATTGAACGTTTTAAGGCAAACCAACACATCAATATATATGGTGACGGTGAACAAACAAGAGACTTTATTTTTGTGGGAGATGTTGTTGAAGGACTTATAGCGGCATTCAATCATAAAAATAAGTCTACTGCAGAGATCTATAATATCTGCACTGGCTTTAGCACTTCAATAAATCAGCTTGCTCGTGAAATTGCATTCTTACTCAAGAAAAATTTAAAAGTAATTCATGAACCGCCTAAGCCTGGAGATATACGACATTCATTGGGTGACCCGACTAAAGCTCATAAGATATTGGGCTTTAAAGCTGCATATGACTTAAGGCAAGGCTTAGCACAAATGCTCCAAAATGTAGTTGTTTAATTGAAATTCTTGAAATATTTTTATTATCAATTACAGCTGGTTTTTATAGAATAAGAGGATACTTTACTAAAACCACCTTCAAACCATATTGATACTATACCTCCAATTACTTGAATGCTTATAATTGCAGTATGGCTAACTATAGCAATAGCAAGAGATTTTTCATAATCCACATTCCATAATGATAATGTTAAAACACATAAAGCATGATAAACTCCTATTGAACCTGGAGAAGCGGGTATTGCAGCGCCTAGATTAGTTACTACCATCAGTAGTATACCAGCCATCACTGAAATATTGGGATCAAATGCGGCAACAAAACAAACCATAGAAAATGCAACACATGCCCAGCTTATGAAGCTTAGTAATGCAGTAATTAGTAAACAATTGAGTGAGGTAATAGTACGTATATTCAGATAAAATTGATCAAATATATTAATGACTTTGGATGTAAACACTATGCCAAATGGTTTTAATATTACAAAAAATAATTTTTTAAATATTTGATCGTTTATACATAGACATATCAAAGCTGTAATAATTGCTGCGGCAAATAATGCGAATCCATTTAGCATTACTTTAAAGGTAACAGGTAATGGAATTATAAAAGCTAAAATGACACCAAAAAGTAATAGCGTTAAAAGATCAAACAAACGTTCTACAGTGATACTTCCTATAGCTGCTATACTTGCATTTTTTGAAAATAATTTTTGTATGAGAACAATCCTTAACACATCTCCAGGACGAAACGGTAAAATAACATTTACAAAAGTTCCAATCATGAGATATGTAAATGCTTTCATAAAGTGAAGTGTTTGTGGGACTATTAAAAACTGCCATCTAATTGCATGTAAGCAAAAATTCAGCAAAATTAAAGCACCACCAAGAATTAAAAATTTAATATTTACTGAGTTGAAGTATAGTGTAAAGGTATTAAAGTCAATCCTAAGTACTAAAAAAACCACACATACAATTGAAACAGCCAAACCTAAACAAATTTTTAATTTCTTCATTATGAATAAATTCTTAAGGCATTAAATTTAAATAAGCAAGAAATCAAATTCATTCACTTAACATTTTTGCCAACGTGCAACAAAATAGGGATAAGCAAATTTTCCCGGAATTAAGTTATACATTTTTTCAAAAAAGAACAGAGGGGGTGCAAGAAAAGGTTTTATACCCAGTGGAACTCGGAGCACAAGGCTATTGTATATTAAAAAATAAGCTGGTCCACCCATATATTTACAATCTAAAGGCATAAATTTCGGAGAAGCTATTCGAAGAATTTCATCATGACTTAAAGCCGCTTCAGTTTGTGCATCAAAAAACTTATCATGTTGATACCAAATCTTCCGTGCTATCTCTAAAAAGCAATGTCGATTTGGTTCACACATAAGAAGTAATCCATTCGGTTTCAATAAATTTGTAATGGTTTTAAATGTGCCTTTTAAGTCAGCAATACAATGATGGATACCACCACAAATCATGGCAACATCTACTTTTAATTCCGGATCAACTCCTAAAGTTAAATCAAGTTCATAAGCTTCTTTACCTACATTAGCTCTGTAGGTCTCACAAGCTTTGCTGGAGATATCAAATCCCACTACATGCGCATTTGGAAATCGTTTCAACAAAGCAATAGAGTTATCCCCACCACTACAAGCGAGATCGGCAACTGTTTTATTGTTAAGGTCTAATCCTTTAAACATAGGTTTATAAACAAAAAGATTCCTATATTCCATACTTGAAGGATCAAAATAATGTGCCTGATAAGCATCATGAATACCTTCATAAAGATCTTTTTGTCGAGTACTTGCATTTTGCATAAAACTTTTATCCTTTATTCACCCAGAATGTTTCTGTAAATAATCTATACAACGTTGCCGAAAAGGAATTTTAGCATTTACATAGGTGTAAAAACTAAAATGATGAAATGGTAAGGGTGCTCTAAAAATTTGTACCGTTTTAAAAAAATAACGTAAAATAGAAATAATTTCGGGAGATGTATTAATATGTTCAGAATGCATTAAAGTTTTATACGATAACCCTGTTCGTAACCGATAACTAATGCCTGTCGTAAAGCGCCAACCAAGCCCCCATAGAAAACCTCCTTCAGATGGAAAAGCATGTTGAGCTTGACCATTATCAGAAAGCATCAATGCTGAGCGAGCTATTATGTTAGGGAGATTTTCTAAATGCTCTAATACAGCAATTGATATGATCCTGTCATAAGAGGCATTGTTAGGGATCTGGGAAATGTCAGCGTACATTTTATTAACCAATGAATAGTTATGGCTATCTTTATATAAAGCTTGAAATGGTTCAATGACATCATATTTTTCAGGGGTTTCATAATTAAGATGGTTTAAGGTACCCCCTCCAATTTCTAAGACGCTTCCAAGATTTCCTTGTTGGACAACTTGATTATGCATCCAACCTTCAATTTTCTGAATTAGTTTTGTTAAAGTAGTCTCGCCTTTTCGGTTTATTTCATATTCTTTAGTATAAATTTCTTGGTATTCCTTAGGTAGAGGCAGACGTTGTCGCGGGTAAGACGAAAGTAAAGAATCAATGTACACAGTTTCCACCAATTACTACCTATTAATTTATTGGTGATATAATACCTGATTGTTAAATAGACTAAAAGAGAATTTGCTAGAAAATAACATGAGTTCAGCAACGCTTCTGCTGAAGGTACACGTATTATAAAAGTCCAATCAGGTATTTTTTAAACGTCACACCTTATTTTGTTTGCTAAATCATGAAAAGATTATGCAAATTCATTTATTTCTAATTGCACTGAGACTCAACGATTTGTTCAATTTCAGTAATTATTTCTACAAAATGACAAGGAAGAGGATTTTCTTTTGGATTGAAAATCCATCGTGTTTCACCTTCAGAGGAACCTAGTGTATGAGGATTAAATTTTAATTTATAAAACAAGTCTTGCACTAAAGTATTTTTAGCAGTTGGTAAATATTCTCCAAAAATACAATTTCCATTTGCGTTTTGAACTATCCAATTAAAAACTGCATTTTCAATCCCTCGATTCAATACTCGACAACTCATTAACCAAGTATCAATTTTTATTACACTTGCTTCAGTTAACAAAATAACAACTGAAATAATACCCTGCGAGCCAAAATCATCTTCATAAGAAAAAATGCCAAATTTTGCTCCTTTTTCTTTAAAATTATTTAAATCATTTATCTGATGTCGTCGGGTTGTTAGATTAAATTGATTTGTTTTTTGTAACAATTGAACAACTCTGGTTTCATTTTCAGAGGTAAGAGTGTCTACAGTTAATCGCATACTTAATGAACGTAAGAAATCTTCTGTTGAGGCAAAAGACTCTTCAAGATTGTTTTGTTGCTGAATAATAAGTTGTCGCTGGTGTCGCTCTAGATCAGATTCCAACACTGAAACTGTATTAAAATACCTTCCTTCACATAAGCGAGCCAGTGTGAAATCAGGACTGGGGCCTGCAGGAATAAGATCAATATAAGGATAGGTAGATAAAACTTGAGCCAGTTCAACTAAACTATCATCCATCATTACCATATATTCAGATCCAAAACCAAAATCTGTTATTATTTTAGACACAGAATCACTTTTGGAACCCCAATGAATTTGAATTGAAGTAAAATCACTTTTTTTAAGTAAAACATCAGAATTCTTATCTAGAATTTCAACTACTTTGGAATCGTTTCTACTGACACTGGCTAATAAAGTCCCTAATTTCTTGAGATCTCTAAGATAAGTTTGTAAAAGTTGATATCCCAAGCCATCAGGGTTATCGACGCTGGTATTGACCCCAAAAATACCTAATTCTCCTACTTCTCCGCCCCACAGGGTATTGTCCCAATCAGTTAATAGTGCGCGGTGATTTTTACCTAATATGTTGGCGATAACACTTGTTATTTCGCGACAAATAGTAATCATACCGGATTCTTCGAACGGAATTCGAGCACGAAAATAACTTAATCTCCCAAGAGCCTTATTTCCGCCCGCCAAAGAAATTGCCTCAGCAACATCTACAATGCAAAGATCATCAGAGACTTGAGTATTTAACCAATCATTAATGTGTGTAATAGCATTTGACCAGCCTAAATAATGACTTGTTATAATTGTTCCAGCTGGACCTACAAAAGAACGAGAAGGAAAATTTCCAACTATTATTCGTGCTGGCTTCCTAATGCGAATGGAATCAAAAATATTCTTTAATAAATTTTTTAAAGAATTGACTTTGTTTTGCTCGATAAGAATCGTTGAACCTAAATATCGACGTAACCACTGTTCCGAAAGCATCAACAGAACAATATCATTTCCCTGAATATTTAAATGGTTTTCTTTTGCTAGTACCTGTTGCTCTACTGAATCATATTCAGACAAACGAACATTTAAAGAAATACCATAAGCTGCTGCAAAAATCTTAAGTAATAAGGGAGCACCAGATAAGGTAGAATCACTTATTATAAGCATCTCAGAAGAAGCAGGATTGGGTTTTAAGGGAGGACAATTAAGTCTATGCCAAAGATTTGAAAGTCTCCGATAGTACATAGAGGATTGTCCAGGAAGCAGAATTGCTGTTCTTATCATTGCGACGAAGGTTAAGGTTATTTTTTTATTGGATTCATTTTCTAGATGGGAAATAGCATTAATTGGGCTCCGACCAAACAAAAGAGAAAGAAATGGATTAAGACAATCTAGGTTTGACATAGTTACTTTATGTTACAATAAAGGCTACATTCCGCGGAACGGGTTCATCACCTTTTGCTTCATAGGCTTTATCTTCCTGAAATTTGACTATCGTAAAACCAGCTTCATTGAGTTGATCTGCAACTTCTAAGATCGTATTGTAAAGATAAATATGATCTTCATTAGCAGCTGTTACTGCTGCTGAAATAAAACCATAGCCGCCTTTTTTAAGCATTTTCCTTAAGCTTTTTAAAAAAATTACAGGATTTTCAAGGTGTTCTAAAACCTCAACGGACAATAAAAAATCCCATTGACGCTCCGGAGTTTGGAGAATGATATCGCGGTTTTCAAACCCCCATCGGTTCTCATATCCGAAAGCTTTGATCTGCATTTTTGAATAATTTAACGAAGACTGGCTAATATCAAAGGCATTCCCATTTACTTGTTCTGATATTTTTAACATCTGACAAGAATAAAAGCCCGTCCCCACGCCAATGTCACAAAATTGAGGATTTTCTTTAGCAAGTACTAGGGGTTTGAAATGATTTACGAAAAATTGGAGTTGTTGATAGTGATGGGGCCATAAAAAATGACTTAGAAAAATTCCAGGCAAATACAAATTATTCATATAGTTTTCATTATGGTAAACCGCTGTGGCTGCTTCTTCATAGGATTTATGGTCATACTGACGTGTTTTTTCAAATTTTTTTTGTAACCTTGTGGCATCTAAAGCAAATCTAACATATCCCTTAACTGCATTTTCAAGTTTATCTTTATCAGCTCCAAACACTTTTTCTAAAGCGTGGCTAAAATTAATTTCCCAAGGCTCTTTAAAAAGTGCTTTTTGTTTAGAAACAGTATTACTCATATAAGGAGCAACTCGCTTTAAGATTTCGTCTAGAATAGCAACTTTATTTTTATCCAAAATTAGCTCCTTAAAAATAGAAATTAAACTCGAAAAAGACAGGTGACCTCTCCATTATTAATTAATACCCCATTTTGATTTGTAACCTTAAGAGCTAACTGCACAGTTTTAACAGAGGAAATAATGCGACTAACTGTTACAGAATAAATAAGTTTATCTCCTATAAATACAGGTGCTTTCATTTGATTAGTAATTTGATGAATGACTGTATTGGGGCCGGGTAAAAACATCCCTAAAATACGAGAAAACACACTGACAATAAGTAATCCATGAACAATTGGATCTTGGTACCCCATTAAAATGGCATGATCCTTACTATGATGAACAGGTGCATAATCACCTGTTAATTCAATAAACTTTTGTACCCAATCTTTTGTTACAATAAGAACTTCTTCACAAGTTTGCCCTATGGTTAATGAATCTATTGATGTTGAATTTAAATTGCCTATAGCCATATGAAAAAATTAAACTTACAAAAAATATGTTACTTAATAAACTTAAAACATCCAATATTACCTAATAATACCATTAATTAAATAAATGTTAAATGATAAAATTCTATAAACATTGATGCGATTTTTTGGTATAATATTGAAGCAAAAAAGATTAGGGGTTTCTAAGATGAAGTCAGAAGATGAAGCAAAATTGATAGAGATATTTAGAGTTCTATTTAATATGCCTGAATTAGAACTTAGAGATGAATTAACAGCAAGAGAGGTCCCAACCTGGGATTCTTTTAATCATATTAATCTAATCATGAATATTGAAAGCGAATTTGATGTTAGATTTACTACTGATGAGATTGCTTCCCTCCAAAATGTTGGCGAATTAAAAGTATTACTCAATAAAAAATTAGCAGTCCTAGTGTAACTGGTTTCATTTAGGATGTGAAAGATAGATGGTATATTTTAACAGCTTAACTTTTTGGTGCGGAGTTTTTTTCTCTTATCTTTTTATCAATCTCAAAGTTCCATTCTCAAAGACATTTTCTTTTGGAATTATTAACTTTATTTGCCTTAGTGTTCTTTTTGATATTAAACTTGCCCTAGCTTGTTTAGGATGTGTTAGTTTATTTTGGTGTTTCTTAGATGTAATTCAAGACCAAAAAAAATCTCAATTTTTTTTCAAATTATACTCTCTCCTATGTATTTTTTTTCTAGTAGGCCTTTTCCTCCTTCATAAATCTTATCTAGATAATCCCACTTTTTTTAATATTGGCCATTATCTTTTCGACAGATATGAACCCATTCAACCTGTTTTTATGCTAATGTCTACACTCGCCTTCTCATATATCTTTTTAAGATTTTTGGATTTATTTCGTGCTGTAATGGCTGGAAACACTATTTTGGATCCATTTTCATTATTAGGCTATTTAGTACCATTTTACATGCTGGCATCTGGGCCCGTTAATGTTTACACGGAATATGTTGCCACCAATCAGAAAAAAAGTATAAAGCCCAATTTTACACAATTACTATTATGTATGAATTTGATTACGAATGGGTTATTTTTGAAATTTGTCTGTGCAGAAGGATTGAGGATATTATTTTATGGTGTAAATGGTAAATTACAAAGTGGGGATTTATTCAACTCTGCTTTTATTTTGATATATGTTTTTTTTGACTTCGCTGGGTACTCTTATGTGGCGTTTGGAATTGGAAAATTGTTAGACATTCCGACACCATTAAATTTTCAAAGCCCCTACATATCAAAAACGGTTACTGAATTTTGGACACGCTGGCATGTTTCATTGGGGGATTTTGTTAAAAGAAATATATTCATACCGTTACAAGTCACTATGATTAGGAAATGGGGTATTACCTATGCATATTGGACAAATTTAATTGCTTTGATTGCCTCTTTTGTTTTTGTTGGTATTTGGCATCGGTTATCCCTTAAATTTATAATATGGGGAATTGCGGTTGGTTGCATCGTTGCTGTTGAAAAAATCATTCGAGATCAAATTATAAAAAGAGATAAAGATTTTTTCAAAAAATTTAGTTTTGGTAATATCTTAGGACCTTTTTATGTTTTTTGTGTTATTGTTGGAACACTCCATTTTGCTATTCAAGATCTTCTGGGACAATGATGCGTAATTTTTTTCAAAAAAGCTATTTGCGATTGATCATGCAAACTGGATATCGTCAAAGTATTTTAATTTTTTGGATTTGCCTAAAATTGATTTTAATTTTAGCAATGGTATCCAAAAATCCTGCTGATTTTATTTATGGAGGATTTTGATTTGTTAGTATCATTAACTATGAATAATCATTTACTATTTTAGTTATTCAGAAAGTTTATTTTTAAAAAATGAAAGTAATTTTTAAGAGCCAAAATCATTTTCTACGTGCACTTTTCTCATTAATATTATTTTCCTTAATATTATGGATATTAGGAAGTTTATTTTCAGGAAGTCCGTTTGGATTAAAATTGTATGAAAAAATTTTTTCAAAAACGGGTATGCATTGGTTTGCTGGGAAATTATCACTGGCAAAAAATCATCCTAATTCTTGTTTAATATTAGGAGCCTCATCAGCCCTTGAAGGATTTGATGAAGATATTCTTTTTAATTCGACTGGTAAACCTTTTTTTAATGGAAGCACAACAGGTACTATCCAAATTTATGAAGCGATGGCAAAAATAATTCAACGATTTAACATTCAACTGAATTGTGTGATTGTACCCCTTCACCCCTGGCAGATAAATGAATGGGATTTTGATTTGAATGAGCTTGGATTTACTGATTTATTAAATTATTCACAAATCAAAAGTTATCTCATTCATCCTAATCAATCATTATTCTTCCAAACAGCATCACACGAACCATTTTTATTAGAAGCAAACACAGAAGGAAAAAATAAAGAATTTCTTCTCAATACCCTAATCCCCTTTAGACATCATGCTCGCATTCTTAGTCGCCATATTCGTTCTTTTTTACATGAATTAAATTCAATTTTGTTTAAAGAAAAAGCTTTGAAAAGATCAGAATATGAATATCTCAGTGATGAATTAAAATTACGAGATAAATATTCATATTCTGAAGAAGAACGCTTACCAAAAGAGAAACTTAAAATATATGTAGATACAAGAATAAGCGAAGGATTTTTTGACCGTAAAAATTATGGCCGGGAATTATATCTAAATTCTTTACGTAATACTTTGAAAATCCTAAGGGATCACTCAAAGAATGTATTTATTGTGATTATGCCAGATTCAAGTTCACTGGATTATCCAAATTATCATAACACTAAACCATTTTTCACGGTTCTGAGAGAATTTCAAACAAAGAATACCTATTGCGTAGATTTTTCTGATCTTTTAAAAGATAACCTTTTCCGTGACCTTACTCATCCTTTGCCTACAGGTAGGAAAATCTTATCGCAGAAATTATCTGAAATCATTAATAATCCAATGAATACCTGTAATTATAAAACACTAAATAAATTCAAAAATAGACCTTATTCGTCGATCTCATTGCCTCCCCGAGAAGAATGAATTTAGATTTTCAAGCTGGGTTACTTAAAAAAATAAATCTCACCACCTTATTCCAACACCCAAGTTCCATCGTACACCATGGATGTACCAGTCCCAACTACGCCACCATCAACTATTTCTATTTCTGCAAATTTTGAGAGACATATATAAAGATCTGGATTTAAACTATAAAATATAGTTGGTTTGTTTGCAAAATAATTTTCTGTTGCTATTAAACAAGTCACGGTATAGTGCCCAACCCCTAAAGGCATTTTCTTTAATTCTAAAACAATTTTTCCTTTTGGT
Organism: Gammaproteobacteria bacterium; assembly: GCA_013288135.1. Classification (GTDB taxonomy): domain Bacteria; phylum Pseudomonadota; class Gammaproteobacteria; order UBA6186; family Azoamicaceae; genus JABDCL01. The sequence goes on from JABDCL010000001.1 coordinate 80,414, forward strand.
TTTTCAGAGCCTGAAAATAACAATTCTGTACAATGTAGTCTACAGACATCATCAACCCCATTCTTATGAAAAGATAAATAAACATCACAGCGTTCATTGATTGAAGGATCATTAATATCATAATGCAAAATAAATTTTGCAGTTTTTCGATGAGGTAAAATAAACGCAGGTTCATTATTTTCGTTCAATATTTCAACATCAGTAATGACTATTTTTCCAGAACCCAATCTTTCCGAAGATTTAAGAAGTTTCTCAACATTAAGCACTGGTGAAGTGTCTATTTCTTGAGGAATTAAAGCACTTTGAAACTCGGTCCAACACTGTATTTTATCTGATGATAATAACCCAAAGGATCGTTCAGCTCCCTGCTCATCGATTAATATCACTTCAACATCACAAGGAGCATCTAACCAATATTTAAGTTGAACTTCTAATTTTGATATCATTTCTTTTTCATCTGAATTAATTTCAAATAATCCTGAAACTTTATGGAAAGGGGATCCATAATTTAACATGGGTCGAGCATCTTTACCTTGCCAATCAATATCTTCTCCCCAACAAGTTCCTTCAAAAATTAGTTTTGTATTACTGTTCTCTGTAATGCCTTCTTTAAGAGGTAACGATTCAATTATATCCCCATTACTTAATAAATTAATTTCACAAAAATAGATGGGCACAGACTGAGGATTATTATTGACTGCTTTAATTTCCATTATGATCTTTTTTCTGTCTTGATTTTTATTTTTTACTTCATCCCCTGTTCCAGAATTTAAGAAAACTTTTTTTCGCAAACGTGCTTCTTCTTGTATCCGAATTGAATCTTCATATATTTTAGTTACCTCAGGTGGACTTGCGTCTACTTTGATTCGTCCTTTATCAATCCAAATCATCCGCTCACATAACTTCGCTGCACTATATATATCATGAGTAACAAGAATAAGTGTTGTTTTATTACGTTTACATAATTTTTCAATTCGTTCATAGCTTTTTTTAGCAAAATAAGCATCCCCAACTCCTAAAACTTCGTCAATAACCAATAGATTAGGTTCAATAGAAGTCGATGCCGCAAACATTAATCGCATCCCCATACCTGTTGAATAAGTTTTAATCGGCTGATCAATATACTCTTCAAGCTCTGCGAAATCGATTATTTCTTCCATTCTTATTTGTGCTTGTACTCCAGTAACACCCATGTGAGCGAGATATGACATAACATTCTCACGTCCTGTAAATTCTGGGTGAAAACCAGTACCAATTTGTAATAAAGCATGCGTTTGCCCATACAAATCTAGGGTACCTGAGGTAGGCGTTATTACTTTAGTAATTAGTTTAAGAAAAGTACTTTTACCGGCTCCATTACGACCGATAATACTAACCTTTTCTCCTTCATATATATTAAGATTGATTTTATCAAGTGCAAGATGATCATGAAAATATTGATCACCTTTATTTCGAAGGAATCCCAATAAGTCAATCAGGCGATGTTTGGGATTTTTATAAAGACGGTAAGCTTTACTTACATTTTTTGCACAAATAACAAGTTTACTCATAATCAACTACAAACCCTTTAAATCTTTGAAAGAAACTTGCGCCAATACAAAAAGTTGCTAGGGATATTATTATAAACATAAGCCATTGCCAAATAAAAACTTCATGACCACCTATAAATACATAACGAAAGGCTTCAAGAATATAGGAAATTGGATTTACTAAAATTACTAATTGCAAGGATGAAGGAACCATATCCGATTTAAATGCAATAGGAGATAAAAACATTAATAGTGTCATCATCAAATTAACTATGTTGCTTAAATCTGGCAAAAAAACGCCTAAAGGTGCAAGCAATAAACAAATACCTAATATAAAGGCAATTAACAAAATCATAACAAAAGGCAACAACAAAATCCCCCATGAAAGAGTGCCGTTAACTGCACTTAGGATGGTTATTAATAAAGAGCCAATAATAAAGCTTGGAAACACAACACCTACAACTCGTGCTGGAATTAAATCAATTGGAATAATAACATTTTTAATTAAATGTATATTTTGTTTAATAACCGTAGTAACGGATCCAATGCTTTCGTTAACAAAAAGAAATGGAACCAATCCTGAAAAAACAAAGACAACATAAGCTAATTCACTATAACCCGGAAATCTCATCTTAAAGATGACAAGCCACAAAAAAAGATAAACGCTTAAGAAAAGAAGTGGGTAAAGTACCAACCATGCATAGCCTAGCAAGGAACCAGCATAACGTTTTTGTAATTCAAATTTTGTTGTTGAATAAAGTAACTTTCGATATTGAAACAAAGTATATAAAATCTGAATAGGTGATTTAAATAAGGTTACAAAAAAACTCATTCAAATTATCCCCCAATAAACTTAAACCTCAAAAAGGTGTATGTACTATACATAATCTACCGAATGCAAAAATTTTTTAAACTGATTTTGCCAATCATTTTCAGCAGCATAACTACAAACTTGTTCAGTTTCTTTCCTATTAGAAAAAACAATATGTCTTATTTTATCTATAAAGGAGCATGTCGTTTTACAAATATGAGCAGGACTTGATAAGTTTCTTAACTCATCCCAATCTGTAGCAACAACTGGTAAACCACAAGCAAAATATTCATAAAGTTTGATTGGGTTAATTGAACTAACTAAATTGGCATAATTTAATACATCAAATGGGATTAACCCCACATCCGCATATTGTAAATAGCCTGGTATTGTATCATGAGATCTAGGCCCCAGAACAAATAAATTTGGATATGATTTTAACCGCTTTTTAGCCATTCTATCAGGACCAATTAAAACAAATGAAACCTTGGGTAAGGCTACCACTGCTTGTTCCAATAAAGAATAATCAAACCATTCTCCCATGGAACCTACATAAATTGCTCTTGGTTTTGGTATATTGAAATATTCTAATGGAGGCATTAGTTGCGGTTTAGAAAACTGCACAAAATCGACCCCATTTGGCATATGGATAACAGATCTTGCGCCCAGTTCAACCACATAATTTCTTAATTTTTCCGCAGTAATGACAACACAATCTACTTTTTTTATTAATTGAGCTTCGTTAACCCTTAATATTTTAGTTGAAGATCCAAAGCCTGGATTAAAATCAGTTACCCTAAAAATTGTCTTCTTTGCATGAATATTATTTAATAGATATCCCTGTAAAGGACTATCTAATAACAGCATATCAACATCAGAAAACCCATGTTCCTTAAGAATTTCAGCCGGATTTGGAATAGCAAACTGATGCCAATGATTCACTACCCAGGAATACTGTGCTGTCTTTGACATTAGCGGCATACACGTCATAGGACAATAGTGAAATAATCGTCCCTCTTCATCATAATCCCCACCTTTGCACCAATTTTTAAATCTTGAAGCAATGAGTGATTCATTACACCTAAGCAGATGAATGGGGGAAATTGGATTACTAATAAAAGCCACTTGCCAACCCTGCTTTACAAATTGTCGAGCTAATTGATGCGCGCTAATTTGAATAGGCGATTGCCAATGATGTGCTGAACCAATAATAACTTTGCGTTTCATTTAAATATTCAAAAAACTAACTTAATTGTCCAATATAATTCTTTACCTAAACCTTGCCACTTTATAAGTTTTGTAGGAACAACACAACCATAGCTTAAGGATGTTTCACTATTTTCAATCACCCATTCACCTTGTTCCATGCCTGATATCGAAAATAATTCTATCGAAACATTTTCTCGTGATAATACTACTTTTCCTGCCTTTAATACGACAGAAACCAAAGGATCTAAATGAAAATAGAGAGTGCAGTTTTGAGACATTGAACAATGCTCTGTCACCCTTAACTGTTCATTCTGCAATACAAATTTACGCTGATAAGGGAAGCCATATCCCCTATGTTCCCCCTGCACCTCATCTTCCCCAAAATGCAACAGTTTTCCCTTTGCCTGATTTTCTAATCTAAATAATCCTTGCATTCCTGGCTGCCAAGAATTTTGTTCAAGACCTTCAATAACTAAAGTATTATGCATTTTTGTTGAACGAAATTGATTACGACGATCAGGTAATGAAGAATAAACATAAGTTCCTGTGTCAATAATAAAATTCTTTCCGTTAACACTGAGATCAAATGATAGTTGATCATTATGGGTATGATTCCCAGCAGTATACCAACCACCACCCCCAGAACGAACTGCAACATAAAAATTGGTATTACGTAAAATGTATAATCCAAAATCTGGGAAACTGACGGAAGGTTTTGTTTCACTTTCAATTTGATTTTCTACAAATTTCAATGGAAGTGAACCCTTTGACAATAAATTATGTAACAATGCCGCTTCGATTGAATGAAACTCCTGAGCTCGATTGAAAAATACTCGTCCCATTTCTATTAAATCAAACTGTTTCAAATCACTATCAAGATTTTCTGCCGTTGGGATCAGTTTTAATAATCGTCCACTATCATTATCACCAATTTGGGGTATAGTGCCATCCGGCTTTGTTATGGCTCGAGTAAATTCGATCATTAACCTTAAACGATTCAAATGCTCATTGGGTAACAGATACCCCTGTTTTAATAAAATAGCTGAAGACCACAATACAACTTCAGAGGATAAGCGATGATAACAAGTAGAACCCTCAACATTGGAGCCATCTTGATTAAATTGTAAGGTGGTTTCTTTTAAAAGTTCTTCTGTTCCAAAATTTATCCAACGTTCAGTTTCTGTACTTCGAGACAACCAAACACCCGCAAACAATAAACCTGCCACATTGCACAAATAATGATTTCCACGCCCAGTGGATGACCATTCTAAATTCGCTTCAATATGTCTTGCATGGGCTTGTATGGATGATACAAAGTATTGTACAAAACTCGAATCAAAGTGAGCTTCTTCATTCGAAAACAAATCATAAGCAACAATCAAATTAATTACTCGAATAGCGATATCCATTGGACAAACCCAACACACGCCATATCGGGGTGGGTTAGCCGCAATGAAATCTAATACTTGATGCTGAAATTCAAGCAAATAGCGTTCGGGTGCTTCAAATCCAAATTTACCTGCTTTTGCTAATTTATAAGCCAATGCTAATGACGGTAAATGTTGTAGCCGTGATAATTCCCAAGGAATTTTAATATCAGCCCCTATCTTTTCTCCATATCGAATATCCCGATACCAAGCTGATTCTTTCCAACGATATCCAGATCTAAAATCAATTTGCCAATCAATAGGTTCATAGTCAGGTGCTAGCATTGCTCGTAAACGACTAGCTTCTCGCCGATTACTTTTATTTAAAAAACTGATAATATCGGTAGCTTTATCAAGAGCTGGATAGCCTATGCCTTCTAATCCTTCCGCCTGCAGTCCATAATAAACACGAATCCACCCGGAACCCAATAAATTAAACTCATGACGTAAAATATGTTTAAGATAAATAGATAAGATTTCTCTATAAGGTTCTAAATTATCTACACTTAAACTTTGAAAACAGGAGTTTAAATTATTACTAGCATTACTAGAATTACTATTGGGAATAATTTTTGGGAAAGTTCCATAGTGATCATCACTTATACGTTGTTTCCATCGACGTGAAGAAGTTACAAGCAATTTTAATGCACATTTAATGGTTGTTTTTGGGGATCTTTGGAATACTCTTTTTAATACAAAAGGTACTGTCATGTTGTTACTGTTATTAATTTATCGATTATTCTCTTTGTATGTGCTTCCCAACTATATTTATCTACAACTTCACAACGGGCAGCAGCTCCCAAACGAAAACGAAGCTCAGGATCTTTACTTAGTTTAAGCAATCCTTTCGAAAGCTCTTCAGGATCCCCTGGCTTTACCAACCAGGCGGTTTCATTATGTTGCAAAATTTCTCCAATTTGATCTAAATTAGAAGCCACTATTGCTTTACCCATTGCCATATATTCAAACAATTTTGTGGGAGAACCAAAAAATGGAGTTCCATCTGGATTGGGAATATGTGGAGACACCAATATGTCACAAGCCGATAAAAAGGATGGCCCTTCTTCTTGTGGTACTATCCCTGTGAATATCGTAGAAGGCTCTGCTCCATATTGCTTAATCACAGAACGAGCTCTTTCTTTAGTATTGCCATCACCAATCATCAACAATCGCCATTCACGTGCAATTCCTTCTGCATATAATCGCCCAAATGCTTCTGCTAAAACTTCTGCCCCATGCCAACAACCAAAGGTACCTATAAAACCAATAACAATTCGATCATTTAAATCTAAATTTTTTCGAATAATACTGCCATCATTATCCGGATGGTAACGGGTAACATCAACACCATTAGGATTCACTAATATCCGATTGTTAACTATCCCTCGTTTTATTAAATCTTGCTGAATTGCTCGACTAATAACCACTATTAAATCGGCACAACGCAAGTTTGTCTCTTCAACCAACATTGACAAGCGTTCATATCGAAGTGGCCTCCCCCAATGACGCGCTATCCAAATTTCCGGGCCATTATATTCACAAACAAAAGGTATTTTTAGAGATCGTGCCATCTGAATACCAGAAATATTACCCAAACTATACCGTTGGTAAATAAAGGCTAAGTTCTGATTTTGAACAATTGATTCAGAAAAACTAAGTACTCGATTATTAAAAGCTAAATTTGGAATCTCCGGTAAATTCCAATATAAATCCTCTGTAGGGATCTGAAAAGTTTCTATATCTTTTCTAACGGTAGGAATTAAATCACTGGTTAAAAAAATAGGAGTTCCTGTAAACTTATCTAAGTTGTTCAAAACTCCCGCAATATGACCTACAGATCCCCCTGCACGAACGCCAAAAACAAGATCCGTACGTAAATACAATGGTCTTGCTTTTAAATTAAGTAAATATCGAGGTTTAGTAACCTTCAATAGAGCTTGACAACTACTTTTAAGTTCATTTAATAATTTCTGCTTTCTAAAATAATCTTTTAAAGCTTTAAAAGAAAAATTAATTATCTTAAAAAAATTTAAAGGTAAATGCTGATTTCTTAAATCTCTGATCTCTATTGATTCACTACACATAAAACGAAGAATTAAAGATAATACAAAAGATCTTTTACACGAATCCAAAGCATCTACAAGTAGTATCCCATTTTTATATCGTTGAAAAAAAGAAAAAGGATGATGCTTTAGGCTATATTTTAATTCATCCAATGTTAAAACCGCATATGAAGAAGCGATTAATGATAAGTCAGAATTTGACTGTAATGCCGCAGTCATCTGATGTCCCACTGTTACAACAACCGAAGACTTCCAATGAGAACGATCTATTCCCCACCCAAACCATCGTCGTATTCGACGTAAAACAATTCGAGATATAAATGGAAAAGCAATAACTGGAAATCGCAAGAAAATTGCAAGTAATTTATAACCCCCTTTTAATCGAAAACCATTACGCCAAACTGCAACTGCTTTTTCTAATTCAAGACTAATTCCTATCAAACGTTTTTCAGGTATGTCTAATGAAGAAGAATGTTCGATGTATTTAGAAAATTTATTAAGCGCGGTATTTACAATTTCTACTCCTGGCCAAGTTCCTAAATGTATAATTGCCAACGGGTTCGAAAGACCTATAATTTTATATTTATGAATTAAACGTAGGAGCCATTCCCAATCTTCAAACCTAATTAACTGTTCATCAAACAAACCTATATCTTCTAAGCATGTCCGTCTCACCATAAAAGTACTTCCAGGTGATAAACTACATCCCTGTATTAAATATTTTCGCCAATTCTGAATTTTGGGTAAAGAACGTGATTCATAGACTTCTGTTTCAATTCTATGCAAAATAAACCCTGTAGCACAGCCACCTATCTCTAAAGGCGCAAGCTCCATTGCATGGATCTGTTCCATTAATTTTTGAGGCAGCCATTCATCATCCGAATCGAGAAAGGCAATGTATTTTCCTTTAGAGGCTCGAATCCCAGTATTGCGAGCTGCAGAAACTCCTCGATTATAGGGATGTTGAATTAATTGTATACGGCTATCTTTAATAGATTGTACCTTGAAGACAGTATCATCTGTAGAACCGTCATCAACAATAATTAACTCGAAACTTTGAGTTTTTTGACTCAAAACACTATTAATAGCGCGACCTAAAGTATGGCCTCGATTATAACTGGGAATAATAACGGATACTGTAACCATTAAAAGCTCTTGTTATCAATCCAATAATCATACCAAGCTACCAGATTAAAAAGAGTCCAAATCTGAATAGCACAATCTTGTTTTTTTTCATTATGTCTCACAAATAATTGCTGAATAAAGTGAATATCAAACCAACCTTGTTGAATCAAGGATGAACTTAATATTTTTGATTTTACATAAGAACCCAATGAACCTCTCAACCAATGACTCATTGGAGCACCAAACCCTTGTTTAGGACGATCAATAATACTATCTGGAATTAAACCACGAACCGCAGTTTTTAAAAGCTGTTTGGGTTGTTTTCCAAAAATCTTTAAATTCGTAGGTATATCCATAGAGAAATCAATTAAATCTGTATCCAGGAAAGGAACACGAGCCTCTACAGAATTCGCCATTGTCATTTTATCAACGCGCATTAATAATAATTCTGGTAATCGTAATTGAAACTCTGTATGAATCATACGAGTCAATTGATGTTCCGATGGAAACCCTTTATCAAAAATGGATGTGAATGAGTGAATAACATGAGCGCTATCTAATTCCAAATACTCCTTTGGCAATAAGCCGATATCAATCATAGCTTGTTCATTTTCCGCTTCTTGCCGAAAAATTTTTCGATGTGAAATAAATTTATGTTTGAGGATCTCCCAAAAAACAGGAGCGCCCGTCCAAAAGATTTCTCCATTTCTTGCAGCACGACTCATCATATCTGCATGCGGTGCCAACCCAATGCGCATAGATGCAACCAGCATAGCAACATAAGCTGCTAATTGACGAACGGTTAAGGGGAGTTTACAAAGAGGTTTCCAAAATTGTTGATGCCAATTAAGCATTTGCAAATAATAAGGATAGCCACAAAATTGTTCGTCGGCTCCCTCCCCAATCTGCACCACTTTAATACCTGCATCACGGGCAAGGCGTGAAACAAAATACAATGGAATACATACCCAATCAGCAATGGGTTCATCCTGATGGTGTACCAACTTCTCAAGAAAGAGAGGCACGTCCGCATCTGAAATTAAGATTTCATGATGCTCCGATCCAAACTGTTGACTTGCAGATCGCGCATAGGCAAGCTCATTCATTTCAGGGTGATCAGAAAAGCCCACTGAAAAACTATTCACAGGTTTATTTGCAAATTGACTCATTAAAGCCAAGATCGACGTGGAATCAACACCTCCCGATAAGAATACCCCAACGGAAACATCCGAAACTAAGCGTTTTTTTACAGCTGCCTCTAAGCGACTGCGAACACCTTGAATATAAAAATCTTGTTTAGCATTAGCTGATAATTTTGATATGTCTTCTGTTAAAATTCCTTTACCAGGAACGGCATGCCACCAACGCTTAGTAGTACAAGCCCCCTCCTGATTAACTTTAAGCCAATGGCCAGCTTGAAGTTTATAGATACCTTTAAATAGGGTGAGCGGTGCGGGCGCTACCATAAAACTTAAATAATGGTACATTGCTGCGGGTTCTATTTCTCGAGAAACGATTGGATGTGCTAAAATTGCTTTAATTTCTGAACCAAACAAAAAAGTTCCGTTGGTCCAATTATAATATAAAGGTTTTACGCCTGCTCTATCACGAGCTAATAATAATGTTTTTTCCTGGACATCATATAAGGCAAAAGCAAACATGCCTTGCAATCGATTCAGTAATCCCTCTAATCCCCAGGCACGATAACCCTGTAGTAATACCTCTGTATCTGAGTGATCAGTAAAAAATGGATAACCGCTCACTTCCAGTTCTGCACGTAACTCTAAGTGATTGTAAATTTCTCCATTGTAAACAACGTGTAATAAACCATCCCTTGTTGACATTGGTTGTGCAGCACTGTTTGACAAATCGATGATGGCTAATCGACGGTGTGCTAAACCAATTTTCTGATCATTAGAAACCCATATGCCGTCGCCATCTGGTCCTCTATGCACCATTGTTCTACACATGCCTGCGAGAATCGCAGCATCAACATTTTTACCAAATATACCAACTATCCCACACACTTAAATTCAGCACCTTTAAAGACAATCTTTATTACCTTCAATCCAAACATCATACCAAAGTACCGCATTTAAAATTGTCCATAAATGAAAGCCTTGCCCACCAGAACCTGATGACTGTTGCTTTAGCATCTTTTTAAATAAATCATTATTTAGAAATCCTTCTTTTGCAATTCGCGATCGTTCAAACGCTGCAAGACAGCGACGAGAAAAATCTTTTTCAGCAAACCATTTATCCATAGGTGCCCCAAATCCTCTCTTTCGCTGATACAATAAATCATGATCAACATAGGGCTCTGCGGCTTTCTTGATAATACGTTTTCCTATCCCACCTTGTAATTTATAAGAAAGCGGTAATCGTCTTGCAAAATTTACTACTTCATGATCCAAAAATGGTACTCGTGCTTCGACAGAATGCGCCATAGTCATTTTATCTACTCGCATTAATAAATGTTCGGGTAAGCGCAAACGACTTTCGATATATGAAATCTTCTGCAAGACGTTGGGTTCAGCAAGCTGTTCAAGATTAGCGCAAAAATCCTTTACGACAGAGTGGCTATCATAGCTTGTTACGCCATTGGGTATTAAATTCTCAATAGGGCAATCTATGTTTTGTTCAAATGGCTTGGTATCGGGTGTCATTTCTCGTCTCAAATCACCCCAAAAACAAATTGCCCCTCCCCAAAATAACTCTTGCCCAAGTTTTGCCCGTTCTACAATTTCTCGATCTTCATTAGAGGTAATAAGATGGGCAAACGATTTAGTTCCTTGAGTAAATGCTTTTTTCCACCAAGGTTTTCTCTGTTCAGTTAAAATTGGTTGATAGACATTCTCATATTTCTGTCGATAATGATCACACCACCAATAACCCAGAAAATGTTCGTCTGCACCTTCACCTACTTGAACAACTGTTGTGCCACTTTCTTTGACTAATTTTGAAAGAAAATAAAGTGGAATACACACGTTATCAGCAATGGGCTCATCTTGAAGCTGAACCAGTTTTGGTAAAAAATCTAATGCCTCCTGCGAGTTAATTCTTGTTTCAAAATGTTGAGTACCATATCGACGACTGATTCGTTTTGCCGTTTCAAATTCGTTAAACTCTTCATACTGCTCATAACCAACCGTAAAAGTGGTCACAGGCCTTTCCATCATTTCACTCATTAACGCAGTTGTTAAACTAGAATCAACGCCACCCGATAATAACATTCCAAAAGGCACATCCGAAACCATCCTGCGTTTAACCGCTGCTTTTAACAAACGAGTTAATTCCTGTGTGGCTTCCTCAAAACTTATATCAGTTTCACTAAGAGTATCCCTTGCACTTGGACGGCAATCCCACCAACGTTTAGCAACGGCATGACCCTGATGATTAATCGTCACTACATGGCCGTTGGGAATTTTAAAAATTCCTCGAAACAAAGTCAGTGGCGCAGGTGTCACAATAAAACTTAAATAATGCCAAAATGCTGTTCTATCCATCTCGGGCGTTATATGAGGATGTGACAATAATGCCCTAATTTCTGATCCAAAAACCCATTCTCCTTCGTTGGTTCGACTAATATAAAGAGGTTTTACACCCATGCGATCTCGAACCAAATGTAATACAGGGCGCTCTCGATTCCGTGTATCATAGATTGCAAAAGCAAACATACCATAAAATCGATCAAGACAAGCTAATCCCCATTCTTCATAGGCATGTAATAAAACTTCTGTATCTGAATGATCGGTTGTCCATTGATATTTACCTAAGCTTTGCAGTTCTGAACGAAGCTCCTGATGATTATAAATTTCACCATTATAAACCACTGTCACAGTTCCAGATTGATTAGACATTGGCTGGCTAGCAGCATTAGACAAATCAATAATTGAAAGTCGTCGATGACCAAAGGCACATCTTCCATCTCTCGATAGCCACACGCCAGCACCATCTGGGCCACGATGCGTCATTTTATCTCGCATTTGTTCGATTACATTAATCGAACAAATCTTGTCACTTATCGGATGATATGTTCCAACTAATCCACACATTTTATTTACCTTTAACCTTTACTTTTGTACCACTATATCAAGCATTCCATGTAATCCATGACAACTTGAAAACGAACCAGCGACACCTAACTTATAAATATCTATAACTTCTAATTTACGAATCTGAAGATTCGAAGCTGCACAGGCCAACTCAATACTTAATTGATCAGACTTCCAAAGATGTGCAGGTAAATGATGATTGGGATTTAATTTTTCAAAAGGAATTAACGCAAACAAGGTCCCTCCCGGACGAAGTACCCGATGAATTTCTTTTAAAGATCTCAAAGGATCATAACTATGCTCTAAAACATTATTTGCAATGATTGTATCTAAACTAGAATCACACAATGGTAAATGATGAAAGTCTGCAACTAATCCCTGTAAACCCTTACTATTATCAAGTTCAAACAACATTTCAAGGGTTAAATCAAGGCAATAGTACGAAGTACATCGGCTTGCCAATACAGAAGCAAGTTGCCCAAAGCCACTGCCAACTTCAAGTGTAGTCCCCAATTTTTTTGGTATAAAATCAATGAATTTAACTAAATCCTCTCTCAAAGAATTCATATCTTTATCGTTATTATCCTTAAGGTAAATATGTTCAATTTTTTGTTTTTCTAAATTGAGCTGAGTGTTATCTGCTACTCGCTCTTTAGATTCCTTTTGCCCTGCTACCAATAAATCAATCTGATTAACAAACCGGAACCGAAAATTAAAACAACTTTTAAAATTTTTAGCACCTATCAATACTTTCTTTACTCGTTCAATTCTATCCAGCTCACCACAATCAACCAGTGTCGTTCTTATCCAAGGATCATTAGCGGGCCAATTATACACTATATTTTCATGATATTGTTGTGACAAATCTAAAAATTGATCCGAATTTTTCAAGGAATTTAAATAAGAATCTTTCCGTTTAAAATCAAGCAACAATAACAATCGTGATAACTGTAAATGAGTACGAAAATCCCATAATTTTTCCCAGTTTTCAAACATCAAAGGATTATTTAATTCTACATTTTTTTCAATCATCCAACATGCATCTAATTTTTCATGAGTTCTTTTTTTCTCTAACCACTCTAATGAAAAAGTCGGGGATAATTCTGGAGATAATTTCAATGTAATAAGTTCAAGAAACCCTTCCTCTTGCCACTGTCCTGTTGGAATTCGGCAATCAAAATGCTGTGGTTGATAAGCTCCAAGGGGTAAGTAACTTGAATAATCAGCCCCAGAAACACCTTGACAACTTTCAAATTGATTATAACCAAAAGAGGTATCGGCTTGTAACCCAGCACTCCTCAATGAGGAAAGAAGATCTCTTCGCATCACATACTCGTTAGTATCCTCAAAACGCACCAACCGGACAGGTACATTAGGCGACAATAAACGTAACGGTAATATTTCATTTGCAATATCTCTAACTGCAAATGCCGTACGAGAATGAGGAATAGATAACGCAAGAGAAATTTTTTGTTCTTCTAAAAGCTTTTTCAAAAGCCAAACACTCATACTATCTTGGTTATCTAATAATAGCTTGGCTTGCGAAAAAGTAAGAAATAAACCAGCAATAGGGGTATCTTGTGATAATAGAAATTCGAATATGCTACACGTCATCTCCTCTTTAAAATCCGTTGGTAGATGAAATACAAGTCCAACATACTCTTCCCTAGGGATCGCCAAAATAACCAAACGACGATATTTTTCTCCTATTTCTACTTCCTCAATGATTTTAATTGCTAAGCCATCACCAAATACGGCTTCTGCCTCTATTTTGGTCAAAGAACTTGGTTGACTTGAATCAATTAACCAAAGTATATTTCCTCCTACTGGAAGGTCATGTGTTGCTTTCTCAATGGTCGATAAAACCAGATTTAACATACGGTTTGGATTTAACCCAAATTCAGAAAATGTATGTGTGGGTCCAAGTACTAAAGTTTTTTTGAAATCTTTGTCAATATCATTTAATATTTGATGAGTCAGTTTTTCTCCAAACGGCGCAAGCCAAGCTTGTATCTGCTCAAGTTTAGAAACAGATGCAGAACTTTCAAAAACTAAATTTTCTTTGGTATCTACTGACAAGCACTACTCCAAAATTTGTTGGCAATTAGAATAGCAGATTCAATATCCTGTTCCACATCCAGAGATGATTGTCCTATAAAGAAAAATTCTTTCTCAGTTCTTTGACTTTCCGCTATTAATCCCACTAATGCGAGAGTTTTGTGGCGTTTATTATAACCCGGTGAATACCATCCTTCTTCAACTGTCCACTTCACTTGCTCTGCTTCAAATCTTGCTTTACCCAAAGGTCCCTCTAATATTGCAACATTAGCATTATTAGCTTCAATACGTACCTTTACACCTGGATACAATAAAAAATACCAACGTAAAGCATGTTGTTCAGAACCTTCGAACAAGTCTTGAAGAATAAAAGTACCTGTAGATAACACTAATACTCGTCTCTTATGCAACAAAGAAGGACTAAGCCGTCCATAAGCACTGTGTCCTCCCTCTATTCCAACACCCACATCAGTTATAAGCGGCTTACCAAATTCAACTTCACCATTCTGCTCTAAGCGAAACAACCAAGCTGGATTGACGGTGTGTTGTTCTTGTTCATTAACCATAACGGTATTATGAGTTCGAGTACTCCGAAATCTATTGCGTGCATCCGGATCTTGAGTATAAATATAACTCCCGCCATCCACAAAAAAAGGCTGATTGTCAATAATCCATTCGATTGCAAGCTGATCATTATGTTTATGATTTCCAACTCCCCGAGTTCCAACAACACTATTAGACATTAACAAATAAGTCTCATTCTGCCGAATAACGCTTACACCAAATTCGGGTAGCAAAGTGACAGGTTCAATGGGTTTTATTTCTAAGGGCTTTGAATATTGAGTTGCCCAAAATAATTTTTCAACCCAGGCTTCTTTTAATACCGTTTGTGCAATGTCTGGACAATTTAATACAGTAGCGCCTGCAACTAATAAATGATCCATATTTTCTGTTGCGTCTAAACCATATCCTGTAAAAATATGCGCGCGACCATCATCCGCATCACCAATTTGTGGCATTCGTCCATTTTTTTGTCTTAACACCGTGATAAATCTTAAAGTACTTAACAGCTTATCACGATAAGCATCCGAAAGAGGCAAGCCAGCTTGTAATGATAATGCATAGGCTGAAAGAAACATCTCAACTACAAGTCTATGATAAGGAGTACTGGATTCATAATCCCCTCCATCTGACAAAATTTGTAATTGAATTTGCTGTTCAAGTGCGGTCTCAGCAATGCCCCGCCAAACGCACGCTGCGTCGAGATGAGGAAAATTAAGCGCTAACCAGTATAACCCTAAAAAATCAGAAACCCCATGATTAGAAACGATTAACTTACCATGAAAAGTACCATATTCAAGATTAGCAACAATAAAATTGCCATGTTGGACAAGACTTTTTAAAAAAACTTTCCACCAAGAATAGCTTAGAAAAGATGAACCTTGAAAAAATGTTAAGCCACTAAGCCAGCCAACTATTCTTAACGCTACATCCATGGTGCAACTCCAATGCACACCAAACCCTGGAGGATTTTTTTGGATAAAATCTTGGATAGTCTTTGCAAAACATTCTGCATATTTTTCATCTTTAGTAAGCCAGTAAGCCTGTCCTAAAGTCATAAAATGTTGACATCGAGTTAATTCCCAGGGCCCTTTTACATCTGCATTTCCAGGTCGCATTTTAAAAACGTCCCAACGCCAATGACTAAATAGTCGGCTATAGCGATGTTGCGTAATTGGATCTCGTTGCCAATCTAATTGCCAACTCTGATTACCACGACGCATATCAGTTGCCCCGCTACTAAAAATATTAAATTCTCCCCGACAAAGTTGATCTGCGATTTTAACAATCATTGTCTCTTGTTCTGGAAAATGGGTTTTTATTTCTACAACTATATTCTCTCGATCAACCGGTAGAAAATTTCGTCTACCATAATAACCTTGCATTTGCCCTAAAACATAAAGCTTAAAGCTAGAAACACCCATTCGAATCAAACGAGCAGTCATCAGACCATCCGAAGGCAAACGGTGAGTATAAAAAGTGTAAATTTCCCATACTCTTTCCTGCAATTTATCAAAACTCTGAATACTATTTCGCACCCAAGGTTCTATTTTTTTTATAAAACTCAATTTTTCAGTTGAAAACTTTTGAAATAATGATGAAACTGACAAGTTTATCACCCTAAATCGGTTTTTGTGCTTTAATAATTAAATTCCAACCAATAAACTTTTGAAGCTTCTCTGCTCCAATCCAACGCATCATTGATGGCACCTCCGCAGGTGTTAATTGGCGTTTAATTATATTTATATTTGAAAAAATACTAAATAACTCTTTAAGCTTAGCTGCGGTATAAACTTTAACCAAGGGTCGGGCTTTCTTATTTGTTAATTCTACTGTGTGAGACATAATGTCCCCTATAGAATGATCAGCAAACCAACCCTTTTTAATTCCATATGCATAGACTAATTGAGCCCAATAGTGTAATGAATTTTCTGCATATACCATAATAATTATCTTTCCCTGAGGTTTTAAAACACGAAAGATTTCTTTTATTACTTGTGAAGTATTTGGCGTATGGTGTATTACACCATTACTATAAACCAAATCAAAAGAATTGTCCTCAAAAGGTAATGTTTCAGCATCTCCATGAAAAAATTTACCCGTAAGCCCTCGCAATTTAAAATTCTCTTGAGCTAAAGCAAGATGATGTGCTGAAAGATCATAATCTGTGACAAGGGCACCCTGTTTTGCGAACTGTGCTAAATCAGTGCCCATCCCAGCACCAATTTCTAAAACTTTTTTTCCAGAATGTTTTGAAAATTCCATTGTTTCTAACATCCAAGGTGCATATTCATTGTAACGATAGGATTCTACCTCAAGATACCAATCTAAAGAATGTACTTCTGCTTTTTTAACATAATGCGAACCACAAGGATCATTATTCCATTGATTTTGTACTTCATCTTTATATCCATCCTCTGTCTTAATATATTGAAAGTCTTTTTCTTTTAAACCATGATCTTTTGCTTTAGCAGGTGAAACATAATGAATAAATTTCATTAAACGATCAACATGGCAACCCCAACTGAATTGCTCTAAAATTGCTTTTCGTGAATTCTTACCTAATGCTTTAGAAATTAAAGGATGACGCACAAGATTGACTGTTGCTTCTACAAATTCTGATACATCCCCTGGTTTACACAAAACACCCCGTTCTAAATTAATGACTGGTGCACTATTTTGAAAATCTCTCACCCGTAAAGCGGGAGACAATATTTCACCAATTTGTTCTAAATCACTGGCAACAATACCTCCCTCAAGAGACATATATTCAAAAAGTTTTGTTGGTGAGCCAAAAAAAGGACTATCTATCATATGGCTACTATGAGGAGATACAAAAATATCACAGACACCAAGCAATTTTGCTCCTTCTTCTTGGGGAACTCTACCTGTCATTACAACACGATCACTCAGTTTGTTTTGAACAATACTGTCTTCAACCATTTGACGATAGGTGCCATCCCCAATCAACAGCCATCGCACCGTTGGACATTGTTCACAAACCATGGGTATTGCTTTAGCCAAAACATCAATACCATGCCATCCCCCAAAAGTTGCAGTGAAGCCAATGACACAGTCTGTATCATTAAACCCTAGCTTCTGCCGAACGCTTTGTCTTAAGTTTCCTACTAAAGATACATAAGCATTAGGATCTGCACCATTGGGATTAATCAATATTTTAGACGCATGAATACCACGCTTCACTAAACTCTCTTTTACCACTGAAGAAATCACAGAAATTATAGTAGCTTGATTGAATGCAAACTCTTCAATTTTTTCAAATAATGCAGCATTTTCATAACTTTTGCCAGCAAAACTCTTCATCATAGAGATTTCTGAACCATTGTATTCAACAATATAGGGAATCCCTAATTCTAGCGAAAGTCTAGCCCCCACAAAATTTCCAAGACAAAGACGCTCATAAATATAACTTGGTTGCAAACTAGATAGCTTTTCTCTTAATTGTAAATAATAGCTCTCATTCGCTTGTAAAATGTCAACCTCATTGCATGTTTCACTAGGCCGCTGTAATACATTTTGTTTTAATCCAAGTGTATCAAGTAAAGGAAATGAAGAACCCATGAAACAAATCAAAGAGCTGCTTCGTGCTGCAAGCTCTTTTGCCACATAGCAAGTATGACCGTAACTACCACCGGATACAATTAATGACCAATAATCTGTTCGTAAATAAATACCCAAGCCAAGCAAATTAAGTCTATCGTCTGTCAATAGACTTTGATCAAATTTAACAGGGGAAACATTACTACTTAAATCAGTGACTAATTGATCAATTGAACTAATACTCGAGTCATTTATATTCAAATCAGGTTCATTTAAAAAAACGTCTGGAGTTCCTTTATTAAAAAATCGATCGTAACAAAAACGATAACAGATGATAAATGCATAGATTTTCCAATAACTACGCAGCTTTGCTTTATCTACAACCTCAATTGCACCCTCTTTTGGCCAATAAGCAAATGTAGGAATACCATACTGATGTCCCCATCCAATAATACGTAATTGGCTTCGACTTGGATAACCTTTATCAAGTTCAATAATCAAACCACTACATTGATGAGATTTGATAATATTAATCAGATTTTCTTTTTTGGTTAATTCAGAAGTACCAGAAAAAATAGGCTTAATGAGTTTAATTTTGTGACGTTCTGTCAAACCAGATAAACGATTATCCTGAATAACCCCACACTTCTTTATATTCGCATCTAAAATAAGATATGAGGTTTCTTTAATTGATACCATATTTGTTGTTTGCATTTAATTAACTCTTCCCGCCAATAAATCTTCAACATGCAAGGCAACTGCAGAAGTTTCTATCAATTCAGAAAAAGGAATAGGAGCATCCCCACCTTTAGCAATCGACTCCCCTAAAGCAACTAATTGATTATAATGTCCCTTATTTGCTTCACCACTTTGCCAAAGTGGTTCTGAAACCCCTACTTTAACAAGAGTTTTAAAATCATCAATCAGATAAGCCTCACCATCACAAAATATTTCAATACGTTCCTTTGGCAATCCTTGTTTAGGACCTAAGGCAGTATAAATTAATGTCGCTAGACTTCCGTCACCATAAGTTAAGGTCGCTGTAAAATTATCATTTCCCAGGTAAGGTGTATTCTCCGGACGAATAGATGATGCTTGTATATTTGTGACAGGGTTCTTAGTTAAAAACTGAAAACAATCATACATATGGCAAGCTTCACCAATATTTCGACCACCGCCTACCTTAGTCTGAATCCAATGATCTTTTGGTATATACCCAGCATTCAAACGATAATTAATCATTAGAGGACCTCGTCGCCCTGCTAATTCAGCAGCAAGAATTTGCATGGCTGGAGAAAATCGTCTATTAAAACCCACCATTAATAAAGCGTTACTCTCAATTTCTTCATGTGTCTTAATCAATAACTCTAATTCATCCCAAGTAAGCGCAAGTGGTTTTTCAACAAAAACATGTTTCCCCGCACGCAACGCAGCCGCTGCCTGGGCTGCATGTTCATTATGCCGCGTTGCAATGACACATAAATCAATAGCATCATTTTTAAGTATCGACTTAAAATCTGTAGATAATATTTCTAAACGATTCATTCGAACATAATTCCCTCCTCGAATTGAATCCCGAGAAACAACGCCTTTTAGAAAAAAACGTTCTTTTTGACGTTCCATCAGTGGCACCAGCATTCCTGTCCCAAATGCACCAACACCAACCAACACATAATTTATAAGTCCTTCGCGTGGTTTTCGATGCCCTCGAGGAACAATCACAGAATCTTTTCCTGCTCGAAATGACGGAAAATTTTTATCTTCGTATTTAATTAATACACCGATAGGGACGTCTTCCCCTCCTTTGGCAAGTTCTTTATAAACAATCGGTGCTTCTTCAATAGATATAACACGATCAATAAGACTACTTATATTAATCTTCCCTTGATTGGCCAAATCAAGAAAAGCCTTCATATTACGATTTAATGTCCAACGCACATAGGCGACTGGATAATCATGCCCTTCTTCTTCATAATTGCGATCATATCTACCTGGCCCATATGACGTACTCATTAATAAATCAATTTCTTTTTGATAAAAGTGAGTTCGTTCAATCTTCATTCCAATATCACCCACTATCACAACTGTTCCTCTCCTGCGTGTTAATTCCATTGCAAGATTAATAACAGAATTCGAGGCAGTAGAAGCTGTGATCAAGGTACGATCTACGCCAATGCCATTGGTCATATCAAAAACTAATTTTTTTAAGACTTGCTCATTAGAGCTCCCAGCTTCCATACCATTAGCAAGCGCTCTTTGAACACGATTATTTTCAAGATCCATTCCGATAACACTGCAGCCATTCGAGCGCAGCAATTGAACAGTAATCTGGCCTAACAACCCAAGACCTAATACCACAACTGTCTCTCCCAATGTTGGAGAGGCTCGTCGAACCCCTTGAAGCGCTATTGCACCAATCGTAGTCATGGCTGCAACTTGAAGTTCACAATTCTTAGGAATACAACAGGCTAAATTTTCAGGAATACTAATAAAATCAGCATGATTGGCTCTATTGGCTCCAGCACACGCCACAAAATCTCCAGGCGCAAAATTAGATACATTTTTTCCAACTGCAATCACTTTTCCGACTGCAGAATATCCAGTCGCCCAGCCAATTTGATTCATTTCAGTATGATTTAAACCCGAGGGATCGGGTGGCATTAAAAATACTTTAATCTCTTCAAAATCACATTGAGAAGGGCCATCATCGCCATTTGTAATCATGACAATTACACTGGTTTCATTTTCTAATTCAAATATCAATTGATCATCGATAGGTCCAGGTTCTATGACTCTTGCGGAGCCAATCCATTTGGATTTGCTAGCATCAAGAAGACCAATGCTAATTTTTCCTTTTGTTACATTTCCTTTTATTTCAATATAAGGTGTAAACCCTTCAGGAACTGCTAATGAGTTACTTTCAAGCTGATATCCCCAAACCGTATCATCGGTAAGCAACTCAATTTTATTTTGTACTTTTTTAAATTGCTTTGCTCCAACAGCGCGCCAATTTAATGCTTCTACCGCCATAGCATCAGGCAATTGGTGAGGATTCACTGGGTATATTTGGGTTAATTTACTTCGCATCATTTCACGAACACGACGTACTGCAAGTTGAGGATTTTTGATTGCTTTTCCGAGATTTTGTTTAAATAGTGATGAATAATGTTGTATTTTTTCAAAACCACCTATATTCTTGGCTTCAGCTTTAAGGATCGCGGTTTCTGTGCCTACACTAATCATTGAATAGCACACACGAACTAAAACAAAACCAGGTTCAACGGTAGGGCGTGGCACTCTGGCGATAAAAGCAGTTGAGCTATTTAAAAGTACTTGCCGCATATTTTTCTTTACCCCCGAAAAAAACAACTCATATTCTTAACTTAAATTATTACCGCGCTACCGCAGGAAAGGTGAAAACAACCCTCGCCCCAAATCATATATAATTCACATGCTAATCTAACCGTAAGGTTATACCTCACTTTCATTGGCAATTCAAGAATTGTTGCTTAACGACATAATCTTTTTAACTAAATTACAGATTTTAAATATACCTCCTTATTTAATTTGTTTGTTAAATTTCAAAATTTTTCAGTATTTTAGCTTTTTTAATGGGATACTATTTTAAAAACATAGAAAAATTGATATACTGCGCACAACTTTTTTAAAATAAGGTAATTTCATTATGAGATTTTTAAAGATTTCTTCTATAGTAAGTATCGCTTGTATTGGTTATATAATAGGACAGATTGTTCCATACACCACTTTTTTTCACTCTGAGTGGTTACAAGCTTCTCAAAACAATCCTCAGGCAGCTCTCTCTGATCTTCAAAATGATTTTTATCATCTTCTCACTAATAAATGGGAAACAGAAATGTATAATGATCCTCAATTGAAATCAACTAATAATAGCTTAACAATAACTGGTAACTCAACCTCATCCGGTATTTACTTTCGTCGCTCAGTTAATGAAAAGGAAAAATATAAATTAAAAATTGTAGGAAAAACTCATTCAACCCCTGTTAGTTTACGTCTACGTATTGATGACAATGAGCCACAATGGCTAAAAGCCCCTAATGGCAACGCTATCATTCCAATTTCTAAAGCAAAAAAAGTTGAAGTACTCATCTATTCTGATACCCGTTTCAAATATGAAATTAGTAACTTCACTCTTTCCACTGCTGCACCTATATAACAATGGGTAGTGCAAGTGCACTTGGGATAGAACAAGTGCACTTTTTCAAAAAATAAAAAATGACATTATTTGTTATGTTTTAATTCCTATCCCTTTTTTCAACAGCCAAAGACTCAAACCATACATCAGCACAATAAATCCAATAATGACCACAAATGCAACTTCAACTTTTACATCTGAATGCCCTAACATTCCATACCGGAATGCGTTCACCATATAAAATATTGGATTAGCATGAGTTACCCCTTGCCAAAACTCAGGGAGTAAGCTGATAGGATAGAAGATCCCTCCCAAATAAGTTAAAGGACTCAAAATAAAAGTTGGCACTATATTAACATCATCAAACTTTTTAGCGAAAATTCCATTTAATAATCCTGCCAATGAAAACAGCACAGCCGTTAATACCCCAACCAAAATGGTGATCCAAAAATAAGCGACTTCTAATTTTGTAAAAAATAAGGAAACACCCGTCACTAAAATCCCAACACAAACACCGCGGACAACTCCCCCTAATACAAACCCCCATAAAATCACTGAGCTCGGCATGGGAGACACCAACATTTCCTCTATATTTCGTTGAAATTTTGAACTAAAAAATGAAAAAACAACATTGGTATAAGCACTGGTAATAATGGCCATCATAATCAAACCAGGAACAATATAATCTATATAACTAACGCCTCCCATCTGTCCAATTCGAGGTCCAATTAAACTGCCAAAAATAATAAAATAAAGTGCGATACTAATGACAGGTGGCAGCAAAGTTTGCGACCAAATCCGAATAAAACGCACAATCTCCCGATATAAGATTGTATACAACGCTATGCTGTTTTGTTTGATTCTAGACATAGAGTTCCCCAGATAAATATTTTATTTTTGCCATTGTATTAAATTAAAAAACAATTGTTCTAAACGATTGGTTTTATTTCGCATACTAATAACTTCAATATGTTGTTTTGACAACTCTTTAAAAATATCATTCAAACTGATCTTTTTAGGGAAGGTAATTTCAAGTGTTGTTTCATCCACCCATTCAGTGTCACAGTCAGTTATTTGCGGCGGTCCTGTCAAAGGATATTTTACATCTAAAATAATGCTCTCTGTATTTAAACGAGATAATAATTCTTTTACTGTTGTGTCTTCAATAATTAAGCCCTTATCAATAATTGCAATCCCTCGACAAAGAGACTCTGCTTCTTCCAAATAATGAGTTGTTAAAATAATTGTCGTTCCTTGATTGTTAATTTCACGTAAAAATGTCCACATTGAACGCCGAAGTTCAATATCAACCCCTGCCGTTGGTTCATCTAAAATCAACATTTTAGGTTCATGAATTAAGGCTCGCGCAATCATTAAGCGACGCTTTAACCCTCCAGAAAGATTTTTAGATTGTTCATCCCGTTTATCCCACAACCCTAATTTTGTCAAATATAATTCAGCTCGCTCCAATGCAATTTTTCTAGAGATCCCATAATACCCGGCTTGATTGACAATGATATCAATCACACGTTCGAACAATCCAAAATTAAACTCCTGTGGAACCAAACCAATACAAGATTTAGCCATCTCTACATTATTATCAATATCATAATCAAAGACTGAGACTTGACCACTCGTTTTATTCACTAAAGAAGTGATGACCCCAATCGTTGTTGTTTTTCCAGCCCCATTGGGTCCAAGAACAGCAAAAAACTCACCTTGCTCAACTTCTAGATCAATACCCTTAAGGGCAGCCAAACCGTTTGGATAAGTTTTTTTTAAATTTTTGATGGTTAATGCTTTCATTGTAAAAAATTACCTAAAATCTCTAATGATTTCCTAATTCCTGCATAATTACCCCCAAAAACCGTGTTGCCTCCCCACCAGTCACAACTCTGTGATCAAATGTCAATGACAAAGGCAATACAGGACAAACCACCGGCTGATCATTCAATGCAACAATTTCATTTCGCAATTTTCCAGCTCCCAAAATAGCAACCATAGGGGGAACAATCATGGGATTGGCATAACGACCTGCAAATTTTCCAAAATTAGACAAGGTAATCGTAGCTCCGTGTAAATCTTCAAAACCAATGGTACGCTCTCGAACTTGAATTTTAAACAGTTCTATCTTGTCACGTAATTGTTTTGAATTCAATGTCTCAGCATTGCGAATGACAGGTACAAATAATCCATCGGATGTATCCATGGCTATTCCGATATGAACTTCTTTAATCATTCGTCGTCCCATTGCATTCATATCATACCAAGCATTTAAAGCAGGTTCTTTTTGACAAGCCTTGACCATTGCTTGAATTAAATGCACAGAAATATCTTCTTTGGGTGACCAATTCAATAATTTTGCATCGTCCATAACAGTAACAGGAACGACTTCACGATGTGCCCGACTCATGGTTTCTGCCATCATGCGCCGCACCCCTTTTAAGGGTTCAAAAGGTCCTGCTTGTTTCAGATCGTCCGCTGCTTTTTGAACGTCTTGCAAAGTAATTATGTTATTAGATTCTGAAGGAACAACTTGAGCAAGATCCACTTTTAAACGCTGTGCTAATGCTCGAACCGCTGGTGTGGCCTTAACATTTGTGTGTGGATGATGTGGATGTGAAGAAACACCCAGCGATGGTTCAGTGATAAGCGCATTGCCGACTTTAAGTTTACCAGCCACAGTGCCTGCATCTTCTCTTGTTTCTTTTTCTCTCTCTTCTCCGCTTTCGTTCTTTTCCCCTTCTTCATTTTTAAACTCAACCAATACCTCGCCTGTTTTAATAATATCCCCAGGATTTCCATATAATTTTGTAATATATCCTGCAAACGGAGAAGGTAACTCCACTATCGCTTTAGCGGTTTCCACCGAAACTAAGTTTTGATCAACTGTAACTTCCTCCCCAACTTTAACATACCATTGAACGATTTCGGCATCCAGTAATCCTTCCCCTAAATCTGGCAACTTAAATATTTTCATTTATACTCCATGACTGCAAGCACCGATTGCACAATTCTTTCTACACTGGGTAAATAATAGTCTTCTAATCGATATAATGGCACAATAACATCAAATGCAGCCACTCGCTGAATAGGTGCTAATAAAGAGGTTAATCCCTTTTCTGCTATTTGCGCTGCAATCTCTGCCCCTACCCCACAGGTCTTTGTTGCCTCATGCACAATCACACATCGCCCTGTTTTTTCAACAGATTTTAAAATCGTTTCCATATCTAAAGGTTTAATCGTCGCAACATCAATCACTTCGGCTTCTATCCCAGATTCTGCCAAAATCTCAGCCGCTTTTAGAGTTTCATGCATCATAGCACCCCAACTCACTAATGTAACATCATTCCCTTCTCTAGAAATAAAGCAAACATCTATGGGTAAAGCTTCCCCATTATCAGGCACAATTTGTTTTCCTAAACGATACATGCGTGTCGGTTCTAAAAAAATAACGGGATCGGGATCACGAATAGATGCCAACAATAAGCCATAAGCACGCAATGGCGTTGAAGGAATAACCACTCTCAATCCTGGAATATGTGCGAAAATAGCTTCCGTACTTTCAGAATGATGCTCAGGCGAATGAATACCTGCACCATAAGGAGCACGAATAACCATCGGACAGGATAATCGCCCCCGTGTGCGGTTTCGAAGACGCGAAGCATGACTAATAATTTGATCAACACATGAATACATAAATCCCATAAATTGAATTTCTGCAACAGGTTTCATACCCATCGCCCCCAAGCCAACACATACACCAGCAATCATATTTTCTGCCAAGGGGGTATCCCGCACTCTTTCTTCCCCAAAGCGCGCTTGAAGACCCTGGGTCGCTCTAAATACACCGCCATTCACCCCCACATCTTCCCCTAATACAATAACATCCGGATCATGCGCTAATTCATAAGCTAAAGCTTGGGTGATGGCTTCGACCAAGGTAATTCCTGTGGTTTTTTCAGTTTTTTCAGTTGTTTCACTTGTTTTAATCGTTATTTCAGTCACGAGTAGTTATCCTCTGTAATTGCGCGGCTTCTTCTCGTTCTCTGTGTAAAGCATCGGGTAATTTTGCATACAGAAAATCAAACATGGCAGTCGGCTCTAATGGGGAAGTATGTTCATACTCATAAACAGCATCCGCAACTTCTTTAGTAACACTCTCTTGTAGTGCTTCTTCTTTTGTTTTATCCCAAATGTTTTGATCAACTAAATATTGATAAAATCTTTTAATAGGATCTAAGGCTTTATATTTTTCAATCTCTGCTGCATCACGATATCTTCTTGCATCATCTGCTGTCGTGTGATCAGACATGCGATAACTGAGTGCCTCTATAACACTGGGGCCAAGACCAGAACGCGCTCGTTTAATGGCTTCTTCAACCGCATATCGAACCGCTATGATATCATTGCCATCTACTTGTTCAGAGAAAATCCCCCCTGCAATGCCTTTTTGTGCTAACGTTTCTGCATGGGTTTGTTTGGCACGCGGCAGTGAAATAGCC
The DNA here is from genome assembly GCA_013288135.1 of Gammaproteobacteria bacterium. GTDB lineage: Bacteria > Pseudomonadota > Gammaproteobacteria > UBA6186 > Azoamicaceae > JABDCL01. The sequence continues at coordinate 107,492 of JABDCL010000001.1, forward strand.
CACTGATTATTATTAATCACAAAAACAATCGGTAATTGCCAAGCTCCTGCCAGATTAACAGCCTCATAAAAATCTCCTCTGGAAGTTCCCCCATCTCCAACCGTTGTCACCGTCACGCGAGCTTGTTTACGTAATTTTAGGGCAGTTGCAACCCCCACCGCATGTAAAGTCTGACTCCCAATGGGCACACAAAGGGGAAAATCTTCTTTTACCCTTGGATCGGAAAAATCACTTCCCCGCTCATCCCCTCCCCAATACAATAAAATTTCTGACATTTTGACACCACGCCAAAATTGCGCACCATACTCTCGATAATAAGGACATAAAACATCATTCGATTGCATCGCTGATCCAATACCAACCCCAATGGCTTCTTGCCCTAATGTAGAGGGATAAGTGCCTAATTTCCCCGTTCGTTGCAAGGCAATGGCCTTAGTATCAAAAACACGCGTACGAACCAAAAAGCGATATAAAATTTTAAGATGTTCACTATCACGCGTAAATTCCGGCAAGTTTTGAACGATTTTGCCCATGGGATCTAAAAATTGTGTATAACCAATTTCAAATTGAATGATTGATTTCTGTGTATGGCTTATTTGGCTTGTCATAGTGATCCTTCTAGGCGATATTTATGTTGGGCCGGCACAGGGACCGGCCCCTACACCGGCCCCTACAATGGACGGACACCCCGACCGAACCCCTACGATTTCTGCAGATATTGTTTGGCAAGATTATCTGCCACTTCACTGGTTGTCCGTTTTTCTATTTCTGACTGATCGAAAATATGCATCAAAGTATCATAAATCCCTTCTATTTTATGCAGAGTGACATCTTCTGTAATATGATTATACTGAGCAGCCACATAAATAAGGCCCCCTGCATTAATAACATAATCGGGGGCATACAAAATTCCACGACGTGCCAATGCTTCACCATGGTATGGCTCTTCTAATTGATTATTAGCACATCCCGCAACAATAGGGGCTCTCAGCATTGCAATCGATTTATCATTAATAAGTCCCCCAAACGCACAAGGCGCAAATATGTCACACTCCGTCTTTAATATAGCATCCAAAGAAGAAGTTGAAGCTGCTTTTAATTCACTCACAGCGTGATTGACTGCATTCTTATCAATATCAAAAACTGTTAATCGAGCACCCTCATTATATAAGAGCTTTGCAAGACTATACCCCACATGCCCTAGACCTTGAATGGCAACATGCAGGCCTTTTAAAGAATCCTTACCCAATTTAAATTTAGCAGCCGCCTGCATACCACGAAGCACTCCAAATGCAGTCAGAGAAGAAGGATCGGCGACTGTGAACACCCCATGTGATGTGGTAGTTACATAACGAGTTTCAGTGGCAATGACATCCATGTCCTGAATAGTGGTTCCGCTATCCACCGCAGTAATATAACGCCCATTCAATTGATTAATAAATCGTCCAACCGCCTTAAAATAGGCCGTTCTATCAGAAATAGTTTTAGGTCTTAATAAAACAGCCTTACCTCCCCCTAAAGGGAGATTCGAAATAGCGGCTTTATATGCCATGCATTGTGCTAAACGAATGGCATCAATCACAGCAGCTGTTGTTGATGGATAGGGTATACATCGGCAACCCCCCAATGCAGGACCTAAAATAGTATTATGAATGGCTATCACCATTTTCAGACCCGTTTCTTCATCCACATTCATATGCAATTCTTGGCATTGCATACTTTCAGCATACTCTAACAAATCCCGTTCTAGCTGTTTCATGAACTACAACGCCTCAACCTTAGCTGCACAGATAAAATCATTTTCGGATAAACCATTAATCGCATGAGTAGAATAACGAACGATACATCGATTATAGCCAACTTCTAAATCGGGATGATGATTTTCTTGATGCGCTATCCAAGCAATGGCATTCACAAACGCCATGGTTCGATAATAATTCTTAAATTCAAAGGTTTTGGAGATCTCATGAGTGCCGGTTGGATCTATACTCCACCCCGGAATTTCCCTAATAAGGGCTTTAACTTGATCGGAAGTTAAAGGGGGGGTTCCTCCTTCACACGGTTTGCAAGATTTAGTGGTTAAAGTCGTTAAATCAGTCATGATAAGTTCCTTTTAAATGTCCTGGTGTCAAATCTTGACATTGGACAAAGTCCATAAAAGTGTGTCCAAAAGATTTGACACCAAAAATCCTATACACTTTTCTCAATTTTTGACAAATAGTATGGCACACCACCGGTTGTCATATAAATTTGTAGCACATGATTATTATTTAATTTAACACCTAAATGATTCAAGTATAACTTTGTATCTTTTAGATTAAAGGGTTCAAGATAAATATTGCGTGTTAAACGGTTATGTAACCCCATCTCCACTTCGACCATTAATATGGGTAATACTAGATTACTGTTTATCCTTCCCGCTGGAATTATATTCCAGAGTGAAGGATATTACAATAATTATGTTTATCCTATAAAAATATCAGATAGATACAATAAAGACATTCCCGTTGCCAATATCTGGTTGCATTTTAACCACTAAATGGCCAAAATACAAAAAAAGTTGCCTCTACTTTTTGACGGTAAGTAAAAGTTTGTCCAATGTCAAGATTTGACACCAAAATTTCCATATAGAAGATCATTCGTTTTGATTAATATTGATCCGCCCTCTTCTAAGCGATTTGCTAAATACTTTCGTCGTGCTTCTTGCTCAATAGCAGAATGATTTTCTATGAATATCTTGATTGGATCTTTACTATTACTTTTGTAATGATCTTCCAAGGCTTCCATTGAAATCTCACAGCGTACCTTCTTATCTACATCTTGTCCCCAAAAGATAACAATCATACGGCTACTGTCGTAGCCAGGTTTTAGTTCAGAAAAAATCAAATTACGTTGATCAACCAGATCAAGCATGCCAAGGATCCTCAGCACAGAAGACAATTGAATATCCTTCTCGCCTTTTTCAAACCGAGAAATAGTAGGTGCACTTACCTCTGCAAGCATCGCTAATTGTCGTTGCGTAAGTTTTTGGGCTTTACGCCTTTGCTTTGCTTCTTCGACAAGTACTGGCCAATTGAGTCGAAACTGACTTTCCATCGCTTCTCCATAATCTGAACAAGTTCTTTTCGAGTTAAAGGGTCACCAATTTCACTTATAGCTATTGCAGCCTTGGCTGCTTCCAATCTTTTCCCAAGATCATTAACAGTGTTTACTATCAAGGTTTCACTAAGTCCAAATTCATAACCCATTTTAAGTATATGCTTGGGTTTTAATAAACTAATTTTGAGGTTTTCTGCTCTATCTAGCTTTAATGCAATCGTTTGATATTGTTTGTATTTTGCTGCAGCAACCAAATCATAAGCCGGCGTTAAACGAAGACCCTCTCGAGTATGAAACATTGCAAAATTTTTGAAATGCGCGTCTGTATTACCGACCAAAAGGGCTGCCAAAATGCGTTTAAACAACTGAAAAGCTTCTGTTCGAATACATCCAGTTGTATTCTGAATGAAATGTCCCATATCTTCATAAGATCCTTCATATTTACTGTCTCCGGAAGGATGGTTTAAAAGTTGATTAAATTCTTCAAAATGGATCCTTTTACCACTAGAAGTTCGATCAAAACGTTTTACAATAAGAGCCTTTTCACAAATTGAAGGAATGGGTACAATCTCCAGTGTTACTATTGAATCCTCAGGAAGTAGCTTAGTGATTGCCAAAGTCGTGAGATATTCAACTTCAACAATATCAGGATGAGTATTTGATGGGAGTTTTGCGATATGACTACTCAATTCCTTTCCCACCACAGGTCGATAGTGATCACCTTGTTGAACAACTAATAATTTTTGCTGTACACCAGAAAGAGAAGCCTGACTTCGCAATACTGCTTTGGTCAGATTATCTGCATGTTCATTAATTTCATGTTGCTGTGGGTCAGGATCTACTATCGATACAGCACCTGGGAGATCGTGTCCAAACCCAAGAAGCAGAGCGAGATGATCCATAGAGCTCACTTTTAAGGCGCGAGCCTGTGCTTTCTGTAACCAGCCTTCTGCAACCAAGTTATCGAAAAATGGATGCAAACCAGTTTCAGACAAAAAAGGTTCTCTTTGTTTTGGAAGCGAAAGAGCAATGGCTGGAAATTCGGAGCTGATATAAGAGGGATCATAGGTAAATACATGACGTCCATCCGGTTCTCTTTGAATAAGACCCGCATAAACATCTTGGTAATACACCTTCCCCCAAATTGCCTTTGCCATAAACTATACTTTATAAATAACAAAAAAATTAGCATTTGATAAAATATAGTTTATCATAATAAACATTTAATATCAAAATATAAAACATAATTTATATTTTAAAGTTTTCAAGACATAATATAAAACATATTTTATAAAAACATGATTTGGTTTGTCAACTATAATTTTTATTAACCTCTTTATTTTTCGACCCTGGGTGTTAAGACTATACTTGACAAAATGATTGAAATTTTGTTGAATGGCGCGTCAAACAGGAATGGTGCATCAAAACAGATAAGGTAAACACACTCTATGCAACTTTATGATTATTTTCGATCCAGTGCTGCATTTCGGGTTCGCATTGCTCTTCACTTAAAAAATCTGACTTTTGAACAAATCCCCATTCATCTTCTAAAAGAAGAAGGTGAACAGTATCAGCCTGACTACCTCGCTCTCAATCCTCAAGGATTCGTCCCAATGCTTCGAGATGGTGAACATGTGCTCACTCAATCTTTATCAATTATCGAGTATCTAGATGAACTTTATCCCAATCCACCTCTTTTGCCACAATTGCTTCCAGCCCGAGCACGCGTGCGAACTTTAAGCCTACTCATCGCCTGCGACATTCATCCACTCAATAACTTAAGGGTTTTAAAATACCTTACGGGACATTTGGGGCACTCAGAGGCAGAAAAAAATGCTTGGTATTACCACTGGCTACATTTAGGTTTTAAAGCATTAGAACAATTATTAGTTAATAGCCCCGATACAGGCAAATGCTGTCATGGAGATATTCCGACCATCGCAGATGTTTTTTTAGTCCCACAGTACTACAATGCAAAACGTTTTGAGTTTCCTTTAATCAATTTCCCCACCATAGAAGCCATTGCAAAACATTGTTTAAGCCTTCCTGCTTTTCAACATGCGCTTCCTGAAAATCAACCGAATGCAGAACCCTAAAAATTAATAATAACTTAACAAAAGATAATATGGATAATACAGCAACAGATGTCATCACTAATGAAAAAGAGGATACTTCTATTATCCATTACGTCAATCAGTTAATCTCAGATGCTATTCAAGTTGGTGCTTCTGATATACACTTTGAACCCTATGAAAAACTCTATCGTATACGCTACCGACAAGATGGCATTTTATATGAAATTGCAAAACCGCCCGTTAACCTTGCTTCCCGTATTGCTGCCCGATTAAAAATAATGTCACGTCTTGATATTTCAGAACGAAGGATTCCACAAGATGGCCGATTTAAACTAAAAAATCAGGCAAATCAGGACGCTTTTTTAGAAGCATCTGAAAAACCCTCTATTGACTTTAGAGTCAGTACTTGCCCAACCTTATTTGGTGAAAAAATTGTTATTCGTATTTTAGATCCCAACCTTACCCCACTAAATGTAGATACACTAGGCTTTGAAAATTTCCAAAAAGAATTATTTTTAAAAGCCATACATAAACCCCAAGGAATGATTTTAATCACGGGTCCTACCGGCAGCGGGAAAACTGTCACACTTTACACCGCGCTCAATATTTTAAACACTGCTGAATGCAACATTTCTACCTGCGAAGATCCAGTCGAAATTAACTTACCTGGCATCAATCAAGTTCCTATGAATGTTAAAACGGGATTAACCTTTGGAACTGCATTAAGAGCCTTTTTAAGGCAAGATCCCGATGTTATTATGATTGGCGAAATTCGCGATCTCGAAACCGCTGAAATCGCAATAAAAGCTGCAGAAACTGGACACAGAGTTATTTCGACACTCCATACCAACAATTCAAGTGATACCTTAACTCGACTCGTGAACATAGGCGTCCCTACCTATCATTTAGCAACGTCTATTAGCCTGATTATTGCGCAACGTTTAGCAAGACGTCTTTGTCCACAGTGTAAGGTTGTAGTGCAAACACCTCCACATGTTCTTAAAAAGATAGGTTTTAAAATAGAAGAAATTGCAGATTTAATTTTATTTAGCCCAAAAGGATGTGCAGAATGTAAAGAGGGCTATAAAGGACGAGTAGGTATCTATGAAGTTTTACCAATCACCTCTACTATTGCTCACATGATTATGTCAGGCAAACATGCGTTTGAAATCCAAAAGCAAGCTCAAAATGATGGGATGTGGACGCTTAGGGGATCCGGATTTCATAAATTAAAACAAGGCATAATAAGTTTAGAAGAATTTAATCGTATCACTTGGGATCAGGGGCTTTAAGATAATTTTATGAATTCAAAGAAAAAACCCAAAATCATTACAAAAATCACCTCTAAAAAAATTTCTTCGACGGATTTAGCCCTTTTCACTCGTCAAATAGCCACATTAACCACAGCTGGGATCCCTCTCACGCAAGCCTTTACTGTGTTTACACAAGGGGTATCGGATACCCCTTTAGGCAATCTCGTGAAAATGATTAAAATCGATATTGAAAGCGGCAGACTATTATCATCGGTACTTAAAAAACATCCCGCTAATTTTGATTACTTATATTGCAGCTTGATTGAATCCGCCGAGCAATCAGGCACTCTAGATATTATGTTAACCCGAATAGCAAACTATACAGAAAAATCCGAATCCTTAAAACGAAAGATTAAAAAGGCGCTCTATTATCCCTCTACTATTTTAATCACTTCACTGATCGTTACTTGGGTTTTATTGGTTAAAGTTGTTCCAACTTTTAAAGATATATTTAAAGGTTTTAATGCTGATCTCCCTATCTTTACAGTATGGGTATTAAATCTTTCAGAAACATTACAAGAACAAGGCCTATATTTTTTGTTTGGATTAATGATTGCTTCTTATAGTTCTGTTCAGTGTTATCGAAAAATAGATGCAGTAAAACAATTCTTCGATAAATTCTCCTTAAAATTACCCATTTTTGGTTCCATTTTACAAAAAGCCATTATCGCTCGGTTTGCACGAACTTTGGCAATCACTTTTGCTTCGGGCGTCCCACTGATAGAATCTTTGGATACTGTCGCAGAAGGAACCGGAAATGGTGTTTACACCCATGCCATTTTAAAAGTGAAAGATGCTCTTATCAATGGTCAACCGTTACGAGTTGCTGTTAAAAAAACAGACCTCTTTCCACTGATGGTGGTACAATTGATTAGCATTGGTGAAGAATCAGGCACACTGGAAAAAATGTTCGATAAAATTGCAAGCATTTATGAAGAAGAAGTCGATACCACCATAGAGGGGTTGACAACCTTGCTAGAACCCTTAATTATAGTCATCATGGGATTTATCGTCGGTGGACTGGTTGTCGCCATGTATTTACCAATCATCAAAATGGGCTCTATTTTATAGCAATGACATTTTTAACGATCCTTCAAAGTAATTCAACAACTTATTTAGTGCTTATTGGCTTATTAGGTCTTTTGATAGGAAGTTTTTTAAATGTCGTGATTTATCGACTGCCCATTCTATTAAACCAACGTTGGCAAGAAGAACAAGGGGAACAAGAATCCAAAACTTCTCAACCCCTCTCTTTATCAATACCTCGATCATTTTGTCCTCACTGTCGTCACTCAATTTCTATGCTAGATAATATTCCTATTTTTAGCTACCTATGGTTACGTGGACGATGTCGTGCATGTCAAAAACGCATTCCTTATCGTTATCCATTAATTGAATTTTTTACGTGCTTATTATCAATCATCATTGCTAACCATTTTGGCATAAGTCTTGCCACCATCACAGCATTGCTTCTAACATGGGCGCTCATTGCCTTATCTATTATTGATTTTGATCATTCTGTGTTACCTGATGATATTACTCTTCCCTTTTTATGGTTGGGCTTATTTTTCAGTTTATTCCCAGTTTTTCAAAATAGTGAAGATTGCATTTTAGGAGCTATTGCTGGATATTTAACATTGTGGACTATCTATTGGCTATTCAAGGGACTCACTGGTAAAGAGGGCATGGGATACGGTGATTTTAAACTTCTTGCAATGTTGGGTGCCTGGTTAGGATGGCAAGCTCTACCTTCTGTTATTTTAATTGCCTCGATACTTGGAGCCCTTATTGGGATCTATCTAATGATTTTCCAAGGAAGAGATAAAAATCAACCCATTCCTTTTGGACCATTTTTAGCGATCGGAGGCTGGATGACTCTCCTATGGCAAAATGATTTCCTCCTTTTTTATTTTAAATTATTTAACTTATGATCATTGGTCTGACAGGCGGTATTGGAAGCGGAAAATCAACAGTAGCCCAATTCTTTCGTGAGTTAGGGGTTCTCGTCATTGATGCTGATCAAATCACACGTCAATTAGTACAACCCAATCAACCCGCTCTAAAAAAAATTGTAGCCTATTTTGGATCCCACATTCTACAAGACGATAAAACGCTTGATCGTAAAAAACTTCGCAACATTATCTTTGAAGATCCTAATGCGCGCCTATGGCTTGAGAATTTATTGCATCCCTTAGTGAAACAAAAAATTGTGCATACCCCTGTTTCTTCGTCCATTCCTTACATCATCGTTGAAGTACCCCTTCTGATTGAAGCACACTTTCACGATGTTGTTGATCGCATTTTGGTTATCGACTCCCCAGAATCCCTCCAAATTCAACGAGTCGTGCAGCGTGACAATATCGATGCTAAAGAGATACAAGCCATTATCAACACCCAAGCGACGCGCGCAACTCGGCTTGCCGAAGCAGATGATGTTATCTTCAACGAGGGCACAGTCGAGGAACTAAAAAAGCAAGTAGAAGTTTACCATGAGAAGGTGTCAGATCTTGACATTAGACATTAAGCAAGCAAACTATGAAATATGAAAGGGGTAAAACCTGGATTTTGGACTTTGAGGCATTAAAAATTAGAAATCTATTTATTAATGTTCAAAAGTCCAAAATCCAAATTTGACCCCTTTTCCAATACTGTATATAATAACTCTATGTCACACCCCGTTTTGTATGAACATCCCTTGAATGAACGGATCCGCATATTGCTGCGGCTAGAATATTTTTTCTCACAAGCCTCTCATTTTCGAAATGAAGCTGCCCTTTGGGATAGTCAAGCGGGGGTTTCTGCCATCATTGAAATTTTATCTATTCTAGAACGAAATGATGTGAAATCAGAAATCTTAAAAGAACTTGAACGGCATATCAGTAGTTTATCACGATATCTTGATACACCCACTATCGATCGAAAACGCCTAGATCATACTTTGGATAAATTAAACGCCCAAGTAAAAAAATTGCATACTATCACCACCAAATGTGGCACTGATTGTCGAGATAATGAACTCTTAACTAACATTCGTCAACGAACCAATATTTCAGGAGGTACTTGTGGTTTTGATATTCCTGCTTACCATTACTGGTTAAATCAACCTACCGAGACGCGTTCAGAATGTATATCACACTGGTTAAGTGAATTTAGACCCATACAGGAAGGTATTCATCTGTTACTCACTACACTTAGAAATAGTGCATTTTTCGAACAGAAAACAGCTGAATCAGGATTTTTTCAACAAGTTTTAGATCCTCAACACCCTTGCCAATTATTACGGATAGCCTTACCTATAGATTGCGGAACCTACCCAGAAGTGAGTGGCAGTAAACATCGGATAAACATTCGACTTTTGAGCTTCCCAGAATCAGGTCGCCCCAAACAAATCAGCCACAACTTTGATTTTGATATATGTTGCTGCGTGATTTAAATGGCGTCCCCAAGGGGATTCGAACCCCTGTTATCGCCGTGAAAGGGCGGTGTCCTAGGCCTCTAGACGATGGGGACGGAACTGAACTTGGTGGAGCTAGGCGGGATCGAACCGCCGACCTCTTGCATGCCATGCAAGCGCGCTCCCAGCTGCGCCATAGCCCCTCTTGTTTCCTTAAAGCTGAGTTATAGTCCCGCATCCTACAAGTCTCACGAGCTACTGTCAACCCCAGATCTGTGTCAGAGCACGATCCAAACGATTCAAAACCCTCTCCCGCCCAATCAGCTCGCAAGTCATGTCAATTGGGGGAGAAATGGTATTCCCCGTTACTGCCACCCTTAATGGTTGAGCCAATTTACCAAGCTTTAGATCCAGCTTTTCTGCAGTTTGAACGATGGCATTATGAATAGCAGGGGCATGCCATTTTGATAATGGCAAAAGGGATAAAGCTTCTCGCAAAGCTTTTAATCCTGGTGCAATATCGCCTTTTAAATTTTTTGCTTTAGCATCCTTATCAATCGATTCAAAATCTTGATAAAAATAAACACTCTTTTCGGCCATCTCTCGCAAAGTCTTCGCTCGCTCTCGCTGAGCAAGCAAAACATCTTGTAACGGAGGTCCTTGATCAGCATAAACGCCTAAGTTTTCAAGATGCCTTTGAAATTCAGGAACTAAAGAAGAGGGCTCCAATGTCTTTAAATAATGTTGATTCAACCAAAGTAATTTTTCCGTATTAAAGATGGTGGCAGCCTTATTAATATCTTGAATATCAAAATATTGAATCATTTCATCTCGAGAGAATATTTCTTGATCTCCATGAGACCAACCTAAACGAATTAAATAATTTAAAAGTGCTTCTGGTAAAATACCCTCTTCACGATAATGCTGCACACTGACTGCACCATGGCGTTTTGATAATCGTTTTCCATCACTCCCTAAAATCATGGATACATGGGCATACACTGGCAAGGATGCACCTAAGGCCTTTAATATATTAATTTGTCTTGGTGTATTAGCAAGATGATCATCTCCTCGAATAACATGCGTGATATTCATGTCTAAATCATCAACCACCACACCAAAATTATAGGTGGGGATACCATCTGAACGAACCAAAATCAAGTCGTCCAACTCTGAGTTCTGTACAATGACTTTGCCATGGACGACATCTTCTACTTCGACACTCCCCGTATCGGGGTTGCGAAAGCGAATAACATAAGAACCAGATTGAGTTTGATGATTGTTGTGACGACAGTGACCATCGTAACGAGGTTTTTCTTTCTTAGCTAAGCGATCAATGCGAAGTTGTTCAATTCGCTCTTTAGAACAATAACACTGATAAGCATGGCCTGATTTTAATAGTGTCTCGACCACTTCCTGGTAGCGTTCCAAACGTTGCATCTGATAAAAAGGCCCCTCGGACCAATCTAAACCCAACCAAGTCATGGCATCTAAAATAGCGTCTATTGCTTCTTGAGTAGAACGCTCTCTATCTGTATCTTCAATACGTAAAATAAATTTGCCACCCAGTTTTTTTGCATATAACCAACAATAAAGCGCGGTTCTAGCACTCCCAACATGTAGAAACCCTGTCGGACTAGGGGCAAAGCGTGTACGCACTGTCATGAAAAAAACCTTTTAAGTAAAAACCTTTTTATTGTAATAGCAATGCCAGTTCTAATACCAGAGCCAGGACACGTGGACATGTGAGTTAGGGTCGGCTACCGGGAACCCCTACATTATTCCCCACTTTGAAAAAGGGGGGTTAGGGGGGATTTTAAGCCGGCTACCGAGACCAATCCCTAGTATTATTTTTTTCTAAAAGAAACCAGATCATTCACACTACGAGAAACACCAGCCTCTTCTAATGATTTAAATAACTTATCAATTGTTCCCTGATATTGGTTTCCAGTTTCAATGTAGTTTTGCAACATCGCATGTAAATCATCCATCATGGCCTGAATAGACCCAATAGAATCTAAAGTACTTTGAAGTTTCCAACCCAAATCGCACAATGAAGATAATGCTGAAAAAGCATCTTTATCAATTATCGGGGTGTTTTGAACTGAAGCCTGTTTGAACTGAAGAAGATCTTCATTGACACTGAATCTTTTTTCTATTTTTTCTGTTTTATCTGTCTTTTTCTCAAATTTTCTTTCAAAAAAATCATCTCTATTAAACCCAGGATAGACTACGTCAATCTCTTGATATTTAATTGCCATAAATTTTTTTCCCTATTGTTAAAGTTTTTACCTATATGTTCAAAAACTTTAACCCGGTTTTTTTCTTAGTGTCAATACAAAATTCCCTTTTTTATATAAAAAAAAATAAAATTTCCTTCTTGGAACTGAAGAAGGTGTCAAATCTTGACATTAGACATTAACTAAAGAAACTAGAAATCCCTTAGTTGTTAATGTCTAATGTCAAGATTTGACACCTTCTTCAGTTGACTGCATTATATCTCTTCCCAAATTTGTTAACTTAGCTGAAGAATTTACTATTTCTAGACTATCACTAACTATTTTATAATATTGGTCAATTAGGGTATCGATTTCTAGAATGTCACTCAAAAAATTCAATAAATTTGATTTTCTAAGGATCCTAAGAAAACGAACCACCCGCGTCAAAACAAACGCAGCATGATAAACACCCAACATAGGCCGTTCTCTCTCTTTTATAGGAGAATAATATTTTTCTTCATACTCATTCAATACTAAAGGATCTTCTATACCCAAATTATACAAATACAAATGTGATACTTCGTGAATAATCAGATCCACCATATTAATCACTCCACGATCTGCATTTGCAACATTGATAAATATAAGCCCATACAGATCAAAACTGGATCCTGCTTTTAATACATTTGTTTTGAGTATCATGAATTCACTCACAAATTCAATTATTTCTTTATAAGTTTCCTCATCACACTCACTGATTAATTTCAAAGCTTCCTTGATTAATAGTTTTGTTTTTTCTGATTCTTCTGTCGCTGGCTCCGAAATATCTCCTTCCTGTGGTAATTCAAATAAAATATATTTTCGTAATAATTCATTTCGCTTGTTATCAGATTCTCTTTCCGTAAAATTAAAATACCGAATTTCTTCAAGTAATGGAATCTCAAAAAGAATAGAAATATCTGAGTAAATAGATTGTGTTTGCCGACTGGAAGTAGCTTGTAACAAAAAAGAATTTAGGGCATAAAAAAGCCCAGGCAGTTTCACTGTCCGGGCTAAGTTAAGGTGTTCTATTAATGTCCTTCCTTTCAGATAATTAACGCCTAGAACACTCTTATTAACTTCAATTAAATGCTCTAAACTTTGCAGTAACCCTGCTCTTATCCTTGTGCCTAGAAAAGATGCTCTTTCTTGACACGGAAGAAGATCACAAAGTGCCCTCATTTAAAGATTGACGTTCATTCCAACTATATAGATGTAGTTGTTAACTTATTTTTTAAAAATAAAGTTTTAGTTGGATCAAACGTTACATCAGATAAATCCTGATTTAAAACAACATCTGTACTTAAATCAGCTTGACTCTGAGAGTCAACACTTGCACTAAAATTTACATCTACGTTTTGCATTTCCATAATAATCTCCTATTTACTTTCCTCTATAAAAAACTTTTCTAGTGCGCTTACCTTAGAAAGGCTCATCTTTTGAAGATGCGTCGCAAAATATACAGGTATTTCTACTCCTTCATCAGGTAGAACTTTTACTAAGGTAGGGCTATTGTATGGGAACTCTTCAGAAATAACAATCATCCCCATCCCTTGAACAGCTGCCTCAAAAAGCCCAATTGCCGAATTAATTACTAAGTAGGGTACTCTAATCTTGTTTTTAGTTCCAATCTTAAGATGCCAATCCACATTACCTCTATGTCCTGCCTCATTATGGTAGAAACTGATAAGCCTATGATTATCCAGATCTTCTGGTGTTTTGGGTATTCCAAATTTTTCAAGGTATTCCTTTGAAGCAAATAGTTTAGTATGGAAAGTAAACAATTTTCTCTGAATAACGTTTGGATTTTGGTCAATCATTGGAAGAATGGCAATGTCTGCAAAATGATCTGAAACATCTATTTTTTCATTACTCGTAATAATCCTAAATGTATATTTTGGATAAAATTGAATAAATTCCTTCAATTTTCGAATAAGCCAAAGATTTGTAACACCCGTTGTCGTCACGATTCTTATAACGTCATCATCATCTTCTCTATCTATATTTGAAAAAGATTCATCCATTTTTTCAATCTGTTGCATAATAACTTGTACAGACTTGAGAAACTCCTGTCCTACTTCAGTCAAAACTAATGATCGGTGTGATCTCTTAAATAGTTTAAATTTATAATTTTCTTCTAACGCAGTAATTTGCTTACTAATATAAGAGGATTTAATTCCAAGATGAACAGAAGCTTTCTGATAAGAACCTTCTAATGCCACATAATAAAAAGTTCTTAATTTGTTGATATCCACTTTTTCCATAGATTACTCGGTTGATAACTAATTAAACTCCACCTAAGTATATTTTGATTTACTAAAATGCCTACTAATATAACTAATGATGCTGAAATTTGCAATAATGTGAATCTCTCCCCCAATAGAAAATAAGACAAGATACAAGACATTGGCGGTAAAAGAAGCATAAAAGGCATTATTAAGGTGCTGGGATATTTTTTTAAAAGCCGAAACCAAATGCATCCTGCCAACAAAACGGCTCCATAAGCAGCAAATAAAATACCCATCATTATCTTAAACGACAGTACTTCAATGGAACTTTGAATAATGTCGCTCCCCCCATGAAGGTAAGTGACACCAAACATAGGAATTACTGCGACAGAAGCAATCCATACATTCGTAGAAAATTCAGAAGAAAGTTCATATTTTTTTATTAAAGTTACTCCAATCCCCCATGAAATAGCCGCTAATAAAACAAATAATAATCCTGTCATATCCACTTGATTAGAAAATGAATCCCTGAATAATAAAATGACGCCTGTAAACGAGATAATCATACCAACTAATTGATGAGTTTTTGGAACTTCTTTGATTAATAAATAACAAAAAAGGACACCAAAAAAAGTGCAGGTTTGATAAACAACAGAAAAAATGCCAGCACCTATCCCGTTATGCAAGCTAAGACCTATAAAGAAAAAGTTTAATACATTCCAAAAAACTGTAACTAATAAAAGCTTAAATAGTAATACAGGCGGTTTTCTAAAAAAAAATAATAAGGGAACACAACTTAAGAATCTCAGCAGATTACAAAAGTCTAATGAAATTTCTTGACACAACCATTTTTGAACAATCAAATTGGCTGACCACAGAAAGATCACAGAAAGCGCAATCACAACATCTTTAAATTGCACTTAAACATCCCCCACTGCCTATGTAAAAGAATCATCAGAATAACGCAAATAAATCCCTTTGAATACAGTTTTTCTTCTTTTTTTGTTATTTAACTATTGAGAAAATGTCCCTTTAACCCTTGAGAAAAAGTCCTATAGAACTTACAATCTATCGACTCTTTGTAGGGCAAACAAAGATGTAGGATTAAGTTAAGGATAATAAGGGCGATTAGCTCAGTGGTAGAGCACTGCCTTCACACGGCAGGGGTCAGTGGTTCAAACCCACTATCGCCCACCAATAAACTAAATATGAATTGGGTCTCCCCTATTTAAAGAGCAGCCCAATTCACCATCTCCATTTTTTTGGTCTCATATTACCTTGTGGTGGTGGTAACAGCGATTCTAATGCTGATGACTCTGCTGCTCGTTTGGAGTCTCCTCCTTTCAACAGTTCTTCTATTTCTACTTCTACTGCTGATGGTTCTGATGCTTCTGGTTCTCCAGCACAGCTAGCAAACGCCCTGAGCAAGGATGAAAAACCATTCTTTAAAGACCAAGGCCTCCTAACAGAAGACAGAGAGGAAGGCTTATTGTTCAAAGAAGAGCCCTCGGTAGAAAACATAATTACAGAACGGACAGGGGATGGGGGGGCACTGCTAGAGGGTAAAGAAACCCCAACGGAAGACACACCATTAGACATTTCTCCTGTTTTCCAGCGTTCTACTAATAATGTAAAAGAGGACTGATTAAAAACCCCCCCTGTTTTTTCAGCTGATACCATCCAACGTTTACTCCGAGCAGTCAATTCTTCTTCGGACACCGGACCAATACTCGTGAAATCTCTAACCTCTACAGGATCCAAAAAATCAAACAAACAAGAGAGAATGTCCTCTGCACCCTTCGCTTTTTCTAGTCCCTCTGCTGCCTCTTTTTTTTCTGATCCCTCTGCTGCCTCTTTTGGTGTGGTTCTTTGATACATATTGTCTAACAGACGGACACCTGTTTCTGTGAATCTTCGCGCATGAGCGAGTCTCTTTAGTTCATTCTCCCTTCTCTCGTGCATCGCCGAGGGTACATCTGTTCTTATACCTTCTGTTAAAGAGAAAAAATTTCTAAATGGGCCTTTATTTATACAATGATAAACAGCATTACCATCCAAACCTTTACGAAGCAATAAACATAATAGTTCTCCTACATTCCCGCTTACCGTCGGTCCGAATCCCCAATCTGGACGTTGAAAACCTTGGAGACCAAAATGACGCGCTAAATCATCACTAGAAACCCAGGCAAGCATTGTCTGAAGACCATCATCAATTAATAAAACATTTGGATCTATGTGAGCTTCTGACAACATGTAATCAACTATTTTCATTGATTCCCTTGCTTTTTCTTTTCCGGATGGAACTACATTGGATAAGATAGATTTAATGAGTACCATCCATACCGCAAATTGTAATGGTGTAGTAGATTGTAAGGGATCAAATCGACTCAAACCGGGTGGAGGTTCGTCTGGATATGGGTAGTGATTTAGAGTATTCAGGAATTGAAGGATCCACTCGTGCAAATCGCGCGGGTCTAGGCCCTGGTGGAATGGTGTTAGTGCCGCGCCTATGTTTATTGGATCATATTGCCACATATCAGCACCTGCTTCATGAGCTCGCTGCACATTATGAAGATTATTTGTTTTTATAGCCAAAAATAACGACCTTGTTAACTCGCTGCTTACTATGGGTACCATTGCTTCTGGTGTTCCTGCCATATTACCTCCTAATAGATCTTTCGCAATTTAACTGATCCCTCAATAACAATCCGATAAAGTTTAAATCGTAATTTTTTTTAATACAACAATCACCCACCAATAAAAATTATTAATAAATTTAGAATTTTTTGAAAGTAATCTTTATAACAAAATTAATTCTATCATTAAATTATTACCAAGGTAATAATTTAAAAAAGAACAAACTCATCAATTGCCTTTTCAACAGCTGCCATCAATTCTTCCCGTTTTCTATCACGTGCAGTGTTATCAAAAACAAGCATGACTTTTCCTACAGCATTACGTTTACAGTAAATCGCTTGATTTTGCCCTAGTGGAAGAATAATTCCATTTTTTTCTAAAGAATTTGGCACTGGATTACCCGCTGCGATTAATTCTTTTAATATCTTTTCAGAAGGTATTTTTTCTCCCTTATGAATTTTATTTTCTAGATCTTGAGCTTTGATCTTAATAAATTTTTCTTTAGAGGGATCTTTCAACATAGAGACTAACGTATAAGCTGGTTTTACTTTAATTTCTAATTTGCTTGAAAATAATATTCTAATCCAATCATAATCAAATAATTCTGCCCCTTTAATCATACGAGATATAAGGCCTTGGGAAACGCCCATTGCTTTAGCCATTTCTGTTTGATTTTTAAAAACACCTGATTTCATTTGTTGTGAAAATGAAAAGGCACGTTCAAACTCCGAAATATCCTTCGAAAATGCATTTTCTGCATGCATGAGAACCATACATGTTTTATCATCAGCTTCAGTAATATGAGCCAGAAGTTTTCGATTTGGTATCACTGAACAAGAAAACCAACGTCTTACTCCATAAATTAATTCAAAATCATGATTAGGATCCCCATTAATTTTTCTGACAAGCACAGGCATATTTTGACCCGTGTTTTGTATGGAGATCATTAAATCTCGGCAGCGTTCTATTGTAAGCCACGCCATATCACGGTTATGATATTTCCAAGGCTTACATCGACTCGGTTCTATTTCTACCATTAAAATATCTTTTTTTTCATCCCTTAAAAAACTAAGTTCCGTTCCAGAGGATTTCTCTTTAGAATGGTCTCTTTGAGTCGATAGTTTCGACTTTTCTTTTTTCAACTCCTCTAAATCTCTTATATCCGATGGCATTAAATACTCCTAAAATCGATAATTTTGATTTAAATATTTAAAATTTCCTGAAAACTACAGTAAAGTATTATTATGATAAGTTCAAGAAAAATATTTTTTAAGCTAAATCTTATGCTTGCTTTTTGGAAAAATTTAAATGAGAATTGAAATCGGTATATTTCTTCTTGTTGAATTTGATGCGTGATGGTCTCAAAATATCTTGGAGAAATATACCAAATTATTCCCAATTATTCTTTTGTATAAACTTGTATTAAAAAGGCTTCACAATAATTTTCACTTCTCAATATGTTTATAAACAGTCATAGGGATCCACTGAATAAAAATGGATTGCTTAATTCACTTCATGTTTTTTGCAACAAGCTAACCAAGAGGATTAGGCGTTCTTGCACATACAGGGGGTTTTCTGTAAGATAAAATCTCAAAATGAAGTTATGTGCAAAAACATGAGTTATATAACAATCTCCATTTACCTTTTTCTTGCAATAGCCCAAACTTTACACCTATATGGTAAGCTAACCTTTCCAAAAACCTTACTTATCATTATCGGGTTGTGTGGCGTTAGTTTGCATGGCTTAATGCTTTATTATTGGATTGATACACCGCTTGGTCAAAATTTAAGTCTTAGTAATATTTTTTCTTTAGTTTTATGGGGTATGGCAATACTCACACTTTTAACCTCCTTAAAAAAACCTATTGAAAATCTAACCGTTTTTATTCTCCCCATGGCTGCATTTTCTATTCTAATAACACTCACCTACCCAGGAAATGATATTTTTCAGACTCGCCTTCACCCTGGCAGTCTTATTCACATTTTAATTTCCATTGTTGCTTTCAGTACCTTAGGAATGGCAGCTCTTCAAGCAACTCTGCTACACATGCAAAATCGTTTACTACGAAACAAACGACCTACATCTATTGTTAGGATTCTACCTCCCTTGCAAACAATGGAAAGTTTATTATTCCAAATAATAGGACTGGGTTTCATTTTACTTTCTGCTTCATTGGGCACCGCTTTTTTATTTTTAGATGATTTATTTACAGTTTCACGTTTGCAAAAAATTATCTTATCATTTCTTGCTTGGGGATTATTTGCTACTCTTATCTATGGGCACTATCACTCAGGATGGCGAGGACCTACTGCTGTGCGTTGGACTTTGTTTGGTGTAGGAATGTTAATTCTTTCTTACTTTGGTAGCAAACTAATATTTTTAAATCATTGGAATTAAGTTGATTTATTGGAACTAAAAGGTTTATATCACTTTGGATCACATACATTTTGATGTCTCAAATGAGATTTTGTTTTTCTTTTTACTTCTAGCATTTTTATTGTGTGCCTTTTGCTCTGCCAGTGAAACTGGCGTTCTGTCACTCAATCGTTACAGGTTAAGACACCTCGCAAAAACAGATGCACGCGCAAAGCGAATCAGTAAATTACTAGAACACCCAGATCGCCTTTTTGGTATTATTCTCATTGGAAATACGTTTGCAACAGCTGCAGGATCCAGCATTGCCAATGAAATTGGACAACGTTACTTAGGTGATATTGGTATATTTATTTCACCTATTATTTTAACCATTGGTCTTCTTATTTTTTCTGAGGTTACACCTAAAACATTTGCAGCTATTAAACCTGAAGCAACTTCAAACTTTGTTTCTTATCCTCTCTCTATCATGCAATCGGCACTGTATCCTCTAGTATGGCTAGCAACAACTACCTCAAATTTATTATTAAGACTTTTTGGGATCCATGTCAGCCAAAAACCCCATGATGCCTTAAACACAGAAGAATTAAGAACTATTGTGAATGAAGCCAGTGGTTTTGTCCCAAGTCGTCATCTAACCATGTTACTCAGCATTCTTGATCTCCAAAAAGTTCGAGTTGATCATATTATGATCCCTAGAAATGAAGTATTGGGCATCAATCTAGATGATGATCAAGAAACTATTATCGAACGATTAAAAACAACTCAACATACCTTATTACCTGTATATCGTTCTGATCTCGATAACATTCAAGGGATCCTTCATACCCGTAATATTGTTAAAGTATTCGCAAGTAAAGAGCTTAATGAGCAAACTTTATCAGCCGCCATGGATGAACCCTATTTTATTCCCGAAGGGACTACCCTACACACTCAATTATTTAATTTCCAAAGAAACAAACGGCGCATGGCATTGGTGGTGGATGAATACGGCGACGTACTTGGATTAGTGACTCTAGAAGATATTCTAGAAGAAATTGTCGGAGAATTCACAACTGATGTTTCCAGTGAAATACAAGATGTGAAACCTCAAGAAGATGGATCATTTTTAGTAGAAGGCAGTGTCAGTGTCCGTGATTTAAATCGAACTCAGCACTGGGTACTACCCATTGAAGGACCCACAACTTTAAGTGGTCTTATTATTGAAACCTTAGAAGCTATTCCAGAACCAGGTACTTGTGTACTCATTAATGGCTACCCCGTTGAAGTAATCGAAATGAAAGAAAACACAGTGAAAACTGCAAGAATTTCCCCACGTCTTCCCGATCACAATGAAAAAACTTCCGAAGAACATTAAATCATATAAAAACAATTATAATTTTATTTTATCCCTAATGTCTTTCATAAAATTTGTCTTAAAACCCTTTAAGGCAAGCATTTCTAAGGCAGGTTGTCGATCTCCATTACACGCAATTTTTCTAGGTGCGGATACTATAAAAATTTTAAATTTAAGATCTTGATACAGTTCTAATATTCTTTTGGTCGCTTGATTGGATGCAACAACAGGCCCCTTATGTTCAGAAAGCCATTTTGCCAATCTCAGCTGATCATCCCACGTAAAACCTTTAGCATAATATTCGGTAAATTCCACATCGTAAGGAGGATCTGCATACAAAAATTCGTTGCCTTGAAGTTCCAAGTTTTGGAAATCACCCTGCATTAAATTCCAATTTTTTAAGATCTCTTTATATTCAAAAAAATCTGTTTTATATTTAATACTTCTATGCTGACCAAAGGGGACATTAAATTCCCCTTGACTGTTAAAACGACATAATCCGTTGTACCCTGTTCTAATTAAAAAATAAAATATACTTGCCGCTTCTGCGTTTCGATATTTATTATTACTGATCAATGTATTAAATTTATCTCGCATTTCATAGTAAAAATCAGCATTATTCTTAAATTGATAGGGAATTTTAAGACCTTTTTTTACTTGTTTATAAAAATTAATCAAATGAACGTTTACATCATTTAAAAGTGCTGATTCTGGATTTAATCCTAATGCAACAGCCATTCCCCCTATGAATGGCTCAACCAATTTTATTCCCTGGTGGGGTTCGAAGATCTTTTCAAGAATAGGCAGTAGCCAACGTTTACCACCCGCCCACTTTATTATTGGCTTCAATCAATATTCCTTTAAAAAATATGGCGGAGAGGGTGGGATTCGAACCCACGGTACCCGAAGGTACAACGGTTTTCGAGACCGCCCCGTTCGGCCACTCCGGCACCTCTCCGATTTAAGAGACATCTTCATGAGGGTGAGAGAACAATACTCCCTTACCCCTCCGGAATGCAATATTGATCGCTAAAAGGTTCCGGGTGTAATTCTTTAGGGATCTGTAATGGCTTGCCCGTTTTAGCTTTTTCATAATCTTTAGCATTATCACGGATCCAACTCCCATTGGAACACCCCGCTAATCCTACAACTGTTAATCCTAAAACAAAAATTAGAGTAATTATTTTTCTCACAACAACCCAACCTCCTTCATAGCCTCTTTAACAACAGAACGATTTTTTTCTGAAAGCGGTGTCAAGGGTAAACGAATGCCCTCTTCAATCAATCCCATTTGATGCATAACCCATTTGACAGGAATAGGATTCGCCTCAACTATCAAAGCTTTGTGCAACTGCATAATAGGCGTATTGATTTCACCCGCTCGTTTGAAATCTCCTGCCAATGCTGCCTTACACATCTCATGCATCTTTTTTGGTACAACATTAGAAGAAATAGAAATTACCCCTTTTCCACCTTGCAATATAAAAGCTAAAGCACTGGGATCATCTCCACTCAATAAAACGAAAGAATCCCCACAAATTTCTTTTAATGCTCGCCCCCTTGCTAAATCGCCAGTCGCCTCTTTTAATCCCACAATATTTGAAAGATGGGACAATCTTTCGACCGTTGCTGGTAATAAATCACATTGAGTGCGTCCTGGCACATTGTAGAGTATCTGAGGGATTGGAACAGCTTCAGCAACCGCCTTAAAATGTTGATATAAACCCTCTTGTGTTGGTTTATTGTAATATGGGGTTACTAATATACATGCATCCACCCCCAATTTCATCGCTTCTTCTGTTCTGTGAATGGTTTCCATCGTTGAGTAAGTACCAGTCCCTGCAATAACCGGAATTTGACCAGAAGCAACTTCTAACACTGTTTCAATCACTTTCAGTTTTTCTTTATTTGTCGTAGTGGGACTCTCACCCGTTGTGCCATTCACAACAATAGCATCAGTACCCTGATCTAAATGAAGTTTTACCAATTTTCGTAAACAAGTGATATCCAGTTCACCTGTTTTAGTCATGGGAGTTACTAGTGCGACAATGCTTCCCTGAAACATAAATGATCCTCTCTTTAAGGCTATGATAATAGTGAAAATAGGTCTGAGGTGTCAAATTTGACATTGGACATTAGTAGAGGCAGGGGCCTGTCCCCCTTTCTCTTTATCAGATAATATGAGATTTTACACGCATTAAGATTTAAATTTAACCCCAAATAATCCAACAAAAAAACCCTGAATTTGGTAGACTATTAAGTTAAAGGGAGGGTTTAATAAACATGATCCCAAATCATAATTATTTAATAGTTTCAGTCGTAAGTCCCAACCATACAGACGTCATCAGTGAGTTATCACGTGCATCTACACAATATGGTTGTAACTTATTGAATATTGAAGTAAACACACTGGGCACAGAGCTCTCTGCTGTTTTCTTTCTTTCTGGCAATTGGGGTGCAATTGCTAAAATGGAGGCAGCCATTCCTGCCTTAGAACAACGTTTAGATTTAACCACTATCGTCCGCCGTACCAGTGAACCTCCCCTTAATGGTCAATGGATGTCCTATAGTCTGCAATTAGTCGCAATTGATCGCATAGGAATTTTAAATGGGTTATCCGACTTTCTTTCAAAAATGTCAATCCCCATTGAGCACGTCTCGGCTCACACTTATACAGGTCCGTCAAACACGCAGATGGTTTCTATGATCCTTAAAATCAAAGTATCTGATAAAATGCATCTTGCTTCACTGCGTGAAAAATTGATGAGTTATTGTGATGATAACAATCTAGATGCTTTTATAGAACCCGCACGACATTAGTATTCCTTCTCCCGTTTCACGGGAGAAGGTGGTGCGTAGCACCGGATGAGGGCTTAAATTACCTCTGTTTTCTCAAGCCGCGTTCTGATCCCAAGTTCTCGTAATTGTTCTGGTTCAACCGTAGAAGGTGCAGAGGTTAATGGGCAAAACGCCGTTTGCGTTTTAGGGAAGGCAATCACATCGCGAATAGAAGCCGAACCCGTCATCAACATCGCAAGCCTATCTATTCCAAAGGCTATCCCTCCGTGTGGTGGACACCCAAATTTTAGTGCATCCAATAAAAATCCAAATTTTAGTTTGGCCTGTTCCTCTGTAATGCCCAAGACGCGAAATACGGCTTGCTGAATATCGGCCTTATGAATACGAATCGAACCACCACCCAATTCAGTGCCATTTAAAACCATGTCATACGCGATTGAAGAACAAGCGCCGGGATCACGTTCTAATTCTATCGGACTTTCTGCAAGAGGCATGGTAAAAGGATGATGCACCGGTTGCCAATGCCCACCCGTTGGATCTCGCTGAAACATCGGAAAATCTACTACCCACAGAAATTTCCACTGACCCTGTAATAATCCCAAATCTTGACCCAGTTTGTTGCGCAGTGCACTTAAGGAATCATTCACCACTCTGGCCTTATCTGCACCAAAGAAAAGAATATCCCCTGTTTGAGCTTGGACGCGATCCAAAATAGCCTCAATCACATCGTCTGGTAAAAATTTAAGAATGGGCGATTGTAAACCTTCTCGCCCTTCTGCTCGATTGTTCACTTTTACATAAGCCAAGCCTTTCGCACCAAATAATGAGACAAAATTTGTATAGTCATCAATTTCTTTACGAGAAAGACGTTCACCCCCATTCGGTACCCGGATCACAGCCACACGACCCTCGGGATCAAGTGCAGGTCCTGCAAAAACTTTAAATTCGACATTTTTAACAAGATCAGCGATTTCTACCAATTCAAGAGGATTGCGCAAATCAGGTCTATCGATACCAAATCGATTCATCGCCTCTTGATATGACATCCTTAGAAAAGGATTGGGAAGTTCAACTTTAAGCAATTCTAAAAACAGTTTTCGGACCATGTCCTCCATCAATTCCATGATGGCGTTTTCATCTAAAAATGACGTCTCGATATCAAGTTGAGTAAATTCCGGTTGGCGATCGGCGCGTAAATCCTCATCTCGAAAACACCTTGCTATTTGGTAATACCGATCAATCCCTGCGATCATCAACAATTGTTTAAATAGTTGAGGGGATTGTGGTAATGCAAAAAAAGAACCCGGGTAAGTCCGACTGGGAACCAAATAATCTCTTGCTCCTTCAGGCGTTGCTTTGGTTAAAATGGGTGTTTCGATATCCAAAAATCCATGATTATCTAAAAATTCTCGCAAAATACGGACTAATTCAGTACGAAATTTTAGGCGTTGGAAAGTATCCGGACGACGTAAGTCCAAATAACGATAGCGTAATCGAACTTCTTCACTGACGGTTTGATGTTCATCTGGATAAAAGGGCGGAGGCTCAGAAGCATTTAAAATTTCAAGCTCAGAAGCAACCAGTTCAATCTTACCTGTTGGAGAAATTTCATTTTCTGTGCCTGCAGGTCGTTTTCTTACTTCTCCCAGTATACGAACAACATACTCTTTTCGAATTTTCTCTGCTGTCGCAAATAAATCAGCAGAAGCCTCTGGTGCAAAAACAGTTTGGATAAGACCCGTTCTATCACGGATTTCTAAAAATATTAATCCCCCTAAATCTCGACGATAATGCACCCAACCACAAACAGTTACTTTCTTCCCAATATGGGACTCTCTCAGTTCACCACAATAATAAGTACGCATCAAAATTTCCTATACTAAATTTTATTCCTCAACTTTCGTCGCTGTCGAAGACGTTGAGGTTGTTGAAGTGCTGGATTTATCACTTGCTTTATCCGCCGTTTGGGCATCAGTTTTCGAAATGGATTGTGTTTCTTTTGCGCGGCTCCCTGTATCCGTCCCACTATTTTCAGTGGTATCCGTATCCGCCTTAGCTAAATTTTTCTTGCTATCTCCTCCTTTAAAATCGGTTTCATACCAACCCTCTCCCTTTAATCGAAATCCAGAACGGGAAACCAACTTGATCAAAGAATGATTTTTACAGGCTGAACACAGAGTTAAAGGCTGATCTGAAATTTTTTGAAAAGCCTCTACAATTTCACCGCAGTTCGTACACTGATATTCATATATTGGCATAAAACAACCTCACCAAAATATCTTTACTTTCTCATCTTTTCCCACATTTCTGCCATTTCCGCCTCAGTCGCTTTATCTCCAGCCTGAGCTTGTTTATTTTGTTCCACATCAAGAGGTGAAGCACCCGCGAAATTTTTAGAATTTTGCTGCTGTTCCAGCTCACCTAAGGCTTCATTGCGACAATTAATCTGCCCTTCATGCCAACCTCTGGCATATAATGCTTCACGCTCTTCTCGATTCACATCTTTGCGATAGGTGAAGTGTTTATCTCCTCCCATACGTCTACCAGAAGCACAACCATCTAAATAACCATCAACATAAGCCGGTGGATTATTATGACTCATCAAAGCAGTTCTTTTATCTGTCAAAAAACGATCAGAGGTTGTTGTACACGCAGATAACATCAAGCCTGTTACCAAAATAAAAAAACAAAAACCATGTAATTTAACTTTCATAGGCTTCCCCATTCCCTAGTTTTTCCTAAAAGCGTCAATATAACACAATTGAAATTCTTTGTGGATTTTGATAACGTGGCGCGCTTTTATGAAAAACTATGTAAATAGCGATTATATGACTGGCGTTACAATGCTGGAACTAATAACAGCACTACTTGTTATCGCTTCACTTTATTTTCTTGCCATGCCCCACTTTAATCAATTTCTGATGCGACAGGATCGAGAAATAACTTTAGATAGACTTACCACAGCTATTCAATATGCAAAAAGTGAAGCTATTAAGCAAGGTAAAACGATAACACTCTGTGGTAGCCACAATCAAAGATCTTGCCATAAAAATGCTTGGACATCAGGGTTTATCTTATATACCGATCCCAAAGAACAAAAAGAGGAAATAGTTTTTAATTTAGAAGGTCTTTATATATTTGCAGGTCCACAATACGGTACTTTAAAATTTAAGGCGTTTAGTGGTGATAATCAAACCTTACATCTACGCCCCAACGGTAGAACCATTAATAACGGGACCTTTATTTATTGCCCTAAAAATAAAGATCCCGCAGAAGCAAAAGCACTCATCATTAATCAAAGTGGACGTGTCTATCGTTCTACTAAAAATAGCGACGAAGAACCTCTAACTTGCGATTAGCCGATCGAAGGTGTCAAATCTTGACATTAGACATTAGTGAGTAAATGAGTAGAGATTTCTATTCTTTTACTCACTAATGTCTAATGTCAAGATTTGACACCTTCGACCCAACCTAAGCCTTCTGTTTTATCCCTTGTTTATATAAATATAAACCCAACAGAACATACAACAGAACACCAATCGGTGTTTGATAAGGCGTTAACCACCCTATATTCAAAGCAAAAACCTCTGTGGTTTGGTAATAAGCAAAAGGAATGGTTAAAACAGCGCCTAATATGGCTTCTCCTGCAATCAGTCCTGAAGCAAATAACAAACCGGTATCTGTATCTGTTCTTGGTGCGTCATGCAGTTTTTTCTCAACACACAAACTAATCAAACCACCCACCAAAAATGCTGTCATGTAACTTAAAGGTAAGTAGATCCCCAATGCAAATAACAGGACCGGAAAACGAATGCTACTGCCTTTCCGTTTTAAATACTCATCTAAGATAATCGCTAAAACAGCAAATGCAGCGCCTATCTGAATCATCGGCCAGGGTAATTTTCCTACAAAAAATCCTTTGGCAACCGTTGACATCAAAGTCGCTTGCGGTGCAGGTAAGGCTTGATTTGGATCCATCCCCGCTCTAGGCAATATATCCCCAATGCCATATGCTTCAAAAGTAGTTTGTAATATAAAAGGGATCACTAAAGCGGAGGAAATAGCGCCCACAACCAGCATAAGCTGCTGCTTCCAAGGTGTTGCGCCCACTATCTGACCTGCTTTTAAATCCTGCATGTTATCACCACTAAGAGCAGCAGCAACACCCACTATGCCTGCAAAGATAATCACAAAAGCAGCTGCTTTCAATGCAGCATCTGGATTGGCTTGAAAATTTAAACTTCCACCCAAACAAAATAATAAAATTGAAGCGAACGCTATAATTGCTGCAATGATAATACCTGAAAAAGGTGCCGAAGTAGTCCCAACAATCCCAACAATATAAGCAGCAATTGCTGAACACACAAATCCCACAACCAAGGTGAATGCTACAGCAAATACGACTGTTGCCCAAAACAACAGACTACTTAAACCTAAATTCGCACCATTTACAAAGGTAAAGAATAAAATAAACGTTGGAATAGATATTCCAATAATACCCATTAAAACATACTTAAACGGCAAATCTCGATCGGTTCGAATAGTTAAAGCAAATTCACCTCCTTGCATTTTCATCGCATGAAAAGAAGCTTTAATAGCCGCTGTGATTGGCTTAATAAGGCTAACTACACCCCATATACCTCCCACGGCCAATACACCCACACCGACATATCTAAAATTAGCTTTTTGAATAGCGGCAAGTGAAGACGCTAAATCAGGCGCTTCGGGTAAACCATACAGAAAGACAAATAAAGGGATCCCAACACCCCAAGTTAAAATACCTCCCACAACAAAAGCAACGAGTGCACGGATGCCCACGATATATCCTGCTGCCATCAATACGGGAGACAACACAATACTCGCCCCAAAAGCCGTGCTTCCTACTTTAGTCCAATACGCAAGCTGTTCCCCCACTACTTTAAAAGCAGTCTGTAAAAAGGAAAAAACAGCAGCAATCAAGGCTCCTTTTATCAGAACCTTGGTTGATCCTTTAGTATCTTCCCCTGCTTTCAAAATCTCACCAACCACCAATCCTTCTGGATAAGGAAGATTGTCCTTCACCACCATCATGCGTCGTAAAGGTACCGAAAACATCACTCCGAGAACTCCTCCAATAATGGTGATGATAACGGTTTGCACATAATCAAACGATTCCCAATAACCCATTAGAATTAAAGCGGGTAATGTAAAAATAACACCGGCTGAAACCACTTCACCCGCCGAAGCAATGGTTTGTACCATATTATTTTCTAAGATATTAGCGCTTTTGAAACGACGTAATACCATCATGGAAATTAAAGCAGCTGGAATGGAACCTGCAATGGTTCGTGCAATTTTTAAGCCCATAAATGTGTTGGATGCTGCCAAAAGAATGGCAAGAAAAATACCCAACAGAACACCTCTTGTCGTAATTTCCGGCAAGATTTTACTCGCTGGTACAAAAGGCTCTACCCGAACTGCATCATGAGAATCTATAGCCACAACACTCCCCTTATTTATCTACACAATTAAAAACGTACATATTTACTCATGTTCCTCAATACTACTCTCTATTCTATTCAATAATGACTGAACCATCCTTTGGAGAAGACAAAACAATTTGAGTGACCGTTTTACTTACCCCAACCTGCATTTTTAAAAAATCAGTAATTAACTCCTCTAATTCTCTAGTACTAGCAACTCTAACCTTTAGAATATAAGAGTACTCCCCCGTAAGATGATGACATTCTAAAATAAACGGATTTTTGGTAACAGCCTTAATAAAATTTTTGTCATTTTCTTGTTTATCAATTAAGGCATAAATAAAAGCACAAAGGCCCATATTCATAAACTTACTGTCCGCTAACGCAACAATTCTCTTAATTACTCCTTGATTTTTAAGTTTCCGCACCCGTTCATTCGCAGCAGAAGAGGAAAGACCCACCCGCTCACCCAGCGTAGCATTTGTCACTTCCGCATCATGGTTCAAAATTCCGACAATTTTCCTGTCTACCTCATCAATTTCAACGTTTTTTCTTGACATTTCAATTTAAAGCCATATAATAACTTGAAACATAGCTATTATACAGAAACTTTCAAAGGGGTCAAGTCTTTTTTGGGGACAGGGTTTCCCCCTTCCCCATTAATCAATATTTATCCCATTTTAAAAATGATTACGAGTATAATCACGGTAATTAAGTTTGCAAATTAGGACTCTATAAGTCATAATTTGCTAATGAAAGGCAGGAACAAGAAAGACTTTTTACTCCAATTTGTGGAAGCTTTGCAGTCCAAAGGGCATTATTGGTTCGTTCGCAAGGATATTTCTGAAAGTCTTATAGTAGAAAAACAAGCATTAGCCAAAGCAATCAACCGCCTTATCCAAAAAGGTAAGATAATCCGCTTATACCGTGATTTCCATATCATCGTTCCCGCTGAATATAAAAAAGTAGGTATTTTGCCCCCCACTTGGTTTATCGATCCGTTAATGCAATACATTGGTATGGGAAATTCTTATTATGTAGGATTACTGTCCGCTGCCGCTTTGTATGGTTCAGCGCATCAGAAAGTTCAAGAGTTTCAGGTTTTAATACCTAAAACAACTCGTTCAATAGTGCATGAGAAGTTAAATATTAAATTTATCAATAAAAAACAATTACAAAAAACACCAATCAACAAACTCAAAACTGATACTGGGTATATCAATGTTTCTACACCAGAAGCAACGGCATTAGATCTAATTCAATATATGAGGATTTGTGGTTCTCTAGGTAATGTGGCAACAGTTTTATCAGAACTATCTGAAACATTAGATACAGAAAAATTGCTTGCTACTGCTATAAAAGGAGAATATGATTACCCCGCGATACAACGGTTAGGGTATATACTAGATTTTTTAGAAAAAAATTTGTTATTTCAGGGTTTACTGGATTTAGTAAGAAAGAAAAAACCGAAGTATACAAAAGTAAGACCAGATCTAAAAAAGGGGTCATTTCAAAAAAATGAAAAATGGCGTGTTATTGAAAATGATGTTATTGAGGTAGATGTATGATTCCAAAATCTAATATAATAGAATGGCGTGATTATGCGCCTTGGTTGTTTGATGAACAGGTAGAGCAAGATTTAATTTTATCTAAAATCATCGTTGAAATATTCAAAGTTCCAGAATTGGCTGCAGGCTTTGCTTTCCGAGGAGGTACAGCACTTCAAAAGATTTATCTTAATGAGAAATTTAGATACAGCGAAGATATAGATTTGGTACAAATCCAAGCAAAACCAATTGGGATTCTGGTAAATAGATTACGAGAGGCCCTAGATCCTTGGTTGGGAGAACCCAGTTGGAAACAAAATGATGGCAGATTTACCTTATATTATAAATTTACAGCAGAAACATCTCCCCCAATCCCAATGAAAGTTAAAATTGAGATTAACACTCGTGAACATTTTTCTGTAATGGGTATTGTAAAAAAACCGTTTTCAGTTAAAAATTCTTGGTTTACTGGAGATACAGAAATTTCCACATACACACTGGAAGAATTACTTGGTACAAAGTTAAGGGCACTTTATCAAAGAAAAAAGGGCAGAGATGTTCTTGATCTAGGGGTATGCTTAAGCAATTACACTTTAAAAAACGAAAAAATTCTAGAATGCTTTGATAAATATATTTCTTTTGTAGGCTCTAAGGCTACAAAAGCACAATTTGAAAAAAATCTATACGAAAAGTATCAAGATGGAAAATTTTTGTCGGATATAAATTTCCTATTACCCCCAAACAGTGAGTTTAAAGAAAGCATGAAAAAATTTATAGGCAAGATTCATTTTGATTTGTTATCAAAATTACCAGGTGAATCCTGGCGTGGTATGCCAAAAAATTTCTTTGCAGAATTATGATAAAAGAAGTTCTTTTAATAAATCGATAATGCATGATGTTACCAATTGGGACAATGAAATAAATACCCCAAAAGAATTAAAGATGATAAGGTAATAAGGACAATTTTTGCGTAAAAGAAAAACTTTGATTTTTCAAGTATATCTGGATGTTTAGCAATATCAGATACTGTAATACCCTGATCTTCTATAAATTTGTCTTCAGAGCTTTTTGCAAGTTTAGAGGCAGATGTGAACCCATTGTAGTATTGAATCGCATCGGATGCAAAAAATAAAATCAATGTTAAAAAACCAATATTTAAAATAATAGAGTGTTCATTTGCTTTATATAAGAAAATCCAAAATGCACCTGCTTCAAGAAATGCTAATTGTCGAAGGACACCAGAAAGTTTGTCGGTTTGCATTCTGTATTCTTCCCAATATTTATCTATCTTTGCTTGAACCTTATCTTTTTCAGTCATATCCATATTTTGTTCCTTATTATTGGGGAAATGGTTCCCCCGTTCCTGTTTTAGATTTTGTTCCATTGGGAGGAGAATATTGTAAGTATTCATCTGTTTTAGGTTGTGTTTTGTTAGAAGGTATTGAACGTGATTTTGTATTATGCAAGGAATTAAAATTAATGCGAGTTTTTTTATCAATTATTTTTTTTGGTGATTCAGATTTTAATTTTTCAGACCCAATTGTGGGATGAGTTATAATATTAGTTTCAGCATGCGGATCAAGTATTTTGTTGGAATTATTTTTGAACGCCACACAACTAGAAAGAAGCACTGAAAATATTAGACAAAATAAAAATTTACTCGTAATTTTAAGGAAAAGATTGAAATTGCCACTCATAAGCTAACAGTCCTAATTTTCTATAATTATAGTTTTATTTTATTCGAAGTCAAATTTTCATTTTTGAAGTTTAAAAAACTGTCCATGTAACCCTAACGGAATGGCATGTGGTGCATAAACTCGTGCTATTTCCTTAAAAGACTGACCATCCAAAATCAATAAAAATGCCCTTTGCTTCCCAACATCCAAAATAATGTTTACAACCACTCCCTCATCTTCTTTATCCGAATGTGGATTGGGTATAAAAACGGGTTCTCCAGGAAGTACCCCTGACTCTTGCCATAAAACTTTATTTCCTGTCGTAGTATCTATTTTGTACATTGGTCTTAGAACACCAGTTTGAACATCACTTAACATTAAACGTCTAGGATCGATGGCATAAACATAGCGATAGGGTTGAGTGTTGTATTGTTCATTAATTCTAGGGTATTCAAT
This sequence comes from Gammaproteobacteria bacterium, assembly GCA_013288135.1. Taxonomy (GTDB): domain Bacteria; phylum Pseudomonadota; class Gammaproteobacteria; order UBA6186; family Azoamicaceae; genus JABDCL01. The sequence continues at coordinate 140,146 of JABDCL010000001.1, forward strand.
TGGTTCATCCAAAAGCACCCTTGAATCAATAATCTCAGTTACAGGTGAAACAGTATAACGCATTAATTTTGTTCTTTTAGCATCCTGATTGATGTGGTTATTTTCTTCATCATAAGACTTATTTAAATCTCCAAAAGCTACAATAAGATCTGCATCGGGATAAGTAACAATATCCAAAACAATTTTACCTTCTTTTTCATAGGCATTAACATGATGAAAAGCAAAAAACGGATCATTGTCTTTTATTTTGTTTACAAGCTTTCCTGTTTTTCTATCAATAATTAAAAAATTTGTACCTTGTTCTGGATGCCAGCTAAAATTTTTAATATAAGGTTTTGCCATTATCATTAAGTCAATGGGGTTCACCGTCAATGGAAATTCAACCAAGACTATGTAATTTTCTGTTAAGGCAAAACTATGCATATAGGCAGGCTTGTCAACTGCAACCTCCCCAATCAGTTCACGATAGGGCTTCTCTGCGTTGTAACGATAAAACACATATTTACTTTCCCTGCCATATTTTATTAAATAATTAATTTTCTCTTGTTTTTTCATATCATAGTGCATATGAGCAGACTCAAAAATATTTTTCTTGGGCAAATCATCTTGAAATTTTAAAGCTCCCAAGGTATCTAATGTTTTAATATCAAAACGCACTGGCAATGGAGTTTCAGTTAAAGCAACATATTGATTGGCAATGGTTCCAACATTAACGTTTGCATTTTGAATGGAGGGCTCTGCATTCCATGTAAAAAAATTGGCTATCTTCTCCCACAATGAAAAGCGTGATTTTGTCGCAAAGCCAGCATAATTAAAACTCCCTTCCACAAAAATTTTCTCATAAATTTTGGATCTTAAAAACTTATTAGTATAAGACACTGCTCCGTTTCTAAAAGTAAAACCATGTAACATAGCTGGCCCATCAAACCAATGGGCAATTTTCTGATCGTTAATTTGAACAGACACAGGCCCATTTCTCACAAATGACCCATTCAACCATTCAGGAATACTCCCTTCCACAACCAATGATTGTTGAGTGACTTCTGTATTCAAATCAGAAACAATAGAACTTGCCTTATTTTTTTTAGTCATGAAACGATATCCTATAAAGCCAATTCCAATTATTACTAAAACAACCAAAAAATTTATGTATTTCATTCTAAACTCCAAAATAAAACTCTTACGACTCCAGTGGAACTTTCCTACGTATCAAGTGTAACCAACGTTTCTTGACACCAGTTTAATTCAGCTTTTGCAAGCTTAATCCCGTAATTCAAAGTAATTAACCAATACCTGAGATGAGGAGATCCCTTCTCTTCAGCAATTAAACTTTCCTGTAAATTTTTATAAATTTTTATGAGTTTGCGTATTTCTTTTTCATGATTCATAACATGATGAATATTTTCTTTTATATCTGAATTATTACCAAAAAATAATTTTAACAATAATTCATTACGAATTAGAGAAGGTTGAACTTTTTCAGACAACCAAACGATTAATTCCTTTTTCCCTTTAGCAGTAATCTTATAAATTTTTTTACTTCTATATGTTCCTTGTGTATCTTTTGTCTCTTGTGTCTCTTGTGTCTCTTTTAAACTATCTTCCTGGCAAGTAGTTAATCCTAATTTAAGACATTCTCCAAGTACCGGATAAATTTGCCCCTCACTTTCTGACCAAAAAAATGACGTGCTCGTGCGTATGGTTTTTGTAATCTCATAACCAGACATAGGTGCTATAGTCAGCATCCCCAAAACAGTATATTTGGTTCGATTGTGCTTTTTCATTAATACCTCTTTATGAGAGTCTCTAAAAGAGATACAATAAATTCCATGAGACCTTTTGTCAACATAATCTTTAGCATTGTAGAAGCTAAAATTAGCAAGTTGATGGACTAGGAACTTGAAATATTGGAAACTTTATGACACAATTATATAATTTTTTAGCTGATCAACTTATTGATACCTTAAGGATTTTATGTCTGAAAAAGATAAAACCAAAAAATTAAAATTAATTGGGCAAACTTTATTTATTTTAATTTTTTTAACTTTAAATATTATTTCATCTCCCCTCCTGTCAGAACAACTGGTAACTCCCAAAATTGGAGTCCAAACAATCACTTTCTTTGACAAATCAAGAGAGCGTCCCATTATTACAGAAATAATGTACCCAGCAAATAATGAAGTTAAAACCTATTTGCCTCGAGATGTTTGGAAAAGAGAACCCGAAGCTCGTAACGCCCCACTTAGCACAGGTAACACAAATAAAAAGAAATACCCACTTATCCTTTTATCACATGGCTATCGCGGTTCTCGATTAGAGAGCACTTGGTTATCTTATGCTTTAGTAAAACAAGGGTTTATTGTGGCATCTGTTGATCACTATGGAGAAACTTGGTCCCGCTCAATACCCAAAATAACCCTTATGCCTTGGGAACGCCCTCAAGATATTTCTTTTGTGATCCGTGAAATTTTAAAGAGTGATTTTTTCAAAGACAAAATTGATAAAGAAAAAATTGGTTTCGCAGGATTTTCCATGGGTGGTTTAACTGGAATTTGGCTTGCAGGTGGACAAGCTAATTTGTATAAAAAACCTCAAGTAACAAATCCTATGATGGTTGAACCCAATTTTAGTGACAATCAAAATTTGATAGATAGTATCGATTTTACTTTAGCCACTCAATCTTATTATGATCCCATAATTAAAGCAGTTTTTCTGATGTCTCCCGCTTTTGGTTTTGCTTTTGACAAAGCTGGTTTAGAATCCATTAAAACTCCAACGTATATCGTAAGTGGTGAAAATGATGAAATGGTTCCAAACAAAGAAAATGCAGAATATTTTGCGCAATCAATCCCCAAGGCTACCCTTTCATTACTGCCTGGCAAAGTTGGACATTATGTCTTTTTGAATGAATCAACAGAGTTGGGTAAAAAAAATCTTCCGCTTCATCTTATTCAAGATGACCCCTCGATCAATCGATATAAAATCCATCAGCAAGTTGCAGGGGAAGCAATTAAGTTTTTTAATAAAAATTTTCAAAGAAACTAGAACAAGGTAATGTAGGAGCGGACCTCTGTTGTCCGCCCAAAACCAAAATATTATTAAATTTTAAAAATCGTGAAAATAATACTCGGAATTGCGGGTTCATTCTTACCACCTGGGGTTGCAATTAAACCAAGTCCTTGAGAAGAGTCACTGACAGAAAAAGCTGATCCCACCCTATCTCCTGCATTAAGACGTAAAACCCCTTGTGTCACTAATACAATCGTTTTGTTGCTGATGGTAATACTACCCCTGGTACTTGAGTTTGCAACAGGTTTTTCATTTCCAGTTAACCATAAGTCCACAAAACCACCCAGCAGAAGTTGTCTTTCATTAGTCGTTCCTATTTGCCCTGCTGCCATAACAAAATAAGCGCCAGGTTCTTTTATAATCACTTGGTCTTTTGCATCGTTCATTTCTAAACTTTGTATGTCATCTATTCTTTCTATTTTTACAGAATACACTCCTGTACTTTCCGGAATTTGATTTGTAAGACTCGATAATTGAGCAAAAATAGGATTAGCACTTTGTGCCGAAACAGGAGAACATAAAAAACTTGTTAATACAGTGAATACAAAAACTTTCCAAGAAAATAACTGCTTATTGGTTATTTTTTTGATGGTTGGTTCCATGGTGCACTCCCTAGCAATATAGTTTTGAAAAAACTCTTTCTAATACAAGAAGTTTTTATAACTAATATTAATACTATAGCTTGAGTTCTGAGTTTGCAAGAAAATTGCTTATATGTATATCCTCCTTTTTATAAAGTTGTCTAGGTCCTTTCAACCTTGAAGTGCAATTACACCTTCTTTAATAATGTGAGTTATCGATAATCATGAAAGCTTTTTGACTTAAACTAATTCACATTATTCGATTCTATGGGTTGACATATCTTACTTAAACTGTTTATCATGTTAGCTTATAAACTAAATAATTTTCAACACCTTCATATAGGAGCATAATTATGGCAGCAGTAGTAACAACTTTAGAATCTTCAGGAAGCACCGAATCACCAGATACAATCAAAATGGCAGAAGCCAAAGCTCGAGCTGAAGCTGAAGCTAAGGCCGAAATGCAACAAAAAATAGCAGATGCAGAGGCCAAAGCAAAGGCTGAATACTTAAAAGAGCATGAAGCCGAAATGCAACGAAGAATAGCAGAAGCAAAAGACAGAGCTCGAAATCAGGTTGAAGCCGAATTACAACGAAATATAGCAGAAGCAGAGGCCAAAGCTCGGGCAGACGCTGAAGCTAAAATACGGTCAGACTTAGCCCTGCAACTTGAAAGCGATCCTGAATTTCGAGAAAAAGTTAAGAAACGCTTAAGGGATGATTCATCGGAATGGGAATTTAGAAGCAGGGTCGAAAAGAACGTTCGGCTAGATTTAGAGAAGGAATTTAGAAACGATACCACATTTCGAGAAAAATTTAAGGAACGTTTAAGGGAAGATTCTTCGGAGTGGAAATTTAGAAGCAGGGTCGAAGAGAGCATTCGGCTAGATTTAGAGAATGAATTTAGAAACGATACCGCATTTCGAGAAAAATTTAAGAAACGTTTAAGGGAAGATGCTTCGGAGTGGAAATTTAGAAACAGGGTCGAAGAGAGCATTCGGCTAGATTTAGAGAATGAATTTAGAAACGATACCGCATTTCGAAAACAAGTTATGCAACGCTTTTTACATGATTATAGTTTTACTGCCCCAATCGAACGAAAAATTCGAACAGAATTAGAAGGCACACTTCTAGAAGAATTTCTAAAAGATACCAACTTCAAAGAAAAAGTCCGACAAAAAATAATAGCTGAGGGTATAATTGCACGCCGTGCCGAAATGAGGCTTCGGCCAGCATTAGAAGCGGAAATTCAAAAAAAATATGAAGAGAGTCCTGAATTCAAAAAAGAAATCCTGAAAGCAGTGAAAGACGCTTTAATCCAAGAAATCTCAGTACGACTCGTAATGGAAGAAGAAAGGGGACCTGAAGTTTACGACGATCACAAAGCCAACGGTGATGATGACCATCTCAAAGGTGAGGGTGACGATAACCATCTCGAAGGTGAGGGTGATGATAACCATCTCGAAGGTGAGGGTAATGATAACCATCTCGAAGGTGAGGGTAATGATAACCATCTCGAAGGTGAGGGTGATGATAACCATCCCGAAGGTGAGGGTGACGCGCCTGAACATAATGATGACGAACACGATAAAGAAGTGGATCCTGAGATTATCCTCGTGCTCCCGTCAAATCGATTCTCAGAAGAAGAGGATGCCACTAGCACCTTCCAAAACCTTCATGACTCATTTGTAAGCATTGCTGCTCCTTCTGCTTCAAGTAATTCACCCCCACCTGCAGCAATAATACTGTCGATTCCCACGAGAATAGTTGCTGGTGGAACAGCATCACCTACAGCTACTGCTGCACCTACAGTTACATCTGTCACAGGTGGTGCTGTATCCGAAGAATCAAAAAGAGTACTTGAAACAACAAAACCTTAATTACTGGTTTTGAATTTGGCCATGGATGGCAACACGTAGGGGCCGGTCTCTCGACCGGCCCAACTCGGCGGTTCTGTGTCGGCTCGTCTTTGTACCGGCCGAGCTCGGCCAGTCCCGATAACCAACCCATTCCATAACAAAAAAAAATTAGATTAAGAATTTTTCGGTGGATCCCCTGCCTTGCCTGAACCTATCGCAATATGAATATCTTGAGGAGAGGTATGCACCAATGTACCTAAATTTTTCTTAAAAAGTTCACCACCTTAATTTTTAAGGATCTAACAACATTTCCCTAGTTTGAATTATTACCCTTTAATAATTAGTGCCGCTCTTATATCATACCTTAAGTACCTTATGACTCGAAGTTAGCTGTTTGGATATACTGATTGTTTGTTTATTAAGGAATATTACAACATGTCTACTACAGAAGATGCAGCACTACGAAAAGTCCGCAGTAGCAAAAGATTATCTGGTAATCCCTCTGCCCCTCCAATAACAATAACTTTTGATCAAATAAGAACTCAACCCCGATTATTCGCCTTGCTTAAAGAACAGTGTGCGAGAGAATATTCAGATGAAAACCTAGCCTTTGTAACAGAACTAAAAAAATTATTAGATGACCATGATAAAGAGATCCCAAATAGAGAAAAAAAAATAAGCGCTGAAGTAACACAAAAATTTCAAAGACTTTTTAAGGCGTTCCACGATAACCATATTAAGGAACCTGAAGATAAAAGTATCTTAAGAGTTACCCTCGCACCAATAATAACATCAGCTCTCGACAAAGAATTGGCAGCATATAATGCTACTGGTACAGGATTTACTCGTGAGACCTTTAGCGATGCATTAGCTGATGCGAAAAAAATATTGAACGGGAATGCTGTATCTAGATTGCCAAGTTCAGAACGCTATCAAATAATCGTAGCAGAGGAAACAATATTAGAAGAAATTAGTGAACAAATTACCCAATACGAACCTCCCAAATCAACAGGTTGTTGTTCTCGTAAAACATTAAATATTAACAATAACCTACGCGTCTTGCTCGAACAGCTAGAGGAAAGAAAAAAAAGAGAGATTGATATTCAAGAAACCGTTAAACAACTTGAAGCAAGGCTAAGAACTCATCGAACGTTAATTGGAGACAATGAGGATATAACAAGAAGCAACGATGAGATGACAAAAATCCTACATCAAGCCCTGAGTAAACTTCGACCTGACCCGGCGACCTTATCGCCCACAGTTACAGCACTCATTGACCCCACAATGCTTGTTTTACCAACTGCCAGTAGCACCAGCACAACTGTTCCTCGTCCACTACCAAGACCCATCTAAATCTAACTCATTATATTCTTGATGCAAAAGACTGTCTAAAAAGCATCAAAAAAAGCAAGAATACACCGACACTAATGGCAGAATCCGCAATATTAAAGGCTGGCCATGACCACTCTTGGTAGTACCATAAAATAAAATCAATCACATAACCATGCAATAGCCGATCAATCAAATTGCCAATAGCGCCACCTAATATCAGCGATAAAGCAAGCCCTTCTATCTTATCTTTTTTATTTAATTGGGATAACCAAATAATAATGGTAAAACTAATAACAATTGCTAAGCCCGCCAAAAACCATCGTTGCCATCCTCCACCCTCATCAAATAAACTAAATGCAGCACCGGTATTATGTCTTAAGGTAAGATCAAACCCCGGAAAAATTTTGAAAGATTCTCCCAGAAAAAAATATTGTGTGCTTAACCATTTTGTCGCTTGATCAACAATGATAACAAGCACTGAAATACTGAACCAGAAAAGCTTCAGTTTATTAATTTTATCAGATTTACTATGCATAAACTCTCACTTCCCCTTCTCCCGCCACATTCAAAACACAACGCCCACAAATACCTGGATACTGATTGTTTTTATTGACATCTTCACGTCTATGCCAACACCGTTCACATTTTGCATATTCAGAATTTTTAACAAGTATCCATAAGCCATCGATTGAGGTTCCTTTAGCATCCTGAGGCTTCTGATTGTCTGGATAAATTTTTGCCTGTGACGTAATAAGCACAAATCTTAATTCATCTTTCAGTTTCGCTAATAATTCATAATATTCTGGATTGCAATAAAGACTGACTTCTGCTTCTAAACCAGACCCAATTAAACCTGTTGCCCTCGTTTCTTCTAAGGCTTTATTGACACTTTCACGAATGAGTAATACTTTTTCCCAAAATGCCTGATCCAGCTCTCCCGTATGTTTAAGTTGATCTAAATCCAAATACCACTCTGTTAAAAAAACAGACTCTTCCCGTTTCCCTGGGATATTCTGCCAAATTTCTTCCGCGGTAAAACTTAATATCGGCGCCATCCAGCGAACCAAACATTCAATTAAATGATAGAGGGCTGTTTGAGCTGAACGACGAGGCAAACCCTCTTTTTTACCCGTATATTGTCTATCTTTGATAATATCGAGATAAAAACTACCGAGATCAATCGCACAAAAATTGTGAATTTTTTGATAGATACTGTGAAACTGATACTCTTGATAGGCTTCTAAGATTTCCACTTGTAAATTTCGAGCACGTTCCACAACCCAAGTATCCAAAACTAATAAATCATTTAAAGGAACCAAATCTTCCAAAGGATCAAAACCATGTAAATTGGCTAGCAGAAATCGTGCGGTATTGCGAATACGACGATAAGTATCAGACATGCGTCTTAAAATCTCATCTGAAACCACCATCTCAGCACGATAATCTGTTGCTGCTACCCATAAGCGTAAAATATCTGCACCCAATGAATTAATGACTTTATCAGGTGCAATCACATTTCCCAAGGATTTGGACATCTTATGCCCATGCGCATCCACCGTAAATCCATGCGTTAGAACTTGCTTATAAGGCGCAAGATTATGCATTGCAACAGAAGTTAACAATGAAGAATGAAACCATCCTCGATGTTGATCGGAGCCTTCTAAATACAAATCGGCTGGAAAAGCAAGCTCCGATCGCCTTTCTAATACACAGGCATGATAAACCCCTGAATCAAACCAAACATCCAAAGTATCGGGAGATTTTTCATAAAATTCTGTGTCATTACCTAAAAGCTCTTTAGGATCTAAATCATACCAAGCATCGACACCGACTTTTTCTATCTTCTTAGCAACCTCTTCCATTAATTCTAATGCTCTAGGATGAAGCTCTCCTGTGTCTTTATGCACAAACAAACTCATTGGGACACCCCAAGTGCGTTGTCGCGATATACACCAATCAGGTCTCTCGGCAATTAATCCATGGATCCGTGCCTGCCCCCAATTAGGTACCCACTGAACCTTGGCAATGGCTTCCAAAGATTGCTCGCGAAGCCCATTTTGGTCCATTCCAATAAACCATTGCTGCGTTGCTCTAAAAATCAAAGGCGTTTTATGTCGCCAACAATGAGGATAACTGTGTTGAACATTTTCAAAATGTAATAAATGTCCTTTTTCTTTCAACACTGCAATGACTTTATCATTGGCTTTAAAGACATGTTCTCCTGCAAAAAGGGGTGTGCCTGCAACATAACACCCATTGGCCCCAACAGGATTATCTAAAGGCAAATGATATTTTAAACCCAAGTGATAATCATCTATTCCATGCACCGGAGCAGTATGAACACACCCTGTTCCCGTATCAATGGTGACATGTTCACCTAACACAATAGGTACAGTTCGTTCATTATAAAAAGGATGTTGAATCAACAATCCTTCTAATGTATGCCCTAAAGATTCTGCAACTTTTTGAAATTTTTGATCTACAGAACCCTGCATCCGCTCTGCAACAGCATCCAGCAAATCAGAAGCCAAAATCAAATATTTATCCTGTATTTTAACTAAGGCATATCTTAAATCTGGATGCACGGCAACGGCTTGATTGGCTGGCAAGGTCCAAGGTGTGGTTGTCCAAATAACCACACAAATAGAAGCGGCTTCTTTTACATTAACATTAAAAATTTTCTCTAAATTTTTAATATTCTCTCCCACCACTGGGAAACACACATCAATCGCGGGAGACGTCTTATCACTATACTCCACTTCCGCTTCTGCTAAGGCAGAACCACATTCTATACACCAATGAACCGGTTTATACCCTTTATGCAAATGACCTTTATCCGCAATTTTTGCCAAAGCTCGGATGGTATCTGCTTCGTAAGTATAATCCATCGTCATATAAGGATTGTTCCAATCCCCTAATACCCCAAGACGAATAAATCCTGATCGCTGAGCATCAACTTGCTTTAAAGCATACTCCCGACACTTTTGACGAAATGTTTTAGCATCTACTTTAACGCCAGGTTTGCCAACTTGTTTTTCAACGTTAAGCTCAATGGGTAAACCATGACAATCCCAACCTGGAATAAAGGGCGCCCTGTATCCACTTAAAATTTTAGACTTGATAACCAAGTCTTTTAAAATTTTATTTACTGCATGTCCCAAATGAATATCGCCATTCGCATAAGGCGGGCCATCCGGTAAAATAAACTTCGGTTTTCTTTGTCCTTTTTCTTGGATTTTTTGATATAACTGAATATTATCCCAACGCTTTAAAATATCTGGCTCACGTTGCGATAAATTTGCTTTCATAGGAAATGCCGTATTCGGCAAATTTAAAGTGTCTTTGTAGTTTTCACTCATTTTTCATCCATTCCAAATATCTACGAACATATCAACATATTTAAAGATCGCTTGCCTTTACCAGCACATGATGCAAACGCAACCCAGAAGCAAAAAGGGTTACAATATACGCCAAACCACTGGTCACAATCAACATGGCAAGCATCATCACACGCTTACCCACTCCCCAGCTAAACCAAGCTTCCAAATCTGGACAAAAATAAGTAATGACTGCTGCCATTACACCACACGCCAAGCCTAATCTTAAAAATAATAAGCCCCATCCCGGTTGGATCTGATAAATTTTTCGACGTAATAATCCAAATCCTAAAAGACCCGCATTTCCTAAAGCAGCAAGCGAAGTTGCTAAGGCTAACCCTGCATGTGCTAAAGGCATAATTAATAAGACACTCAATACTATATTGGTGACCACCGTTATTATCGCAAATCGAACGGGCGTTTTAATATCTTGTTTTGCATAATAAGCAGAAGCCAATATTTTTACCAACATAAAGCCTAAGATCCCTACACCATACGCCATCAACGCCTGTTGACTCATCATAACATCACGATCGGTAAATCGTCCCGATTGAAATAAAGTTGTTAATAACGGCCCCGCCAACAAAATCAAACCCAATGACGCGGGTAACCCAACTAATAGTACCCAGCGGATCCCCCAATCTAAAGTTGCTGAAAACCCATTTTTCTCTTCTTTGGTGTGTTGATGAGATAATTTAGGTAAAACAACCGTTGCTAAAGCTACCCCAAATCCCCCCAGCGGAAATTCCATCAACCGTTCAGCATAAAAAAGCCAAGAAACACTCCCTACAGGCAAAAATGAGGCAAAGACAGAACCTAACATCAAATTCAATTGATTAACCGAGACACCTAATAACGCTGGAGTCATCAAGGTTAAAATTCGACGTACGCCTGGATCGCTCCAAGCAAATTCTGGCAAAGGCATTAAATGGATCTTTCTTAAAAATGGAAATTGAAAAAATAACTGTACCATGCCCCCTAACAATATGCCCCATGCCATCGCTGTGACCGGTTCCGAAAGTAAAGGAGACAAAAACAGTGCTGCTAAGATCATCATGATATTTAAAAACACCGGCGTAAATGCCGGTACCGCAAACCGCCCATAGGTATTTAAAATACCCCCTGCAAATGCAGTCAACGAAATCAGTAATAGGTAAGGAAACGTAATTTGCAGCATGCCTGAAGCTAGATTCAATCTGGCTTCATCAAACCCAGGTGCAAATATAAATACCAATAAATGCGCAATGACAATTCCTACAACAGTCACCCCGATTAACACCGTTGCCAATGTCCCCGCGACTCGATTAACAAATTGCTGTACTTCAGAATGTGTTTTTTGTGTTTTATATTCCGCTAAAATAGGCACAAAAGCTTGAGAAAAAGCACCCTCAGCAAATAAACGCCGCATAAAGTTTGGAATTTTAGAAGCAACAATAAAGGCATCATACCCTAAGCTGGCACCAAAAAAATGGGCAGCAACCATATCTCGTATAAATCCCAATATACGAGAAATAAGGGTCATCCCACCAACTGTCGTAGTCGATTTTAAAAGCTGTATACTCATAACTTTGAGGAGGTCTGATGGTGGTGATGGTGTCAAATCTTGACATTAGACATTGAGGAAAAAAACAGTTAGTACTTTTATTCAATGTCTAATGTCAAGATTTGACACCATCATCCACTGCACCTTGTCCCCATTCTCCTTTGACTTTCACATCCCCACATAGTAACCTGACTCGCATTACATTGCTAGTTATTAGATATCAATTAGGTATAAATTAGGTTTAATCTCATGCTTCCACAAATCCAAATTCTCCCAGGCTACCACAAACGTTTTTTAAATGGTTTTCCTTGGCTTTACAACAATGAAATCATTCAAAGTAATCAAACTAAATCTTTTGAGCCTGGGCAATTAGTGCAAGTGCTACATAAAAATAATCCCGTAGCAACCGGTTATTTTAACAAGCATTCTTTAATTACTTTTAGAGCGCTATCTTGGAATAGTGCTGAACCCATTGATACTGAATTTTTTAGCCGCCGGCTACAAAATGCGCTTTCTATTCGAGAAACTTTTTACCCAACACCTTTTTATCGGCTGATCCACGCAGAAGCTGATCTTCTTCCGGGCCTTATCATCGATCGTTTCGATTCTGTTTTTGTCGTTCAAATAAACACCCAAGGGATGGAAAAATTACAAACTTGTTTACTCGAAGCACTCAAAAATGTTTTTAATCCTACAACTATTTACATAAAAAAAGATGCTCCTGTTCGACAAACCGAAGGCTTAAACATTCTAGAACCTGAAGTTATCGGAAAAGCAATCCATACGTTATCAATTATAGAAAATGATACCCTCTTTGAAGTTGACATTTCAGCGGGCCAAAAAACAGGCTGGTTCTATGATCATCGTGAAAATCGTAAAGCGCTTTCTCTCCTTTCTAAAAATAAAACAGTCATAGATTATTTTTGTTACAGTGGTGGATTTAGCATACAAGCGGCAAAACAGGGTGCAAAACAGGTTATTGGCGTTGATCGTTCAGAATCTGCCTTACAAAATGCGCGGCAGTCCGCAATACTTAATGGTGTTTCTCCCACGTGCGAATTTATTTGTGAGGAAGTTTTCCACGACATGGAAAATCGAATTAATGATAAACAAGTTTTTGATAGAGTATTACTTGATCCCCCTGCTTTTGTAAAATCTAAGAAAGATTTAATCGTTGGCCTAAAAGGATATGAAAAATTAATCAATAAGGGGATCCAATTGGTCGCTAATCAAGGATTATTAATGATTGCCTCTTGTTCTTATCACGTCAAAAGTAGTGATCTTAAAAGTTGCTTGGCCGAAGCACTTCATAAAACCCAAAGAACTGGAAGGATTGTACAAAGCTTATCTGCAGGGTTTGATCACCCTTTACATCCAAGCCTTGAAGGATCCGAATACCTCAAAGGATTTTTGGTCATGGTGTCAAATCTTGACATTGGACATTGAATAATAACCAACTGTTTTTTTACTTCAATGTCCAATGTCAAGATTTGCACCATAACCATCAAGGTTTTTTCCTCAGCGTACTTGTTGGGGTTGGAAAAACTCCCTTTGCAGGAATGCTTTCTATGTTAGGGTACAATTGTCCTAAAGTAGCAAATTCCTCTCTCCAAATCTCAAGATTTTCTGCACTGTTGTGTTCTCGGGTTCTACGTCTAATTTCCTCATAGGATAATCCCGACCAATCTGTCCCTGGTTCTCCAGCATAGCTGAAACCTGCTGATACTCCTGCACTCGCAGGTCTATATTTACCCTGCAATATTTTTTCCCAAGCTCCCATTGTAGAAGCAAGTAAATCTTCAGACCCTCGTTCAAAAAGAGCTTTTGCAAATACAAACACTGGCTGACCATGACAACCGCTATTCCCGACAATACTTAATCGATTGCCTATTTTATCATGATGTTTAATGCCAATCTCACGAAAAATTTCGCATAAAAACGGTGACTCATTGCAAAATAATACTACATTTTGTGATGTATGAGTCAAAATGTCATCAATTCTTGCCTTGAAATGGTCCATCAACTCTCTGAAATCAGGACTGGAGGTCGTCAACTTTCCAGCATATCGACGTACAGACAAACGGCCTGATGACAATGGATCCACAACAGCATCTTGACTAAACCCAGGATCAACATTGAGCACGTCAACCGAAGAATTTTGAGCTAAGTCTTTCGAAAACTTTGGACATCGTTGTTGAACTTCTTCACCAGCACTTCCCAAAGAAATCACAATCACAGCTGCTCGACTTTCATCGAGCGCTTCACAAAACTGTCCTGTTTTATTCAGTTCAGTTAATCTGATACTATCCCTAACAATTTCATCCACTCTAGCATCACTAGGATCTTGACATAATGATTTTAGCCCTTTCTGAAGTGCTCTAAATCGTAATATTATCCCAGTTTGTTCCAATGGAAAATCTATAGGCTCGACCCATCCATTCAATTTTGTCAGGTTATGATCAAAAAACAGTGATGGCATATTGTTAAAAGCTGTTTTGATCCCTCGCAATCGTTCTAAGGCCTCTTTTTTGTTTTTATCGCATTCTTTGTCCCAAGGAAGAGTTGACAATAATTTATTAATCTCTTCTAAAAAAGCTGACAGTTTCTGTGTACATTCCACCAATTCCTCATAAATATGTCCTGGAATATGAATATTTGTGGGTGTTTCCACTAACTCTTTACGGTCTTTACGGTCTTTACGTTCATCATGTTTGTTGGACAGTAGAAGGGGAAATGATGACGCAGGTGGTGATGAACAATTGTCTGCTGCCAAAACCACTGTAGAAGTCGCTTTTGGTGTGGCCGAGCTCGTTGCCTTCTCACTCAGAGCACTTATTCGTGCAAGAAATGCCATCCTAATGTTTACCACCACTCTTTTAGTTTCGAGATCCTTACAGCGTTGTTTAAAAGATTCCTGGTACACCCTAGAGGGAGTGGGACTGGTATACGATATATTTTCTAAAGTGCTCCATTGGGCCAGAAGATTTTCTATCATCTTTTTTAAAGGTACATCCGCATCCGTATCTCTGAGCTTAAGACTTTTCTTACTACAATCCTCAATAAGTTTCCCCAACTCTCTAAAACGAGAGTCATGACTAATGGTGCCCCAATTGCTTATCTCTAAATCACTGTTTAAAGCCCGTAGCTTAACAAGAAATTGTCCTAAATCCTTATATATATTGTCATATATCTCATTGTAATTTGTTGGTTTTGCCGCCATAAATATATTTTCCTTCTAATAATAATTCTGTTTAATTTATATTTTTAAATTCTTGTCTCTCTTTTATTATTCTACTATATTTTTTGCCTTAGAACCATAATCATACATATAAAATATGTAAAATAGGTCACGAGCTCTTTTTACGGGGATATACATACCTCTAGACCAGATAAACAGCGTGTGTTCTAAAAAGGCGGACAATTGGCTTGTTCTTAACAGTTGATCATCACCCTCTTGACAAATAACTCAATTTAAGGGATATAATGCTCCCTATTATTTAAGATTTTTAAGATTGTTAACTTATTTGGAGTACTACCTTGGCCAATACACCTCAAGCAAAAAAACGTGCACGGCAGTCTGAAAAAAGTCGTCAACACAATGCTAGCCGACGCTCAAGCATGCGTACCTTCTTAAAACGTACTATTAAAGCTATTTCTGAAGGTAACCAGGAGTTGGCTTTGAGTGAATATCGATTGGCAACCTCCATGGTTGATCGCTTAGCAACCAAAGGGCTTATCCATAAAAATAAAGCTGCTCGACATAAAAGTCGGCTAATTACACAAATTAAAGCAATGGGTTCTAAATAGTTGGGGGAAACTCAGGTTTAGAATTCAGAGACTCTGAATTAAGAAAATCAGAACCCAAATGTGTGTCAGAATTAGAATTCATATCAGAATGAGCATGCATGAGCTTCCACTCTGTGAGCCATTCCATCATCTTATAACATAATTCTAACGTTCCTCGTCTTTCTGATCCCGAAATCTGAAAAACGGGTCCTTGCCAATCTAATGCCGAAATAATAGTTTTACACCGGGCTTCCCGCTCTTCATCATCTAATAGATCAATTTTATTTAATACCAACCAACGTTCACGCTCTGCTAATTCGGGGCTAAATTTTTCAAGTTCATGCGCAATAGTTTTCGCATTAAAAACAGGATCAGAGCCATCAATAGGTGCAATATCAATAATATGTAATAAGAGTTTTGTACGAACCAAGTGTTTCAAAAAACGCAAACCCAATCCCGCACCTTCTGCAGCACCCTCTATAACACCTGGAATATCTGCAATAACAAAACTCTGACCCGGACCTATTTTTACCACCCCTAAATGAGGGTGTAATGTAGTAAATGGATAATCAGCAACTTTAGGGGTAGCGGCAGAAACTGCCCGAATAAAGGTGGATTTTCCGGCGTTTGGTAACCCTAATAACCCCACATCAGCCAATAATTTAAGTTCTAGACGAAGTTTTCGAGATTCCCCCAATTTACCTTTAGTGGTTTGACGAGGCGCTTGGTTACGGCTGCTTTTAAAGCGCATATTCCCCAATCCATGAAAGCCTCCTTTAGCCACTAATATCTGTTCTTTGGGTTTTACTAAGTCTCCCATTTGTTCATGCGTATCTGCATCCCAAACAATTGTACCCACAGGAACTTTTAGGATGAGATCTTCTCCCCCTTTTCCAGTGCACTCACTCCCCATTCCATGTTGACCTTTTTCGGCCTTAAAATGCTTATGAAAACGATAATCAATCAGGGTGTTGAGATCAGGATCAGCCTCAAGATAAATACTGCCTCCATTGCCCCCATCACCACCATTTGGCCCACCAAATCGAATAAATTTTTCACGACGAAAACTTAAACAGCCATCGCCGCCTTTCCCCGCTTGGATTGAAATGGTAACTTCATCAACGAATTTCATAAGTGCTTATTAATTTAATATTAAGAAGATTCAAAAAAGATTTTTATTTAGGGCCTAGCTTTAGGCTTAAGCTTTAAGGTGTTTATTTTTTATTATTTTTTTATAAATTACCCTGCAGCAGCTTCCTTACCCGCATCTTCAATAATACTCACAAACTGACGATTCTTAGGGCCTTTAATTTCAAATTTCACAAAACCAGTTGCTTTGGCAAAAAGTGTATCATCACTGCCACGTCCAACATTCTTACCTGGATGAAATTTAGTTCCGCGTTGACGAACTAAAATATTACCCGCTTTCACCCACTGACCACCAAAACGCTTAACACCTAAACGCTGCGCTGCTGAATCACGTCCATTAGTTGAACTACCACCTGCTTTCTTATGTGCCATTTTATTAAACCCCTAGCTCTAGCTTATCCCGCACTGATTTATGCTGCAATGATCCCAGTAATTCTGACTTCGGTATACCACTGCCGATGTCCCATTTGTTTTTTATGGTGCTTACGTCGTCTAAATTTGATGATGTGTATCTTATCACCACGACCATGCCCAATGACATCAGCCTTCACCTTAAAACCTTTAAGATTGGGTGCTCCAATTTGAACCTGTTCCCCATCTAAAATCATAAGTACATTATCAAACTCGATAGAGCTCCCGGGCTCAGCTTCTAGCTTTTCTAGCTTAAGTAACTGACCTTCTTTTACTCGGAATTGCTGCCCACCGCTAACCATTACCGCATGCATGTGATACCCCATCAACTAAAAAATACTGATATTAAGGTCTGACATTTTACGAGAAAGGCAGGCAAGCTGCAAGGCCTTTTTTACACCCGTTTTGGTTTTGGACGGACACAGGGGTCCGCCCCTACAGTGGACAACACATGAAACGCCATCCCCTTGCCATTTAACCCCAATAAGCCTTATATTCGGTTTCTAAAGGGAAGACACTATGCAATTTAACGCCATTAAAGAACTGGTCACAGAAAATTTTCAAGCAGTCGATGACTTTATTTTAAAATCACTACACTCTAGTCTCAATCTCATTAATGATATTGGGAAACACCTCGTTCAAGGTGGAGGAAAAAGGGTAAGGCCCTTAGTCTTGCTGCTTATTGCAAAAGCATGCGGCTACAAAGGCAAACAAGATATTGACCTGGCGACTGTGATTGAATTTATCCATACTGCGACTTTATTACATGACGATGTGGTGGATAACTCCCACCTAAGACGTGGGCGACAAACAGCAAATACAGTATGGGGAAATAAAGCGGCTATTCTGGTGGGTGATTTTATTTATTCTCGTGCATTTCAAATTTTAACATCCGTGGCAAACCAACGAGTCATGCAAATTATGGCTGAAACAACCAATACCATGGCCGAAGGCGAAGTTTTACAACTCATCGATCGACATAATCCAGAAATCACTGAAGGTATTTATCTCAATATTATTCGATCTAAAACCGCTAAATTATTTGAAGCAGCAACACAATTGGGTGCTGTCCTCTCTAATGCAACGCCTTCCATACAACAAGCCATGGCTCTTTATGGAATGCATCTGGGTACCGCTTTTCAACTGATAGATGACATGATGGATTATCAAGCTTCTCCTTCGCAAACTGGGAAAAATATTGGCAATGATCTTGCCGAAGGAAAAGTCACATTACCCCTTATTCATGCTATTCAAAATGGGAATGCTGCCGATGTTCGTCTTATAAAACATGCTATCCAAGAAAGAAAAACGGAAGATCTCCCAGCTGTTCAAAAAGCCATTGAAAGAACCGGTTCAATTGCATACACTGTTCGCTTCGCACAAATTGAAGTAAAACGAGCCCAAGAGGCATTGCTGCAACTCCCGGCATCCGTGTACCGTGAAGGAGCACATGCTTTAGCTCAATTTGCACTTGAAAGAACCAGTTAAAAACCGGTTAACCAATCAATTCGGGGTGTAGCTCAGCCTGGTAGAGCACTGCCTTCGGGAGGCAGGGGTCGCAAGTTCGAATCCTGTCACCCCGACCATTTTGAAGGGTCATATGAAAATTAGCGCTTTTGAATATATTCCACATCACAAAGGGTTTATTTCGACATCAAACTTTTTCGCAGTTTCAATCAAAATTTTATCAAAAGAAAATAATGGGATTGTTCTTCGCTTGGCTAATTCCAAATAAGCCGCATCATAAGCTGAAATTGAATATTGGCGTGAAATTTCCAATATTGTTTTGTTGAGTGAATCATGTAAACTCATATCAATTTCAATGGGAAGCGCATTTAGGAGGCTGATGAAGGTATTTGATTGTGAGACACTAATACGCTTTTTTCTTTCACTAACATGTAGCACATTTAGAACTTCTAATGGCCATATCGCTGGAACAACTGCTTTCCCGTTTTTTAATAAAACTAGCGCTTGATCTGATTGTTCATTAGCTTCATCATCAAAACACCAAGCCATCGTGACCGAACAGTCTAATACAAACGCTTTCAAAATCGTCTACCTTCTTCTCTCATCTCTCGAATTGATAGACCCTTTAAATGTAATTTTTTGCGAAATTGCATTAAAGCTTTAATGGTGTTTTCAATTGTGGGCTTAGCATTTTGATAAGGGGACAAAATAGCCACAGGCACCCCTTTTCGAGTAATTACAATTCGTTCACCCTGTGCCACAGAATCTAATAACGCAGGTAAATGTGTTTTGGCTTCGTAGGAACCCACGGTTTTAAGGTGCATATACATCTCCTATTATCAACTGGTCTATTGACTAGTTTATATAAAAGAAAGACTTAATGCAAATAACAATTAACTGTGCAAAGATTTAACCCAAAATAAATTATTTGATAATACAAAATGTATCGTATATTTTACAGATCTATGGTGTCAGACACGTGATCTGACACGACATACTAGATAATAGGTCAAAAATTAGTACAAATATGTATGAATAAATTTCAACGTCGAATCAAACAATACAATACTGTCTCGACAAGCCTTGCATGCCTTAGCAATGAAAGGCTCAAGCAAATCTTGGCTGATGCAAAACCAATGCATGAAGGTATCGGTGGAAAATCCGCTTTAATTTCTATCGACGAAATTCCGGTGTTTGTTAAAAAAGTACCACTCACTGATCTTGAACAGCTGCCTCAGAATGTTATGTCAACAGCCAATTTTTTTGATTTACCAATGTGTTATCAATATGGTATTGGATCTGCTGGCTTTGGAGCATGGCGTGAACTTGCAGCTCATATCATGACAACCAACTGGGTGATCACAGACGAATGCGCAAATTTCCCCATCATGTATCATTGGCGTATTCTGCCTAGCGATATCAGTGTAGGATATTGGGAAGATGTTGAGAAAATTAGTCAATATTGGGAGAATTGCAGCGCTATTCGCAAACGCGTTGAAGCGCTTAATACAGCCACCACTAATGTAGTACTATTTCTTGAATACATTCCACAACATTTGTATCAATGGCTAAATGTTCAAATTGTCAAGGGTGGGGATACAGCTGAGTCAGCTGTTACATCTGTCGATGAACAACTCAAAGCCACAAATACGTATATGAATACGCATGGCCTGATGCATTTTGATGCGCACTTTGAGAATATACTCACCGATGGTGAGTTACTCTATTTTAGCGATTTTGGCTTGGCTTTGTCATCAAAATTTGAATTATCCAAACCAGAAATTGAATTTTTAAGGCATCATCAAACTTATGATCAGGCTTGCGCTGCTGTAAATTTACTGCACTGCATTATTACCGCTATTTTTGGAAAAGAACGATGGGAAATTAGCCTTCGTGAATATATCGCAGGTAAACGCGGTAAATTAGCACCTGCTCTTGCAACCACCATTAAACGATATGCCCCAATTGCTCTAGTGATGGATGATTTTTTTCAAAAACTTCAAAAAGAAAGTAAATCAACGCTATATCCCGCAATTCAAATAGAAAAAATAATCTGCAAGGTTTGATCAACTACCTCGAGCTGCTTGAAATTTAGGAAATCGCATATTACACGAATAATTTTATACAATACTTTGTGATTAGTTTCGGTTTAAAAACTCATCAAATTGATAAAAGAATATTTTGCATTCAACATCCAATTTTGAGATAATTAATTTTTTATTTGGCTGGAACTCAGGAGAAATACTATCACTATCTTAGTAACAGGTTCATCTGGGCGGATAGGCAGTGCAATAGCCGCATCTTTACGCAATGATTACACGATCATCGGCGTAGATATTAACTCGGGACCTTATACTACACATACTATGGATATTCAAAGCACTGAAATTGTAAAGCTTATTGGAAAAGCTGATATTGTTGTCCACACTGCAGCACTTCTCCCTCAGCATATTGGAGTCCACGATGACAAGACATTTTGGGATGTTAATGTTTGGGGTACGGAAAACTTGCTAAATGCATGCTTAAAAAACAAAGTGTCTCGATTCGTTTTCACAAGCACAACATCGATCTATGGTCATGCAATGGTTCATCCTCAAAAAGCTGTATGGGTTACCGAAGAATTACAACCGCAACCTAGAGATATCTATGATGAAACAAAACTAGCAGGGGAAGAATTATGTCGTGAGGCAACGAATAGCGGGTTATTGTCTTGCTTGTGCTTGAGAATATCAAGATGTTTTCCTGAAGATGCAAGGCTCATGGCTATTTATCGCCTTTATCGCGGCATTGGCATTCACGATGTTGTATTAGCACTTAGATTAGCCATAACTTCGAATATCAAAGGTTTCGATATAATGAATATTTCCAGCCAAACACCTTTTAATTCGTCTGAGCTTAATGATCTTTATCATCATGCAGATATTGTAATAAGCAAACACTATCCTTATGCCCAAAACATATTTCAGGATCGAGGATGGACATTTCCGAAAACAATAGATAGAGTTTATGTTATCGAAAAAGCAAAAAAGTTACTGGGATTTCTTCCATCTTACAATTTCATGGAATTCTTAACAGGGAGAGATGCCAACTATTTGCGCTCTTATCTATAGTAAATCAAAATGCGGAAAATGATATAAAAGTTGGTCTTGTTTAATATTTATTGGTAGTATTTGCAATTGCTGCGGCGACCCAGTTGATTTACGTTAACCTCTTTGCGTGATATAAGAACTGCTGCAGATTCTCGGTTTAAATCAAGCGCACGAAATAAAGCACTCCTTCGAAAAGCTGGATTTGCATATTCGCGAAGCACTAAAACCGGTCCGGTCATATAAGGCCTTTGCAAACTTTCTTCAAAAAATTCAACATTAGGGTTAGCTCCATGATCAAGCAAAATTTTCACCACTTTTGGGTGCTTAAGAACTAAAGCTAATAGTGTTTCACCCGTATTTTTATCTACTGGATCATTAATACCTAACTCTAACACTGCCTTTCGGTCTACTCCTGCGGGAAGAGGAATGTTCGCAAGAACTTCAAGAACTGCAGGGGGTAAGTCTCCTATTTTTTTCACAGCACCAGATGATTTGGAAGGAGGAGGGATATGTCTTGCCATATTAATCTCCTTAAAATAAAGTTTTATCTTATATTTTAACTATAGGATAATATTTGACATTTTACAAAACTAATAACCATGGAAACCGTGTAGGTAAACAGATCTGAGATGACGAGAAATTTCAATTTTTTGAAACTAGCTCATCGCAAGAAATTAAAACAGATAATTAAGACCAATACTCAAGATACTCTGGGTATAATTCCCAGTTAATTTAATCCCATTTCCAGGTTGAATTCTTAAACCTTGTGCCAATGTGATATAACGATAACCCCCATCCACATACCAGCGATTTAAAAATCCAATTCGCAAACCTAAACCAACCTGCCAAGCAAGATTAAGAGATTTATTTGTGGTATTTGCAATTGCAGCGGGTGATAACGTTGAATTAACGCTATTGGCTGAAACACCAACCCCTGCGGTTAAATAAGGTAAAAATCTGGAAAACCCCGTAATATCATAATAAACATTTGCTAAAACGGTATTGTTTTTAATTTGAGAAGTTAAGCTTGTTGTAAGACCAGTCCCTAAAAAAAATGGGCTAGCAGAATATTGAAAATTCTTATTCACTAAATATTCTACATCCATTCTCATGGAGGGTGAGAATACATACCCAATAGCAAATTCTAATCCTGCTTGACTCTTACTTTGGCTTTTTTGTGCAAGCGTGCCTCCTCCCGCGTTCTTTAAAGTATTTAATGATAAATGACCTTGATTAACACGGACACGAGCATAATAGTGTTTAGTTTCTCGCATAGGGATTGCTTCTTCGATTTCTAATTGTTGTCGGGGTGTTAAGGGATCACCGCCTGTTACTGCTTTACGAAAACGACTTGATTGAGCATTCCCATAATAATCCACAGCGTTTTCGTCCCTTACTTCAAAATCCGCCCAAGCAAGTGGTACCATCATAGAAGAGCACATCAATGCCAAAATTTTATAGTTTCTTAATTTATTGCGTCCCAATTTCAATTTACAGCCTCCCAAAATAATCATTATTTTTACTCCTCTTCAACAATGGGATATTGCTCAGCATGACTATTAACCCGATCACGTAACTCTTTACCAGGCTTAAAATGAGCTGTGTAACTTTCTTCTTTTATAACATCTTTTCCTGTTTTTGGATTTCTAGCTTGTCTTCGTGGATGATGACGCACTGAAAAACTGCCAAAGCCACGAATTTCAATCCGATTTCCCCGTTCAAGAGCAAAAGACATTTGATCAAACGCAAGCTTTACCAACAATTCTGTTTCTTTAAAAGATAAATGATTTTGCTTTTCGAACAATATTTGAATTAACTGAGATCGCGTCATACCCTACCCCTTTTATCTCCCCAATATAATACACTACTCTAAAGAGAGTATCACGCAAATTGCATGAAACAGCCATTTAAAGTTACTAACCTAAAAATTAATACACTAAATTTAATCAAAAAATTGTATTTATTCCAAAAAAGTATTATTACTAATAATTAGGGTTGAGAAGAAATCCAAAAATAAAATTCAAAAAATAAAAAATAAGTTAAGTAAACCCATCCCCAAGGAAGGAGTGTATTAGGAATGTATTACACACAGCAAATAAGGGAGGTGTCATGCTAAATTGGGAAAAAGTGAATGATGAAAGTGATGATGTACTTTTAGAAGAAATCTCGGAAGACAGTGAATTACAAAATGAATTACAACAAGAAGAGCTTTTTGCGGAAGCAGAACCCACCCCAATAGAAGTAAGTCCCGAAACAAACTGGGAAGCACCTGATCCTTCGGATTCGGTGACCTCCCTTAAACAAAGTCGTAAACCAGATGCTGATCCTACTCAATTGTATTTGATTGAAATTGGTGCTTCTCCCTTATTAAGTGCGGAAGAAGAAGTGCATTATGCACGTCTTGCACGTAAAGGAGATGAAAAGGCAAGGAATCATATGGTGCGTTGTAATCTTCGTCTGGTTGTCAAAATTGCACGCAGGTATTTAAATCGGGGTCTTGCGCTTTTAGATCTTGTCGAAGAAGGAAATCTTGGACTTATTCGAGCCGTCGAAAAATTCGATCCAGAACGTGGTTTTCGTTTTTCTACTTATGCAACTTGGTGGATACGACAAAATATTGAACGTGCCATCATGAATCAAACCAGAACTATCCGTTTGCCCATTCATATTATTAAAGAATTGAATGTATATTTACGAAAAGCACGAGAAATTACACAACAATTAGATCATGAACCTACCTTCGAAGATATCGCCAAAGCATTGGATATCGCACCCGAAGATGTCAATCGACTGTTAAGACTCAATGAACGCACTTTATCGGTAGACACTCCCATGGGTGAAGATACCGAAAAACCTTTGCTTGAGGCACTCACCGATCATGATGCTGATGGCCCTGCTCAAATTCTAGAAGATAAAAATCTAGAAAGTCAGTTGGAAGATTGTCTTGGCATGTTAAATGAGAAACAACGTTCCATTTTATTACGACGTTTTGGCATGCGAGGATTTGAAGAAGCCACTTTAGAAGAAGTCGGCATTGAAGTAGGTTTAACCCGTGAACGAGTCCGTCAAATTCAAGTGGAAGCCTTAAAACTGTTGCGTTCGATTATGGAACAAAAAGGCATAGAACTTGCTACAATATTTTATTAATAACCAAACCCTCTCCCGGGCGCCCCTGTAGGGGCGGACCTCTGTGTCCGCCCAAAACCTGTCCCCGCCCAACTCCTTTAAGAAACACCATGCTGAACTAAAATTATTTTAACAATGGCAATTAGGGTTCCTACCAAAATTAAGCAAAAAATAACCCCAACAGTCACATACACCCACCAAGCATGTCCTCGGGTAAAATCGCGCTCCCTCACCTCACTGCTTTGGACCCCAAAAAAAGCGCCTAGAACACTGACAATGACTTGCCATAATGTTGGCTTACTAGGATCCGATTTTCCCATGATTTTTTCCACAATTTTGTTTACCACAAATTGTTTACTACTCTACAACTCGAGCTATGCTTAAGCTACAATTAACTTAAGTTATTATTTACAACTTAGCTTAAGTTACAAATACGAGTTTCACAAAGGAGAAGGAACATGTCTAGTCAATTGTTACAGCAACTTGAAGATAAAATCGACAGTGCGATAGAAATTATTGAGCTCTTACACATCCAAATTGAAGAATTAGAAGAAAAAAATAGAGCTTTGCATGCTGATAATGCCGCTTTAAAAAATCGACAAACTCAGTGGGAGCAAAATTTGGCTTCCTTATTACGTAAATTGGAAGGAGCCGATCTAAGCCCTATTAATCTTGAAACAAGCAAAATGGAAAGGTTTGAAGATGAAAAGGAAGAAGCGATCGCATAACATCTTACATTTGTTAATTAACTAATTAAATCTGTATTTTGATTTAAACATGCGACACTATACGCCGTTTGATAATTTCATCATTCGTTTTGATAAGCTTGTCCGCCCGTCAACTCAAGTGTCCATTTCTAATATTGAAATTGAACCCTCTCCCTCTCTCTCTGAAACGGAACGACAAAAATCTGTAGCACTCATGCGGATCAATCACAGTGGTGAAGTTTGTGCCCAAGCACTTTATCAAGCACAAGCCCTCATTGCTCGAGAGCCCGCGCTTTCTGAAACATTTAAAGAAGCGGCTTCCGAAGAACAACAACACCTGGATTGGTGTGCCAAACGCATTAAAGAGTTAAAGGGTCGAACCAGTTTTTTAAATCCTATTTGGTATTTGGGATCTTTTACAATAGGATTAATTGCAGGCTTGATGGGCGATAAAATCAGTCTGGGTTTTTTAGCAGAAACTGAACATCAAGTCGTTCATCATCTCGACAGTCATTTAGAAAAGATATCTCCTAACGACAAACAAAGTCGAGTTATCTTAGAACAAATGCGAAAAGATGAATTAGCGCATGCAACAAAAGCCTTAGACAAGGGGGGAATAGAATTCCCCAAACCTATATCTACAGTGATGTCCTTTGCCTCAAAAATAATGACGTTTACAACGAAATATATTTAAGCAGCTGGCCTTGCGGGTTTAATGCTACCCATATTCATATCAGGATCTGATGAAGCTGTTACAGATAATGATGCAGATACGGACGACGCAAGTGATCCGGGTGCTGAGAATCTCACAAAAGGTAACGGCAAAGGAGGTACCGAAAAAGGTGCCGCATCCAATCTGCCTGTCAATGCCTCAACTCTACTTTGTAATTCCATCATTTTACTTCTTAAAGTTTCTAATTCCTGCACTCTCTTTCTTAAAACAGCATTTTCATGTTCCAAAGAAATAACTCGTCCTTTTAAACCTTCAGCTTCAGCCTGTTTAACTAGCTGTTGTTGAATAATTGCGCCATAAGTCATGAGTTTTTTCCAAAAAACAGGAGTACGTGTCACACCCGAATAACCCACTAAATCCTCGATTGCGTAATCTGCTGTAAGTTTATATAGAGCTGCAGGAAAACAGGGGATATTGGCTGCAATTGCTGCTTCTTTTTCTCGTACAGAACATGCCATATAAATTGCATGAATGATGAGATTAGAATTTGAAGAGTGTTCTCTGGGATCATGTAGCTTTCTTCCACCAGAACACATCAAATCTAAAACCGTCTCATTATCTGAACTTATTGCAGTTAAATAAATGTTCCTTTTTTCTAACAGCGGTCTTAACAAAATGGTATTATCACACATAATGGCTACCATAACTGGAGACAGAGATGATTGACTAAAACCGCCTGCCCACGAATTAGGGCTAAGAGTAAAACCTTGAAGATTTGGATCAATACTCGGACATGATATAAGGATTTCTGCAACCATTGGGTTTTCAGCAATAGCACGGATTAAGGCAGAAGTTTGAAACCTTGGATCTTCATAATTGGGTAATGGATTTGCTCCCACTACAAATTGAATGTATTTACTGTGTAACTCTGTAGAAAAAAACCGAACGTTAGGATCAACTCCAAATTTAAGCAAGCTCCTCACCACATCCGGATCTCCATTTTCCCCACAATGCAAAGCTAATATCGTTTCACCGGTTGGCAAAATAGGATCATGAATATCTATATCCTTTACTGCAGATGCTATTCTATCTTGTTCTTCTTTTGGCAATGCAGAAGCAGAAAGGGCTGGAGGTATTACAGCAAGCGCTTCAGGTGGTAAATCTCCCAAGACAACTTTAGGTCGATCTAATCTTCTTTTTCGATCTCCGTCGAGGGAGGGTACTATAGTCGCTGCCATATCTGGATCTCCTATTAATTAATAATTTACTTATTTCAAATGCTTATATATCACAATGTATCACCCTAGGTCAAACGGTCGACACAAGTCCTGGCTTAAATGCAATCATCCGGTTCCCCACTTTGAAAAAGGGGGGTTAGGGGGGATTTTAGATTTAAAGTCAACCAACTAACGATTGCTTCATTTTTTTATTCCATGCTATTATTTTTTGCTGTTTATTATTTTTTAAAGATTAAAGGAGATTAACATGAAGGCATTAGATAGAGCTTTAGCTATGGCAAAGTTTGATAGAAACCGAGAAAACGCAAAAACCCATTTAACAACAATAGACTCTGCATACCCCACTGGTTCTGCTGCCTTATCAAGAGCAGATGCCTCTCTTACACAACTTGAAGTTGATTTGAAACGAGCCACAGAACAAGCTGCAGGAAGTGCAGTCCTCCTTGGTAAATTAGCACTAAAGAATACTGAACTTGCACTATTTAGAGCTAATATTCTTACAGCTCGCAAATTAGAATCAGAGTTCGCTACTGTAAGGGAACAAGCAAAAGAAGCACACGATGCAATTGTAAATCATCCTAAAAAAATCAAAGATGCTGATCCAGTTATCACTGCTCAAGAACCTATCATGGCAGCTCGCCTTGCAACAGCAAATACTTTTTTAAGTACATCAACTTCTGTCGAAATAGCAATCAACAATACCAAACCTTCTGTCAATGTTCTTGTTCAAGAAGTTGCTGATGATGCAGCGAAAAGAGCTGCTGCAGAAATGGCAAGAGTACAAGAAGCTGCTGACGCAGCAAGAAAAATTGCTGCTGAGGCTGAAAGATTGAGAGCGGAAGCTGAAGCCGCAAGAGTAGCTGCTGCAGCTGATGCCGCAAGATTACAAGCAGAACGCGACACACTACAAAGAGCAGCTGAAGTTGCTCAAGCTGAAAGACAAGCAGAACGTGAAAGAATGAGAAGAGAGGCTGAAGAAGCTGCAAAAAGAGATGAGGACGCCTTGGCAGCACTTCGAGCAGAAATAGAAGCAAATGCAAAAAGACGTGCTGAAGAAAATAGAAAACAAATGGAGGCATTACGGAATCAAATGGCTATTCAAGCTGCAGAAGATGAAAGACGTACTGAAGCACTACGAACTATAGCACTAACTGCAGTAAGTCGAGCCAACACTGCAGGTGAAGCACTTGGAGCTGCTGCAGCTATCGATGGCGCTAGAATAAGCGCGATAGAAGACGCTTTATCTGGATCCACTGATGGCTCGACTACGGATCCTGTATCCGCTGCAGGTGCAACTCCTCCTCGAATGTTCCTTGTATCCAGTGGAGTCGAACCTCATCCTAGTTTAGCAGCTCTCGCAGTAGGTTCAGCTTCAGCATCAACTCCACCAGCGCCTACTGTAGCTGATGATCATAATGCAAGAGCTGAAGGCCAGCCGCCTGCATCATCACCCGAAGGTCAACATGTTGCGACACCCCCTGGAGGTCCTGCAACAGTAGGAGCATCAGCAGCAGTAGCAGGTGAGCCGTCAACAACTGAACCCGGAGAATCAGAATCCCCAAGAGCAGCTACAAAAAGAGCGCAAATCTACTAAATTAAAGACCGCGAGGGTTGGGGGATTGACAGTCCCCCTAAAATGGGGTCAGATCTGGGGTCTGACCCCATCTATTTTTGGCTATGTAGCTCAGCTGGTTAGAGCGCGGCACTCATAATGCTGAGGTCGGTGGTTCGAGTCCACCCATAGCCACCATATCTCTGGATTTTAATAAATGAAAACGGTATTTATTCAAACACAAGGCTGCCAAATGAACGAGTACGATTCCTCACGAATGATCGACTTGTTAAAATCTACCCATGGCCTTGAATCTGTCGATTCCCCTGAAAAAGCTGATCTTTTATTATTGAATACCTGTTCTATTCGAGAAAAAGCCCAAGAAAAAGTATTTTCTGAATTAGGACGTTGGCGACCTCTAAAAGAAAAACGTCCAGAAATCGTGATAGGCGTTGGCGGTTGTGTTGCCAGTCAAGAAGGAGCCGCATTACAAAAACGTGCACCCTATGTAGACATCGTATTCGGCCCACAAACTCTTCATAGATTGCCGAATATGTTAAACAGTGTTACAAAAACACGAAATCCAATGGTGGATATTTCGTTCCCAGAAATCGAAAAATTTGACAAACTTCCTAATCCAACGCCAGACGGTCCAACTGCCTATGTTTCTATTATGGAAGGATGCAGTAAATACTGTAGTTTTTGTGTGGTTCCTTATACCCGTGGTGAAGAAGTCAGCCGCCCTTTTGATGATGTCCTTCATGAAATCGTTGTTTTAGCCAATCAAGGTGTACGTGAAATCACGCTACTGGGTCAAAATGTCAATGCCTACCGAGGCACAATGCATACAGGCGAAGTTGCTGATCTCGCGCTGCTACTGACGTATATTGCCGAAATTGATAACATTATGCGGATCCGTTTTACTACTTCTCATCCTGCTGAATTTTCTGACCGATTATTACAAGCGTATGCCGATATCCCTAAACTGGCTAATCATTTACATTTGCCGGTACAAAGTGGTTCTGACCGAATATTACGTTTAATGAAACGCGGATATACGGCTGCAGACTATAAAACAAAAATTCAAAAATTGCGTGCAATTCGATCAAATATTAGTATTACCTCTGATTTTATTGTCGGATTTCCGGATGAAACTGAAAGTGATTTTCAAGCAACTTTAGATTTAGTTCATGAACTTGAATTTGATCAATCCTTTAGCTTTATTTACAGTCCACGCCCTGGAACCCCTGCAGCCAATCTTCCTGATAACATTTCTCCTGAAACCAAAAAAATGCGCTTAAATATTTTACAAAATCGATTGGCACAATCTGCTCTCGCATTCAGTCAATCCATGGTTAATACCCAGCAAATGGTACTGGTCACAGGTTTCTCTAAAAAGGATCCTAAAGTGCTGTCTGGACGTACAGAGCATAATAGAGTTGTCAATTTTAAAGGGGGAGATCCTCGTTTAATTGGTCATTGTGTGCCGATACACATTAACGAAGTTGTAACGAATACCCTGCGAGGTGAATACTTTGCGAGGGGAATATAGGTAAATTTATTTAAATTTACCAAAAATACCAAAAAAACTTCCCATTTACCCTAAATTCGGTTTATGCTAGATAATATGTAGGTTACCGCAATAGCGGTTTAAGAATTCAATTTGAACGATCAAACACATGCAACAGCGCTCACTTTAACACCCTTCGATAATCGACGGCTTGTTAGTTTATGTGGCCGTTTTGATGAACACCTCCGCCAAATCGAACGCCGGTTAGGAATAGAAATTATCAATCGAGGTAATGAATTCCAGCTTATTGGCACTGATCAATCCATCCATGTGGCGGTACAAGTATTAAAAGATCTTTATCAAACTGCCGCTCATGTTGAATTAACCCCCACACAAGTTCATCTTTCTTTACAACAATTTGGGAATAGGGTGGACGAGACTCTATACAATCAAAGTCAAGATAAATCTAAACCCATCCTTAAAACCCGTTCCGGCGAAATTCATCTTCGTTCTCCCAATCAAATACGTTATGTTCAAAATATTTTTTCTCATGACATTAATTTTGGGATTGGCCCCGCCGGAACAGGCAAAACATTTTTGGCAATTGCCTGTGCAGTATCTGCTTTAGAACAAGAAAAAGTAAGAAGAATTTTATTGGTACGACCTGCTGTCGAAGCAGGAGAACGCTTAGGATTTTTACCAGGTGATCTCTCACAAAAAATTGATCCCTACCTTCGTCCCATGTATGATGCTCTTTATGAAATACTGGGATTCGAGCGGGTTGCCAAACTTCTCGACCGCCAAATTATAGAAATTGCCTCTCTTGCCTATATGCGAGGACGCACTTTAAATGATGCTTTTATTATCTTAGATGAAAGTCAAAATACCACTATCGAACAAATGAAAATGTTTTTAACTCGTATCGGCTTTAGCTCCACAGCGGTTATTACTGGAGATATCACACAAATTGATCTCCCCAAAGGTCGATTATCCGGGCTACGTCAAGTCATTGGCTTATTGAAAGATATCGATGGTATCAGCTTTTCCTTTTTTCAATCCATTGACGTTGTGAGACACCCTGCTGTACAAAAAATTATTGAAGCTTATGAAAAACATGAAGCTCGATTTCAAGATAAACCGGATAATTTACCCGGAGAAACACAGTGATCGAGGTGGAACTCCAAATTGCAAGTCAAGCTAAAACTCTTCCCCACCCTTCTCAATTCCGAGAATGGATCAATGTGACATTATCAAATCGCTTAAAGACTGCTGAAATGACTATTCGTATTGTGGATGAGGAAGAGAGTGCGGAACTTAATCAACAATATCGCCGGAAAAAAGGACCCACCAATGTATTATCATTTCCTTATCAACAGATCCCTGGTGTAATCACACGACTTTTAGGTGATATAATAATTTGTGCGCCGGTGGTAGAAGCAGAAGCCACCGCACAAAACAAAGATTTACTTGCTCATTGGGCACATATGGTCGTCCATGGGACATTACATTTACTAGGATTTAATCACGAATTTAACGAGGACGCTGAAGAAATGGAAGGCATGGAAACAGAAATACTCGTTAGATTAGGCTTTCCACCCCCTTACGGAGACACACTGACATCATGAGTGACGATAGTACAACATCTTCATCCCATCGTTCTTGGCTAGAAAAAATAGGGCAAGCCTTAGCAGGCGAACCTCGCGATCGCAACGAATTAATAGAGATCCTACGAGAAGCGACAGAAAGGCAATTATTAGATACCAATTCTTTCAATATGATTGAAGGGGTGCTTAAAGTACAAGAATTGCGTGTTCGCGATATTATGATCCCGCGATCACAAATGATAGTGATTGAACAAGAGATGTCTTTAGAAGATATTCTGCCTATTGTTATTCAAACGGTTCATTCCCGATTCCCAGTGATTGGCGAAAACAAAGATGAAGTTCTCGGCATTTTATTAGCTAAAGACTTACTCGCTTATAGCTTTGGCGAGAAAAAAACTTTTAATATTCGTGAAATTTTACGCCCTCCTATTTTTATTCCTGAAAGTAAACGTCTGGATGTATTATTACAAGAATTTCGAGTGAATCGTAATCACATGGCCGTGGTTATCGATGAATACGGCGGGGTTACTGGTCTTGTGACTATCGAAGATGTACTCGAACAAATTGTGGGTGATATCGAAGATGAGTATGACACTGAAGACGATCAAGCCATTAAAAAATATAATGAAACGTCTTATTATGTAAAAGCCTTAACAACCATTGAAGAATTTAACGATTATTTTAATACCCATTTAGAAGATAAAGATGTTGAAACGATTGGGGGTTTAGTGATGCGCGGTTTTGGACATTTACCCAAACGCGGTGAATCTGTCGAAATTGGTAACTATCGATTTAAAGTATTACGTGCAGATAATCGTCGCATCCATCTATTACAAGCAATCATTAAACCAGAACAATAGGGTTTAAATCGTAGGGGGGGCTCGTTCATCACGTGGGACGGTGTCAGACACCGTCCCCACCTATCCCTTCCCCTTCGTACGAGTACTATGCGGTTTTGCATGTTGCTCTATAAACTCAATAATTTTACTAGCGACATCAATTCCAGTGGTTGTTTCAATACCTTTTAATCCAGGTGATGAATTGACTTCTAAAACACAAGGACCATGGTTCGATCGTAAAATATCAACACCTGCTACATTCAAACCCATGATTTGAGCGGCTCTTACCGCAGTGACACGTTCTTCTGGTGTAATTTTTATCGGCTCTCCTGTTCCCCCCCTATGAATGTTGGAACGAAAATCACCTGATTTTGCCTGACGTTTCATCGAGGCCACTACCTTTCCACCGATGACAAAACAGCGAATATCACTACACTCTGCTTCTTTGATAAATTCTTGCACCATGATATTTACTTTCAAGCCTGTAAAAGCATCAATCACACTCTCTGCTGCTTTTTGAGTTTCTGCAAGCACAACACCCATTCCTTGCGTCCCTTCTAACACTTTGATGACGAGGGGGCTCCCACCCATCATACGAATTAAATCTTGAGTATCATCAGGAGAATGTGCAAAACCGGTAATGGGCAAACCAATACCTTTACGAGACAGTAATTGCAACGAACGTAATTTATCCCGAGAACGAGAAATGGCAACAGACTCGTTAACCGGAAAAATGCCCATCATTTCACATTGCCTTAAAACTGCGGTACCATAAAAAGTAATGGAGGCTCCAATTCTTGGGATCACTGCATCAAAATTATGTAAGCGGCGACCTTTGTAATGAATAGAAGGCTTATGAGACGCGATATTCATATAGCAACGCAGAGTGTCAATAACCTCTACCTGGTGCCCACGCTGGCGTGACGCTTCCACCAATCGAATGGTAGAATATAATTTAGCTTGACGGGATAAAATGGCAATTCTCATGTATTACAGTTTAGACTCAGTCATGATGTTTTTGGGATTATAGGTAGATGTTTTTAAATAGGTCACATGTTCCTCTTGTTTTAGCACTGTTAACAGGCGCTATTCTGCCTTTAGCTTTTGCCCCTTATCAACTGTGGTGGTTGGCGGTACTCTCACCAACAGCTTTACTTTGGTTCTGGAAGGATGCATCACCTAAACAGGCTTTGCAACTTGGATTTTGCTATGGCTTAGGTTTTTTTGGGGTCGGCGTTTCTTGGGTTTATGTCAGTATTCACTATTTTGGCCAGACAGACGTTCCTTTGGCTCTTTTCATCACCGCTTTATTTATTATAATTCTTGCGCTTTTCCCTGCACTCAATGGATATATTTTAAAACAACTTTATCCTAACCCCAAACCTAATTTTGCTCTTTGTCTTGTCGGTTTCCCAAGCAGTTGGGTTCTATTTGAGTGGATAAGAAGTTGGATATTTTCGGGCTTCCCCTGGCTTTATCTGGGATATACCCAAATAGATACTTTTCTTTCGAACTACGCGCCCATTTTAAGTGTTTACGGTATCTCTCTCGCCATTGTTTTCAGTAGCGGATGTATTGTAGCGATTATAAACATACCCAAAAAAGAAAATTTTAAATTACGCCAATTACTGCCACTTCTTTTTCTTTGTGGAGTTTGGGGAGGCGGTTATTATCTTGATAAATTACAACTTACAAAACCTTGGACGTATAGTGAAGGTCCAGTGCAAACCGTTGCATTAATACAAGGTAACATCAATCCACTGGAAAAATTTCCCGATAACAATCCTATTTTCGCCACTGATCAAATTTATGGCCCTCTCACTGAAAATCAATGGTGGCTCGATCTCATTATCTGGCCTGAAAGTGCAATTCCACTGCCTTTGCCTGATGCACAAGATTATATTAATTTTCTTGATAAAAAAGCTAAAGCACATAATATTACCTTTATTACAGGACTACAGGTAATTAACAATCATAATTACTATAATGCGATGATTGCATTAGGAAACAATTCAAGCCCTCTTTATTATAAACGGCATTTAGTGCCTTTTGGAGAATATTTACCCTTTGATAAATTATTACGTGGATTAATTAATTTCTTTGATCTGCCCATGTCAGATTTTCTCGAAGGTCCAGATGATCAACCCTTATTAAAATCCGGAAATTTAAGAATTGAACCCCTTATTTGTTATGAAATTGCATTCCCAGAATTAGTTCGTAGCTCTCTCAAAGATGCCAACGTCATTGTCAATATCAGCGAAGATGGTTGGTTTGGACGTTCATGGGGACCTTATCAACATCTTCAAATTGCGAGAATGCGGGCTTTAGAAACCAATCGCTATGTCCTTCGAGCAACGACCAGTGGAATTTCTGCCATTATTGATCCCAAAGGAAAAATAGTCTCTGCTTCTCCACAATTTAAAGCCATGGCTTTAAATGGCAGTTTTCAAGGAATGGCGGGTCAAACCCCCTGGGTTCAAATAGGATTATGGCCTTTGTTAGGATTTCTGATCGTTATTTTTATGCTATTTGCATTCATAAATAAAACTCGAAAAACTTAGATTTAACCCTTACCGGACTAATAGCACTCTCTCCTGAAACGGCACAGGGCTGTTCAGCGAACAATTAAGCTGTTACCTGTGCGTAAAAGAATCATCAAATGAATTTATGAACCTGAGTTCCGGTTAAGGGGGGTCTCATAATATGAACGTTGGCATATTTTGATGTTTTTTTCTGGGTTGCTTCACCTTCGGTTCGCAATGACGGCAATGAACTTTTACATAAAAGGTGGCGCTTCGCGCAGTATTTAACTCGTCTTTCCCACGAAATTAGATATGATTACACCTACGCTTTGGTCTCAATGTTCTGTCTTCAAGAGACGGCTCGCTTACTGAACCACAAACAGCACTATTTCATACTTGTTTGTAGATCAAGGCAACCCCTAAAACTGAATAATTTTTACAGCAAGCAAATTATACTGCAGATTTTTCACTTGCCAGCCTAGAAATTAGGACAGTTGTTTTTGAGAAGCTTTTAAACCAGCAATAGCTTATTAGAGCATATCGTTTCATACAAGGGTTCAATACCTCGTATACGAAGTTTTTTTCATTGAGACAAAAACGTAGGTGTAATCATATCTAATTTCGTGGGAAAGACGAGTTAAATACTGCGCGAAGCGCCACCTTTTATGTAAAAGTTCATTGCCGTCATTGCGAACCGAAGGTGAAGCAACCCAGAAAAAAACATCAAAATATGCCAACGTTCATATTATGAGACCCCCCTTAACCGGAACTCAGGTTCATAAATTCATTTGATGATTCTTTTACGTACAGAAACTTATACCAAGTTTACTCAACTCAGCATAAAGAAACTTAGCATCACAACTTGGCCCAGTCAAAATTTGTTGAATAACCCCATCCCTAATGGCAGCTTGCCAAACAAAAGGTAATTGCAAATTATTGGGAAAATCTATGATACTGCCATCATTCAATACAAATTTACCTAAACCAAAAGCTGATAAGGAGATACGAAATTCATTTTCTTCAACAAATGTATTAGATTTTAAATACGTATATTCAATTTGGTTAGGTAGACGTTCCTTGTTTGCTTGATGAACTTTCCAATCAATATAATTCACGACTCCATAATTTATATCAAAAATTTGACGGAATTTAATTCCATTACATTCGAGCATAGAATCAGCGAATGAATGATTTAACATGGTTCGTAGCTTGCTGAAAATAAAGACTATACCAACTTTCCCCTTCTCACTATCATTTGCATAATTTTTCCATATATAATCTGAACTTTTCATAGAAAAGCAACAGGCATAAGTTCTCGTGCGTGCTTGTTCATAATAATGTTTCGATGTAAAACTTGGATTTTTTTCAAACATTGTTTCTACATTACCTTGCTGATCTTGGGGTAGTTGTCGCCCATCGTACGAGTCTGATCCTGGAAAGCCCTCATAGCTATCTACTCGATTGAAATGCAAATAACCATCTATAATCGATCTCAACAGGTTTTCTACACTCATTATTTTATAGAGCAATTGATCAACCGGCGGAACAGTCAGCATAGCTGCATGAGGTTCAATACTACCAAAGGGGGCAGGAATGCTAGCACGGTGTTTTCTTGTCACATCATGACTCCTTTTTAACAAGTTGGTCTTAATAAAGACTTCTTCTTGTCTAAAATTATAGTCTACATTTTCTCGAAAGATTTGGTTAGTGTTGTCATGTTAGCAGCAAACTTTAATGCAAGGTAGTTGGACCCGATGATTGTATTTTACTCTTCTAAAACTTGTGCTGACTTTTTTGAATACAGATAATTGTCTGAAGAAATAACTTTTTTACCAGTTTTTCTCTCCAACTCTAATTTAGCCTTTTTAGCAATCTCACCACCTGTTTTTCCAGCAATTGTGTTTTCCTTCATTCCTATAGCTTCCATAGTCTCCGCTATCTGCCTGGTTGATAGTTCCGCCAACGCTGTAAAAATTAGCTCTGCTTCATTCATGTGATCACGAAGATTTTGAGTTTTCAATCCTTTAATTTTTTTATGTTCCTTGACGCTTACCTCTGACCATTCCTGATGAATAATATTGGTTAATATTGCAAATTCTTCGCCTTTCTTAATATCATGATTTTTCCAATAATCAGTGAGCTTATTCCGAGTTTCCTGACCCATCATTCGCTGCTGGATCCATTTCTCACTGCGACCATGCTTCTTCCAAGTTTCTCTAGCGCGATCTAATGATTTTGCAGGATCAGCCATTTCTTGCATACGCTCGTAGCCCACCTTCGCTAACCACAGTTTGATGGGTTCAGCATTTGGGCTGGGCACCGATTGAATTAACCTTAATAGGGTTTCAGCATCGGCGGTATCAGTAAGATATTTTTTGCCATCTGATGCTTCTAATTTCAGTCGGTTACATTTTGTAACCACCTCACTTCCCTCATTTTTTAAACGATTCTTCAACACCTTCCAATAATTTCTAGCCATTTGATAATCAGTTTGCTGGATTAAAATTTGTATAATATCTACAACTGAAAAAAACCAGGTTTCTGTTTCTTCATCGTATATACGACGGATCTTATAATCTTCAAAAATTGCTAAGTCGCTTTTCATTCAAACTCCATTCCTCATTTTCCCTGGATACTACTAATAGCCGAACAGGTGCGGGGCTATATCAATTATTTAACAAAGCCCTCACCCGCCCCCAATCCAGGCTTCCAACCACAACACCGGTAACCACCATCACACACGCTAAAACCAAGGCAATCGACATAGGTTCTTTATCAAAAAAAACCAAAAGACTCATGGAAATAACCGGCGTAAAATACGCCAAAATACCTAATAATTTGACATCTCCTTTTTGAGTGCCATGGATCCAAAAAAGATAGGCAAAACCCGAAGATAATCCCAACACAAACACCAATAAAGTTTCAAACAAAGAGGGTAAAACAAAGGTTTCATAATAAACATGTAATCCTAAGGAAAATAATGCCCCGACACCACAAAACAAGCCTATCATTTCAATAGGCATTTTTTGATACCAAGCGGAGAAAACGGTGTAAGAACTCCAAATAACCGCTGCGGCTAAAGCAAATAAATAACCAGGCACATAATACCCTTTAAAGCCCATCCACCCATTACCCCCGGTTAATAACAAAAACACACCCATTAATCCTAAAAAACCCCCAATCATGTGCTGCATTGTAAAACGTTCTCTCGGTAAAAAGCTGGTGAAAATAATAACAAGAAACGGCCATAAATAATCGATAAAATCGACATGAGCCGGTGGCGCATATTTAACAGCACTGATATAAGCCATATCGGTGCCGCAAACACCTAAAATGCCAATTAACCAGATGAAGGTCGGTTGTTGCTTGATAACCGCCCATTGTTTCTTAAAGGTCAAGCGGGTTGCCATCACAATAAAGTTAATTGCGAACATCAAAAAAAGGATTTCAAAAACAGGAAGGTTATTCAGGAGTTCAGAAACCAAAACAGCATATAAAGACCAAACAAGCAGAGCACCACACCCCACCATTGTTGAAAATTTTACAGATTGCATAGACGATTGGTCTTGCACATTCATCGTTTCTAATGCTCCCAACAATAACGGGCGGAGCCCTGTCCTTGCCCGTTAGCTTGCGATCTAACAAATAATTCCCAGATAAACAACTGGCATTATCCAGTTATCGACTCCTAATAACAAGATCTTATAACAAGAATCTCATTGTTGATAATGCGTGGTTTTGGTATGCTGTTTTGACGTATTACAAACGGTAAATTTTAATGGAACAGCAATATAATCCAAAAACAATTGAACATGAAGTGCAACAGTATTGGGAAAATCATCACTCTTTCAAGGCAGTAGAAGATCCCCAGCAAGAAAAATACTATTGCTTAAGCATGTTCCCCTATCCCAGTGGAAATCTCCACGTAGGGCATGTGCGTAATTACACGATAGGTGACGTCCTAGCACGCTTCCATCGCATGCTAGGAAAAAATGTACTTCACCCGATTGGTTGGGATGCCTTTGGTCTTCCCGCCGAAAACGCCGCCATTCAACACCAAGTAGCGCCCGCAAAATGGACTTATCAAAACATTCAGCACATGAAAAAACAGTTTAAACAACTGGGGTTAGGATATGATTGGGATCGAGAAATAGCAACCTGCCATCCAGAGTATTATCGCTGGGAACAATGGCTTTTTATTAAGCTGTATGAAAAAGGGTTAGTGTACAAGAAAAATGCGGTTGTCAATTGGGATCCGGTTGATCAAACCGTACTCGCAAATGAACAAGTCATAGACGGTCGCGGCTGGCGCTCAGACGCTAAAGTTGAACGTCGAGAAATTCCACAATGGTTTTTAAAAATCACGGCTTATGCTGAAGAATTATTGAACGACTTGGATAAACTCACAGAATGGCCAGAACAAGTCTGCACCATGCAAAGAAACTGGATTGGTCGGGCAAATGGTATTTGTATTCAATTTGATACGGTTGATCTAAAAACTATTAATACTATTGAAGTGTTTACCACTCGTCCGGATACACTGCATGGCGTTACCTATCTTGCGCTTGCACCAGAGCATCCCTTAAGCCTACAAGCCGCAGAAAATAATTCACGCCTTAAAGCTTTTATACAAGACTGTCGCTCTCTGAAAGTTGCAGAAGCTGAGATAGCGACTTTGGAAAAACAAGGTATCGATACTGGCTTAAAAGCGGTTAATCCAATCAATGGAGAAATCGTTCCTATTTGGGTTGCTAATTATGTTCTTATGGAATATGGCAGTGGCGCGATCATGGCAGTTCCTGCACATGATCAACGAGATTTTGAATTTGCAAAAATTTATAATCTCCCTATCCGTCAAGTTATTCAGCCGCAAAATACTACAAAAGAAGCGCCTTGTGATCTCACCAAAGCTGCCTTTACAGAAAAAGGACACCTTATCCACTCTGGTCAATTTAATGGTCTAAGCTCTGAGCAAGCTTTTAAAGCAGTTGGCGATTTGCTTCAAGAAAAAAATCAAGGTAAACCTGAAATTCACTGGCGTTTACGAGACTGGGGTGTGTCACGACAACGGTATTGGGGTACCCCTATCCCCATGATCAACTGCCCAAAATGCGGCACCGTGCCTGTTTCTGAAAAAGATTTACCCGTTATTTTACCAGAAGACGTTCATTTTGAAGGGGTCGGCTCTCCCCTTAAAAAAATGCCAGAATTTTATGAAACAAACTGTCCAAGCTGTTCTGGAAAAGCCCAACGTGAAACCGACACCTTTGATACCTTTATGGAATCTTCTTGGTACTTTGCTCGTTTTGCTTGTCCTCGCCAAAACCAAACCATGTTCGATAACAGTGTTAATTATTGGCTACCCGTCGATCAATACATTGGGGGAATAGAACACGCCATTTTACATCTTTTATATTCTCGTTTTTTTTATAAAGCCATGCGAGATTTAGGCTTAGTTAAAAATGATGAACCTTTTAAACGACTGCTCACACAAGGCATGGTTTTAAAAGATGGATTTAAAATGTCTAAATCTAAAGGCAACACGGTAGATCCAAAATCGCTGATGGAGCAATATGGGGCAGACACTCTTCGCTTGTTTTTAATGTTTGCAGCACACCCTGAACAAAGTTTAGAATGGTCAGACAGTGGTGTTGAAGGTGCTTTTCGCTTTCTAAAACGTTTGTGGAGCAAAACTGCAGAACAGGTTAAAATCAAAAAAACCAGAAACTCAAACATTTCTCTTTCGTCAACTGCTTTTTCATCGGAAGCACTTTCAGAATCACAAAAAACATTACGTCGCTTATGTCACGAAACCATCGAAAAAGTCACTGATGATTATGGACGGCGTCATACATTTAACACGGCAATTGCAGCTCTCATGGAATTGATGAATGCTTTAACACGATTTCCGATACAAACCGATATGGATTATCTCATTGCTGAAGAAGTCTTGGAAGCAATTATTTTAATGCTTTCGCCGATAGCACCCCATATTACCCATGCTCTCTGGCATGCTTTAGATCATCAAAAAGCAATTCTTGAAGAACAATGGCCCAAGGTTGACACTTTTGCTTTAATCACAGACACCTTAGAAATGGTTGTGCAAGTTAATGGTAAAGTACGTGCGCAAATTGTAGTTCCCATTCATAGTGATGATGAAACTTTAAAAAAAATGGTTTTGAATCATGAAAATGTGCAGCGTCATATACAAGGAAAAATCATTCGGAAAGTCATTATTGTTCCAACTAAACTTATTAACGTGGTGGTTTCATGAATAAATTTTGTAATATTTTTTTATCATTAATATTATTGATGCTTGTGG
The DNA here is from genome assembly GCA_013288135.1 of Gammaproteobacteria bacterium. GTDB lineage: Bacteria > Pseudomonadota > Gammaproteobacteria > UBA6186 > Azoamicaceae > JABDCL01. The sequence goes on from JABDCL010000001.1 coordinate 181,902, forward strand.
GTTGTGGATTTCACTTACGTGGAAAGCTGTTAATTCCATCCAATCTTCAAGCCATGCAAATTGTTCCAAATATATCCTATGATCCTTTCCAAAGATTTTTAAGACAAACCTTAAAAAGTAATGATGTACGCATTATAGAACCCAACGATCCAGAAGCAAAAACAGCCGTTATTTTAACAATACTCAATCAAAGTTTCAGTGAACGCACAGTTGGCTATGGCGCGGATGGTCAAACAAATCGCACTATTCTTCAATTTACAGCGAACTTCCAGGTTTCCGAACCCAATGGCAAAGTCTTAATACCCACAAGTACTATTCAAGTTGAACGAGAATTAACGGTTAACCCAAATGCAGTATTAGGAACTGAAAACGAACGTGAAAGGGTAAAACAAGATTTATACATGGACGCAACTTCGCAAATGATGCGGCAAATTTCTGTTTCAGAATACTCTTCAGAACACTCTCATGAAAATTCAAGCTAACCAACTCCAAACTTACCTTAAACGGAGCTTAGTTCCCTTTTATCTAATCTTTGGAGAAGAGCCCTATCAAAAAAAAGAAGCCCAAGATGCTATTCGCAAAGAAGCCTTCAAACAAGGTTACACTGAGCGTGAAGTATTTGAAATATCCTCCCATTTTGACTGGGAACAGTGGTTTTGGGGGTTAAAAACACCTGGTTTGTTCTCACAAAAACGATTTATCGAATGTCGTTTAATTGAAGGTAGCAATATTGGGAAAAAGGGATCCGAAATACTGATCCAACTTGCTTTAGATCCCCCCACTGATATTTTATTTCTTCTTTCTCTTCAAAAACTGGACGCTAAAACAGAAAATACAGCTTGGTTTAAAGCTTTAGATCCTTTAGGGCTCTCTCTGGTGGTACGTAATCTTTCTTCCAAAGAATTTTCAGTATGGTTAGAAAATCAACTACAACAAGCAGGTTTTAAGACAACAAAAGAGGTTATACACGCTTTAACCGAGCGAACAGAGGGTCATTTATTATCTGCTGCTCAATCTATTGAAAAATTACAACTTTGTTATCCTGCAGGCGCCCTCTTAACTTTAACAGATATTACTGATTTAATTGGTGTCGATACACGATTTTCTCTGTTTGATTTAGTCGATTCCATACTCAGTGGCTCAATTGACAGAACAAAACGCATTTTTGCGTGTCTAATCAAAGAGAACGAACCTATTTTAGTTTTATGGGTTCTATTAAGAGAGGTACGTACGATTATCCCAATGGCGTATGACATAGAAAACGATCAACCCATCTCCGCTGTGTTACAGAGGCATGGTGTTTGGAAACATCGAATACCCTTGATCGCTGACTTTCTAAGGCGCTTTAACGTTAGCGAGCTGCAAAAAACACTGATCAAAGCTAAAAAAATTGATGATATAATCAAAGGATATGCCCCAGGAAATGCTTGGGATGCACTCTATGGTTTGTGTCTTTATTTAGCAGGAGTCAGATTTGAGTACACATAATCGTAAAACCATTGGAATTCTGGGTGGAACGTTTGATCCTATCCACTTTGGTCATTTACGTGCAGCCATCGAAATCTACGAACATCTAAATCTAGATGAAATTCGGCTTATTCCTTGCAGATTTCCACCTCATAAAACTACCCCAATGGCAGATGCTCATCATCGCCTCACGATGATACGAAAAGCTGTTCAAGGAACAAAATTACAAGTGGATGAATGCGAAATAGAACGAGAGCCTCCCTCCTATTCCGTTGATACTTTAATGGCACTACGCCGAACTTATCCAGAGGCTTCACTCTGTATGATCGTAGGAGCTGATACTTTCATTGGATTGCCTCAATGGCATCAGTGGGAAAAATTAATTCAACTTACCAATATAGTGGTAACACATCGGGGTGATCCCGCACTTCCTAAAAAAGGAATTATTAAAAATTTCCTAGAAAAACATGCTTTAGCGACTCATGAAAGCATCAGGTCTTTTACTGCGGGACGTATCATTCAACAAAGGATAACCCAATTAGATATATCTTCTACGCAGATCAGAAACATAATCCATACTAAACTTTCACCCCATTTTTTACTCCCCAGTAAAGTATGGGAATATATTCAAACCCAAGGCTTATATGGTTACAACAAAAATTTTGTGGCTCATACTCATCAAGAGGAGATAACGCGCCGATGATATTGAAATCCCTGGTTTTAGAAACATTAGAAAATATTAAAGCTTTAAATATTAATGCTTTGGATGTTCGAAAATTGACGACAATCACAGATTTTATGATCATAGCAACTGGCCATTCCAATCGACATGTAAAAGCCATTGCTGAAAAAGTCATGCAAATAATCAAAGAAAATGCCATTGTTCCCGTTGGCATTGAAGGAGAAAAAGAAGGCGAATGGATTTTAATTGATTTAGGAGATATTGTATTACATGTGATGTCAGCCGAAACCAGATCTTTTTATAACCTTGAAAGGCTTTGGACCCAAATTGATAATGAACAAAAATCCTTTAGTGTTTCTTAAAATATTGTGTCTAACCTCCATACATTAAAAGATCATTTCAAGGAAAATCGATTATATCTAAATCGTACCGTCTGGGCTTCAATTATTGTCATCAGTGTTTTTTTAATTCTTATTGTACGTCTATTTTTTCTACAAATTTATCAACACGAACTTTACAGAACCTTGTCTTTAAATAATCAAGTTCGTATTGTTCCTATTGTGCCTCCTCGCGGGCTTATTTTTGATCGCAATGGTATTTTACTTGCTGAACATAAACCCACTTTTAATCTTGAACTCACACCAATGCGCACGTCTAACATAGAAGAAACACTGACAGCTATCCATGCTATTATTCCTCTATCGGAATCAGAACAACAAACTTTTTACAAGCAACTTAAATACAAACGTCGACATGAAAGCGTTCCTCTACGTTTAAATTTGACTGAAGAAGAAGTTGCAAAATTTATCATTGAAAAACACCGTTTTCCTGGGGTTGATGTTATCGCTCGTTCAATTCGATATTATCCTCTCAATGAAGCTGTCTCTCATGTAATAGGTTATGTAGCCCCTATCAATGAAAAAGAATTAGAAACATTAGACACTTCTAATTATCGTGGCACCTACCACATTGGAAAAACAGGTATCGAAAAGTTTTATGAAACAGAACTTCACGGTAAAGTGGGTCATCAACACATAGAAACTGATGCCAAAGGCCGCACCATCCGTGTGCTTGGCAATACTTCCCCCATCCCTGGAAAAAATCTACACCTCTCTTTGGATAGCAAATTACAACAAGCTGCATTTGATGCTCTGGGAGATCTAAAAGGATCGGTAATAGCGATTGATCCTCACAATGGGGAGGTCTTAGCATTAGTCAGTAAACCCTCGTTTAATCCGAATCTATTTACTCAAGGAATAGACGTAAAAACCTATCGATCCCTACAAAATTCGCCTGACAAACCTTTGTTTAACCGAGCCATCAGTGCTCAATATCCCCCAGGCTCTACCATCAAACCTTTAGTTGCTCTGCAAGGATTAGATTCTGGTATCATTACAACACAATTTAAAATCTGGGATCCAGGATGGTATCAGTTGGGAGGAAAAGGTAGACTCTATCGAGACATGATTTATTTTTCTAAAAAACACGGTCACGATTGGGTAGATGTAGAGAAAGCCATCGTGCAGAGTTGTGATACATTTTTTTTCTCATTGGCTCATAAGTTAGGGGTTCACCGTCTTGAGGATATTTTTAAACGGTTTGGTTTAGGGAAAAAAACCCAAATTGATATGGCAGGAGAAGCCGGAGGATTAGTTCCCAGTGAAGAATGGAAACAACGCACAAGAAATGAAGCTTGGTACCCTGGAGATACTTTAAATATTGGGATAGGCCAGGGAACACTGCTTGCAACCCCCTTACAACTTGCGCAAATGACAGCAATCCTTGCTAGCAAAGGTGAATATTATAAAACACACCTAGTCAAAGCATTTTCAGAAACGGGTCAAACTCCGATTCCTCTCCCTATTAATAAAGAAACACCTGTCATTCTCAAACATAATGAATATTGGGACACAGTGATTCAAAGTATGCGAAAAGTGATACATGAACCTGGTGGAACAGCTCATTCACTCAGTCAAGGCATACGGTATCAAATGGCAGGAAAAACAGGAACAGCTCAAGTTTTCAATTTAAAGCAAAATGAAAAATATGAAGTGAACAAAGTAAAAGACCATTTAAGAGATCACTCCTGGTTTATAGCCTTTGCGCCTGTTAATGAACCTAAAATTGCCATTTGTGTATTAATCGAAAACAAACATAAAAAAAGTGCCAAAGAAATAGCTAGAATTGTTCTCGATTGTTTTTTTGAACAAGAAAACTTACGTAATCCTTCCCCTCAACTGGGAGTGGGCGTTCTTCAACTTCAGGAATAAAAAATGTATTATCGCAATTCCAACTCGAATAAATCAATCCTGCATATCGATTGGCCACTTCTTTTAGGCCTGATAATACTCTCTGGTTTAGGATTATTTATTCTTTACAGTGCTAAAGAAACCATTGGACCTTTATATCAACAATTGATGAAGCTTGGCCTTGCGACTTTATTAATGGTAGGGACTGCACAAATTCCACCTCGATTTCTCCGTGCTGTCGCACCTTGGCTTTATTTTAGTGCTCTTATTTTACTGATGTGTGTACTTTTCATTGGTATTATCGCAAAAGGAGGACAACGTTGGCTTGATTTATGGATTGTTCGATTCCAACCAGCTGAATTGATGAAGCTCGCGGTTCCTTTAATGCTCGCTAGATATTTAGATGATCAAATTTTGCCACCAAAATTTAAAACCTTAATTATTCCATCTATAATCATAGCAATTCCTGTCATTTTAATTGCAAAACAACCTGATCTTGGCACCGCCTTACTTATCTTAAGTGCGGGACTGTTCGTTTTATTTTTTTCTGGGGTAACTTGGAAGCTTATCTTATCATTCAGTGCTATCGTTATCTCTGCCATACCTCTATTATGGCCTTTTATGCATGAATATCAGCGGCAACGGATCTTAACTTTATTAGATCCAGACCAAGATCCTTTGGGAAAAAGTTACCAAATCATCCAATCTAAAATTGCCGTGGGATCTGGTGGTCTGTCTGGTAAAGGTTGGTTAAATGGCACTCAGTCTCATCTTGAATTTCTTCCTGAACGTGCAACAGACTGTATTTTTGCGGTATTTGGAGAAGAGTTTGGCTTGCTAGGCAGTTTGGTCTTGCTTGCTATTTATTTGTATATTATTATTCGAGGGTTAATTATCGGCGTGCAAGCTCAGAATACTTTCTGTAGACTGTTAGCGGGTAGTTTAGTCATGACATTTTTTGTGTACATAACTGTAAACATTGGAATGGTAACTGGTATTTTACCTGTTGTCGGAATACCACTTCCCTTAGTCAGTTATGGAGGTACATCATTGGTCACACTCATGATAGGGTTTGGTATGCTTATGTCCATACAAACGCATCGAACATTACTTTATAAATAACTTCCCATGAGGTTAATACAATCTTTAAAGGAAAATCAATGTCAAAATATTTATCTGGAATGCAGCAAGTATTTTTTTTTCTATTTGTAAATGTTCTACTTTTAAGTGTAAATAGTGCGCATGCCAGTACCAATAAAATGTTATTTAAAAAATCCTTTGCTGATCGAAAAGACGTACAAGCCTTTATTTTAGAAATGGAAAAAAAACATCAATTTGATCCACAACAATTAAAAGCCTTATTTAAATCGATTGCTTCAGAACCCAAAGTATTGAAAGCCATTTCTAAACCTTATGAACGCCTTCCTTGGTATCGTTATCAAAATAGTGTGGTCTCGGATAAACGTATTCAAGGGGGTGTAAAATTCTGGAAAGAAAATGAAGCTGCTCTAAAAAAAGCAGAGGTCCAATTTGGTGTTCCTGCTGAAATCATTGTTGCCATTATTGGGGTTGAATCTAAATATGGTACAATTAAGGGAAAATTTCCCGTCTTACAAACTTTAGCCACACTGGCGTTTGATTATCCTCGACGCGCAAAATTTTTTCGTAAAGAGTTAGAAGCTTTTCTCTTGTTAACAAAAGAGCAAGGGTTTGATCCTCTTAAGATGCTTGGATCTTACGCAGGTGCTATGGGCAACCCTCAATTTATGCCCAGCAATTACAGACAATATGCAACCAATCTTTCGGGTCAGGGTCCAAGTGATATTATTAATAACATGAATGATGCGATTGCCAGCGTTGCTAATTATTTTAAAGCGCATGGTTGGAAAAACGGCGAGTCCATTGCACATTCTGCTAAAATATCAGGCACTCAGCATCTATCTTTAAATAAAAAAGATCGCAAAAACCCTAAGCCTGCTATTTCTCTAAAAAATCTTGCGAAATATGGGGTTCATCCTGCAGAAAAAATAAAACTACCGAATAAAGAAGCATTGACCGCATTTATCACTCTTGAAAGTGCCAATGATAATGAATATTGGTTAGGATTTAATAATTTTTATGTTATCACACGCTATAATCCCAGCACCCATTATGGCATGGCCGTCTTTCAACTCAGTGAACACATTCGGGCGTTGCATGAAAGTTAGCAGCAATATTAATAGTGTTCCATTATTAAGAACTGGATTAGTTCTGGTGTTGACCTGTATTATTGCCCTCAGTTTGAATGGCTGCGGAAAAAAACGTTCGATTAAAAGAGATGGTCCTCCCCCTAAACATCTTATTCCAAACATTCATAAGATACCCGATGCGGTTCCTAAAGTAGAACCTATTCACGGTAGTAAGGGAAATCGATTTGGTAAATCGAATACTTATAAAGTAAAAAATAAACGCTACACAGTTTTAAAAACCAGCAAAGGATATGTCGCGAGAGGTCATGCGTCCTGGTATGGTACTTTATTTCATAAACGAAAGACATCGAGTGGTGAACCCTATGATATGTTTAAAATGACGGCTGCACACCCAACTTTACCCATTCCTACCTTTGTAAGAGTCACGAATCTTGAAAATGGAAAATCGGTGATTGTGAAAATTAATGATCGAGGTCCTTTTCGTTGCAAACGTTTAATTGATCTTTCTTATGTGGCTGCAGCAAAATTAGATATTTTAGGTCGAGGAACAGGACATGTAGAAGTTAGATCGGTTGATCCCAGGGATCATGGAATGCACGCTGCCAAAAAGTTACTTGCAAAAAATAACGAACCCGCTCCCAAATCCAAAAAACAAAAAGTACTTGCTCAGAATGCTCAAAAAATGTATCTACAGTTTGGCGATTTTCAACAAAAAACAAAGGCAGATGAATTAGTACGTAAAATTGGGAAATTATCTAAAGCACCAATCCAAATTACGCAATCCAAGAAATCTAAATCCCCTACCTTCTTGGTTCATATAGGTCCACTGCGCGATCATGAGGCGATAAAATTAACACAGCAACTTGCCAGTTCGAAATTACCCTCTCCGACGGTGATTACGAAGTAGAAGGCTAACATCCCCCCGAATAAGTCTCGCAAGCTCGACTTATCCGGCCCCCTATGAAGGGGGCGATGGAACGTCTTACACCCCCTTCATAGGGGGTCGATGTCGCCGAGCGAAAAGTAAGGCGGCATCGGGGGGATGTTAGGCTTAGGTTACAGAATTGACCCTTCTCCCTAAATATCAAAAACAACCCCCACCTCAACCTGGCTAACGGTAGGTTTAATAGTTGTATTCTTCGTCACTGGATCAACAGCAACAAACATTTTTGCTTTTCTGTAAGCTGTATGACTATAATCTAACCTCACTGAAAATCGCTCACTGACTGCTTGACGAATCCCCACCCCATAACGAAAACCACAACGATACTTATTTATATTCACTAAGGTATTATCTGTCGTCATAATTGATAACTTTCTTTTGGCGTAAGCCAATCGACCATAAAACAAGGTATCATCTGTCACTAAAAAGCCTGGTAATACACTGACTCCAAAACTACGACCCATTTTATAGGTTGTTGTATTGAGAGTCATATGGACCCTTTCAAAATTAGAATATTTAAATTTATCTGAACCGGTATTTACATTGATTTCCCCAGCCAAATATAGATTTTTACGATCTCCCTCGCGAGCTGCAAACTGCATTGCGTAACCCCCAAAAAGAGAACCGAACCATCCTTTTCCAGCTTGTTGGATTTTATCGGTTACATTAAAATTCTGAGCAACTGATATTATCCTAGAATTCTTTTGAAAGAACACCGTTTCAGGCCCAGTACCCAACCCTACATAAAACCCCTCGGTACTGATAGCATCCCAGTCGATGCTACCCCAGCAAGAAGTGGAAAATACCAACAACATGCCCCCTATCAATCCTGTTGTCCTTAACATTTTTTTCTCCCTAGGCTAAGTTATATAGGATAATTATAGACGACACTTTCCATAAGCGTGAATTCAATAATCATGGTATACTTAAACATAACATTAGCTTTGCCATTGGGGGTTATAACAAGATGCAACTGAAACCAAAATTTCTTACTTTTTGTGTATTATTCTTTTTGCCCATCACCGTTTTCGCTAGTCTCCCTCCGCTACCTCCCCCTGTACCTATTGTTCCGGCACCCCCCACATTAGCCGCTAAATCTTATCTACTCATTGACTTCTTAAGTGATGCAATCATTGCGCAACAAGACATTGACCAACATTTAGAGCCTGCCAGTCTCACTAAAATGATGACTGCTTTTGTCATAGATCAATCCATCAAAGATGGAAAAGCTAAGCTTACCGACTTAGTTCACATCAGTCAAAAAGCATGGCATGCCCCAGGTTCACGTATGTTTTTAGAGGTCAATACAGAAATACCTTTGGAAGATTTATTACGCGGCATTATTATTCAATCTGGGAATGATGCCTCAATTGCAGTAGCAGAGCATATTGCCGGCGATGAAAGTACATTTGCCGAATTGATGAACTATTATGCACAACAGCTAGGAATGACGAATACCCACTTTGTCAACGTCACAGGACTTCCACATCCCAACCACTACAGCAGTGCAAAAGACATGGCCCTCTTAGCAAAAGCACTGATTCGACATTTCCCCGAGTCCTATAAAATCTATTCAGAAAAAGAATTTACCTACAAAAATATTAAACAGATTAACCGCAATCGCTTATTGTGGAGAAACGAACTCGTCGACGGCATAAAAACAGGTCACACGGATACAGCAGGATACTGTTTAGTTGCTTCGGGACAAAAAAATGGAATGCGTTTAATTGCGGTTGTCATGGGTGCTAAAACCGATGAAATTCGAGTGGAAGAAACCAACAAGTTGTTAACTTATGGTTTCCGATTTTATGAAACACGTAAATTGTATCCTGCAGGAACTTCTCTCAAACAATCGCGAATTTGGATGGGTACCGAAAAACAAATAAACCTAGGATTAAAGGATGATCTTTATATCACCATTGGACAAGGTCAATATGAAAGACTAAAAGCCATTGTTAACGTCGACAAAGAGATCAAAGCGCCTACAACTGAAGGTGCGGTGTTGGGTTCACTGAAAGTCCAAGTAGAAGATAAACTCATCATTGAAAGACCCATTGTTGCATTGCACCCCGTGGCAAGTGGCGGGTTCTTAAGTAGAACTTACGACCGCCTTGCGCTCTCCGTGCAAACACTTTGGGAAAAAATCACTGTCCAATGAGCATCATTGCTTATTTGAATGGTAAATTTATTCCAGCCGAAGAAGCATCCATTTCTCCCTTAGATCGGGGAATGGTATTTGGAGATGGGGTATACGAAGTTATTCCGGTTTTTAATCGAAAAATCTTGTATTTAGAAGAACATTTAGATCGCTTAAATCAAAGTTTACAGGGGATCCGCATGACGCTTCCCCATACTCACGCTGAATGGAAATCTTTATTAACCACATTGGTTGAAGAAAACAACTTAAATCATGGCGGAGAACATCAATGGATTTATCTACAAGTGACTCGAGGTTTTCAACTGGTTCGCGACCACCAAATTCCAAATAATTTAACCCCAACCGTTTTTGCCATCAGTTATCCTAAGATCCTCACTTCAAAAGAGGAACAAGCTCAAGGCATTAAAGTCATTGCAACCACAGACATTCGTTGGAAATATTGTTACATTAAAACCACAGCACGATTAGCGTACACTCTCATGTATCAAGAAGCAAAAGATGCAGGCGTCGATGAAGCCATCATCATTAACAATGGTTATGCTCTAGAAGGAACCTCCAGTAATTTTTTTATGGTTCGTCACGGAGTTATCAGCACTCCTCCCAAAGGACCTCTGTTATTAAGCGGTATTACCCGAGATAAAATCCTTGCACTGGCTGAAAAGCACAAAATTCCTTATCGCGAAAATAAAATTTCTGAACGAGAATTATTAAAAGCCGATGAGATCTGGATCACCAGTTCAATACGGGGGATTTATCCTGTTGTAGAATTTAATGGAGAACCCATAAGCAATGGTAAAGCAGGGCCTTTTTGGAGCAAAATGTGGGATTATTATGCAGAAGACATTACTAACCTTTCCTTGTCAGTTTCCAATTAAAATTGTAGGCCCTGCAAACGAATCATTTGAAGGATTAGTCGTGGGTATTGTAAGACAGTATGTTCCCGATCTAGGCGAAGGCGCAATTACAGTTCGATACAGTGAAAATGGCAAATATATCTCTATGACTGCTACAATTAATGCAAAAAGCCAAGAACAATTAGATAATTTGTATCGTGCCTTAAGTGGAAATTCAGATATTTTAATGGTCCTATAAAACTAATGGCTTTATGAAATTTGACTCTAGGAAAAAAACTTGCGTGAAAAACTTACCATCCGTCACTTTAAACTAACACCCTATGAAACTTCCTGGCGTGCAATGCAAACATTTACGGAACAACGTTTGCCAACAACGCCTGACGAACTGTGGATCCTCGAACATCCTCCCGTTTTTACGCAAGGTTTGGCCGGAAAACCGGAACATGTTTTACAAACAACTCATATCCCTGTCATTAAAACTGACAGAGGGGGTCAAGTCACTTACCATGGTCCCGGACAATTAATAATTTATGTATTACTCGATCTGCATCGATTAAAATTAAGTATTCGAACGTTGATCTGCACCCTCGAACGTGCAGTGATTGACATGTTAAACGATTTTGGCATTCATGGACACACGATACCCCATGCACCCGGTGTTTATGTCAACCATGCCAAAATTTGTTCCTTAGGGCTTAGAATTCGTCGAGGATACAGTTACCATGGTTTAAGTTTTAATGTTGCCATGGATTTAACACCGTTTTCCTATATTAACCCATGTGGATATAAAGATTTAAAAATTTTACAATTCAGTGACTTAATTGGAGCAACAGCTATTTCAAAAGCTGCGCCTGCTTTAATTCTTCACTTAACAAAACATCTGGGCTACACTGACATTCTGCATACTAAAAGCAATCTGCATACTGAAGGGCTATTTGCATGATACAAGTCGACAAACTCAATCCCAATCAAAATCCAACAGATCCCAATAACAAACAACGGGGTCAAGCTAAAATGGCGCGGATCCCTATAAAAATTGAACCCACTGAACATTTTTTACCTAAACCCGATTGGATCCGTATAAAAGCCTCCAGTTCAGCTCAAGTTGCTAAACTTAAACGTTTGTTACGTGAACATAAACTTCATACCGTGTGTGAAGAAGCCTCTTGTCCTAATTTAAATGAATGTTTTGGCCATGGTACAGCAACTTTTATGATCATGGGTGACAAATGTACACGTCGTTGTCCTTTTTGTGATGTCGCGCATGGTCGACCTGATCCACTTGATCAAAATGAACCCATCAATCTTGCTAAAGCCATCCAAGCAATGGAATTACGTTATGTGGTTATCACCTCAGTCGATCGCGATGATTTGCGTGATGGTGGTGCTACTCATTTTGCCAATTGCATTCGAGAAACCCGAGCTTTAAGTCCTAACACCCAAATCGAAATTTTAGTCCCCGATTTTCGAGGACGCATGATGCTTGCTCTAGACAATCTCTCGCTCTTCCCCCCTGATGTATTTAATCACAATGTTGAAACAGTTCCTCGTTTATACAAAGCAATAAGACCTGGCTCAGATTTTTTATGGTCTCTACAATTAATCCAAGAATTTAAAGCGCGCTTTCCTAACATTCCAACAAAATCCGGATTAATGTTAGGCTTAGGTGAAACCGACGAAGAAATAAAAGAAGTGTTGATAGAAATGCGCAAATATAACTGTGATCGATTAACGCTCGGCCAATACCTTCAACCCAGTAAATTTCATGCACCACTCGATAGATATGTAACGCCTGAAACTTTCAATGCACTCGGAGAATTTGCTCGCTCCATCGGTTTTGAAAATGTAGCCAGTGGCCCCTTGGTGAGATCTTCTTACCACGCGGATTTACAAGCTGCAGGACAATTTGGAAATGATGTCTAGCAATAATGCCTAATGACCTCGTTAATTTCCTCGCACTATCCCTGCACCCTGACCAAATAAAATTTTCTTAGCTTCTGCTGAAAGTGTCGTTTCTGGATTCATTTCCCGAGCAATATCATAGGCACGTCTTACAGCAGGTCGCGCTTCAATTAATTTAAACCATTTTTTAAGGTTTGGAAAATTCTCTAGATCCTGTTGTTGTTTCTCATAAGGGACAATCCAAGGATAGCAAGCCATATCGGCAATAGAATATTCATCTGCAATATAATCCCGATCTTTAAGATGTTTATCCAAGACGGCATATAAACGAGAAGTTTCTTTGGTATAACGTTCAATGGCATAAGGAATTTTTTCTGATGCATACTGAGTAAAATGATGCGTTTGCCCAGCCATGGGTCCAAGTCCTGCAACCTGCCAAAATAACCATTGCACTGTATGATAACGATTATGTAAATTTTTTGACAGAAACTGACCAGTTTTTTCAGATAAATATAAAAGAATAGCCCCAGACTCAAAAAGAGAAATGGGTTCACCCCCTCCGGACGGATTATGATCAACTATCGCAGGAATTTTGTTATTAGGAGATATTTTTAAAAATTCAGGTTCAAATTGTGCACCTTGCCCAATATTGACTGGGATTATTTTATAAGGTAATCCAGATTCTTCCAAAAAAATGGTTATTTTATGACCGTTTGGTGTAGTCCAATAATAAAGATCAATCATGTCGCCTCCATTCATCAAGGGTTCAAATTTGAACTTCGGACAAAGTATGTCAAATCCAGATTCGAGCCCGTCATCATTCAAAGATTCCATCCTAACAATAAAAATCTGTTAAGAGTAATTCCAAGAAGTTAATGTTGTTCGTATTGTATCAGAAGCTGGCGGTCTTAGAAATAGCCAAGCTAGTTTTACTAGGAGCAAAAAATAGGCATCTTGACTTAATGAAATATATCTTTTTATATTATTTTTTATTAACATTTTCATATAGATCTTCTAGAGAAACCGAAAAAATATGACTTAAATCCGCAATTAGATTTTCTTGAGAATAAGAAGGTTTTGGCATCCAAAAATATTCTGTATAGTGATTTGCTTTGAGGTTTCCCATTACCCCTTTTATTTTTTCTTTACTAATTTCCAGCTCTTTAATTAGCTGTGATTCAAAAAAAACAGGACAAATGCGAACAAAACTCTGTGAACCTTCCGTTCTTTGTTCGCAATCACATTCATTGGATAAAATCATTCCAAGCTGAGGGTTTGATACAAAAGCTGAAAGAATTCCTTTTGAATCCTTTGCAAGCCAGGTTGGCGTAAGATTATCTAAAATGTCTCCTTGTAAAAAGCCACCCGAATGCTCTGGAGTTAGATAAAATTCTGAGGCTTTCTCTAATAAAGGTCTATCATCACCTTCTATGCCTCGTACTTCTTTTCCTCTAAAATGTCGAAAAATATCTTTAAAAAATTCAAAATTTTTAGGAATAACTATATTTTTACTCAGTAAAATTTCTTTTAGGTCTGCCATGTTTTTTAGTTACCTTTTGAGCAGTTGAATGAAGTGTCTTTCTTGCGCTTGTTCTTATTTCTGATGGTGTAGATTGAACGCCATGTTTAAATAGACCCGTTGCTACCCCAAGAATTGCATCCATTAATTCCGCAAATGGAGAAGTTTCAGGGCTTTCAGAAACAATTTTTTCAAGTGTACCAGTAATTTCTAGTTTTAGTTCTTCAATATGGAGTTTATGCCCGTCTGGAATTTTAGGTAATATCTGATTGACTATTAGCATTTTTTTAAATAAATCTTTGAAGGTTTCTTGGAAACGTGAATACTGATTGTAATTGACAAGAACCGCTCGTTTTATACCTCCTATTGAAACAATTTGTGGACCTTGTTCCAATGAGGAGGAGAGAGAACTACTAGATATTTTTTGTAATTCTCTAGTTCCTATAATTTTGCTTTCTAAAGTAAGAAAAGGAAGCTTTTTTTCCGAGTCTGATTTGGAAATAGCCATTTTAACCCCCTGATTTTAAAAAATACCATATATTTATGTAAAAGTATACATAATATATACATTTATTTCAAGCCATAAAAACTAGGGAATATACACTCAAAGGGTGGGATCAAACACCATCGTAAAAACCATTGCATCTTCTCGAATACCCGTAGTAGGCGAAGGTGGATAGTACTCTTTTCTTTCACCCGTATGTATAAATTGAAGTTTTTTGTATAATTCAATCGCTCGATAATTAGAGACACGAACTTCTAAATAGACACTGTTTACGTGCATTGCCTTGGCTGTTTGAATTAAATGTTGCATCATGCGATAACCATAACCTTGATGCTGAACTCTGGGTTTGATACAAAGATTTAAAATATGCGCTTCTCCCGCGCCTGCTGAAAGTAAACCATAACCCAACACTTCGTTAGTTTCATCATCTGCAAATACCCAACAACTGTACCCCACTTTGACACAATCGCTAAAAATACTGGCAGTCCAAGGCGCCTCAGCAACCACCTCTTCAATCTCCATCACACCGGGAACATCTTCTACTAGCATAGGGCGTAAAACTATCATAGGGTTTCTCTCAATAATTGTTGTTTAAGACATAATAAATCCTGATACGCTTTAGATTTATTTTTGGGATCGATTTGTAATTCACGAGGGTGATACGTCATTTGCACCCAAGCATTTGAAGAAGGTAAAGTATGAATATCTTTTCTCATCTTTTCCATAGACATCTCAGAGTTTAAAAGTGTTTGAGCAAATGCTTCCCCCATAATTAATATAGTATAGGGTAACCAGTGTTTTATAAATTGACCTATAGCTAAAGAACAATTCTTTTCCAAAGGTTTTTTAGCCCAAGCGATGGTCAACTGCTCTTTACCCAATTTTAAAACGCTTAACATCCCAGTAAAAATTTTTTTTTCTTCACTGTTCTCTTCAAGTTTATAAGGTAATAAAACCAAACACGGTGCACACATCAAGGGTGGATGTAAAATTAAAGAAGCAGATTCTTGTCGTTGCATCCAAAGTGAAACGCCCAAAGTATCCAACAAATGATAACGCATTTGATCGTTCAAGCAGCTGATGATCCTTTCCAATACCGATTTTTAATCCAAAGTCCTGGACCTGATAAAGCAAATAAAATGGACATCACAAATAAAATGACTGGAGGATCCCAGGCAATAACACTAAAAAGTAAAACAACGGCTAAAACAGCAACAAAAGGAACACTCCCTTTAAAATCAATTTCTTTAAAACTGTAATACCGTAAATTACTCACCATTAAGATACCCATCATCACTGTAATCAAAGCAACAATAACACTAATACGCTCTCCAGATATTTCTAGTTCAACGCCCATCCACACCATCCCAGCAACAACAGCTGCAGCAATCGGACAAGGTAACCCCACAAAATAACGTTTATCCGCACTACCCAGTTGAGTATTAAATCGCGCCAAACGTAACGCTGTCGCAGCTGCATAAATAAATGCGGCTAACCAGCCTGGTTTACCTAAACTCGATAACCCCCAATTATAACTTACCAAAGCTGGAGTTAAACCAAAACAAACCATGTCTGAGAGACTATCGTACTGAGCACCAAAAGCACTTTGAGTCCCTGTTAAACGAGCTACCCGTCCATCCAAGGTATCCATAATCATAGCGACGAAAATTGCAATGGCGGCATGCTCAAAATGTGCCTGCATACCCGCTACGATGGCATAAAACCCCGCAAACAAAGCACCAGTAGTAAGTAAGTTGGGCAACAAATATATTCCACGGCGACGGGCCGACTCTATATTATTGATATTACTAATATTATTGAGATTTGGAGTATTTTCAGGTTCAATCATAATTTTATCCTAGTCTCTGGTAAACCCCTCAAGAGACCATCATTATACAATAGAATGTATTAAAATATAGGGGCAGCCCCTTGTGTCGTCCGCCCAAAAATCAAACCTAAATCCTTGAAATTTTAGCACCTAATTGTATTAATTTTTCTTCTATACATTCATATCCCCGATCAATATGATAAATTCGATCAACCAATGTTTCTCCTTTCGCAATTAAAGCGGCAAGAACAAGACTGGCTGAAGCACGGAGATCAGTGGCCATTACCGGTGCCGCTGTCAGTGAGGAAACACCGCGACAAATGGCTGAATTTCCTTGAATCCCAATATCTGCGCCCATACGACGTAATTCTTGTACATGCATAAATCGATTTTCAAAAACAGTTTCTGTAATCACGCCTGTTCCACTGGCAACAGCATTCAGTGCTGTAAATTGAGCTTGCATGTCTGTTGGAAATCCTGGAAAGGGTGCAGTACGAATATCGACTGCTTTTAAATTTCGACCTCGCATATCTAAAGAAATCCAATCCTCTCCTCTTAATACCTCAGCACCCGCTTCTTCTAATTTGATAAGAACAGATTCTAAAATCTTAGGATTGGTATTTCGTGCTTTTACAAAACCTCCAGTAATTGCTGCTGCAACCAGATAAGTTCCTGTTTCAATGCGATCAGGTAACACCCGATACTCGCCTCCTCCTAATTCATCAACTCCTTCGATAGTCACAGTATCTGTTCCCGCACCTGAAATTTTTGCCCCTAACATAATTAAAAAATTAGCTAAATCTTGTACCTCAGGTTCTCGCGCTGCATTTTTTAAAACGGTTGTCCCCTTAGCGAGTACTGCTGCCATCATTAAATTTTCAGTGCCCGTCACAGTCACAGTTTCAAAAAATATTGAGGCACCTTTCAATCGATCTTCTATACTCGCTTTAATATATCCATTTTCTACAACCACCGTAGCACCCATGGCCTGTAAACCACGCACATGTAAATCAACAGGTCGCGGACCAATAGCACATCCTCCCGGTAACGACACACTGGCTTGACCAAATCTTGTCAGTAAAGGGCCAAGAACCAATACAGAAGCTCGCATGGTTCGTACTAACTCATAAGGCGCATGATATTCACCTAATGTTCTAGCATCTACCTCAATGGTCATCCGTTCATCTACCGTTAATTTCACACCCAATTGACCTAGAAGTTCCATCATGGTTGTGACATCATTCAAATGAGGAACATTAGCGATAATGACAGGTTTTTTCGCTAATAAAGCACCTGCTAAGATCGGCAATACTGAATTCTTTGCACCAGAAATGCGAACTTCCCCATTTAAAGGTTCTCCACCTGTAATCGCTAATTTACCCATACAATTTTTTACTCACTTGGTAATAAAGTGTCTATACCACTCACTCTGGCCAAATCTTGAACAAACTTAGGGATATTTAAAAAAACTATTTTTTTATCGCGCTTTGCAGCTGCTCGCGTCCACTCAACTAACAGTGCAAGACCACTGCTATCACTTTGTTTCAAGCCTTGCAAATCAACTTTCACACGTTCCAACCGCTTCATGAGTTTTAAACCCTTTTCTGTCGCCTGCACAACATTATCAAAATTAATTTGCCCCTTAATACTTAACACATCATGCGTTACGTGAAGTTCAACAGTCCCATTCACCGATTAGAACCTCCACGACTTTGATTATGTTGGCGAATTTTTTCAATCACCGCCGTTAGCCCTCCTCGACGAGCATCATTTGCAAACTGTGCCCGATAACCTTGCACAATGCTCACCCCTTCAATAATAATATCGTACACACGCCAGCCGTCACCCTCACGTAATAAACGATAGTCAAGATGAAGAGGACTTTTACCACTCTCTTTAATTAACGATGAGACTTGCACTCGTTCGCCTGCGGATTTTCGCATCGGTAAAAATTCTATTTGTTGATCGGAATATCCCAAAAGTGAACTCGCATAAGTTCTAACAACCAAAGTTTTAAACTCTTGTATAAAGGATTCTTGTAATGCTGCATCCGACTGCTGCCACACTGTTCGTCCAACAACCCATCGACCCATTTCGGCAAAATCGACATGCGGGATAATCAGGTGATTCACAAGGCCATAAAGTTTGCTGGGATTTCTTTTTAACTCCGCACGATTAGCTTTAAGTTCTGATATTACTTGGCTCGTAACTTGATCTAACATCTGAACAGGATCTTCTGCCAAAACAACTCCAGACATTAGAAACAACCAAAATCCTACCAAAAAAGATGTTCTTAAAGATCGCATAAACTTTACTCCTGTTAGATGAGGGCAACCAACATTTTCAATTTCCCTTCTCCCGTTTTACGGGAGAAGGTGGCGCGGCAGCGCCGGATGAGGGGGGTTCTTTCGACGCTTGCCCCGCAAGAAATTGAGAAACTAAGTTTTCTAAAACTATAGCAGAATCTGTATTCTCTGCAGGAATCACATCCCCCTCTTTAAGAAAAGCATGCTGATCGAACCCAGGTGTTAAACTAATATAATTGTCCCCTAATAAACCCGCTGTTTGAATGCTGGCCCGAGTATCTAAAGGGAGATAGGTAACCTTAGGATTAATAGTTAAGGTCACTGTCGCATTAAATGATTGGGGTTCTAATTCAATATGAGACACTCGTCCTATGACAACACCTGCTAAAGTAACTCTGCCACGGATCTTAAGTCCCCCAATATTCGCAAAATCTGCTTTAATTTTATAACCAGGCTCTTCTCTTAAAAAATGACTCAGACCGCTTACTTGAAGCGAAAGCATTAACAAAGATAAAATACCCGCAATTAGAAATAAACCTACCGTGATTTCCACTGTTCGCATTTTAATCATTTAAGTATCCCCAAACATCACTGCTGTCAGGAAAAAATCTAAACCTAATGTAGCTAATGAAGAATAAACAACCGTACGAGTCGTCGCACGTCCTATTCCTTCCGCTGTTGGTTCACATTCTATCCCTTGATAAACTGCTATCCAGGTAACCACTGTACCAAAAACAATGCTTTTAATAATGCCATTGACCACATCAGTATCAAAATCCACCGCAGCTTGCATATTGGCCCAAAAAGCACCTGAATCAACTCCCAACCATTCTACCCCAACCATATAACCGCCTAAAATTGCAACAGCGGTAAAAATAAGTGATAACACCGGCATGGCAATTTGTCCCGCCCAAAACCGAGGCGCAATCACTCGTTTCAGAGGATCAACCCCCATCATCTCCATTGAAGATAATTGCTCTGATGATTTCATTAAACCAATTTCAGCAGTCAAGGCAGATCCTGCACGTCCAGCAAAAAGTAAAGCACCCACCACCGGTCCTAATTCTCTAACCAAACTTAAAGCAATAAGTTGACCTAAGGCTTGTTCTGCCCCAAATTTAACCAATGTCGTATAACCTTGCAAAGCCAAGACCATGCCAATAAATAATCCAGACAAGGTAATAATCAATAAAGACAAAACACCCACAAAATAAAGTTGTTTAATTAAACGTTCTGTCCCATGAATAAAGTCTGGACGTCCAACAAGAGAATTAAATAAAAATAAAGAAGTATGCCCCGCATCTTGCACAAAGGCTAAACCTGATCGACCTAAAGCTTGAATGCGCCGCACAATCATACATTTTCTCCCACTCTTTCTCCCAATAAATCACGCGCATAATCTTGAGCAGGATAATGAAAAGGAACTGGACCATCGGGTAACCCTTGAATAAATTGCTTAACCCAACCCGTTGCACTTTCCATCAAAGTTTTAGGCGTTCCTTGACCGATAACACGACCGTCTGCGATGACATAAACATAATCAGCAATCGTCAATGTTTCCTGTACATCATGAGATACAATAATGGTGGTCATACCAAGAGAATCATTCAACAATCGAATCAGTTTAACAAGTACCCCCATGGTAATTGGATCTTGACCTGCAAAAGGCTCATCAAACATAATCAGTAAAGGATCAAGTGCAAGCGCTCTTGCCAAAGCAACTCGCCTGGCCATTCCTCCCGATAACTGAGAAGGCATCAATTCTCGAGCGCCTCTCAAACCTACTGCTTGGAGTTTCATTAAAACCAAATCGTAAATCATGGATTCTGGCAACTGAGTGTGTTCCCTAAGAGGGAAAGCAACGTTTTCAAATACAGTGAGATCTGTAAACAAAGCACCACTTTGAAATAACATACCTATCCAACGACGAACTTTATATAACTGAACACGCGACAAAGTAGGTATATTCTCACCTTCAACTTTTATAATGCCTGAATCCGGTAACAACTGCCCACCAATTAAACGTAACAAGGTCGTCTTACCTGAGCCGCTGGGCCCCATCACTGCGGTTACTTTACCTCTTTTAACATCAATATCGATACCATCAAAAATAACGCGGGTCCCACGACTAAAGTGTAAATCTCGAATTTCAACAATAGTATCTAAATTTTGTTTCATAACTAAAAATTCATAACTTTAGCCATAAACTATATAACTATGTATCTATATAACTACATAGCTACACTAATTAATGGCCATCTTATAAGATGGCTATTAAATAGGCATCATTTTTAAGTGTACAAGATCTTGGTAGAATACTTGACTAGACTCCTATTTGTCCATCACATGCCGTATAATACTTAGCCTATGACTTATGTCACAAACAAACGATCACTTTCTGCCCTACCTTGGATCATTTGGGGACTCGGCACTATTACATTCTTTGTTGAATATCTAATACGGGTATCCCCCACCTCTATGGTTCCCAGTTTAATGGAATCCTTTCATGCCTCCTCCACAGAAATCAGCACCTTAGCTGCTTATTTTTTATATGCCTATGTCGCTATGCAAATTCCAGTCGGAATCCTCGTTGATCGCTTTGGATCGCATCTTTGCCTTGCTCTATCAACCTTACTCTGTGCCGGCAGTATTTACTTATTTGCTTCCACTGAACATCTACACATTGCTCAACTAGCCCGGTTCTTATTTGGTTTGGGTGCTGCTTTTGCTTTAGTTGGAACTCTAAAACTAGCGGCAAATTGGTTCAAACCCCAACAATTCAGCATATTAGTCGGTACAACCCAAGCTCTTGGTATGGTAGGTGGTGCCTTTGGCGCTGGAATCATGGGTAGGCTGGTCGAGGCACAAGGTTGGAAACAAAGTACACTTCTCTTCGCACTAATACTTGCTGTTATCGCCTTACTTCTTGCACTCATTGTGCGTAATGGTCCTGAACAAAATGAAACGCCCCCCGTCAAAATTCTATCCAGTTTAAAAGTTGTCTTTAAAAGTTCACAAACCTGGTTAATTTCTATCTTCAGCGGACTGCTTTTTATGCCCACTGTGGTGTTCGCTGAATTGTGGGGAAGTTTTTACTTAATAACCACACACAATAATATCGGTCCCACTACCGCCAACGATGGCATCGGACTTATTTTTATGGGTTGGGCAATGGGTGGTCCATTGGCTGGATTATTAGCCAATCGCTTTGGAAGACAAAAAGTGATGATGTTCTCAGCATTGTCCGGGGTTCTTCTCATTCCATGCATATTATATTTATCCCAGTTACCCATTTTAACTTTATTTATTTTATTATTTCTCTTTGGTTTTTTTAATTCTGGCATGGTGGTGGCCTACACTGCAGTCACTGAAATTAATCCTAAACAAATTGCAGGCGTTGCCTTAGGTTTTGCTAATGGTTTATCGGTGGTTGTCGGTGCTTTTTGCCAACAATGGGTGGGTGTTATCATTGATTTTCTCCGTGAAAAACGAGACCCTATTGGAACTTTAGATTACACAGCAGGCGAACTCAAAATTGCCATGACAATTATTTTCATTGGTGTTTTTATCGCTTGGATAATGAGTTTTTTCATTAAAGAAACTTTACATTTAAACAGAGAGTAAAGAGAGATTACCATGCAACACTTAAAACTTATTTTAACAGCAACCTTAGGCACTGCTTTAGAATGGGCAGAGTATACTTTTTTTGCCTATATGGCAGATCAACTGTCCACCAAATTTTTTTCCATTACCGATCCCTCCGCTGCTCGTTTAAAAACCTATGCTATTTTTGCAACCGGTTATTTTATGCGTCCCTTAGGTGCTATTCTTTTTGGCACCTTGGGAGATAAAATAGGCAGAAAACCTGCTTTGGTGGGTGCTATGAGCTTAATGGCATTTGCAACAACCGCGATTGGATTTCTCCCCACTTATGCTGACATTGGCATTTATGCTGCACTGCTTTTAATGAGCTGTCGCCTGCTACAAGGATTGGCTGTTGCAGGAGAATTCAACGGTGCTGCTGTTTTCATGCTAGAACACATAGAAACCCGCCCCTTCTGGATAGGCTGTTTTATCCCATTTGCTGCTACCTTAGGTATGGTTTTTGGCGGATTGACCGCAACCATCACCGCACTACCCAATATGCCCGATTGGGCTTGGCGTTTCCCATTTTGGTTTAGCGGCGTTGGTTTCTTGATTGCACTTTACTTAAGACAAAGTTTAACAGAAACACCAGCGTTTAAAGCTTTTCTAAAAGCACAGACACAATTTTCTGCCTCTGGGCCGGGACTAGCCCCCACCCCTACAAAATCTACTCATACATTTCCCTTGTTTTCTGTTTTCAAAGAAAATAAAAAAGCATTATTCACAACGATGGCGATGGCCATGTTTGTGACTGTGTATGTTTATATCGGTAATATTTATTATAAAACTTTAAGTATTCAAGTGGGTGGCTTGCCCCCCAATATTGCTTCGCAAATTATTACTTTCGGCCAATTGCTGGCTGCATCACTCACTGTAGTATTTGGTTTTTTTGCCGATCGATTGGGTGGAAAAAGAATGTGTTTAACAGGATTACTCATTGCTATGGCATGCGGTCCTATTATTATGATCTTCGCACGAACAGGGGATATCACGTTCACCCTGATTGGACAAATCATTTATGCAGTAATCAATGCTTTGGTCTCAGCCACTTTCATGGCACTTATTATTAAACCTTTTCAAATCCAAAACCGCTATACCGGTAGCTCATTCGCATGGAGTATTTCAGCCGCACTGTTTGGCGGAACGGCTCTCATGGTATCCGAATGGTTAACGAGTTATCTTGAATTCACACAAGGCCCAGGATTATACATGTCCTTAGTTGCATTGATCGCATTTGTGTCAATAAGGAAGGGGTCAAGTCTTTTTTCAGGACACCCTCATAAAGTCGAAGGGGTCAAATCTGGTTTCTGGACACCTTCATAAATATTTAGTAGCTTAAAAATACAATGAAAATACACTCAAAAATAGTAGGTTTGTCTTGGCATCAAAAAAGATGGGGGCAAATCTGGATTTTGGACACCTTCATAAAATACTTAGTAATACTTAATATCAAGATTTAATAAAGGATTCAATATGGCTACAAACTATCCTTTCTCTGCAACTCCTGATGCTGCTGCGGCATTACACACAACAAACAGTAGTGATTCAAAACGTAAGGCAGAGGAAACTCCAGACGCTGAAGAAGAATGGAAATATTTTACTACATTTAAGATAAAAGATTTTGATGATATTAATGATGATACTAGACTATATCATAACCCAAGTCTATATGGGGCCACACATTATATCTATTTAGATAGCCAAGCTGATCTTTTTGATAATGAAGAATGGTTACGTTTCATAGCCATTATTGAAAAAAGGCAATTACAAATTCAGTTCAATTTAGATATAGATATAGGACCACTCCCGCCACCTGAATCAACATTTGGAAGACTACTCCGCGGCCATCCACAGGTCACAATTCTAAAATTAGTGGACGAAGAGCATGAAAATGAAGAATGGGAAATACAAAGATATAACAACACTATGGAACAAATATTTTCTATAGCATCCAGCTCTCCTGAAAACCCCGGCTATCTCAAAACAATTATTATAAAAGGTCCAATATCCGATAAACTCTGCAAGGTTGCCCTTGGTGCTTTCATACGAAAAAATGCTGCTTCTTTACAACACTTCCAATTACTACCTAGATTGGGACTACAAAGTGACCTAGAGCTTGTTCCCAGCCTAGGCGTACCAGATTTTATCTCAGGTGTCCCAGATAAAGTAAATGTTTTTCCCCCATTTTTTTCTGAGGCTTTACTGAGTTGTCCGAATCTCAATACCCTTGCATTGATCACAAAGAATTCTCCCTTTACGAATTACACCTATATACAACAATTGGATAAAGTGTTAATGGGATCTAAAAAACTTAAGAGCTTAGCGATGGGAGGTTCGCTTTGTGGCGATGCAGAACTAATATTTGCAGTACTAAATAGTACATTGGAAGTTTTGGACTTGTCCAAATTGGAGAGAGTGGACACCGCCTTCAATAACCCTGAATTTATCCCTGGATTAGGCAGACATGCTTCTCTCAGGAGTCTTGCTCTTCCCCGTGGCTTATCTCCAGCCGATATGCAGAGATTTATGGAAAGTAGAATTTCCAATACAACATCACGTCTGTGGGAACTGCAGATTACACATGATTCTGATTATCATGAAGAACAAGATGAAGTCATTGAACAATATAGTATTTGTACTATGGGTATAAAACACGGATTGCCTTTCCACATACTGAGTATTCATTTCCACTCACGGGATCCAAGACCTGTAATGCCTTCGATACTTTCTATTATGTCGACTTCTTCCTATCTTCAAACACTTTCTTTAAGGCGGGATCTTCGAGTTTACGGTTGTTATGACTCTTTTGTCCCAAATGATGAAGAGGCTAAATGTTTAGCAGAATGCCTGCAAGAAAATTTAGCTAAAAATAAAAATTTAATTAGATTAGATCTTGGCATCAATAGCTTCATGAGAATGTCTCCATCGGCAAAAAATATCCTGGAAGGAGCCATTAAAAAAAATCCGGCATTACAATATCTCACTCCACTAAGAGGTGAAACAACAGAAAGTAATGTACAATTTATACCCCTAAAACCCCCTGTTCTTTCCCCTCGCTTAATGGCGCCACATCAAGTAATGTACGATCACATAAAAGGTAATCGTTGGCGACCCCTAATAGCCATGTTAGCAGGAAGAATAAGCACCAATTCTAGATCTGCAATATGGAATTGGTTCCATCATAAACAGTATGACCGTCTGTTATTAAAAATGATTTTTAGTGATCTTCCGGGACGACCACAATTAAAAACCTTGCCCTCAGTGCGCACTACTCACCTTACTGAACCTCAAACTGCAAGAAGTTCCAGCGTGTCAGTTTCTCTACCAACCCCCACTAACTTGGCTGCTCGCTCATCTGCATCTTCTCTCGCTGATATGAGGGCTACGTCTTCTTTCTCTTCTTCAGAAAGTAGATTTGAGCCTCTAACCGCAGCATTTGATGATTTCAGGAAAAGAAATGTTGCAACCTCATCCGGAAGTTCAAGTGTATCCGCAACAAGTGTGCAGCCAGCACCAGCTGTGTTAGAACCAACAGCAAGAGAATTGACACAATCTGAGCTTGTTGCAGATTCAGATCCAAAAGATTCAGAAATATCGGTGGTTAAAAAGAAAGTGCGGGCTTCCTAGGATTAGATCTGACTTAGCAGCATTGGTGTCAGACACCAAAATGCTTTTAGTAACTTCAAAACACAAGGGAACACACTCAAAAAATGATTCATTTTGAGTATATCTTAACTTCGGCAGTTCGAAAATTAATCATTTTTGATGAAACCAACTTTCTATTCCATACAAAGGAATCTCAACTAAGGATGGTTGATTTCCAAAATAACCTTCAGAAATCTTTAAGCCATAGGGAGACTTGGGATGTGTTTCCAAAAATGAATGTAGACTTTTCATCCCGCCCTGAGTTCCAGATTTTACTTCAACCGGAATAATTTTATTATTTTTAATACAAAGAAAGTCTATTTCAGCATTACTGCTTCTGGCTTCTCGATGCCAGTAATAAAGTGATACAGGCTTGTTTTTATCTGCATAAGCAATAAATTCTTCTGCGACAAACTGTTCAGCAATGCCTCCTAAAGTTTTAAGAGCCAATGGTTCTACAACCCATTCAGACAAATTGAGTCCCAACATTCGCTGAGCAAGTCCCACATCCAGAAAAAAAACTTTAAATTTATTATTGTCTTTCTACATTTGAAAAAGATTTGGCAAATTCTTTTACTATCCAGGATTTTCCAACTTGACGCGCTCCTCTTATAATTAAAGGAACCCGAGAAATACTGGTTTTCCATCTAGTTAAACTTTCAAATAAATCACGTCTCATTATTTAATAACCTATCTATATAAAATTTAAAGGATTATTTATAATATACCTCATTTTTTTCAAATAATCAAAGTAATAATTAAAATATTTTTTAAATAATCAAAGTAATAATTTTTATTAATTTTACACAATCAAGGTAATATAGTTGATTTTGTTAGCTGCATGCATTGACTTAAGGAAACAAATTTTGATAATATGGTAAGCAAATTAAAGACTAATTAAATACTTAACATCAAAGTTTGGGGGTTCAAATGGCTACAAACGATCCTTTATCTACAGCTTCGTCAACGATGGCACCCGTTACAACATCAAGAACACCTGCTGTGGCACCACCCACAACGACAATGACAGTTGCGACATCTCCACACACAACCGACACAGATTCTAAACGTATGGCGGAAGCCGAGCATTCTGATAATGAGGGCTATACGAGCAATGGTGACGAGCATTCTGATAATGAGGGCTATACGAGCAATGATTTTGAGTCTTCTGATGATGAGGAAGAAAACCAATGGAAAAAATTTACTGGATTTAAAAT
Organism: Gammaproteobacteria bacterium; assembly: GCA_013288135.1. GTDB lineage: Bacteria > Pseudomonadota > Gammaproteobacteria > UBA6186 > Azoamicaceae > JABDCL01. The sequence goes on from JABDCL010000001.1 coordinate 209,011, forward strand.
AAGAAGTTTTCATGAAGAAGATAATCATTGTTTTGGTGATAATGGTTACTTAGATGGTAATCTAAATCTATACGAAGCCTCACATTATATCGATTTATATCCTACCGATCTTTTTAACGAAAAAGAAATGGCACGTTGCATAAAAATTATTGAAGAAAGGCGATTACAAATTCAATTAGAGTTAATAGTGATCGGATCGGAATCACTCCCTCCCATTACATCTCCATGTTGGAAACTACTCAGCCATTCGCAGGTTCCAATTTTAAAAATACATAATAATGGAGAATGGAGTAACCGCGAAGATGGAGAATTAATAATGCCAAGGCATTATTCTCTTATGACACAGATATTCTCTACACTATCTCATCTCGCTGAACCCGGACATCTCAAAGTACTTATAATAAATGGGCCAGTACCTAATAAACCCTACATAAATGCCCTTTGCTCTTTTATACAAAAAAATAATAAATCTTTACAAAACATCCAATTAATGTTTAATGAAGGACTGAGAAGTAACTTAGTAGGTATTCCCAACGTAGGGATAGTAAATCTCTTTCCCTCAGATTTTTCCGAGGCCTTGCAGACATGTAGGCATCTCAACACCCTTGTGTTAAATACAAAGCAAAACATCTATATACAAAAATTGGGTAAAGCCTTGGAGAAACTTAATAAACTTGAAAATTTAAACATGAGTGGTCGGTTATGTTGGGATGAAGAACTAACATTCGGATTACTAAACAGTAAATTGAAATCCTTGGATTTAGGGGATTTAGAGATACCGGAATCGAACGAGATTTTCTTCAACAACCATAGGCTTTTCTTGGGATTGGGCCAGCACGCTTCTCTCATGAGCCTTGCTCTTCCTCGCATATCAGCCCCCCAGATGCGCCTATTTATGGAAGGTAGATTTACCAATGAAACATCAAAACTAAGGGACTTGCAGATTACGGCTGATGTTGGATTAACGGGGGCTCCTCCAGAATTAGGATATAATTCTATTGTGGAATTCACCGCCAGTGCTTTGGGTAAAGAATATGGGCTACCTTTCCACACACTAAGTATTCATTTTGGAAGAGGAGTCCTCCCACCTGCTGTAAGGCTTGCGATACCTCACATTATGTCCTCTTCTCATCTGCAATCACTTACTTTACGCCGCTGGCCTGCGCGTAACACGAGGGATGATTTTAGCTTTGTTCCAAATGTTGATGAGGCTCGCTGTTTAGCAGATGGTATACGAAATAATTTTCAAGGAAACAAAAATTTAATCAGATTAGATCTTGGATACCATGGTCTGGAGCGAATGTCTGAACCAGCATTAACTATATTGAAACCAGCCATTTTAAAAAGTCCCACATTACGGTATCTAAATCCACTTAAAGGTGAAACGAACACAGTTCCTGTATATTTTATACCATTAAGATCACCCGATCGCCCTCATCGTATTCAAGAATCTAATAAAATTATGTATGATCACACCTTGGCTAATCGGCAACGACCTCTAATGGCCATGTTAACAGGAAGAAAGAGAGAAAATTCTGGAACTAAAATATGGAAATGGTTCCATCATGAAAAATTTAGTCCTAATGTGCTAAGAATGATTTTTAGTTTTCTAGGGTGGCCACAGTTAAAAACCTTGAAAGATACCCCTATCTCTGTGGAACCTCTAACTCTAACTGCAAGAACTTCAACTGCACTTGCTGCTCCTGCTGCTCCTACTTCTTCACCAGCTCCCATTGGCATGGCTGCTCACTCATTTGCATCACCTTTTCCTACCGCTGCGATGACTAGCACTGCATCTCCTTCATTGGAGGATAGTCATCTCCGTCCTCTAACCACCGCATTTGATGCTTTAAGAGTAGGAACTGTTGCGACTTCACCGGTAAGCACAAGTGCACCAACTGCAGCTGCAGCACCTATTCCTGCAAAACGAAATCAGAGTCGAAGGGGTTAGCTTGGGGGACTCTAGATCTTGGAATCAAGATCATTGTGATAAGATAATATTAGCATTGTTTATGCCGTATTTCTTGTACGTATTTTTCCCGGACAGACAATTATTTATTTTATTTTAAAATAATCCTTCAATCTAAAAAGTGATTAGGAGGAAGAATCAATGATGCTATTGCCCTGGAAAACCAAACAAGCTCAATTAATCGAAAAAAATCTAGAAAATGCTTTTATTGCAATGTCCACACAACAAAAACAATATCAAGATAGTAGATACATTTTTTCTAAAATACCTCACCCCGTTTTTAATTGTGTTATCAGAGCAAGAACAACTGAACATGCAGCTGAAGAAACCATTCAAACCATCCTTCAAGATTATAAAGCACACAACACACCCCACTGCTGGTGGATAACGGAAAATTCTGAGCCCCAAGAAATCTCGAAACATCTAAAAAAATTAGGCTTTCAAAAAGGACCAAATTACAGAGGCATGTATGCAAAATTAAATGATATCAATCTTGATTTTGAAATATCTTCAAAGATCCAAATTCAAGAGATTACTGAAATTAATACTTTTGATGCCTGGGTTAGGCCTTTAGCAGAAAGTTTCGAGTTTACACCCGATGTTGAAAAAGCATTTTCTAATTGTTATCAGGATTTATTTTATCGCGACAAACGTTTTATTAGCTATATCGCTTTTTATGATAATCACCCTGCAGGCGCCACCACTTTGTTTTTAGATAATGATTCAGCAGGTTTGTATAATGGAGGCGTTTTTACTCAATTTCGAGATAAAGGAGTTCTGTCACATCTAGGAAGAACCATGTTGTTAGAAGCCAAAAAAAGAGGAGTAGAAGAAGTGGTTGTTCAAGTAAGTGAAGCTGCCCATAACATGGCGATCAAAGCCGGATTTAAAGAATATATTAATTTTCAGTCTTACTTAAGCCCTGTTTTTAATAACATATTAAAGTTCTAAACGGCACATCTCTTAAATTAAAGGGTTGAATTTACTAGCTCATGTATTTTGTATCCAATAAACTATCGCGTACTTCTTGCTTGTCCAATTTTTCCAAAAGCCAAACTAATATTTCACTATTTGAATCTGTGCGCCATGCTACTTTAAGATGGCCAGTGGTTTTAAGTCGTTCGACAGTTCGTTCAATCAGTTTGCCATTTTTAAGTAGGTGCTCAATACGATGACGAGGCAAATAACCCACACCTAACCCTTGAACTTGAGCGAGTATTTTCGCATTCATGTTGGGCACAACAATCACCGATTGACCAGGATAAGTCCCGGAAGATCTGGCAGCGAGATTCATAGAGGTATCAGATATTACAACACTATGAGCCATCATAAGATCATCCAAAGTTAAGGGATCTGGATAATTAGCCAAAGGGTGATGGGGTGCAAGTGCAAATACAAAGCTGACTGTTCCGAGATTTTTTTGAGCACAGGGAAGATCAATCGGTGGCTCCCCTGATGCTCCCAAAGCGAGGGTAACCCGATTGTGGGCTAAGGCATCCCAACACCCATTCATGACTTCCCGATATATCTTAATCGATACTGTGGGAAATATTTCTTGAAAATCCTTAATTAAAGCATACACTCCCTTGCATGAAAGCAAGTCATCGTAGGCAATGCTGAATTCTAATTCTTGTCCTTTTTGTACTAAATGCAGATCGGATTCAAGCCGTTCCATTTGCTTTAAAATATGTCGACCCCGTTGCAGTAACAATCGCCCTTCTTGTGTAAACGTCAATAAATAACCTGATCTATCAAAAACTGGAAATCCTAATAAATTTTCTAATTTATGTACGCTTTGTGTGATAGCTGAAGGTGTGCGATGTAAATATTCAGCGGCTTTAGCAAAAGTTCCATGTAATTCAATGGCTTGTAAGATCTGCAAATCCCTAAAATCAATTTTCATTGCTTTAAAGCCCATGCTTAATTTTAATGATGTTTAGAATATCTTAACATCATAATTAAAATAATTCAATTTCAATTATCTGAAAAATAGTTTATCGTAAATAATCTTGATTTAATTAAAGTTTTTAAAGTTTATCATGTATTTTAGGAGGCAAACTATGTTAAAAAAACTTACTGTAGGCATCACTATAGCCATTTTTTCAATTCTTATGGGGGTATTACCTATGCACACCGTATTAGCTGCTTCAAGCGATAACGCTATACAGGATACAAAAAAAGCAGCTCAATACTTTGAGGATGAGTTAAATTTTAAAACGAATCCTTATGGTGTTAAAAATATACTAGATAGTAAAGTTAAAAATGTGACCATCGTGGATGTTCGTGCGGCAAAAGACTATGCAGAAGGACATATTCCTGGCGCTATCAATGTGCCTTATGAAAAATACAATAGTTTTAATGGTGACGAAACTGAATTTCCAGGCTTAAGGAAAGATGGTTTTAACTATGTTTATTGTTATGAACTATTATGCAATTTAGGACAAAAAGCGGGTAAAAAATTTGCTGCTGCAGGTTATCCTGTCAAGGAAATTGTCGGTGGCTTCGAATCTTGGAAAGAAAAAGATTACCCCATTGACCGCTCATAATTAATCTTAGGTAATTGTATAGACTGAGTAGGCCATGGTGTCTGACACCGTATCCAAATGTATTCTGGCCCAAGCCTAAGCAAGTTAAGATCAAACCATACCCACTTTTGATGAAATCACGTCATTTTTACCATAAAAAACAAGGATTAAATGCTTAACTTAGCAGCATTGGTGTCAGACACCAAATGTGTCACTGGTATCGTAATAAGATAATGTTTTTAAAGAAACGGGCTTTTCCTCCTGAATAACCCGATCTCGTTTCTTAAAACAAAGAATTTGAGGTATTAATAACAGGAAGGCCAAAATACCAAAAATAGTTAAACCATAATACCCTGGGTTCAGATTATCTTGCAAAGGAATAAAACCAACCAAAATGGTCATAAAACAACCAAATATACCCAATCCTGCAATTATAAGATGGATTTTATTCCCCCCTGGGATTTTAAAAGTATAGTGAGATTCATTTTTTAATTTAATAAAAGCAAAAAACATTAAAAGATACATGATCATATATAATTGAGAAGCTATAACTGTCATAAACCAATAAGCACTATTCACAGTTGGAAAAAATGAAAATAGAATTACTAACAAAGTAACTACCACCATTTGAATTAAAAGGAAACTGACAGGGACACCTTGTTGATTGGTGGTATTCAATACCTTGGGCAATAAACCCTCTTTAGCAGCTTCTTGTAACCCTTGGATGGGTGCAATCAACCAATTATTCAAGGTACCTAAACTACCAATTACCGCTGCAAAAACAAAATATTTTAATAATCCCAACAATCCATTTTCTTTTAAAAATACTTCTAAAGATTGGACAATGCCAGACACAAAACTAAGTTCATTGCTTGGAACAACTGCTGCAATAGAGAGGGATGCTAAAATTAATGTCACTAAAATGATAAAAGTAGATATCAAAAGAGCCCGGGGGTAATTTTTTTGAGGATGAGAAATTCTCTTAACATGAGCTGTCGTAATTTCAATACCACAAAGTGACATAATTACACTAGTCAAAGCTACCCAAACGTTAAAATCAAACAAATTAGGAATAAAAGCAGTATGAGTTATGGTATTGGAAAGAGGTTTGCCAGACAAATACCAGTGAGCACCTAACCCAATAATTAGAAACATAGGTAAAATAAGACCAAAGACTGCGCATAAATTGCTTACTATTGCTGACAATTTAAGACCATATAAATTCAAAAGTGAAATTCCATAAAAGCAAACTAATGAACTCGTCAATAAGTAATTGGATTGGAGAGAAAGTTCTGGAGAAATCCAATGTCCCAGAGTTCCAACTATAAAAGTAAGGAGAGTGGGATACCAAAAAAGATTTTCAGTCCATTGCAACCAAACGGCCGTAAATCCTACACGAGGACCAAATGCTCTCTTTACCCAATGATAAATGCCATTTTCATTGCCTGGTAAAGAAGAAAGTTGAGCGGACACTAAAGCACATGGAATAAAAAAGAATAAAGAAGCAAAAATATAAAAAAAAGGTATTTGCTTCCCAAATAAGGCAATCGAGGATAAATTACGAATATTATCAACAGCGCTAACCGTCATCAAAATAAGAGAAATAATACTAATACTAGAGGTTAACATATTGATCTCCTAATTTAATAAAAGTGAGGATCAACTTTTGACCACTCGGATGCAATTTGGAAAACAATCAAGTCATCATAGGTATTACCAATAATCTGCATGCCTAATGGTATCCGTTCAGGAGTTAAGCCAATCGGCACATTCATTACTGGATATTGACCAAGCATATTCCAAGGCCAAGTAAAGGAATAAGTCCAAGTCTCTGCCGAATGAGATTTGCCATTGATTGTTACTACAGTGTTGGTAGAGGTACTACCCATATCGGCAGTAATATAAGGTGTAGCTAATGTAGGCATAACAATAGCTTTATACCCTCGACTTCTTCAACAATTGCACCTAGAGAACGTAATTTCTCAACAGCTGCCTTCATAGCTTTCTCAACTGTGATATCTAATGGCAAACCCCATCGTTTCATGGGATCATAGGCAATTCGCCATCCTTTGATATTTTCATATTGTTTTGGGTACTCCAACCTCGGTCGCAGAGTGGGGATAGCAGCTGGACTCGGACCCGATATAGCATTTTGAAAAAGATTTATATCTTCAAATGTCCGTGCCAAAGGGCCCGAACTTTCATATTGAATCAATGAAGAAGGCACTCGACCAAAAGGGGGCTTAAATCCATAAAGCCCCGTTAATGCCGCTGGCACTCGAATAGATCCCCCCATATCTGATCCTGTTGCTAAAGTTGTGAAGCCAGCTGCTAATACTGCTGAGGATCCTCCTGATGAACCTCCTGGAGAATAAATAATGTTCCATGGATTGCGGGTGGTTCCAAAAAGTCGATTCCAGGTCACAAGATTACAGTAAAATTCTGGTACATTGGTCTGAATGTGCATGATTACACCAGCATTACGAAGAAAATTTGTCAAACCTGAATCATATTTTGAAGGTTTTGCATCCTTAAAAATTAATGACCCCATCGTGGAACGCCAACCTTTAACATCAACATCATCCTTAATTGCACAGGTTAAACCTTCAAGAGGTCGAGGGTTGTCCTGTTGATATCGCTTTTCAGATTCTTTTGCTTGTACCAAAGCCTCTTTATAATGTTTTATGGTGATTGCATTAATGGAAGGGTTAAGAGCTTCAATACGAGCTATTTGCACTTTTAGAACATCAACCGGAGAGATTTCTTGAGCTCGAAACAAACGTAATAGTTCTGTAGCAGGTAAAAAACAAACTTCTTCTTGAGTGAGTTTATTCGAAAAAACAGGCTGTACAATTCCCCAAAAAAGTAAAAATACTATCAACGGCTTGATTATCCATAGAGTTTTTTGCATGCTAGCCTCCTTAAGAACGGTAAGCTTTTTCTTCATTTAACTTTCCTGCGAAGAAAAAACATACCATTGTCATCATAAATAATATGAGTGCTAAGAAACATTGATTTCCCCCATGTATCCCAGAAAAAGCAAAAACCAATAAAGCTACGATTAGCATTTGTATTGCTCCAATAATAGCACCTGATGCTCCAGGTATATTCTGCCGAACTAATAAAGCTTTGGCGGTCGCTACTGGAAAAACCAAACCTGTACCCAAATTAAATACTGACATCGAAAAAATAATTAATACAGGCTCATTATATTTTAATATTGATGTTAGAATCATCATTCCTGATCCTATTGTCATAATGGAAAGTCCAACCAACATGTTTTTATATGCATTAACTTTATTTTTTACATAATAAATAAAAAGACATCCGATAAGAAAAGTGCTGTCTGTTAATAAAAATGTAAGACCAAACTCAAAACTTGACAAACCCATTTGGTTTTGTAATATGAAAGGACTAACTCCATAATAAATAGTGACACAGGCTAAGGTAAGAGAAGAAATAAGCAAAAACAGCCAAAAGTCTTTTTGTTGCAGTATTATGCTATAACTATGATACATGGCTAAAAAAACATTGTTTTTACTTCCTGTTCTTTCGTGAAAATTTGTTTCCGGCATAAAAATAAATAAAACAACCAAGGTAATTAAACAATATAAAAGAATTGCTAAAAAATTAGCTTGCCAAGAAAACAAAGAAATTAGGTACCCACCAATAATTGGCGATATCATTTGAGTTAATACCGAAATAATCATCACAACTGCTGTGGCGTTAATATAGAAATTACCTTTATAAACATCACTAAGTATAGATTTTGCTATAACGCTATAACAACCTGCACCTAATCCTTGTAATAACCTAGCTAACAGCAAGGAATCTATAGAAGATGAAAATAAAGAGAAAATACTCCCAAAGACAAAAATAGTATTCCCCACTAAAACCACAATACGTCTACCATATATATCTGATAAAGGACCATAAAAAAGCTGAGAAACTCCTAAACCCAATGTATATAAAACAATAATATTTTGAGCAATGCGGGGAGATACTGTAAAGTGTTCACTTATATTAGATAATGCAGGAATACAAATTGAATTTGAAAATAAATAAACAGAAACCATCAGGCATGCTATTTGTAAAACAAAATTAGTGACCATAATTTATAACCTAAAAATTTTCAATTTTAAAAACCGCTTGTTTAGCACATTCAGGAGCTATTTTAAATCCGACACCGCTCCATCCACTACATATTAACAATCCACTTATCTCAGGTAAAAACTCCAACTTTCCTTCGCAATCCTTAGTATATGCATCTACACCACATCGTCCTCCCACCCAACATTCATCATTAATCCATGAAGCAAATTTTGAAGCTACCTGCTTTATTTTTCTATTTACAGTGATCGAAAGAAGTTGATATGAATCATGATCTGGTTGTTCTCCTACCTCAGTTAATCCTATTAAACATCGACCCCCACCATAATCCCGGCCATATAGCCCTAAAGTTTTATCTGAAAATGTAGGAAATGGTAATACATTTATTGGATATTTAAAAAAGGCAGTTTGAATAATTTTTTTTGTAAATATAGGGTCGTTACAACCTATTTTTTCAAGAAATCTGCCTGTCCAAGAACCTGTTGCAAGTACGACGCAAGGAGCTTCAAAATTTGAATAAGACGATTTTATGCCCGTAATCGTTCCATTCTTTGTTAAAACATCTATAACTTCAACATCTTCTAAAAAATCCCCTCCCAATTTAACTCCTGCTGACAAATATGCTCTACAAGTTTTGACAGGATCTGCGTAGCCACTATTTTTTTCATAGATTATAATATTATCATTGGTAATTGGCATTTTTAAAAAACCAAAACGACTTACGGCTTCTCGACTTGTTAAACATTCTATGTCAAGTCCTAGGTTTTTAATAAGTTTCATATTATCTTCAATAACTGGTAAATTTTCTTTTAAATCAATGGTAAAGAATCCTGTTTTAACTAAACCACATGAAAAGCCTACTTTTTTTTCAAACTGATTAAACTCTTCAAAACTTTTTGCTGACAAATTACACAATCTAGAAGAAGAATGTAATAATCTAACAAACCCTCCTGAACTGCCTGTGGCTCCGTTACAAATCCTCTTCTTTTCTATCAAGAGTACTCGCTTCGATGTAGAACTTGAAAGATAATAAAATATGGCGGCACCAAAAATACCTCCACCGACAATTATTACATCATACTTGTTTTTCATATTGTTATTTTCTCTTTTCTTACTGTCTCGAAAAGTGCAATACTGATGGGCATAAAAGTACAACTTGATAAATTTTTTATTTCTGTATTCTTTGCTAACAAACGAACATCTGTTTCCCAATTTATTTTTTTTTTAAACCCCAATGCATTAAACAGTTTTTCAGAAAATTCTGGCATTATTGGTGAGCAAACCATTGCATAATATTTTAAAGCTGTTAATTCTAAAACAAGTGTCGTCTGGTATTCTAATTTGCTAAAACTATTGTTAGCAATCAAGTAACTTCCTGTCAACGAAAGTTTTTTGACCCTAGAAACCAACTCTTTAAGTAATTTTATTATATTAGCCGGAGAAAAAAATGGTGGCTCATACGCTTGTGTAACCTCAATCAGAAATTTTTGCAAATATCTTACAAATTCTTCATGTTCTACTACCCATTCTCCACCATCTGGACAAATACCATTAAAATCAGAATTTATTCTTATTGCAAGATTACTAATCCAACCTGATAGTTCATCAGCTAAATCTGTATTAACTAATTTAACAAATTCTAAATAGGTAAATTGAGTTCTTTCAATTTCTGGCCGTGTTGCAGATAAATAATACCGTAAAACATCACTCGTTACTTTTTTAATTATATCTTTTGCCCATACTGCATGACCACGACTTGTTGAAAATTTAAGTTTATCAAATAAATAGAATTCATTATAAATAATTTCATCAGGTAATTTAATTGATTCATCAAACGCCAAATATAAGGCTGTCATTATTATCGTATAGAAATATGTATTATCAAAACCAAAGAATAAGGTGATTTTTGAATTAGGATCTTTTAAAAAGTTTTTCCAATTCTCCTGTTCATTGACCACTTTATGAATTAAAAATAAATACCCTGGCGCCATTTCACACCACGAACAAAGCTTTTGCTCCTCAAATCCCTCAAAGGGTGCTGTGATTCCCCAATGACTTTGATGCGTAATAAGCAAATCGGGTAGTTTTTTATCCAAGGCAGTTCTAACCAATGCTCGAATATGCGCGGGTAAATTTATCCTCTCTAGATATTGTTTTATTTTTTGATGATAATTTTGTAAAGGTAAATAAACTTGTTTTGTTTCTTTTAATATAGGTTTCTTTTTACAAAATTTACAAAATGAGTCTACCACATCTACACAAAGATTAGGTAAACCACAAGTTTCACACGACCCACCTCCACAGGGTGAATTACAATGGGGACATAATCCACTCATGTGTGCCTCAAATAACCAAATATTACATTGTTCACAATATGGTTGAGAGCAAATTTTTGTTTTAATTATTGAGGAATCAAAAAGCTTTCTAAAAAATTCTACGACAAAATCAGTATAATCTTTATCATGTAAAGGACGGTAGAACAAATCTGGGTCAGCGTTATATTGCTTTAAAACGGACTGGATGTTCGATGAAAAATGATCAGCTACTAGATCAGAAGAAATCTGCATTTGTTTTGCCTTAAGTTCAACATAGCTCTGATTGTCATCACTCCCTGAAAAGTATAAAACTTCATCCCCTCTTTGAAGATATGAACGTTTTAATATATCGGCAGAAAGGTAGGGACCAGAAATATGCCCTAAATGTAAATCTCCATTTGGCGTCGGGGGAGGGGAAAAAATTAATCTCTTAATGCCTGTTTTTTTAGAAAAATAATTTCTTTTAGATATTACGGCTCCCTCGGAAAATGCCCACCACAAAGATGTGAATATTAATTTTTCATGTGCTTCTGTGTTTTTTAGAGTATGATAATCACCTGGCTCAAGATATATGATATCACCTAAGCCAACTTCTATTTTTTCATTTTCACCTTCCAATATTCCTTCCCCACTGATAATTACAAAACTCTCATGATCATGATGAGCATGTTTTCTTGTTGATTCTCCAGGTTTAAGGATCCCAAGCATAGAACCAAAGTGTACATTTTCACTGGGAACATCAATAAACTTACCCTGAATGCCATATATAGATTCTATTGAATTAATCTCAAATTTTTCAAGCTTCATTTAATTCCTTCCTTACAATTTTTAAATTGTTTTTAATTGAACAACCATCATTCAAAATGGCTTCCAAAATTAATTCTGCCCTAGTGGACATGATCGCTAATGTGGAATCACTGGGTCCATGGGTGCTCTCACAGTAACCTTGTAAATAGACATTTGCATGCATTGATTTTTCTTTCTGAATTTGATAATTCTTAGAAACCAGATATTCTCCATCATCATTTTTTTTTAAATGCTCATTCAATTCATCTAAGAGTTTTGAATAATTATCTTGTACATATCCTGTAGCCAATATAACTGCATCTCCTTTCATGGTTTCTGTGGATTCATTATATATATCTTTAAAATCAACCTGAACAATTGAGTTTGTCAGCATTATATTTTCAAGATTTAACCCAGGACAAATTTTCAATCTTTCCTTTCCCTGAAATAAATCAAGATATTGCTCTTTAAAAAGATCGTTAAGTAAATTCAAATCTACGACAGAATAATTTGATGTTCGTAAATCATGAAGTGCTTTAATCTTCAATGGATTACTTAACTTATAAAAACTATCTACAGCAGATTGATGGTAAACTAGATTTACAAAAGGGCTATTATCAATTGCATGCAATGAATAGTTTCGAAAGCACAAAGAGACTCTTGCATTAGGGTATTGTTTAAGCAAATAGTATGCAGCTTCCCCAGCACTTTGCCCAGAACCAATAACAATAAAATGATAGTTTTCAAATGATTGTACAAAACGATTGGGTATTTTTTTTAGCAATGAAGAAGTATGAACAATTCTATCATCTTCAAAATCATTAACACAAGGAGGGAAATAAGGTTCTCCACCAACTGATATAATAACATTTTCGGCAATACAGCTCTTTGTATTTTTATGTTTTTTATCAACGTAATTTATTTTTAGTTTTTTTATAATTCGATGATTTTCTTCCCACACTGGGGAAATTGATTTTACTTTGCATCCGAATTTTGTAATATGAGATAATCTTTCACATACCCATGTCAAATAATCATGATATTCAACTCTACTTGGATAAAATGTTCTCAAGTTAATAAATTGATCTAAACGATTCTTACTTTTCAAATAGTTTAAAAAAGTAAATGGACTCTGCGGGTTTCTTACCGTGGCCAAATCTCTAAAAAATGGCACTTGTAATTGCATGCCTGGTATGAGCATCCCAGGATGCCATTGAAAATTACGGTTACTTTCAAGAAACAAACAATCAAAATTATCTTTGATTTTTAAATTTCTTTCTTCAATTGCTGTTGCCAACGCTAAATTAGAAGGTCCAAGACCAACGCCTACAGCCTTTAATGGTTTCTCAATCATTTCGATATCTCCTGCTTCTCTTAAACTCCTAAGCACACAATCTGTTTTCAGTTAGTTTTGGTTGCAATGTTAACATTACATTTTTAAGCACTCTTACCAAATCATAAATTTGATCTTCTGTATGATTTGCGGCTATACATATCCGTAATTGTGCTTTGTTTTTTGGAACAATTGGAAAAAAAACCACTGATACAAAAAATCCATTTATCAAAACCTGTTTACATAATTCCACAGCGTTTTCCTCATTTCCAATCATAACCATTCTGATTGGACTAAACGGTAACGTTAGTTCCATTAATGAATCATATAAAGCAACATTCTGACGTAATTTATCTTGTAGTTTTAGTACAGTTCCATCTCTATGTAGTTGAATAGAAGATAAACATGCCTTCGCAACTGAAAAATCTAATGCAGCAGAAAATGCGTATATTTGTCCATAAGTCCTAATGATACTTTCCTGAAAAACGCTGGGAACTAAAACGCCTCCTCCATTACATCCAAAGCCCTTAGAAAGACAAAAACTAATAAATAAATTTTCGGGTATTCCGTAGGGTAATTGGCTTAATACAGAGCCTTGCCCATATTCTCCAAAAATGGAAGTCCCATGTGCATCATCTAAATACATATAAAACTCCAATTCATTAGACATTTTTAGAATTTCCTGAATAGGACATAACCCTCCCATTGAATAAATCCCATCAGCAACATAGACAGCAACTTCTCCTTTCATCTTGGCCATTACTACCGCTTCTCTCAGTGCATTTAAATCATTGTGAGCAATCACGGTAATTTCTGCCTCAGTTGCTAAAATTGGTTTTAGATATTGCATAGATGAATGAGCATATTTATCAAAAACCATTCTTACCTTTGGAGGATTCTTTGGATTTAAAAGCATACCACTTGCAATCAAGGGGAGTACCGACATATTTGTTGTGGTTACCGATGGAAAAGTAATTGCCCTCCCACCAAATAACACTGATAATTCTTCTTCCAACTTTTGTAATGGCTCGATTGAAAATCTAGATCGAGCACAACAAAAATTTACTCCCCAACTGTTATCTAGAGATTTACTTGCTGCAACTATGTTCGGGTGTAAATCTATTCCCAAATAGGAGCAATTAATAAATTCGACGACTTCAGAGTTATTGGGCATAATAACTTTTTTCCCATTTCTTCCTCGTATGGTTACTTGCATCAAATCTTTTACTACTGCATTTTTATAATGCTTATCAGAGTATTCATACATAAAATTGGTATTTCTATGACTCATAACTTCCTCCCTTCATAACATTTCAATCGGAACACACAGTGAATAATTAATAAAATTTGTATCCTTAATATACCCTTCAGATTCATATAGTTTTTGACCTGCAAAATTAGATGCTTCCGTAGAAAGATAAATTTTTTCTATACCTTCCTGCTTTGCGTACTCTCTTGCCGAGCGCACCAATAATCTCCCTATATTTCTTTTTCTATATTCAATATCAACGTATAAATCACTGAGAGTTAATATTCTTTGTGCCCCAATCGAGCCCCAACCCAAATATAACTGTGTAAAACCGATTCCAGGAAAATCTGGGGTTTTTTCATCTAATGCTAGAAATATAATTGATTCACTATTTCTTAATCTCTCCGTGATAAATTTTTCAGCCCTTAATATGTCAGATGATTGTTGATAAAACATTCTATAGGCATTAAATAAGGGTATTATTTTTCCAATGTGTCCTAAATTTGCTCTGATAATTTTCATTGATTACTTTACCCCTTAACAATATTCCTAGAATTAATTTATAAAAGTCTCCCTATTCATTCAATCCGTATTTTCCACATAAAAATTGGTAAATTGATGAAATGTTATGTTATTAGTTATTAAATAAACTATATCCGATCCTTCATACTGTATTTTCTACGGATCCAAAGTTCAAAAAAACGTTTTATCATTTTATTGTGATGGTTATACAAGTGTTGAATATACGTTTGGAAAAAGAGAGAGGAAATGGCTATGAAATTTACATCACTTGCCTTATTGAACTTTCATGAAGAGGTTTTAAATAATAGTGGAAGTTATATCAATTCTGTTGAAATGCAGAATCAGATAGATAAATTAACTAAAGAAGGCTTATCCAATAGAGAAATCAGTGTATTAAGTTTTTGGATAAGTGGTTATTCCATCAAAGAAACAGCTAAAATATTGCATGCTAGCTTGAGAACAATTGAGGATTATCGGTCTAAAATCAAAGATAAACTGCACATAAAGGATAAAAAGAATCTATATAAAATCATCCGACATTTAGATTCTTTAGAGTTTTGCTTTGATTTTGCCATTCAGCAATGCGAGACTTTAAAATTTTCTTATCCGAGTATATCGTGAAACAATTAAACAGATAGCTTATAATAACTCAGTTTAAAAGAAATTTTATCATCTATTAATTTATATTCCCCACCAAAACTTACTAGTTAATTATCACTATTCACTTCTAATGCTTGCGTTTGTGGAAAGAAAGCAATTATTGGAAAAAGATATAGGAAAATAAATTCAAAATATAGTTTTAATGAAATAAATATGCTAACAATGACCATAACGCTCATTGTTCGTAGTAAAAATTCATCATAATTTTTATTGTTACAATAGAAATTATATATTACACCAAAAATTCTGCTTTTTATTCCTATTGAATTAATATTTGAGTGTTGTTCTATAACATGTCTTTGATCGCGCATGAAAATACTTGGTTCAAACAATGGAAATTGAAACAACAAATTAGCCAACCACAAACCCATTTTTTTATTTGGATAAAGAGACCCATGAATTGCCATATGACTTAACTCTTCTAACCTCCTATATCGATCAGTAACGAAAAGAATTAGTAAAAATTTTACAAAAATATTTCCCATTTCATGAAAAAAAACAATTGCTGCTATAATGCAAAGATATATCCATAAAAAAGAGAAAGGTGCCAAAAAATTAGCAAACTTTTGATATCGTAGCTTACGTAAAAATTGATTTTCAGTATTTAATTCCAACATTTTCCTGCCCTCCTAATACCATTTTTTTATGGAGATGACTTAAAAACATTTTTAACCATAGCAACAATAATTCAAAACATTTATAAAAAGTGTATCAAGATAATTAAAAAGAAGAATCCGTAGTAAATACGTATTATTTACAAATCAAGAATTAATAATTATTAGCTAATTTTCTTAGATTGGTAATAGACAGACAATATAAGTAATGTAGTGATAAAAGCACAAACTAATAAATATAAAAAAGGAGAAACTACATTCTGTGTAATTTGAAATAGCTTCAAACTAATGCTAGGTGTAGTGCCCCCAAATAAACACATTCCTAGATTATAGCTTAATGAAGTTCCAAGATAACGAATTTCTTTGGGAAACAAAGTACTCATAATATAAGCACCGGGCGCAATAAAGGTGGATAAAATTACTGCTACCAATATCTCTACACATAGAATATTAAATAAAGAAGAAGAAGTTAAAAGATGAAATAAGGAATAGGATAATACTGCCAATAAAATGGAGGCAATAAGCATCATTTTTAGATGACCCCATTTATCTGACAGCCATCCCATAAGAGGTAAAAAGATCATGTAAACAAAAAGACCAAAGGTTGTACACGCAGTAATTGAGGCTTGATCAATAGTGGTTACTTTAGGTAAAAAGCTATTAGGAAAAATAAAGTGCCCATAGAAAGTAGTACCAAGTAACATCCCTATGGAGGCAACTTGCAGAATAATTAAAGGATATTTGAGCAATGCTAATAATTCTTTAAAAATGTTATTTGTAGTTCTTGTGATAGGATAAGCATCAAAAGTTGTTTTTCGTAGATAGTAACCTACAAATCCAGCAAGTCCCCCAATTAAAAATAGCACCCGCCAAGATAAAGCATTTTCTGACATTACTGCAATACTGATGGAAGAAGCTGAAAGCCAACCAAGTACCCCAGCTGAAATAATGGTGCCTGTAACAAAAGCAGGATACCGTGCTTGATATCGTTGTAAATGTTCTGAGGCAAATATCAATGAACCGCTAAATTCTCCACCCATGCAAAGACCTTGCAAAATTCTTAGTATACTTAAAATAATAGGTGCTAATATACCAATTTCAGCATAAATGGGGATAAGTCCAATTAAAGCTGTTGCGATACCAGTACCCAAAATAGAATAGGAAAGTGCATACTTTCTACCATAACAGTCACCTATATATCCAAACAAAATGGCACCAATAGGCCTTGCAATAAATCCCATCGCAAAAATATTAAAAGCAAAAAATAACTGAGTAATTGAATCACTTTCAGGAAAAAAGAGCTTGGCTAAAATAGGTGTTAAAAATGCATAAAGGGAAAAATCATAAAATTCTAGGATATTTCCAATACTTGCTGCAATATAAATCTTTTTAGCCACCTTTAAGTTCCCAAACAATAAGATCAAATAAATCATGCCATAAATGAAACATACTTTCTTCCTGCATCAGTTCGATTAGGTGATTTTTGTTATGACATTGAAGCTTCATCATGGCATTTCTAATATATTCCTCAACAGTTCTATAAGATATTTTGAGTTTTAATGCAGTCTTCTTTGCAGTATAACCATTTAATAGAAAACACAAGCATTCTATTTCCCTCCCTGTCAATTTCTTATCAAATTTCGGCAAATTCCCTAATTTTTCAATTAATAGATTTTTATCGTTATAAAGGATCTTTTGCTGCTCATATTTTTCTCTCGCCAAAAAAAATCCCAGTTGTTCATAAATATTCAGCATATTCAAATTACAAAAATAACTGATAATTTCCTTATTATCATTGAAACAATAAATTGAAGTCCCAGAATAAGTTATTTTTTTATGGGTGGGATTAATTAATTGAAAAGTATTATCATGGACACCAGTACAATGCCATTCACTAATAACAGTATTCCCAACAATGGCAAGATTAACGTCAAAAACATGAATATCTGAAAATGCGTTTAACCAATTTAAGGTTGTGTTTTGCATGGATTCTCTACCAATTTTTTTTCCAAGCGGACTGTTGATGATGGCATTGGTAGAGAAAATTTGATGTGCTTCATCTAAATGTTTATCTTTAGAATTCCACACTTCATTTATGTAACCATAAGTTAATGAATGCAAATCCATACTTATTCCTTGTTATCCGATCATCCAAAACATTGGCATAAAATTGATATGTTCAACAAAAACTCAAGCTATTTCATCCTCCTAATAAATAAACAAGTAATTGAACTCTAACTGGTTTAACTTTTACCTGTCAACAATAATTTTAGATTTTGGAAAAAAAATAAAAAAAGTTTCCTAATAGGAAATGATTTAATAATTTATAGTAAACTTCGGATTGGTTATAAAACTAAAATACTTTGTTAAGAATACCTTTTTGAGGTGGCAATATTCTTTATTATTTGTACGTATTTTTCCCGGACAGACAATTACTTATCTTATTTTAAAATAACCTTATTATCAAAAATGATTAGGAGGAATATTCAATGATGCTATTACCTTGGAAAACTAAACAAGCTCAATTAATCGAAAAAAATTTGGAAAATGCTTTTATTGCAATGTCCTCACAACAAAAACAATATCAAGAAACTAGATATATTTTTTCTAAAATACCTCACCCAGTTTTTAATTGTGTTATCAGAGCCAGAACAACAGAATGTGAGCTAGAAAAAACCATTCAAACTATTCTTCAAGACTATAAAGAACATAATACACCTCATTGTTGGTGGATAACGGAAAATTCTGAGCCCCAAGAAATTTCGAAATATTTGAAAAAACTAGGCTTTCAAAAAGGACCAAATTACAGAGGAATGCATGCAGAAATGAAAGATATCAATCTTGATTTTGAAATATCTTCAAGGATCCACATTGAACAAATTACCGAAATTAATACCTTTGATGCCTGGGTTAGGCCTTTAGCAGAAAGTTTTGAGTTTACACCCAATGTTGAAAAAGCATTTTCTAATTGTTATCAGGATTTATTTAATCGCGACAAACGTTTTATTAATTATATCGCTTTTTATGATAATCACCCTGCGGGCGCCACCACTTTGTTTTTAGATAATGATTCGACAGGTTTGTATAATGGAGGCGTTTTTACTCAATTTCGAGATAAAGGAGTTCTGTCACATTTAGGGAAAACTATGTTATTAGAAGCAAAAAAAAGAGGAGTAGAAGAAGTGGTTGTTCAAGTAAATGAAGCTGCCCATAACATGGCAATCAAAGCTGGATTTAAAGAATATATTAATTTTCAGTCTTACTTAAGCCCTATTTCTTAATGACATATTAAAGTCCTAAACCGCACATCTTTAAATTAAAGGGTTGAATTTACTAGCTCATGTATTTTGTATCCAATAAACTATCGCGTACTTCTTGTTTGTCCAATTTTTCCAAAAGCCAAGCTAATATTTCACTATTTGAATCTGTACGCCATGCTGCTTTAAGATGCGCTTTAGTTTTAAGACGTTCGACAGTTCGTTCAATCAGTTTACCATTTTTAAGTAGGTGTTCAATACGATGACGAGGCAAATAACCTACTCCCAATCCTTTAACTTGAGCTAGAATTTTCGCATTCATATTTGGCACAAGAATCACCGATTGCCCGGGATAAGTTCCAGAAGATCTGGCGGCGAGATTCGTAGAGGTATCGGATACCACAATACTATGAGCCATAATGAGATCATCCAACGTTAAGGGATCTGGATAATTAGCCAAGGGATGATGGGGTGCAAGTGCAAATACAAAGCTGACTGTTCCGAGCATGAAAGCAAGTCATCGTAGGCAATGCTGAATTCTAATTCTTGTCCTTTTTGTACTAAATGCAGATCAGATTCAAGCCGTTCCATTTGCTTTAAAATGTGTCGCCCCCGTTGCAATAACAATCGCCCTTCTTGAGTAAACGTCAGTAAATAACCTGATCTATCGAAAACTGGAAATCCTAATAAATTCTCTAGTTTATGTACGCTTTGTGTGATGGCTGAGGGTGTTCGATGTAAATATTCAGCAGCTTTAGCAAAAGTCCCATGTAATTCAATGGATTGTAAGATTTGAAGATCTCTGAAATCAATTTTCATCGCTTTAAAGCCCATGCTTAATTTTAATGATGTTTAGAATATCTTAACATCATAATTAAAATAATTCAATTTCAATTATTTAAAAATTAGCTTATTGTAAATAATCTTGATTTAATTAAAGTTTTTAGAATTTATCATGTATTTTAGGAGGCAAACTATGTTAAAAAAACTTATTGCAAGCATCACTACAGCCATTTTTTCAATTCTTATGGGGGTATTACCTATGCACACCGCATTAGCAGCTTCAAACAACAACACTATACAGGATACAAAAAGAGCAGCTCAATACTTTGAGGATGAGTTAAATTTTAAAACTAATCCTTATGGTGTTAAAAGTATGCTAGATGGTAAAGTTAAAAATGTTACCATCGTGGATGTTCGTGCAGCAAAAGACTATGCAGAAGGACATATTCCCGGCGCTATCAATGTGCCTTATGAAAAATACAATAGTTTTAATGGGGATGAAACTGAATTTCCTGGCTTAAGGAAAGATGGTTTTAACTATGTTTATTGTTATGAACTATTATGCAATTTAGGACAAAAGGCTGGGAAAAAATTTGCTGCTGCAGGTTATCCTGTCAAAGAAATTGTCGGTGGCTTCGCAGCTTGGAAAGAGAAAGATTACCCCATTGACCGTTCATAATTAATCTTCAATAATTGTATAGACTGAGAAAATTCCATCCTCTCAGTCTATACAGATAAATTAAATTTTATTATAATTATCAATAGGATATGAAATATCATACTTCTCGATCTTGACATATATGGCAAAATCGCGCATTATGAATAAATGAAACAAGATCAACAAATCATTGAAATTTTCCATTTACTTTTTCTAAAATCTTTAGAAAAGAAGATCGATAAATCATTATATTCTTTAAAAGGTGGATGTAACCTTCGATTTTTTTTTAAAAGTATCCGGTATTCAGAAGATATCGATTTTGATGTAATGACCATAGCTAAAGATACCTTACGGAAAAATATCAATGTCATCCTAAAAGGACCTTCTTTTCAAAAAATTCTCTCTTCTCAAGGAATAGAAATAGCAAATTTTTCAGAGCCAAAACAAACGGAAACAACACAACGTTGGAAATTGGGACTTATACGATTAGATTTAAATCGAAATCTTTACACAAAAATAGAGTTCTCACGAAGAAAAATTGATGAAGGTTTGATCTTTGAACCCGTAGATAACCAAATTCTCCAAACTTATCATTTACAACCGGTACTTTGTAATCATTATATAAAAGAAACTGCTTTTGTCCAAAAAGTGAATGCACTCATCCATCGAACGGAAACTCAAGCCCGAGATATATTCGATATAAAGCTTTTGTTGGATTGCCAGCCTGATTTATCTAAGATAAAAACCCAGATTGAATTACATAAACTCGATCTTTCACGCGCTATCGAACATGCTCTCTCGATTGGATATTCAGAATTTAAAGGTCAAGTTGTCTCCTTTCTTTTAACTGAATATCAAGATTATTATAATTCTGAAAAAATATGGAATTCTATCCTAGATGAAGTAATTCACATTCTAGAGCAATTGCAAGCATGAAATTAATTGATGCTCAACAAAAACTTTTATCACTTAAAGTACCTATTCTAGAAACAGCTGATGCAGCTGCTTGTTTAAAAATTTCAATAACTCATGCTAGTCAAATTTTATCCCGATTAACAACCTCAGGTGCTTTTTTTAAACTTGGAAAAGGTAAATGGGCCACAACTCAAAAATTAGATCCTTTTATGCTCCCAGAATATTTAGTAGCGCCTTTCCCAGCTTATATTTCACTACAAAGTGCTCTTTATTACCATGGAATGATTTCCCAAATCCCAGCTACCGTATATGCAGTTTCTCTTGCTCGGACAAAACAATACAAAACCCCTCTGGGAACAATTTCACTTCATCATCTTAATCCAGGATTCTTTTTTGGTTTTGATATCATCCCAAAAACACAAATCAAAATCGCAACTCCTGAAAAAGCTTTGTTAGATTTTTTATATTTATTTCCCACTCGTACCCATCTATTTAGGGCTTTGCCTGAGTTGGAAATATCGAAAAAATTAAATATAAAACTGATGTACAATTGGATTAATAAAATAGCCTTTAAGTCTCGTGCGGTTCTAATGCAAAAAAAACTAGACGCTATTTTGAGAGGTAAAAAATGAAAGTAATCAAAGGGACAGAATATATTGGTAATCGTGCTTGGGAAGCAATTAATATTACCAAAATGAATGATGTAACAATCAGGTTACACTGGACAAACGAGCCCTATCGTTGGCATATCAATGATGGCGAAGAAGTATTTGTTGTTCTTTCAGGAATAGTTGAAATGCATTATAAGAAAAATCAAGAAATTAACAAAGTTAATCTATATCCTGGGGATATTTTTCATGCAGAAATTGGATGTGAACATGTTGCTCACCCTCAAGGCGAGGCCCGTATTTTAGTTATTGAAAAAGAAGGGTCAATTTAAATTTCCTTTGTGGTAATATTAAAGTTACCTGATTTTTTATTAAATGCTTAGACTATCTGGAGCTAAGATGACCCAAAAATTTGAAATTAAACCAGCAACTATCTCGGATGTCCCGCTTATTTTATCTTTTATAAAAGATTTAGCCGAATATGAAAAATTGGCTCATGAAGTGGTAGCAACAGAAGCGATATTAAAAAAAACTCTTTTCGGAGATAATATTCATGCAGAAGTTATCTTTGGATATCTTGATGATAACCCTGTCGCTTTTGCTCTTTATTTTCATAATTTTTCTACATTTCTAGGTCGTCCGGGTATTTATTTAGAAGATCTCTTTGTTAAACCTGAAGCGCGTGGTAATGGTATTGGTAAAAAAATGCTAGCATATTTAGCAAATTTAGCTATAAGTCGTAATTGTGGTCGTTTAGAATGGTGGGTGTTGGATTGGAATGAGACAGCAATCAACTTTTATAAACGTATTGGTGCAAAACCCATGGATGAATGGACTGTCTTTCGTGTTACTGATAGAGAATTAGAAGTTCTTGCTAAATCTTAGAATACAGAAACATAAAATTATATTACATTCCTTAAAAATGTGTTGGCAACTCCTTTTTAATGACTATAACATAATTATAATAAAAAAATTATTTAAACATTGAAAGTTAATGCCATGTTAGAAATCTAATATGAACACTCAATCTCTATCTTCATTTAATACAAAGATAGAGATTGATTTATAAGTTTTTTACTTACGTATAGATTCCCACAGAGCAATATGCGCACCTGTTGGATCGGTAATAATAGCAAAACGACCAAACTCCCCGGCATTAGCAGCAGGTTTCATGATGGAAGCCCCTTGTTTACTAGCTTTTTCTAGTGATTTCTGTAAGTCTTCAACTAA
This sequence comes from Gammaproteobacteria bacterium, assembly GCA_013288135.1. Lineage (GTDB taxonomy): Bacteria > Pseudomonadota > Gammaproteobacteria > UBA6186 > Azoamicaceae > JABDCL01. The sequence goes on from JABDCL010000001.1 coordinate 232,545, forward strand.
AATATAAGCCATCCAATGCGGTGGAATTTGTTTTTCTTTATCTTTAGGAATTGCCCATATACCACCAAACTCCTTATCGTTATGCTTAATCATCGTATATGTCATATCCCCCATACTATGATCAGAAAATTCCCAACCAAATACTTTTCCATAAAAGTCTTTCGCTGATTGAACATTGGATGTTGCTAATTCAGTCCAACAAAATTCCCCTACTTTAGGCTTATCACTCATAACTGTCTCCTTAAAGTTTTTTAAAAAATCGTTCCTTAATTAAAATACACCAATATTTCCATTTATACTAGGTTTTTTTCAACAAGCCGCTTTGACAATCTCATCTCCTGAATAAATATGGATCCCTGGTGTATGTTGCATAGAAAGTTGCACCATTGCTTTAGCCACCATTTTTGCTTCAATTGCCCGATATTTTTTAAGAGGCCCTTGTAGTAGTGGGGATAACACTTTCAGAACAAAAGCACCTAATTTTTCAATAGACCTAAATTCTTTTCGTTTACCTATCAAATAAGAAGGTCTTAAAATATACACACTCTTAAAATTCAATTGGCAAATGGCTTCTTCAAGTTGTCCTTTCACTCGACTATAGAAAAAAATTGCTTTGGAGTTAGCGCTTATAGCAGATATTAAAGAATATTGTTCGGCCCCATTTGCTAATGCGATTTTTCCGATTTCATAAGGATAATGATAGTCGATTTTAAAATATTCTTTTTGATTGGGAGATTTCTGTATGGTGGTACCAATGCAACAGTAAATATCATCTCCCTTAATTTGTTCTTGGTATTGCTCTAACTTTTCAAAATCTATCACGTGTTGAATTAATTTAGGATGAACTCGCTCTAAGGGATGTCTGACTAATGCTATAACTTTACCATAAATTTCTTGTTGCAAAAGCATCTCTAAACAATGCCCTCCCACGAGTCCACTTGCACCTATTATTAAAGCACTCTTTTCATTCATAAATCTCCCCCTAAATAATGGGATACTTTCTAAAAGCTATCTATTGACATCTGGATAATTATGCTTTAACCTAAAATTTGTATTCATTTTAACTTATAGGTGATGTATGTACAACATATTTTGTTTTATACACCCACCCTCGCAGGGTGAAATATCGATACTATATAGTATTGGTGCATTTCTTTCCTCCTCAAAATCCCCTCTTTGCCTCAAACGTAAGCGCTAAGCGCGCATACTTTCTTTGTTTTAAAAAATTTATTTTTGTTTGATTGTGGATTTATTATTATCCATGTGATTTTTATGTCTTATTTTCTAAGGCTAAAAATCTATTGATCTTAATACTTATCCTATTCATTCAAAATTGCTTTATTTTATTTTGTATTCGTTATTTTTATTTGGAGATATATTATGCTGCCTCAGAGAAAAATGGGTTTTTGGTCTTTAACATCCCTTGTGGCGGGAAGTCAAATTGGATCGGGTATTTTTTTATTACCAGCAAGTCTCGCCATCTATGGCACTGCTGGATTAACAAGTTGGTTTATCACGGCAATAGGCGCAATGCTATTGGCACTGGTATTTGCACGCTTATCAGCGAAGATCCCTAAAACAGGAGGGCCACATACCTTTATTGAAAGCGCCTTTGGTAGAAAAGCAGGTTTTTTTTCTGCATGGACTTACTGGGTGATTTCTTGGATGAGCACACCCATGGTAATCATTTCTATCGTAAGCTATTTAACCCCACTATTTGGCAACTTTGAACCTATGACAAGCCTTTTTATTGAAATTGCTATTTTGCTGTCCGTGACTCTACTTAATTTAAAGGGTTGTACAACCGCAGGTCGAGCAGAGTTCATTTTTACGACTTTAAAACTGTTTCCTCTATTAATTGTTCCTTTGGGAGGCATTTTTTTTATAAACATGGACCATTTTACACCATTTAATCCAACAGAGAACTCGATATTCAGTACTATCAATGCCGCCGCATTGCTAACTCTATGGGGTTTTATAGGTGTAGAATCTGCAACAACACCCGCGGAATCCGTGTTGAATGCAAAAAAAACCATTCCAAGAGCTCTAATCATTGGAACGCTGATAGTTTCGATTGTGTATATTTTAAGTAGTTTTGTCATTATGGGCATCATTCCCCCCGCTCTTTTATCCCAATCAAAAGCACCTTTTGCCGACGCAGCAGCCATAATTTTCGGAGGAAGTTGGCATTTATTTATTTCTGTTGCTGCCTCTGTTGTTTGTCTAGGCACTTTAAATGCCTGGGTTTTGACAAGTGGACAAATTGCACTGGGTGCTGCAGAAGATGGTCATTTACCCAGTTTCTTTAAACGGAAAAATAAAAATGGGGCACCCTATTATGGGCTTTTGATTTCATCACTGGGCATCATTCCAATTTTAATTTTTACTTTAAATGAAAATCTAATAAGTCAGATTAACATGATTATTGATATTTCAGTTACTGCTTTCCTATTTGTTTATGCACTTTCAGTTTTAAGCTATTTAAAACTTTTCTGGAGAAAAGAACATTCACAGCGCATAAATACACTAGGAATTGTCATTGGAGTTGCTAGTCTTATCTTTTGTGCTTGGGCACTCTGGGCTTCGGGTATTAAAATGGTGGGGCTGGCATTGTTAATACCGTTAAGTGGCCTTCCACTGCGTCTCATCATGAGGAAAATGTCTGCCTCATCCTTGACCCTTATCAGTCAAGAAAATGCTTAGGGCCTAGTTTTGCATCAGAGGTAGTTTTTTATTTTTTTATAACGGAAACAGGCTGTTGTATGGTCGTTAACCATACCAACAGCCTGCATAAATGCATAACAAACGGTACTTCCGACAAACTTAAATCCACGTTTTTTTAAATCTTTTGACAATTTATCTGAAATTGGACTTGTAGCAGGCAATTGACCTAAATGATAATTATTTTGTACAGGCTTCCCTTCTACAAACGACCAAATATAATCTGAAAAACTACCCAATTCTTTTTTTATTTGCAGAAAAGCTTTGGCATTTGTAATTGCCGATTGAATTTTTAATGTATTTCGAATAATACCAGGATTGGAAAGTAATTTATTGATTCTTTGTTGATCATACTTTGCTATTTTTTTAGCATCAAAATTATCAAAGGCGCTACGGAAATTATCTCTTTTCTTCAAAATGGTTAACCAGCTTAGGCCTGCCTGCATGCCTTCCAAAATTAAAAACTCAAATAATAGTCGTTCATCATAAATGGGAACACCCCATTCATGATCATGGTAATCAATATAAAGGGGATCATCACTTACCCACGAACAACGTTTTAACATGTTAATTAGTGCTCGAATCCAACAACGGGATCAACGTCTGCTTCATAGTCCACTGAAGGAAAACCAAAACCAAAAAGTTTGAGGAAATCTGTCTGATATCCCTTAAAATCTGTTGTATTGTTAAGATTTTCAGTGGTCACTTTTTCCCAAAGCGCTTCAACGCTACTCTGAACAGCCGCATCCAGTTCTAAATCATCTAAGCGAAAACGCCCTGCATCATCTAATAACAATTTGTTTCCGTATAAATTCTTAGAAAATAATCGGTAAACTTGTTCAATACAGCCTTCGTGCACACCCTTCTCTTTCATAACTTTATATAAAAGAGAAATATATAAGGGCATAATAGGTATGGCTGAACTGGCTTGAGTAACAATGGCTTTCATCACAGCCACATGAGCACTGCCATTTAAAGCCTTTAAACGCTGATTGAGAGCTTTGGCGGCCCGATCTAAATCTTCTTTTGCCTTACCAATGGCAGCCTGTCCATAGATAGGCCAAGTTTGTTTAGCACCCAAGTAGGTATACGATACTGTTTGACAACCTTTTGCAAGCAAATTTGCTCGATCAAGCGCATCAATCCACATCTCCCAATCTTCCCCACCCATAACAGCAACGGTCTCATTGATTTCATCCTGAGTGGCAATTTCAATCGTAACATTTTTTACTTCTGCCTTATCTGTATCTAAAGTTTTACCTGAATAAGGTTTACCAATGGGTTTTAATACAGATTTTGCAATATGACCCGTCTTCGGATGTGTTCGACGTGGAGAAGCAAGGCTATAAATCACAAGATCAACAGGCCCTACTTCTTCTTTTAGGATCTGAATGGTTTCAGCTTTTATGGCATCTGAAAAAGCATCTCCATTAATACTTTTGACATAAAGACCTTGTGCCTTAGCTATTTTTTCAAAAGCAACTGAATTATACCATCCCGCAGAAGCGGTAGAATTTTCTGTGGGCGCTTTTTCAAAAAATACTCCCACCGTGGTTGCTTGATTGCCAAAAGCTGCTGTAATACGAGAAGCAAGACCATATCCTGTGGAAGCACCAATAATTAAAACCTTTTTTGCAGCATTAGGAATGGTACCCCGAGATTTAACGTATTCTATCTGTTCAAGAACATTGGCCTCACAGCCCACGGGATGTGCAGTTGTGCAAATGAAACCTCTAATTTTTGGTTTAATGAGCATTTAAGCATCCTCATAAAAAGTAAAAACCCTATCCTAACTCAAAAATTAGTTACTTCGCAACATTTTGTATTTTAAATGATTTTTGAATGATATGTGGTCTCAATTTGTTTATCCTGTTGCACAATTTCGTCTCTTTTTTTGTTTAGACCCTGACGCATCATCCAACGACTCACCTGCTACTATCTGGTTAGCTCTTTGCACTTGTCCATTGTCCACTCTTAAAGCCGCAGCAGCCGCTCTTGAGTCGGCTCTCGCTAACGCTGCAGCAGGAGCAAACGCCTTAAAAGCGCTTCTTTTATGGTCAGATACACCCTCTAAAGCTTGTGCAGCCTCTGTGGCTCGTCTGGGAATGTCGATCGTTTCGGCCTCCACCTTTGCTTCTGCAGCAGAAGCACCCTGTTCCCCAAAAGGAGCGGCCAATAATGGTATTGGTTTCGCAGGCAATTGTCGCAATGTATCTAAAGCGATATGACGCTCAGCATCATAAAGCCGTAACAGTTCAGGAGAGGGAGGTACAGAAAAAGCAGACATGGGCATAGGGGACGCACTAGCAATGGTAGCTGTCTCTATACATGTACCATCAGGTAGTTGTGAAAAAGCAAGCACACTCACAGGACTAGGAGTTCCAGGTAATCCTCCTAGCAACTCATCGGCAGAAAAACTTGAAATTTCACTCATAGTGGAAGAAGCGACAATTGTACTGCTCCCACTTGGCGGTGTGATTTTTGAAGCAGAAGTAATCAGTACGGGTACTCTATGTGTGAATAATACCGGGCCACGTGGTGGAGTGTTAAGAAGGGGTAAAGAAGGTTGGGGAGCAGCAGGTACTAATGGTGAAGATGGAGCTGCAGCAGCAAGATCTAATGGTGACATCGCCCTGCCCGCTCTTAACGCCGATTGATCTCTAGGGGATACTGATGCCATTTCTTCTGGAGAATTATCTGCTGCTGCTAGTGGAAAGTGTGATGGTTCTGCTGCCACTTTAGTGCTCCTATTAGTAAAAATGAATATTGATTTACGCTAAAATTTGGAATACTGCAACACTCACATAAGTATGTCAAGACTTACCTCACTTAAAAACGCATCTGTTTAATACTATGTCTTCAACGTACAACATTTTCGAAAATGAATATGACTATTTTCTTGACAACTTAAAAATATGTTCATATTCTAACTTTAGTTATTTCTATTATTTTTTTAAACTCATGGTGTCAAATCTTGACATTAGACACAATTGTTGGAGGTATTTACTCAGATTAATTTTTTAAAAAGTGCGGGGCAAAGATCCGCGGGGATTGGTTTGCTAAAATAATATCCTTGGATTTCGTCACAACCCCTTTCTTTTAAATAGAAAAGTTGTTCCTTGGTTTCAACGCCTTCGGCAACCACTTTTAAATCGAGACTATGGCCTAATAAGATAATAATGTCGACCAAGGATTTATCCGTCATCGGGCCTAAATCTTTTACAAACGATTGATCAACTTTTAATTTTTGAACAGGAAAACGCTTTAAGTAACTTAATGAGGAATACCCTGTTCCAAAATCATCCAAAGACAAGATGATGCCCAGATCATGAAAAGCATTCATGGTAACAATGGCCCTTTGAATGTTATTCATAACACCACTCTCAGTAATTTCAAGTTCTAAATACCGAGGTGGCAGTGCACTGTCCATAAGTGCACGATGAACAATGTCTACAATATTTTCCTGTTTAAATTGTATTGTCGAAAGATTAACAGCAACATTCAACTCCTTAAATCCCTCATCGTGCCAAAGCTTCGTTTGTTGACATGCGGTACGAAGGATCCACTCGCCTATAATCGTAATAAGCCCCGACTCCTCTGCAATAGGTATGAAATCACTCGGAGAGATTAATCCCTTTTCAGGATGTTCCCAACGGACCAAAGCCTCCAAGCCAACGAGCTTGCCCGTTTTTAGTCCTATCTTAGGCTGATAATATACGCGAAATTGATTTTGATCGATTGCATAGTGTAGATCGACTAATAGAGTATGCTTGACTTCTATCGCTTGATTCATGCTGGACTCATAGAATTGATAGTTGTTAAGCCCTTGCGTTTTAGCTCGATTTAAAGCCAAATTTGCATTAGTCAATAAGAGATCTGCATTCTGCCCATCATGCGGATAGATAGCAACACCAAGATTGACAGTGGTTAAAATATTTTGTTCAGCTATTTTCAAAGGGCTGGTAAAGAGATCAAGTATTAATTGTGCAATGGGGATAATCTGGTGAGGATTATTCAAGGCATTTTTAGAAATTGCAAATCGTGTGTAAGACAGATGTGCCACAACTGTGCCAGCAGAAGTATTTTGTGTCAACAACGATCCAACCTCTTTTAGAAACAGATCAGCAACATTATGGCCAAAAGCATCAATAATTTCATGAAAATCACGCAATTCCAACATCAATAAATAAGCATGTTTTTTATTTTCTTCAGCTTCTAAGATGAATTTCGCCAATTCTACTTTCAATAAATTCTGGTTTGGTAATCCCGTTAGAAAATCGTAATTTGTGATCTGATCAAGAATTTGCGTTCTTTCTTCCACCCCTAACGCCATAATGGCCTCATGTGCTTTAATAGTTTTAGCAGCTGCTTGAATACGTTTTAATTGAGTATTAAATATGATAAAAATATCTTGTAATTCATTTCCTCTGTCGGGAATAGGAAATGGTTTCAGTTCTTGTGAATTTTGTTCTGCCATCAAAATGTGGTTTCTAAACTGTAATAATGGGCCAAGCAATGTTCGATGAAAAATTATCATTGTGAAGGCTGTAAAAATAAAGGCAAGGACACAGCTTGCAAGTGATAAAAACAAAATACTTAAATGAATTGATATTTCACCAAAATATAAAAATAAAGAGGTTAGAAATAGCGCTTCAGCAAGCAGAAATGAAAAAAATAAAATAAGAATAAATTTCAAGACCAAGCAATTGGGTTTTAAGGTGCCCGGTGTCCCTTGGTTTGACATAGTGCCCTCCAGAAAATAGCCATTGTTTTCCACAAATGATTCGGTATAATACTCTCAATTATAGACCATTACTGTAACCAACTGGAGAAACCACTCAATTGCTACCATTACTGGCTGAAGATGTACAAATGGCATCAGCGGGTGGAAAATGGCAGATTATCTATTGGAGATCTAAATTTTATGCTTTCTATCGCAAAAGAAAGTGAGCAAGAATTAAATACTCTTCAACCCAGTGAAATAAAAATAGATAAAAAGCTGTTTATTCTCCTCCATGGCGCGTGGCACGCCAATTGGTGTTGGAATCGGGTAACGCCGCTTCTGGAGAAACAAGGGCATACAGTTATTTCGCCTAATCTTCCAGGTCATGGTGATGATAAAATACCATTTACTGACATTACATTAAACAGCTATGTAGACAGCATTATAAGAATAATCGAATCAAAGAAAGTACCGGTCGTTTTGGTTGGCCATAGTATGTCTGGTGTGGTTATTTCTCAGGTTGCAGAAAAGGTTCCCGAAAAAATTAGTCACCTTGTTTATGTGTCTGCCTTTATACCAGATTTTGAAGGATCCTTAATACAAGAAGCATCACAAAATAAACAATCCTCCATGGGTAAAGAAATGGTCATCAGTGAAAAAGAAAATGAAATTGCCTTAAAATTATCCCCTTTAATAAAAAGCTATTTTTACAATACCTGTGAGGAGCAGGATGCATTATGGGCATTATCAAATTTACAAAAACAGCCACTTCGTCCATTTATGGATACTGTGAAACTTTCTAGTGATAGATTTGGGAAAATTCCAAAACTGTATATTGAGTGTTTGAGAGATCAAGCCATTCCAATAGAAGAGCAGAGGAGAATGCATGGAAAATTGTTTTGCAAGGTGGTATCTTTGGATACTGATCACTCACCTTTTTTATCTGAGCCGTTTAAGCTAGCAGAAATGGTGTCTGATGGTGTGGTGTCTGATGGTGTCAAATCTTGACATTGGACAAACTCCTTAGGGCTTGAATGGCCCCTTAATGCGAGCGAAGTGTTTGTTCATTTTTTCTACTTCTTCTTGTATTTCGTTATAAAACTCATCCCAACTCTGAATTTCTTCCGTCCTTTTTTTCAAAAGGTTTTGGGTTATTTCTAATCTTTCAACAATTTCTTTTATCTGTTTTTCTCGCCTCTCCTTTGCTTTTTTCATATAAACATTTGAGGGATCGTCCTTAAGATCAGAGATAAATTCATCTCGTAAATGCTCAACATGCTCTTTCAAACGTTTATCAGCATCCGCTTGCATTAGAATAGCCTCACATTCTGTCTCTGCTATTTTTTTTCGAATACCACATAAATTCAACTTTAATTCTAATGATTCCCTTTCACTAAAAATTTCCTTTGCTATTTTCTCATTCACACTTTCTTCCAATAAGGTTAAGTTATTTAAAATCCCTTGCCATTGTTCTATAATTGAAGTAAATCTATCTGCTGCACCTATTCCTTTTTTATAATACTCGAGATTCTCAGTAATTTTTTCCACCATCCCATGTAGCCAAACTACAATATTTTTCGCTGTTAAACCCTCTTGTTTTATGTACAATTGAGTCGCGCTTAAGCCATGTGGTTCTAACTCTCGGTTTGGTTCTGGCGGTTTTAATGAGGATTTTAGTTGAGAAATATCGGCTTGATTATTTGCTGTTGTAATTCTTTTTTCCTGGGATGCCTTCTGTATCCTATTTTCAGCGAGTGAAACATTTAAGGCATTATAGCCTCTATTGGTGGAATATTGTTCAAATACTGAATCAAATTTAGAAAATTCACTTAATGGAAAATATATATCGCCCAAATAAATACCTTCAGCATCCGAATGAATGAGTTCTTGAGTAACATTACCATCAGCGTCTATTTGACATAAAAAATAGTCATCATCAGTGCGAGTTATAAACAGTGAATTACGGGGAAATTTTTGGAGTTCCGATATTAAATAAAAAGACTCCCCTAAATAGTAGTTGGATGAAGACAAGGTATGCTGAGCAATTATTTGATTAATTTTTTCGTTCTTTTTTGCTAAAGCAGCACTTAATATCTCAGAAGATAATGGCAAACCTTGTTTCAAATAGATTGAGATAAATGTAGCAACAGTGACAACATCCTTCGTTGCAATAGCTGATAATAAGATATCCTTTCTTCCTGATAACTTAGATTTAACGTTTAAATTTAAAAATATTTCATTAAATCTTCTTTTAAATAACTGAGCACTATATGGAGAATCAAGGCTCGCAACAGTTAGCATATTTTCTGGTTTTATGAAGGCTACATTTTCTGATTTATAGCGACTAGTTTCCCTATCATATTTTTCGATCCATTCTGTTACTTCTTTTTCATCCTTCTCAGGAGGTCTATTCATCCAAAGCCATTCTTCATAAAGTTTTTTCGTAACTTTTTCTCTGTAGAAAGGAAATTCATCTATGGTATAGCATTCATTTGACCCAAGCCAAGGATCTATGTATGCGGTGACTAAAACTTCATTTCCAGATTCATCTTTTGTCTTCATATCGAGACGGATCATGGCATGATCAAACAAAGGCAACTTCTGAACAAAAATACAAATATCTCCTCTAGCAAAAGCTTCAGAATACAGTGGTTGAGAGAGAAAATAATCACAAAGGAAAGATACTCCAACAGTACTCATTCCATAACAGTTTCCAGCTCTGTTATAAGAGTGACGCGCTGCAGCTATAGCCAGATTCTCAATTCTACTGTTCGAAGGTTGGTAAGGCGTGTCCCCCGGTGACGTTAGCCATTTCCCTAGTATCTTATGTCCATATACCCTCTCGGTAAGAGATGCTTCAGATTCTAATATTGCGAGTGACGACTTGCCCATATCTGATCGCACATTACTTGAGCCTAGTAATTGAGTACGTGTTTTTCGACTAATTTGAAGCCCCAAATCTTTTAAAATTTTAGAAATTCTAGCTTTTTCTGTACTGGAAGTAGCTGCACACATTATTAAAATCCTCCCCCCTTACCCTTGTTATACCTAGATTACATTCATTGAGACCCTATTTATTAACATAGATTCCCCTCACACAAGTTTTCGTCCCACAGAAAAAGAGATGGGATCTCCATACAGATTCAAAAGAGTAATGGTGTCAAATCTTGACATTGGACAAACCCCTTTTACAATTAATTTCGATCTTGATAAGCGAGAATATCACCCGGGCTGCACTGCAAATGTTTACAAATTGCGGCCAAGGTCGAAAAACGAATCGCCTTTGCTTTACCTGTTTTTAAGATAGATAAATTTTGCTCATTGATACCAATTAATTTTGCAAGTTCATTGGATCTCATTTTCCGCGTTGCCAACATGACATCTATGTTAATAACAATGCTCATAAAAACCTCCTAAATTGTTAATTCTTTGTCTTCTTCTAGTTTTCTGCCCTCTTCCATAATCCATGATATTAAAACTACGATTCCTCCAATGATCATGTTAGATAATTCATCACTTCCAAATCCAACAGCAATGATATGTCCCCCTGAAGGCGCATCCATAGTCAAAACAAGACTTAACAAGGGTTGTGTAACCAAGGAAGCAGCAACCTGAGCGATGAGCGTATATCCGATTTTTTTAATAAAAAGTACATTCTGAATTCCAAATATATTATTCTTAGAATATAATGTAAACAATTGAATCAGATAATAAAAACTCATCATCACGATTAAAGTCGGGATCATTTCAACCATACAAGCCAAAGCACGCACCATGAATCGCAACGATTGGATATCTACTTCTACAGGAAGTCTCACAAATGAAAGATAAGAAAGTGGAATTGTGATTGCACCCAACCACGTTGCAATAACCATCAATGGATATAAAAAAATCAATACTTTAAATAATAAGCCGAATCGATAACTAATTAAATTAATTCTACTCATTTCATACTCTCCTTAATTTTTTACGATAAGTAAATCAAATCTTAGAATATGAAATTATCGATTGTCAATAAATATTTATTAAGTTATGGAGTCAAATCTTGAAATAATCTAATCTCTATTATTAAAAAGTCCTTTTTGGCAAGGATGGAGGGGGATCCTGATGACACACGAGATGCCAATATGTCCATGATCTTGGATCAAAAATGCCCGGAGGAGCCTGTTTCAAAGCTTCTGAAAAGTCTTTAAGTGTTAGAAATTGACGTACAATCTTAATATCTTCCTGAGTGCCATAAGTCATTAAATAAGCAAGAAAATGGTTCGGATTTTCTAAGGTATCTTCTGGTTTTTTGAACCAAACAACTCGTCTTGCCACTTTGAGTAATGCTGGTGTTTTAGGTAAATATAGGGTCATATTATTTTAATGCCCCTAATTTCTTTGCCTCAAGCTTCGATAATTTTTCCATATCCAAATTTTCAACTAATTTTTTCAATCTTTTTTTAATTTCTGGGTCCAGATTTTTCAATTCGGGTTCATCAAAATAACACACTGCCTTTAATGTAATATACGGATTAAAAGAGTTTCCATAAACCGCCTGTCCACAAGCCAAGATCGTTTCTAAATTGATTTTACCCATTGTGACGAGTGCATCTATATCTAAATAATCTTTTAATTCGACTCGTTTCTGTATAACGGCTGCTTTAGTTCCTGCAAGATCTTGTAAACTTGCTACATGGATTTGATTAGATGCCACAAGAGATGGAAAACAAACTTGCCCAATATTCAAACCTCCAAAAAAAGAAACAAGAACTTCTCCTTCTCGCTCAATTCTACAAGTCAAAGTATTCGTTGTTTGTTGCAAGATAATTGAATCTTTAAGATAAGGTATTTCTCTGTATAATTGTTCTGGATCAAACTCATTAGATGAGAAAAAGTCAAAGTCAATAGAAACTCGATGCCCCAATCTAAGCGCTATTGCTGTTCCACCATATAAAATAAAATATTGCGGCGTATTGTACAGTTCCTCCCACAATTTTAATTGAGGCTTTGGTAAAATATTCAAATTGGGAATTAAGAGATCCATTTGATTATTATAATAATTTTACTCAATAAAATCAAATGGCTATATTGCCGCCCTAACTTACACCGCGCTGACCCCTTGTATAGGATTCCATGAGTATGGTAAACTAACCTATTAAGTATTCTGGGATTTTGAGTACTTGATTGCATTATCTTAAAACAATTTTTTTAGAGTGTAAGGATTATCAAAATGCGTGTAATTGTCGGTAAAAAAATTCGTGTTGTTGACCGTTGATGAGTCGAGGAGCTCTTAAGCTCTTATAATGATATCCATATCGACTTGGGTACGGGTGACGGTTCCTACGTTATTCACCATGCTCGAAAATCGCCTAATAGCTTCTTTATCGGTATAGACAGTAACGCAGAGAATCTGTGTGATAACTCTCGTAAGACTTCTATATTCTCTGAAAAACGTGGTTTAAAAAACGCTTTATTTGTTCACGCGGGTATTGAAACACTGCCGGTAGAATTATTCGGTTTTGCATCTACCCTTACCATTCTTTTGCCCTGGGGTTCTCTCTTATCAGCTGTTGCTAAACCAGAGATTTCTCTATTACATAAATTGACTGAGCTTTGCTGCAAACATACCACTATCAGAATTATTTTTGGTTACGATCACGCCACGGAACAAAAAAAGATCGAGAAATTAGGTTTACCTGAACTAACTGCTGAACAGTTAAATCGTTTAGTGTATCAGTACTCTCTGGCCGGCTTGAACATTCGATGGCGAATGCTAGAACAGAAAGACATTAAAAATATTCCAACGACCTGGGCAAAAAAATTGGCTTATGGTAAAAAACGTCAATTCGTAGAAATCTATTCAACCATCAACAACAGCAATTAAAAAATGGACTAAAATAACAGAATTCCATTAATTAACTATTTGTGATATTCTAAAAAAATTAACAAGCTTGACAATGCAAAGAAAGGAAAATGTACAATCTTGTAGGGAGAATTACTATGTTAAAGCTAGGCATCATCATTGGAAGTACTCGTCCAGGTCGAAAGGCAGAAACTGTAGCACGTTGGGTTTACGAAATAGCATCAAAGCGCAGTGATGCCGAGTTTGAAGTAGTAGATATCAAAGAATACAACTTGCCGTTACTGGATGAAGCTGTTTCACCAGCGATGGGGCAATATAGTCAGCCACATACAAAAACTTGGGCCGCAAAGATAGATACCTTCGATGCCTTTGTGTTCGTCACCCCAGAATATAATCATGGTACCTCTGGCGCACTTAAGAACGCTATCGATTTCTTATATCGTGAATGGAACAACAAAGCAGCAGGTTTTGTGAGCTACGGTAGTATCGGGGGAGCTCGAGCTGTCGAGCATCTACGACTAGTCATGGCTGAGTTGCAAATTGCCGATGTGCGAGCCCAAGTGATGCTCTCACTTTTCACTGATTTTGAGAACTTCACCGTATTCAAACCAGCATCACATCATGAAAAGTTGGTCCATACCATGCTAGATCAGGTGATCGCTTGGGGAGAGGCATTAAAACCTCTAAGAAAGAAATCTTAGAAAGATAAGCCCTCGTAATAATTGATGAGCAGGTGACAAATTCAAAAACAAAGGGTGTCAGAGCGGGCCATTGAAAGTAGTTAAAATGCTTGAAAAATCTACATTTTTATTTTTAGCGGCTTCTAATTTTCATATTTAATATGTTATGTCTTCTTTACAAACTCTGACTTTAATTTCATAGAACCAATTCCTTCAATTCTGCAATCAATATTGTGATCACCTTCAACCAACCTGATATTTTTTACCTTAGTGCCAACTTTTACTACTTGTGAGGAGCCTTTCACTTTTAAATCTTTTATGACTGTAACAGTATCTCCATCCTGAAGAACATTACCATGTGCGTCTTTAACAATTAAACCAGTTTCAACTAATTTTTCATCATTCCCATGAGACCATTCATATGCACATTCCGGGCAAACAAAAAATGTACCATCTACATAAGTGTATTCCGAATTGCATTTTGGACATTTTGGCATAGGGTTCATTATTTAGCCTCCTGTTGTGTTATGGTGTCAAATCTTGACTATCTTGACATTGGACATAGCTGATGCCAGTTGTGTCCAATGTCAAAATTTGACACCAGGGAGGCTCGGACGACAAATGGGGTCTGAGCTGGGATCTGACCCGATCGTCACAGGTTCAGGCACTCCTTTCTTATCTTGAGTAAGACGCTCAAACTCATAAAGAATGCTCGCGCTGGCCTGTGATTTTGATAACTTTTCCATCATTTGCTTGAATGCCACTAATTGCGCATCAGTAAAAGAAACTGTACCAACAATGGCATTTAGTTGTTGAACAAATGGTATTGAAAGTGACCATTTAAAACAATACCCATTTTCGGCTGTAAAGCCTGCATCTGCAAGTTCCTTTTGAATTAATGTTTGAGTCTGCCTAAAACTCGAGTCCAGAGCCGGACTCACGGATAATCTTGCTTGGGAAACATCTCCATAATGAGCCGCACTCGGCCCCCATTCCCCCATACTGATTCTCAGTTGGGGTTCGAGAACAAAAGATCGGGAATCAACGGGATGAGCATTCAAAATACCTATGATTTTTCGAGTAACTTCTGATCCTATTTTTTCTAAAGGTATCTCTTGTCCTGGTCGGTATTGGTAGGAAATACGAAATAATTCGATATAGAATTCTTTAGGTTTATAAGCTCCTGAAGATTTTAGAAATAAAGGAGGCATGTTATCGATTCCCTGAGCTGCAGCGATGATACTTTGGGCCATCGGATCGCTCTCCAGAAGTCTAAGCGTATATGTTTCCAATGGATACACATATAAGTTATCTGAGCTGGCCGCCATGAATTACATCCTTATTGTATCAATGGGGTCAGATCCATGGATCTGACCAGAATTAACTGGCGCGCCCGGACCGATTCGAACGGCCGACCGCCTGGTTCGTAGCCAGGTACTCTATCCAACTGAGCTACGGGCGCTTAAAAACTATTGGCGGAGAGAGAGGGATTCGAACCCTCGATGGAGCTATTAACCCCATACTCCCTTAGCAGGGGAGCGCCTTCAGCCTCTCGGCCATCTCTCCAACTCCTAAATCAAGAGCAAAAGTCTAACATAAAAGCTACAAGCCGGATAGGGATTGAGAGACTTGTGTCTAAAAGAATATTCGGAACCCTCGAGGTTTAAGCAATACGAGCCCTTTATAATTACTGTTGGTCTCCATTAGCACCCTGATTTTTCTGATACGCCATTGCAGCTAAAAGACGCAGTTGTAAAGAAGGTTCCGTCGATAATGGATAGGTGGTCCAATATTCCCAAGCTTTTTCAGGTTTACCCAATTTAATATGGGCAAGCAAGGAATATCCCAAAATGAGGGATTTATCTGCAAAAGCTTCATTCAAATTCAAAAGGCTATTTGACGCTATTGATATCGCAGAATAATCTCGATACACAAGACCTTCAAACAACTTAAGCCAAGCTTGAATACGAGGCGAGGTATTAGCAATGCATTCATTCATTTTAATTTTATTCCACAGTGCATTAACTTGATGTCTAGGTAAATAAGGCACACTGTATTCCATGATTGCTTTAAGGGAAGTCAACCATGCATCCTCACCGATGAGACCCTGACACAGTGCATGATTATTGATAATCTCACTAAGCGCAAAATGACTATTGGGATCATAAGAACGTGTTTTGGGATCTTGAACTAGAGTCTTATAAATCCGCATGCCACGTTCAACTCGATAAGAGACAGAAAAAGAGGGATTAGGCGTAATGCTCTGAGGATTCATGGAATTATCCAAATCCAAAAGCAAAGATAAAGGCAGAGGACTATATTTTAAATCAATCAAATTTGCAGTTTGGGCTAAAAATCTTACTTTATTTGCATTTAAATCTAAAACGGGAAAATAATCCGAATTGCTATTGATAGGAAAAGATTCAAAAAATGCTCCTAATGTCTTCCGATCTCCCAATCGATGTAATAATAGATCATCATTGCTTTTAACATAAACCCGTTCTAATGCTGTTTGCAGTGCCGGGATTGAAAAAATCTTACTGCTGGGAATTTGATTCAAATCCTCTTTGCTTGCAATGATTAAAAGATCCGTATTATCTGTTAAATACAGTGTATAAAAAGGAAAATGTTGCCCTACAGCCTTTAACACTGAAGCGATAAGAGTTGGTGACAAATCATATAAATTAATCCACTGAGCAAAGACACCTTTGGGTGTCAAACTGCGTTTTGCAAGTTGATAAAACTCTTCTGTAAACAAATTGGAAACACCACTGACCCAAGGATTAGAAGGCTCAGACATAATTAAATCGTATTGACTTTTAGATCTTGTAAAATAGGATCGTGCATCTTCTAATATCAGATGACTTCGCTTGTCCTCAAAAGTTAATTTTACTCGTTCTCCAAATAATTTAGCACCTTCTACCACCGCAGGTTCTATTTCAATAGTGTCAACTTGTTCAACGGATGGAATACTCAGAAAAGTATGTGTTGACATTCCAGAACCTAAACCAATAACAGCAATTTTTCTTGCTTCTGGAAAGAGTGACCACGAAATCACAGGAAGCATAATTTGCGTGGATTCATCGTTACCTGGAGGGCCCTGAAAAGCAATAGAGGCATCTGTTTTTCCATTGGTACTAATACCCAAACTATTCGCCCATTTTACAACAGCGATGGTGGCTGTTTTTCCGTCTTTGTGGAACACAACTTGATTTTTATCTTCAGTGAGAAGATGTCCTTGTCGAAAAACACCTGAAGCCATTTTAAGAGGATTTAAATGTACAAAACCCAAGACAGCAACAGAAGAAATAAGAGAAAGTGCACTGGCAGTGACAAAAGAAAGTTGTCGGAAAGTTTTAAAGCATAACCAAAGCATCCCTAGCCCAAGTCCAATATCAACCAATGCTCCCAATCCAACGCCTGCTTTTAAGCCAAAATTAGGCATTATCCATTGTTGTGCTAATATGGCACCCACAATAGCGCCAAGTGTATTAAAGGTATAAACTTGACCAATGCTTTTTTCACCGTAGTTTTTCTGCAATAAAATTTCAGTGATCAGGGGAAATGTCATACCTGCACATAATGTGGTGGGCAACATAAATATCAGACATAAACTGTAATTTAAACTATTTAAAATGAAATAACCCCATTCAGTTTTAGGAATGCTTTGTAAAAAACTAGCCATGTAAGTAAATGTAAAGTTATAGGCAGGCAATGTTAAAAGCGCCATACATCCCATCACAATCTGAATATAGGCAAGTGTTCGTAATGGATTCTTTAGCTTGGTGATGAATTGATTGATAAAAAAACTACCGAAGGCCAAACCAAAAATAAAAGCACTGAGCATTAATTCAAAAGCATGAGTAGAAGATCCAAGCACCATACTCAGCATGCGGATCCAAATAATTTCATAAATAAATGATGAAAAACCTGTAATTAAAGAACACAACAGCATTACTTTAGGTGAAAATAACAATGAACTGGTCTGATTACTCTGTTGAATAGGCAGGGTATCCGGTTCCTCGGTTTTAATTGAAGCTATCCAAGCACTTAAAGCAATCAAAACATTAATAACCCCTGCTGTTAACACGGTTCCCGGTAACCCTAGTTTTTCTACTAAGAAAAATCCTGGAATCAGTACACCAATCGCTCCCCCCAAACTATTAACAAAATATAATAGAGCTATTGAACGACCTGATTTTTCAGGAAACCGGCGCAAACAAGCCGTAGTCATCAAAGGGAAAGTGCTACCCAATAAGATAGATTGTGGGAGAATCATCAAAGCCCCCGCCAACCAAAGGACAATACTGGCACTTAAGGCAGATTCTGTATTTATTAAGAGCGTTTCTTGAAGAAAGCCCATTGAATTCACATAGATAGAATGAAAATAAGCGCCAAATAATCCTAAACATAACTCAACAACAGCATAAATCTTTAGCAGATTTCTCATTTTATGGCTATAGTGAGCAACTACCCAAGCACCAAGAGCCATTCCCCCCATGAAAATAACCAAAACTAATAGTTGAGCATAAGCAGAGTGACCTAATAATAATTTTAAATATTGTGCCCAGATAGACTCATAAATGAGTCCGGCAAATCCAGAAAATCCAAATAATAGAAGAAAAAAGAAAAATAAAGGGCGTTGCATAATGGGGTACCTATCCTTGGGTGTTGGTGTCTTATTCTTGAGCCTACTTGAATCTTATTCTTTGAGTCAATATAGTAATACAAAGACTGGTTTTGTATTCAGTATTACTTCTCCCGATAACTGTCTATTTTAGTGTTCCTTCTCCCGTTTTCGAGAGAAGGTGGTGCGAAGCACCGGATGAAGGCGGGTGGCGTGGGTAAGGGTTATTCTTTTTCTTCATCCTCATCGTGTAATTTAGACGTACCAGATGTACCAAAAGGTGGCACCTGCCCCGTTTGCATGGCAGCTTCGAGTTGTGCAAGCTTATCTAATTTTTCACGTTGTATGCGTTGATAAATTTCTTCACGATGGACCGATACTTCTTTAGGCGCATTGACACCAATACGAACCTGATTTCCTTTTACTCCCAATACTGTCACACTGACATCATCACCCACCATTAAAGTTTCACCCACGCGCCTTGTTAAAATTAACATTGTTCAATCTCCTTTCCTAACCTCTTATATTCTATTCATGTCAATGATTTGACGGTCCTTACCACTCTTATTTATTAACTTTTTATTTACCTACTCTAATTTATCTCTACTTCTTTGGGTTCTTTCCCTAATTGAAAAGCCTCATGCAAGGCACATACACCTCGTTCTAAATGTTCTTCGTCAATTACAACAGAAACTTTAATTTCTGAGGTAGAAATCAACTGGATATTAATCCCTTGAACGCCTAAAGTATGGAACATCGTACTTGCCACTTTGGGATGAGAACGCAAACCCATTCCAACTAAAGAAATCTTTGCAATCTGGTCGTTTCCTTCCAATTTATCTAGTTTTAAAGTTTTAGAAGAATTTTCTAATAACTCTTGGACTTGGTTAAAATCTCTCTTATGTACCGTAAAAGTTAAATCTGTTGCTCCATTTATTGAAGGGGTTTGTACTAACATATCCACTTCAATATGTGCATCACTTAAAGGATTTAAGATCTGTGCTGCAATCCCCGGCAGATCAGACAATCCACGTAATACAAATTTTGCCTCATCACGATTGTAAGCAATACCAGAGACAATCGAATGATCTTTATGCAGAGATTGTATAATCAAAGTACCCGAGCCTTCTTTGAAAGTAGACAACACTCGAACGGGAACATTGTATCTACCTGCAAATTCTACTGCGCGGATCTGCATCACTTTTGCACCTTGACTCGCCAGTTCTATCATTTCTTGACAGGTTACTTGCGACAGTTGTCTCGCATAAGGAACAATTCTCGGATCTGCTGTATATATTCCATTCACATCCGTATAAATTTGACACTCATCCGCCTGTAAGGCGGCCGCCAAAGCAACGGCTGTGGTATCAGATCCCCCTCTCCCTAATGTCGTAATATTGCCTAAATCATCCACTCCCTGAAAACCAGCAACGACGACCACTGTGCCAGAAGCCAAATCTGCTTGAATTTTAGAGCCTTCTACCTCTAAAATTCGTGCCTTGTTATGGACACTATCTGTTCTTATCTGAACTTGCGCCCCCGTATAAGACCGTGCAGGGCACCCTTTATCAATTAATGCCATACTGAGCAATGCCATAGCAACCTGCTCTCCGGTTGACAATAGAACATCAAATTCACGAGGATTAGGTGTTATGCTTAATTTTTGTGCTAAAGCGACAAGACGATCAGTCTCACCACTCATGGCCGAGACCACCACAACCACTTGGTGTCCTTCTGCCCTGGTTTTTAAAATTTTATCAACAACATGGTGAATGCGCGGCAAGCTGCCAACCGAAGTACCACCATACTTTTGTACTATTAAGGCCATATACCATAAGCCTAAAAGGCAGTTATTATTACATATCCCATAGACATTTCGCAATCAGTTGATGAACTAATTCGAAAGTCCACCTATTTTTGCATCCATTAGCGTTCTGCAACCAGTTTATAAACCAGCTCTAACGCCTGTTCCAAGCCTGCTGGGTTATTACCCCCCGCTTGGGCCATATCAGGACGACCTCCCCCTTGTCCCCCTATTTCCTTTGCAATCTGGTTTACCAAATTATTCGCCTGAATTTTGTCTACACAGTCTTTGGTAACTCCTGCAACTAGGTTCACCTTTTGTTCCTGAATCCCTGCTAATACTATGACGGCTGGTTTGTATTTATTCTTTAAACTATCTACCGTATCCCTTAATGTTTTAAGATCCCCGGTTGGTAACTGGACCGCCAATACATTGACGCCCCCAATATTTTGAATTTTTTCTTCTAAATTAGATCCTGCGCCTCCTTTTGCAAGTGTCGCTTTCAAGTCTTGCAATTCTTTTTCTAATTGACGTGTTCGAGAAACTGTTTGTTGAACTTTTTCCTCTACTAAATCTCGAGGACATTTTAACGTAGAAGCTATTCGATCAAAACGAGTTTCTAATGCATCGATCCAAGCCATTGCCCGCTCCCCTGTAACGGCTTCGAGTCGACGTACCCCAGCACTAATACCCCCTTCAGAGGTAATTTTTAAGAAACCAATATCTCCTGTGCGTTTAACATGTGTTCCCCCACAGAGCTCTACTGAAAAATTACCTCCCATCCTTAATACACGTAATTTTTTATTTTTGTCATATTTTTCACCAAATAACGCCATGGCACCACTGGCAATAGCTTCATCAGCAGTCATCAGTTCGGTTTTTACTTCACTATTTAAACGAATTTGTTCATTCACCATTTTTTCTACTTCTTTAATCTGCTGCTGTGTGAGTGGTTCAAAATGAGAAAAATCAAATCTTAAGCGTTGCGGCTCAACCAACGATCCTTTTTGCTGCACATGAGATCCCACAACTTTTTGTAATGCGGCATGTAATAAATGCGTCGCAGAATGATTTAAAGCGGTTGCTCGCCGTTTTTCCCGATCAACAACTGCTAAAACTGCTACACCCACTTCCAAAGTACCTGCAGTTAACATCCCATGATGCATATGTGCTTGACCAAGGCGTCGAGTATCTTGTACTACAAAAATTCCATTTTCACTTCCACTTAAAAATTGAAGCTCGCCTTGATCGCCCACTTGACCACCAGATTCCGCATAAAAAGGTGTTTGATCTAACACCACTACCCCTCTCTCTCCTGGGTGTAGTTTTGTGACAGATTGTCCTTCTCGATACAATGCAATAATAAGCGCTTTTTGTTCTATTCCTTCATATCCCGTAAATTCAGTTTCATGCGAAGTGTCTAAAGAAAAATTAGAATGATCGGTAAACTGACTCGCAGCTCGTGCACGTGTTCGCTGTGCTTCCATCGCCTGATTAAATCCTTCCATATCTAAAGTCATTGACCGCTCTCTTACAATATCTGCGGTTAAATCAACTGGAAAACCATAGGTATCATACAACTTAAATACCGTATCTCCGGGGACAACGTTGCCTGTGATGCGCAGAAGATCTTCTTCTAAAATTTTTAAACCTTGTTCTAAAGTTTTAGCGAACTGTAATTCTTCTTGATTTAAAACACGTTCAACATGTTCGATGGCTCTGGTTAATTCGGGATAAGCCTGCCCCATTTCATGCCCAAGTGGTTTTACTAAACGATAGAAAAAAGGCTCTTTCTGTACTCCCAGTAAGTAACCATGACGAATTGCACGCCGACAAATACGCCGCAAAACATATCCCCGACCTTCATTAGAAGGAATAACACCATCAACAATCAAAAAAGCACATGCGCGAATATGATCAGCAATCACCCGTAATGATTTATTCTGTAAATCGCTTGTTTTTGTAATACTTGCCGCTGCTTTGATTAAATGCTTAAAAATATCAATATCATAATTGCTGTGCACATGTTGCATCACTGCGGCAATACGCTCTAATCCCATCCCAGTATCCACTGAAGGTTTGGGAAGGGGGGTCAATGTTCCCTCTTTATCCCTATTATATTGCATGAAAACTAAATTCCATATCTCAATATAACGATCACCTTCTTCTTCAAGTGATCCCGGAGGCCCACCTGGAATATCAGGTCCATGATCATAAAAAATCTCGGAACATGGGCCACAAGGCCCAGTATCTCCCATTGACCAAAAATTATCTTTGGCACCACACCTGGAAAATCGTTTTGAATCAACGCCAATTTCTTTTAACCAAATATTTTCTGCTTCTTCATCTTCCTCATAAACGGTTACCCACAAATGTTTTTTTGGAATTTCCAAAACTTCTGTCAGAAATATCCAAGCATACTGAATTGCTTCTCGTTTAAAATATTCTCCAAAACTAAAATTGCCAAGCATCTCAAAAAAAGTATGATGCCGGGCTGTTAGTCCAACATTTTCAAGATCATTATGCTTTCCACCCGCTCGAACACAGCGCTGACAACTGACCGCCCTTGTATAAGGGCGAGATTCTGCACCTAGAAACATATCTTTAAATTGCACCATGCCCGCATTGGTAAATAACAATGTTGGATCATTTGTTGGCACTAACGAGCTGCTTGGTACTAATGTGTGTCCTCGTTGATGGAAATACTCCAAAAATAGTTGGCGTAACTGCCCGGTATTCATCAATTTCAACCCTCGATTTCTTCTGCTTCTTCTTCCCTCAACTCTGCAGTTGATGTGGGTAAAGAAAGTGGCGCTGCCAACAATTTCTCTCGAATAATAGCTTCAATTTCCTTGGCTATTTCAGGTTGTTCACTCAAATATTGTCGAACATTTTCTTTACCTTGACCAATTCGATTACCCTTGTAACTGTACCAAGCACCTGATTTATCAATCAAGCCTAATTTAACACCAAACTCAATCACTTCACCCAATCGAGAAATACCTTGTCCATAGAATATTTCGAAATCGGCTTGTTTGAAGGGAGGTGCCACTTTATTTTTAACTACTTTGACACGCGTTTCATTCCCCAAAATTTCCTCACCTTTCTTAATGGCTCCGGTGCGACGAATATCTAAACGAACGGATGCATAAAATTTTAAGGCGTTACCCCCAGTCGTTGTTTCAGGGCTCCCAAAGAAAACTCCTATTTTCATGCGGATCTGGTTAATAAAAATAACCAAGGTGTTAGACCGCTTGATGTTCCCAGTTAACTTTCGTAAAGCCTGAGACATTAAACGTGCTTGCAACCCCATATGTTGATCACCCATTTCACCTTCAATTTCAGCTTTAGGTGTTAAAGCAGCGACAGAATCGACGACAACAACATCCACAGCACCTGATCTCACTAACATATCGGTAATTTCTAAAGCCTGCTCACCCGTATCCGGTTGAGATACTAATAACTCGTCCACCTTTACACCCAGTTTTTCTGCATAACTGGGATCTAAAGCATGTTCGGCATCCACAAAAGCCGCTGTTCCTCCCATGCGTTGGCATTCTGAAACCACTTGCAAAGTTAAAGTGGTTTTACCAGAAGATTCTGGCCCAAAAATCTCGACAATACGCCCCTTAGGAAGACCTCCAATACCCAAGGCAATATCCAATCCTAAAGATCCCGTCGAAATCGCTTCAACATTAGCAATTGCGGAACCATCTCC
Organism: Gammaproteobacteria bacterium; assembly: GCA_013288135.1. Taxonomy (GTDB): domain Bacteria; phylum Pseudomonadota; class Gammaproteobacteria; order UBA6186; family Azoamicaceae; genus JABDCL01. Next base: position 256,666 of record JABDCL010000001.1, read on the forward strand.
CATGAGCATAACCGCACCTTTACCAAACTGACGCTCTATCTGTGATAAAGCTGCATCCAATGCCTTTTTTTTGTGATTATCAATTATTCTTTGATTATCCATTGCTTAAAACCCCCTGTATAAAAAATCAAATAGGAAAAAATAACTGGCTATTATTGCACAGAAACCATTTCCTCGATAGATTATAAGTAATAGGTCGTTTTATATTATTTTTATAATTTCCAAGTTTCCCTTTACCTTTCTCCAACACCATTTTAAAATTTATACGTTTAAAATCAAATAGTTATTCCCAATAATTTATAATACCCACTTTTATGCTTTCCCACTTGTATTAGTTCCCATTTTGAACTACTATATATTATATAAATTAATAGATTAGGAGTTTAATATTATGTTACCTAGAAAGGTGAGGCCAGATGCTAAAGGCAGAATTACTTTAGGACACTTAACCGATGGTGTGAGTGGGTATATTGTAAATACAATGCAAGACCATAAAATTATTCTAACACCCTATGTAGAAATCCCAGCTAGCGAAAAATGGCTATTTAACAATAAACAAGCTCTGAAAAAGGTTGAACAAGGCCTAAAAGATGCAGCTGCAGGTAATGTTTCTGAAAAAGGTAGCTTTGCTAAGTTTGTCGATGATGATATTGAATAATGCCATTTAAATTAGTATTTACAAATCAAGCAAGCTCTGATTATAACAATTTAGAAAAAAATAAAAATTTTTTAAAACGTTTTAAAGCAGTGAGAAAGGCTTTAGGATATTTAGAAACCAACCCACGTCATCCAAGTTTGAATACACATAAATATGATTCTATAAGTGGCCTAAACGGTGAGGAAGTTTTTGAAGCTTATGCTGAAAATAAGACTCCCGCAGCATATCGAATTTTTTGGCATTATGGTCCCGATAAAAATAAAATAACTATTTTAGCAATAACTCCACATCCATGAATAATCACGGGGTCATTGTTCTAATTCCCTGACTTAACGCGAGTAGGCTTAGGAAGATTTGCCAATTGACGCACAAACCCTAGTTCTTCTAAAAATCGAGCATAACGTTCATTGCCCAATTGTCCCACAATCTGTTGTTGTGCTTTTCGCCATAAAGGTAAACCTCTTTCAATAGCACTGCGTCCTTTTTCTGTTAAGCCATATCCTTTTGAACGTCTATCGGGTAACTTTACAGTAGCAATAAAACCTGCTTTCTCTAAGGGCTTTAAATTGCGAGTCAATGTGGTTCTATCCATCACTAACCCCTCTGCCATTTCGGTTAAGGTTTTACCATTGGAAGAGGATAACGAAACCAATAAAGTAAATTGGGTTGCTCGGATACCTGCTGGTTCTAAATGACGATCAAAAAACTGTGTAACTGCCCGCGTAATTTTTCGCAGATTAAAACAGCAACACTGTACATTTATGGACTGATACGACGCTGCATTAAAACTCATAGGGTGTACCTCCTAATAAAAGTGTAGGATCCCCTAAGAGAAATTTGCAAGCAAATTAACTAATTTTTTAATAATTAATTTTGTATTGCCCAGTGTGCTCGTGGGTCACGGACATCGCGACAAGCACGTCCATGAACGTTTTCCTTACGACCATCAATGATTACCGTGTGCACAAAGTCACGGCATACTTTATTGCTGTGTTCATACTCTTCAGTTCTTGTAACCACAAAACGACCAGAATGGTTATTATTTGGGTTACGCCAAGTGCTGTATTCATGATCAGCTCTATTTTCTAAAGCATAGCGAGCTGTATCATCCGCAAGCTCTCTATCTCGTGCATCCATTTTACGACCTACTTCACTCCCTATAGCAGCTCCCAATAGAGTCCCTAATGCAACTCCCACTAATTGGCCTTTACCATGCCCAAACTGAGATCCAATTAAAGCCCCAGTCGCACCCCCAATTAGCATGCCACCGGTTTCTTTTGGACCATTACTCGCACATCCGGTAAACAATGCAGCAACCGTAATGATTGAAAGTACTTTTATCTTACTCATTCCCATCTCCTATATTTGCCCCAATAAATTTAAAAGTTCTCTTTAAGATGTTTAATTTCATCTCTTAACCGCGCTGCTTCTTCAAATTCCAAATTTTTAGCATGAAAATACATGTCATTTTCCAAGATTTTAATTTTGTCTGCAAGCTGTTTTGGATTAAGCAACTCATCATTCCCCTTCGAGCGCCCCCTTTTGGTCGTGTAGCTCCCCGCATAAGCGCCTTCTAATATATCTGAAACTGCTTTAATAATACCTTTGGGGGTTACCCCGTGTTGCTCATTATAAGTCGTTTGTTTTTGTCGACGGCGTTCTGTTTCCGCGATTGCTTGTTGCATAGAAGGCGTTATCTTATCTGCATACAAAATCGCTTTTCCATGAATATTGCGTGCACACCTCCCAATCGTTTGTATTAAAGAACGCATTGATCGTAAAAAACCTTCTTTATCTGCATCAAAAATAGCAACTAAAGAAACCTCTGGCATATCCAGCCCTTCACGCAACAAATTAATGCCTACTAATACATCAAAATGCCCTAAACGTAGATCACGAATGATCTCCACCCGTTCAACGGTTTCCACATCTGAATGTAAATATCGCACTTTTACAGAGTGCTCAGTCAAATAATCCGTTAAATCCTCTGCCATGCGTTTAGTCAGCGTGGTAATCAATACACGTTCTTTGGCTTTCACTCTAGCCCAAATTTCAGATAAAACATCATCAACCTGGGTAAGCGCAGAGCGCACTTCAATACTGGGTTCAACAAGACCCGTCGGACGTACCACTTGTTCTATAATCGCTCCCGAATGTTGTAATTCATAATTTCCTGGCGTTGCTGAAACATAAATAGTTTGCGATTGTCGAACCTGAAATTCATCAAATCGCAAAGGTCGATTGTCTAAAGCAGAAGGTAAACGAAATCCATAATTCACTAAAGTTTCTTTGCGTGCACGATCTCCTTTATACATACCCCCCAATTGAGGAACTGTCACATGAGATTCATCAATAATTAATAAAGAATTTTCTGGAAGATAATCTAATAAAGTCGGCGGTGGTTCTCCGGGCGCTCGCCCTGATAAGTACCGAGAATAATTTTCTATCCCTGAACAATATCCCAACTCCAACATCATCTCCAGATCAAAACGTGTTCGACTCTCTAACCGTTGCGCTTCTACTAATTTATTAGATTTTTCAAGTTCTTTTAAGCGTTCAGGAAGTTCTAACTTTATTTCTTCAATGGCTTTTAATAATTGCTCTCGAGGGGTAACATAATGAGACTTCGGATAAATGGTGCACCGAGGCAGCTTCTGAATGAGGGCCCCTGTCAACGGATCAAATGAACTTAAATTATCAATTTCATCTCCAAACAGCTCGATACGAATCGCATCTTTCTCGGATTCTGCTGGGAAAACATCAATCACATCTCCTCGCACTCGATACGTTGAACGACGAAAATCAATATCATTCCGGGTATACTGTAATTCTGCTAATCGTCTAAGCAACACCCGTTGATCAATTTTATCTCCTCTATCCAAATGTAATACCATGGATAAATACGCTTTTGGATCTCCTAACCCATAAATAGCAGAGACCGTTGCAACAATAATAGAATCTTTCCGCTCAAGTAAAGATTTAGTCGCAGAAAGTCGCATTTGTTCAATATGTGCATTAATCGAGGCATCTTTCTCAATATAGGTATCCGATGAGGGCACATACGCTTCTGGTTGATAATAATCATAATAAGAAACAAAATATTGCACCGCATTTCGAGGAAAAAAATCTTTCATTTCCCCGTATAACTGTGCAGCCAAAGTTTTATTAGGCGCAATAATTAAAGTGGTTCGATTAGTTTTCGCAATAACATTCGCAATGGTAAATGTCTTACCAGAGCCGGTGACACCAATCAATGTTTGATGCATCAAACCAGAATTAATTCCATCAACCAACTCAGCAATTGCTACAGGTTGATCACCTTTGGGTTCAAAATCTTGGATTAATTCAAAAGTTTTGCTCATAATACTTATCTGAAACACTGTATGTTATGCTATTACGGTATAATACCATAAAACAGGAGGAACAATAATCTTGAATATTCTATTATCAGAGCGTGTACAACGAATAAAACCTTCTCCCACCCTAACAATTGCTGCAAAAGCCAGAACGCTTCAAGCCTCTGGAAAAGACATCATCAGCCTCAGTATTGGAGAACCCGATTTTGATACACCCCAACATGCTAAAACAAAAGCAATCGAAGCTATTCAAAATGGTTTCACCAAATATACAGCCGTAGAAGGAACACTCAGTTTAAGAAAAGCCATTATTCAAAAATTTATCAAAGATAATCAATTACATTACGAACCCGATCAAATTCTTGTCTCTTGTGGTGCGAAACAAAGTTTCTTTAACTTAATGCAAGCACTCTTGAGTTCTGGTGATGAAGTCATTATTCCAGCACCTTACTGGGTCTCTTATCCAGATATGGTATTATTGGCAGATGGTAAGCCAATCATTATCAACGCGGGTATAGAACAACATTTTAAAATTACCCCTCATCAGTTGGAACAAGCCATCACTCCAAAAACTAAGCTATTTATTATTAATAGTCCCTCCAATCCCACCGGAATTGCTTATACTGCTGATGAACTAAAAGCTTTGGCGGCTGTTTTACTGCGTCATCCTCAAATTTTAATTGCCACTGACGATATTTATGAACACATTCTCTGGAGTCAAGAACCCTTTCACAACATACTCATGGTTTGTCCCGAACTGTATTCCCGCTCTCTTGTCATCAATGGCGCCTCCAAAACCTACGCCATGACAGGCTGGCGTATTGGCTATGCCGCCGGTCCTAAAGACTTAATTCAAGCCATGTTCAATATCCAAGGCCAAAGTACTTCTGGCGCCTGCTCTATCGCTCAAGTGGCTGCACAAGCTGCCTTAGAGGATGATCAACACTGTGTAACTACCATGGTTACGGCATTTAAAGAACGCCATGATTTTGTGGTCGATGCCCTAAGACATATTCCGGGCATTGAATGCCTTGATAGTGATGGTACTTTTTATGCGTTTCCTAAAGTTCAAACCATCATAGACCGTATGAAGGATATTGAAAATGATACTGCCTTGGCTGCATGCTTATTAGACGAGGTCGGTGTTGCCGTAGTCCCAGGCGAAGCATTTGGAGCGCCCGGATATTTACGATTATCCTTTGCAACCAGTATGGATAAGCTTCGGGAAGCCTTAAAACGTCTTACTAGTTGTCTGACCAAATAGTTCGCTCTCTCACCCGAAAGTCACAAAAAACTTGACCATCTTCATAAGACTTCGGTACTATCCCCCTACACTATTCATCTTTCCCCGGTAGCTCAGTCGGTAGAGCAAGTGGCTGTTAACCACTGGGTCGGCGGTTCGAGTCCGTCCCGGGGAGCCAACTTAAATCGGTCCATACTGCACTCAATAAATTTAAGAATTATGGTGTCAGCACCCACCCCTTACGGTCGCAACGACTGTGATAGTTTCCAAGTTTTGTATTCTTCGTGCAGCAATGGGTAATCTGAGAACTTAATATCATGACGTTTTGTACGATATATTGCCGATGTTTCTAACTTCCATTGCTGATACTTTCGATCGAAAGTATTGCCACAATAAGGATTATCATATGGTTCACTTAATGGTGGATAATTTCCCCCAGAGCTTCCACTGGATAAGGCAAGACTATTTGGATTAAAAATTTCAAGACGGATAAGTTTGGCCCCAGCATTGATACTATCAATTAATACTTCTTTTGTATGCTCAGGGTCCCCCATAACACGTGACAGGTCATCATCAGTAAAATACTTATTATTGTGTATAAATACCAGAGCTTCACCTTGAGCCCGAAAATCATATTCATGACCCTGGGATGGAAAAATCACCCTTTCCTTTGGGACAGGTTTTCCATGTTCGGGAAGAGCGGGAGCAGTTTCTCTACGGTTGGTGTAACCTTCTCTAATCCGTTTAAGGCTCTCTTGATATTTTCCACCTTCTTCTGTTGTGGATTCTGTCGGAGAATATGCATCTCCGGGGTGAAAATTTTTCCATAGTTTTTCTACAAGTGCATTCAGTTCTGCTAATCTTAGACCCCACACTGCTGCCTTTTGGTATTCTTTTTGAATGATATTATTTGCTTCCTCAGTAGCGCGTCGATTAGGTGGATACGTTATACCAGAATCACCCGTTTCCACTTCTCTGCGAACTTTTAACTCTCCAGCTTCAGATCTGGAACCAGAGAATGAAGAAAGAGAAAATTCCATCGCCCTTTTACTATCTTCTTTTTCTTTTGCTAATTGTACTTCTCGTTCTTGATGAGCACGACTTAATTCTGCTATGCGTGCTGCCGCCTCTATTTGAAAATCTCCAGCAGTATCACTTACCGGAGCTCTCGATGAAGATACAACAGGATCTTCCATGGCTGTTTTTGCATCTCTTCCATCATCTGTTCTCTGTCTTTCAGCACGACTTAATCTTTCCATTTTTTCTGCCGCATTTGCCCAAAAATCTCCACTAGCTGGATGAGAAGAGGAGCTCGCGACTGCCGCTGTAGGAGCATTAGAATTAACGTAGTTGAATGCTGTTTTTAACATGGTAGAAACATTGGCATCACCCAACATATCAAATATAAAATCTGATCCAGTACGATTTATTTCAATGAAAATTTTTGACCATTCAGGAGATGCAAGCGCTGCAACTGGGTTTTCTGGTAATTTTCCATCTTCAAACAAGCGTGTATTTTGTTGTATTGTTGTAAGTATTCTTATTTGCTCTGGATTAAGAAGGCCAGATTTAACTAGATCAGAAAATTTATTTTTTAATGCGATTAAGGCCCGCTGTAAAGGTGTCATCGTAATATATCTCCTCAAATTGTAATATTGCATTAGTATAGACATTTTATTTGTTAGGCTACATTCTAACAAACAAAACCCGGGATATCCACTTATTTTTTAACTTTTTCTATAAATACTGAACATATAATCAGTTATTATTAATAATTATAATATAGCATTTAACCTAGATTTGCTATACAACAATTGTCTTACAAATATCCAGTGCTAATCTAAAAACTTATGCTGATGACCTCTGAATCGTATATCCTTTCAAATAGCAAACAAAATCCTGCAATGCCCGAATACCTGTTGCTTCTGCCTCTCTACACCATTCTTGTAGCGCTTCTAAAAGTTCTTTTTGACTGGCAGCAGTTTTATTCCAAATGGCATAAAGTTGTTGTCGATATTGATAAGCAGCTTGTAAAACACCTTCATTCTTTTCTAAAAATTGTTCTAATTTTTGCTTCCCGACTTCATCCAGTAAAGCGGCATCACGGATTAATATTGATTTAACTCGACGCCAAAGCCCACGCTCATGAGGCAATACTTTTTTCTTTTCTTGATGAAATAACGGTAAAATGACGCCTTTTGAATATTCAGTCATCACCTGTATACGATTCGCAATAATTGCATGTAAGGTTTCAACATCAATCTGTTCCTTCCCTAATACAATTTTGGCTTTTGGTGCTACTCGTTTTACTTTAGCCAAACCAAACAATGCCAATGCCCGAATGTAAAACCACCCTAAATCAAATTCCCACCATTTCACTGATAATTTGGCAGAAGTGGGATAGGTATGATGATTATTATGCAACTCTTCACCACCAATCAAAATTCCCCAAGGCACAAGATTAGTTGCAGCATCAGGGCATTCAAAATTACGATATCCCCAAAAATGAGCAACACCATTGATGATACCCGCTGCAAAAAAAGGAGACCATGACATTTGAACTGCCCACACCGTTAACCCCGGAACTCCAAACAAGATTAAATTAATGGCTAACATCACTTTGACCCCTTTTCCCGAATGCGGTGTATATATATTGTTTTCCAACCAATCATCGGGAGTTCCCTGACCATAGCGCTTTAAAGTTTCCTCATTACACGCTTCACGTTTATAAAGTTCTGAACCTTCCCATAATACTTTAGGTAATCCCAAAATTTGAGGACTGTGGGGATCATTAGGTGTCTCACATTCCCCATGATGTTTACGATGGATGGCAGTCCACGCTTTTGTCTCCATCCCAGTAGTTAACCATAACCAAGCACGAAAAAAATGACTAATAATTGGATGTAAAGTTAGGGCTCTATGAGCCTGATGCCGGTGCAAGAAAATAGTAATGCTAGCAATTGTGATATGAGTGAGAATCAGAGTAGCGATGATGGTTCCCCACCATGGCAAATCTAAAAGGCCATAAAACATAATCTCTCCTTAAACCTTTATATATGGTGGAAATTATACGGAAATCCAATTATTCTTGCCACTCAAATTCTAATTTTAATCAGAAAGTTAACTAATAAAATCAGGTGCCACTCACGTTCCCCACTTTGAAAAAGGGGGGCTAGGGGGGATTTTGGGAATTTTGTAACCAAACATATTCCTGCACTTGCTCAATTTCTTGTAATAGTTGTTTAAAGAGATAATCCGAATGTTCTTTTTGGTCTGAAATTAAACAATCTTCCAAACGTGCACAAGCTTTTTTAAGTCTTGGAGTTCCACAATAGCTGGCTCCTCCATGCAACTTATGAGTAATGTCTAAAATTATATTCCAATTCGGTCCCTCATATGCTTTCTTTAATTTTATTAATTCTTCAGGAAAGCTGTTTATCATCATAACAATCATTTCCTTAGCTAAATCTTCATCTCCAGCAATCAACTGTGCACCAAGTTTTAGATCGATTACTTTGTTCATCAGCTTTTTCTTTATACTACTCCTTTATACCTATATCTATTTTTTTAGGCCCCTCATTGGCATAAACGTAAAAAACTTCCCAAGGACCATATCCACTCATTTGCACAGTCGTTTCATCAGTAAAAGTAAGTTCCGTTTGCATTCTTGCAGGAAGAAGCACAAAGCTACCTGCATTCATCTTTCCTCCACCAGAACCAGCACCTCCATCCGCCGGGATAACTTTTAAATCAACCGATCCTGAAATCACTGTCAAGCGTGTATCTGAAGGGCTCCAATACATAGGAACCTTATATCCTGCAGGTAACTTAAGACGGAAGGTAAAAGAACCAACACCGTGTAAATCCCCTTCTAAAATAACTATTTGTGCACCTGCAGGAAATGCATCAGGTCCTGATTTCCAAATCATTTCCCCAGGATTCTTAAATATATGTTCTGAAGCCACCGTTTTAATCATTGTACCTTGAGTGTCTTCTGAATTTGGTTCTGGTAATACTTGAGCTTGAGAATTAAACTGTGGTTGAGTTTGTACTGCAGCCTGAGATTGTGGTTGTGACTGGGACTGTGGTTCAACAGCAGATGTTGGTGTTTCAGATTTTGTCTTGGCTGCTTCACTAAATAATATGATTGAATAACTTAATCCAAAAATAATAAACCCAATCAAAAGCCATTTTTTAGGAGAACTTCGCATATTTTCCTCCGAAATACATTTAAATAGTCGTAACCATATGAGATTAAGTATAGCAGGGAAAAAAAGGGGGCACCCATTAAAAATTCCCTTCACTCCGATATGGGTTTTACCACATCCCATCGCTTACAACTGGGGCATTGCCATTGTAAAGCTCGACTCGAAAAACCACATACTTGACAACGATACATAGATTTATTAGCAATGATTTTTTCTATCAACTCCTGTAATCTTTGGAGATCACTTCTCGCATTTCCTTCTGCACGCGCAGCACTCAACTGTATAAGATGACTTAATCCTCGAACAGAAGGACGTTTACGTAAATGCTCTGCAATAAATTGAGCCGCTTCCTCATCCCCTTGTGTTTTTTGCAACCAATCCGAAAAAGCCAAAATGACAGAAATTGCAGGATGCGTTTGCAAACAACTCTTAAGATATTTAACCATACCGTCTGGATTGTTTAATCGTTCATAACATTGTGATATTGGAAATACAATTTCAGACAAAAAAGCTTCATCTTGGTTTTGTACTTTCTGATAAGCTTTTATTGCAAGTTTATAGTGTCCTGAACTTGCTTCAATATCTCCTTGTAGTAAGCTCGCTCGAACGCAATGACGATTAACTTGTAAAGCTTGTTTAAGGTAATGACGTGCTTCTATTCTATTTCCCTTTAACCATCGCTGTTCCGCCAACTCACAATAAAAATGAGCAATATAATGTCCCATGGGACGATGGGTTTTAGCCTGCAATTTCTCTGCAATTTGTATGGCTCTTTGCCAATCCTTTCCTTGCTGATAAATATCCATAAGGTGTTGAAAACTGGCTTCTAATTGCCCTCCTCTATCCACCAATTCCAATAGTAAATTTTCTGCTCTATCTAACATGCCCGCTCGCATGTAATCACGACTTAATTCTAATAATGACAATGCCCGCTGTTCTTGAGTCAAAGAAGATCGCTCAATCAAATTTTGATGAATGCCTATTGCTTTATCTACTTCACCACGACGCCTAAAAAGACTCCCTAAAGTAAGATGTGTTTCGACCATCTCTTGGTTAGCATCCAACAATTTTACAAAAACATCGACAGCTTTATCAGGTTGCTCGTTTAAAAGATAGTTTAAACCCACGAAATATTGAGAAGAGAAAGGATTAAAAGTACTTATTCCTCTAGGAAAAGGAATTTTTCTTCCAATCATCCAACCAGAAAATACCGCAATTGGTAAGAGTAGAAACAATAACTCTAACATTAATGTTCCATTTTTTGTCGAGATAATCGCCTAAGTTTCATTTTTAATTGTAAGATAACCGGAAAAGAAGCCAAAAGTCCTATCAAAACGCCTAAGACTAATACTCCCACTACTAAGGCAGATAAGGGGATTTTTTGTATACCAATGTAATAATGAACGACGACGGATTCAGCATTAAGAGATGCGAAAGTAACGCCTAAAAGTGCAACAAAGCCCAATACTAGCAACATCAATAAACGCATATTTCTACCATTTTGTAGGGGTCAGTCCGTACCAGTCACCAATTCATCCATTTTGTAGGGGCCGGTCCCCGTGCCGGCCCTGGCACATAAATCCATCGTAAGGGTCTACTCAGTGTCGACCCTTACAACAATTAATTATTCCTCTTTTTTAGTCTCCATTTTTTCTTTCATTAGATCTCCCAGTGTCGGGCTTACAACCTCAGTGCGATTTAATTCCCGCATTGCGTCTTGCTCCTCTTGGGATTCTTTTGCCTTAATTGAAAGTAAAATGGTTCGATTCTTTCTATCAACACCCGTAAACTTAGCTTCTACAGAATCGCCTTCTTTAAGATGTGTACGAGCATCTTCTACTCGCTCACGACTTATTTCTGATGCTTTTAAGTATCCCTCTACCCCTTCAGCCAATTGTATGGTTGCGCCTTTGGTATCAACGGATATGACAGTGCCTGTCACAACGCTTCCTTTCGTATGTTCAGATACAAAGTTAGAATAAGGATCACTTTCAAGTTGCTTAATACCTAAAGAAATGCGTTCACGTTCTGGATCGACAGCCAACACAACAGCTTCAATTTCTTCACCTTTCTTATAACGACGAACAGCTTCTTCACCTGTTTCATTCCAAGAAATATCAGATAAATGGATAAGACCATCAATTCCGCCTTCTAAGCCAATGAAAATACCAAAGTCGGTAATGGATTTAATCTTGCCAGAAACTTTATCCCCCTTATTATGCGAAGCAGCAAATGCATCCCAAGGATTGGCTTTACATTGCTTAAGACCCAAGGAAATTCGACGACGTTCTTCATCTATTTCCAAAACAATAACTTCGACATCCATTCCTAATTGAACAACTTTGCTGGGATGAATATTTTTGTTGGTCCAATCCATCTCAGAAACATGCACTAATCCTTCAACGCCTTCTTCTATTTCAACAAAGCAACCATAATCTGTAATATTAGTTACTTTTCCAACAAGCCGAGTTCCTTCTGGATAACGTCGTGTAATATCAACCCAGGGATCCTCTCCCATCTGTTTCAATCCTAAAGACACACGCGACCGTTCTCGATCAAACTTTAAAACTTTAACCATGATTTCTTGGCCAACAGAAACAATTTCACTTGGGTGTTTCACTCGTCGCCATGCCATGTCGGTAATGTGTAGAAGTCCATCCACACCCCCTAAATCAACAAAAGCACCATAATCGGTTAAGTTCTTAACAACACCTTTAGTTTCTTGACCTTCTTGAAGCGCTGTCATTAAAATTTCGCGTTCAGACGAACTTTCAGATTCCATTGCTGAACGTCTAGAGACAACCACATTATTGCGTTTTTGATCAATTTTAATAACTTTAAAATCTAACTCTTTACCTTCTAAAACAACAGAATCTCGTACGGGTCGTACGTCTACCAAAGATCCTGGTAAAAAAGCTCGTATAGACTGTATATCAACAGTAAATCCACCCTTAACTTTACCACTAATAATGCCTTTAACAGGTTCACCTTTTTCATGAGCTTCTGCTAAGCGGCGCCAAGCCTCTGCACGTTTGGCCTTATCGCGCGATAATTGAGTTTCACCCCAACCATCTTCTACCGCATCTAATGCAACCTCAACTTCATCCCCAACACTGACTTCCAATTGACCATTTTCATCATAAAATTGAACAATAGGAATATGACCTTCAGATTTTAATCCCGCATCAATGGTAACGTATTCATCACTGATACGTATCACTTTACCTTTGATAATAGAACCAGGATGCATTTCTGCCCTAGCTAAGCTTTCTTTAAACAGCGCTTCAAAACTTTCACTCATAATTCACTTCATTCCAAATTCTCTGTGCCACATAACTTTGTTTCTAACTCAAAAATGTGTACAGGCCTATGTAGCTAAAAAAATCATAAGAGACGTTGTTTGACCTCCATCATTACACGAGCAAACACCGCCTCTATCCCCATTCCCGTGGTATCAATCACCACAGCATCCTTAGCAGGCCTTAAGGGTGCAATCGCACGTTGTTTGTCACGCGCGTCACGCTCTGCTATCTCCTGCAAAAGACTCTGTAGAGTAACATTATGAACTTTATCCTTCAACTGTAAATACCGACGTTTTGCACGCTCCTCAGCATTGGCATCCAAAAAAATCTTCATTTTAGCCCAAGGGAAGACAACTGTACCCATATCACGACCATCTGCAACCAATCCAGGGGACCTACAAAATGCACGTTGACACTCTAATAAAGCTTCTCTAACAAGCGGATATGCTGCGATTTTAGATGCTGTATTTCCACACGTTTCTTTGCGAATTTCCTGTGAAACAGATATCCCATCCAACAATATGTCACCATTAAATTGAACTTTTAGGTCTTGAGCTAAATCTGCAAGGGCCTTTTCATCCTGCAAATTAAATCCTTTTTTTAATGCAGCTAAGGCCAAAACACGATATAAAGCACCGCTGTCTAAAAAGTGCCAACCCAGGGCTTTTGCTAGGTTTGCACTTAAAGTCCCCTTACCCGATCCTCCTGGTCCATCAACAGTAATTATAGGAACATTACTCAATGTCATTTAAACTCTCTTTTTCTTTTTTTGGATGTTCTAACCCAAAATGTTGATAAGTTCTGTTAGTAACAACACGACCCCGAGGGGTGCGTATTAAAAACCCTTGCTGAATTAAAAAAGGTTCTAGTACATCTTCAATGGTTCCACGCTCTTCTCCGATAGCTGCTGCTAGGCTATCAAGTCCAACAGGGCCTCCTTCAAACTTTTCCATAACGGCTAATAATAATTTTCTATCCATCATATCAAAGCCTTCTTGATCAACATCTAACAGATTTAAGGCTTTATCAGCAACACACCCATCAATAATGCCTTTGGCGCGGACTTCTGCATAATCTCTCACTCGTCGTAATAGTCGATTAGAAATTCGAGGCGTTCCACGTGAGCGGCGAGCAATCTCTTCTGCCCCTGCGTTATCAATTTCCACATTCAAAATAGTAGCTGAACGCTCTACAATTTTTTGTAAATCTTTAACCGCATAAAATTCTAAACGTTGTACAATTCCAAAGCGATCACGTAAAGGAGAAGTTAAAAGTCCAGCGCGAGTAGTAGCGCCTATCAATGTAAAAGGAGGAAGATCTAATTTAATTGATCGAGCTGCCGGACCTTCTCCAATCATTATATCTAACTGCCCATCTTCCATTGCTGGATATAATATTTCCTCCACAACGGGACTTAATCGATGAATTTCATCAATAAATAAAACATCTCGTGCTTCTAAATTGGTTAATAGACCTGCTAAATCCCCAGCTCTCTCCAAAACAGGTCCCGAGGTTTGTCGTAAAGAAACCCCCATTTCAGAAGCAACAATGTGAGCTAATGTGGTCTTACCAAGACCAGGGGGCCCAAAAATAAGGATATGATCCAAAGCTTCATTACGTCGCTTAGCCGCATCAATAAATAATCCCATTTGCGTCTTAACACTTTCTTGTCCAATATACTCAGAGAGTTTTTGAGGACGAATAGCTTTATCAACCCGTTCTTCCTCAGGCTTAATAATATGTGCTGTCGTTAATCGATCAGTTTCAATCACTGAATCCCCCAAACATTTTTAATGCACTTCGAATAATTTCTTGACTACTTAAATTTTCACCTTCTATCTTCGCAACAACTCTAGAAGCTTCTTGAGGTTTATATCCTAATGCAATTAATGCGCTAATGGCTTCTTCTTGTCGTCCCTGAAACGAAGATTCTTCAATGCCACTCTCAAATATTTTTCTGGAAAAATTCATATTTTCTGAGGGCATCAATAACTTGCCCGCCATTTCAACTACCAATCGTTCAGCAGTTTTCTTACCAACGCCCGGTAACCCCACTAAAGCCGCTGTTTCTCGACGTTCTACACATTGCAAAAAATAAGATACCTCCATCCCTGACAAAATGGTTAAACCCATTTTAGGACCAACGCCCGATACTTTAATTAAAGTTCTAAATAAAGCACGTTCTTTTTCTTGATAAAACCCATATAAAAGATGCGCATCTTCTCTAACAACTAAATGTGTAAATAAAGTAACAGTTTGTCCAATGTCGGGAAGCTGATAAATAGTCGACATCGGTGCTTGTAGTTCATATCCTACCCCACTGGCATCTATTAACAAATAGGGAGGTTTTTTAATTTCTAAAATACCTCGTAATCGACCAATCATTCTATTATTCCTCGATAACTGTACCCATGACACAACGCAACTGCCAAAGCATCCGCTGCATCCTGCTGGGGCAAACCACTTAAACTCAACAAAGTGCGCATCATGTGTTGAATCTGAATTTTATCAGCGCCTCCATAACCTACAACCGCTTTTTTTATTTGACGCGGCGTGTATTCAGCAACCGAAAGACCATATTTTGCAACCACCACCAATGCAGCTCCTCGGGCTTGTCCTAATTTTAAAGCAGAAGAAACATTCTTGTGAACAAAGATTTTCTCTATAGCAACTGCTGTAGGAACATACTCTGTTATTACTTCTGATAACGCTTCAAAAATTCGATGTAATCGATTAGGCCAAGGCTCTTTTCCAACTCGAATGCATCCACTTGCAATATAATGTTGCTTAGAGCGATGGTGTTCAATAATCCCAAATCCCGTTACCTGAGAACCTGGATCGATACCTAAAATACGTATAAATTTAATCCTATAATTTCACTAAAATATCTTCTGCAATATCTGCATTGGAATAGACAGCCTGAACATCATCCAAATCTTCCAATAAATCAACCATTTTCATAAATCTTTCAGCTGTATCTGGATCATCTAATAAAACAGAGTTAGAGGGGACCATAGTCACTTCTGCACGTTCTGGCGCAAGGGCGGAAGCCTCCAAAGCTTCTTTAACTCTTCGAAAATCTTCAAATGAAGTATAAACTTCAATTGATCCATCTTCATCAGTTATGACATCTTCTGCACCCACTTCTAAAGCAACATTCATAACCATATCTTCACTGGTACCGGGTGCAAATACGATTTGTCCTTTTTGGGAAAACAAATACGCAACAGATCCATCGGTTCCTAAATTACCTCCATATTTTGTCAATAAATGACGAACTTCTGAAACTGTACGTTTACGATTATTGGTCATACAATCAACCATCACCGCAACTCCTCCTGGACCATATCCTTCGTAGCAAATTTCTTCTAAATCATGACCTTCTTGACCACCAGCACCGCGTTTAATCGCTCTATCAATGGTATCCCGTGTCATATTAGCGGTGAGTGCTTTATCAATAGCAGTTCTTAAACGAGGATTAGCGCCTGGATCAGATCCCCCCACTCGTGCCGATACCGTTATCTCACGAATATATTTGGTAAACAGTTTACCACGCTTAGCATCTTGTCCTGATTTACGAAATTTTATGTTCGCCCATTTACTATGTCCAGCCATGTTTTCAAGTTCCCTTTACTTTGAGTTCTCGTCTTGGCCATGCATATAGCACTGCTTTAATTAAAGTTGCCAGTGGAATGGCAAAAAATACGCCCCAAAATCCCCAAAAACTACCAAATACTAAGGTAGCGACCACAATGGCAATAGGATGCAAATTAACCGCTTCAGAAAAAAGCAACGGTACTAAAATATTGGCATCTAAACCTTGAACTATTAAGTAAGTTCCTATGGCATAACCAAATTGCGAACTCCATCCCCACTGTAAATAACCTACTAAAACAACGGGAATGGTTGCAACCACAGCGCCAACATAGGGTATTAATACAGATACCCCTACCAGAAAAGAAAGAAGAGCGGCATATTGCAGACCAAAACCCTCTAATACCAGGTAGGTTACAATCCCAACAATCACAATTTCCATCACTTTCCCACGAATATAATTTCCTATTTGAATATTAACCTCTCCAGAAACTTGGCTTAAAACCCCTCGTTTGTCCGGAAGAAAACTCGACATCCATGTTAATATCACGTTACGATCTTTTAAAAAGAAAAATATTAAAAGTGGAACCAAAACTAAATATACCAACCAGACAATCAAACTTGAAATAGAAGATAATGAAGCTGTAACAGCCACTTTCCCCCAATTTTGGATATCTCCCACAAAGCTGCTGACCAATGTCTGAATTTGATCAGCAGAAAAATACTCAGGAAATTTTTTAGCAAGTAAATCCATGGCATTTTGAGCTTGTACAATCATATGGGGTAATTCATTAAACAATGCTGCTAGCTGTTTCCACAATAAAGGTAACAATAAAAAGAAAGAAGCTAAAAATAATCCTAAAAACCCTAAAAATACAATCCAAACTGCCATCAACCGGGGGATCTTACAACGTTCTAGTTGCCCTACCACCCATTGCAATAAATAGGCAATGACAATACTTGCTAAAACAGGTGTCAGAACACCTCCCATGAAAATCACTAAACCAAACCCAAACAATAATAAGAAAAATAATAAAACGGCCTCGGGATCCGAAAAATAACGATAAAACCAAGCTTTAATAATTTGAAACACTATTCACCTTCCAAAATATTTGACTATCTAACTTTTTTGGACATTTTGCGCCTTATGCGCCTTAATACTCATATAAGCTTATACTCTTATGGTACACTAGTCATTGTTATGCGTCATTCTACCTTTTTATTTATTATTATACTTACTCTACTTATTAAAGGCACTTGTGCTGTTGAAGCTTCCTCTCTTCCTGAATTTGGTGATCCTTTTCGAGCAGATTTTCCCATAGAAAAAGAACATTTATTGGGCAATGCCCTCATGCAACAATTGTATGCAAGCGACTGCTTAGTCTCTGATCCCATCATCAATGAATATTTGCAAAATTTAGGAACCAAACTATCTCAACAAGCAAATATTAAGGATTACAAACTACACTTTTTTGGGATAGAAGCGGAAGCGCTTAATGCTTTTGCTTTTTTTGGTGGTCACGTGGCAGTCCACACAGGACTTATTCAGAGCGTGAAAAATGAAAGTGAATTGGCAGCAGTACTTGCTCATGAAACTGCACATATTAGCCAAAGGCATTTACTTAGAATGGTGGCCAACAATCGTCGATTAACTCCCTTAACACTCGCACAAATTTTAGCTGCCACTGCTGTGGGGGTCATGGGTTCGGCAGACGCAGGTGCGCACCTTACCGTTGCCGCTCTTGCAGGGCATG
Source organism: Gammaproteobacteria bacterium (assembly GCA_013288135.1). GTDB lineage: Bacteria > Pseudomonadota > Gammaproteobacteria > UBA6186 > Azoamicaceae > JABDCL01. Next base: position 274,781 of record JABDCL010000001.1, read on the forward strand.
TTCAACAGTTGATTAATTATACCCGTGAACATGAAAAAGAAGCCGATAGTATGGGGATCCAAATCTTAGCCAAAGCTGGATTTGATCCTAATGCCATGGCTACCGTTTTTGAAGGTCTTCATCAAAGTACTCTTTATCATGCAAAACTTCCTGAATATCTGCGCACCCACCCACTAGATGAATCCCGTATTGCAGCTGCACAAAACAGAGCAGAGCAACTTCCCTACAAACAAACAAAAGACAGTTTATTTTTCCATTTAATTCGTGCAAGACTAGAACTTTATCGAAAAGAACGAGATATCGAACGTGTAAGAAGACTAAAAGAAAAATTAACTTCGGGTAAGTATCAAAATAAAATGACGGCATTATACGCTTATGCTTTAGCATTAGCTAAAAACAGACAATATCAAGAAGCCATCCAGATATTAAAAGAATTAGAACCGACTGAACAATCTCCCAATCAATGGATTATTTCCCTTAGTTTAGCCGAAGTGGAACAGGAGTCAGGGAATACACAAGCTGCTCTAAAAAGACTTAAATATTTGTTTGAATCATATCCAAACAATTATCCCATTATTATAAAATATGCAGAAAATTTAGTTGAAGCAAAACAAGGAATAGAAGCACGCACACTTTTATTAAAACATCAAAAATATCATTCTGAAGTGCCAGAAATTTATCAATTACTGGCACGTGCGCAAAGTTTAACTGGCCATAAAGTTGAATTACATCAATCCCAAGCAGAATGGCATTATTTAAGAGGAGAATTCAAAGATTCATTCCAACAACTTGATTTAGCATTGGAACAAGTTAAAGAAAATTCTGTGATGGCGCACAAAATTAAAACTCGCAAACGGGCTTTACAAAAAATTTCGCACCTACAAGGTGAGTTATAACAATAATTAATGATCGTAATTATTAATCCAATCATTGGGCGTCAAAGGCGCATCAATATCCTGTACGATAACAGATGAGGTTTGTTTCTTTTTATCTTTTTCAAGTAGTGAGCGTCCTGTGTCCCCCAAGAATTCTTCAAGAAAAGGGATACAAAGCAAAACAAGTCCCAATACCACATACATGACAGGCTTACCTAAAGGAATTAACTTTGGATTTTGTCGATGTCCTTTATAATGGACAAACGAAAGCCCAAGAAAACCTATCCCCATTACAATACAAATTCCCAACATAACTTGTGTAATGACATTTGCACCAACAGTTAATCTTTCTGCCACCACCCCTAAATTAGGAGCATTAGCATGCTCCGCCCAGGCTAACTCAGCTATCAAAAACATCCCTAAAACTAAAACTCTATGAAACACCATTAATCTCCTCAATTCTATATTTCTATCTTAATCTTAATCTTAAATAATCAAATATTGACGTAAATACTCTGCAAAAGGCACATCGTCCGAATGCTCTATTACCCCTTGTTGATTAAGAGAATCTTCCGCTAATTGTACATAATAATCAAGTGTTTCCTTTAGCAAAGATTTTTCCAAAAAATGCTTTTGATGGTTATGCGACCAGCGGCTCACAAATTCACTATAAGAACCCTGATGTTCTTTCATGTCTGCCAAGACTCGCGCAGAAGATAAAATATCTGGATTGTGGAGTCTTTGTTGCACCTCTTTACAAGCGCTTTGATATTTATCAAGCTTATAAGCTTCATCCAAAATTTTAGCAACATCCTGCATATTGGCAAGAAAATCTAAAGCCCACTCTTTCATTAATCGTTCGTTACCCTCTTCTGAAATTAAAGTTAAATTAGGTTTTCTACCCCATTTCACCACCCGCGCATGATTTTCTTGAAATTTAACTTTGTCATTCTTGTCTAAAAGAGGACTCTCTAGTAAAAGACAGGTTGTTAAAAAAATATCTAAAAAATAAACACTTGTTTCATCAATACCCAAAGGAAGGAAAGGATCAATATCTAAAGCCCTGACTTCAATATACTCTATACCCCGTTCTGTCAACGCATGCATTAATCGTTCTCCTCTTAAAATAACTCGCTTGGGTCTTACCATTCCATAGTGTTCATCTTCAATTTGTAAAACACAATCACTTAATTGATTATATTGTCCATTTTTAAAGACGCCAATGCGCGTATATTCAGGAACCGGGGTATGCACAGCACTATGCATAGTCTCCAAAAATTCTGCAAGAGAATTATAAGAAATGTTAAGCGTAGACTGTGTTTTATTGTGATACCCCAAATCACTTAACCGAAGGGAAGTCGCATAGGGACTTACCAATGTTTCATTATCCCAGGATTCTAAAAAATCAGGAGGTTCATGCTGTAAAAAAGTTTTATTCAAACCTGGCGAAGCACCAAACAAAAGTGGAAGCAACCATCCAAATCGCAAACAATTTCTAATGATTCCTAAATATTGATCGGAAATAAACTGTTTTAGTGGTTCCCTGGATTGCAAGAGTGCATGATAATTTTCCCAAAAAGAATCTGAGAAAGAAAAATTATAATGGATCCCCGCAATTGTCTGCATCCGTCGACCGTATCGATACCCTAATCCTCGTCTGTAAATGTGTTTTAATTGCCCAAGATTTGAAGAACCATATTGTGCAATAGCAATCTCTTTGTCCTCTGGTAAACGACAAGGCATACTCGATGCCCACAAAAATTCTTTATCCAAAATGTGATAAGTAAAATGATGCAGATCTGTTAAAAATTTAAACGATGCCTTAAAGTCATCCAAAGGTGGTGTTATTAATTCTAATAAAGCTTCTCCATAATCTGTTGTGATATAGGGATGTGTTAAACTCGATCCCAAGGCTTTCGGATGAGGTTTTTCAGAAAGGTTTTTTTGTTCATCAACTCTCAAACACTCTTTTTCAAATCCACGGCGGATCTCAGCTAAATACTTTAAATCCATTTTAGAAGAAAGTTTGGAAAGACGATCTTTAAATATTTGATTCATTTTGACACTAAAGTCTTTTTTTGAACTTCCTTTAAAATTTCAGGATGTTGTCGACAAGTTCTATCATGTTTCATACGCTGTAAAAAGCTCCAATCAATTTGTACAGCTCGTGTAAAATGTTCTACAGAATCGACATTGTTAGTAAACAATCCATACCAACCTAATAAATATTCTGGATATCCCCACGTATCATCTGCATCAATAGACACTTTTATCATATTAATTGCCCCTTGAACATCACCTCGTTCAAATATCCAAAGTGAGTAGCCTACAAATGCATAGGCAATATCATAGCCAATCCAGGGTTTAGGTCCTGTACTTCCCAACATAATTAAACTGTCTTCTAATGCTAAATCTCTCACAAAAAAAATTAATTTGACGTTCCTGAGCCACTGCCACTGCAAAACGCATCAAATACCACCACTGGTAAGAATTTTTATTTTGATAACGGCGATCAATCAAGCTGTTCAACAAAAGCGTGTATAGTCCAATATAATTTCCCTTTTGACGATATCGACCTAGCGCAAAACAAGTAACCACAAAAGACTTTCTGAGTAATTTTCCAATAATTGGGAGCGCAATGGCATAACTCAACAACCCTGCAATTATCCCCTTAAAACTGGATAAATGAGGATAAGGTTGTCTATTTAGGATTAAATCTCTATAGGACCTATGCCCTTCTTCTGTTTTCATAATAATTATATCGGCCTTATCTACGCCAATATAAGCTTTAACAAGACTTTACTCTGTTTTAATATTTGTAACTGATTGGGTTCTCATTTAAAAATTTCTGTAGAATGATTATCAGACAGACGCCTCCGTGGTAAATTCTAAAAACAAAGGAGCGTGATCAGATACTTCATCCGGTAGCACTTGAAGGGACATGGTGTCAAATCTTGACATTGGACAAACCTGTCTTAATTTTCAAATCGTTGATTACTGCACTTACTTGCAATGTCAAATGTCAAGATAAGAATTTTACCTAAATTTATTAGTAAAAAATCCGATAATTTATATAGGAAGCTGTAGAAGCATGACATCCACTTAAACTGGTTATTGTTGTGTATTTTTTAAGGTAATGATAGTGAAGCTATGAATATTGAATATACTGACAAAGCAATCTGGATCCACTGTGGGGAAGCTCTTCTTCTTGAAATGGTTATTCCTGAAAAAGAAATCCTAAAGAAAGTATTCGATACAAATAAACCTATCCTTATAGATGCAAGCAAAATTTCTAAAATTGATGCCGCAGGAATGCAATTAATTTTAAATTTTGTACTGGAAGCCTCTAGAAAAAATCTAAGCATAAATTGGCAATCTCCCTCAGAAGTTTTAATAGAAAAAGCGTTTATACTGGGTATGAATCGTTTACTGGACCTTCGGGGATCTCTTAGCGAATTTAAAATACCCGAAACCTTAAGTCCAGTATTGTCAACCTTCATAGAAGAAAGCTCCGAAAACTTAAAAGATATGGAGGAATGTCTATTAAGCATTAATTTAGAAGCACTAGATTTGGAAAAAATTAATCAAATTTTTAGAACAATACATACTTTTAAAGGAAATTGTAGTCTCTTTGGGTTTATCGCTGTAAAAGAGTGTACTCATACAGTAGAGACTCTTCTGGATGAGATCCGATCAGGTTCAAAAAAATTGGAGTCTATTCATGTCGATTATTTATTAAAAACAGTAGATTTTATTAAAACATTTCTTTCAGATATTCAAAAAACAAATTATTTTGATGAGACTTCTGCCAAACACTTAAATGAAATCTTTCAAGAACTTATTCGAACAGCATCTTCGCCAACAGAACATAAAGAAGCCATTTTAGGTTGGCACATCGTTTGTGTGTCAAATAGAGATCTTTTTAAGAAAAAACTAGAACCTGATGGCGCATTTGAAAGCATTAAGAAGATGGGGGCATTAGAAATAACAGCAGATCCTAAAAATCTCCCGGGATTTTTTGAATTCGATCCATCGCTATGTTATCTTTCCTGGGAGTTAATTTTATATAAGGATATTCCAAATAAAGAAGCAAATGATATTCTATCGTGGATATTTGATGAAAAGGATATAACGATAGAACCTATATTATCTGAAAGTGAAAAAGAATCTCAAAGAAAAACCAGGGCTTTGGTTCCATCTCAAAAAGACATGTCTATTATTACTTCTATTCGAGTACCTGTTGAAAAAATTGAAACTGTTCTTAATTCTGTTTCTGAATTAGTTATCATAGAATCTATGTTTAAACAAGTTATTGAAGATACTGGAATCAAGTCTAATAAACTTTATGAAATTCTTGATCATTTGGATAAAAATTCAAAGGAGTTGGAAGATCATGTTTTACATGTTCGCATGGTCCCATTGGCATTTTTAGTTAATCGTTTTCCAAGAACAGTATTTGATTTAGCAAAAATGACAAATAAAGAAGTAGATTTTATTATAAATGGTGAAAATAATGAACTAGACAAGAATATTATTGAAAAAATTACAGACCCTCTATTACATTTAATACGAAATGCTGTTGACCACGGAATAGAATCTCCAAAAGAAAGAGAACTGCTAGGCAAAGACAAAAATGGAATTGTAAAATTAAATTGTTACCAAGAAGGGGAATATATCATCATTGAAATCAGTGACGATGGAACAGGTATTGATATAGAAAAAATAAGAAGAATTGCGCTGGATAAAAATTTAATAAAAAAAGAAGATGAATTGAGTGAACAAGAAATCTATCAATTACTTTTTAGGCCAGGTTTTTCATCTGCCAAGATAGTAAGTGAAGTCTCTGGGCGTGGAGTAGGCTTAGATGTTGTTGAAAATAATATTCATGCTCTTGGTGGAAATGTACAGGTAAATTCAACTTTGGGGAAAGGCACTGTTTTTAAGCTAACTTTGCCTTTAACTTCTGCAATCATAGAGTGTCAACTTATTCAGGTGAGTGGTGAAGTTTATATTATTCCACTTAGAGAGATTATTGAAATAATGAAGCTTGACCATCAAAATATTATTATTAAAGATAATGAAGAGTTCTATCATTACCACAAAGCGGATCATAGAATAATATATTTAACTCAAGTTCTTAATTTAAAAAACACGTTAGAGCCCAATCAAAAAAACTTAAACTATGTCATTATTGTCAGCGTTAAGGAGAATAATTTTGCTTTAGTATGTGACGATCTCTTGCTCCAACAGCGTGTTGTAGTGAAGAACATTGAAGAGAACTTTTGTAAAACTCCCGGAGTCTCAGGAGCAACCATTCTTGGAGATGGAAGCATTGGTTTAATTTTAGATCTTCAGAAAATAATTGAAATTTCTTTAAATAAAGAACTGGCTTCAAAACTTTCAACAGGGAGTTTTTTCAAAAATGAAAACAAGGAAAGCACTAAAAGTAAAAAACTTGATAAAAAAACCAAAGATCATGCTGTAGAATATTTATGCTTCTTGCTAAATCATAATGAATATGGAATAAATATAACTGAAATAAGAGAAATCCATCAATGGAAAAAACCAAACTTTATTCCCTTTTCTGATTCTTTTTTAATGGGAATGATTGATTTTAGAGGAACAATTATCCCAATAATTGATTTAAGTAATTTTCTGGGATTTAAACCTGTTAAACATCAACTAACAACAATTTTTATCATTGTGAATATTCAAAAAAATAATAGACAAAAAACTATTGGATTGGCTGTTGATAATCTTCCGGATACACGAATGATATATGACAATGATATTAAATCATTACATGAAAATGAATTTGAGGAAAAGCCTTTAGTGGCTGAACACTATATTAGTGGGCTAGTTAAAATCGAAAATAAAATAGTAACGATGCTAAATATTAAAAACATCATTAGCTTTGACAATCCATTAGGAGAAGAAAATGAAATCACTATTTAATCCATCTGTCAGATTGATTAATAAATTAAAATACTCACAAAAACTAATGTTTTTAGGGGCCATTGTTCTTTTGATTGTTTTGACCTTGGCTTATCAAACGATAAAACCCTTGCTTATAACTAAAGATTTTTCTGAAAAAGAATTAACTGGTCTTGAGTTTAATGAAAAACTATATATTGTGTTAGATAAAATTTTAAAATATCAATATTTAAAATATTCTAGTTTAAGTGAACCATCCTTAAAGGAAGAAAAAGCAAAAGCTGTTGAAGAGATTGATCAAGCTCTGATCCCCATGAATACTCTGGCACAAAGATTAGGAGGAAGTTTAAATACTTTAGACGCGTGGGATCAAATTAAATATAAATGGGAGGCAGGTAAAAATGAACCAGACAATTACTCCAAAATAGCTGATGACATGAGAGATTTGATTGTACAAACCTGCGACAGTTCTAATCTTACGGTAGATCCAGGTATTGACACATCTTATTTGGTAGACATCTTTTGCACAAGACTAGCACACTTTAATCAAAGTGTTACCAACATAAGAGACATTGGAACGTCTGCTATTTCAAATAAACGTCTCACAGAAGCTGAACGAGATCAACTAGAAATATCAAGCACCATTATGGAAACTTACAGAGACACTATTCATGAAGATATTAGAATTTCATTAAAAAACAACTCTTCTCTTTTTGAAAAATTAAATAATTTGACAGAAAACTTTGATTCTCAAACTAAAAGTGTTATTGATTTATTGAAGGGTTCTTTATTAGCACATCATTTAGATATATCAAAGGACCGATATTACGAACAATATTCTAAACTTCTTGATGTATCTTATGAATTTCGGATAAACGTTATTAAAGAAACCCTAAAATTAATTCAAGATCGTGTTCAACATTTTAATTATATCTTTTATTTTAATATTGGCGCTGTCAGTCTTGGTCTTTTATTATTTGCTTATTTGTTTGTTGGTGTTTATCTTTCAATTTTAAAAAGTGTTCATCAATTGGTTCATGGATCACAAGAAATCAGCAAGGGAAATTTAAGTGTTGCTGTTCAACTTGAAACACAAGACGAGCTTAAAGAGGTGGGAGACAGTTTTAATATCATGCGTGAAAGTCTTGAAAAACTGGTTAAAAATATAAAAATCGCCACAGGAACCATTCAAACCACATCTCAAGCAATCGCCTCAGGTAATGCAGATCTTTCCAAACGAACCGTACAACAAGCGGCTGCTTTAGAAGAAACCTCTTCTGCCATGAAAAAAATAGCAGAAACTGTAAAGAAGAATTCAGAGAATGCAAAAGGATCGGATAGTTTTGCTCAATCAGCAGTAGAAATTGCCAACAAAGGAGGAGAGGTTGTAAAAAAAATGGTTGACATGATGAATGCTATTAATGATAGCGCTCATCAAATCACTAATATTATTGATGTTATAGATAATGTTGCATTTCAAACCAATATTTTGGCGTTAAATGCAGCTGTTGAAGCAGCCCGAGCAGGCGAACAAGGTCGAGGATTTTCTGTTGTTGCATCTGAAATACGTAATCTCTCAAAACGATCATCAGAATCTGCACAGGGGATTAAAAATTTAATCATTAACTCGGCAGAAAGAATTAAAGAAGGGACACGACTTGCAGATCAAACTTTATTGACTATGCAAGAAATTACAAAATCAGTTAATAATGTAACCACTATTATGTCTGATATCGCAAATGCCTCAATCGAACAAAGTACCGGTATTCAGGAAATTAATATAGCAATCAACGAAATGGATAAAATGACTCAACAAAATAGTACTTTGGTTGAAGAAGCAGAACAAGGTGCGTTATCCTTAGAAAAAGAGGCAAGGCATATGAATACCCTTGTTGATTTTTTTAAGATTACAATGACAATAAATGATAGAATAGAAGATGTTAAGCATCATAAAAAAAATCTTTCCATAAAAAAACAAGAACCTCAAGAAGACGAGTGGGCTGAATTTTAATGGATCGCCATAACAAAATTATGAATGATTATGATTTCGTTCGCTTAAAAGAAATCGCATCTTACTATGCAGGAATTAAATTATATGATACTAAAAGAGAACAGATTTCTCATCAACTCAGAAAAAGAATGGGGGATTTAAATTTTTTACAATTTTATGATTATATAGAATTCATAAATAGAAATTTAGATGAAAGAAATTATTTCATTAATTTAATCACTAATTTGCGCACAGATTTTTTCAGAGATGCTTACCAATTTGAAACTTTAGAGAAAGAATTAATTAATATAATTAAAAACAAAGGTAGAATAAGAATATGGTCGGCGGGTTGTTCAACTGGAGAAGAAGCCTACTCCATTGCTATTACAGTTTTTGAAGCATTAAAAGGCTACATTGATCCGAATGTTTATGACATTAAAATTTTAGCAACTGATGTCAACACTAAAGCTTTAGAAATCGCAAAACAAGGCATTTATGAAAATGAAAAAATTGAGAAACTGGGAACAAGGAAAAAATGGTTTCATTCGTTTACTCACAATGAAATTTCCTATGTGAAAGTTGATAATCAATTAAATTCCATGATTAGTTTTCGTTATCTTAATTTATTGGGTCATTGGCCAATGAAGGGCCTTTTTGATGTTATTTTTTTTCGTAATGTCTCTCTTTATTTGACGGATGAAGCCACTCACGATATATTAGAGAAATTCGATAATTATCTAAAAATAAATGGTTTGATTTTTATTGGTTTTTCAGAAAACATAGGGGGACTTTCTGGCAAGTATATTTCCTTACAAAATAAAGTTTTTCGGAAAATTAAGTGATTGGAAACAGATATGGCTGATAAAAAAATTAAAGTATTGATTGTCGAAGATTCAAAATCCATGCAGGAGATCTTAACCAATCTTTTATCAACCGATCCTACAGTTGAAATAGTTGGAAAAGCTCCTGATCCTTATGTTGCTAGAGAATTAATTAAAAAATTTAACCCAGATGTCTTAACATTAGATATTATTATGCCGCGTATGGATGGGATCACTTTTTTAAAAAATTTAATGCGCCTTCATCCCTTACCAGTTGTTATGATTTCTGCTCTTACAGAAAAGGGCAGCTCTATAGCACTAGAGGCCTTATCGTTAGGTGCAATAGATTATCTTCCAAAACCAAAACCTTTTGAATTAGATATTGAGGGATCTTATGCCAAAAATCTTATTCGGATTGTAAAAAGTGCAAGTTTAGCTCACGTAACTGCAAAAAAGGAGATAAAGACTTCCAAAAAGGCATTTGAACCTATATACCACTCAGATTTTTTAAGAAAAACATTAATTGTTATGGGAGCATCAACTGGTGGTGTTGAAGCTTTTGAATATATTTTAGGTCAACTACCAAAAACTTTTCCTGCTATTGTGATTACTCAGCATATTAGGCCAGAATTTTCTTCTGCTTTTGTAGAAAGGCTTAATCGCTTTTCTAATCTTATGGTAAAAGAAGCTTCTGATAATGAAGAAATCACACCCGGAAAAGTCTTTATAGCACCAGGAAATAGTCATTTAATCGTAAATCAATTAGGTGACAAATGGTTTTGTAACCTAAAGGAAGGAGAACCCGTCAATGGTCACAAGCCTTCCATTGATGTACTCTTTCAATCAGCTGCCAGAATGGTTAATTCTAAAATCATTAGCATCTTATTAACAGGGATGGGTGAGGACGGTGCACAAGGTGCTAAAGACATTCATGATGCAGGAGGACTTGTGATTGTTCAAGATAAAGAGAGTAGTGTGGTTTTTGGAATGCCAGGAGCCGCCATTAAACTCAATGCGGTCGACTACATCCTACCTTTAAATGAAATACCCAATAGACTTACGTCGATGGTGTCAAATCTTGACATTTGACAAATCTTTTAAAAAAATTCACCTTGAGAATTAAAATTATATCAGCTCGTTATACAGTTTAAAAATGTCATTGTCAAAACACACAAATATTACTTGTTCAAATAAAGATCCTTGTTCTAATATACTTTGAACAGTACTAACTGCTATTTTTACCGCCTGAGGTATAGGATATCCAAAAATGCCACAACTGATAGCGGAAAAAGCAATTGTTTTAATATCATAATCTTTAGCCAACAAAAGTGAATTTATATAACAATTCGCCAACAATTTTGGTTCGTTGAATTGACCCCCTTGCCAAATTGGACCTACAGTATGGATAATATATCGTGCAGGCAAATTATATCCTAATGTTATTTTAGCTTCACCTACTTCACATCCTCCTAACTGTCGACAAGCCTCTAACAATTGAGGGCCCGCTGCTCTATGAATAGCGCCATTAACGCCAGCACCATCAGATAAACTGGTATTCGCTGCATTAACAATAGCATCTACCTTAAGCTTTGTAATATCATCTTGAACAACAATTATTTTATCCATCTATAAATTTCACCCTATTATTTGGAAACCTTTAAAAATATGCTTAGAAAAAACAGAAATTTATTTTCCCTTACCTTGTGCAATCGTTAATCTTCTCAGCTCTCTTAATTTTTCACTGATTTTGATTTCAAGACCACGCTCCACAGGATGATAATAAATTTTTTCTCCCATCTCTTCAGGAAAATAGGTTTGGCCCGCAGCAAACGCATTGGGCTCATCGTGATCATAGCGATAGTGCTGACCGTAACCCAAGGTTTGCATTAAACGTGTTGGCGCATTACGAATATGGAAAGGGACTGGGAGTGTACCATTACTTTTAGCATCCTGCATGGCCCCTTTAAACGCGGTATAAACTGCATTACTTTTAGGGGCTACAGCCATATATACAATCGCTTGTGCGATGGCTAGTTCCCCTTCAGGGCTGCCTAAGCGTTCTTGAACATCCCAGGCATTTAATGCAATCTCAAGCGCTTTTGGATCAGCATTCCCAATATCTTCACTCGCCATTCGAACCACACGACGCGCAATATAAAGGGGATCAGCGCCCCCATCGATCATTCGGGTAAACCAGTATAAAGCACCATCCGGGGAAGAGCCTCGTACTGCTTTGTGTAGCGCAGAAATTTGATCATAAAAATATTCACCTGCCTTATCAAACCGTCTAAGCCCATTTGTGATCACTTTATGAAAATAAGTTTCATCAATTGTTATTTTGCCTTGCTTCCTGGGAGCTTGTGTCATCAATAGTTCCAAAATATTGAGGGCTTGACGAGCATCACCATCCGCAATTTTAGCTAAACGCTGTTGTAACGATTCCTCAAAAATAATTTCTTTTGAATCAAACCCACTATTTGGATTTTTCAAGGCATTTTGAATAATACTTAAAACTTCTTCTTCTGACAAACTCTTTAGAACATACACTGTCGTGCGTGATAGCAAGGCATTATTCAGTTCAAAAGAAGGATTTTCTGTTGTTGCACCTATGAAAATAAGTGTGCCATTTTCAATCGCTGGCAGAAATGCATCTTGTTGTGTTTTATTAAATCGATGCACTTCATCCAAAAATAAGAGCGTTCTTTGTTTATCTTCGGTTAATCTTCGTCGCGCAGCTTCAATTTCTTGACGAACTTCTTTTAGTCCTATCATAACGGCAGATAAACTAACAAAATAGGCATTGGAGGACTCTGCGATTATTTTGGCTAAAGTAGTTTTTCCACTTCCAGGCGGGCCCCAAAAAATCATAGAATGTACTTTACCCGTTTTAATTGCTTGATAAAGGGGTTTTTCTGGCGCTAGCAAGTGCTGTTGACCAACAAATTCGTCCAAGTTAGTTGGGCGCAAACGAGTCGCTAAGGGAGTTAAAATCATATCAGTTTGTTATACAGTTTATTTAAAACTCAAATAATATATCATTTTTAACAGCATAATGGTATAAATAATTAAAAACTAAATGGGGTTAGGTCGCAACAATTGACATATGCTTAAAACTATCACTTTTATAGGGGGCTGCATTATCATGGGAATCACCAATGCTGCAGAGATTGTGACACTCGATAAAGATACTGGGAAGTATCTTACAAGCAAATGTCAAATCATTAATTTAGAAAATAATGGTTTAGCAGAAGCACAAAAAACTATCGCTATTTTAAAAAGCACTTTAAAACCTTTATTGCCTGCGGCTGGACTTGCAGCGCCTCAAATTGGGATCAGTCAACGAATTTTTTTATTTAGCTGGGATAGAACCGAGCAGCATCAAATTGGAGTTATTAATCCTTCGTTTACTCCAGTAAATGATGAAAGAGAATTGGGATGGGAAGGTTGTTTTTCAATTATGCTAGGAGATGGCCCTTACCAACTCGCTAATATACCGCGCTACAAAAAAATTAAGGTCACTTATATTAATGAACAAGGCCAATCAGTGACTCAAATTCTAGAGGGGTTTTCAGCTAAGGTTTTTCAACATGAATATGACCACATCGAAGGCATTGCGAATGTTCACCGCAAAGATGCTGAAATTAAAACCTTTGGAAGTAAAGAGGCCATATCTACTTTTATGAAGGAAGTTAAAGCAAAAGATAAGGTAAATTACATAGCGCCTTACTCTACTCAGTGAACCATTTGATTCCCCACTTTGAAAAAGGGGGGTTGGGGGGATTTGGGGGATTTTACAATCACAATTCTTTCTGAAATTGCACTATAATTGCGCTTCCAAGGATAATAATAACTCCTAACATTTGCAAATATGAAATCGTTTCTTCAAGCAACATGACACCCACTAATACAGTTACAATAGGTTCTAAAACAGAAATAATCGAAGCTCGCATGGAGCTTATTCGTTTTAAACCTTCAAGCATTAACTGAATCGGAATGGCTGTTGCGAAAATACCCAACGCCAGAAGGGTTATCCAACTGTTCATCGGTGGAAAGCTATAGGTGCCTTTTACCAATGACAACATTAGATAAATAATGGCACATGCAAAACTAACAATCATCGATACTACATTTGAATCTGCATTTTTAGAAGAAAATTTCTTACTTCCAATAATATAAAGTGCATATGAGAGAGCTGCTGCAGTCCCCCCTGCTATGCCTATAAAATTAAATGAATTATTTGATGCGTCTTTTTTTCCTAATAGTATTAAACCTACCATCATGCTAATAAGTATTAGAAACGTTTTCATGTTAAAACTGTTTCTTTGAGTTAACCATGAATAAAGTGCAATCAGTATGGGATATGAGAAAAATATTACCATCGCAAGACCCGTTCCGGTATGTTCGCTTGCTATAAAATAAAACCCACTTGAACCTGCATATCCAATTGCACCTAGAGAAAGTAAAAAAATCAAATTATGTTTATCAATATTAAATAATTTTTCTGTTGAACATTTTCGAATAACAAACGGTAACATCCAACATCCTGCAATAAAGAATCTCCAAAATAACATGTTCGAGATGTCAACATTTTCTTGTAAAACCTTTGTCCCTAAAAATCCTAGAAATCCATAGAGAATTCCAGAAAGAGACACCAGTAAGCCTGCTTGAAGCACTGATTTATGATTATTTTGCATTTTTTAGTTCCTGAACTTAATGGATTCGTTATAATAGCAAAAATACTCCAAATTTAACATACACTGCATATTGCTTTCTTATAAGTACACGACATAATAACCTATAATTAACACGACGCAAAAACCTAGGATTCCAACGGAATGACTCAATCAGAAAAATTAGCCCAATCGCTAGAACAGCTTGCTTTTCCTACTGTATAAAAATACTGCTTTTTATACATATTTAAATATTGATATTTATATGTATTATGTTATACTCTATTAATGGAAGAAATGCATTTTGAGTGGGATGATGTAAAAGATCTCCAAAATCAGGAGAAACATGGAGTAACCTTTTCAGAAGCTCAATATGCATTTTTAGATCCACAAAGGGTCATTGCAGAAGACATCAAACATAGTCGTAATGAAAAGAGATATTATTGTTTTGGTCAAGTAAATAAGGGTGTACTAACAGTTCGTTTTACTCACAGAAAGCATGCTATAAGGATTATAGGAGCAGGTTACTGGCGAGAAGGAAAGGTAATTTATGAAAAAGAGAATAGTTAAATATACAGATGAACCTATCGGTAAGGTAAAGATTATTCGTGATTTTCTTCCTAAACCAAAAGACTTGGTTTTAAAAGATGAAACCATTAAAGTAACGCTTTCTTTAAGTAAAGATAGTGTTGAATTTTTTAAAAAGGAAGCAAAAGAACATCATACACAATATCAAAAAATGATCCGAATTTTGCTTGATCAATATGCAGAACATTATCAAAAGAGTGCATAGAAACGCATTAACGGGTCAAGTCGCAACAATTAACTTTATTTTCTAAATTTTATTGTTAAACCGAATCGTGACTTGCGTTACAGGTTTCATCGAAAATCAATAAATTCAATTTGGAGAAGAGAAATGAAAAAAGGTAAACTAGGTCTTCCACTTGAGTACAAAAAAAATCCTGAATATTTTGATGCATTTAATATAGGTGATGATACTAATGAAAAAAATTCAGTGATCGAGCGTTTATTAAAAAAATACAAAACTAAAACAGTTTTAGACCTTACATGTGGCACTGGGTCACAAGTATTTTATCTCATAAAACGTGCATACAAATGTACTGGTGCAGATTTCAGTCCGACTCTTTTAAAAATAGCAAGAAAGAAAGCCAAAAATAATAGAATAAACGTCAAATTTATTGATGGTGATATGCGCACATTGAAGGTTGGCACTTTTGACGCTATTATTACTATTTCCAATGCCGTGGGACATTTAACTAAGGCTGGCTTTTCAAAAGCAATGAGAAATATAAACAATAATTTAAAAAAGGGCGGAATTTATGTGTTTGATATATTGAACTTAGAGGCCATGACAGATGCTGTTGTTCCTGGTCTTGCGTATTCCATACACAAAAAAATTAACAACTCTCAAGTGTACACTGTTCAATGTTCTACAATAGATAGGAAAAATGGTCGCCTTACTTCTTATGATACTTACATTGTCCAAAAAGACGCAGATAAGCCAAAAATCTTTAATAACAAATTCTCTTTGCAACTTTATACCGCAAATGAATTAAAAGAAATGTTGTCTAAAAATGGATTTGAAACATTAGCTCAATATGGTCTAGATGGGTCGAAGTTTTTAACAAAGAAAACTACCAGCATTCTGACAGTAGCACGGAAGAAATAATGACACGATACAACATCATCCAAAAAAAGTTTCGAGCATGGTTTGAAGACTCTGTAGTCATGAAAGAGTTTCCAGAAACAACTCAAAAATTTATTAAATATTTTTTTGCTCCCTACCGAACATATTTTATAATATTATTTTTTATCATAGTTATTGTTTCCTTATATAGCACCATACAACCTTATGTTCTAAAAACAATAATTGATGCCGCTATTCCTCTACTGGGCAAAGAAAGTTTAATTCAAGCAACGCTTCTCCCAGTACTTATTTTAATTTCATTGACAATACTTAATAATATTTCGTGGCGATTAAATAATTATGTTATTTTAAAAAGTGTTCCTAAGCTAAAATCCGATATTATTAGCCAAACCTCTGATTATGTACATGGGAATTCTTTTAAGTTCTTTCAGGACAATTTAAGTGGTGCTATTAGTAATAGAATTATTGATTTAGCAAATAATACAGACAGTTTAATCATGACGGTAAGGGAACTTTTATTACGCCTATTTATTTTGATAAGTGCTATTATCATTGCAGCTTTTGTAAGTCCATTATTTTCTTCTATCTTTCTGATTTGGACTCTATCTGTAATAGGCATGGCTACCTATTTCAATAAGAAAATAGAGCCCCTCTCAAATATTTTTGCTGAAACTCGCAGCCATGCTATTGGAAACGTAGTAGACAGTTTCGCAAATGCTATTAATGTTATTCTATTTTCAGGAAAAAAATTCGAGAAAAAGTACCTGAAAATATCTTTAGATAAAATGGTAATAAAGGATGTCACTTTGCAAGAGAAATTAATGAAATATGCAACGATTATGAGTGGAATGACCATCCTTATTGAAATCTTTACCATTTTCCCATTGATTTATTTGGCCTCAAAAGGAGTATTAACTGTAGGAGATTTCGCACTTATTTTCATGCTTTCACACAATATCATAGAACAGGTATGGACTATTACCGAGGTATATTTTAGAGCTTCAGAACAATTAGGTGTTTTTAATCAAGCCATCCAATTTTTGTCTCAGAAACCTGATATTGTGGATGCCTCAAATGCTAAGTCGCTCAAAATTGAAAATGGTACAATAGTCTTTTCTCGTGTTAATTTTTATTACACAGAATCTCAAAGGTTATTTGAAGATAAAACACTGGTTATTAAAGGAGGCGAGAAGGTTGGTTTGGTAGGCTATTCTGGAAGTGGCAAAAGTACCTTTGTAAATCTAATCACACGAATGTTTGACGTTCAAAAAGGTGATATATTCATTGATGATCAATCTATTCGAACTGTTACACTAGAAAGTTTAAGAAAAAATATTGGATTTATCCCTCAAGACCCTACCCTCTTTCATCGCAGTATCATGGATAATATTCGATATGGAAATTTTGATGCAACAGATGAAGAAGCAATTGAGGCTGCAAAGCTTGCTCATGTACATGAATTTGTTACACAATTATCTAACAGCTACCAAACATTTGTTGGTGAACGAGGTATAAAACTTTCAGGTGGCCAACGTCAGCGAATTGCTATTGCAAGAGCTATTCTTAAAAACGCACCTATATTGATATTAGATGAAGCCACCAGCGCATTAGACTCTGTAACAGAATCACTGATTCAAGAATCTCTGCAAATTGCCATGAAAAACAGAACAGTGATAGTAATAGCTCATAGACTTTCTACAATTAAAGCCTTAGATAGAATCCTAGTTTTTGATCAAGGTCATATAGTAGAGGAAGGAACTCATCAGTATCTTTTAGAGAAAGGTGTTATTTATCCCCAATTGTGGAATCTGCAACAAGGATTCTTGTCAGATTGAATAAGTTAGAATTTAATTGATAAATTTGGTAATGATCTCTGAAATACAATCCGAAAGTCTATTTAACTTTACATTGGTCATGGAACAAGGTTACTATCTGTTATGAAACCGCATATTATAGGAATTAGTGGAAAAACAGGTGCTGGAAAATCAAGTTTGTCTAAAATTCTAGCGTCAAGGCTTAGAGCAACTCTTATTGAATGGGATGAGTTTGATGTTCTATCTACAGAGCCAGAAGATTATATCTTTTGGTTTCATAATGGTCAAAATTATAGTGAATTTAAAAGAGAATCTCTAGCGGCAGTTTTGGATCAGCTTAAAAATGGTAAAAGTATCATCCATCCTGTTACAAAGGAAAATTTGATATCTAAAAATTTTATTATTTTTGATGCACCATTAGGACGATTGCATCATGAAACAGGACGATATATAGACACTATGCTTCACATTGAGGTACCTCTGGATATCCTATTATGTCGAAGAATTCTTAGAGATCTTAAAGAGGCTACAACGAACGATATCCTTGACGAAATCCAATTTTATCTAAATCATTCTAGACCTCTATTTCTTGATACTGATCTTAAAAAAAGCGCTGACTTGATAATAGATGGTATGCTTCCTCTCGAACAAGAAGCTCAAATTGTAATGAATTATTTAGATAAGCCAATTAACGATTAATTAAATTCATCATTTATTGATTAATAGTATTTATCTTATGAGCATTGGAGAACACTTATGACATCATTAACGAGGATAAATATAAGACCTTTCAGATTTGCGTGATGAGATAGACTTAGAATATATACTCGAATAATCATGCGAACTGAGTCACGTTTCTAAGGTTTATTGTTGTGACTTGATCCCAGTCTGAAATTTAAGCACAATCATATCATGTACTTCTGGTTCAGAAATTGTTTTTCTAAATTCTAAATATTGACCTCTTGTATAATCTGAAATGACTGTTTTCCAAAAAGTTATCGCGGGTTTATTTAATAACATTTGCATGACTTCCCATGTGCCTGAAAATTGATTAAAAATCTTTATTGCTATTTGACGACCAATGCCTTGTCCTTGAAATTTAGCAATAATAAAAAATTCTGCTATGTGCCAATCAACATCTGATTCGCTAACATTCTTATTCACAAGAACAAACCCTGCTAATTCATCTTGAACCCTAATAATAAATGGATGATACCCAAGCTTATCCCAATAACTGTCAAAACTGAAATATTTATCATAGGCTTCATATAAGCCATCTTCAGGTATTTTTGAGCGAGATTGATTAGCATCATATCTCGACAATTCATAAACGTAAAACCGCGCCAAATTTTTTATAACTGGTTTTTCTTTAATGCTCGCTGGTATTAACTCAATTTTCATCTCATTTTACCTAATCACTTCATTCTTTACCGAATCTTGACAACCCGAACTATTATAAGCATAATTTCTGGAAAAGCCAAACTGCAAAGATACAGGATAGGTGGGTTTTTTAGGAGTTAAGCAATGGATTTTGATAAGCACGTACGAACGTTCCTACAAGAGTTGAAAAATTTTCAATATGAATTCAGTTTTGGTGATCGAATCTGGAAGATTATTTTTTCTGATTCATCTCCGTCCAAACGGAACCAGAGCATTCTCTTAACTCTTCTATTTCAATTGCTCTGCAATTAAGCCTTTTTGCGGCAATATTTTTCGTTTCTATTGCACGCTTTAGCGGGCTAAAGCATATTGTTTTTATTGGGAATTCGGAGATAACGTCTTTAATTGCTTCAGCCTGTTTAACCCCATTTCCATTTAGTGAAACATCATCATCAGACAAAATTTGCTCTGCGTTATGACTTGTTTCACCATGTCTTAAAAAATAAAATTCTTTTCTAATAATAGGCATTTAATTCTCCACTTCAGGATGTTCAACAATATAATGTTTATAATACTCTAAAGCCTCTAGCCCTCCTAAAATAATAGGATATTCCTTTATCTCATCAAGAGTTAGCCATGCAAATTCTTTATGTTCGCGTACTTTTAAACATATTGTTGGCAAATTTAAAAAATTGGAAAAAAACATATGATAAGTAAAGTCATTTGTGGGATAACGGATATGGATTGTTTTAATAAACGAAAGATTATTTTCAACACAAATTAGCCCTGTCTCTTCATAAAGCTCCCGAATGGCTGCGTTTACAGGACTTTCATTTATTTCTAATTTACCTCCCGGCACTGTCCAAGTATTTTCTTGTGGGCTGTCGTTTGCCCGTTTTAAAAACAGTAGTTTCCCCTGACAATGACAATAGCAAGCTGAAACTGATAAAGTCGAATTGAAATTACTCTTTTGTTCTGAAAATGATACCATAGGCGTTATAATTTTTTCATCATAGAGTGGAATTTTCTCTGGTTTGCTAAAAGTAATCGTAGAGTCTCTCATAATACATTATTCCAAAAAACTTCTCTCTAAGGTAACACAAGTTTCTTCTGAGTATTCCCAACCAAATTCAGTGTAAGTAATACCCTTCTTTATATCTGAAAGGGCCTTAATAATATAGGGAATTGTATTTCTTGGAATACTATTATAATCAAAAAATGCTAAAGTTCCACATTTTTTGGCTCTTTATTGACTATATCATTTTTCCAAAACGAACATCGCATAAATAGATCAATATTATCTCTGTCAGTTCTTCTATGCATGGTCAAAACCATTTCTAACTCTTCAAGGTCTATATCTATACCAATTTCCTCTTTGGCTTCACGACACATTGCAACCATGGCAGATTCCCCTGTTTCAACATGCCCTGCGACTAAAGAATACTGTCCATCTTGATAGCCTGTATTTTTCCTCAAAGCCAACAAGATCTTCCCTTCTTGCTCTAAAACAAGATAAACATTAATATTTACTTTTGATCTTTCTTTGTTCATAAATAACGACCACCTCTAAAAATACTGAATACTGTAATTAATGGGTTCTTGTATAACTATACTTTTTCATTCAAGTCCGATCCTATTGCATAAAGTGGAATTGATTTAATCTTTTCATGGATTGAATAATTGTGCGTCGAATATCTAATTCCATAAGTAGATTGTGGATGTGTTTCTAGAAAAAGATGCATACTTCTTAATGTGCTACCTTGGTCACTTTTTACTTCAATGGGTATGATGCTAGACTGCTTTTGAATCAAATAATCAACTTCTGCTTGACTTGATCTGGCTTCTCGTTGCCAATAATATAATCTATTTTCTAAAATGGGATTAGAATAAGCAAGTAATTCTTGACCAACAAAGGATTCAATAAGAGCGCCTTTATTGATAAAACTTTGGTTTGGATTTAAAAACCATTCAACGCTATTCAATCCTAATAATGCTTGAGTTAACCCCACATCTAAAAAAACAACCTTGAACTTGTCCATATCAGCTTGTGCCCCTAATGGTAATCCATGCCCAGAAGAGTGATATACTTTATGAATAATGCCAGCTTTTTCTAATAAATTTAGTGCGGGATATAGCTCGCGTTTTCGATATTCACCAGGAACCAAATTAAATTTGTATCGGGACCCAATTTGATTAGGTACATTTGCAAAAACTGATTCCACATATTTCACACCTCTTTTCTCGGAATATTTTTGAAAATCTTGCTTATAGAAAGTAATAATATTCTGATGAATTTCTAAAAAAGCATTTGGGTCTTTGGTTTCGACCCAAGCTCGTATAGCCTCGGGCATTCCTCCAATTGCAAGATATTCTGCAAGTAATCTTAATGCTTTATCATGTACTGCTGCATTCATAGGTTCGTTATGATGATGATTTAAAATAGTTTCTAACAAGATTTCTTCATTTATGGCTTTCAGAAACTCTATCCAAGACATCGGATAAAGAAAAAATGAAGATAAACGACCAACTGGTACCCCAACTTGATCAAGTGCAAAATCTAAAAGTGAACCTGCAGCTATAACGTGAAGGTTGGGCATCTCCTCATAAAAATAACGTAGAGAGGTAATTGCTTTTGGTACTTCCTGAATTTCATCAAAAAATAACAAGGTTTCCCCGGGTAATATTTTTTTATTGAGAGCGGCAGATAAATCACGAATAATACGAGTTGGAATTAAATCATGGTCGAAGATAGTTTTTAGATGAGCTTGTTGTTCAAAATTAATTTCAATGTAATCTTTAAAGCTTTCCCCAAGTTTTCGAACAGCAAAGGTTTTCCCTACTTGCCTAGCTCCTCTTAGTAATAAAGGTTTTCTACGATAGCTATTTACCCAGCCTAACAAATGTAAGTCTATGATTCTTTTCATTTATTTATAGATGTTCCTAAAAAAATGGTTAAAAATCAAGGTTATTATAACATTTTATGGTTAAAAATCAAGGTTATTTTAAATTAATTTGGTTATAGATCAAATCTATTTAAATTTAAATTGGTCGTGAATCAAACAGGTGTCAGACCACACAGGGTGTCTGAACACCAATGGCACTAAGTTAAATTCGGGGTCGTAAATTCGGGGTCGGATCAGTGATCCGACCCCTATAATCTAGCACACCCTCGGCTTATCTCTAGAACTACAACTACTGGATGATAAATCGACAACCTCTTCCTTCTTCCGATGCCACAATTAGCTCATCTTTATGCAAGGTACGTACAATTGAAACAATTCCTTTGTTCCTAAAAAAATACTCTATATTATCTCTGCCCAATTTTTCCATAGAAAAACGTTTCTTAGAAATCATGGTTCCTCCAATTTAAAATCAAGCAGCTTAAAATAAATGCTCTCTTGGTTCTTTTGATAAAATATATTGTGTCGTCTTTATTACATTTTTTCCTATAGAGCATTTTTATACAATTTTCAGAATTTTTTTCGCTTCCTATCAAATATATCGTTACTGGCTGACTCATGCAAAATTCTCTCCCCGATATTGTATAATACCAGATTAGGATATAATATATCTTTAGTTCTCTTGATATTTTAAATGAACAGATTGCATATGACAACAACATTTACTTGCAGCTATGAGATCCCTTTTCATGAAAAAGAATTTGATTTTACTTGCGGTGCCTCAGCTTTACGCATGGCAATACATGCTTTAACAGGGAATGATTTTACTGAAGCGTTTATAGCTAGAATTTTGGGGACTTCACCAAAAGTAGGGTCACCTCTTAAATTATTTGAACAAAATCTTGACAGAGTGTTAAAAGAGGTTCATAAGAAAACCAGTTTTGAATTAGAATGGATTATTAATCAAAATGGGGCTTTTGAACAACTAAAAGAATTATTAATTAAAAAATATATTGTTCTTCTCAATCATAAAAAGTTATCTGGTGGATCGCATTGGGCAATTCTTCGATCTATTAATGTTCATGATATTACATTAATAGATCCAGAATTTGGGCCCCAAAAAACTTACACTTTAGATAAATTTGATTGGCAAGGAGGAACCACAATCATAACTACTAAAGCATATGTTGCTATTCGTCTAAGGGGAATTGAAGGTGTCCCACGCTTCAAGAACTAGGATGTTGAATTTATTTTCTAGAATCATCTGATTTGGAAAATTTTTGCTCTCTTTTTCACATTGTTCATCCATTCATTTAAAGTCATCACATATAAGCGTTGAACAGCATTAAATCGCCATAAATTATCAATATGCTTCATACCTATGCTATCAAGAAGCCGACATGAGGGGCTATTGGCATCCTGAGTAATCGCAATAATTCTATCCAACTTAAGAACATTAAAACCATAATTAAGACTTGCGAACACGGATTCCCGCCCTCTACCTTTTCCCCAAAAAGCTGGAAAAAACATATAGGAAATCTCAATACCGTCTTCAGAATGATGAAGCCCACAAATGCCGATGACCACCTTAGAAGTTTTTTCGAAAACAGCCCATTGCCCAAATCCATACTTATCCCAATGCTCTTGTATTGAAACAATTTTTTCATCAATCAATTCTTCTTGAACAATACCACCAAGAAAATATCGAACCTCTTCATTACGCCAAAGACCACGTAAGATAACATCATCAGCTGACGTTGGACGCCGAAGCAAAAGAGTCAAAGTCTCGCGCTCACTATTTTGCATTTCATTTATCCTTGATTAATCAAAACTCTATTCTTATCAAAAATAGTCGAATGGAAAGATTAGTTCGTCAATGTTCTACTAGGTTTACAAGTTGGGGAAAGAGTAGAACCTTGGTTAGAATTTCTAGTTAAAATTCTATAACCAATGAAGATTAGTCCGGCTACAGTAGCTGTTGCTAATACGCGATTGACTGTTTTTTTATTCAACCTGGGATCAGATCTTAACGCTTTCATTTTCTGTTGCTCTTCCATCCATTTTTGCATTGATTCCTTTTGTCTAACAAAATCATCCAGTGTGGTTTGGGTGATTGTAGGAAAAGATTTGGTCGCAATTACTCGTGTTAAGTGGACAACAGGAAAGTGTACCATTAAGTTTCTGCTCCTAATGATTAAATTGAATAATAACATCACCATAGGGATGGAGTATTACATTTATAAATTTATCAATATATGCGTAAAATTACGTATCCTAGGTAGTGGGGTAACAAATCATAAATCAAATTCCTCTACAGAACTTAAGCACGGCCAATAACTACGCTTTTCATAAGATATTAGTATATCACCATCCCCTTGCATCAGAAAAACTGTCGAGGCCGAGGATCAGGCTCTAGTTAAAGCTACAGTTGAGGCTAGAGAAGGTTTAGTTTTAGCAAATTATATTGATTTAGGATAGTTATCTGTATTTAATATTTGCATAACACTCATTCAACTTACCTATTCAGGTTTGCATTAAAACACTCAATGTATTGATTTTAAATAATATTTTTTAATTTATTTTGATTCCAAAGGTTTGTATTTAAGCACTTTATGCCCAAAATGGTAGAATAGTAATAATCCCCACACTGTTAGTACAACATAGTACTTGCACATACAACGGAATTTCTATATTCTTATTAGAGGTTATTAGAGATGGTTAGTAGAAAGTCAATTTTTAACTTAAAAAACAATGGGTTATATTTTTGCTAAACGATAAAACGTTTTGGAAACAGCTTATAGAAGATGCTTTAAAGGGCAAAGCAGAATATGGTTTTCTAGACTTTAAACTCAACTTGTCTGACAAAAGCGATCGTCTCAAAGAGCATGTAAATGCCTTTGGGAATCTTGAGAGAGGCGGCTGTTTTGTATTCGGGGTCAAAGACTTTATCCCTATTGGTTTGCAAGAAGATTCGGATATTATTATTCAAAAAATGACAAACATAGCAACTTCTACTCAAGAACCCAGTTTACATATTGATGCCTTTCCTTTAGAAGTCCATGGGAATCACCTGCTATGCATTCATATATTACCAAGTGGATCAAAGCCCGTATTCATCAAAGATAGGGCCCCTTTAGGTGGCAACGCTTGCTTCAAGCGATCAGGTTCTTCCACTATTGCTATGTCTATGCAGGAAATAAAAGATCTTTTAATAAATACACAAGAATATTACTATGATGAATCTGTCGTGAAAGATGTTGAACTGGATGCTTTAAATTTTGAAGCATTTCATGATCTTCTCCCAAAACAAGATAGGGATAACCGATGGTCTGCGAAAAATATTGCGGCATTATTAGATTGCCGCATTTTGACAGGAATCAATAAATCTCCCCATATTTCAGTTGCAGGTTGGTTATGTTTTGCAACTGATCTTCAATCAATTCGGCAATTTCGAAACGCTTATATTGAGTTTCAGATTTTTAAGGGTACTGCACGCGACAACCCTATAAAAAAGTATGATATAAAAGGTAGCTTACCTAACCAAATAAAACAAAGCATACAACTACTGCAACAAAATGTTTGGTTAATACCAAAAATAGAAGGTGCCATTCGTAAGGATATGCCCGCTTATTCAGATGCTATTCTAAGAGAAGTCATCACGAATAGTCTTGTTCATCGAGACTATCGCAAGATGCATCAACCTGTAAAAATTTCGATGTTTGACAATCGAATTGAAATTGAAAATCCAGGTGGCTTAATGCCAGGACTGACAACAATGAATTTAATCCACAAGCGCGATTGGCGTAACCCATTGCTTGCAGAGTTGATGAAAAAGTTTGGCTTTGGTGAGATGGATGGTCAAGGAATTGATCGATTGTATGCTATGAGCATATCGATTAAAGTGCCGCCACCTGTGTTTACCGATCAACAGAATTCCTTTACAGTGATGTTATCAGCACCCAAGGCTTACGAAGCTTTTACTGCACAAGAAAAGCGTTTAATGATTATTATTTTAGCTATCATGCACGAAACTCTAGATAATGAGAGTGTGAGAAATTGTTTTGATATTTCTATCGGAAAGGCAAGCACTTTAATTAAAGCAATGGTGGCAGATAAAGTCCTACAATCAAATAGTTCAAGCAGAAAATATGCAAAATATACTCTTACTGAACAATATCGTGAAAAGATTTTTGGATAATAGTACTCAACCCCAAAACACAATTAAGGAGCGTAAACCACTAAATGAACAAAACATCATATAACAAGACTGTAATCATATATCTTATTGGACTTGCCGGATCCGGAAAATATACTATTTCCCAAAATATTTCTGTGCATAACTATAAAGTTGTCGACAATCATCTAATCAACAATCCTATTCTTGCCTTACTGGATTTGGATGGCGTAACGCCCATTCCGAAGATTGCATGGGATGCAATTTCTCATATTAGGAGTACCGTATTTGGATTTATTCAGCATGATTATACCACAAATTATGTATTTACTAATGAATTATTGGAATCACCAGTCGACCATGATATTTACAATCAAGTATTAAATATTTCAGCACTCCGTAATTCTATTTTTGTCCCTGTAAAATTGATTATCTCTCCAGAAGAGCTTGCTAGAAGAATAGTTTTTCCTGAACGCAAAAAACAACTCAAAACAACTAATATCGACGAAGCTTATACTAATAAAAAATCAATTAAAATAACTCATAACAATTTGCTAGAGCTTGATATCACCAACCTAAAGGCGGATGGAGCCGCAGAAAAAATACTCTTTCATGTAGATCATCTTAAAAATATTATGTCACAGTAGAAGAATCTCTTGTAAAATATTTTATATCCCTTTTTTTTGATTCTATTTTCTTTGGGCTAAGTTTTTCACATATGAATTCAACAATGTCAAAAATATGTTAACCTCAATTGGCAGATGGACTTTTCTTAGAATGGCCAAACATTCTACAGATGCCTGAACCACTATTTTAACTCTAGGTGGTCATTCAGGATCCCCTTTGCTTATGTCTTTGGTGTCTGACACCTTAAAACCCCCTGGTTAACAAATCCAAAAAACAAGATGCTGGAACGCTTGAGGGTGATCTGTCAGCAATCTTTGGCATTGATATTGAGAGCGCTGATGCCCCTAAAAAACCCTCTGTCTCTTCGAAAAGTAAATCTTCTAGAATTACTGTCAAATCTACGAAGCCTACGAAATCGACAAAAAAGGAAATTCGAAAAAAGCCAATCATGAAAAAAGTGGATAGTCAACAACCAAAACCTAAACTCCAAACTAAACCCAAAAGACAGGCACCGACCTAACCATAGTATCAATGGTTAAAAATAGGTTCTATTTTAGACCATGGATGGTTGAAATTAGGGTTGATTTTTGACCATGGATGGTCTAAAATTAGTGCTAATATTGACCATGAGAGACAAATAGTGAAAAGATTCATAGACTTACATCTAATACAATGGAAAGACTCTAAGATTCGGAAGCCAATCCTACTAAGGGGTGCACGTCAGGTAGGCAAAACCTTTGCGGTCCGAAAGTTGGGGGAAACTTTCAAAAACTTCGTCGAGATAAATTTTGAAAAACTGCCCGAGCTAAAAACAGTGTTTGATCACGATCTTGTTCCCGAACGCATTATTCGCGATCTAATTGCCATTCTGAAAAAAGATATTACTGAAAACGAAACGTTATTGTTTTTTGATGAAGTACAAGAAGCACCTAAAGCCATTATTGCTCTTCGCTATTTCTATGAAGAGATGCCAAAGCTTCATGTCATTGCAGCAGGTTCACTTTTGGATTTTGCTATACAACAAGTAGGCGTGCCAGTTGGTCGAGTATCATTCCTTTATATGTATCCCCTGTCTTGGCTTGAATTTTTGAAAGCGCAAGGCAATGATCTTTTAATTGAGCACCTTTTAAAGAATAAAGCAGAGAAACCTTTAGGCTCTCCAATCCATGAACATACCTTAAACCTTCTATCTGAATATCTAGCCGTGGGGGGCATGCCAGAAGCTGTTTCTACCTGGATAAATAATAAAAATGCACTGGAATGTTCAAAGATACATCACACTATCATCGACACCTATCGTCAGGACTTCAACAAATATGCAAAAGCACATCAAATAAAATACCTTGAGCTATTGTTTGAGCATGGGGTAAAACAAGTTGGAAGGAAATTTAAATTTTCCGCTATTCCCGGGGAATATAGAAAAAGAGATCTATTACCTGCATTAGAATTACTCTCTACTGCTGGAATTTTAAAACAAATTTACCATTCAAGTGGTCATGGCATTCCCTTGGGTGCAGAAGTTGATTTAGACAAATTCAAAATTCTTTTTTTGGATGTGGGATTAACCCAAACGATGTTAGGATTTGATTTCGCAGATTGGTTCATCCATTCTAAACAAAGTTTTGTGAATAAAGGGGCCATTTTAGAAGCCTTTGTCGGTCAAGAACTGATGGTCTATTCTGATCCTAATTCCAAAACTTCTCTTTATTATTGGCATAAGGAAGAAAAAGGAAGTCAAGCCGAAGTGGATTATTTAATCCAAAATCATGGGCAGATCCTCCCCATCGAAGTCAAAAGTAATAAAGGCTCGCGATTAACCAGTTTACGTTTATTTTTAGACAGTCACTCCAACTCGAAGTATGGAATAAGGTTCTCAACCCATGATTATTCGATATTCGATAGCATACATTCATATCCACTGTACGCCGTTTTTACAGCATTGGGATTGGATAATACTACATTAATTTCGTAGCATGTGGGGTGTCAGACACGAATGGCACTAAGAAAGAAATAGTGCTTGTAAGTCTATGATTGGGGTTTTTGAGGGTTAGCTAAAATCGAAGCTAAGTGTCTGGTACAGACCTGATGTAGTTGGTGGACCGTGATGGATTTGAACCATCGACCAATGGATTAAAAGCCCGAACCGTAGACCTTAAGTGTATGATTTTATTGATGTTTTATACCGCAGATCCCGCTACTTTTGACCAACTTTGCATAACTGCGCGGTACTCATGGCCACAAATTGCCCACATGAATAGATCCTCTCACGGTTCAAAGCCAAACCCATTAATAGGCATTCATTAGCCGTAGTCTTGCTCACAAATACCAATTTCCTACCAATTCATCTCAAATTGGTAGGAAATTGGTATTTAGAAATATCAAATTTTATGGCGAAATTTGGTTTAACCTGTTAAACTACCAATTAGAGATGAATTGGTAGGAAATCGGTATTTGCATGAAACTTCCCAAAAAATCACCCAATTTCGAAAAATTAGTAAAGACCCTAGAAATGGATGGGGATCTCTCTAAATTGATTGAAATGCAGATGGGTCCCACCGTACAAGATAAGTATCTTCATTGGGACAAGCTTAGATATAAAAAAGCTCCAGAGGGTTTGGATTCCGAACATTGGTGGTGCGGTATAAAATTAGCTCGTCGTTCCCTTTATCAACTCCTCCCTTTTTTAGACTATCATGGCAACCCTCACCAATTTGCTATGCCAAGTAGCGTTCTTAAAACGTTGAATGAACTTAATGAAATTTTGTATGGAACCCCATTTTCTTTGCTCGATGATTCTTACGTGCATGCACAAATTGAAGAAGCAATCACTTCAAGTCAGTTAGAAGGCGCTTCGACTACACATCGAGTTGCCAAAGAAATGTTGTTAAAAGGAAGAAAGCCAAAAGATATTAGTGAACGTATGATCACAAATAATTATCAAGCTATGCTATTCATACGGGAAATGAAAGAGGAAGAACTGACTGTCAAGATGGTGTTCGAATTACATAAAATATTGACAGAGAACACTTTGGATGATGCGGAAATGACTGGACAATTTAGAAAAGAGTCCGATGATATCCATGTATGGGATCCCGTTGAACAGCAGGTTGTTCATACACCACCTAAAGCTGCTGAATTACCTAAACGTTTAGAGCTTCTTTGTGATTTTGCTAATGATAGGTTGGAGAACTTTTCCATAGACCCTCTTGTTAAAGCCATATTACTTCATTATTGTTTAGCCTATGATCACCCCTTTATCGATGGGAACGGGAGAACTGCTCGAGCTCTTTTTTATTGGAGTTTGCTCCACGCAGGATATCCCTTAATTCAATATATTTCGATATCCGAAATTTTAAGAAAAGGACCAATTCAATATGGTCGTGCATTTCTGTACACCGAAACTGATGACAATGATACAACTTATTTTATTGTTCACCAGTTGGAAGTTATATCAAAAGCAATCAATGCTTTAAAAGATCACCTCAAGCATAAAATTAAAGAAACTGAAGAAATCGACAAGTTGCTGGAAAACTCACAAGCTAATTTCCCAATGAATCATAGACAAAAAGCATTGCTTGTACATGCCTTAAAACATCCTAAAACTCATTATTTTATTGAAATTCATAGAAAGTGTAATGACGTTACGTATGATACCGCCCGGAATGATTTGTTGTCTTTGGCAAAATTTGGCTTTTTGATAAAACAAAAGCAAGGGAAGGCATTTTCTTTTGTGGTAGCACCAAATCTGAAGAGCCTATTAGGTTCATGAGGTATTTCTCAGAGACACCTAGCAGGTTAGCGACAATAGAATTCCCTGCGCTACGGAAAAGGATCCATGCATCAGATTAAGGCACCGGTCCTTCTCTTCTCTCAACAGAGCTTACTTTTTCGGTGAAACGAATTCTATCTAACGCCCCTTGAACATCAGGAAGAGATTTTTTAATTATGTTGAGGTCTTCTTGCGTAATTATCACAGAATGATTTGCTCCGCCATATGAAGCGGAGGTAGTCCATTTTCCATGAATACCTACTTGTTCCAATCGCGCTTTCACTAATACACTATTTTCTGGTAGCATTTCTATTAAATATCCAGACTCAACAGACCGGTACGCGATAAAAGCATTTGTAGCCACAGGTTTTGTACTACTGCTACTCGATGTGCTGCCATAGCTGATGGTTACAGCCGAGGCATGTGTATTCTTCAGTACTTCTGCTTCAGTTGCATTTACAATGGGTGTTAGTAGTTTCTTAAACTGTGTAGTCAAAGTCACCAGGTTTCTAGCAATAATATCTTTTGTAGTAAATATTTTTGAAAGTTCACTTTTAGCTGATGCAGGTATACTATCCTCTAATGCCTTAAATTCCGAAACAATTTCATCATATGAATTCTGCATTATTCGGTCAGAAGACTCACGTGGCTGTTCTTTTTGCAACAATAGACCTTCGAATGAACCGCGAACTTTGGGTTCGGCTAATTCTTGAGCTGCCTGTAAGATATCTTTTGGTCTAAGTTGTTTAAAAAGTTCTACATATACGGGATGTGGTGGTATATGGAGAGCAAAAAATGTGAAGAATTTATTTTTTAAAAAAGTCATTGGGTCACTGAATAAGAGCGAGTCTTGAGTAATATCTTTGGGCTCAAATTGAAAATCTACGATTCCAAATTTTTTATAATGCTTTGGTCCCTTATGAACGTCGATTATTCCAATATTTCCGCCATGTACAAACACATCGGACAACCCGAAAGCTATGGTGGCTAACAAAATTTTTGCATAGGAGACCCTGGTTTTTGGATTATTACATTGCTCAAGAAAAGTTTTAAGCAACTTCTCAAGTTCCTCTTTTGATAGGTTATCTAGAGAGGACCTTCGACCAAAAATTTGCTCTATGGTTTTAAAGTTTTTGTGTTTTTGATAGCTTGTTGTTCCCGTTTCTTTAGTATAAATTCTTGAAACATCTCGTGTTACGTAGAATTGATTTCCATATTCATCCGTTAATAAGCTTGATTCTGGCATCTTAATGCCTAAGTAACTTAGTGCTTTAGAACAAAAATACTCCGGGATAGTATTTCCTGTATATTTTGCGAAATGTCGTGTTCCACCCGGTGCCACTAAAATAAAGCCCATATCTTTACCAATTATTTTAGGTAGAAGTTTATACCCATGAAATTTTGGATTCTCCGAAATAATAGCATGAGCGAGTAGTAGAACAAGATGAGGTCTCGGATTAAACGGAGCAGGATGTTGAAAATGAAGTTTTAATAGCTTTGAGAATATGGTAGGATGCGGAAGTTGGGATATATTAAAATCCGATCTCATTCTATACACATAACGCTCTATGTTGTGAAAAATATAGGGATTATTTTCCAGATCAATAATATTTAACGATAAATACATGTCAGTTAATGTTTTTAAACTGCGTGCTCGACAATATCTAAAGTTTTCGCGAATGGCTGAATCGCGTTCAGATTCTAACTTGAGAACAGTATTTTGCCGTGTTTCAATTCTGGTATATATCTGATTCACTCTTTCATCATATGATAAGGTCGTCGGATCTTTTGGATCGGGAGTTGGGTGTGCATAAGGAAAATTAAAGGTGCTTTCTGAGTTAAAGAGCTGAGATTCCTCGTCAGAAAGGCCTGTTGAAATGATAGGTTTGTTGAACGATGAAAAAGCAACTTGTTGTGATTTAGAAGTTCTTTTAAGTAATTCATGACTGATTTTTTTTATTGTTTTCAATAATGGAAAATCACCGACCATAGGATTCGATGTGCGAGAAGCCTCTAATTGCTCGTAACTTTTCAAAATTTCCGGATGACGTTTACAATGCTCTTCTAGAAAAATATTTTGCAGCTCACAAATTTTTTTATATAAAACACCTTCAATAGTGTTGATGGGGTTAGGGTCTCGTGTGATCCCTGAATCTATATATGATTCAAATAATTTTTTAACCAGTGTAATATCATCTGCATTTGGCGTTTGAGTAGGGTTACATTGGTATCGTTCAAGTAATTCTTTGAATGCCTTATTATCAGTCTCTGGATTCCACATGTGAATAACCTATAGAGGCATGGGCCCTTTTTATCTTAATCGGCATTTATATTCAATACTTTAAAAAAGCAGTATAAAAATTTTGGGGCGTGTGATGAATAATTTTTTCAACATCTTCTAAATCATACCATATGACCAATAGGATTTGTGATACGCGACGTAGTGGGCTTGTACTCACTCTTCTAAAAAACACAAATAAAATTGGCCATAAGATGGGGCAAAATATAAAGGCAAGTACTGTATGACTTTTATATTTTTGTCTTCTAGGTCCCGCAAATCTCCCGCAAGAGGTTTTTGATGGTTAGCTAAAATCGAAGCTAAGTGTTTGATTTAGTTGGTGGGCCGTGATGGATTTGAACCATCGACCAACGGATTAAAAGTCCGCTGCTCTACCAACTGAGCTAACGGCCCGGGTGAAGTTTGACATTATACCTGAAAGCAAAAGACCGTCAATCAGCTGTTCAGCTAAATTTTTACGGGATTTTTAGTTTAGAGGAAACTCTCGCCGTTACTTCATCCGCTGTAAATGAGTAGTTGCAACACGGGCAACCGATGTTCCCGGATACCGCTCTTTAACAGTAGTTAAATACTTACGAGCCGCTTCAATATTCCCTCTATCGTTCTCCAATAGTCCTAATTTTAAAAGCGCATCCATCGCCTTTTGATGATTGGGAAACTGATTGGTGATTTGTGTAAATTGCGTGCTGGCTTTATTTAACAAATCAGGATTTTTCTCTGCTCGCCATTGCAGCATATACACTTCGCCTAACCAATAATGTGCATTGGGCGTGTATTGTCCTTTAGGATATTGTTCTAAAAACTCCTGTAATGCAGGAACTGCCTCTTGATACCGTTTGTTTAACACCAAATTATAAGCAGACTCATAAATACCTTTTTCTGCTGCTGTCCCTTTAATTGGATTAGGTGCGGTTTGGACTTTTTTAGGCGTTACTGTCGCTGTATTGTCTGGGATTTCAGTAGTAGTATCTATAGTACTGTCTATAGAAATATTGTCTGCTAAAATTTCTGCTTCAGTCTGTGGTGTATATAACTTTACGTTACGATCGCTTGTAGCTTCCGATCCTAAAGAAGAAGTTGTCTCAGAGGATAAAACATCCGGATCAACAATAATGGAGTCATCTACAGTCGGTGTCGTTGCAGGCTCTGTACCTGAAGGCATCATTCCTGGTGCTGGTTTTGATTTGCCTTCAGTCTTAGGACGTTGTGTAGTTTGATTAACATCATTGGGCTTAGATTTTGCATTAGGATTTACACCACCCTTCTGTTGATTAAGACGACGCTCCAAATCTAAAAATAAATCTTGTTGGCTTTTGGTTAAACGTTTAATTTCATGATCTTGAAGTTCAACTTGACCACGTAATTCACGGACTTCTTGTTCTAAGGCTTCCATACGAGACAAAGTAAAAGGAGTCACTTGTTCAGTATTAGAACCAGCATTAGAAGAAGATTGTCGCTGCTGACTACTTTGTGCAGTGGAATACGATCGCTCTTGAGAAGACCTCACCTGAGGTTGACCCGTACGCGATTCAACAATCGGCTCTGCCATCAACTGGAAGGCGGCCAAAAGGCCGCACATCCCCATCGTAATTTTCACTGACTGTTTGAGTAACATCATGATTACTCAACCTCGTATACAATGACAGCTCGTCGATTTTCAGTCCAAGCAGATTCATCATGACCCATAGAGGCTGGCTTTTCTTTACCATAGCTAACGACACTGATCTGATGCTGCCCAACTCCCTTCAACATCAGAATATTTGCCACTGCTTTTGCACGACGTTCTCCTAAAGCAATATTATATTCACGACTGCCTCGTTCATCGGTATGTCCCTCAACTCGAATGCGTGTGTTTGGTTTCGTTATCAATTTTTTTGCATGCGCATAAATTGACATCATGTCTTCATCACTGACATCAAATCTATCGTAACCAAAAAAGTAAGTATTTTTAGCTAACCATTCCCGCTCTTGTTCGGCAGACACTTGTGTCCCATAAAATTGCATGGAATCCCCAACACCGCCCCCAATACTTGATGATTGTCCGCGTTTAGCACATCCTACCAAACCCAATACCAGGCTTGTCATTAATACTGTTAATACTGTATTTAAAACGCCTCTCATGATTTTATGAGTACCCATGAACTTCTCCTAATTAAACTAAAACCGATATTACCGAGATACAAATGGCGACCATGCCGGCTCTTTAACATCCCCTTCTTGTGCTGGAAGTCGAATCTTCAGTCGACCATCCAAAGTTACAGCACCTAATACTCTTCTTCCACCCTCAAGAGCACTATAGATAACCATCATACCATTTGGCGCTAAACGTGGGGATTCATTTAAACTTGATTGCGTTAAGATCCGCACCGATCCCGTATTTAAAGTATGCGCTGCAATACTAAACAACCCACCCTCATCTCTATGTAATGTAACTAA
The DNA here is from genome assembly GCA_013288135.1 of Gammaproteobacteria bacterium. Taxonomy (GTDB): domain Bacteria; phylum Pseudomonadota; class Gammaproteobacteria; order UBA6186; family Azoamicaceae; genus JABDCL01. Next base: position 310,139 of record JABDCL010000001.1, read on the forward strand.
GTGCTTATTGTCAGGTGTTACAGACGGTGTTGCATTGTAATTGCCCTTAAACGTTAAGCGCTCAATTCTTCCCGATCCTAATGTTACTCTGTAAATCTGGGGTTTTCCACCCCGATCAGAAGTAAATACAATTGATCCCCCATTAGAAGACCAAGTGGGTTCAGTATCTGCACCCGCACCCTCAGTTACACGCGTCAATTGGTGACTCGCTAAATCTAAAGTATAAATTTTTGGACTTCCATCTTTTGAAAGGACCAAAGCCAAAGTTCTGCCATCTGGTGACCAAGCAGGTGCACTATTAATACCTGGATACTGTGCAACCCGTTCAACACGTCCCGATATTACATCGACTACATTAATACTTTGCCGTTCTTTTTCAAAAGAAACAAAAGCAATCTTTTTTCCATCCGTAGACCAACTGGGAGACAATAAAGGATAATGCGATCGATATAACGGCTTTGAATTAAACCCATCATAATCTGCCACTTCAATGGTTTGAGTGGTTCCTTTTGAACCTTGTGCCACTGATATATAGGCAATCCGCGTAGAAAAAATTCCTCGTATCCCAATCAACTTTTCAAAAACCAAATCACTAATATGATGTGCTAACGCTCGGAAATCATTCCCACGAATATTATCAAACTGTACTGTGAGTATTGGGCGTTGAGGTATTCCTGATTTTTGTTTAACAACATCCAGCAGTTCAAATTTTACGGTATAAGCAGAGCGGCCCGTTTTTTGAATGTGCCCCACAACCATGTTATCAACTCCCAAACTTTGCCAATACGGATATTGAACCCCTGCTTCAGTTGTTGGAGATTGCCGCATTTCTTGGGGTGAAATCGGTCTAAAAAGCCCACTGGTTTGTAAATCCTTTCTCACCACTTGTGCAATATCTTCAGTTCCCTCTTGTGAACCCCCTTCAAATCCAAAGGGAACTACAGCAATGGGTAATCCACTGGTTCCTCCGCCTGCTATCTCAACATATAAACGAGCATGGGCATTCAGAGAGACTACGAGCCCAGTCAAGCCTATCAAACAAGAAATTATAATAATAAAATGTCTTTTCATGTTGTACCATCCTCAATATTTTTTACACCTAATTCAAATGATTTAACCTGATCTCGCACTGAAGGATCCCCTGGCATATCAAAAGGTTCCGTTTTACGAACTGCAGTGATAACTAAATTGTCATAAACTGGATTTCCACTACTTTTTAAAATTCTGATATCTTGAACATTACCATCCGGCAATAGAGAAACAATTAAATTACAAAATAAATCTCCTGGCAATTCAAACGCCTCACGCTTGTTACTGCGCACCCTCGCTCCCCATTCATTTAAAATTCGTTCTGCTTCACTCATGATCCGTTTTTGATTCTCTGCTCTAAGTTTTTCTGCCTTTAATGCTGCTAAACGTTTAGCTTCAGCTTGTTTCTGTTTGGCTTCAGCTTGTTGTTGTGCTACTTGTTTGCGTTTTTCTTCTTTCTCACGTTCAACACGCATTTGCTGAGCACGATCTTGTTCAGCTTGCCTTTGGTCATCTAATGCTGTTAACTCTTTTTGTTCTTTTTCTTTTTTCTGGCGCAGTACTTCTAATTGTTTTTGTTCTTTTTCTTTAGCAATTTTAATGTCAGCCAATTGTTCTTCTTCCACTTTTTTTACCTTTGCAAGCTCTTGTTTCAGTTTTTCAAGTTTTGCTTGTTCTTGTTCCCTTTCTTGTTTTGCTTCAGCTGCTTTTTGTGCCAAAGCTTGCTTTCGATTTTCTTCTTCGGTTTTTTGTTGTAGCTGTTCAGTTTCAAGCCGTTTAACTTCTGCATTTACTAGTTTTTCATCAACCATCACTGCTTGAACAATTTCACCTTGTGGGCTTGGAAGCGCATTGGTGTTAATCCCTGTTTTTATACTTATAAGCAATAAAGCAGCTAAACCTCCATGAATAATGAGGGAAATGATTAAACCAAAACCGTACTGCTGCCTCTCTCTATTCACACGCTAACTCTTTTTTTCCTCGGTATGCTGGGTCATTAATCCCACTTTGGCCACCCCAGCTTGTTTTAACAAAACCATAGCACCCAGAACACGACCATAATCTACATTTTTATCACCCTTCACCAATACTGCACGTGTTGGATCTAACTTTAATGCAGCGCGCACTTTAACTGCTAAATCCGACGCTTCCATTGGAATTTTTACAGTATCTAAAAATAAACTTCCCTTTGCATCCACGGATACCACTATCGGCGGTTTTTGATCATGAGGCAATGCTTCTGCCTTTGCTTGTGGCAACTCCACATGCACCCCTTGAGTTAAAACAGGAACAGTTACCATAAATATCACTAACAATACCAACATCACGTCTACATAAGGCACGATATTAATATCTGCCATAGGACGGCGGGTTACACGAAATTTTTTATTCATATAATCCTATCTACTATCTAATCAATGACTATCTTCGGTTTCAACAGATTTAGACTGAGGCATCGTTAATGGCATATGTGCCTGTCGATGTAAAATACTAGTAAATTCTTCTAGAAACATGTCATAACGATTCGTCATGCCCTGTAAATAATTCGTGTATCGGTTATAGGCAACTACCGCGGGAATAGCTACAAACAAACCTATTGCAGTTGCAACCAATGCTTCTGATATCCCCGGTGCAACCATGGACAATGTTGCTTGCTGAACACTCCCTAATGCCCGAAGAGAATTCATAATACCCCACACTGTTCCAAATAGCCCAACGTAAGGGCTTACAGAACCCACCGTTGCAAGAAAAGGTAAATGCGCTTCTAAACGCTCAATTTCTCGAGATGCAGAAACTCGCATAGCTCGTTGCGCCCCTTCCATAACAGCAGCTGCTTGAATGGCTGGTTGTTTTCTTAAACGAATAAATTCTTTAAACCCGGATAAAAAGATATTCTCAGTACCACTTAATTCGCTGCGCTGAGAAGAAACTTTCTGATAAAGTTTTGTAAGTTCAATTCCTGACCAAAAAGTGTTTTCGAATTGATCAAACCCCTTCTTAGCTCGTGAAAAAACTTGCCAACGTTGAACTATCAACGCCCAAGATATGATAGAGGTTAAAAGAAGTAACAACATTACCAGCTGTACCAGCAAGCTAGCATTAGTAAACAAACTAATCAAAGACTGATCTGCAGTCACTTTTAAATCTCCATAGAAAGAAGTTTGGAATATCCCCTTTAGGGTGGGTGCAAAAAATGATTATATCAAGTTTTTGATTGAAGAAAAACGTTAAATTTTGATTGGATTTCTTTTAATGAAGTTTCTAATCGTATTTGCTCAGCAGTATATCCTTCCGTTTCCACCTGCAAATCTTTTATTTTCTTAGTAATAGCAATCATTGTTTTGGGATCGTTTAAACGTATCCCTCGAATAATAACCTCTTCTGATTCTATTCCAGCCGCTTTATTCGCACATAACCAAAAAACGCGATCTCGAATTTCTTGAACAACGGGATCATTCCCAGCTTTAAACAAGTATTCTAAAGCCAAGGAATCATTGTTAAGAGTCAATAATAATTTAGCCGCTTCAAAATGCGCCCTATGATCCCTCTCAGGAATTTGCTTAAATACTTCCAAGGCTTGATCTATTTGGCTCTTTTCAATACAAGCTTTGGCAATTACCACAAAAACATCCCGTATGCCCTCTTCATATATTTTTTTAGCAAGCACCAACGCAGCCTCATATCCTTCAAGCTCAAAATGTTGTAGTAAATCTTGATGCGCCGCTTTTACATCTAAAAAACGTGCAAATGTTTTCACTTCTCCCAAAATTTCTGAAACTCCAGACTCAAAAGCAAGGATCTCGTCCAAAAAACGACCCAGAACATCTTTTTCTGTTGCCTCTTGTACCGTTAAAGCACATTTATAACCATTGTTGGTCATCAATACTCCCAGTTTTTTGGAACATCCAAATTCAGAGTGCTTTTCAAAGTGGGTATATAATGCTTGATAAGCTTCAGGTGTCAGTATCAATAAAACTGAAAGTTCTTTATTTTCTCGTTGCACTAAAAATTCTAATACTTTATTTCCAGGTGCATCAACCCTTCTAAAATGTTTATGTTTTTCTGATTCAGCTATTTTTGACCACGTCATATCCTATTCCTATTTCCGCTTGCTTATCGAGTACCCGAACCAGAACCTGAGGTCGAAGTTGGACCAGAACCTGAGGGTGGAGGATTAGAACCTGAGGGCGGTGGAGCAGATCCAGGGGGCGAACCAGAACCCGTGATCGATGGAGGGATACCTGGGGTTGACGGTACTATAGGACCAATTCCTAATGCTGCCGCTTCCTTTGCCTCTGCTTCCTTCTTTAAATCATTCAGTTTATGTCCTGCTTTTGCAATTTCTTCTTTTTCTTCAAAAGTTTTGTCTCGTTTTGCTTTACAAGTCTCATTCGCTGTAACGACACCCAGTGCTGCCTCAAATAAATGTTTGGATGTCCCTTTCTCACCAACCATTGGAGTAGTTGAACAAGCAGTTACATTAAAAATAAATTCCATTGCTACAGTTTTTGGATCAAATTTAAATTTACCCATGTTCTGCCATACCTCTAAACATTTCCGCAGCCCTAAAGTTTCCTAATACATCATCAACCGGAATTAAATGTAACGCTAAGATTCCCTCTCTTTCACGACCCACTTCAAAACAACGACTCGCCAATACATGAAAAATATCTCTATGCCCTTGTTTATATAATTTTCTAGCGGCTAATAAAACAAAAATAAAATTTTCTCTTTCAAATTTTTGCATTAAAGCCCCATAAGCAGTTTCTCTATCGACATAATTCAAAGATTTTTTGATACCCGATAACACTTCTTGTAATTGAGGCTCAAATTGGATTAATTCATTTAAAAATCTTAATAAAACTTCTCTTTCTGTGCCCTCATCTACACTTAATGAACAGTAATACCCCATCTCTGTCATAAAAACGCCATGATGTTGCGCAAATCCAAATTCAGGGTGAAATTCAAATTGCTGATAAAGTGTCTGATAATCTTCTGGCGTGACCGCTACAACAGTAAAACTGATTTGCCTGTCCTCATGAATAGCATCTGCTTCGCTAATTTTACAAGAAGAGCCTTCCGGTTGAGTGAAACTCGTTAAAAAAGGGTTGATTTGTCGAATATCCCAGGGCATCGCTACTCCTAACATTGCCATAATTGACTATATGTCATCTATGGCATAGTATAATAACTTACTTTTAGAATAGCATAAAAACTCCCCTCAAAAAGCTTAACTAAAAGCTCCAGTATTTAATAATCTAGCAATTGTTCTGGATCCCCTGAGTGAGAACAAGTTTGTTGACTTTTAATTTTTAAGTTAGTATACTTTTGCACAATATAATTTATTAATTAACGATTACATACACATAAATTCAAAAATTTAATGAGGAATATCATATGGCAGCTCTTCCCCAAGTGAATCATCAACATCAAATACGACAATTAACACCAAAGGAATTACAGGTCTTGGATCGGAGACAATATGAGGTTTTAGTTGAGGATGCAAACAAGGGTTTCCCTTTCGCTAAACTGAACTTGGCTCATTGTCATCAGATGGGCATTCATACCAGACAAAATTCCGAACAAGCCTTTAAACTTTTCACAGAGGCAGCCGCCTTAGGAAATCAGGAAGCGGAAGTCTTCATATGTCGAGCCTATGAATTGAGTTTAGGTGTCAAAAATAGACAATTATTTTTAGACACATTATTATCGTTAGCCAAAAAGAAACACGTACCTTCAATACTCAAGATCATGAAGGTTGAAAAGGCTTTAATACAGGATAATGGTCTAGAGTTTATTAAAACTCTAGAAATGGCACCAAAAAAGACACCAAAAGACCTAGAGGCACTCGAGTATGTGGCAAAGTGCTATGAAGAGGGTTTATACGTTGAAAAGAATATACTGAAGGCCAAAGAATTCTGGATATCCGCAGCAACACTAGAAGAAACACTTTTAGAAGCAAATAAAAGGACATTAGCGCAACAAATGGCCGCTTTAGATCAAAGGCTACGTCTTGTAAGAAGAAGAAAGGTTAAATTAAGTTCACCTTTAGAGTTGGAATCTGCGGCTCCAGCTGGCTCTGAAGCTGCAGATTCAGTCATACCAACAAGTGATTCTGCTGCTGCATTTGCACCCTCACCTGCAATCGCCCATCTACCGGCGGATGCTGCAGCAGCTATGACAGTAGCCGCTACTCCTTCCACTGCACCGAAAACAATGTTGTTTACACCACACGCATATTTCCCTACAACGGGTGCAATGGCAGCAGGCAGAGCAATGCAAGCGCCAGCGCCATCTGCGAGTCCTGCAACAGCTACAGAACTCCATATGGATACATTGAAAGACGCATGTCGTCATGCGCAATGGTGTTTTCCTGAAAGTGAGGACACAAGAGTGCCCATTCTTGAGGATACATGGTTGCTTCATGCCAAAATGGCTGTTCATTATTATCGGAAAGCGAGCCCTCATCTTCCTCAGGCTGAAAAAGGACTTCAAAACTTTGAATCGAGGATGAGTAACTCTATTATGGAATATCGCAAACAGGAATCGAGAAATGCTAATGCAAGAGCTAAAAAGGCAAGGCAATTGGGCAGCATGTTGAAGAATATTTTTTCGCATGATGACAAAGCAGTGGAAATATTGGACAAAGTGGAAATATTGGACAAAGTGGAAATATTGGATAAAACAGCCTTACAAAAAAAACTCAGTAAAAAACAATTAGCAGATTTAGAGATAGCTTCTATCAAGAATCCTAATGCAAGAATTAATTTGGCAAAATATCTCATATTTCAGCGTCAACAGAATCCATTCCCTGCAGAAGAGGAATCAAGAAAAGAAGAGAAAGAAGAGAGTGAATTAATTGCATGCCTCCTTAGGGAAGCCATCTTTTTAGGGGTTAAGGGGGCAGGCAACTATTATTTGGGATACTGCAATGAATATCAAGTTGCTAGTACTCTGTCCCAAAAAGGAACATACTTTGCACCCTATTATATAAAATCCGCCGAAACTGGTTTCGAACCTGCTATAGCTGCTGTAAAACGTTTGGGGCTAGAAGCCCGATTAAAACGCGTTGTACCGGCAGTATCAGCTCCAATTGTGTCTGCTGCTGCACCTTCGTCTGTTTCAACGGATGCACCCGCAACAACGGCTGCACCCGCTATTCCATCTTTGTCCGTTCCACAAGACGCACCAGCGATCCCGTCTGCTCCCGCAGGTAGGAAACTAGGTTCTCCGGATTCAGTTCTGCCTGTTGTAAAACGTGCCCTGCCTCTCGAGTCTGGTAATGACGATGATAACGATGAGGCTGCTGTTTCTGTCCAATCTGCGAAACACAGAGACAAGAAGCGTAAAAAATCTGATGATGAATCTTCGACATTGGCTTCCGCTCTCCTAGATCTTAGACCAAGGTTAGAAAGTGTATCCCGGGCATCAGATGCCGGTGCTATTTTTACACCCTTCTTTGCCACCACAGTAAGATCACGCCCCGAGTCATCTGATCTTCCTCCTCCGAAAACATTTCTCTCATTATTAGAGGCAGTGTCAGCATCCCGGATATCCAGTGCCGTCGAACCTAGTTCTATCCCCGCATTTGGCAGAGTAACTCCTGCAGTGCCCGCAAGTGCAAGCCCTGCTTCAGCTGTAGGTACCTCTCATAAAATACCACGTAAAAAGACTCCAACTACAAATCCACATAAAGTTAAAGCTAAAGCTAGACGCTAAGGATCCAGGGTCACTAGATCCAAAAAGTTCACCACCTTATTTTTTGTTGTGTTTTAGAGCAAATTAATGATTTGGTATTTAGATTCGACCCCTTCTTGTTTTACCAAAACCTTGAAAACAAAAAGGATTTAATATGGATTTTCCCCACAAACGATTACGTTCTAAATCAGAAATTTCTGCTTCTTTACATACGGATTCCCAATTTTCTTTTAATGTAATTATCATATCCTCCATTATCTCACAAGCAATGTTTAGTGTTATTTGAAAATGCTCTGATACAGAGAGGACATTCTCCAAAGTTGAAAAATTACCTTGAGAACCCTCAATTGCCATAGCTTGAGTTGCTTCTTGACCCGATCGTAGTTGTGGGCAAAGATCATAAGCAGGTGTCAATTGCAATTTTTTACCATCCCAAAAAGCAGAATGATTTCTTGCATGATCATCCGTGTTTCCTATAAGAATATTGAAAATCAATCTTTTATATAATTCAAGTAATTGTGCATGAGGTTTATCAAAATGTTGTCTAATAACATCAGCCAGATCACAATAACTCGCATATCGTGCCTCCATTTCATTAAGATTAAGCAAAGATAATCCGCTTAACATTAAACGACGGGTGACACCACTTGGGGTATAATCCCTATCAAATCGTTCCACGATTAAAATATCTTTTCCAAGTGCTTTCGTCAAACTAACATTTGGAACATTGAGTGACAATTTTTTGGCAAGTTGCATGCCAATAAATTCTGCTTTAATGATATTGTAATGGTCTTGAGATAAACCAAATTTGGCAATACATTCTTTTCCCTTATTTTGAATAAGAGCTTTTGGTCTTGTTCCCCCCACACTTGTTCCACGTAATAATGCAAAATCTAATTCGAAAGGGATGGGTTTTTGTAATTCTATGCAAGAAGTAACCTCCAAGAGTTCCTCTAAAGAAGCACTTTTTGGTTCTCTTGCTTGATATTCTGTACTGGATAATTGAAAATCTAGTGCCCCAATACGATTACTACCTGATAATAACAAATAATCTATTTCATTTGATTCTAATTGTGCATACCTAAAATCAATTAATCGACGACCCCACGCGTCAGGTGAAGCATCTCTTAAACAGGAATGTATGGTATTGATGCCCTCTGGAGAAAAGATTCCTTTTTTAAGTGGTAACTCAAAAGGAGAAAGAGGGATAGCAGCCGGATTTTCTAGATAACTTTGCCCATAATTAAAATAACACATCTGATCGTTTCTTGTTATACGACCAACAATCGTAGGGAAGGGATTTTCTGGCAAAAAAATCCAAACAAATGCATCTTTATGAGACTCTAATCTAGAAGTTATCATCTATAGGCTCATCTTTACGTCGTATACGTTTGGGTAACAAAGTATTAAATTGAGTGATGCTTTTAGCAAGTTTCTGTAAATTCTCTTGATCGTCCGCTAATAGTCTTATCCCCACAATGGCTGCAGCTTCAAAAACTGCCCCAACAGTAACTTTTGGATCACCTTTTTCAATCGCCATAATCGTATAACGACTGACATTCAATCTCTCCGCAAGGTCATTTTGCGAAATACCCCGCTCTTTTCTTGCAACTTTAATCATATCTCCTAAAGTTTTAAGGGTTAAGCGACTCATTTTTGACAAAGAAACAGTATTAATAAATGTTCTCCATAATCAACTTTAAACAACTCAAAGTTGATTATATTAAACAATATTGTAATAATCAAGAACAGAAATAATCAAAGAAAAGGATGAGCCCGGGTAGTTACAGTTAAACATATACTGTTCATAAGTTCAGATGTGCTTAGAGAGTCAACTGATGTATAATCTCACAAAAGTGAAATATCATATTTAATGAAAAATATCCCGAAAACACAGAATTACAATTTTGGAGAATGATGAATGGCTGCAATACCGTTAACTGCAATTGAATTAAAAATAGCAGACGAACAAGCATTACGAGATGCTGCTTTTCATGGAGATCTGCGCGGTGTTAACAGGTATCTTAAAAAAGGTGTCTCTGTCAACGCTATAGCAGCGGATGAGCCAGGGAAACCCAGCCACAGAACAACAGCCTTGCATCAGGCTGCAGCAGGTGGCCACGCTGAGATTTTTCAAGCGTTGTGTGATGCCGGAGGAGATCCCTCATTTCTGGATGGCAATAAAGCAATTCCTTTGCAAATTGCCATGACTCAAGAAGAAGCTGCAAGAAGAAATGGAGACACTGCAAAGGTTGAAAAATTCGCAAAAACAGTTGCAATTATACAAAAATGGACAGTTTTGACACCCGCAGAACAAAAGAAAATACATGATAATGCAGTTGCGTCTGTTATTGAAGCTACAGAATACCCAAAAGAGACAACGGTTATTAGAAAATTTAAAGAAGTACAACATCCGTATACTCGTGCATTCGCAAGTATTACCACCTCTAATCATAAATATTGGAAGAGTCTAGAGAGTTACACCGGACCTGAAAAACAATCCATGAACGTCTGGTCATTCATAGAAAAGCATGACCGCATGTGGAACCAAGCCCTCCGCGAAGTGCAAAAAAAAGAGGCGTCTCCTGCTGAATTTAATCAATCGCTTCTTTACATGTTAACACTCGTTTTTGCAGAAAGTGTTAGATTTGATAGGGTTTTTAAAAGTGAGGCCACAAAAATTTTAACATGTATCAGTCAACTGCCAGATCGGAAGATCCGTAAGAGAGTCTCACCCCTTTTTCAAACACTTTCCTCCTCTGTAACAGACTGCTTTGCTAAATTACCTCAAGCAATTATCAGAAAACTTTCAGAAGATGTTAGATATATCGAGGACTATTACAAATTCATAAATAACTACTTTCCCGAAGAACAGATAAATTTTCTGGCCGCATACTCTTTACAGGACCCACATAAAAAATTGGTGGAAGAAGGAAATCCCGTAGGAAAAAATATTATAATTCAGCAAGCTCGGCGCTATTTTTCCAAACAATTAGCTGATCTCGGCAACTTCATAGAAGATAAAAAGGACACCATTACAGTAGCCACTCTAACCCTTGGAGGAGAAATTAATTTTGAAGAAATAAGAGACTTTGTTATGAGTAGTGCATTTATATTTATTCAGTCTCGTTTAAAAAAAATAGAAACTGGTTTTAATGGTGATATTTCGAATGTAGGGTTTTTTCTTCCGCAGATGTTTTTTAAATCACAAGCGTTTTTATTCGCAATGCGTACTTTTTTGAGCAGTAAAATGGATTCGCTTCAATTGATTCGAGAAAGAATGGATGCCATCCGACGAGAATTTATTGCTGATTTAGTTACATCTGAAGATTCTGCGGCAGCGGGCGTTTCTCATGACACTGTTCTTGCTGGAGACAGAAAAGTTAAAAAAGAATTCGCCAAAGAGGGCAAAGCTGAAAGAAAAGCTGCAGATGAAGAGCTGCTTTTCATGAGAAGAATGGCCGAAGAAAAAGCGAAAAAGGACATAGAGGAACAAAGAGCAAAAGAAGAATGGACTAAACGAATATTGGGCAAGTTAGTGCTAGGACGCGACAAAAAGGAAATAGACCTAATATTGCAAATTTTAACCTCCCCAAGCGTACCTGTATCATTCCCAAACTTCCTTGCTCTAATTACAAAATTAGAAATACCAGGATATGAGAATATAACGGCAGCTGGATCTCTTCCCGATAATAAATTAACAATTAACTTTGGCAAATTTGCTACGATGACCTTCGAAAGGCGGCATGGTACAGATCGGGCTGACAATGTTCACCCAGCCGCCGTCAATGAATTTAAAAGGATGTTAGAAGCAATTGATCTTAATATCACAAATTTTAGAACTTTAGTAGGAGATGCGCCCAGTAGGGGTCCAGCTGCAGCAACCTCCCTTTAAATGCGATAAATTATGACAATGCAGGTGCACTCGATTTCTAGCATACCTACTATAAAAGAGCCGCTGACCAATAGCTCTTGTAAAAGAGCTTGATTCTATGAACGGAAATGAGAGCTGCCGCCACTTGATTTTATTGTAGGTTGATCACCCGTTCGTTTTCTTTCACCTTCAACAACTCCTTTTTTATCAGGTCCAGGGGAATGTAATAATGCCTTCACTCTGCCCACTTCTGATAATTTTTGCTTTAATCCGGCTAAGAATTTTTTCTTTTCAGGATGTGAAGGTAAAATAGTATTTTCTAAAAAATGTATTTTCTGAACAACTTCTTCAGGATACTCCTTTTCAAACCATTGTGAAGATTTTGCTTTTCTTGAAAGCAAGTGTGCATCTCCGTTAAAAAACTCAATCTGTTCGATTAGCGCTTTACATTTTTCATTATCAGTATTAAGTTTATCGCACCCAAAGTGTTTACCATGTGCAGTTCTAACAGAAATTTTTAAATGATCATCCTCTTTACTAGGTCCACGGACTTTCAATGCTTCTGCTTCTTCAGGAGTAATTAACAACATATAATATCGTGGTCGTTCCGCTGAAGGTCGACCAGAAAGTTCGCGATTATCTTCAATCATTGCATAAAACAAAACAGGCTTCTTATGGGCCATATAATTGGGAGAATAATTATCTGTTTCTAAAAAATTAGGACTCACATGAATATTATCAGAAAAACTCCAACTGTAGGGGCACTTATATCCGAATGGTTCAAAAAGCTTCCGTTTTCTATCCTCATAATCTGGCCATGCCATGGTATTAAGGCTATTACTAGCAATAAATTTATCGATCGGTTGTGCTAGCTCAGCTTCCGTCCAGGGATAAAATCGGATGGGTAAAACACCAGAAGGTATTACGGCTTCTTGCTTTTCCTTCTGATCAGCGGTTTCAGTCTCGCGCTGCCTATGTTTTTGAGCTTGTGTAGTACTATCGAGTCTCATGGGTGTTATATTGTCACTTGCACTGACAGTATGACTCTCCTTTTCTCGTTTTTTATCTCTGGATTCTATTTTTGAATGAGCGATATCTTCCTTGGGGGCAGTTGGGTTTAATCTTGTGCGAGTCTGTTTTAAACATCTAGGTAAACTGATCGCAACACAGTTTCTAATCTTATTATCTATATTTTTTTTATCAATATCAAACAATTCAAATCCTGCTTCTTTAGCAAATTCAAGCCATTGTTCATAACAAGTTTTTGCAAAATCTTCTAATAAAATTTTCGTTTCTGGTTCAGACTTAACGCCACCAAAACGGGCCGTTGCTGATTGAATAGATTTTTGAGAGAACGCATTTCTGCAGCATGCTAATTTATCATGTTGAACTTCAGGATCAGTCAAATTTAAGATACGCTCAAATAAATCATTACGCACAAAATTTTGTATTTCTTGTATTGCACCCACAAAATGATCCCCGGCCAGCCGCTTTCTTGTATTGATTGTGGTCATTTTAGCTATGTCTTTAATAACACAAGCACTTTTGCCAATGGAATTTATTGCAACTTCGGACGAAATGAAAGATTCCAGTGTTTGACCGGAGGCTAAACCACGCATACGATAGGCACCTTGTGCAAAGTCACTCTTTAAAGTTTTTTCAGAGGCAGTTATAAAAGCATTGGCATTCACCATCTGTCGAATGTCGATACCCCGAGTATGCCACTCATCATAATAGGTGAAACATTGATCAGGTTTACACCCTAATTTTTTCGCTATATAATCGGGGTCCGTCGATTTTAATGGGATTGGATGTTTCCCTTCTGATACAGAGGCAACCGGTAATGCACATAATTGATTACTTTCATCAAAAAAGAGAACATATTTAATAGGATGCCGATTTTCTAAAAAATAATTTGAAAAATCCCTTGCAACTGTCTCATTAGGAACCCCTGCAAAGAATGCGCCCACATCTATAAAAGCACGTGTGGTGTCCTTATATTTGGACATATCAAACATCTTCTTTAATAAGAGTTTTGGCTTTTTTTCATCACACAAATAAACAGGGACATTCTGAGAAATTAATAAATCCAACACTTGACCATCTGTACCCAGAGTACCTCTTTCATTAAACTTTAAAAACTCGGGAAATGTCCCTCGATTCCAAGGAGTTCCAGTAGCGGCCTCCACAGAAGCAAATTGACTTGCAAAATTATGTGAATTACTACGTATAACTTCCGGACTTTGATCAATTTTATTTAAAACATAGTGCTCTAAGCAATAATCTTTCACCTTAGTTTTGGTACTCATTTTAATTCTGAAATCATCACATTTTTTTATATCGGCCAGTGGGATATCAGCTAATTGATCGCCTGTTAACTGGAAGAATTCTAAGGCCGCCCTTGTTTTGGAGCGCTCTAATATTTCTCCTTGCTCTAATGCCAATTGCATTTCTTTTTCAACTCGATCGTAAAAATCGCTCAACATATTTTGAATAGAAATTATCGATACTTCATGACTGGGTCGCTTATGTATTTGCAATGAATAGGCTAAGGTGATTTCTGGCATTTCAAAATGAGAGGCTTCATTTGGGATATTGTTTGCAACATAAGGAATAGCCATCTCGTAATTGTTTTTTTCAGGCAATTTTGAAAACCCATAATGCAAGTTCCTTTTATTCTTTAATGTCTTTGGTAGAATATTGGTTAAATAACCTTTTATTAAGTCAATTTTTTCCCTTTCTTCAGATGTTGCATTTAATACAAAATCAGGGACTGCGATTGTTTTATCTAACAAGTAATTTTTTAATGTTTTCTGAAGTAGGGGGGTGAGTTCCTGACAAAAAGAATACAATGGACTCTCATCACTCTCTACGACGAGAGTAGCCAGTTCATCGAAAAGCTTTTCCCATTCCACCTTATTTAAAGAGACATCGGGTTTTTCCAGCATTGCATAAACATCGATGGACAAACTGTCAAACAAATTAAATAATTGAATAATGGAATGAATTTTTTCGGGTTTAATCGACTCTGCTTCTCCTAAGGTATAATTGAGTTCATCTTTTACACTCAGAGCGGTGTCCACTTCGTCAATCAACGCATGACTTTGACGTCGAAATAATTTTAAAATATTAGATAAATTGCTTATTTGATTTTTCCACTCTAGGATTTCTGAAACCACTTTTGGCTTTTGAGATAGCAAATCTATCAATTTAAGTTCTAACGCTTGCATACTATCTGGGGTGGTTATCAAAAATTCCCCATCACGAATGATATCTTGTAACTGCTTAAACAGTAGACCAAAGTAATTTTTTTCGACCGGTTTATCGCGTGAAAATAGAAATTGATGACATTTTTTGTTAAATTTTGCTGTTATTGCAACCAAATCATTATAGGTTGGCTTTAATAAAGGTTTAGGGACTACAATTGTCGGTAAAGTGATGCCGTCGGCTTGTTTCATTGCGAGCAAGGTCCATAGAACCTTAGTTTTCCCTTCCCCCATCAACATTTGAATTACTTGGCTTTTATATTTACCACCATCTTTAGTCAATAAGTCAACAATCAGATCTTTTTGTTGAGGCCTAATTAATTTATTTTCATAATATTCCCACAATAACATGAGAGAATACATTTCCGGATTTTCTTTTGCTGTATAACAGCGCTTAGCCTTGAGTTGCTCTGTTAAGGCCAGAAGAAAAGCTTGTTGTTCATCTGGACTATTCATTTTATCTTCTAATTTTTTTAATAAGTCATAAACCCTCGCCTTTTGTTGAAGTTGGGTATGCAATAATAAGTATTGATCAATTCTATCATGTAAGCTCTTGATTTCTGTCTCATTAAGCCCTGTTTTTTTCTTGTATAATGACATGTCCCCTTTTAGAAAAAGAGCAAATAATTCGTCAGTTTTTTTAAGTTCGCTTCCAGAAGCTAATTTGGGTTCTATTCTTTTTCTTCCCATTACCTTAAGTTTACTTCTTTCTCCTGCCTCCTTTCCAGAAACTTTCAAACCTGCCAAAACTTCAATTTCCTCACGTAACTTTTTTAATTGTTCCTTACCATCCCGTAAATTGATTGATGATTTTTCTCTTCGGCCTTCATCTCCTAAAGAGGGAGTCAACAAGCGTTCTTTTAAATTTTTTCTATTGTCTTCATTCTTTAGCCAATCTAATAGGCCCGTTCGATCTCGATATATCGCTTTATTCTTTTCAATTCCTGCGATATAATCTTTATTCGTCTCTCGCATAAAACTAGATAAAAAAGGATCTTCCTCAGCCTTTATTTCACTTTCTTCGAATATGGCTGCTGCTGCCTTGAGTTCTTTACCCTCCTTGTCTTCTTCCTCCAAGCTTTTCTTTGACCATTCTTCAATTTTAGTTCTTATTCCTAACTCTTGGGATAAATCATAAGGAGGATCATCTGTCACCTTTGGTTTTAGAAGTATAGGGCTGGGTTTTTCCGGAAACCTTTCAGGAGTTTGGTTTAACAACGTTTTTCTAAGTATCGCAATTTCTTCTTCAACTTTTTTTAACTCGAGAGATGCCCCATGTAGCAATAAATGTTTTCGCTTCATATTCAGAGATCGTAGTTCTAATGCTTTGGCTCGAAATCCAATGGGTCCCAAAACCAAATGAGGGTTATGTGAAAATATTTGTCTGGTGAGTGATTGTTCTTCTGATTCCTTTAACTGCATTTCAATAGGGATGTTACCTTTTCTAATATGATATTCATAATAAATCCGATATGCTGCTTCGTAAAAATCGTTGTTATAAAATTTAACTGTTTTTTCGTCCCATATTTTTTTATAGTATTCGTTATAGTTATCATCGTTTAAGTTTCTCAACTTCGAATGATCTTCAGGCTCAATAACATTATTTTTATATTTAAATTGCGCCATTAAAGAAGCAGTATAGGCTCGTACCGCAAGAACTTCAGGATAAGAAAAAATTACTTCATTTTCAAGGCCTAAACTTCTTTCCTGGCCACTTTTGAAGGGGATTTCCATCATTATTCTTCTTAATAATTCAATTTCTTCTTTGGTTCCTTCTAGACCTTTTTGACACCCTTTTAATGTTTCCAATGCATCCATGGGTTTATGGGCAGCCAGCTGTAAATAAGCCAAATATAAAAAATCAGAAGAAGATTTACTTTGCAACTTTCCTTCAGCATCAAGAGAATACATCTTATAGTGTTCAGATCCTAATAATTTCCAATTTTCCATAGCAATTACATTTTCTTCACCGGGAAGAGGAGTTGCTAACCCTCTTTCCTGACGGCTACGATTTTCTAAAAGTGTTGTGACGACAGTATTGGATTTGTCAAAATCGACTTTATAATATCCAGTGAGATGATCTTCTTTATCAGTTGGCAAAAATTGTTGCACTGGAACAAGAGCAACTTTTTCCACAACTCGGACCTCTTTAATAAGTTCGACTTTCCCATCTTTGTCGATACGTTCGACTTCGACCTCCTCGAGACGCTCAAGTGGCAAAAAGGATTCAAATCCTGGCAATTCTTTGAGCCAAGGTAACTCCGGTGGAACATTTGGTATTTTTAGTCGGAAATTGGGGGGATTTTTAGTTTCATAATATAATGTCTGTGTTTTTGGATCTCGCTTGGCAATTAATTCTATATTATATCGCGGCAATGAAATAATGTAAGGTGCATTTCTATCAAAAGGGCATGATTTCCAGATTTCAAGAAATTTGGGATCTTCAACGCGACTAAAATATTCGATGATTTTTTTATCTTCACCTTTTCCGGTCTTAACGTCCATTAATCCATAGTTTATCTTATTTTGATGTTCATCCACTTTCCAAGGAATTAAAGCTCCTTTCCCAATATTATTTAACATTCTATCCAGCCTTCCAAAAACACCTCTTTCTTCCATAAATTCAACACTTCTTCCATGTGCCCGATGTCGCCAAATTTCTTTTACATGAGCTTCGAAATCATTAACACATTTAAATAATGCATTGATTCTTTCCAAAAGCCTTCGGGCTGTCGGAGTGTCCTTTTTGGTTAAAAACGCCTTAATTAAATCAAGCTCCTCTAAAGGAACCATTTTTGGTAAAACAGCACCTTCTCTCTGCATTTTTTTAAAGTCGTCGAGACTGATTCCAAGATGTACACAGGCGCGAGCCATTTGAAATCTACCCAATGCTGGATCAAACTTTGGAAAATCAAAATCTCCAAAATGCTGTTTAATCAGTCCAACAATTTTATATTTATCCATAATGGACTGCGCTAATTGATTGGTTCCAACCATAAGCAACTTATCAATTTTTGGGTCAGAGCTAGATATAATTTCCTCGCGTTCTTGTGTATGTCCTTTACTTAATTTAATTTCGTGAAAGGTATCATTGTATATTTTTAAAACACTTTCTTTATCGATAAGTTTTATTTGGTTTTTTGGAATTTCTAAAAAATAATCATTCCAAGCGTTGAACCCTTTGTCTTTCATTTCCACCATTAATATTAATTTGGGTTCAATTCCACTCTCCTTTCCTGTCGGATACCCATAGATATAGTAACGCTCATTGCATTTAATCAAAAGTGGAATTTTGCTATTATACTTTGACATTTCAATGGGCAAGTCATCTACAGACATTATGTTAAGAGGGTATACATGTTCTTGTAAGTCAGAATTAGCATTGGCAAATTTCACTGGCCTTTCACTATCGCAATATTTCTTAAAGCTGCCCATTCTATTCTCTCTAGAAATCTCAAAATGATCTTCTAATATTTTAGAAAAACTATTTGCAATTTCACTTCCGATTTTTTCACTTTCTTTTGAGAGTTCTGATAAACAAGCCCTTGAATTACCCCCTTTTACAGTAATATGGCATATTTGTTCCCCATCAATAGAAACCCCAGCCCAACATTGTAGCTGACCATTCTTTAAAGTTTCTGGTAAATCAACCATATCAAGAAGATTAGAATCTTGTAATTGTAGCCATTGCTCTTTGAATTTTCTTTGAATAATAATATTATGTGGATTATTGGGATCATGGGCAATAACGCGATAGTGGTGTCCATCCTCATGGGTAAATTGGCCACAAAAGTAGTCCAAATCATCGAATACTTCAACAATATGTTCATTTTTTCCTAAGCTTTGAATAAAGGCTTTATTACCATAAAAATAATCAGGCAAGGATTTCAAACTGACATTTTCATGTTTAAATACCATTTTTCGACAATCAAAATATAAGGATTTTCCACCCGGTATATCAAGTTGAAAAACTGGATATCTCCCTTCCCAATGCATCGCTTCATCAGGAATGTCTTTTAAAGCTTTTAAAGCAATGTCAGAAGAAGGTAATAGGCGTAACAGGCTGTTTAAAAGAGAGCTGAGTTCTTTTTCAGGCAAGCGACTGAAATGTGCCTTTAAAAGTGGCATGCATTGGCTTAATATTTCTTCTGATTGCCTAGCAGTGTTTGGGTTAAAGGTTCTTATTTCTTGCCCGCTTTGTGATTTTGGAATGGTTGTGTTAAAGAATAGAGATCTGATTAATGTAGATACTTCTTCTTTTTCTAATTTGCCTCCAGTTTTCTCTAAGCGGGTTTGTAAGCGAGAAAATATCACTCGATAAATTTCACCTTGTCTGATGAGAATATTTTTTTTAATGCCATGTTCTTTTAATTGTTTGTTATTTTCCTCCAGTTGCTTTGATAAAAAATTATCCAAATAATGAGTTAAAACATCGGAATGTTCTGATATCATTTTTGAAGAAGGGTGTTCTGGGTTATTTTTGGTAAAATCCTGGCAATATTTTTCAAGCGTTGCACCCAAACGTAAGCAAAGCAACCCGGATTCTTCAATTCTTTGCCCATCAGTAAAATAGAATATACTTTGTCGTATGAAATCAATCATGGTCCCCATATACTCTGGGGTATCTTTTAAACAGCGTTCTAATAAATTAGGTTGAAAAACATTGAGCATTAGAAAATTTCGACAATCTTGTTCTCTTAAGAGTCCGGGATTATCTATAAATGATTCTAAAATACCCGTAATTTGTCCTGCTTCCTTTACTCTGGCATGAGCAAATCTCAAAATCGATTCTTTTTGTGTGATACCCTTCGTTTTTCCTCTAATTAAACGCCTATATTGCAGATGAGAAACATTCCCTTCGAGCCTTTCTTTTTCAAGCAGGCTCTTAAGTTCTAAATCTTCTATTGCAGGATGTGCTTCTGATATAGGACGTGTTGTTCCTGGGTGGAATGAACCATCTAGGCATTCAATTTCCTTTGAATTACCATATCCACCACCCACTGTTATTTCTACCTTTGTTCTTTTAAATCTCTTTTCAGGTGTGTCGAGTAGTTGTAAAGACCTTTCGTCAAATGCTTCTCCATTGAGGACCTCCATACAATGAGTCGCAACATCTCGCGTTCT
This sequence comes from Gammaproteobacteria bacterium, assembly GCA_013288135.1. GTDB lineage: Bacteria > Pseudomonadota > Gammaproteobacteria > UBA6186 > Azoamicaceae > JABDCL01. The sequence continues at coordinate 330,131 of JABDCL010000001.1, forward strand.
AAGAGAAAAATAAAAATCATCTAATAAATTTTTAAAATTGGGATCGTCGGCCATTGTCTCTGGAGCTTCCCAAGAACCATTTGTAATATTATAGACTGCAGCTTTTATCCATCGTATTCGAAGGTGTTGATCCGAACCATGAAAAATAAAGGGCAATGGGCCGAGCTTGGTGATTGCAAATTTGAGTAGCTTTTCAGTGATGTCAGGAAATTTGTTTCTCATGCGATTAATGAAATAGTCATCTGCTTGGGAGCTATAATATTTTAAAGATTCTTTGCTGCGCTTTTCATCTGCATGGGATTTAGGTATATCAGATTTTTCGCTCGAAAAAGCAGTTTGTAATTCTTGATATCTTGTATCAAACTCGTATTCATAGGTTGCCATATAACTCGGATTATTTGCCTGAAATTCATCAATCGCTAATAGATAGGGTTTGTCAAAGTTAATTGATTCCTTTTCATGCCACTGCAATTCTCTTTCACGATCGACTCTTCCTGAGTCATAATGCAGTTTAGATACTAGGTGATAGGAGGATAAGAGCCTCCTAACCGATTCTTGTGTTGGTATTTCACTGGTAATATGATGAGCATTCTTTTCAAGAATTTCTTCATATAATGATTGTGGGATCCTCCAATCGGAAACAGTTTCTGCTCCAGATCCATATGCTCCAAATTGATGTCTAAATCTAAAATGTCCTGCAGTACTCTCAAAATTATCTGGATTTGAATTTAACTTTGTGAGTATTGGAGATCCATCTCTAGTTACCCCTAAGATCCATGTTTCACTAACATCTTCTGCGCCCGGAAAAATCAGTAATAGAGGGATCTTTTTTTTATTATGATGTTTATATAGTTGTTCTGCTTCCTCCTTCAGGTTATCTTTGTTAAACGAACTAGAAATTTCAGTTGCGTATAATGGAAATCGAATTCGATAATTTTGAGTCTCTTCCCAATATTTATCTGCATTCCAAACCATTTGGTTTAAATTACGTGCTACATTAACTGCAGACATTGTGGTGATCATGCGTTTTGGAAAAGGCAAATCAAAATGCTTAGCGGTATGTTTTCTATATAAACCCATTAACTGTGTCAAACTGTTATGACAGCTTCTCGCAAATTCCTCTACTTCTTTTTTGCTTTTATTTGCTATTAATAGAGGATCAACAAACTGTTTAAAAAAATCTAAACGACTAACAGGAAATGATAAAAATATTTTCTCTAAAGCATTCACGACCGCTAAAGAATGACCATTGGATTCATTTTCTAAAGCTGTTTTTAAACAACTTTCAAGGTAACTGTTAAAATTAATGCCACTTTTTGGATCCCAAAGGGGTAATGGTCTCGGAAGGTCCAAACTCTCTTTAAGCTCTCTTTCAAGCTTCAACTCTGTACTGGTTTTGAGTGAAGTATCCAATGTAAATAAGGATTCTGATTCAAGTTCTGAATGAGTCTCATGTTCCAAATGGGTTTTTCTATCAATAGATTCTTTTTCTTGCTTTTCTTCTGCAGCGTCTTTTCTTTCTATTATTAGAGCCTTTTCTAATTCAACATTAATATGTTCAATCAACTGTCGTCCCAATATTGCTTCTTCTGATGTAAAGGCAACAAGTGGTGGTACCTTTTCACTTTGTCCAATCATAAAATCAATAAATCGGGCAAATTTTTCTAAGGATGGCCTTAAAAATCCTTGCACGACAGGTTCATTTAAGCGATTTTCCCCTTTCTGTGCAATATAGTAATCAATTAAAGATTGTAACTTTATTTTATACAGAAACTTTAAAAAAATAGGCTTTGGCATCAAGTTTCTTAAAACTTCAATCAAAATTCTCATGGAACAAGTACCTGAAATCTGACCAGAAATATAATCCTCTTTCTTCACAAAAGGTGCAAGATTATCTATCAGTTTACCAATACGTATGTCATAACGTTCTTCAGAATTATCTTCATTACTATCATAGCCAATTTCCATCGTTTTTATTTCTTTGGGTGGATAGGCTTGAAGTAAAGTATAATGCATCTTTTTTTGTAAAATATATTCATACAATATATCAAATTTAGGATCCGCTTTTATAATATTCGGTTTGGCATCATGAAAATATTTTTCTAATTCTTTAAATCCCGGAATTTCTGAAATAGTTCCTAGTTTTTGCATTGTTGGGCGTCGATCTAAACCTTTACCATAAATCCATATTTCATCTCCATAGCGTATAAGATGCACTTTTCTTTTATTTAAGGGATTTAAATTCATTATATTGGGAGGGATTGTAGAATTAACAAGATTGAAATCATAACCAATAACACTTTTTCTTAATGCTGTTGGGATTACTTCTTGGTATAACGTTTCAGCAGTAAAATTAAAACGTTGGGCTATTGAAAACGGAGTGCTTTTGTCAACCCATTTAGGCACAACTTGAGTCATAAGAAGTTCAGGAAGTCCTTGTCTTATCAAAGCATTTCTATTTGCCTCTGTATCTTCAAACTCATAAGCTAATACAGGACTATATTTGTCTTTAAAGGTATCTTTGGATTTTGAATGGAACTGTATGCCTGAACCGGTATTATGTACCAGTAAAAATATTTTGCCACCGATCTTTTGCAACTCATACATCATCATATGACCGGGTGATTTTCTAATGCCCGCCCAGCCCCCAGGTACAAAAACTTTTCCAAAACGATCGAGATCTTCTAGAAGTTCTTTTGCAATATTTTGAAAGGCCAAAACATCTCGACCCGCAGAAAAATTACCATCACTGATATCCTGTTTTGGTATTTCTCTCAATTTTTTCTTATATTTGGGTAAATCCTTAAACCTATCTCTGCAAGTATCAAATATGTCCTGTGCTAACTTAAAATCTGCATCATCTTTATAAAAATCTAAATAGGAATTCAGGATTCCGGTTGTATCAAGAAAATCCATTCCTTCTAAAAAACTCCCTCCTAAACGACTATCCATGTGTATATGCCCAAATGACCTATCGTTCATTTTTTTGGGATCACTAATAGCAGTTCTTCTTAAAAGATCCTCAACAGTGTGTGAACCTCTAACGGGATGATGAGCTGCCATTATATTTTCCTAAATAAAATATGTACTTATCTAGGTTTTAGATGCAGGAAATAGAGAAGTGTTCCTCTTATGATAATAATATTTCGGTGTACCTACATATTTATATTTGCTATGCTATTGCTATATATCGGTTTTTGTTAACTTCAATTGTTTTATTTAAAAGAAATAATCTATAAAAATGAGTTTTTTTCGCCCCCTTCACAGGGGGTCGATGTTACTGAGCGCTAGCGAGGTGACATCGGGGGGATGTTAAGGCATAAATGATATTCATGATGAGAGAGATTTCTTATAAATCTTCTACAGAATCTGAATCTGAACCTTCCCCTTCCTTTGTATTCTCTTCTCCCATACTTATACTTTCATCTTTTTCTATTTCTTCATCCAGTTCAAGACCTTCAACTCCCTCATCTTTTTCTATTTCTTCTATGCGGTGCATGCCAACCAAATTTTCACCTTCTGCTAATTGAATCAGTTTTACCCCTTGCGTATTACGACCCACCAAAGAGATTTCGCTCACGCGAGTACGAACCAAGGTTCCTTTATCGGTAATCAGCATCAACTCGTCTGTTTCAAGGACTTGAGCAGCACCCACCACTTCTCCATTTCGGTCACTAGTCTGGATTGCAATAACTCCTTGTCCACCTCGACCATGCGACGCAAATTCTTCCACTTCTGTTCGTTTGCCAAATCCTTTCTGAGTAGCCGTTAAAATAGCAGCGCCATTGGTTTCCAAAACAATTAAAGAAATCATTTTTTGATTTTCTTGTAATTTAATGCCTCTCACTCCTCGAGCGGAACGACCCATGGTGCGCACATCTTCCTCGGAGAATCGAACGGCTTTACCGGAATTACTAAATAACATGATATCTCGTGTTCCATCCGTGATATCAACACCCACTAAAGCATCTCCCTCATCTAACTCGATGGCAATAATGCCACTGTTGCGAGGACGCATAAAATCAGTCAAGGCAACTTTTTTAACAGTTCCATTTCGGGTTGCCATAAATACCATTTTGTTTTCGGTATATTCTCGGATAGGCAATACGGCACTAATGCATTCTTTCTCTTGTAAAGGTAATAAATTGATAATGGGGCGGCCTTGTGAAATACGACTCGCCACGGGGATTTCATAAACTTTCAGCCAATACACTTTACCAACACTCGAGAAACACAATAAAGTATCATGCGTACTGGCAATCACTAATTTTTCAACAAAATCTTCTTCTTTGACTTTAGTCGCAGCCTTACCCTTACCGCCACGACGTTGTGCCTGATAACTACTTAAAGGTTGAGCCTTCACATAGCCCCCTGCCGACAAGGTCACTACGCGATCTTCTTCGCTGATCAGATCTTCAATAGACAAATCAAGATGATCAGTTAAAATTTCAGTGCGACGATTATCGCCAAATTCTTGTTTTAAGGCTAATAATTCGTCTCGGATCACTTGCAATAACCGTGACTGATTGGCCAAAATATCCAATAAATCTTGAATGGTAACAATGATTTCTTTATATTCTTCCAGTATTTTTTCTTGTTCTAAACCCGTTAAACGATGCAACCTTAAATCTAAAATGGCTTGTGCCTGCACCGGTGATAATCGATACCCTTCGGTATGCAGACCAAATTGCGGTTCTAAATTTTCCGGCCGACAAATATCACTGCCCACACGACCCAACATATCGGCAACGACACCCGGTGCCCAAACTTTAGCAACCAATTTATCTTTGGCTTCCACCGAAGAAGGAGAAGCTTTAATCAGTGCAATCACCGGATCAATATTGGCAAGTGCAACCCCCAATCCTTCTAAAACGTGCGCGCGTTCTCGACATTTTTTCAATTCAAAAGCCGTACGACGAGAAACCACTTGGCGTCTGTGTTTTAAGAAACAATCGAGTAATTCTTTTAAATTTAAAGTCTTAGGCTGGCCATCAATTAAAGCCACCATATTAATCCCAAAAACCACTTGTAATTGTGTTTGGGAATATAAATTATTGATAAGAACGTCGGCTGATTCTCCGCGTCTCAGCTCTATAACCACTCGCATACCGTCTTTATCGGATTCATCTCGTAATGCAGTGATACCTTCAACTTTTTTGTCTTTGACCAATTCCGCAATTTTTTCAATTAAACGCGCTTTGTTGACCTGATAAGGAAGTTCATGGACAATAATAGAATCTTTACCGGATTTTTCATCTGATTCAATTTTAGTTCGGGCACGAACATAAATACGCCCTCGTCCGGTTTTATAAGCTTCAATAATCCCTGCACGACCATTAATAATTCCATAAGTCGGAAAATCAGGTCCTGGAATATATTTCATTAAGCCATCAATAGTTAAATCCGGATTTTCAATTAAGGCTAAACAGGCATCAATCACTTCAGATAAATTATGTGGCGGAATATTCGTCGCCATCCCAACCGCAATACCAGAGCCCCCATTCACCAATAAATTGGGAATTCGAGCAGGGAGAACAACTGGTTGAATTTCGGAGTCATCATAATTCGGATAGAAATCGACGGTATCTTTATCAAGATCAGCCAACATGTTTTGCGCAATTTTGGACATGCGAACTTCTGTGTATCGCATAGCAGCTGGAGGATCGCCATCAACCGATCCAAAGTTTCCTTGACCATCGATAAGCATATAACGCAAAGAAAAAGGTTGTGCCATGCGCACAATACTATCGTAAACAGCAACTTCACCATGCGGATGATATTTACCAATCACATCCCCAACCACACGCGCTGATTTTTTATAAGGCTTATTCCACTCAACCCCTAATTCATACATCGCATATAAAACCCGTCTATGAACTGGTTTTAAGCCATCGCGTGCATCGGGTAATGCTCGCCCAACAATAATGCTCATGGCATAATCCAAGTAGGATTGCTTTAATTCATCTTCAATATTAACTGGGGTTATTTCTTTGGCTATTTCTGCCATACTACAAAGCTCCTAAAATTCACACATCATTGTTGGATAAGAATCAAAGATTTTATCACAAATTCCCTTAAGTTCCCACTCCTTCAGTTCCCTCCCAAGCCCCTTGACTTACCCCCTCCACCTTGATATGATCGTCTTCTAACTTCTGACTAAGGGGTTGTCAGCCGATGAACTTTCCCATTATGATCAAATACTGCTGTGAAAATGCTCTTAAAAGCGCCTTTCCAGAGTTTTCTATGCGTCTGCTCCCCACAGATTTGATAGACATTACTGAAGCAACCCAGCCTCAATTCGGTCATTACCAATGCAATAGTGCGATGAAATTAGTAAAACGTTCAGATTTAAATTTAAACGTAAAAAATCCAAGACAAATTGCCGAAAAATTGGTTTTAGCAATTGAAGAAAATTTACAGCTTAAAACACCTCTTTTCAGCAAAATAGAAATTGCAGGGCCTGGCTTTATTAATTTCACCCTAGACACTAACTATTTATCCTCTGTTATAAACGAGCAATTACACGATTCCCGCTTAGGGGTCACCTTACCCAACAAACACTTAAAAGTCGTTATCGATTATTCTTCCGTTAACATTGCTAAAGAAATGCATGTGGGACATCTTCGTACCACCATTATTGGTGACTGCCTTGCTCGAGTATTCCGCTTTTTAGGTCATAATGTGCTGGGCTTAAATCATCTTGGCGATTGGGGCACTCAATTTGGTATGCTTATTGCTTACATTAAAACCATTCAACCTGAAATCACTGAAAATGCCCCTGTTAAAGCCACATCCACTGAACTCGTTCAGTGGTATAAAGCATCAAAACAGCGCTTTGATAATGATGCTGAATTTAAAACCCAAGCGCAACAAGAAGTCGTGGCACTGCAAAGTGGCAATCCCGTATCCTTAAGAATTTGGAAAGAAATTTGTGATATTTCAAGACAGGCATATGAAGAAATTTATAAACTGTTAGATATTAAAATAGTTGAACGAGGAGAATCATTCTATAATCCTCATCTCCCAGATGTTATAGCAGAATTAGAAGCTAAAAAACTTATCACAATTTCTGAGGGTGCAAAATGCATTTACCTTGAAGGATTTACCAACCGCGAAGGTGATGAGCTTCCTCTCATTGTACAAAAAAAAGATGGTGGCTATAACTACGCCACAACTGATTTGGCAGCGCTCCGACATAGAGTCCAAGATGAAAAAGCCGATTGGATCATTTATGTGGTAGATGCAGGACAAACGCTTCATTTTCAAATGGTATTTGCAGCCGCAAAAAAGGCGGAGTTTTATAACCCCAACAAAGTTCAAGTTGATCATGTCCCCTTTGGCTTAGTTCTTGGGCCAGATGGCAAAAAATTTAAAACCCGATCTGGCGACACTGAAAAACTCATAGACTTAATTCAAGGGGCAATCCAAAAAGCCAAAACACTGTTATTAGAGCGTCATAAAGAAAATAGTGAAGAAATGGATATGGATGAGGCTGCAACCATTTTAGGCATTAATGCCATCAAATATGCCGATCTATCTTGTCACCGTTTAGGCGACTATGTATTCAGCTACGATAAAATGTTAAAATTTGAAGGAAATACCGCTGCTTTCTTATTATATGCTTATGTTCGTATCCAAAGTATTCAACGCAAAGTAAACAGCGACATTCCACAATTAATAGCCAGTGGTGCAAAAATAGTATTGGAACAACCAGAAGAAATTGCACTTGGACTCCTCGTTTGTCAATTCAGTGAAGTACTCGATAATACCATTCGAGAATTATTGCCCAGTCGTTTAACAGATTATTTGTACACATTAGCAGAAAAATTTCACTTATTTTTTCATCAATGTCGTGTAGAAGGATCTCCCCAACAAAACAGTCGATTGCTCTTATGCAAAACAGTTTCAGACGTGATGCATCAGGGACTCTCTTTATTAGGACTTAAACCCTTGGAGCGTATGTAAAATGAAAAATCGATCACCTTTATTTCGCTTAATGATGATGCTGGGTGCCCCATTGATTATTGCGGCCCTTTGTATGATGCGCCCTGTTTATGCAGATGATGTACAAAGCACCTATAATCGCGCCATGGCTTATTACCATGGGAATGGAGATATTGCAAAGGATTTACAAGTAGCACATCGCTTATTCCTTAAAGCTGAAAGCTTAGGCTCAATTGATGCACAATTTAATTTGGGTGTCATGTACGACAATGGTCAAGGTATACAAAAAAATTCCCCAGAAGCTTTAAAATGGTACGAAAAAGCCGCAAACTCAGGTCATGCTAAAGCCCAATATAACCTGGGTGCAATGTTGTATGAAGGCTATGGCACTTCTAAAGATGTAAAACAAGGTCTTAAGTGGTTACTGAAAGCTGCAGAACAAGGTGAAGTTAAGGCTCAATATAAATTAGGCTGTGTTTTACTAGAAAATAAAGGTGTTGAACAAGATCTCCCCGCTGCCTTACACTGGTTACAAAAAGCAGCTGATCAGGGCCATAAAGATGCATCAACTACACTCACTTTAGCATTAGACTTTCCCGATGCGCGCAAAACTCATGAAAAAACCCATGGAAAAGCAATAAAAACTCCATGAATGTAGACGCTGCTGAAATTGCTCAATTTGAAATTTTAGCCCCCCACTGGTGGGATAAAAATGGCGAGTGTCGCCCCCTACACGATCTAAATCCTATCCGTTTACAATTCATAACCGATCATTGTGTACTCCGAAATAAATCGGTTCTGGATATTGGCTGTGGTGGCGGCATTTTAACTGAGAGTTTACACAATAGAGGTGCTATTGTGACCGGTATTGATGCTTGTGAAGCGCTGATAGAAGTTGCAAAACTACATGCTGCTGAAAATATTGATAAAACTACTGATGAAGATACTGAAAATTGTAAGGCCCAAGCAAAATCTCCCCCAATAAGCTATGAAGCCGTCACGGCAGAGAACTTTTCAGAAACGCACCCAGCACAATTTGATATTGTCACCTGCATGGAACTGTTAGAACATGTACCCGATCCCCTTTCATTAATTTCTGCCTGTGCAAAATTGTTAAAGCCAGAGGGGCAAGTATTTTTTTCAACCTTAAATCGAACCATCAAAGCTTATGCATTAGCCATTTTAGGTGCCGAATATGTGTTGAATCTACTTCCCAAGGGAACCCATCATTATGAAAAGTTTATTCAGCCCTCCGAACTCAATAAATGGTTATTAACTTCCGGATTAGAGCTTAAAAATTTAGCTGGGCTTCACTATAATCCCATCACTAAAAATGCTAGATTAAATACTAATGTTTCTGTAAACTATTTGGCTTATGCTATTCGAAGTTAATTGAAATTAATCGGAATTAATGATTTATGGCATTATTATTTGACTTAGATGGCACCCTACTGGATACCGCTCTCGATTTTGTTCATGTTATCAATACCCTACGATCAAATAAAAATATGTCAATTATTGATGATCGCAGTGAAGTGCAAAACATACGACTGGCTGTCTCACACGGTATAGAAAGTCTCATTCAAACTGGTTTTGGGATCTCCAAAGATCACCCAGATTTTCTGGAACTCCAAAAAGATATCTTAAGCCTTTATCAACAAAATATTAACAAATATACCCAGCCATTCCCTGGTATTTTAGAATTGTTACAAACACTTGATCAAAGAAAAATTCCCTGGGGAGTGGTTACCAACAAACCGGGCTTTTTAACTGATCCCTTACTAGAAAGCATGAAATGGGCCAAACACGCAGCGTGTATTGTGAGTGGTGATACCACCCCCTACCCAAAACCCCACCCCGATCCCTTGTTATACGCTTGTCAAAAAATAAAAATATCTCCCGAACAGTGTATTTATATTGGAGATGCAGAGCGTGACATCCAAGCCGGAAAAGCAGCAGGCATGGCAACCATTGTTGCACTTTTTGGGTATATTGAAGATTTTTCAGAAGCCAGATTGTGGGAAGCAGATCACTACGTACATCATGCTGACGAAATTTTACCCTGGGTGGATCAGCGATGGCAACGTTAGAAAAAGTAGAATTAGATGAATTAGAGAATGCCTATCAAACCTGTGAAGCACTTGCCCATAGTCATTATGAAAATTTTCCGGTTGCCTCCTGGTTTTTACCCAAAAAACTTCGACAAGCCATTGCCTCAATTTATTCTTTTGCAAGGCGCGCTGACGATATTGCCGATGAAGGAGACTTATCTCAAGAAATACGTCTTAAAGAACTCAATAATTTTTGGATTCAGTTAGACAATATAGAAAAAAAATTACCCATGAATAATTTATATTTTATGGCTTTAGCCGATACCATTCAAACGTTCAATTTGCCGCTCTCCTTATTTTATGATCTATTGCGTGCTTTCAAACAAGATGTTGTAAAGAATTCTTATGAAAATTTTAATGAAGTGCTTAATTACTGCCAATATTCTGCAAATCCCGCAGGTAGATTGTTATTACATTTAACCAAGAACGCAACTGAAGAGAACTTAAAAGATTCTGATAAAATTTGTACCGCACTTCAATTAATTAATTTTCTACAAGATTTAGATCCCGATCTTCAGAGCCGTAATCGGTGTTACCTTCCTAAAGACGAAATGCAACAGTTTAATGTTTCGCTTGAAAACATTCGTGCTCGTCAAAGCTCTCCAGAAATTCAAGCACTCATTGAAACTCAACTAAAAAGAGCTGAAAATTTATTAAATGAAGGACAGAAATTAGGAAAAAGATTAAAGGGTCTTTTTGGATTTGAGATCCGTTTAATCATTGCTTCCCTCAAAAGGATGATTCAACGTCTTTATGCACGAAAAAGTATCTATGATAGACCCAAATTAAGGGTTTGGGATACTTTCTACATATTACTACTATTTTTCAAATATTGAAGAGGTGATACATGGCGACTGTAATGGAATTTAATATTAGAACTGCTCCTGTTACAGAGAGATATCCTCTAAAAGAACTGATAAAACTTGTAAAAATCTCTGGCTTTACATTACCACAGCAGGTTTTTGAATCTCTTTCTAGAGCCATCCACAATGAAAGCATTATGGCAAAAAACAACCTGTGTTTATATGCACTGTTGAATATTACAAAACACTCAGTTGCTTTTCATTACTTTCAGTATGTTGCAGAACAAGATGAAGAAAAACAACATAAACTTCTTGATAGGCTATTCGTAGAAATAAACAGAGAGCAGGATGCTAAGAAAATTGAAAAAGCAATCAATGCTGCTGTACATAAAAGAAAATGTCTCCCTGCAATCAAAATCATTTTGGGTGGAATTAAATTTAATGGACCGAGGAATTTTTCCGATGATATTAAAGAAGGATGGCAATATTTAATAGAGGCAGCTGAAGCCGGAGAACCCGCAGCTATTGCTATTGTGAATCAACATACAAAAAAAGAAGAAACTACTCGATCTCGATCAGTTTCCTCTTCGTCAAATATTGTCGAGGTATCAGCTGCTTCTCCAAAAGCAGTAGCTCAGCCGAGTGCTCCTACTGCTGCAGCTTCTTCTCCACCTTTAACTCAACCGAACATTCCCGCTGCACCCACAACCACAGATTCTCCTCTTCCACCTTTAACTCAACTGACCGCGACGTCTAGGGAATTAGCTACTCCTACTCTAGAAGCACTAGCGCAGCCGAGTGTTCCTACTGTACCGACCACTGCGACTTCTTTTCCCGCACCATTAGCTCAATTGACCTTTAGCGCGCCGTTTGCAATTCCAGAAGCTCAACCAATCTATGGTTTACCACTTGTACCCCATCCACAATTCTTTGATTTAAGGTATTCAGCATTGTGGCCTCACATGCAGGTTCCTTATACATCGCATCCACAACCATTGTTGTTCACTGCTGCAGCTAGACTTCAACCCTTTGTCTGGCCCACTGCAACGCCTGCTTTTGGGCATATTTTTCCAACCACTCATGGATTGTCCGCAGCATCTGCTGTGGGACCAGTTGTGGCACCTGCTGAACCAGTTGTCGCTACCACCACTATTGCTGCAGTATCAACATCTAAGAGAAAGAGAAATAATGTAGAAGAAGGGCAAACAACCTCGGCCGCCCCTACAATGAGAACCTCATATAAAGCGCGCAGAGTAGGGACAAATAGCGGGCGTCGATAAAAACACCTATCTAAAAAATTTTGTCAATTGCCTAATTTGGTTTTTTCTTGTTAGAGTGTTCCTCATGAATGCCCCCGATCACTACTGCAGTCAAAAAGTTACTCAAAGTGGCTCTAGTTTTTATTACAGCTTTCTTTTTTTACCACCCACAGAGAAACAAGCCATCATTGCAGTTTATGCCTTTTGTCGTGAAGTGGATGATATTGTCGACGAATGCCAAGAACGAGATATTGCACTTAAGAAACTGCAGTTTTGGTATGAAGAAGTAGAAAGAATCTTTTTAGGCAAACCCTTACACCCCGTAGGTATAGCACTACTAACAGCTCTAGATCATTTCCCCTTAAAAAAACACTTACTCCAAGAAATCCTTCAAGGAATGCAAATGGATATCAATTATCAAGGATATCAAACTTTTGAGGATTTACGCTTATATTGTCATTGTGTTGCCAGTGCGGTAGGTTTACTTGCTGCAGAAATATTTGGCTATAGCGACTCTAAGACTCTGGAATATGCGAGAAATTTAGGATTGGCTTTTCAATTAGTAAACATCATTCGTGATGTTGGAGAAGATGCCAGACGAGGACGCATTTATATTCCTGAAACAGAGCTTTCCCAATTTTCCTTAACTGCTCACTCAATTTTAGATCAAACAAATTCTAATTTAAATCAAGCTTATTCAGAAAACTTTAAAGCATTAATGCAATATCAAGCAACCCGTGCTCGAAGCTACTATGAAAAAGCAAAAACTCTTTTACCCATTAATGATGCCTACAAACAACGCAGCGGCTTAATTATGGCTGAAATTTATTTTACCCTATTACAAGAAATTGAAAAAACAAATTTTCAAGTATTACATCAACGAATAGCATTAACACCACTTCGAAAACTATGGATTGCCTGGCGCATGTCTCGAAAAATAAAAAAATCGACTCAAAATGACAATTGAGAACAGGTGAAAATTTGAAAATCCTTATCATTGGCGCTGGCTGGGCAGGTTTATCTTGTGCCTTACAGCTGGCCGAGCAAAATCATCACATAACGATTTTGGAAGCAGCGCCTCAAGCAGGCGGCAGAGCTCGTTCAATTAATTTTGGAGAAGATATCGTTGATAATGGGCAGCATCTTTTAATCGGCGCTTATAGTAATTTTCTAAATCTTTTACGTAAATTAAATATACCAGAACAGACAGTTCTAAAAAGGATCCCCTTTCATCTTCAGATGTTACAAAGCAATTCCCAGAGTACCCAAACAGCTCTTTCTCTGAAACTAGAATTTCCGAAATTACCCTCACCCCTTCATTTGATTATGGGGTTCTTTAATGCAAAAGGATTATCTTTTACAGAATATTTGGCGATTACGAAATTCTGGCAACTTCTTCGTAAAATTAATTTTCAACTTTCTGAAGATATAACAATTAAAACATTTTTACATAATGCGAATCAACCTATTTCATTAATTAAAAATTTATGGGGCCCTTTGGCTCTAGCTGCTTTAAGCACTCCCATAGAAAAAGCTTCTGCAAAAGTATTCCTGCGGGTATTAAAAGAAGTATTTAATCAAAAGCGTCATCAGACTGATTACTTGTTTGCAAAATGTGATTTAAGTGAGTTATTTTCTAAGCCAGCTTTAAATTTTTTAAAAACGCGCGGTCATGAAATTTTGTGTTCAAAACGCGTAACAGAACTTGTTATTGAAAAAAACCAATGTATTGGTGTTAAAACAAACAATCAATATTTTGAAGCAGATACAGTGATACTCGCAACCCCACCCAAAGTTGCGGCTAAGTTATTGCAGTCGCATACGACATGTTCAAATTTATACGAGAACTTATATAAGTTTACTTACCAGCCTATTACTACCGTTTATCTTAAGTATTCAAATCCCATTCAATTTAAAACACCCATGATTGGTTTTATTGATTCTCTCAGTCACTGGATTTTTGATCGCGGGTTTAGTGGAAATCCAAAAATTTTAAGTGTGATCATCACAGGAGAAGGAGAACATTTAAAAATGACTCAAGAAGAATTGCTTAAAATTGTATCTCAAGAAATTAAGTGTTATGATCCTAATTTAGGAAATCCAATTGATTATAAAGTGATCACCGACAAGCAAGCTGCTTTTTCGTGTGAGGTAGGAATAGAGTCTATGCGGCCCAGTCATATCACACCCGTCTCAAATTTATTTTTAGCGGGAGACTATACTCAAACAGGCTACCCAGCAACGCTAGAAGGCGCTATCCTAAGTGGAATTATTGTAGGGGCGGACCTCTGTGTCCGCCCAAATTTGTAGGGACGGCCTCCGTGTCCGCCCAAATATTGTAGAGGCAAGAAAGGAGACTATGTGATGATACACCATTATTCGCCTAAATCTGATCTCTTACAGCATCGAGTTATTTTGGTCACAGGGGCTTCGAGTGGTATAGGCCATATAATGGCAAAAGCTTATGCTAAATATGGCGCTACAGTCATCCTATTGGCTCGTAGCTTGAAGAAATTAGAAGCTTTATATGACGAAATCGAAAAAGCAGGATATCCCAAACCCGCTATCTATCCCATGAATCTGGCCAATGCAACGCCTAAAGATTATCAAGATTTACAAAATAACATTGACAAGCATTTTGGACGATTAGATGGGTTATTACTCAATGCAGGTATGTTGGGGTCACTAACGCCCATTGAACATTATTCAATTGAACAATGGTATCAAGTATTACAAGTCAATTTAAATAGTCAATTTTTATTAAGCCAAGCAACGCTGCCTTTACTTAAACGTCCAGAAAATGCCTCCATTATTTTTACTTTAGATAATATAGTAAAACAGGGTAAAGCCTACTGGGGGGCTTATGGAATCAGCAAATACGGATGTTTAGGCTTGATGAAAATTCTGGCCGCTGAACTGGAAGAGAATACTCATATCCGTGTTAATGGCATTAATCCTGGATACGTGCAAACCAAACTGAGAGCAGAGGCCTATCCCGCAGAAGATAATAGTACACTGCTTAATCCAGAAGCACTGTTACCCCTCTATCTTTATTTAATGGGGCCAGACAGTCTCCCATTAACAGGTGAAACCTTAGATGCAGATGCTGATCTATTACTCTCTAAAAGTTCATACAAAACTGTTAATCATCAGGAAGAAGTATTTTAAATTTAATATTGGAGATAAAAAATGACAACCATAAGGATATATCCACTTAAAAACACGTTTATTAGCCTGACAAAAGCTATGAACCGTGCCAAACTAAATCCAGAAGATCTAGAAGTCCGTGATGCTTGTATACAACGTTTTGAATACACCTATGAACTCAGCATTAAGTTTATTAAACGTTATATTGAAGAAGAGCATCCGACTGCTGAAAATATCGATCAAATGAATTTCAGAGATTTACTAAGATTAGCAGCTGAAATTGGTCTAATTGATCAAATTGAGCTATGGTTTCAATTTAGAGAGGCACGCAATAAAACCAGTCATGCTTATGATGAAGCTAAAGCAACAGAAGTTTTTCAAGCAATCCCTAACTTTGTTCAACAAGTACAATTCTTCTTAGAACAATTGGAAAGACGGATAAACAAATTATGATTGATCTAAATAATGATCATTTGGAAACTGTAAGGGAAATTCTGAATCGACATCTACCGTACCAACGTGTAGTAGTGTTTGGCTCGCGCGTGAAAGGAAAAGTGAAAAAATACTCAGATCTTGATCTTTGCGTAATGGGCAATACACCCCTTTCACTAGAAATTCTGAGCAACTTAAGAGAGGATTTTTCTGAATCTGATCTTCCTATCCGTGTTGACATTGTTGATTGGGCAACCATCGATCCGGAGTTTAGAACTGTCATTCAAGAACAATGTGAAGATATTACTCCACTTCGAAAAACGAAGACATTTTAATTACTGCTCTCTAAACGCACGATTAAAGCTGTCTGTAATTGGCTTTAAAAAATACTCTAACGGCGTTCGTTTATCAACAATAATTAACACTTGTACCGGCATGCCAGGATATAACGTTACGTCTGGAAGAAGCTTCAATTGACTCGCATCCACACTAATCCGAGCTAAATAATACATTTCATTGCTTCGTTCCTCTTGCTCGATATCTGCAGACACCCACTCCACAACACCATCTAAAGCAGGTGTTGTCCTCTGCTTATAGGCAGACAATCGAACCCTAGCCAATAAACCAGGACGAACCACATTGATATTGAGTGGATTAATTTTGGCTTCAATCACCAGTTTATCTTGTTCAGGTACTATATCCATTAACGGTTCCCTCGGTGCTATTACCCCACCAATGGTATGTACTTTTAAATTTAAAACAGTGCCTTCTTGGGGTGCAGTAATTGTAGAACGGGTTAAAACATCCTGAGCTGCAGTTTCTTTTTCTAAATTGGTAACCAAATTAAATTGTGTTTCCTCTAATTGTTTTAAAACCTCATTTTCTTTGGTATCAATTAAATTGGTTATCTCCAATTGAGCTTCAGAAATACGCTGTTCAGCTCGTGCAATTAAAGCCAATTGTTCATTTTTATCACCTTCTAGCTTAGTAGCATCTCGTTTTAGCGACAATACTTTTGGCTTATCAATATAATTTGTTTTTTCAAGTGCTTCCCACGACTTCAGTTCCTCATTCACCAAAGCCAGCTGATCGCCATTCGATTTAACTTGTGCCTGCAAGCTTACGATCTCATTCTTTATCTGATCAATTTTAACTCGAATCGTATCAATCCCATCCGCTAAAGTATTTTTTCTGCTTTCAAATAAGTCTACTTCATTTTTCATTTCCAGTTTAACCTCTGGATCATTCTCTTGTTCTATTAACCTTTGGGGAAAAACAACATGATCAAGTTTATCTCTCGTAGCTTCTAAAGCTGCCTTTCTTGCAAGTAATAAATTGGTTTGTTCTTTCAATAATTTTAAATTGGCTTCCGTTTGAGTTTGATCAAGCTGTATCAGCTTATCGCCTGCTTTGACTTTCGATCCATCTTTTACAAATATTGCATTAACAATACCCCCTTCCAAATGTTGCACTGTCTTTCTATTGGTGTCTACCACAATCTTCCCTGAAGCAACCGCACCACTTTCCAAAGGAACAAAGGTAGCCCAGCCAAGAAACCCACCAACAAAAACAACTAAGACTATCAACCCAACCCGACTGGTTTTTTCAGTACCCGGGTGTTTGGGTAAATCAATAAAGTCTTTTCTCTTGCTAGGTTCACTCATAAACTTACTCTCTTATCCAGTGGATCCCACAGAAAATTCCTTTAATTTTGCCAAAACTTCTTCTGCCGGACCAAATATTTGCATAACACCTTCCCTAAGCACCAATACTTTATCCGCAATTTTTACAATACCGGGTCTATGTGCAATAAATACTACAGTTGCACCCCGTTGTTTTGCTCTAAGTAATGCATTAATTAATGCTCGCTCTCCGTCTGCATCCAGGTTTGAGTTCGGTTCGTCCAAAACAATATAAGGAGGATCCCCAAATAATGCGCGCGCAAGTCCTATACGCTGCCGTTGTCCAGCAGAAAGATTTTGCATCGACTCGTTAATAACCGTATCATACCCATCTGGTAAATGGAGTACCATTTCATGTACACCTGCTTCCATTCCTGCCTTAATCACTTCTTCATCTGAAGCATCTTTTAATCTCGCAATATTGGCTTTGACAGTGCCGGAAAATAATTCAACCGATTGTGGCAAGTAGCCAATGAATTGACCCACTTCAGAACGTTCCCAAGCATAAATATCAGCACCATCTAAGCGAACGTTCCCCACAGTCGGTGCCCACGCCCCCACCAATAATCGTGCTAAACTGGTTTTTCCTGCTGCAGAAGGACCAATGATCGCCAAAGTTTCTCCCGGTTTTATTTCAAATAGAATATTTCTTAAAATATAACGCTGCATTCCAGGCAGCCCAGGTGGAACATACCCCACATTTTCAACGGTGACATGCCCTTTGGGTTTTGGTAAAGAAATTTCACCCGTTCTATGCAAAGGTTTTTCAAAATAATCATCCAGTCTTTTATAAGCTAATCGTGCATTTAAAAATTGATTCCACACGCTAATTGCTTGTTCAATGGGTGCTAAAGCACGAGATAAAATAATAGAAGCAGCAATCATCGATCCTGAGGTTAATTGGTTATCGACCACCAAATAAGCACCTAAGCCTAAAACAAAAATTTGTATGGTAAACCGAAAAAATTTTGAACATGCTAAAATTAAACCACTGCGTTTATTGGCTAAAGCTTGCACAGTTAACAGTTTTTGATTTTCACCAAACCAACGTTTAATGATGGATGGCAACATACCCATGGCTTGAATACTTTCTGCGTTTCTCAGCGTTGCTGATATTTGATATTGTGCCTTCATGGCATTGGTATTTCCCTCGGTCACCAATTCTCGAGTGGTTCGTTCATTAATAATAGCTAAAGTAAACAATATAATGGCACCAATGGTCCCAAGAATACCCAAATAGGGGTGTAATAAAAAAATCACAAAAAGATAAATCGGAACCCACGGTGCATCCAAAATGGCAAGCATACCGTAACCTGCTAAAAACCCTCGGATGGTCGCAATATCACGTAATGACTGTGGTGCGTAGGTCTGACCTTTTAACAAATCATCAACACTGCGATGTAAGGCCTCTGGGCTTAATTTATTATCTAACCAGTGACTAATAAACAACAAAATTCTTGTGCGCAAAAAATCTAATACAGATAAAATAGCCAGTGCGAAAACGGCAATAACAGTTAAATATATCAAGGTATCATGGCTATGACTTGCAAACACACGATCAAAAATTTGCAACATGTAAATGGAAACCGTAAGCATTAAAATATTCACAAAGCAGCTAAAAACAGCCACATAAATGAATGCCTTCTTACAGGCTATTAATGCTTCTTTTAAAAAATGTTGTTTTTTTACTTCCATTTTAGTGTATTTACAAGTAATTACAGTAAATTAAAGCAATGACTCTTTCTTTAGTGTAGTTGCTTTTAGGAGCAAAGTGTGCTTAAGGTGTCGGCTCAGTGATCCGACTCTAAGTTGTTTGATCTTATAGTAAATGAATATCCGCTGCTGTTAGAATTACATGATTATCTAAATGAGCTATCCATGTAGGATTACCACTATCAAAGTCGGTTCCCCTACTGACTAAACTTCCACTTTGAGAAAAAACTGCACCTTGTACTGCTAAATTATTATGCCAATATAGATTTCCTGTTGAGACGTCTTCGCTAAAGATTGCCAAATTATTTTGTGGTAAAATTTCCGACCCTCCATTGGTTGCAGAATTAATTGTTGTAAATAATGGTACAGCCTGACCCCCGAATTGATTCGTTTGTAATATTGAACTCAAATCAAAAGAATTATAGCCTAATGTTGTTGCTAAACCTTGAAAGTAAAATTGATCAACGCCACTTTGGAAATCGTAAATAGTATCAACATGATTATTGGAGCCACCTTGTCCTGCGCCATTAACAAAAGCAAAGGTGGTTGGGCCAGAACCTGCATATAAACTTTCAGAACCTCTACCAATAAATATTGTAGTATTACCACCAATTCCTGATGAAATTCTATCATTACCGAATTCACTCGCAGTGTGAGCAGGAAGATGACCGGATGCAGGGAATGAGACACTTCCAATATAATCTCCGCTAGAACCATTAGCATAAACACTAGCAGAACCTCCAAATTGAGATCCAGAATATATTCCAATAATATCGGTGGTGCCACTTCCAGAGCCGACAATAGTTTGGTTACCAAAAAAGCTCATTGTACTAGACCCAGAAATTACATCATAGGGTGATGGAGTCACAGGAGCAACATTGACTGCTACCTGACCAGAAGTAGAATATGCATGTTCAGTTAACGTATAAGTAAAATAAGCTGTACCAGTGAAAGAGCTTGGGACATCAAAATAAATATTATCACTTGTGGCATCTGATCCCACTCCACCACTTAATCCAACAGAAGCACCTGAGAGTGCGTGTGTTTGTGCAACATCAGAGAACACTTTTGAGAAAGTAACAGTCTCGCTTCCATCCAATCCAGTATCTCCTGCCAATATACTATTATTTGGAATAAAGGCATTTGAGCCATCCAAAGTTAAGTGAGCACCTTCATTTGTATTTGCTGCTAAATATTGCGCCTCATGGAATTTATAAGGAATTACCAATACATTATCATATTGATTCATGTTATAAGTCTGTGAAAGTGCGGAAGGTTCATTGATTGCAAAATACCCTATTACTGGAGAAGAATGATCAGCACTATCTGTCACTGAAACCTGGAAAGTTTGTGGAAGCGAACTGGTCGCAGTTCCAGTAAGATGACCATTTGCATCCATACTCAATCCAGCCGGTAAATTACTTGAACTACTTGGACTAAATGTTAAACCATCATCCGTTTCTGTAAAATAATTTGGAGATGATAATTGAACATCATAATTTTGAGTGCCGGCTGTGCTTGGACTTAATACACCTTGGTTTGATGAAGAAGTTGTGCTTGATAATGCTTGATCATCAATATGTAGTGTATAGGTGTTAGTAGCAAATGAACCCCCTGCATCGGTTGCGGTAACAGTAAAGCTTACATTTCCATTCACATCTCCATCATCTGTAACAATAGTACTTCCATTGGCGGTTAAATGACCTGATGAATCTAAACTCAACCAAGGAGGTAACGGGCTGCTAACAAAAGTGACATCGGATGGATTGGATTTATCGCCAAAATCTGATGCATTGATTACAGCCCCTAGATAAGCAGAACCTTCTTGTGCATCAGTAGTAATATGTATTGGCTGCGATTGATTACTCATTAACTGTTCATCTGCAATATTGATTACAAAATTAGCTATTACTGCGGGATCAGTCGGATCACTCCCGTTTGTGACTGTTACAGCAAATGTAATTGTTCCTTCAACATTGGGTGTTCCAGAAATAATGCCCGCATTAATGCTCAAGCCAGTACCCAATAATCCTGGAGCACTATACTGTAGATTATTATCGGTTTCTGTAAAGTAATTGCTGATGTTGGCCGAATAGCTTGAGCCTCCTTCCGTGCCAGGAGGCAACACTGTTGGACCATTTGCATTAAGATTTTGGGTGGCCAATGCTTGATCTATCACCGGTATACTAAAATTCACATGTGCAGATGGGTCGGCAGGATCAGACAAATTGGTTACAGTCACTGTGATAGGAATTGCACCGTTCACTCCGTCGCTGATAAGCTGGCCAGAAATAATACCCGAGCCCGAATCCATGCTTAAGCCAGTACCCGCTAATCCAGTCGCAGCATAATGTAAATTATCATCTGATTCTGTAAAATAACTGCTTACACTGTTGATATAGGTTGCACCTTCTGTCCCTGCCCCCAATAGGGTTGGACCATTATTGTTAATATTTTGAGCAGTCAGCCCCTGATCGATCACCGGTATATTAAAGAATGCTTGAACAGGTGCATCAGTAGGATCAGAATTATTGGTTACAGTCACTGTGATAGGAATTGCACCGTTCATTCCGTCGCTGACCAGCTGACCGGTAATATTACCCGTGCCAGGATCAATGCTTAAACCAGTATTTGCTAACCCAACTGCCGTATAATGCAAATTATCATCTGTCTCTGTAAAGTAACCGCTGATACTTTTGTCTCCGTATGATATTGGAGCCTCGAATGCTGGATTCAAGTTTTGTGGATTAATACTCGAATTATTATGAAGAGTTAATGTTAAACCCTGATCCGCAACATTGATGCTGAAATTACCGATAACAGATGTACCATCCTGAGCATCACTTGCCATCACTTGGAAATTAACCAGTCCATTCTCAGCCATCGAAATTCCACTGATTTGTCCATTTGCTGCTAACGTTAAACCTGCTGGTAAGCTTGCACTATAACCCGCAGGTAAAATAGACGGATTGGTCACTAGTGAATAGCTTAACGAATCTTCTGTTTCTGTAAAGTATTTATCCAAGTTCACATTTGCTGAAAAACTTGATGTCTCTGTCGCTGTTCCTAATCCTATGGCCACCCCAGAGGCAGCTGGGGATGCACTCAAACTGTTATCTCCTGTGGACAGACTAAAGAATCCATAAACAGGAGGATCTGCTGAATCGCTTGCATTTGTCAATTTCACTTCAAATTGCAATGTGGTCGCAGGACCACTGGTCACTCCAGAAATAACACCGGTTGATGCATTCAAATGTAAACCTGCTCCAATGCTTGTCGGATCACTTGAATTAGAAGGAACTAGAGCATAAATGACAGAATCATCTGTCTCTGTAAAGAAGGAAGCAATGGAAACAGGTGCTGTTTGAAATTTTCCTGAATTATCAAAATAATTAATAACGTAGGATTGATCAGCTGCAGCAAAGGGTAAAGTAGCACTGTGGCTTATATCCGATGCTGCCAAGCTCGTTACACCTAATGGTGCATCAGCTACAACTAAACTAAAGACATTCGATACCGAGGTGGTTGAATTGGGTTCTTGTGCAGTCACTGTAAAGGTATAATTTCCTACATCTGCATCAGTCGGAGTTCCTGTAATGTCTCCTGTACTGGTATTAAAGCTTAAACCAGCAGGCAATGCAGGTAAACTTGAATTGGCTGTATTAACGATACTATATTGAATTCCTGTATTATTAGCAGCATTAGCATCTGGATCGTTAAACGATAAACCAGTATGGAATGTATAAGCCCCGTCTTCTTGTGCGGGTGTTGCAACGCTTGGCACACTTGCTGTACCCGGTGTACCATTAATGCTTAGAATATCTTCGGCTACAGTGAGGTTGACTGTTACCGACAGACTTATATTTGTACCATCATTCACATTATAACTAAAGCTATCTGCACCATCATAACCTGGAGCAGGTGTATAGATTAACCCTTCTGTTGCAACCAATCCTGGATTAGTCAATGTAGTTTGGGCCGGTTGTGTAACCGTTAATGTTCCCCCATGAAGCGTTGTAAGACTGGGTAATATAAAGCTTAAAACTTGTCCATCGGTATCGGAATCTGTTCCACTTAAAGTAATAAGTGCTGCAGTATTTTCAATCGTACCAATAGGATTATTGATGGATGCAACATCGTTTGCAACAGGTAAAACAGTATCAGGTGCTACATTGACAGTGATCGTGGCCACATTGCTATCTGAGATTCCGTCATTGACTTTGTAGGTAAAGGAATCTGTGCCATAAAATCCCGGATTAGGAGTATAGTTGACATGTGCATTAACAGTTTCTCCGAAGCCTCCATTGGAAGATGTTGTTGAATCAACTGTGATAATAGGTACGCCATTATTGGTAGCAATGGTTCCATGACTTGGACCATTGACGATGGCAAATTGCAGAGGCGGTGTACTGACATCCGAACCACTTAATACAACTGTAGCACCATTAGCATCTTCTGTG
Source organism: Gammaproteobacteria bacterium (assembly GCA_013288135.1). Classification (GTDB taxonomy): domain Bacteria; phylum Pseudomonadota; class Gammaproteobacteria; order UBA6186; family Azoamicaceae; genus JABDCL01. The sequence continues at coordinate 353,682 of JABDCL010000001.1, forward strand.
ACTGGTGCAGTTTCATCTGCCGCAGTGGGCGGAATATAGGGAACACCCGTCACAGTAATAGCAACTGTTCCAGTGGCACTTAGACCCGTATCTTGATGTGCAGAATTGTATGCTTCTACGGTAAATTGGAAAGTATCCGTGGTTTGAGCATTTGGCTGTAAACTATTTAAAGTAGAGTTACCTGCTGGATCATAATGGTAATTAAAACCATCAAAAGTAATGGGAACCCCATCGCTGCTGGCACTAACCCCCGTGATAACAAAAGAATCATGGCTAGGATCAGGTGAGTCTTTAATGGCTTGTTGAATCAAATCTGTTGGAGTTATCAAAAGACCCGATCCAAAATTATCAGTATTTGCAGAACCACCATATTTATTGACTGAAAGTCCTGTTATCGTTCCAACAACAGGAGTATCAATATTGACATGGATGGTCAAGGTACTTGTCGATGTATCTCCGTGTTGATCGGCAATGGTATAACTATACTGATCAAAACCTGTCGGATTCGATTTAGATAACAGCGGGTCATAGTTACTTGCATCATAGGTATAGATGCCAGGAGTGCCGGTATTAGTATTTAAAACTCCGACAGGAGTAGAAGCAGGAGGACCAACAGGTTGTATGTTTGTAATACTCAAAGTATCGAAGGTATGCTGTGAATCTTTAATTGCAACAGATAATATCTGCTGAGCGAAAATAAATAAATTAGTAGCATCTTCATTGCTAGCGTAGGAAATCGGCTCTGCAGTTAATGGCGTTACAGGTGCAGTCACATTCAATGTCACTGTCGCAGGATTCGGGGATATCAACCCAGAGAATGGATCTTTTACGAAATATTGGAAAGTATCATTTACCGAGGTTCCCGACGCGACAGAATCTAAAAATGCTTGAGTATAAATAAAGTGTACAACTCCATCGGAGGTTAAGAACACCTCGTTTCCATAGGCTGTATTTGCAACGGAGGTAACATTTCCACCATAATCACCCACTTGTACGGGTAATGAGGAAGGTGCCCCTGCAGGCGATTGTAAACTAGTAATTATAAATTGAGTACTGCTATTTTCGATTGGCGAATTACCCGTCGTTGTTGGTGCATAATCATTTTGGGTTAATACACCTTGAGCAATATCAAATGAACTATAGGTTGTATTGCTGAGAGCGCTCAAGGTGCTAATCGTCAATAAGCCAGGATCCAAATTGCTAGTACCTGGATCGGTCACGGTTGTATAAGAGTCATCCACTGCTGTCACAGGGTTTATCATGGTTATCTGATCTACCAAAGGTGTGCTATTAAAACCAAAATTATCCGATACTGTAAATGATATGTTACGGGTTGATAAATCACTTGAACTGCTTTCACTTTCAAAAGTCACATTATCCAATACAGTTTGATAATCAGAATAAGTGGCATTTCCAGCAGTTGTTGTAAACGTCAGTATTCCCAGTGAACTATTATAACTGGGCGTAATGATTGCACCATCTGGGAAAGGTGCAGTATAACTTGCGTTGGGTATGATCACATCTCCCGATTTGAAGTTGACATCTTGAACGACAGCACTGGCAATGGTGGTATCATTATCAAAAACCGATATATTCGGATCAATCACCACTGAAACAGGTGAAGGCTCATCTAAGGTATAACTTGTGGGTGTCACCGTGCTTGTGCTGATGACGGGCGGTTCATTTTCTCCTATAACAGAAATATGACCGGTAATAGGATCAGTTTTAATACCTGTTGCCAAATCTAAAACTTGATACGTAAAGGTTTGATCAGCAGATTGTCCTGGTGCTAGATTCTCAAAATCTGTACTAGAAGGCACAAAATTGATAGAAACTAAATTACCATTAGCATCTTGAGTAACGGTGACCTGACCATCCAAGGTTGAAGTATTAACATCACTCGCTAATATCGTGACTAGATCGTTTACGGTTGCACCTGGGCCTGCTGGATGAACGTGTGCGGATAATTCGCTAGCCAATACTGTTAATCCTGGGCCAGGGGTTTCACTATCAAAAGAGGAGGATGGTGGATTCTGAGGAGAACCTGAACCTAATGCATCAACCGTATTAAAGCCGTCTTCACCTACATTGCCAACTGTAATACTCGGTGCAGAAACTGCAAGTTCAACCCCTGCAATGGCAGTTTGGGTCCCTTCTACAGCTTTTATGTTTACTATTTCAAAATCACCTACAGATCCGGGTGTTGCAATCGTTAACATGTTCCCGTTAAGAGATAATCCAAAGGGTGATGTTGAGAAATCGATAGGTTGACCAAAATTATTAAACACCGATACAACGCTATAGGTTAATCCTACTTCATTAGGACTATTACTATCCAGATCATTAATAACCGTAGAGAGATCGACTGTGTTGATTTCAGTCGATTGAATGAAAGGCTGAGCAGATGAATTAATAATTTGTGGAGCTTCATCAATAATCTTTTCACTTAAGATATTGCTTATGTTATTTTGAGAATGACCGTCATCAACTGAAAATTGGATTACTCGAGCAGGCGTACCTTCTAAACTGCCTGAGAAAGAAACATTATCTAAAACCGATTGAAAATCTCCCAAGGATGTTGATGCACCACTAATGTATAAATTTAAGATACCATTATTATAAATTTCGATGATATTGGAACCATCTAAGAAATGCAAAGTGGTTACACCATCAAACGTTGTTGATGGATTGTTTGGATCCAATCCTTGCACGTTAGAATTAATCACACTTAAGACATCTGAGGGCTGATAAGTGCTACTCGTAATTTGAACAGTCGCACTTGCTAGATCCGTATTATCGGGATCAGAAATTTGAATATTCGGATCAATAGGGGTTGCAGGTGCATTATCGGTATACTCCAAAGTAGCACTTGATGAAGTACTTAAAGTTGCTGGAACATTAACACCAGTTACAATGAAATCAGCTGTAACAGTTGCAAATGCCCCATTGCTATCGTGTACAACATAAGTGAAACTATCGGTAGCTTGACCATGTTCACCCAGATAGGCAAACGCACTGGGATTAGGTTTATAAGTAATGCTATCTACAGTCACATTGGGTCCAGGGTTAACGAATAGAGTTCCGTTAGGGGCAGTTAAATCGGTTATTTTAATCGGTAATAGGCTATCTCCCACTTCAGCTGGGTTAATAGATACATTGGCGAGCAACGCAGAAGCGTCTACATTAACCCCCAATCCTGCCGTTTGTCCCGGAAGGTTACCATTTTCATCAACTGTAGCTAAAATATTACCATTACTAACGATGAGAGAAGGGGCGACATTAACATGCACGGTTCCTTCTGCGGTAGCACCACTTTGGGTATCTTTTATGATGTAATTAAATTGCTCTGAGGCCACATTATTAATTGTCTGCAGATAGGCAGATGAAGTTGGGTCATAGATAATACCATAGGTTCCATTATAGAATTGAGTTAATGAAGCTGTTCCAACTGCATTACCATTGGAATCGGTGACTGTTATTTGTGTAGTAGGATTTCCTGTATTTGGATCGATGATTACATTATTATTCGAATCTGCAAATCCTATGACGGTTAAATTGCGGATATCATCCACTTCCGTTGCAAGTCCTGGAGCACCAGGCAAGAAAGGAACGATTGGATTACTATCAGGTACAAAGGTGATAGCTTGTTGATTGAAGACTTGAACCGTTGGATTAGTGGGTACAGGGTCATTAAACTGTGGAGCAATCTGAATGGTTGCATTATCGACCAGTGTTGTGGTGGTTGCATTGGGAGAACTATCATGTATAACATAATCAAACGCCGTCGATTGACTTTCATAAGCACTCAGATGAGCAAAATAATCAGTATTAGGAATATAAGTAAAGCTCACTACATTGTTATTAGCATCAACATTAATATTAACGGTACCCTGCGGTCCAACTCTATTTAAGCTATTCAAATCAGCACTTGATCCGGTTAAGAAACTGGTATCTAAGTCTGTATAAGGTATAAACAGATTAGAATTAGAATAGTGTGTGCCACTGGCATCGATGGTATCTATAACATTATTGGAATTATTGGGATCGGTTGTTGTAGCTACATCCGAAATAAGATCGGCTAAACTGATAGTCACACCCGGTCCTGTCGGAGTTCCAGGGGCATAAGTAACTGTTGTGGGGAAGACTAATCCAGCAGGTTGTCCGTTAGTACCCAAGAGATCAGAACCAAAATTCCCTTCTTTATCAACAATACCTACCTGTAAATTGGATGGTTGGTATAGAGATTCTATAAGGGGTGTACTTAAATTATTCGTAGCTTCACCATCATTGGCTGTGATAGCAACTGTACGAACAGTGAAATCATTTGAATTACTTAAGAATGATGTTTCATAATCTAAAGCAGCATTGAAATCTCCGATAAAGGCAGTATTTTGTCCATAATGTTGAATTCCATCTGAACCATCAATCGGAGTTAAGGTTAATGTTCCGGTTGCACTATCCCATTGTCCTTGTATATTGGGAGCACCAGGAGTGCCATTTTGCATTCCAAATAGATTATTGGTAAATATTAAAGAATCCTGACCATTTTCATAATTACCCGTAATTTGAACTGTAACACTAGTGAGGTATTGATCATCGACATCCGATACCTGTAAGGAGTAGTCTAAACCAGTTGAAAATCCCGGTGTATAAGATACTTGACCTGAAGTCTGTGTGATAACAACGGGTGCATGATTAATCACATTATTTGTTACCACAATCGATGCTGTGCCAGAGGTTATTGAACCGGATTGATCTTCAACCACATAATGAATCGTATCTGTTACCGATGCGCCAGGTTGTAACGTTGTTATTGGACTTGGGAGCGCGGAAAACTTATTTAAGGCAATTGCAGAACTTGTATCATAGAGTAAATTTCCATTGCTATCGATAGTAGCGGCAACGCCCAATTGACTTTCTTGGATAAGGATACCGGATAGTGCAGTTTGTAAGATATTATGTTCACCTGCACTAATAATCGTTAAATGATGATTATCATCGACATCCGTTGCTAATCCAGTTAGATTTTGTGAATTAGATACGTCTGCTGCTAAAGTGATAGGAGCTATTGTACCCGCATTAACTGTTGGATTAGTGGCTACCGGGGCATCATCTACACCTGTCACTGTAATAGTTGCATTGTCCTGTACAGAATATCCGCCTGTATTATAAACGGTATAATTGAAATTGGCTGCTGCTGTTTCAGCAGGTGTACTACCTACAGGACCACTTAAATGATCATAATAGTGTGAATCGGGAAGGAAATTGATACTCTGCAATATTCCATTAACATCTCCATCCACGATAACTTGACCTTGTGTTCCTACTATTGTGGTTAATGTGTCTCCCGTATTGGGATCCATTGTTGTGGGTGTAAGCAGGCTATTGGGCCCTGTTAAACTATTGACACCTGATAAGCTCGCATTAATAAAGTCGTTGGCCAAAATGTATAAATTACCTGAATTACCTGTAGAAACTGCCGTATTCAAAACATCAGAATCTCCAGATTCTCGAACATTAAAAATTAAATCGCTGGCCATGATGGTGACACCCGTACTACTACTACTAACAGTTGCACCTAATCGATGGGTAGTAACTAAATCTGATCCATTATTTCCATCCTCATCAACACTGGCTACCGTTAATGGATTAGTAATAATAGGAATATTATCATTATCTCCTGCAACAGTAACAGAAGCTGTTCCATTAAATAAATTTCCATTTTGATCTTCAACGGTATAATTAACCAAATCTGTTTGTGTCTGATTTAAGGATAATCCTATTAGAGTTGATGAAGTCGTTGGATCAAAAATCAAATTTCCATTACTATCAACAGATACCGTTGCACCATCACTCAAAGATAACGGGTCAGGAGGTAAACCACCACTCGATGTAGAACTACTACCTGGGGTAGTAGGATCACTCAATCCTACAATAGTAAAGCTAAGATTATTACCAGGATTTGTGATCAGTTGATCGACAGTAAATGTCGCTGGCGTATCTTCGTCTACAGAAGCACTTGGACTTGTTGTAACAGGAGGAGACTCTACATTAATGGTTACTGTCGCAGATGCAGGTACACCGTTAGATTCTTCAGCAGTGATCTGAACATAGGTATTTCCTACTGCATTACTTGGAGGACTGCTTTCGACTAAACTGCTGCCATTAAGTGCTAACCAAGATGGCAATGGTAATGGATTACCTAAAGAATCGACAAGTACATTACCATTCGCATCAACCAATTCTGCAGTATAAGTCAACGGCTGTTCATTGAAACTGTTTGCATCTGCATCACTAAATAGTTGTGTAACATCATATGAGCTATTTTGTCCTTGGGTTATAATTTGTTCTACAGAAGGATTAACGACAACCGGCGCTTCATCCATCACATTCAAAGAAAGGGTTGCACCTGTTCCAACTGCACCTCCAAGTTCTTGCGCATGGATGATAAAACTATAAGGACTTCCAGCACTATTTACACCAATCTCATTGGGTGTTCCACTTAATGTTCCCGTCGTACTATCAAAGGTTAAACCATTAGGTAAAATGGGATTCAGATTACCATTTGCATCCGTAATAGAATAAGATACTGTAGAAGGATCAGCATCAGCATGATTAGCCACAAAGGCTGTGAACGAGAATGGCGTACCATCAACTGCAGTTTGTGGAGGAATTGGATTCACCGTCAAGGGCTCATCTAAAATGTTTAATGAAAAGGAATGGGTAAGAGGTATTCCAAAGGGTTCTTGAGCACTAACGGTTATTACATATTGTCCCACACTAGCTTCTTGCGGTGTTCCACTCAATAAACCAGTATTGGGATCTAATGTTATTCCGGGTGGTAAGGATACCGTAGGTCCCGGAGGAGGACCCATAGGAGGTCCCGAAGGACCCCCTGGTGGAACTCCATTAGCTATTTGAGTAACCCCTAATAATGTATAAGTAAATCCTGCATCCCCAGCACCTCCATCCACATGATCTGTAAAGAATCCAATATTAGCAGGGTTATTTGGATCAGCACCTAAATAAAACTGATAGGGTACCCCTTCTTGTGCTACTTGATGTTGATTAATATTGGGAATGGGAACAATCAGACTGGGTTGCTCATCGACTACCGATAAACTAAAGGTCTGGCTAGTTGTTGGGCCATTAAATTCTTGAGCAGTCACAGTAATAGTTCCATGGGAGCCGGCATCTGCTTCTGCGGGTGTACCAGATATTTGTCCAGAACTATTAAAAGTTATCCAAGCAGGTACAATTGGATTATTATTAGCATCTACAAAAGAAGTGTTGAACGTGAAATATAAGGGTTCATTGTTAGGTATACCATTATCGATATCTGCAAAGAAATTGTTTGCCTGCAAAGTAAAGGTGCTCCCTTCTACAACTGTTGGGGTAAGATTACTTAAAAATGTTCCGCCGCCTCCCCCTTTACCACCACCAAAGGCAACTGCTAAAGGCGCTGTTGTTTCACCATTAATTGGAATATAAACACTTGCTTGACTGCTATTTCCATCACTATCAGATACTGTGTAACTAAATGATAATATATCTTGTTGACCCGCGGGCATGTTTTGAAGTTGAGTTAACACGGCGGAATCTAAATTCGATATATCAAAATTGTTATGAATTCCCCCAAATTTATCGGTGCTTTGAGAAAATGAAATAGTCCCAAGCGCACTACCAACCGGAGTAATAGGAATGACCGCATTATTGTTATTTCCATCCAAGACTTGTAAAGGTGTTGTAATTATAAAGCTTAATGGAGCTGAATCTGTTGAATCATCAAAATGGGTAATGGGTAATGTACCCATTATACCTGCTTGAATGGAAGGATCATCTTCACTTAATGCAATGCCTGTATAATTTGAAGCCGTTAAATCGGGTGCATTAACTGAAATTTGTTGATCACCAACGAAGCTGCTTACACCATCACTCAAGACATAACTAATATTATCAACTTGAGAAGCTTGACCTGTAGGAACAACCACATTCGAAGGATCATATTTAATATCTGTAATATTGTTATTAGCATCTGTTTCTATTGTAACCACTGCACCACTGGCTAGAGTCACTGATCCAGATGTGAGTAAGTTGTTAGGATTATTGGGGTCAGTTACACCCACAATACTTAATCCGAAATTATCTTCCGTACCGCCTAATTGCCCTAAATCTCCGGGTGTAAATATAACAGGTGTCGTAGAACCTTCTGGGATATTGTCTTGATTTGTGTTTACAGTTAATGGAACATAATCGCCATCACCATTAATGATAATATTAGCAGTTGCAGATTCAGTATGAGGACCATCCGTTACTTGATAATTAAATGATATGGTATCACTTTGTCCCGTGGGTAAAGTATAAAGCTGATCTAAAACAGCTTGATCTAAATTGCTGATTGAAAATGCGCCTGTTGTTGGATTCGTAATTGATAAATTACCAAAATTACCGCTGACGGGTATTATGGAAATTGGGTTACTGCTAGCATCAAGCAATTGTAAGGATGGTGTAACAGTAAATGTTAATGGATCAGAATCTTGATGTGTGACGGCAGATAATAAAGAACCGGAGATTGCCGCACTTGCATCGGTAAAGCTGGTAATTGAAGGATCGTTTTCATTTAAGGTTGCAGTGTAATTAGTAGCGGTTAGATCTGGTCCTGTGACAATAACCGTAGCTGTCCCCATCGTTGGTGCACCTAATTCATCTTGCACGGTGTAAGTGAAAGTATCCGAGACACTGACGCCTGAAGCAAGACCATGAAGCTGTGCAGAGTTTGTTGGATCATAGAGCACCTGTTGTCCATTTTGAGAGATAGAGATAGTTGCACCATATTGACTTGTCGCTTGTACAGAGACAATGGTTAACATGTGATTATCGTCAACATCTGTCGCTAAGCCATTCGGATTCGGTAAAACTTGTAGATATGGAAGTTGATCTGCATTGAAAGTCACTTTAGAAGCGTCAATCGAATTAGCAGTTGGGTTCGTTGCCTCAGGCGGATCATTAACACCCGTAATGGTAATATTGGCTGAATCCGACACAGTAAATGCATTAGCCGTGGTGTGAACGGTGTATGAGAACGATGTGGCAGCCGTCTCAGGAAGCATTGTGGGACTACCGCCGCTTAAATGATCATAATAATTTTCATCGGGTACAAAATTAATAATGACGACATTTCCAGAAGAATTACCGGTAATTGCAACTTGACCTTGTGGACCAATCATCGTGGTTACTAGGTTACCAGAGGAATCTGTCGAAGTTGTCGTTGAGCTCACTGTACCAGTTAAGCTGCTTGTTATGACATCAGTGACAGGAATATAAAGCATAGCACTCGGTGCATCGTCATCACCATTAACATTAGAAATTAAATCCGAAGCTTGGAATGTAATGCCAGGTAATGCGTTCACCGGGCCACCACCAGGAGGAGGTCCAACAGGTCCGCCACCAGGACCAGGTCCACCACCAGGAGGAGAGCCTCCAGGTCCACCACCAGGGGGAAGTCCGCCGGGTCCACCACCACCAATTACACCATTATTTCCATTTTCATCAACAGAGGCTAAAATGTTTGGTACTTTAGCATAGACAGCTAAACTATCATTATCACCATTGACTGTGAAAGTGGCTGTCGAAGTGACTAAATGTCCTGTTGGATCCTTATTTGCTGCAACAAGTGCTGCACCTGCTGCATCTTCCACAGTGTAATTAAAGTATAATTGCTCTGACTGCCCTACTCCAAGACCTTCAAATGCTGATGGTATTAAGTGTACAAAAATATGACCTTGAGCATCTAAAGTAACAATACCTGGATTTGCAGTATTATTTGGGTCCGAAAAATGTAATTGATACGACGCAGGTGTATTCTGTGTTGCAGCATGATCATAATTAGTATACATCAGGGTTTTATTAATAGGATCATTATCAAGATCGGTTGTGGTGATTATTCCAATATAATTTGCTAAAATACTAAAGTTTGAACCACCTCCTCCCCCTGAGCTTTGACCACTACCGACGAGTGAACTGATAGCGTCCTCACCAAAACTTGACTGCTTGAATTCTACAGAAGTAGCCACATCTGGATTTCCTGCCTGTGGTGCAGCTACTGTAATTTTAAAGAAACCATCTACTGGGGCTAGCCCAGTTAATGGCTGTGTTGCAATAACTTCAAAGACATAATCTCCAGGTGCAACACTCATATCCACTGTTCCACTTATCTTGCCCGTTGCACTATCTAAAACCAATCCTAAAGGTAATTGTTGTCCAACGGCAAGATTATATTGAAGCACTTCGGATGCTACACCTTGCGCATCGAGATCGAATAAATAAGGCGCAATTGAAATCGGGAGATCATTATTTAAATAAGGCAACCCTTCTGTTCCTGAAGCAAGTATTGTTGCATTCTGTGAGTCTTGACTTGCCGTTGTTACTAATGTTTCACCAGTTTCATCATGAATCAAAATACTAAAATCACCTACCACTGGATTTTGACCACTGGATTCTTGAGCTTGTACTGAGAAATTAAATGTTCCTATAGCTCCTGCATCACTACCGAATAGTAATGCAATTGGTGTCCCAGAGATAATTCCAGTATTACTATCAAATAAAAGTCCCGTAGGTAAACTTCCTCCCACAATGCTGTAGTGAAGTTGTTCATTGGGATCGGATTGATCGGGATTTGTAAAGTAAGAAGCTACAGAAACAGAATTTCCTGAAAGATCAGAATACTTTGTTTGTTCAGTACCATCTGCGAGAGCCGTTGGGTTTGCTGTATCGGTGCTTGCTGTAGTGCCTAAAGGTTCATCATTCACAACAATACTAAAGTTGCCTGATGCGTTCCCATTTGGGCTTAGTGCATTAACCGTAAAGGTATACGTGCCTCCTTCAGCTATTGGCGAACCACTGATAATGCCTGTGTTTATATCAAAATTCAAACCCGCAGGGAAATTTCCACCTGTAATGTTATAAGAATATCCCCCATCATCTGATTCTATAAAAGAAGGAGCGACTGATATTGCAGCACCATTGATGTCTGTCAGTGGTGTTCCTTCAGTTGTTCCTGCTGGGTTCAATGTGACTGTCGAAGAAGGTCCACTGGAAAAAGATTGATCAACGATATTCAAAGTGAATGAAGCCCCCGTGCCCGATCCACCGAATTCTAGCCCATAAATTGTATAGTTATGGGTACCAATACTGGTATCATCCGCTGTTCCACTTAATGTTCCAGTGTTAGAATTAAAGGTAAAGCCTGATGGTAATGTAGGATTAAAAATACCATTTTCAGAGATATAGTAAGTAACCGGATCCGGAGCATTAAGGTCTGCATTGTTTGTGGAAGCAGTTAATGTGAATGGTACACCTTCCGTTGCAGTTTGAGGTGATATAGGATTAGTGGTTAAAGGTTCGTCACGTACTGATAGAGTGAAGGCTTGTGTAGCAGAAAGTCCACCTTGTCCGGCCTCTTTTGCAGAAACTGTAATAGAATAAAAGTTGCCAGCAGTGCTTTCATCGGGTGCCCCACTTAAGATTCCGGTGCTTGGATCAAAGGTTAATCCTAATGGTAATAACGGGTTGTTAGAGGAATCAACGAGTGGGGAACCCACTTGATCACCATTAGCATTTACAGGAATCACACTTGCAATTGAATATACAAGTCCTGCATCGTTTGAACTTCCCCCATTAAAATCTAACAAATCTACAAAAAGTGCAGGATTAGAAGAATCACCTGCGATGTTGAAGGAATAGGGTGTTCCCTCTACTGCTATTTGATGTAACATTCCTGAAGTTATATTTGGATTTACCGTTGGAGCTTCGTCATGGAACGTCAAGTTAAATTGTTGTGAAGTAGTTGGTCCATCTGCTTCTTGTGCAGTGACCGTCACAACTCCAGTGCCGCCTAGACCCGCTACAAACTCTGAGAGGTTACCACTTAAAATACCTGTATTGGGATCGAAGCTTAATCCTGTTGTTGAGCCTGTTGAATTCAATATTGAGGTGTTACCCTGAGAATCTGTAAAAGTGTAATTATAGGTAAGTGCTTCGTGATTATTAACACCCATATCTTTGTCAGAGAAATATTGGCTGCCATCGAATGAATAGAGTGTACCATCAACCGCAGTTTGATTAGCAACAGAATTAATGAGAGGTTGACCATTTTGATCTGTCACAATTGCTGGAGCAGTGCTTTCACCGTTAATCGTAACAGTAACCGTTGATGTGGAAGTGTTATTGGCAGCATCCGTCACCGCGTATGAAAATACCAAAGAATCTGAACTATTATTCGGCAGATTTTGAAGCGTTGTGAACACATCAGGATTTATGTTATTAATAGTAAATGTTCCATCAGGTGCAAATGCAACAGTACCCACAGTATAATTAAAACTACCATTTATTGGAATTACATTATTACTTGCATCCACAAATTCTAACGAAGATGGAACTAATGCATAAGAAGTAATAGCATCTCCATCAAGATGTGTTATCGATACTTGACCGGTAAACCCGTTATTTGGATTGACTGCTGCTGCCATGACTACTGAAGCATCCTCGTCATATACAGCAGTAAATGGATTAGCAGTGAGATCTTGTGTATTCCCTGCAGTAATTGTTAAAGTAACCGTTGCTGTACTCATCGCCCCATGATTATCAGTTATCGTATAGTTAAAACTATCAGTCGCGCTTTGGCTTACTTGATGAGCATCATAAACATAACTTCCATCCGAGTTCAGGGTTAATAATGCGCCCGAAGCTAAAGCAAACGGCACACCAACATCTGCAGCAACTCCATTAACCGCGGTTATCGCAATCGTATCTCCAGAATCTGCTACCTTATCATTCGATAATACTCCACTAGCAGCACTCACGGTTAAGATTGTACCTGCTGCAGTACTTCCAACATCATTCACTGCAGTTGGAGCTTCATTCTCGGCATTAATCGTTAAGGTTACTGTGGCTGTGCTCGTTGCTCCATGATTATCGCTTATGGTATAGCTGAAGCTATCGGTAGCATGTTGTCCTATTTGTAAATACTCAAACTTATCGTTTGGATCGTAAACATAACTTCCATCAGCGTTCAGAGTTAATAACGCCCCTGAAGGTAGCTCAAACTGTGACCCTACATTAGCCAAAACTCCATTAACCGCAGAGACAGAAATCGAATCTCCAGCGTCAGCAAATTTATCATTCGATAATACCCCAGCCGCAACACCAACACTTAATATCGCATCTTCCGTGGTGCTTCCAACATCCGCATTGGCCATCGGAGCTTCGTTCTCAGCATTAATCGTTAAGGTAACTGTGGCCGTACTTGTCGCACCATGATTATCGGTTATGGTATAGCTAAAGCTATCGGTCGTATGTTGCCCTATTTGTAAATACTCAAACTTATCATTTGGATCGTAAACATAGCTGCCATCGGCATTTAAGGTTAATAATGCCCCTGAACCTAA
>JABDCL010000002.1:0-206955 GCA_013288135.1 Gammaproteobacteria bacterium
TTGTCATACTCCAACGCGGCTTCGCTCATTTTTCATTTCCCCCTTTGTAGGTAAGGTGTAAGTTTAAGACAATAATATGTTTTTCGGTGTATTTTCAAAAACCTTTAAATTAAGTTTTTGGTAAAGTGACCCCTTGTTGCCCCTGATATTTTCCATTCCTATCCCGATAGGACGTATGACAGACTTCATCTGATTCAAAAAAGATCATCTGCGCAACCCCTTCATGAGCATAGATCTTCGCAGGTAATGGGGTTGTATTTGAAAATTCCAAAGTCACATGCCCTTCCCATTCAGGCTCTAAAGGTGTAACATTCACAATAATACCACATCGTGCATAGGTAGATTTACCTACACAAATGGTTAAAATATTTCTTGGAATTCTAAAATATTCTACCGTTCGCGCCAATGCAAACGAATTGGGCGGAATAATGCAAACATCGGCAGTAACATCCACAAAACTATTGGGATCAAAAGCTTTGGGATCCACAATCGCTGAATTAATATTGGTAAAAATTTTAAATTCGTTTGAACAACGAACATCATAACCATAACTAGACGTCCCGTAGGAAATCATAGGGCCTGTTTCATTATGCCGAATTTGCGTATCAGCAAAAGGCTCTATCATGCTGTGTTCAATCGCCATTCGTCGTATCCATTGATCAGATTTAATTGTCATTCAGTTCCTCTTTTAATACCCGTTTATCTATTAATAACTGTATTTACCTTAACTGTTTTTTACTTGAGTTTGAAAAGAGAGATTTAAATCTCTCGGTCGCAAAGACAATTGAGCAGTCACACTGCGAGCAAGCTCAAGATAACGCTGGGTAATCGAACTGTCAGGCTCAAAAACAACGATTGGCTCACCCAGATCGGATTTCTCTCTGATTCTACTGTCCAAAGGAATATCCCCTAACAAAGGAATTTCATATTGTTTTGCTAACTCTGCTGCACCGTTGCTACCAAAGATTGCTTCTTCATGTCCACAGTGTCGACAAACATGAGCGCTCATATTTTCAATAATACCCAAAACACTAACCCCTACTTTACGAAACATCATAATCGCTTTTCTAGCATCCATCAGCGCAATTTCTTGAGGTGTCGTGACAACCACAACACCACTGACTGGAATTTTTTGCGCAAGCGTCAATTGAATATCCCCTGTTCCAGGCGGTAAATCAATGATTAAATAATCCAGTTCTCCCCACTCCGTATCGTTTAAAAGCTGTTGCAATGCACTACTCACCATCGGCCCCCGCCAGACCGTCGGCGTATTTTCTTCTACCAGATAACCAATAGACATGGTCTTCAAACCATGGCTAATCACCGGCATCAATCGTTTTTCTTGTGCCCCTGGTTTTTCTGTCACACCCAACATTTTTGGTTGGCTCGGTCCATAAATATCTGCATCCAAAATACCAACCTTAGCACCTTCCGCTTGAATGGCTAAGGCTAAATTACAGGCTACTGTCGATTTACCAACTCCACCCTTTCCAGAAGCAATGGCAATAATATTTTTTATTCCTGGCAATGCTCTCATGCTTTTTTGTACAACATGCGTATTTACCCGTGAAGTAACATCTGTCTTAATGTGCGCAATGTCTAGAAGTGATTTTAATTCTGATTCTATTTGATTTTTTAAGGTTTCTTGATAGCTCTTTGCCGGATAACCCAGTCGTAAAGCAAGATGTAACATATCTTGCTCGATTTTGATATTTTGTACCACCAAAGAAGAAACTAAATCAATCCCCAAATGAGGGTCCTGAATCGCTTTCAACGCTTCTCGAACAATATTTTCGGTAATGGCAGTTTCTTTCATAATTAACCACAAAAGTAAATACCAAGAATATCATAGGCTTGTTACAAAACGCTATAGTATAGAATCAATATGAGTCTTTCGATAATCAAGAGAAAAGTGTATGATTAAGAAGATTTTTTCTTCAGCAAGTATTTATCATTTAGATTTATGACAAAAACCACCTCTCAACAAATACTGGTTACCACAGCCCTCCCCTATGCTAATGGCTCCCTCCATTTGGGCTATATGTTAGAAGCAATTCAAGCGGATATCTGGGTGCGTTTCCAAAAACTCATTGGAAATACCTGTATTTATGTCTGCGGCGATGATGCCCACGGCACCCCCATTATGCTTAAAGCTGAAAAAATGGGCATAACACCGGAAGCTCTGGTAGCAAAAATCCATACCGAACACAAACAAGATCTTGAAGATTTTTCTATTGGTATTGATAATTTTCACACAACCCATTCTCCCGAAAACCAAGCACTTGCAACAGAAATTTATAGACGATTATACAAAAAAGGGGATATCACCAAACGCACCATCCACCAGGCTTATGACCCCATTAAAAACCTATTTTTACCTGATCGTTATGTAAAGGGCGAATGTCCAAAATGTGGCGCTAAAGATCAGTATGGAGATAATTGTGAAGTCTGTGGTGCAACCTACTCTCCGACTGATCTAAAAAATCCTATCTCTGTTATTTCAGGTGCAACCCCCATCCAAAAAGAATCTCTGCATTATTTCTTTTGTCTCGATCATTACGAACAGATGTTAAAAAATTGGACAAAAGCAGGCCATGTTCAACCTGAAGTTGCTAAGAAACTCAGCGAATGGTTCGAGGTAGGATTACAACAGTGGGATATTTCTCGCGATGGTCCCTATTTTGGATTTGAAATCCCCGATGCCCCCAATAAATATTTTTATGTCTGGCTTGATGCCCCGATAGGCTACATGGCCAGTTTTAAAAATTTATGCGACAGCAATAAAAATCCATCGTTAAAATTTGACGATTATTGGAAAGAGGATAGTCAAACTGAACTTTATCATTTTATCGGTAAAGACATTATTTATTTTCATGCACTGTTTTGGCCAGCACTGTTAGCAGGGAGTCAATTTCGCACACCCACGAATGTTTTTGCCCACGGATTCTTAATGGTTAATGGCCAAAGAATGTCAAAATCTCGAGGCACATTGATCACTGCAAGAACTTATTTAAATCATTTAAAACCAGATTATTTACGATATTATTTTGCCAGTAAATTAGGCAGCGGGATTGACGACATTGATTTTCAACTGGATGATTTTGTACAACGCGTAAATTCCGATTTGGTCGGAAAGCTTGTCAATATCGCCAGTCGATGTGCGGGTTTTATTCATCAACATTTTGAAGGAAAATTATCAACTCAGTGCATCGAAACAGAATTATACCAAAAATTTATTACTGCCGGAGATTCTATCGTCAATCATTTTCAACATCGAGAATTTTCGCGTGCCGTGCGAGAAATCATGAGTTTGGCAGACGATGCCAATCGATATATTGATGATCAAAAACCATGGAACTTAATTAAATCCCCCGAAACTCGTCAAAAAGCGCATGAAAGTTGCAGTGTTGGTTTAAACTTGTTCCGAGTACTCATGATTTACTTAAAACCCATAGTGCCTAATTTAACTCAAGAAGTCGAAACTTTTCTTAACTGTGAATTAACTTGGAAGAATCGTCTGACTCCTTTATTGGGACATGCAATTCAACCCTTTAAACCCTTACTACAACGCATTGAATTATCCGAGGTAAATGCCATGATAGAAGATTCTAAAGAAAATTTAACTGAAACCTCTCCTGCAGTTCAAACAAATCAAGCAGGCGAAACCAGCAAAACAAGCACGGTCGGTCTCGTTGCGAAAGAACCCATTCGTGAAACGATTACCATTGAAGACTTTACCAAAATTGATCTGCGCATTGCAAAAATCATCACTGCAGAACATGTCGAAGAAGCACAAAAACTTCTAAAATTGACTGTAGATATCGGCGGTGAGACCCGTCAAATTTTTGCAGGCATTAAAGAAGCTTATAAACCAGAAGATCTCATTGGCAAATTGACAGTGGTTGTCGCTAATCTTGCGCCTCGTAAAATGCGCTTTGGAATCTCAGAAGGCATGGTATTAGCGGCAGGACCGGGTGGTCGTGATCTCTGGATTTTAGAACCTCATCAGGGTGCAGAACCCGGCATGCGCGTAAAATAATTGTAGGGGCGGACCTAGTGTCCGCCCGGTTTTCCAAAATATTTACGGGGAGTTATAGTTGTTTCTAGCAGTAATACGTGAAATTGATTGTGTGGCCTGTGGTAAATGTTTACCTGCATGTCCCGTGGATGCCATTGTTGGTGCTTCTAAATTCTTACACACCGTTCTTGAAGAAGAATGCATTGGTTGTAAACTCTGTGTTGCCCCCTGTCCAATGGATTGCATTGACATAGTAGAAAGCCAAGTTCAAGCAAATTCAGAGGAAAAACGCATCCGGGCCAATCGTGCTAAAGTACGCTATCAAGCCCGCACACAGCGACTTTTAAAGCAAGAAGCGCCAAAATTACAATACGATCCCAGAAACCCCAGTTATAAAGCTAAAATTCGAAAAGAGATAGCGGAAGCCATTGAAAGAGTAAAAAGGAAAGTAGTACAATAGGTCCCTTGAGATTGGGGCGTCGCCAAGCGGTAAGGCACAGGGTTTTGATCTCTGCATACCTAGGTTCGAATCCTAGCGCCCCAGCCAATTTCTGGAGTAACCCACTTTGAAACGCATGACATTATTTACAGGGAATGCAAATCCTGTTCTTGCTCAAAAAGTTGCCGAACACTTAAAAATCAGTTTGGGTGAAGCCCTAGTCACTCAATTTTCGGATGGTGAAACCCGCGTTGAAATTTTAGAAAACATTCGTGGACAAGATGTCTTTATTTTGCAATCCACTTCTGCGCCTACAAATAATCATCTCATGGAATTGTTGTTAATAGCCGATGCCGTGCGTCGCGCCTCTGCCGATCGTATTGTTGCTGTTGTTCCTTATTACGGATATGCAAGACAAGATCGCCGGAATCGATCAGCGCGTGTTCCAATTACAGCAAAAATTGTTGCTGATCTTTTTAATACTGTCGGAATTGATAAATTATTGACAGTGGATTTACATTCAGAGCAAATTCAAGGATTTTTCTCTATTCCGGTTGATAATGTTTACGGATCTAAAGTATTACTCGAAGATATCATAAAACAAGGCTATCCCAACCCTATGGTTGTATCTCCTGATGTCGGTGGGGTTGTGCGTGCGCGTGCATTTGCGAAACGCTTAAATCATGCAGAATTAGCAATTATTGATAAACGTCGTCCTCATCCCAATGAATCGCATGTGATGAATGTTATTGGTGATGTAAAAAATCGTCATTGTGTGATTGTCGATGACATGATAGATACTGCAGGGACCGTGTGTTTAGCAGCTGAGGCTTTAAAAAAAGCAGGTGCTACCAAAATAGTTGCTTATTGTACACATCCGGTTTTATCCCAGCAATCCGTTGAAAATCTAATGGCTTCTCCCTTAGATGAATTAGTCGTTACCGACACTATTCCCTTAAATGAAAAAGCCAAACTTTGCCCTAAAATTCGTCAACTGGGTATTGCTGGGATGCTCTCCGAAGCTATTTATCGAGTTAGCAAAGAAGAGTCTATCAGCTCCATGTTCAATTAGACGGTGACACCTCCCGCCCCCTCATAATCTGACCTCAAACTTTATAAGCTGTAGTACATATCGAACTCAACTGGATGAGTCGTCATCATTAATCGCTTAATTTCGGCTCGCTTCAATTTAATATAACCATCAATGAGATCATCCGAAAATACGCCACCTTTGGTGAGAAAGGCTCGATCTGCATCTAGCGCTTCGATCGCACGATTTAAAGAAGTACAGACAGTTGGAATACGGTCGGTTTCTTCCGCTGGCAAATCGTACAAATCTTTATCAATTGGATTTCCAGGATGAATTTTATTTTGAATGCCATCCAGTCCTGCCATCATTATCGCCGAAAAAGCAAGATAAGGATTCGTGGCAGCATCTGGGAAACGCACTTCGATACGAGTGGATTTTGGATTGACAACATGAGGGATCCGAATAGCAGCAGAACGATTTCGAGCTGAATAAGCCAGCAATACTGGCGCTTCGAATCCTGGGACCAAACGTTTATAACTGTTTGTAGTACTGTTAGTAAAGGCATTCAAAGCACGTGCATGGTGTAAAACGCCACCAATATAATGCAAAGCGAGATCAGAAAGACCTGCATAAGCATCTCCAGAAAAAAGATTTTTACCATTTTTTGCCAGAGAAAGATGACAGTGCATGCCATTACCATTATCACCTACAACAGGTTTGGGCATAAAAGTAGCTGTTTTACCATAAGCATGCGCAATATTGTGAATCACATATTTTAGTACCTGAATTTCATCCGCTTTGTTAACCAAACTGTTAAATTCAGTGGATATTTCATTTTGATTACCAGTAGCAACCTCATGATGATGGGCCTCCACTTTTATACCCATTTTTTCCAATGTTAAACAGATGGCCGATCGAATATCTTGTGAGGAATCGACTGGAGGAACAGGGAAGTAACCGCCTTTAACAGTAGGACGATGGCCAGTATTGC
Source organism: Gammaproteobacteria bacterium (assembly GCA_013288135.1). Lineage (GTDB taxonomy): Bacteria > Pseudomonadota > Gammaproteobacteria > UBA6186 > Azoamicaceae > JABDCL01. The sequence goes on from JABDCL010000002.1 coordinate 6,479, forward strand.
CCCCTTCCATTGTTTTACCAGAGTTCCAAGCAGCCTCGTCCGAATCGATGGCATAATACGCACCCTTCATGTTGATATCCCAACGAGCGTCATCTAGGATAAAAAACTCAGGCTCTGGACCATAGTACGCGACATCAGCAATGCCAGTTGAGATTAAATACGTCTCTGCTCGTTTTGCAACCGAGCGAGGATCGCGTTCGTAACCTTGTTTTGTTGTAGGCTCTAAGACATCACAGCGAATATTTAAAGTAACTTCTTCATAGAAAGGATCTAAAATGTGAGTCTCGAGATCGGGCATTAAAACCATATCGGATTCACAAATTTCCTTCCACCCAGCGATCGATGAACCATCAAACATCTTACCATGAGTAAAAAAATCTTCATCTACAACTCGGGAAGGAACGGTCACATGTTGTTCTTTACCACGTGTATCTGTAAAACGAAGGTCAACAAATTTAACATCATGTTCAGTGATAAGACTCAAAACTTTTTTGCTTAATGACATAAATCGCTCCTTTTTAAATCCCGTGGTTACAATATCACAGTGATGGGGTCAGATCCATGGATCTGACTCCATGACTCAGTCTTCATGGAAGACATTTTACAAGTTAAAAAACTAAATCACAGGTATTACCATAATCCTAACTTAATTGCAATTAAACGTTCAATACGGTATATTCTCTCGTCAGGGTTCTGACCCAAGTAATGGCCCCCCAGGTCGCGGGTGGGGCCTATTTTTGTTCATGCCAGGAGACTACAAAATGTCTAAAAAAGCTACTTTTGAATTAAACGCTGAATTGCGTAACGACCAGGGGAAAGGTGCGAGCCGCCGCCTACGTCGTTTACAAGATCAGGTTCCGGCTATTATGTATGGGGGAGGCGAAAAACCGACTTTAATTACACTCGATCATAAAAAAGTGATGCATGCCTTAGAAAATCAGGCTTTTTACTCCCATCTTTTAACAATGAATCTTAAAGATCAAAAACAAACCGTGATCTTGAAAGATATACAAAGACACCCTTTTAAACGTCATGCTGTCATTCATATGGATTTTCAACGGGTTAGACCCACTGACACAATCCATATGCGTGTTCCCATTCGCTATCATGGTGAAGAAAATTCTCAAGGTGTAAAAGATGGTGGTATCGTAAACCATCAAATGATTGACGTAGAAATCCGCTGTATTGCGAGTGAATTACCTGAATCCATTGATGTTGATCTCACGAATCTGGCCTTAAACCAAGCCATTCACTTATCCGAAATCAATGTCCCCAAAGGAATTGAATTCGTTGCCTTGACTCACGGTCATGGTGATATGGCGGTTGTGAATATTCATTTACCCCGTGCAGCCATTGCTGAGGAAGAAGCAGAAGCCGCCGCCGCAGCTGCCGCTGCTGCAGCGAGTGCTGAAGCAGCCGGCACTGCCGGAACTACTGCTCCGGCTAAAACTGAAGCAGATAAATCTAAAAAGCCAGACGCCAATAAAGCTAAAGAAGCTCCTAAAGATAAAGGGAAAGATAAGGGTAAAGGTAAATAATCATGGCAGAAGGGGCGAATACCCCAATTCAGCTTTTGGTTGGGCTTGGAAATCCAGGCCCAACTTATGCCGAAACCAGACACAATGCAGGCGCATGGCTGCTTGAACGCTTTTGCCAAAGTAACCATTTGGATTTAAAAACAGAAACTAAGTTTCATGCCCGTGTTGGCAAAACTACTTTTAATGGAAAAGAAGTTAAAATTTTAATACCCACGACCTTTATGAATCACAGTGGCCAAGCTGTGGGGGCAATCAGCAAATATTATAATATCCCACTTAATGCCATTTTAATTGCCCATGATGATTTAGATATTCCTACGGGATGTGTACGTTTAAAAACAGGGGGTGGTCATGGAGGACATAATGGTTTGCGCGATATTATTCATCATTTAGGGGGTCGTGAGTTTCATCGATTACGGATCGGCATTGGCCATCCGGGTCATAAAGATCATGTACTGGATTATGTTTTACATCGCCCATCAAAACATGAAGAACAACAAATTAATCTAGCAATTGATGAAGTCCTAGGCGTACTTCCCAAAATTATTCAGGGTGAATGGTCTACAGTAATGAATCAACTACACAGTTTTTCGGGTATTTCTGTTAAAAGTTAAGAGTTAAGTAAAAAAATTAATTTTAAATAAAGAGGATTTAACATGGGATTTAAATGTGGCATTGTAGGTTTACCCAATGTAGGAAAATCGACTCTTTTTAATGCTTTAACCCAAGCAGGAATTGCAGCACAAAATTATCCTTTCTGTACTATCGATCCAAATGTAGGAGTCGTTCCCATGCCCGATCAAAGGCTTGATCAACTGGCTGAGATCGTCAAACCGGAACGAATTGTTCCCACCACCATGGAGTTTGTGGATATTGCAGGACTGGTTAAAGGCGCATCTAAAGGGGAAGGTCTTGGTAATCAATTCTTAGCACATATTCGAGAAACAGAAGCCATTGCTCATGTTGTTAGATGTTTTGAACACGACGATATTGTTCATGTTGCAGGCAAGGTTGATCCCAAAAATGACATTGAAATTATCAATACTGAACTTTTACTGGCTGATTTACAAACCTTAGAACGCGCTCTTCTTAAAACCCTTAAAAATGCAAAAAGTGGTAATAAAGAAATGATTGCTGAAAAAAATCTGTTAGAACGATTAAAATCACATTTAGATCAAGGAAATCCTGCAAGAACACTGGATGCAGATGAACATGAAAGAGCAATGATTCATTCATTACATTTAATCACCGAAAAACCCATGATGTATATCGCCAATGTGGATGAACAAGGTTTCGAAAAAAACCCTTTTTTAACAGCTTTAGAAGCTATCGCAAAACAAGAAGGCGCTACAGTTGTACCCATTTGTGCAGCCATCGAAGCAGATATCGCAGGACTCTCAAACAGTGAAAAGCTAGAATTCTTGAGAGATTTAGGATTAGAGGAACCCGGATTAAATCGTGTTATTCGTGCGGGTTACAAATTGCTGAATCTAGAAACTTACTTTACTGCTGGAGTTAAAGAAGTTCGCGCTTGGACCATTCCAAGAAGTGCTACTGCACCTATGGCTGCAGGTGTTATTCACTCGGATTTTGAAAAGGGATTTATTCGTGCAGAAATTATCAGCTTTGAAGACTTTATTAAATATAAAGGGGAACAAGGTGCTAAAGATGCTGGAAAATGGCGTTTAGAAGGAAAAGACTACTTAGTTCAAGATGGGGATGTGATTCATTTTCGTTTTAACGTTTAAAAAATCGTAAGCTCAAACTACTTTGAAAGCACATACTAATAATTACTGTTATCGCTTCGTCTAACATCCCCCGAGCGCCTCATAGCTTCTCTTAATCCTAAAGGTAATCGAATTAGGCGCTCTGCCCCCTTGAAAGGGGGCTTTTCCACATCTAAATCAACGACCAATAAAATACTTTAATTTATTGCCCTTCCTACGGCACAATTCTTTTCATTAATAACATGGTGATATCATCCGGTAAGCCTTTTTTATCTTTAACCCCTATGCGTTGTAGAAAATCTTCGACTGTACCCTCTCCTTCTTTCACCATCCGTAACAAGGCTTTTTCTTTTTCAACTAAATCTTTTTCAGGCAACACTTCCGCAATGCCATCTGAAAACATCACCAGCTGAGCATTAACCGGCAAAGTGAGTTTATACCTTTGATAATTTACTTGTTTCATGATTCCCACTGGAAAGCCTTTACCCTCTAAAAATCGTGCTTTTTCACCTTCCAGTATAATAATAGGATTAGGATAATGTCCTCCTATCGTATAGATAAGTTCATTATCTACAGAATTGATGACACCATACACCATGGTAAGATATTTTCCAAGTTTAGCGGCGTAAATCTCTGCACTTAATCGAGCCAATAAATTTTCAGGCTCCAATATTAAAGGATCATTATGCATTTGATAACGAGTAATAAATTGCGACACCAAACTTTTTAATAAAACCGTCACGAAAGCTGATGAAGAACCATGCCCAGAAACATCTGCAATGTAGAAACCAAATCGATGTTCATCTAATTTAAAATAATCAACAAAATCTCCACTTAAATATAAAGAAGGCATCACCCCATGGGTAAAATGATAAGAACCAAAAGTGACATCTTGTTCTGGTAATAACCGCATCTGAACACTTCTACCTGCTTCTTGATCTTGTTCTAAAATTCCTAAACTCTTCTTTAAAGCTTGATTTGCAGCTTCTAATTGTAAACGATACGCCTTGTTCTCTTCTATTAATCGAGAGCGCTCAAGTGCTTTACAAACCGAATGCTCCATAACTGTCAAATCAGCCAAGGGTTTGGGTAAATAATCCCAAGAACCTAATCTTAAAGCTTGAATAACATCTTTCATCTCCCCAAGTCCAGACATCACAATGACTGGCGTTTCTGGAGATTCTTTTGATATGGCTTCTAAAACTTCTAAACCATTCATTAAAGGCATTTTAATATCGGTTAAAACTAAATCTGGTTTTTCTTTACGAAATAATTCTAATCCTACTTTTCCATTTTCAGCTTCAATAACAATAAATCCACTGTCATCCAGATAAGCTGCGATATTTTGACGCAACACTGTATCATCATCAATGGTTAGAATTTTGGATCCTTGCGGAACTACCATCATAGCCCTAACCTTACTCTTTTATGGCGGAGGACCTTGTAGTTCAGCACCTGTATTATCTGTGCCATTTGTAGTGTTAGTTGCATTTTCTGTGCTGGTATTTTCTCCACCCATTTCATATTGTCGATGTTGCAAATAGGCATCTTTGTAAAAAGTGTATTCATTGATTGAAGCTTCTTCTATTGCAGGCTCATTCTTTAAAAAGTCTGCTCGAAGTTCAACATAATATAAAGCTAAGAGACCATAGCGAGCTTTACGAGAATGGATATATGGATAAACACTCATATAATAAGTAGCACCCAATCCTATACCATCTCTGATTGTACTGGGCCCTAAAATTGGTAAAACTAGATAACTTGAGTCTTTCCAACCCCATCTAGCCAAGGTTAAACCAAAATCATTGGTGCGTCTTTCTAATCCGGCATAACTTGCAACGTTAAAGATCCCCACAATACCTATCGTTGTATTCAATACAAAACGACCTCCGGTATTGCTTGCATCCCTAAATTTTCCTTGTAAAACGTCATTGGCAAAAGTTGGGAGTTCTCTTAAATTTTCATAAACATTACTAACACCCATTTTTACGGGTTTGGGGATAAGAGCATCATAAAGATGGGCTGCAGGCTTAATGACAACCCTATCAAGGGCCTTATTAAAACCAAAGACACCTCGATTGAAACATTCTAAAGGATCGCCAGGCGTTCTAGTACACCCTGTCATAACCAAAGGTAGACAGACTGCAGTAACCATAAATAAAGATCTTTTATTGAAGCGCATATTGAAATTGTATAACTAGAATTGAATTCCTACCAATGATAATTTGAAATTACAATAAAAAAACCCCCCTTTAAAAAAGGGGGGTTCAGAGGGACTTAAAATGAGGATTTTGACCTCAGACGAATATCCAGTATTCGTACTCGATTAAATCGCCACTTGGAAACGTAAACCAAAAATATTCAACTTACGTTTTTTAGCATCAACAGATGAAGGTTGTCTTCCAGCAGTACCCACACCACCCAATGCATTCATGTGCAGCTTATTAGCTGATACACGATCTTGTGTAATGTTTGTATTCGTTGGATGAATGTTAGCGCGGATGTAATTAAACACCACTTTAACATTATCTGTCGCATACCAATTAAGCCCTAAGGTTAAATTGTGCTCACTACCCCCATGAATCTTTTTACTATTTAGATTAATGAAGCTATATCGTGCAGCAACTTCCCAAGCACCACAGTCGCTAGCAGGTTTTACAGAGCCGAAGGTCCCACTGGGGAAATCATAAGAATGAGATTCACCGGTGATAACATAAGCGCCCTGAACATGATATCCCCTAAAGCTTGGATGTCCCTTAGAGAAAAAACGATCAGCAGAATTAGCCACAGCTACTGTCTTAACCTTAGCTCTTTCATATTCAGCCTGTACCATTGCAGGTCCCCACATAGCGGCTGCTTCTAAACCACCCACTGTGTACTGTTTAGCCCGCATAGCACCCGCATTAACCAATAAAGCGGTTGAACGAGCAATCGCTTCTGGGGCTGTTTGAAATAAATTTGTTAATACAACAGATCCATCTGCAGCTGTTGAAATTAACTTTTGATGTCTAGCTGAAGCACCTAAGTGGTATACAACATCATCAGTATGACAAGGTGAAAAAGTCACACGGACAGCTTCTCCAAGACGATCATTCTTTGGACTATACGTAGTTCTAGCCAATTGTTGGTTAAAAGACCGGCTGCGAATACTTCCAAAAGAGTTAGCTACTTGGCGTGGTTCAAACACCGCTGCAGCAATTGTTACCATATCTGCAAAGTTGGTATCTGCATAAAGACCTATTCCAAATTCAGGTGCTAAAAATGCAGTGCCCATTAAACTTTGTTCCAAGAACAATAAATCTTGCTTATTACCCCAATTCTCTAATCCAAAAGGAATTTGGAATTGCCCAACTGCAATATTAGAACACTCTATACCCGCAAAATTTAAATAGGCATTACGAAGAACTACCGGTTCACCTCGAAAATCAAGTTCCAAACGGTATGTCCAAAATTCACCAACACCACCATTAAAATCTAACCAAGTACGACGTAAATTAGCGCCGTTTGGAAAATCATTTCTTTTTGCACGTTTATTACCAGAGAATATAACCTCATCGACTTGCAATAGACCACCAATGGTAAACCAATATTTACTATCAGCAGGATCATATACGCTTAATCCACCACGTGAATCAACTTGCATGCTTGCTGCTGCACTTCCAGACATTGCAGCTGCGAGGGTTAACCCAACCCATTTTGACTTTGAACTCTTCTTCTTCATCATGAACACTTTCTCCTAACTAGAAGGTCTAACAACCCGTTGTGTATAATAGCCATACAAAACTTTCGTGGTACGTCTATCATTAAATTTTAAATGATTACAACACGTTCCCACAAACCCCACAACAGGGTACAAAGGGTTACATTAAATGATCTATTTCCTCGCTGTCAACAAAAAATATTAGATTTTAATAATTTTTAAAGGACTGTCTGCCTAATCGATCTGCATTCATAGTGCCGGTCATACTATTAAGCTGACACTTAGAATTCAAAGTTACTAAAATATCCTGATGTTTTTTAGGATCCCACAATAATTTAACAACTTTATCCCCTTCGCAGATTTTTTCAGATCCTGATTCCGCTCCTAATTCTGTCGTCGATTTCATAGATTCCCATGCAACTGCTACCGGTTTATGTGAAGCAAGGTTCATAACAAAAGGTAATGAATTGCTGCGTGGAACAAAAATCGCTCGTCCAAATCGAATAAAATAATCTAAAGTTGCGGTTTTATCTAAAAGCACTGGTATTAATTCATCTGTGGTATTTAATTTATCTTCCAGTGCATACATTCTTTGTTCCCTGCTTTCATTTTCCGCTAACACATATAAGTAGACCCCACCGCCATGGTTTGCCTTCACAACCTTAGGTCCTGATAGTACTTGAAGAGATGCTATTTTTTTAGCTTTAGGATGATCAGACTGTTTCAGGTCAAAAACCCACAGAGCGCCTGTCAAATCTCCCGCATAGATTCTATCAACGACTCCCCGCGAATCTAAATCAACCGCCTCAACAATCGAAATATCACGGCCTCTTGTTGTGTACTCAATAACAGCGCTCGGTGCAGCCAAAGGTATAAACTGTAATGCTCCCAATTCTTTAGCCGCACCTGCCCAAATAATGCCCCAATGATGATCAGATGCAGATGACATCCGTACAAAAAAAGGTTTAGCGATTACCTTTGTCATCTTTTTAGGGGACAACTCTGAGATCCTGTTTAATTGGTAAGGATCTGTAATATCAAATACTATCCCCAAACTCTTTTCTTCTCCCTCATTATTTACAATACTCATACTCATGGCTAACAACACACGAGCACGATCATCGCTTTCAGAAATTACACCCACCGTAAGATGGCTCCTCTTAATAAGTGTGTGGACTGGAGACATAGCTAACGAGGTTGTTTCTCCTGGAAACAAATTCAAACTAGCAATTTCTTCTCCTGTTCTACCATCCAACCCATATAAAATACCCTGATTAGAAATCGCATAAATAAAAGATTTTACATAAACCATGTCTAATAATTCTGAGCCCTCTTTCCAAGCAGTTCTGGGATTAAGTATTACGATGGGTACCCCAAAATCAGGACTTCGAGTCATTCTAGAACAATTACCCAGAAATAATCTTAAGTTCTCATCCAATAAATTCGAATTGCTGATTAAAAGAGGTTGACTATTTACTTCATAAATTAAAATAAAATTCAAAAAAAACATAAATAAAGTTAAAATTAGTTTTTTCATAGGATTCTCCAGGTAAGGTTTTGGTTTTTTGGGCCGGCACAGGGACCGGCCCCTACATTTGCTTCATCACTGCGTAAGTCGTTTGATAAGGCTGCACAGTGATTTGATAAATTTCAACACCCTCAGAACACCCAAATCCTAGATGATCAGGAACAAATCCAATTTTTTGTATAGTAGGTGAATCCAAACCTTCTCGTTTATACATAGCCTTCTCAAGTTGCTTTTCTTCATGCAATAACTGATTTTCAGCTGTTTGCTCCCTTTGAAGCTGATCTTTTAAGTTATGGGCTATTTTTTGACCCAAGAGTTCCCGCAGCATCAAGTGTGCTGAAATGAGAGAGGTGACCGTCAACAAGATGATCACGATAATCAGGGCCATGCCAGTTTCTAAGCGCAATTTCAGTCTCCCATTCATTTTCTTTAGAAGTTCGTTCATTGATAGTTTTAATTTTTATCCGAACACTGTTAATAGCCAAGCAATCTTCGATTTGCCCAGCCGGCTTATAGAGTGTTTCGGGTAAGGATTTTGAAAAAAACCCAAATTCTACTTTAAATTCATTAATTCCTGTTACCAACTCCTCAGCAGAATGCAAAAGATCATCTCTATACAATGCATAAATTGGCTTTTTAGGATGATTAGCATTCCTCGCAATAAAACGTTTCGGCTCTCCAAGATAATAAGCAACTCTTTGCAATTCAGTCACTTCAGAGCCTCTTAAATAACATTTACTTAAAGCATTTGATTTATTCTTAGAATCTTTAGCAGTTACCTGATGAAAAATAAGATCGCCACCCACCTCATTTGCCACAAACAGATCTCCCTGCAAACAATCCGAAATCAAAACTAAAGATCCTTTTGCAAAATGACTATCCTGTTTAGTTTGAAGTGTATCACTGGGATCAGACATATTTTTGGCTAATTCAGCAGTACGCTTTGGAATATCATAGATTATTAATAAATCTGTATTTTTTATTACCCTATTACATACAGTCTCAGGCATTTTTCCAAAACAATTTTCAGCAGTGACTAAAAAACCAAATACCAATCGTCTATCCTGCGGAAATATATTTATCTCACTTCTTTTCTCGACAACTCCCCTTGTGATTGGAAAAAACTCATCCCGGCTTCGACAGCCTCGGTAGCCACTGACATGGAGATCTTGAATTAAAAATTGAAACAGTGTTCGCTGTACCTCTTTTTCCGAATGATGCTCACCTTCAACAATATAGTGCTCTTTTGTAAATTGATACCAATAGATTGCACCTGAAACAACCAAAGTACTTAAGGCCATACCAATAAGAACAGCAATTAAACTCATCCCTAAACATCGATTATCCATTGCAGTTTATACTTTACATTCATCCTTGAAAAAATCGTGAGAGTATATGACTTTTCTTCAGTGTATTCAATACTTAATTCACTGCCCGGTAATGCTTTAGCTATTTTTTCACGCCAATGTAACAAAATACTTGGAAGCACCTGTTCTTTCTTATATTTATGATGCTTATGTAATCGCAAGTTTTCGGACACACTAAAAGCTATCTGTGTTGCATGTTCCCACCAGGCTGAATCTTGACGAAAGCTAAGACTTTGAATACATAAGGTTCCAATGGTAGAAGCACCTATTGATAACAAAAGTAATGCAATCAATACTTCTATCAGTGAGGAGCCTCTCTCCCCAGTTATTTTATTTATCATGCCAAATACAAGATCCTTATTAAATTGTTAGAGTTAATCTCACTTTTTTTGGTTCTTCAGTTTTGAAATCTGCCGATTAGAATTATCATTATTCAAATCTTTGAAGCACATACTAATAATTACTGTTATCGCTTCGTCTAACATCCCCCGAGCGCCTCATAGCTTCTCTTAATCCTAAAGATAATCGAATTAGGCACTCTGCCCCCTTGAAAGGGGGCTAAAAACCACATCCAAGACTTTCCTAAAAAACCAACGTATTTTTGGCATTATCATGATCTATTTAAGGTATGAAATCAAGCACTTTAAATTTGAATGCATCAGAAATATAATTGCACACCTCAAATAAGGAGTATGAGATGAAGGAGTTATTGCCATACAGCAAGGAATTAAAGCCCTATTCAAGAGAACTAAGAAAGCAAATGACAGCACCTGAACATTTATTATGGCGTAGAATAAGACGAAAACAAATATGTGGCGTTCAATTTTATACACAAAAACCAATTGGTCCTTACATCTTGGATTTTTATTCCAAAGCCCCTAGACTTTGTATCGAATTGGATGGGGAATATCATTTTTCTAGAGGACAGCAAGAAAAGGATTTGAGTCGGGATATTTATCTAAGAACACTCGGAATAAAAGTATTACGATTCACGAATGTCGAAGTTCAGGAACAATGTCACAGGGTAGTAGCGAAAATCAAAGCAACTATAAAAGTATTACTTCTTGCTTGACATGACATTGGCTTAAGCTCAGATGGGTTTAGGATAATAAATTAAAGTATTTTATTGCTTTCGATTCAGATGTGGAAAAGCCCCCTTTCAAGGGGGCAGAGCGCCTAATTCGATTACCTTTAGGATTAAGAGAAGCTATGAGGCGCTCGGGGGATGTTAGACGAAGCGATAACAATAATTATTAGTATGTGCTTTCAAAGCAGTTTGAGCTCACACTAAAATGCCTGAAAGAAAAAGTCAATGAATAGTTTTGCTGGAATATTCAAGTCCCCAAATCCCAAAATACGGCAGATTATACTATCTCTAACCAATCGTTTAAATACAAACTCTGACGTTCATCCCGAGTATCCATCACTTTTAAGACACACCTTTGTAGTGAACTCGCTCGAAGCGTTACTTTGAAGATCATTAATTCATCTCGTCTAAAAGCATGAATCGTAATTTCTTCTCCTACCGAATAACTTCCGATAACAGACTCAAACCGCGCACGATCTACTTTGAATCCATTCACAGCAATAATAAGATCATTGGCGGCTATTCCAGCAGCCTCCGCACTGCTGCCTGACCACACATACGCTATTTGTGCATCCACAACACCCGTTTTTAATTTGATTTCTAATAAAGGTCGAGTAATCGCATTTTCATTTTCACCGGGTTCCAAATTTTTCCCCCCAAGCTCTTCTATTGAAACTCTAGGATGAAACTGACACTGAATACCCACCCACACAAATAGCTCTGTTAAAGCAAGATCCTCTGTGCTTCTAAGCGCTTGATCAAAAAATGGCTTTAAGTTGCATCCTGAAACACGATTAGCTAAGGCCTCAAAAGCACCTTCGGGCAAGCCCTTATTTTGCAACCCGTATTCTTTCCAAAGTGCTTTCATAATCGCATCTAAAGAACACTGATTATTGGTTTCACGACGAATGGTTAAATCTAAGGCTAAAGCTACCAAAGAACCTTTCGTATAGTAACTAATACTCGCATTTTGTGTATTTTCATCCGGTTTATAAAATTTTGTCCACGCTTCAAAACTGGATTGTTCTAAAGTTTGTTTTAAACGACCCGGGGAGGATAATACATCGCTTATGACACGACTCACTATTTCTAAATAAGTTTCTAGAGAAATTCTTTTTGTTCGGATTAAAGTCAGTTCATCGTAATAAGATGTGATCCCTTCAAAAATCCAAAGTTGCTTCGTATAGTTTTCTTGCGTTAAGTTATAGGGCAAAAAGGCTTCTGGTTTAATCCTTTTAACATTCCAAGTATGAAAATATTCGTGGCTAAATAATCCCAACAGGGATTGATATCCATCCGATACTCTACTTTCTCCAGACTTAGGTAAATTCTCCCTTCTTGCATGTAAAACACAAGAAGCTCGATGCTCTAATCCACCATAGCCCCCTTCTAAAAGAGTTAACAAAAAAACATATGACGAACCATTATTACCTAGGGGTACTGGTTCTCCAAAAAACTGAATTTGGTACTCACAAATTTTTTGAACATCTGTGCATAATTGATTGATATCTGCTTTTTGTTTCCCCGTGACTATTATTTCATGTTGTATTCCACAAGCTTTAAAGGGGTGGACTTCAAATTCTCCTATTTCTACGGGATGATCAATTAACTCATCATAATTCTCTGCTGTGTAGTGTCCAAATTCATAATGGGCGGTATGAATGCCTCGAGTCATGGCAGTTGCAACACGCCAGTGATTGTAAACTGAGCTCTCGGGTCGCACAATATCCACACGACAGGGTAATTCTTCAAATCCTAATACTTTCAAAAATACGCGACTGCCATTAAAAAAAACATGAGTGTTATCAACGTGCGCTCCTCTTGGTGCTAAATCCCCGCAATAGACTTGATAATAAAGGGTGAGTGGTCCTGATACTGGATCACAAATCCAAGTGCTTTTATCAATCATCGAAACAGGGACGAAGGTTCCCTGACTTTCCGCTCGAAGGGTAACCACATTTTTTGCAAAATCGCGAATCATATAACTCCCTGGGATCCAAGCAGGCATAGCAAGCTGCTGACCCTTTGGATTCGGGTTTGGTATCGTACAACTCACTTCCAACAAATGTGATTCAGGATATTGAGCTTGAATTTGATAATGAATAAGGTTTTGCAAAATCCCTCCTAACCCCCCTTTTTCAAAGTGGGGAACTAAAAAAGTGGTATACACTAAGAGGTAATTCTAAACAATAGACTATCCAATATTTATTTGCCCACTTTAAAAAAAATGAGTTTCAAGTTCCCCACTTTGAAAAAGGGGGGTTAGGGGGGATTTCTGGATTTCCTTATTGACACAACATGAAAATCACGATATATAATTCCATTGATATTTACGAGGGCAAGTATGTCGGATAATTTAAACCTGCTAACCGAGACAGCACCCATGTTTCAACTTAAGGGAGGGCTTTACACACTCACTTCCTTGCAATTATTGGGTACGCAACTTGATCTCTTTAATAAACAACTCCAAGTTAAAATTCAGCAGGCACCAAAGTTCTTTTACCATGCCCCTGTTGTTATTGATCTACAAAAAATTAATCGCCCAGGAACCGAGTTTGATTTTAAACGCTTAAAAGATATTCTCTTATCCCAACATTTGATCCCCGTGGGTATTAAAGGTGCAAATACAGAACAACAATCAAAAGCCACAGCAGCTGGCTTATCTATTCTACAAGAAGGGACAAACAAGGAGCGTCAACCTCCTGCTGATTCTATGACTCCAACAACTCCCCCTGAACCCATTAAAGAACCTAAGACTGAAGAATCGGAAATTAGGGGGAGTAATACCAGAGTCATTTCTGAACCCGTACGCTCGGGACAACAAATTTATGTGCGAGGAGGAGACTTAATTGTTCTTGCACCTGTGAGCCATGGTGCAGAATTATTAGCCGATGGTCATATTCATGTCTATGGGCCCCTGCGGGGTCGAGCGCTTGCCGGTGTCACGGGTGATATCACTGCACAGATCTTTTGTCAAAATTTAGAGGCAGAACTAATCTCCATAGCAGGCAATTACAAAATTAGTGAAGATATCGATCAAGGTGTGTGGAATACAGCTGTAGGCATCTCTCTTAAGGATGGACACTTGCACTTTTCTTCACTTTAGTATAGAAACTTAAATAACAGACCATTACTTTATTACTTTGGAAGGGTTTCATGACAAAGTTAGAATCGAAGATCATCGTAGTTACCTCTGGTAAAGGGGGTGTAGGTAAAACAACCTCCAGTGCAGCAATAGGCGCTGAATTAGCATTACGCGGACATAAAACAGTCGTTGTTGATTTTGATATAGGTCTTAGAAACCTTGATCTCATCATGGGATGTGAACGACGCGTTATTTATGATTTTGTGAATGTTATTCAAGGAGATGCCAATTTAAGTCAGACACTAATAAAAGATAAGCGCATCGAAAACCTTTATGTTTTACCTGCCTCGCAAACCCGAGATAAAGATGCTTTAACAACCGAAGGCGTCGAACAAGTTTTAAATGATCTCCGTAAAGAGTTCGCTTTTATTATTTGTGATTCCCCCGCGGGGATTGAACGGGGAGCCTTGATGGCTTTATATTTTGCTGACGAAGCCGTGATAGTCACTAACCCTGAAGTTTCGTCTGTTCGCGATTCCGATCGTATTATTGGTGTGCTGAATAGCCGCTCACGCAAAGCTGAACAAAATGGTGAACTTAAAAAACATTTACTAATAACCCGTTACATGTTAAACCGCGTGCAACGAGGCGAAATGCTTAGCATTGAAGATGTCCAAGACATTTTAGCTATTCCATTGTTAGGTGTTATACCCGAATCCCCTTCTGTATTAAATGCGTCTAATAATGGGATCCCCATTACCTTGGATGCAAACAGTGATGCAAAACGGGCCTATCAGCATGCAGTGTCTGAATTATTGGGAGAAAAAACTGGGGCCCTAAACAACAAGGGATGGACAAAAATCTTTGGCGGTTTACGAATATTCAATCGGAGTCCAGCATGAGCTTACTTAAATTTCTTGGATTATCCAACCGCAAATCAGCTCAAATAGCCAGAGAACGCTTGCAAATAGTCGTTTCTCATCAACGCATGGAAGGAGGCGATGTCGAGTTTCTTCCTAAAATGCGCAATGAACTTATAACAGTTATCAGCAAATATATAAAAATCGATAAAGATCAAATTAATGTTCAATTACTACGCAATGGAAGCTGCTCAGTTCTTGAACTAAATATTACCCTTCCTACTCCACAAGAACAAGTAGCTAAAGAAACAACCTAAATATAGACTTTTGTGCCGGCACAGAGACCGGCCCCTACAGTGAACCTCGTGAAATATCGTAATCCCCGTATCCGCCCTATCTAAGTCTTCACCTTACATGCTTCATTCCAAACTCTTAGTAGAGGATGACCATTATTTTGCGTTGTAGACTTAACTTGTCGTACCTCTACCCCAAAACCCTGTTCTTGTAATACTTGTAACACTGGCCCTAAATGTTTTGAAGGTTGACCCTGTTTATCTACGATGGGTACAACTCTAACCTCAGTGGCAACACGCGCCAATTCTATCAATGCTTGAACATGGAAAGGATCTGTTAATGTTTCATTCCCAGCAAATAAATAATCTCCGCATAAAGCTAGGTCAAAGCTTTCATTATCAAAAGATAATTTAGGTAAAGTCTTTTTAGGATCAATAAAGACAATATTCAAATTGGGATCTTCCTGTCTACCAACACTACAATCTAACAATCGTAATTTTAACTCTTGTGGCCCTAAGTCAAATTCTTGAATATATTCTTCCCTATTCATCAGTTATGCTCCTCTTCTTTAAGGGGTGAGATCCATGGATCTCACCCCATCATCTCCCATCATCTGCTCAAAAAACATACAATTTTGCTTCAGCCTTAGTGCTGTAAGCGTTAACAAGTTTTTCCACCAGGTTATCCACAGATCTATCCAATTTTTTCGTGGATAACTATTCAACATTATAGAAAATTTATTGACAACTTTATTGCCGACGCTTGCGAAAAAACTCTCGTAAAAGTTCGCCACATTCCAAAGAAAGTAACCCGCCCTCACATCTCACTTGATGATTAAGGCGGGGTTCTTGCAACAGATTTAATACCCCCCCTGCTGCACCCGTCTTTGGATCGGGTGCCCCAAAGACTAGACGCTGAATCCGTGCATGAACCATAGCGCCCGCACACATGGCACAAGGTTCCAAGGTAACATACAAAGTTGCATTAACAAGGCGATAATTTTTTATGTGTTTTGCACCCTGTCTTAATGCCAAAATTTCAGCATGTGCGCTGGGATCATGAGCCTGAATAGGGTGATTCCAACCCTCACCTATAATTTGATTATCTAACACTAAAACAGCACCTACAGGCACTTCTCCTATTTTTTCGGCTAGCATTGCTAACTCTAAAGCACGATGCATCCACAGTTCATCATTATTCACGTATAATTACTCAAATCTTTAATTACCCCTAATAAGGCACCATTCAATGCAAACTCAAAAAGAAATATTAACTGTCAGTCAATTAAATCAGGCCAGTCAAACTTTACTAGAAAACTACTTTTCCAAAATTTGGGTAGAAGGAGAGATTTCAAATCTAGCTCGTCCTACCTCTGGACATTTATATTTTTCATTAAAAGATGCTAAAGCACAAGTTCGTTGTGCTCTATTTAGATTTAAAAAAAATGCTTTAACTTTTGAACCACAAAATGGTCTTTTAGTTCATGTTCAAGCAAAAGTGAGTATATACCCAGATCGCGGTGATTATCAGTTAATTGTAGAATCCATGGAACCTGCGGGCGATGGTCGTTTACGACAACTTTATGAACAACTGATTCGCAAATTGGAGGCAGAAGGTTTATTTCAAGAACACTGGAAAAAACCATTACCCCTGTTTCCTAAACATATTGGGGTTATTACCTCAACCACAGGTGCTGCAATTCGAGATATTTTAAGTGTATTAAAACGTCGCTTTCCTTACATTCCTATCACAATTTATCCAACTAAAGTTCAAGGATCAGAAGCAACAGCAGAAATTATTCGAGCACTCGCTCTTGCCAATCAACATCAACAAGTTGAAGTATTAATATTAGCTCGAGGGGGCGGTAGTCTTGAAGATCTATGGCCATTTAATGAAGAATCGGTCGCTCGTGCTATTTTTGCAAGTCATATTCCGGTTATATCAGGCATTGGCCATGAAATTGATTTCACCATTGCTGATTGGGTGGCAGACAAACGAGCACCCACACCTTCTGCAGCAGCAGAACTTGCAACACCTCATCAAAATATTATTTTCCAACAATTTTTTTCTATTGAAAACCAGCTCTACAAAAAAATAACACAGCACATACAACACCAAACACTTAAAATAGACTGGTTGCAAAAACGTTTAAGGCATCCAGGACAAACGATTCAAAATCAAATCCAAATTTTAAAAACGCTTTATACCCGTTTGTTATTAGCAAATGCACATCTGTTTAAAAATAAAAAACTTAAATTTACCAGTGCAACTCGTGCTTTAGAAGCGGTCAGTCCCTTGTCCACTTTAAATCGTGGATATGCCATTGTTTCACATGCAAACAAAGGGAATATTCTTCGTTCAATCAATGAAATTGAAACTGGAGATAGTTTAAAGGTTAGGCTTAAAGATGGAATGATCGACTGTGTTGTGCAAACATTGTAGGGGCGGACCTCTGTGTCCGCCCAATCAAAATATTTTAGAACCTCACCTGAGCTCGTAACGCAACGATATCAAGATGACGTTTATTCAAGGCAACTGCAGCAAAATTTCCGGGATGAATATTTGCACGAACGTAATTACCAGAGAGTCTAACATTATCGTTTAAGTACCAATTGATACCAACAGACGTGTTATGTTCACTACCCCCAATAACATTCTTATTGTTCAAATTGACAAAATCATGTCGAACTGCCAATTCAACTGCACCACATTCTGACAAAGGTTTTACAGCACAGAAGTTACCCTCTTTAACATCATACTCATGTCTTTCCCCAGTTAAGAGGTAACGACCTTGAATATTGTAGCCTTGAAATCGAAGAGAACCCTGAGGATCACCGACACGATGAACAAATACCGTCGTATATTCACCATCAATGATAACTGGACCCCACTGACGAGCAGCCTCTACGTTAAACTGCCAACGGTTATTTGCTCGAAGATGACCTGTATCCAATAGCCGAGCGGTGGTATTCAATTGACCACCATCTCTAGCTCTTCCTTTTGCACCTGGATAAGTTCGGAAACGCATGAGTGCTACAGGTGTATTATTGATACTAGTTAAGCGCTCACGCCAAGATGCAGAGGCTCCAAAATGATAAACATCACAATCATCATGAAGGGGTGAAAATGTTACGCGAGCAGTCGTCGTCCAACGATCCCGTGGAAAAGGAATGTGTGGATTCGCATCTTGAGCAGGAAGCAACTGACTTCCATGTACAAAGGTTTCGTCACCTTGATCTGGTTGGAAAGCAGTTAAAATAACAGCCCCATTATCCCACCACATGCGACCCATAACCCCCAAGCCATCTCCAGGATAAAAGGCATTGGCAACCAAATTTTTCTCTAAAAATGGCGTCCAACTTGAACTATTGGAGCTATCAAAACCAAAAAATTGACCTGGCACACGCCCGACTGACACAGAAGCATTATCACAAAACCCTGAATACGTTATATACGTATCATCAATCAGAACATCTTTTCCTAAAATATCAAAGCTCATCACATAAGACCAATGTTCTCCAACACCCCCGGTTACCCCTAATACAATGTTCCTTAAATTAGCGCCACTCGGAAAACTGGTTGATTTATCTCTAGTTGTCCCCATAAAAAATGTTTGATCTGCTTGTATAAGCCCTGCAAGCGCAAACCAATAACGTTTATCCTTTGCATATTTAAGATGAACACCTCCCTTTGTATTAATAAGGCATTCATCTGAGGTTAATTCACCTGCAAGCGCACTTCCACTTGCAACAATTCCCAAAACAGCAGCACTTCCAAAAAATAACCCTGCAGTTTTCACAGAAATCTTCTTGTTCATTTTCATTCGCTTTTTCTCCTACCCAATCGCCTTTTTAGCGATAAAAAAACATTCCATACAATAGGTCTTGTACTAATGCAATTATATCCGCTATTATTAAACCATTGTCAAGTAAAAAGTATTCGTCAAAAACGAAATGTGGTGTCATACTAGATACATGGAAAGAAACTCATTTTTTATGAGTTCTTAGTTGCCTCACTATTTAGGAGAGTTTTATGTTGAGAACCATACCCTTAATTCTGCTGATTGTTTTAGTTTACGTATTCCGACTTGAACTTTTTATGTCAGGAAACCGCTTTTACACGCTGGCTGTTCCAAATCCAGCCCTTGAAAGAACATTAGGAGACTACTATCAAGATACAGCAAAAAGAAGTACTCTGTTGGCAGATAGTTTTTATCAATCTGCTTTAAAAAAATATCAAACACAATTAGCCACAGCCCCAGATAATATGAAAGCATCTATTCAATTAGCCATTGGTTCATTTTATGAATGTGGTCGAGGAGTAAAAGCAGATCCCAATGAAGCTAAACATTGGTATGAAGAGGCAAGCAAATCTGATAAAACTAATTCAGCTGTGGGAGAAGCTTTGAATCGAATGAACAAAGCGCCAGGGACAGATCAAGGGACACCTTCTGTTTGTAATTTAACGAATGATATCCCAGTTTATCTTAGATAGGTTGGCCATTTGACATGTAGGGGCCGGTCTCTGTGCCGGCCCAAAATATCATTTGACATGTAGGGACTGGTCACTCCCAAAATACCAACCCGGAAAAATATAATTCTAGAATTTTACAAAAATACCAACCAACAGTGAGCCAGTATCTTTAAATAATCTACGTGAAATACGAAATTGTTGTGCAATTGGAGCAAAAGTGCTATTACTTTTAAATTTCAGATGAGCCGTATTCTTCCAACGTGCCAAAGCGCGAATACCCACAAAATCGGTAAGCATGTATTGTCCGCCCGCTCCTAAACGAAAACCTCCAACAGTCCTACCATGAATTGAACCGCCTCCCAAAGTATTTAAAAATGCAATTGAGTCCATCCCCACTACTTTTGGTCTTATCACACCATAACCCACGGTTCCAATCAATCCAAAGCAATTATCGAAAGGTAAATACCCAAGCAAATCAAAATACCAACCATGGAATCGAACATTAACCTTACTTGTTGAATCAGCGGGTACCGAAATATCAAAAAATTGATCTTGGGCTTTAAATGCATGCTTTCTAGTTTTCTTTGTTGTGGATTGATAACCTAGCTCTACGCCCACATACTCAGAAAACTGAGCTCCAATATAGATATCTCCCCCCGTATAAGATTTTGGTAATATACTTCTCCAACTGTTGCTCCCTCTCATTTTAGACCATTCATAATCCACACCAATAAGGGGTTGTATCCAATCTGCATAAGCAATGTTTATAGAGGAAACGATAGAACTTAACAATACTAATCCTTTTATAACATTTTTCATTTTTTTTCCTTTAAATATGTCCTTAAATTAGAAATTAAAAAAGAAGCCTAGAGCAACTGAATAAGCATCATGAAATGCTTTAATTGGAACATTTGGATTGTAACTGGCAATTCTTAAAGTGGAGGTTCTTATACTACGGATAAAGACTCGAACCCCAACAAAATCGGTAGCCATATACTGTATGCCAATCCCCACACGCATAACACCTTTATGTAAACCATCCAATTTAAGATTGCTAGTCGCGTTTTTTAATCTGGGCTTCAGCGAACCAAAACCAACACTGGCCATGACATCAGAACAATTGCCAATGGGTAGGTATCCCAGTAAATCAAGATGCCAACCATTGAACCCAACCTGATACTTAACCGTTGTTCCTCCAACAGGCGAACCAAAAAAAGTATCACCCGCAGGAAATGTATGCGTTTTTGTTTGGGTGCCCGTAAAAGTATAACCAAATTCAAGACCCAAATTCTCAAGAAATCTTCTACCTACATAAAAATTGCCACCATAATAAGTGGAAGGCAGCACTTTATTCCAATCATTTTTAGCCCGAAGATTGGTCCATTCAACATCTGCACCCACAAATGAAACTGCTTCTATAGCGACACTGGTTGTTGTCCCCAGTGTGAATAATGTTAGCGTTATTATTAACCAGCTGTTTTTTATGTATTTCATTTGATTACAATCCTTTGTCAATAAAAAACCCGACCTGTAAAACAGGCCGGGTTGTGTTCAAGAGAAGATTGTCAAATTTGGGTTAGAATTTGACAAAGGCACCAACAGACAGAGAGAAAGCATCTTTAAATACTTTAGTTCTGTTTGTTGTCTTCAATCTTAATTGCGAAGTATTTTGGTAACGACCCATAACACGTAAGCCGACATTATCGGATACCATGTATTGTCCCCCAACACCTGCGCGGAAAACACCTTTGTTTTTACCCTTACGGTTAAAATTCACTGCTGGTGTTGTATTCTGATGGATATGAAGTTTTGGTTTATCCCAACCATAACCAACGGTTCCGATCAAATCAAAGCATTCATCCATAGGTAGGTATCCGAGTAAATCGACATGCCAACCACTGAATTTAGCTTTACCGGTTACTTTGGTTCCTACTGGAGCACTAAAAGTTGCTGTTTCACCCGCTTTAACGATGTGACTTTTCTTTCTATTGTTTGTCCAATTGTAACCAGCTTCTAGACCAACATTCTCACAGAATCTGGCACCAATCCAAACATTTCCACCCCAATAAGATTTTGGTAAAATTCTATTTAAATTACCTTTACCTTTCATGTGGATCCACTCTGCATCAACACCAACCATTGGACTGATATCTTCCATTGCCGCACTGGCGCCGCCAGCTGCAACCATGGCTCCTACTACTATTAAGCCCTTTACTATTTGTTTCATTTTTTACATTCCTCTCAATTAACGTTAACTGTCAAACAAACACGCATTCTCAGAAGCTTGAGCATGCAATTTAAATTGTTTATATCAATGTGTCAAGTAGTGTTTTCAAACATTATTTAATTACGACTGATATAAAAACAATTTAGGTTCCACACTATGCTTATCGCTTGCATTTAATAAAAACTTGAATCAATTTTTATTAAATGCACAACTTAAAGCTTTTGACCAATTGCTACACGATCTAAACCAGCTAAATCTTTTAGGTCATGAGTCTCTATGAAACCACACTTTCGTAATAAAAACAAAACTTGTTCCCTTTGATTATACCCATGTTCTAAAAAAAGCCAAGCCTTTGACACTAAAAAATCAGAGGCTTGTGTAACAATCTGCCTTAAATCCTGAAAACCACTTTCACCAGCAATTAAAGCTTGCTCCGGTTCAAACTGTAACTCATTTTGATTTAAATTGAAATCATCTGCAGAAACATAGGGTGGATTACTAACAACCGCATGAAAAAGTCTTTGATGAATCGGTCGTTCTAACAGTGGAGAAAACCAATCTCCACATAAAAATTTAACATTGGTGACTGCCAATTTTTTGGCATTCTCAATAGCAACCGCCAAAGCATCAGATGATTTATCAGTCGCAATTATTTGCCAATGAGGACGTTCTACCGCTAAAGCTAAGGCAATAGCACCACTGCCAGTACCTAAATCAAGGATCTGTATCCCAGGCTCATCCGGAAGGCGTTGTAACACGGCCTCTACCAAAATTTCTGTTTCAGGGCGTGGTATTAAAACATCCGAATTTACCTGAAGTGATAAAGACCAAAATTCTTTTTCTTCTAAAATATAAGCTAAAGGTTCTTTTTGCAATCGACGATAGATTAAAGAGTTAAATCGTTTTTGGTCTTCTGAATTCATTATTTGTTCGGGCCTTGCTCGAATCATCGCACGAGAAATTCCTAAGACGTGAGAAAGTATCACTTCTGTTTCCAGGTGAGAAACACCCGCTCTTCCACTACTTTGAAAAAGATGTCGGAGTTGAACTTCGTTCCGTTCCCCACTTTGAAAAAGGGGGGCAGGGGGGGATTTGAGGGATTTAGAGGATTTCATATTAATAAGAACTCTCCCCCATCATGGCAAGCTGATCGGCTTGATATTCATGACTTAAAGGTTCTATCACACACTTAAGATCACCCTCCAAAATATCGGGCAATTTATATAGTGTTAAATTAATCCGATGATCAGTCACTCGTCCTTGAGGAAAATTATAAGTTCGTATCCGCTCCGACCTATCTCCACTTCCTACCAAATTTCTTCGAGCATCAGCCTGCTCTTTTTTTTGTTTAGATTGTTCCGCAGCTAATATTCTTGCATTTAATAAAGACATCGCTTTGGCTTTATTCTTATGTTGAGAACGCTCATCTTGACATTCTACAACCGTCCCTGTGGGTAAATGAGTAATGCGCACAGCAGAATCGGTACGATTTACATGTTGTCCACCTGCCCCAGAGGCACGATAAGTATCAATCCGCAAATCTTTGGGATCAATTTGAATAGAATCTATCTCTTCTACCTCTGGCAATATTGCCACTGTACAAGCTGAAGTATGGATCCGCCCTTGTGATTCTGTAACAGGAACACGTTGGACTCGATGAGCCCCAGATTCAAATTTTAATTTTCCATAAACATCTTGACCTATAATCCGAACAATGATTTCTTTATAACCCCCATGCTCTCCCGCATTTTCACTAATCAATTCTACTTGCCACCGTTGACGCTCCGCAAACCGCGTATACATCCTAAAAAGATCCCCAACAAAAATTGCAGCTTCATCCCCCCCGGTCCCTGCTCGAATTTCTAAAAAAATATTTCGATGATCATTAGGATCTTTCGGTAATAATAAAAAATTAAGAGCTTCTTCTAATTCTTCTAATTTTATTTTTGCTTCTTTTCTATCAAGTTCTGCCAACTCCCGAATGTCCGGATCGGGATCTTTCAACATCGATTCACTTGCTGTCAACAAATCCGAGGTTTCTTGATAAAAACGAAAAGTATGAACAATTTCTTCTAAATCAGCATATTCTTTAGAGAGTGCTCGAAAACGATTTTGATCACGAATAATGTCTGGATCACTTAGCAAGCCACTCAATTCTTCATGGCGTTCTAGCAATGTTTCTAATTTGGTTCTAATTGAAGATTTCATCATTAACCTATTTCATCATTTAATTCAAATAAATCTCGTGTTAATGCCAATAATTCTTGATTGCCTTCAAACCCTGCTTCTCGTAACTTAAGCGTAGGTTCATGTAACAAACGTCCTGTTAACCCATGAGCCAGACGCTGCAATACCACCTCAGGAGATTGCCCCCCCCGAAGTTTTTTAAGCGCATCTTCCACCTCTTGATCACGCACGCGTTCAAATTTTTCTCTAAAAGCATGCAAAGTTGACCAAGCAGATTCTGCCTTTATCCACCCCATAAATTGTTCGGCTTTAAGTGCTATAATACGCTCAGCCATGACAGCGGCTTCCTTTCTTGCTGTACGATTGTCTTCTACTAAGGCTTTTAAATCATCAATACAATATAAATACACGTCTTCTAATTCCGCAACACAAGGCTCTATATCTCGAGGAACTGCCAAATCAACCATAAACATAGGACGACGTTTTCTTTGTTTCAATGCCCATTCAACCGTATTCTTATGCAAAATGGGCAATGCACTTCCTGTTCCCGTAATAACAATATCAACATTGGGCAATTGATCAAATATCATATCCCATTCAATCACTACCCCTTTCAATTGACTTGCCAATAATTCCGCTCTCGCCAAAGTTCTATTAGCAACAACCCACTTCTTTACCCCTAAGCGTTGTAAATGTTTCGCAGTCAAACGAATAATATCTCCAGCGCCAATCAATAATACTCTGACTTCTTTTAAATCCGAAAATATACGTTCAGAAAGCCGTGCTGCTGCGTAACCCAATGAAACAGGATTTATACCAACCCCTGTTTCTGTTCGCACCATTTTAGCCACTGAAAAGGTGGTTTGAAATAATCGTCCTAGAAATTTACCAATGGTTCCCGCTTGTGAAGCGACTCCAAACGCAGTTTTGAGTTGCCCCAGGATTTCTCCTTCTCCCAGCACCATAGAATCCAAACCACTGGCCACTCGCATAATATGTCTTACTGCTGAGATATCCGAGTAGGAATAAGAATACTTTCGAACATCTTCATTCAATAATTTATTGTGACCTTCAAGCCAACTAAAAATACGTAATGGGTCGACTGTGTCACAATACAATTCTGTGCGATTACAGGTGGAGAGTAATACCGCTTCAAAAGCCACAGCATCCCGCACAAGACCACAAACTACCTGACTAGCTGCATCATGACTAAAAGTGAAGGTCTCTCGTATCGCAATTGGGGCTGACTGATAATTAATGCCAAGTGCCATCAAACCCATTGTGTCACATAATCCTTTAACTTTTTCTCCACTGACCGATAAGTTATTAAGCGCTGTTTTTTGATGGTTCACCAACTTTGTACGCTACACTTTTCAAATGGGCCCTTGGAGTTCTCAATTATGAATCAATTTGCCCCAGTATATCTAACAATGATCCTCTTGGCGACAGGGGTCACTTCCCCAGTCATTGCTTCCCCAGAGACTGAGAATACCCAAAATGCACAAAACAATCTCATGTATATACTCCTAACAGCAGAAATGGCCTTAGATCGTAATCTGCCAAAATTTGCACTTAAACAATTTCTTTTAGCTGCAGATTTATCGTTAGATCCTAAAATTGCAGAAGAAGCAACTTCTCTTGCCATTCAAATTCAACGACCGAATGAGGCTTTGATTGGTGCTAAACTCTGGGCAAATAAAGCACCCAATAATTTACAAGCTCAATTAGTGGCTATGACTTTACTTATCGGAATGTCACCCGATGAAGCAATGTCTTATCTTTCTCGTGCATTTGATATTGCACCTAAAGACGTGGAATACCAATTGATTGGGATCCAACTGCGTTTATCCGATCGTAGCCGAAAACAACTGAAAGTAGCGCTTGATAATCTTGCCAAACAAAGAACAACAGATGCTTACGCACAGTTGGCAGCAGCAGAAAGTGCTGCACAACTTGAAGACATTCAAAATGCAACACTTTGGGTAAATTCAGCACTCAAGTTATCCCCCAATTTAACAAAAGCCATAGAACTTAAAGCACGACTCATCCGCTACCAAGATGAAAATGATACGGAAGCTTTGGCTTATTTATCACGCAAAGTAAAAGAGTTTTCATTGGATGGTGAATTAAGATTATTTTATGCAAGTGCATTGATCGATGCTAAACAAACCAAAGAAGCCATTCAACAATTAACCCAAATCACTGAGGATAAAGTTGTTGGCGGAGAAGCCCTTATTTTTTTGGGCGAAATATATTTGAAAGAAAACAAACTTCAAAATTATTTTGAAACACTTCAACAAGCTTTGCAATTCAAAAGTTCCAAAGATACTGCAGCGTTTTTATTAGGGCAATTATCAGAGAGTCAAGGAAAACCAAAAGAAGCTATTCAATGGTATTCTGATATATCGGAAGGGATCTATCAGCTCCCCGCCTATATAAGAGCTGCTTCGCTACTGGCTGCCAATAAAGAATATGATAAAGCCATTCAAATGTTACACAATACAGAGCCGACTTCCTGGGAAGAAGAGAAACAGCTTATTTTAATTGAACTCAATATTTTGATTGAGGGTAATCAATTAGACCAGGCAACACAATTAATCGATGCCATTTTACCTAAGATTTCAGATGAAGATTTACAAAAAACTTTAATGCGTTTAAAAAGTAATATTAAATCTGCACAAAATTAAACATGCCGCCTTGCAAGTTCAATGCTATCAGACAAGGTCGGACAAATGGCAAGCTTTCCAGTTTCAGGTGTTAAACCTGCCCGTTTAATAACGGTCATGGGTTGTTCTTGAACATCTGCCAAAATGATAAGAATCGGTTTTTCATGCAAAGAATTTAAAGCAGATTTTAAAGCAACCAATCCACTAATATCCATGGTTGGAACACCTTTCATATGCAAAATAACCACTTGTAATCCCTGGCTATGTGTTCGCAAAGTACTCATGGCTTTTTCTGCTGCTCCAAAAAATAAGGGACCTGAGATTTCATAAACCATAACACCGGGTGGTAAGGGCTCTTCAATATCCCATTCGTTCGCTTCTAACAACCATCGACCCCCACTAATATTTGCCATTTGTTTCATAAATAATAATGCAGCCAATACCATACCAACACCAACGGCAATTACCATATCAACTAATACAGTCAGACCAAAACAAATCAATAGCACTGCAACATCACTGCGCGTTCCAATGCGCATAATCTGTAAACAATGGCGCATGTCAAAAATATTCCAAGCCGCAATAAGCAATAAAGCGGCTAATCCTGCCATTGGCAAATAAGAAAAAATTGGGGCTAATGCCAATACCACCAATAACATGGCGCCCCCATGAATAATTGCTGACAAAGGTGACTTTGCACCTGCCCGCCAATTGGCAACTGAACGAGATAAAGCACTAGTGGCTGTAATCCCTCCAAAAAAAGGAAGGGCTAAATTGCCCAAACCATGCGCAATTAATTCTGCATTGGGGTTATGCTTAGTACCACTCATCCCATCTAAAACAACAGCACAAAGAAGTGCTTTAATGGCACATAACATTGCAATTGCAAACGCTGATCCAAAGAGATCACGTATTAAAACCAAATCAAAAGAATCCCAACCGGTAATCACGGTTGGCAGTGTTTGAGGGATCCCATTATAACGAGAACCAATCGTTTCCACAGATAAATCTGGGAAAAAATGCATTAATAAAAAAGCAAATAAACTACCCAAGATCATGGCAGCCAAATGATTTGGCAACGCCAATTTAAGTCGAGGCCATACAATTAAAATAAATAATGTAAAAATTCCAACCAATGAATCTCCCATTTGCCAAGTAGAAAAGGACTCAGCAATTGAGATAAGTCTTTCAAGAAAATATTTGGGTTGGGTTAAAAGTGAAATACCAAAAAAATCTTTAATTTGTAAAGTACTAATCACGACACCGGTACCTGCGATAAAACCAGTCGTCACCGGATAAGGAATAAATTCAATCACACGTCCCAATTTTGCAATACCAAAAATAACCAACATTAATCCTGCCATCCAGGTGGTTAACATTAAACCACCAAATCCATATTGATAAACGACGGGATAAATTAAGACTGCTAATTCTGCAACCGGACCTGCAACACTAAGTCGGGCACCTCCCAACAGTGCAATTAAAGGCCCAGCAATAATGGCACCATAAAGACCGTGCTCGGGTTGTACCCCACAAGCAATGGCAACCGCCATGGTCATTGGAATGGCAATCATGCAAACCGTTAAGCCGGACATGATGTCCGCCCACAGATCGCGTGATGTATATCCTTGACGCCAAGTCTCGCGGATTGCAGTCGCTAATGGCAAGTGAGACAAAATTCCCATACACTCCTCAGGGCGGGGTCAGACACCTCCAAACACGGTGTCAGACACCTCAGGGGCCTTTTTCAGATATTATAACATGTAAAAATTCAGGGTCATTTTTTAATTTCATTTGTATAAGCACGCTTTATCCAAGAAAAATTTTTGATTGAGTTAAAAAACTATGTTAGTCTATAACATAAATAAAATTTAACTAATTACTATCAATATATTGGAGACACCATGAGCACACCTACAGCCCTTTTACCCATACCTAATACACTTGTTAAAGAAATTATGGCAGATGCTGAAGGTCTTCAGTCTTTCTTAGAGCTCAATAGTGGGGCTGAACAGAAATCTATTAAACATATAATCTTAGATATTGTAACATACGAACAAAACAAACTTAAAGCCAAACTTAAGGATTTAGACGTCAATAGACCTTGTGATGTGGATGAAAAAGGTATTCCTTATCGTATTCCTTATCAAAGTACTCTCTTAATTTTGGCAGCAAGAAATGGCTTTGTTGATCTAATACATATGTTAATAGCTCAAGGTGCTAATCTTGAAGCAATAGATAACTATGGGTACACTCCCCTATTGACAGCAATAGCAAATCGTCAACTTAAGGCTGCACGAACATTATTATCATTAAATGCGAATGTACACGCTGTTACAAATTTTAAAGATCTTACAAACCATGAAAATTGTACAAACCATCAATTAACAACACTAATGATCGCAGCTGAGAAAAATTTAGACTCCCTTATCCCAGATTTATTGGCTAAAAAAGTTGATCTTGAAGCAAAATGTATGTTTGGTAGTACTGCCCTGGTGAAAGCGCTAACACATGGTTGCTTTCCTGCTGCACAGACATTACTAGCACATAAAGCAAATGTGAATACTATTGATGGCGAAAGATCAACACCTTTGCATTATGTAATACAGATGTATTCAATAAGAGTCTATGATACCATTACCGAAAAATTAGTCGACTATGATACCATTACCGAAGAATTAATAGCTAGAGGTGCTAATTGTGCTGCTATCAATCAATATAAGCACACGCCATTAATGTATGCAAAGAGTCACCAAGCGGTATTACTTTTAAAAGTTGAAGGCTTGCTACACCTTGTTTTAGAATCTGGTCATTTACACTCATTCGCAAATTACATTGAATGCCTATATTTAGGGACTCTCCCACATCTGTCAAATGATCATTTATTGACCACCGATAGAGGATATCTGGAAAAACTAGTGACTGTACAATTAGCAGCAGCAAGTCGCGTTTTTTTTGAAACACGTCAAGCACAATTAAATACTCTTATAGCCAGTTTAAATGCAGAGGCAAAAGCAGAGGCAGAGGCAAAAGCGGCAGCAGAGGCAGAAGTAGCACCAGAATTTCCAGTTCCGATTCCGATTTCTGAAGAGGCTGTGAAATCCGTTATTGTCCGTTTAATGCATGCTTATATCATGGTTCTTCTTTCTCCCAGAAATGCAGCAGAATTTTGGCGACCCTATAGAGAATTTGTGTCTTTCCAAAATGCACAAAATAATTCTGTGTTACCAGAGAACACCTCACCAACAACATTCCCAGTTGGAATACTTCCAACCATGCTCGAATACCGTATAGGAAAACCACCATTATCGGGATTTTCAAGTGATCCAAGCAGCCTTTGTTTAGATCGAGCAAATGAACAATGGACAACTTTGATTACAAAACGAATGAACGCAGCATTTCGTATGCTGTCTCCTACTGCTGCAAGTCCTAGGATTGATGATGCTGCAAGTTCTAGCTCTACACCACCACCTGTTGTTCCTACACCAACCCCTGTTGTTGTACCAACTATTGCTACTGCCTCAGGTCCTGCCCCCTTAACACCATTATATAATGCAACTAGTGCACCACAAAAAACTGAGCTGGAACCTAGCCCTACTACAATATTAAATCATCCCTATATTAAAATGGGCAACAGTGTCTAACACGGTGTCTGACACGGTGTCTGACACCTCAGTGACACCTCAGAGCAAAAATAATATATAATGAAAAGCTAGGGTGGCATACAACAGAGGAAAACTTCATGACAAGGAAGACAAACAATTTAATCTATTTAATGAGTGGTTTCATGTTAATCCTGCTCTCAGGACTCTCCGGATGTGCAAAAAAAATACCTTCCGTCGCTTCAAACCAATCTCCTCCTGTTTCCTGGCAAACCAAACAAAAACAGTTGGCCGCCTTAAAAACTTTTGAAGTCACTGGAAAAGTGGGGTACACCCATGAAAATAAAGGGGGCAGTGCTTCTATCCAATGGCAACAACAAGGTGATCAATATTTCATTCGCTTATATGGACCCCTCGGCAGTGAGTCCGTAAATATTGAAGGGTATCCCGGACAAATAACCTTAACTCGATCAAATGGGTATACAGCATCCGCCAAATCTCCTGAAGCCTTATTGCATAAAGAGCTCCAATGGCAGATCCCCGTTTCTGGATTACAGCATTGGTTAAAGGGTTTACCAGCACCAGAAAAGTTAGATGATAAGCCTACATTTGACGATCAAAATCGACTGACTGCATTAGAACAAAAAGGTTGGAAAATAAAATATCTATCCTATATAAATTTGGGGGGCATCGATATGCCCGAAAAAATTACTTTGGAGAACGGCAGCACTAAACTTAAATTTGTTTTTAAACAATGGGATCTGGGCAACGCTTTCCAATAAAATGATATGAATGCTTTTAAACGATATGAAATCTTTAAAAGGTTTCAAGATCAACGCCCCCATCCAACCACAGAGTTAAATTACAACACCGATTTTGAATTGCTCGTTGCGGTTATTTTATCTGCACAAGCAACCGACGTAAGCGTTAACAAAGCAACTGCAAAACTTTTCCCAATTGCAAACACCCCTAAAAAAATATTGGCCTTAGGCGAAGAAAAGCTTAAACAATTTATTAAAACTATTGGGTTATTTAATACCAAAGCCAAGAATATTATTAATGCCTGTGAAATCTTGGTTCATCAATTTAATTCTAAAGTTCCAAATACCCGTGAAGCTTTAGAAAGTTTACCAGGGGTTGGACGAAAAACCGCAAATGTTATTTTAAATACTGCTTTTGGTGAACACACAATTGCTGTTGACACGCACATTTTTCGCGTGTCTAATAGGACCCGCTTAGCAGTTGGGAAGACACCACATGAAGTGGAACTTCAACTGTTAAAGGTTGTACCAAAGGAATTTCGAAAGGATGCACATCATTGGTTGATCCTTCATGGAAGGTATACCTGCATCGCTCGTAAACCTCGGTGCTCACAATGTATTATTCGCGATTTATGCGAATATCCAAATAAAACGGATGTTTAAGGAAGTAGTTATGCCAAATATAGAAGTTCTAGCAACTCGTGCAACAACATTAGCGGGTGGCTTACAATCAAATCACGATTTACTCAGAAAGAAAATTGTAAAATGGGAGGAAGATGTTAAAGGTATTCAAGAAGCTCTTGAAAAAACTGAAAAAGAAGCAGCGGCTGAGAGATCCCCTGAAAAAGAATCTGTTGTTACTCAACTCAACAAAAGTTTAACCAAATCTAAAGCAAAACTTGCTGCCTTAGAGAAAAAATCAGAGTCTGCGCAAAAAGGCTTAAATGCGTTTCGAAAGAAAGCAGCTAGCATTGAAAAAGGCTTAGGGGGTTTCAAGAAACCCATTACAGAAGGTCATGAGGATTACCCTCTTTTTAGAGATACAACAGCCCTCTTAAAAACAATTAAAGAATTAATTGCAATGGGGAATGTATCCTTAGAAGGATCAATTCTAAATATTCAACGCTGTCGCGAGCGTTTCGATAGACTAGAGCTCAATTTAAAATTGAGCAAATCTCAAGAAAGCATGAAAAAATCCAGTAAATCTATTGAAAAAAGAATAGAGGCTTTTCGTAAAACTCAGAAAAAGCTCATGGATTTGCCTGCTGCGAATACAACATCCCCTATTCGTGACGACTCAATCACTTTTTTACATCATATGAAAAAAGCACTTGCGAGTGACGTTTCGTTATTGGAACTAGCAACCCAGGAAGTATTAACAGTGACACTGGCTGCAGCGAAAGAGGGAGCGATTGTGGTTAAAGAAGAAAGTAAGGAGCCAAGAGCAGCATAATATTGTAGAAAACAAAGTCCGTCCCTACAATATGCATGTGGTTACTGTAGGGGCGGACCTCTATGTCCGCCCAAACATCAAAATAGAAGATAATGTTGTAGAAACAGGGACTCCCCCAAAAACTAAAATATAAGGGGATTTTTAAATTTTCTTAAATCCGTTACACTACTACACTATAAAAAATGATCTATTTTTTCTTCATTCACTTAAGAAAGTTGATTAAATTATGCATGAATCTATAGAACCTATTCTTCAATGGATTGGCCAACACCCAACCTGGTCAGGGATTGCTGTATTTTTAATATCACTCTCGGAATCATTGGCAATCGTTGGCTTAGTGGTCCCAGGGGTTGTGATGATGACAGCCATTGGCGGCATGATTGGCGCAGGTATTTTACCTGCCTGGGAAACTATGGGCTGGGCAATTCTCGGTGCAATTGCCGGTGATGGGATAAGTTACTGGCTGGGATTTCATTATCACGCCCATCTCAGAGATTTTTGGCCATTCAGTCGATATCCTCAGTTACTAGCCCGCGGTGAAAACTTTTTTAAACACCATGGCGGGAAAAGTATTATCTTAGGGCGTTTTATTGGTCCTGTTCGACCGATGATTCCAGTGATTGCCGGCATGATGGATATGCCACCTCGCAAATTCTTATTCTTTAATATTGCATCTGCCATTGTCTGGGCCCCTCTTTATAGTCTTCCTGGAATACTCATTGGTGTTTCTTTAGGGACACTCTCTCCGCATGTTGCAAGCCGAGTCGGATTATTTATATTACTCATCTTATTAGCACTTTGGATTCTGTACGCTTTTGTATTAAAAATTATTTCTTGGATCACCCATATCATCGCAAAAGCACTCAGTCATAGTTGGCATCATTGGCAACAATCTAAACAATTGCCGTGGTTACATCATGCACTCAAAACCGCTCAAGGCACTGAAGGGGGCCAATTAGGCACCGCAATACTTTTTATACTGACCCTAACAGGCTTTTGCTTAACTTTATCGAATGTTCTGAATGCCGATGGAATGACTTATTGGAATGAACCGGTTTATCAAGCATTACGAGCGCTGTATTCAGATCAACTGGTCAATTGGGTTGCCCTATTTACAGGCTTAGGCGAACAACGTGTTTTAGCGCCGGTAATCGGCATTGTTGGACTTTGGTTACTCTGGCGACATCGCATTACAGCAGCACTCTGTTGGTGTGGCACCATTGGTTTGGGTATTGCCACTGGATTTCTTTTAAAAATGCTCATTGATAGCCCAAGACCCGAAGGCTTAATCCATTTATCCAATGAACACTCATTTCCCAGTGGACACGTTTTGGCTGCTACTTTAACTTATGGACTTGCCGCTGCTATTATCCAACACAGTTTACCAAACCATCGCCGTTGGATACCTTGGGCGATTACCATTCCCCTTGTTTTTTTCATTGCTTTATCAAGATTATATTTAGGGCTGCATTGGTTTTCTGATATTATTGGCAGTCTAACATTGGCAATCGCTTTTATATCACTGGGCATGTTACTTTATCGCCGCTTTGAACATCGATTACCCCCCGCTCGACTGATATTAATGCCCGGAATACTGACTCTTTGTATCACAATCAGTGTTTACAGCATGTTTTTTTATCCAAAAATCCGCGCTGAATTAGGGCGTCAATGGAACACCCAAATCTTAGTCGCTGAAGATTGGTGGCAAGGAAAAAATATTTCTGACTTACTCTATAGAAATGGTGCAGTGAAACGATATGCCACTGTTTTTGATGTGCAGTGGCTAGACTCATTAGATACCATTCGACTATTTTTAGAACACAATCATTGGAAACCCGTACCTAAACTCACTTTTGGTTCCAGTGTCATGATGCTCGCGAATAATCCTGAACCAGATATTCTACCGGTCATGCCTAAATTTCACCAAGACAGACTCCCTGTATTAGTCATGGAAAAATCTTTACCCAATCATTCAAGACTTCTACTTCAACTATGGCAATCCGATTATTTAACTGCCGATGGCACTTCTCTTTGGGTGGGCACTTTACGACGAGAAGTCATGAAACATCCAATACCATTGACTTCTGTCTATCGAGAAGAGATTGCTGATGGTGATTCTTTAGATCCCTTAGTACAAGACTTAAAACACGCACCTAATTTTCGCTATCGCGTATTGAATGCTGAACGCTCCAAAATCATATTTATCAAAAAAGGCAATGGTGTCAAATCTTGACATTGGACATCTTCACCTACCGACTTTTTAATCTCTCTAATAATTGATTTTGTATGCCACCAAAACCGCCATTACTCATAAATATGACATGAGCTCCCGCAGGTGTACTTTCCGCTAATATTGACAATAGCTGTTCATGCTCAGAATACACACCCCCGGCTTTTTTGGAGGATTTAAATTCCTGATTCACATCCCAAGTGGTATCAGGAGATTTAAAGAAATACACTTCATCTGCACCTTCAACTGCGGGTGCCAAATGATGTTGATGATGCCCTGCCCGCATAGTATTCGATCGAATATCCAACACCACAATGATTTTTGCCTTCCCAACTTTGGCTCTTAATCCTACCAAGGTTGTTCGGATGGCCGTCGGATGATGGGCAAAATCATCGTACACAGTAATACCATCGTATTCTCCTTTGATTTCTAATCGTCGTTTTACACTTTCAAAAGAACACAAAGCTTCAATGGCAAGAGCGGGTTCAATACCCACATGACAAGCTGCCCGAATAGCTGCTAAAGCATTCATCATATTATGATGTCCTAATAATTTCCAATGAACTTCTCCCAATAATTGTGCGGAATTATCAGATGAATACACTGCAAAATGATCACCTGATGTAGAATCTATCCCACGCACTTCATCATCGCGCATATACTCTACTGTCGTCCAACATCCTTTTTTTAAGACATCTTTTACATTGTCATCTGAATTTGGTGCAACAATTAAACCAGAACCAGGAACAATGCGTACTAAATGATGAAATTGAAGTTTAATAGCATCTAAATTAGGGAAAATATCGGCATGATCAAATTCAATATTATTAATGATTAAAGTTTTAGGGCGATAATGAACAAACTTCGATCGCTTATCAAAAAAAGCACTATCATATTCATCTGCTTCAACCACAAAATATTTGCCGCCCCCCAATCGCGCTGAAATTCCAAAATTATTAGGCACACCCCCAATTAAAAATCCAGGGTTTAAACCCGCATATTCCAAAATCCAAGCAACCATGCTAGATGTTGTTGTTTTACCATGTGTGCCCGACACCGCTATAACATGCTTTCCTGCTAATACATATTTTGCTAACCATTCAGGACCCGAAATATAAGGTAAGCCTTGATCTAACATTGCCTCAATTACCGGCATCCCGCGTCGCATCACATTACCCACAACCACAACATCTGATTTTGGAGTAAGTTGTTCTGCCTCATACCCTTCTGTAATTTGAATGTTGAGATCAGCAAGCTGAGTACTCATGGGTGGATATACTTGAGTATCAGAACCTGAGACGGTATCATTAAGTTCAGAAGCTAACACTGCCAAACCACCCATAAATGTGCCGCAAATTCCTAATATATGTGTATGCATAAATTTTCACTCACTTCGTGTAAAATTAGAATTAAGGGGTCAGACCCCGGGTTACCGGGGTCTGACCCCTTAATTAGGAGAAAAACGCATGGTTGCCAAAAATGCATTATACGCTCAATCTGGTGGTGTAACCGCTGTTATTAATGCCTCCGCCTGTGGGCTCATTGAAACTGCGCGTCTTCACACCGATACTATCGCAAATGTGTTTGCCGGCCGCAATGGGATCATTGGGATCTTAACAGAAGATTTAATCGACACTTCCTTTGAAACCAAAGAAGACATCGCTGCTTTAAAATACACTCCCGGAGGTGCCTTTGGATCTTGCCGCTATAAACTCAAAAGTCCAGAAGAAAATAAAGCAGACTATGAACGCATTTTTCGTGTTTTTGAAGCCCACAATATTGGCTATTTTTTTTATAATGGCGGTGGGGACTCCCAAGATACAGCGTATAAAATATCTCAAGTCAGCAAAGAGAGAGGTTACCCCTTAATTTGTATTGGGATCCCCAAAACCATTGATAATGATATCCCTTTCACCGATTCTTGCCCAGGATTTGGTTCGGTTGCTAAATATGTCGCTATTTCTATCCGAGAAGCAGGCCTCGATGTTGCCTCTATGGCCAGCTCTTCCACCAAAGTATTTATCTTAGAAGTGATGGGAAGACATGCGGGCTGGATTGCAGCAGCCAGCGGTTTAGCGAAAGAACAAGAAGGACAAGCCCCTCATCTTATTTTATTTCCAGAAATTCCCTTTGATGAAACGGTGTTCTGCCAACACGTTCAAAAAACTGTCGAACGTTTTGGATATTGTGCAATGGTGGTTTCTGAAGGAGTAAAATATGCCAATGGAAATTTTTTATCTGAGAGTGGACTTAAAGATGCATTTGGTCATGCACAATTAGGCGGTGTCGCACCAACACTCGCACAAATGATTAAAAAGAATTTAGGCCTTAAATATCATTGGGCAGTGTCTGATTATCTCCAACGTTCAGCGCGTCATATTGCATCTCAAGTGGACGTTGATCAAGCCTATGCCTTAGGCAAAGCTGCGGTTGAATTTGCACTACAAGGTAAAAATGCAATCATGCCTATCATTGAACGCAAAAGTAATTCGCCCTATCGTTGGGAAATCGGTGAAATAGAATTACACAAAGTTGCCAATCAAGAAAAGAAAATGCCTCGAGATTTTATATCACAAGACGGATTTGGCATTACTCAAGCTTGCCGTGATTATATTACTCCCTTGATCCAAGGCGAAGCGTATCCGCCGTATAGGAATGGTCTTCCGAATTATGTTACTTTAAAAAATGTCAATGGTGTCAAATCTTGACATTGGACATCGCATAAAGAAACAATAAAAATCTCTTAGCAATGTCCAATGTCAAGATTTGACACCATTGCTGTTATGCTGACGACACTTCTTTCATGCTGAGACGAACTCTGCCTTGTCTATCAATTTCCAGCACTTTAACTTTAACAACTTGCCCTTCACTTAATACATCCGTGACATTGGCAATACGTTGATCAGAAATTTGTGAGATGTGAACCAACCCATCCTTGCCGGGTAAAAAGTTAACGAAAGCACCAAAATCTGC
Organism: Gammaproteobacteria bacterium; assembly: GCA_013288135.1. Taxonomy (GTDB): domain Bacteria; phylum Pseudomonadota; class Gammaproteobacteria; order UBA6186; family Azoamicaceae; genus JABDCL01. Next base: position 44,237 of record JABDCL010000002.1, read on the forward strand.
GATACGCACTACTTTGCCTTCATACACTTGACCGACTTCAATTTCAGCAGTAATCAATTCAATGCGACGACGCACTTCCATTCCCGCTGCTTTATCTACAGATGCAACCTGAACAGTGCCATCATCTTGAATATCAATACTGGCGCCAGTTTCTTCGGTTAATGCACGAATGGTCACGCCCCCTTTACCAATGATATCCCGAATTTTGTCGGGATTAACACGGAAGGTAAAGATTTGCGGCGCAAAATCAGATAACTGCGTTCTCGGCGCTGCAATTGCTTGATTCATGACATTTAAAATATGTAAGCGACCTTCTTTAGCTTGTTCTAAAGATGTTCTGATAATTTCTTCGGTAATCCCATCAATTTTAATATCCATTTGTAAGGCAGTGATCCCTTTAGTGGTTCCTGCAACTTTAAAATCCATATCGCCTAAATGATCTTCATCACCTAAGATATCCGTTAGGACTGCATACTGTGACCCTTCTTTAATCAATCCCATCGCAATACCCGCTACCGCAGCTTTGAGCGGTACACCTGCATCCATCAAGGCAAGACTGGTACCACACACTGTCGCCATAGAACTGGAGCCGTTAGACTCTGTAATTTCTGAGACAATACGAAGTACATAAGGAAATTCATCTTCTTTTGGTAACATGGCAACAATACTGCGTTTTGCTAAACGACCATGTCCAATCTCACGTCGTTTAGGACTGCCCACCATGCCAACTTCTCCAACCGAATAGGGAGGGAAATTATAGTGCAACATAAACGTATCTTTATATTCACCCAAAGGGCTATCGATCACTTGTGCATCTCGACCTGTTCCTAAAGTTACCACCACAATGGCTTGCGTTTCTCCACGCGTAAATAAAGCAGAGCCATGCGCCCTGGGTAATAATCCTGTGGTCACTGTAATGGGACGAACTGTTTTAGTATCTCGTCCATCAATACGTTTTTGACCCGCTAAAATATTGCCTCTTACAATAGAACTATCTAAGCCTTCCAAAATTTTCTTAATTGCATCCGGAGAAGCACCCATTACATTTTGTTCACTTTGACCAAAAGTCTCCATTGCTTTTGTTTGAATTTCTTTAAGACGAGTCTGTCTTACTAATTTATCCTGAATTTGATAAGCCGCTGTAATCTCACCTTGAAAAGTCGTTTTGATTTGTTTGGCTAAAGCTTCGTTTTCAACGGGTGCTGACCAAACCCAAGAGGGCTTTCCAGCTTCTTTCACTAATTCATGAATTAATTGAATCACGGCTTGGAATTGCTGATGACCAAACATCACCGCACCCAACATGACAGATTCTGATAACTCATGAGCTTCAGATTCCACCATCAATACTGAAGATTCGGTACCAGCAATCACTAAATCTAATGCAGAGTCTCTTAACTCTTCTTGAGTAGGATTCAATAAATAACGCCCATCTTGATACCCTACACGAGCTGCACCCATTGGTCCCTTAAAGGGGATCCCGGACAACGCCATCGCCGCTGAAGCACCAATCATGGCGGGTATATCAGAATCAATTTCTGGATTAAGGGATAAAACAGTTGCAACCACTTGAACTTCATTGCCAAAACCTTCAGGGAATAAAGGTCGTAACGGTCTATCAATCAATCGCGAAATTAAGATTTCTCGCTCGCTTGGACGCCCTTCTCGTCTAAAAAATCCTCCTGGAATTTTACCTGCCGCATATGAGCGCTCTTGGTAATCTACGCGAAGAGGCACAAAATCTTTGATTTGTGTGGGATCATTAATACCAACAACCGTTACCAAAACAGTTGTATCATCCAAACTGACTATCACTGCAGCATTCGCTTGCCGTGCAACAACCCCTGTTTCCAAAACCAATGTATGGTTACCAAACTGAATGGTCTTTCTAATTCCTGCCACGTATTAACCCCTAAACTATAACAATTATCAAATTATCGACGGATCCCTAATTCCTGAATTAAAGCAGTATAACGTGCTAAATCCGATCGCTTTAAAAAGTCTAATAATTTACGACGTTGGCTCACCATATTGATTAACCCCCGACGAGAATGAAAATCTTTTTTATGTACTTTCAAGTGTTCTGTTAACGAACTGATTTGTGCAGACAACAAAGCCACTTGGACTGCAGGTGAACCTGTATCCCCAAGCGCAAGTTGAAATTTTTTAACAATACCGGCCTTCATTTCGGTGGTGACTGTCATGGAAAAACTCCTTTACTAAACAATAACTTAAAACTAATTAGTTAAAAAGTAAACTAATTACTTTATTTTCTATAAACAAAACTAAAGAAAAGAGAGGTAGAGTAACATACCTATATGTTCCCAGCAACTCTTGACTGGGCCGGCCCATTCTCAATGGTGTGCTAAGCTGAAACAGAAGACACCAACCGCCGCGGCGCCACTCGACCATCCTCTAAAATTTCACCCACCCCTATAAATCGACCATCCCTTAAAACCAGCTTTACCCAACCCTCTGTAGGAGCATAAGGAACAATGACTGGCTGACCTTGCTGTATATAATAAGCAGCCGCATCCGATAATTGAATATCTGGCCAAGAAGCAACTCCACTATCCACAGGTAATAAGCAAGCATCCAGTTGTGTTAAATCATCCTGATTGGCAAAATGCTCTAAGATGGACATAGGAATCATCTGCTCTTCTGTATAAGGGCCCGCCCCTAAACGCCGGAGGGCAACAACATGTGCGCCACACCCCAATGCCTCCCCAATATCATCCACTAATGTCCTAACATACGTTCCTTTGCTTGTTTTTACATCTAAGATCAAACAAGCATTTTGATAAGACTTAAGTGTCAGCTCATAAATAGAAACCGGACGACTTGCTCGCTCTATTTCAATCCCTTTTCTGGCTAACTGATAGAGCGGTTTTCCTTGATGTTTAATTGCAGAGAACATCGGGGGGATTTGAGAAATATTCCCTCGAAAATTTGCTAAGGTTGATTCAATTTTTGATTCTGTTATGTCAATGAGAGAACGAGTGGATATCACCTCCCCTTCCGAATCCCCACTCTTCGTGCGAACTCCCAACCTCGCTGTGACCTGATAATACTTATCAGATTCTAGTAAAAATCTCGAAAATTTTGTGGCCTCTCCAAAACAAAGCGGTAATAATCCACTGGCAATGGGATCAAGACTGCCACTGTGTCCTGCTTTCTTTGCATTAAACAAACGTTTCACAATTTGTAAAGCAGCATTTGATGATATTCCCGTGGGTTTATCCAGAAGTAAGATTCCATCGATATTTCTTTTTATTCTGGTCATTCTAAAGAAATGGCTTTTTCTATCATTGAGGATAACCGCTGTCCTCTGATCACTGAATCATCAAAAATAAACCGAAGGCAAGGAACCACACGTAGATTCATGCTACGTGCCAATAAACTCCTGAAAAACCCAGATGCTTCATTAAGAACGGTAAGTGTTTCTTTCACTTTAGCATCTTCAAAAACGGTGACAAATACTTTTGCATACGCTAAATCACGCGATACTTCAACATTGACAATGGTCACAAATCCAACACGAGGATCATTCAATTCTTTTCGAATAAGATTTGCTAATTCTCTTTGTAATGCATCGGCTATTCTGTGTGTGCGATTATAGTTTTTTGGCATAATAATTGTTTCAAACCTATTTTTTTACTATTAGCTACGAGAAATCTCGGTCATCTCATAGACTTCGATTTGATCACCCACTTTAACATCATTGTAATTCTTAACACCAATACCACATTCCGTTCCATGTCGAACTTCAGAAGCATCCTCTTTAAAACGACGAAGGGACTCTAATTCACCCTGGTAAATAACCACATTATTACGCAATACCCGAATCGGATTTCCTCGTTTTACAATGCCTTCTATCACCATACATCCCGCAATCGCACCAATCTTTGCTGAACGGAAAACATCTCGAACTTCCGCTAATCCTACAATTTTTTCTTTAAATTGTGGCCCTAGTAAACCATTAATGGATCGTTTAACTTCATCAACCACATCATAAATAATACTATGATAATAAATATTTAAAGATTCATTATTGGCAATTCGTCTCGCTGTCGCATCTGCTCTTACATTAAAACCAATGACGATAGCTTGAGAGGCCATCGCTAAAGTCACATCGGATTCATTAATACCCCCAACCCCTTGTGATACAACTTTTACTTTAACTTCATCGGTAGAGAGCTTTTCTAGCGCTTCTGTTAAGGCTTCTGCTGAGCCCTGTACATCGGCTTTTAAAACAACTTTAAGGTTCTTGGATTCACCTTGTTGCATCCTATCAAAAAAACCTTCCAGTTTAGAACCGTGACTGCGCGCCATTCGAACATCACGATGTTTACTTTGACGGAAAAGAGCAATTTCTCTTGCTTTCCTTTCATCCGCAACAATGGTAAATGGTTCTCCAGCAGCCGGGGTTCCAGATAATCCAAGAACTTCAACGGGCATAGAGGGTAATGCTTCTGAAACAGATTTACCTAATTCGTTAATAAGTGCTCTCACACGACCAAATTCTAAACCTGCCAACATGATTTCGCCTTGATGCAAAGTACCGCTTTGTACTAATACAGAGGCCACAGGTCCAAAGCCTTTATCAAGACGCGCTTCTAGCACTACTCCTCTTGCAGGGCCTGTTATGGGTGCTTTGAGTTCCAAAACTTCTGCTTGTAAATTAATACCTTCTAAAAGAGCGTCCATCCCTTCTCCTGTTTTTGCTGAAACAGGGAAAAACATCACCTCACCTCCCCATGACTCAGGGATAAGTCCATGTTGAGATAATTCATTATTAATGCGATCCATGTCAGATTCCGGTTTATCTATTTTATTGACCGCGACAATCACAGGAACTTCTGCAGCTTTGGCATGCTGAATGGCTTCAACCGTTTGAGGCATAACACCATCATCTGCAGCTACCACTAAAACAACGATATCCGTACACTGTGCCCCTCGCGCACGCATAGAAGTAAAAGCAGCGTGGCCTGGTGTATCTAGAAAAGTAATCTCACCTCGATTGCTTTTAACATGGTAAGCACCAATATGTTGGGTAATCCCACCCGCTTCAGATGCTGTGACTCGTGTTCGTCGAAAATAATCTAAAAGCGACGTTTTACCGTGGTCTACATGTCCCATCACCGTCACAATCGGTGCTCGAGGTAAAAGCTCTCCTACATGCTCTTCTACTATAAGTGAATCTTCAAGTGTGACATCTTTAATTAATTTTACTTTATGCCCCATTTCTTCAACCACAATCACTGCGATATCTTGATCAAGAACTTGGTTAATGGTGGCCATTGTTCCTAATTTCATTAAGGTTTTAATAACTTCGGCAACTTTAACCGACATTTTAGAAGCCAATTCTGACACTTGTATGGTTTCAGGGATCAATATTTCTTTAACAATAGGACCCATAGGTTTTTCAAAAGCGTGTTTTTTTTGAATTTCCTCTTTAGATTTTAAAGCTTGTAAAGTTTCTTTTATTTTAATTTTAGGCTTGGCTTTTACTCTACGACGCGTTCGAACAATGGCTTCTTCCCCTTCTCCCTCTCCTTCTTCTTCCTCTAAATCGACAATCGGATTAACAATACTTCCCTTAATAACCGGAACTTTGCCTTTTCTAAGCTCACGAATATCACTTCTACCTTTGGATTTCCGACTTTTTTCACCTTCTTCCTCTAAGAGTTCTCGTGTAGAGCGTCCTTTCGTCTTATGCGGATGATGTATTTCTTCAGATGGTTTAGGTTTTTGAACTTCCTGTAGAATAGGTTCATTCACCAGAGATTCAGTGGCCAATGGAGTATTTTTTGATTCTTCTGCAAGAGAAGTTTCTATTTTTTCCTTAACAGAAGGTGCTTCTTTTATAACAGAAGTGACTTCTACGACAGATTCTTTAGTTATCGGAGGTTTCTTGACTTCTTCTATTTGTTCAGGAGCACCGGGTAGTGTTTCTTTTTTAACATAAATATGACGCTTTTTACTAACGACACTGACAGTACTTTTTCGACCCTGAACTTTGATTTCAGTGACACTCTTGCGTCTCAAAGTAATTTTCTTAGGTTCAGCAATAGTTTTAGGTTCAGAAATGGTTTGTTCACCATGAGCTTGTTTAAGAAAAGCCAGCAATTTTTGCCTCTGAGGCTCTGTAAGAACATCCTTACGACCAGAAACATCCACGCCTGCTTTCTGCAATTGTTCTACCACAAGCTCAAAGGACACACCCAGTTGTTTGGCAAATTTTTCGACTGTTATGTCTGGCATGAAACACCCCTACATTTTAAACAAACCAATGCGCTCTTGCTGCCATAATAAGCTTAGCTGCATCTGCTTCATTGAGTCCTGGAATATCTTGCAGATCAATAACAGCTTGTTCAGCCAAATCATCACGTGTAATAATGCCATGATTTGCTAAAACAAAAGCCAAATGCTTATCCATGCCTTCTAATTCCAACAGATCTTGCGCAGGTTCATTTTTATTTAATTGTTCTTCCAAAGCGATGGCTTGCGTTAATAGAAAATCTTTTGCGCGGGTACGCAATTCATTAACAGCTTCTTCATCAAACCCTTCAATTTCTAACAACTCTTGAATAGGGACATAAGCAATTTCTTCTAAACTTGTAAATCCTTCTTCAATTAAAACATTGGCAACATCTTCATCTACATCTAATTGTTCGATAAATGTCCGTTGTAACTTTTCATGTTCAACTTCACTGCGTTCTGTTGCTTCTTTATCTGATAAAATATTTAATTCCCACCCCGTCAATTGGCTTGCCAGTCTAACATTTTGCCCATTTCTTCCGATGGCTTGAGAGAGGTGTTCTTCCGCAACAGCAATATCCATAGTATGAGCATCTTCATCCACAACAATTGAAACAACTTCTGCCGGCGCCATAGCATTCATCACTAATGACGCTGGATTATCATCCCATAAGATGATATCCACTCGTTCTCCCCCTAATTCATTAGAAACTGCCTGTACTCGCGCTCCACGCATCCCAACACAAGCACCCACGGGATCAATGCGACCATCATTGGTTTTGACTGCAATTTTTGCTCTAACACCGGGATCACGAGCTGCACTTTTAATTTCGATAATGCCTTCTCCCACTTCAGGAACTTCAATCTTAAAAAGTTCAATTAACATCTCGTTACAGGTACGACTGAGTTTAAACTGTGGACCTCGAGATTCATTGGTAACCTCACCTAAATAGGCTCGAACTCTATCACCCGGCCTAAAAACCTCACGTGGCAATAAATCTTCTCGGAGCATAATGGCTTCGGCGTTACTCCCTAAATCAAGTATCACTGCTTCACGCGAACCCTTCTTCACAATACCTGTGATTAATTGTCCTATTTTACTGCGAAATTCATCTGCAATAATGGCACGCTCAGCATCACGGACCTTTTGGAAAATAACTTGCTTGGCTGTTTGAGCCGCAATACGGCCAAACTCCACAGATTCCATTATTTCTTCAATAATGTCCCCTTCTTTAATATTAGGTGAGCGTTTTTGTGCCTCACTTAAAACAATTTGCCTATCAGGGAAAAACTCTATAGTTTCATCCGATTGCGTATCAGGCACAACTGTCCATAAACGATACGTTTCGTATTGACCCGATTTTCTATCGATATCAACACGCACATCAACCTCTGCTCCATATTTTTTCTTGGTCGCAGATACTAATGCCGCTTCAATTGCCTGAAAAATAACTTCTTCAGACACACCTTTCTCGTTAGAAACAGCACCCACTATTAACTTTAACGGAATCTCTTTGCTCATATTCAAGCCTCAATGTTTCTTAGGGCTACCACTCCGGGACAATTCGTGCCCGATCTATATCTGCAAAAGAAAGCGTTACTTCAACCTCATCCACTACAAGATGGATTTGGTCCCCCTGGATTGCCTTTAATCTCCCCTTATAGTTTTTTCTTCCTTGTATTGGCGCAATCAAGTGAATCATCACTAGCTTTCCAATTTGCTCTGCAAACTGATCCTCAGTAAACAATAATCTATCCAACCCTGGAGAAGATACTTCCAAAAGATAATCTCCAGAAATCACGTTTTCCACACTTAACACGGCATTTACCCGCCGACTCACCCGCTCACAATCTTCTACTTTCACCCCACCTGGTTTATCAATATACAGTCTTACCACCGAGCGCTTACCGTGAGGTAAATGCTCTAAACCCACTAAGGTACAGCCTAAGTCATTCACTACCGGTGTAATCACCTTTTCTAACACCAAATGCCGTCGCATAACCCTCATCCAACAAACAAAAAATGGGCTCTAGGCCCACTTCTTCTTATACTACCATCAACAAAAAGCCCCATGCGGGGCTCTTATAATAGTTTATTCTGGTAGCGGGGGCAGGATTTGAACCTACGACCTTCGGGTTATGAGCCCGACGAGCTGCCAGACTGCTCCACCCCGCGTTAAGTTTTCATATAATATCTCATTATTATGAGAAAATGCAAGCCTTTATAACTAACATATATTTATTTATATCACTTTATTATTAAATAATATAACTTTTGCCAAGACCAGAGCGCTATAATTAAGTAATAAGGATGACAACATATGACACAACTGGAACTGGCAAAGGCATTAGAAAAGGGTGATATTACAACTTTTTCTAAATTGTTAGAAGAAGCATTTAAAGTTTTATTAAAAGAAACCTGTCGACCCGACACTCATTTAACCGAAACAATAAAAGAGGAAATCCAAAACATTCAAATATTGATTAATCGAGGTGCCCACTATCAAGAGTTACAAGAGCTCATGGTACAACTTGCTAAGTCTGCTGCCTCTGTATTTATTCTTCAAACGCATGAACTCAATATAACAATCAACACCAAAACTTTATTTGGAACACCTTACCATCAATTTATTCTGTACCTTAAGGAAATGCGAGCACGCTTATTTCTTGAACACAGGTTCGGGATCGATCAAAAAACCACCCTTAATGGGTATTCTTTTTCTGCAGAAGATCTGCACTACGCTAATGCCATCCTTGAAATGAAACATTCTTTTAAAAGATTTATTGAATCCAATGAGCATTATACCAAAGTACTTAATCTACTGACAAATGCATTTAAACCTGTACTCAAATCTACTTCAAACCTTGAATTACAGTTTAAAGCAGAAAAAGAAGCAGCGAAAGTTATCCAATTCATGAATGCAGATATCGCTTCCCTCTGTACCCCAGAATATTTTAATTCAATTTCAGATAAGCTTAAAAACAAAGATTTTTTCATCATTCCCATTTTAACGTTGTATATTGCTTCTTCGCATCTTGATCTTGCCACATCCACACATGCAGAAGCTGTGGCCCTGCTTAACAGTGACAAACTCTTTAAATTAAATCGATCAGGCTTAACTAAAATTCCCAATATCACCATTTATAAAACACAAAAATATGCTAAAGAAGCAATGGAATTATTGATTAAAGAATTACTAACCTCATTTGAAACGCCGCGTGATCACAAAATCTGGGAAAAATCAATCAACGACTTAACAAAACCTGAAAAAATTAAAACCATTTTAAAAAGAGAACAGTTTGTCGGAAATTGTGCCTGGGCAACCTCTAAACTCTTTATTTATAGTGAGGTTTTTGCAATTATATTTCAATTTTTAAAAGATCAAAAATTAAAAGATTTTGAAGCCATGCGTTTAGTAAGCCCTATTGCAGATGCTCTTTATAAACAATTTACAACGGCCGATCGTAATAATGCGGTTTCTGATTATCTCTCTTCACATGGCATGATAATTACAGAACCCTCAAATGTTCAAGATAGGATCCAAAATATTAAAGCATTTTTAAAAAAAATATCCCTTGAAGAAGCAATTCCTGCGGACAAAGAACTATTGACCAGCATTTGTATAAAATCCCTCAATAAATTATTGGCCGATCATCTCAAAAAAGGAGACATTGGCGCCGCCCAAGAACTCTTTAAAACGGAATCTCGATTGGTTGAAGGTTGGAATCCGTTATTTTATGCTGCCTTAAGCGGAAAATTAGCCATTGCAGAGTTATTAGCCAATAATCCCGTTTATGTGAATGCCAGAGAACCTCAAAATAATAATACCCCTCTCCATTTAGCTGCAGCCCATGGCCATTTAAAAATCTGTAAAATTTTCGTTCTCCATCAAAAGAAAAATTATCTCAATCTAAAAGCAGTGAATTATAATGGGAACACAGCACTGCATCTTGCCGCCCTGAATGGAAAAACAGAAATTGCAAGTTATCTCTTAAAACATGATCCTGAGTTACTCCCTATTAAAAATGTAGCCGGTGATACTGCCCTTAAATTAGCGCATGATACTGAAAGTCAAGAGATGGTGAAATTGCTACAAAGTTTGTTGGGGTCAAATCTGGATTCTGGATTAAATCAATAAACCGTTCCCCCAGGTACAAAAACTGGGCAAAAAAACATTTGACTTTAAAATACAAATTGCATAAATTATGCACTCATATTATAAACTTGGTCGTTTTGTGCACAGCACACAACATAAAAATATTTTAATGGGGGTATTAAAAATGGCTGCAGTTGTAGAATCAGAATTTAATATTGCTTCTATCGACAAACCATATGCTTTATTTTTACCAGAACTTATAGCGCTTATCACATCTCAACCTACTTCTCCCTTTTATGTTGGCAAATCCATTAATTATAATCTTAGTTATAATTATACTCTACAGGAGTACGTTCGAACACTTCAAACTAATGCTGCAAATGCAGGAAATATGATTGCACAAAGAAATTTGTGTTTATACACAGTTTTAATTATTTCAAGAGGATTAAAAGCTTTTGAATACTTTAGATATCTCGCTACACAAGAAAGAACAACAACCCAATATATTCTTTATGACCTATTTAACGAAATGGGTACCCCACAAAATGTCGATCAACTCGCAGAGGCTCTTAAAAAGGCTGCTGATGAAAAAAACCATCCTACCGCTAAAATCCTTCTGGGAGCACTCATGTTTGATGGTCTGGGAGGGAATGGAAAATATAGAAAAATTGAAAAAAATCTTAAAAAAGGTATGGAATACCTAAAACAAGCTGCAGCTGCAGGAGGTCCCGCTGCTAACATACTCATAACAAAATTAACTTCCAAAAAAGAACCATCTGCTCAAAAAACTGTAGCTCAAAAATCCCCTAGCCGACCTCGCTCTGTAGAGACGCATCCTCGATTTGAAATTAATTTTGGTCCGCCTCTACCAACCTTGCCTTATGAAAAAAGTTCACCTGCTGTTGCTTTTTCTCCACTCGCTCTTGCTCTCTTCTCTCAACAACCTGAAACAGCCTCATCATCTTCCGCAATACCGGCTGATACAACCAGTGCTGCAGCATCAACTTCTCTCCCTACAGCACCCGCAGTACCTACAGTATCACCCCAACCAAGTGCTTCCAATAGTTCTTCCAGCACATCAATAACACCCACACCGAAAACTGCTTCAAATGATACTTCAGATGAAGAGCCTCAAGGGTTCGATGCATTTCTTATAGCTATTCGTAGTATGAAAAGAAGGGATCATGAAGATACATCTGATGAAGAATCAGACACTCTACAACCAATAAGGAAAAGTAGGAAAAGGTGGAGAAAATAACGATAACGGAAAACAAGGGTCAGATCCAAAAAGTTCACCACCTTATTTTTTCTATTCAACAGGTCAAATGTGGCGAGCAGATTTGGATTCTGGTCTATTCAGCATGCTGATTACAAAAATTCCTATAGGCTACTATTAATTGAGGAAGACTTAATTCGCTCGTTTCAATATCCCCAGATTTTAAAAATTTTTTTATCAATTTTTTCAACTCATCTACATGAGTAGGTGTTTCTTCAGCAAGTGTAACTTGAATATTTTTATTATTAATTATCCATTCTACGTTCTTAAAAAGACCAAACAAAAATCGTCCTTCTGTTGGTTTTTCAGCGATTCCTTCCTCATTTACTGTTTCTAACTTTAATAGCCTTCCTTCAGCATCAAATGCCTTATATACGTTATCAGAGACGTCAATTGCTTCTAATTTATGTTGCATATCAGACTCTAAATCAAACATATAAAGTTCATGGAATTCTTCCGATACAAAGATTGGTAATTTAATTTTATTCATTAAAATCTATCCCAAAAACTTTTATCATGTTTACTTGATTCCCAAGGTCTATGACGACCGATTCCCTGGCCCTCAACAGATTGAGTTACATTTTCTTTAGTAAGCACACGACGATGATAATGGGGAAATTCGCCCAATGGATCCCCAGTTCTGTTGCCAACTGGTGCAAGCCTGAAGTTTCTTCCTAATCTATACTCCCTCCCCACTTCATATAACCATAATAATCTTCTTGTCGGCACTAATATTCCAGCCAATAAACCTGCATTATAGGCGTCGGAAGCACGATTAACTATATTATTAATATCTAAGCCTTCTCTAATCCAGTTTGTTACTCCAAATGAAATCCCATCACCAAAGCCAGCAGAAGCATCTACAACCCACCGAGGAAATAAGGGGAATTCAACTGCAGAAAATACAATCCTAGCATTAATTCGTGTCTGGATTTCATAATTCATGTCTGTAAAGCACTCAACATATTTAGGTTGCCAAATTTTGACAATCTTAGTGCTATTTTCACCCCTAAGAGTACGAAAAGATAAATATGGAGAATCTGCAGAGATTGGCATACTTTCCGGCCTATATATCTCGTGGATCCTTTTTGAAAAGAGAAGAGGTTTTTGATAAACTGTCCCTTCGAAAGATTCTTCATTTCTTTTTGTTCTGATTGTATCACTGATTGTATCATGTTCTAACAATGTATGAATGTTATCCCTTTGACAGATTTCTGCCTCACATTTTTTAATTTTAGTCGAAATGGAAAGTATTTTTCTTATAATTGTTTGCTTTTCAAAATGTGTATAAATATCAAACTGTTCATTTTGTTCTTGACGTTCTTGTTTCCTTAAAAACGTTTCTAAAGCAATGATGGATTCTATCTCGGATTTTGGCAGCTCCGAATTTCTTATCTTAATAATGATAGGATCTTTTTCCGCTCTGGCTAACGCTCTTATATTTTGGTTTATCTCAAATTGCAATTTCTTTTTTTTGAAAGACATGTGCTGTTGCTCTTCCTCACTAAGATGTTTTTTAGATGCTGCGAGAATAATAAATGCTTGTAAAGCATCCTCCGCTTTCTTCACTGCCTCTTTACAATTCCTAATAACCCAAGTAGAGGAACTGCCATAACTACATTCGAGCATCCCATTATAATAAGAAGATATGCATGTCAGTTTATATAAAATAGAATCTCTTGCTGAATCTATATACGCCTGATCGGGTTTCAGTCGGGAAATTTTATTCTGTTCCCAGTTGGTCATTATGTCATCTAATTCTTTTAAATATTGTGCTTTAAGTATTTTTAGTTTTTCTAATTCATATACTGTAAAGGATAAATACTGAATTTTTTTCTGGAGAGCTGGAACACTTTCAGTAGAAAGTTTTTTTTCTGCACTTCGAGCTTTAAGAGTTCTCTCAGCTTCTAATTGTTCAGCAGCGATAAGACTAGCAACACTCATGGCCAATTATCCTTTCAACACCCTTAATTTAAACGTTCCTTTACATATTTTACTTGGCCAAGTTCTAATAATCAAGAAACTGCAGAGTCAGATTCCAAAAAGTTCACCACCTTATTTTTTCTATTCAACAGATCAAATGTGGTAGGCAAATATGAATTCTGCTCTACTCAGCATGCTGCTTACAAGAATTCAAACGCATTCTCACGAGTAATGAATACCGCTTCATTCGCTTGTGGAAAATGTTCGTAAAAATACTTTAATGATTTTTCATGTCGTAGTTCAGGTCCTGTCCAAGTCACTTGATAGGGTACTATTGTGTTTCCGCGAACCGCAACAAAATCCACCTCTCCCTTGTGAAGTTCTTGCCAATAGAACACTTTTTCATGAGTTTGCTTTAACCGTAAAAAAATCATTAATTCTAGACTTTTTCCTAAATCGCGACCCGTTGTACTTGTAATTGCATAACGCATACCCGAATCAATGGGATAATATTTTTTTTGTTTGCTAAGTTGTTTTTTTTCTGAAAACGCAAAAAAGTTACATGCAAATAATAAATATGCATCCTCACAAGCTTCTAGATAGGATTTAACAGTATCCACAGTTAACCCAGTAACAGCAGCAATTTTTCGATAACTTAATTCTGAACCACAGCTCTCAAAAGTCATTTTGGCAACCTGTTTAATAGCTTCAGGAGTACGAGCATGAACTCTTTTTAGAACATCTCGCAAAATAATGTCATTAAAATATTCCTGTAATAATTGATAGGGTTTTTCAAATGTGAGAGCACGTGGAAAACCACCCGCAATCAAATAATCTTCTAACTTTTTTCTAGGAAATAATGTCTTATATTCGGCAAATGAAAATGGAAATAATTCAAGAGTAATGTGTCGCCCAGTCAAGGCTGTTGCAAATTCACCACTCAAAAGACACGAATTAGAACCCGTCAAAATAAAATAGTTACGCTTCGGGCGTTCTAGTTGAGTATGTAGCCATTTTTCCCATTCTTGGACATTTTGAATTTCGTCAAAGAAAAAATAACAAGGAGTTCCTGCGGGAATTTTTTCCCTAGCAAGGGCGATGATGCGAGTCAACAATTTATAGTCAAGATCATTCATCAATCTGGGATCTTCAAAATTACAGTAATAACACTGTGCTAGCGAAATATTATAATGTTTTGGTAATTGGGATAATAATGTTGATTTACCACAACGACGTACCCCCTGAATAATTAGTGCTAAATCGGTATGTAGATGCTGCGGCAGAGTTAATTGTCTGGTCAAACCAGGAGGGGGAGGCCTGTCCCAAAAACTCCAGTCACCTAAAATTTCTATAAGAGATTGATCAGATAGCATATGGCATACCATTCATTAACCTAAGTTATTGTCGAGTATACTTGACAATGCTAAACTTGTCAAGTTAAGTCGACAAAATTTAGATATTTTCGAATAACTACAAAAAAGAGCCGTCTCTTTTAATAAGCTGCTCAAGAAAAGAGACGTCTCTTTTCTTGAGTTTCATTGGTTATAAGTAAAATACTGATGATTATCACAGAACATAGGTAGGAGGTGAGAGAATGTTGTTTTTTGGGCTGGAAGGTGGGGTTAACGCACAAACGCACTAACCGCCAAATCAAAAATAAATGCAGGAAAGATCCCCAACAGCAACACAGAAAAACCATTAACTGCCACCAATGCTACCCCTGATTTCGAAACTTTTTGATACTGTAAAGGTAATGTTTCCTTAGGCTCATCAAAAAACATAACTTTTATGACTCGCAAATAATAATAAGCCCCAATCACTGAAAATAAAACAGCCACCGCCGCAAGCCAAACATAGCCTGCATGAATTAAGGCATTTAATACTAAAAATTTGGCATAAAATCCTGCAAAAGGAGGAATACCTGTCAACGACAACAAAATAAACATCATCATTAAGGCTATCCATGGCTCACGCTTAGCCAAGCCTTTAAAATCTTCTATATTTTCAAATTCAAACCCTCGATAACTGAGTGCAATGATAATGCCAAATGCACCCAATGCCATTAAGGCATAAATAATCACATACACCAGTGCTGCTGCATATCCTGATTCCGGTCCTGCTAATAAACCTAAAAACAAAAAACCCATATGCGCAATAGTAGAGTATGCCAACATTCGCTTTAAATTGCTTTGTGCAATCGCTGCAATATTACCAACCGCCATAGATAAAATAGCCATGATAATCATCAATTCCTGCCAATGAGGACTTAAAGCATGAAATGTGTCTAGCAATATTCGAATGGCCATTCCAAAGCCAGCAAGTTTTGGTAAAGTACTAATGAAAAGAGTCACCGCCGTTGGGGCACCTTGATACACATCGGGGATCCACATATGAAAGGGCACAGCACCAAATTTAAAAGCTAAACCAACTAATATAAACATCAACCCAAATAAAACCGCTAAGGGCACTTCTGTTTCCTGCGTCAAGAAGCTTGAAATTTCAGCAATACCAAAACTGCCTGTTACCCCATAAAGAAGAGAAACACCATATAACAACATACCGGAAGCCATAGCACCCATAATAAAATATTTCATGGCTGCTTCAGCTCCGGTTTCATGAGAGAGAACTTGGGAAAGCCCACGGGAGAGCGTTTCCACCCTCACAAAAGCAACTAATGCATACAAAGGCAAGGCAAACAATTCTAAACCTAAATATAAAGTTAAAAAGCTGCGTGCAGACACGAGGACCATCATGCCTAATATCGAAAACAAACATAAAACAAAATATTCTCCTCGATTAGAATTGTGCTCTTCTAAATATTTGCGAGAATACATAAACACAAAAAAACCAAAAACAAATATAACCATCTTTAAGAGAGTGCCAATATTATCTAAAATGAAAGTCTCATAAAAAGCAGTTTTAGGGCCCTGACCCCATAAGACCCAAGTAAAATAAAATGCCCCAATCAAGGTTATTTGACTCAAAAAATAAGTAATCCATCGGGTTTTTTCTGTAAGATAAAGATCAACAATTAAAATTAAAGATGCCATGGCGGCAATCCAAATTTCTGGAACAACAAGATAAAATTCATGTGATGACAATGACATAAGTTTTTAATCCCTACAAATTCTACAATCTCTACAATCTCTACAATTTGGACTGCATCAGCTGTTCAATTAAATGGTTGCTGGAAGCATGCATCAACTCTAGCAAGGGTGCAGGCCAAAGGCCTAACCACAATATTGCAAGCCCCAATAACACAAACATCATAATTTCAATTGGATTTAAATCTTTAAGTGATCCAACCGCAACCGATCCCACAGCTCCAAAAACCACTCGCTTAACCATCCACAAAGTATAACTAGCGCCTAAAATAAGTGTGGTACCAGCCAATACTGCAAGCCAAAACTGTGCTTTAAAAGCGCCTAAAATAACCAAAAATTCACCGACAAAACCAGAAGTGCCCGGCAATCCTACATTCGCCAAAGCAAACAACATAAAAAATGCAGCAAAGGCGGGCATGGTGTTAACAACACCTCCAAAATCCTTTATTTGTCGCGAATGCATGCGATCGTATAATACTCCAACGCACAAGAAGAGTGCCGCAGATACAAAGCCATGTGAAATCATTTGTACCATGGCGCCATCAATTCCTATCACCGCAGAAGAGGGATCTTTAGAACTTAACAAGATACCAAACACAATGAATAAACCCAATGTCACAAATCCCATATGTGATATCGAAGAATACGCAATTAGTTTTTTCATATCGGTCTGCACTAAAGTCACTAAAGCAATATAGACAATAGCAATTAACGATAAACCAATAATACCCGTTGCAAAGGTAAAACTTGCATCCGGTGTAATCGGTAAGATGAATCTTAAAAAGCCATATCCTCCCATTTTTAATAAAATCGCAGCCAAAATGACTGATCCCCCCGTCGGCGCTTCCACATGCGCATCTGGCAACCAAGTATGCACCGGGAACATTGGGATTTTAACGGCAAAGGCAATCAAAAAAGCAATAAATAACCATTTTTGCTCAATCAGGCTTAAGGGGAGATTATGAAAAGCAAGAATATTGAATACTTGATCATAAGCCAATCCCATTTTTCTAGCGGTTATATTTAAATAAATAATGGCAATTAATAATAGAACCGAGCCTAAAAAAGTATAGAGAAAAAACTTAATGGTTGCATAAATTCGATTTTTTCCACCCCACATGCCAATGATTAAAAACATTGGCACCAGCATGGCTTCCCAAAAGGTATAAAATAAAATAGCATCTAAAGCGACAAAAGCACCACACATCAATCCTTGCATAATCAAAAAAGCAGCCAAATACTGCTGAATACGATCTTTCACAGACACCATACTTGCTAAAACGACAAGCAGAGTCATAAAACAAGTTAAAACAATCAGCGGTACTGAAAATCCATCAACACCCAAGGCATAATGTATGCCAAGCGAGGCTATCCAAGGCATTTGTTCTCGCCATTGCATAGCCGCCGTTCCTGAGTCAAATCCAACAATCAGTGGAATACACAATCCTAAAGAAATGAGCGCTATGATTAATGCTAAGCCTCTACTTAAACTTTCTTGATTTTTGTTTTTTAAGGTTAATAAACCAATGCCACCTATAATGGGCAACCAAATAAACAAACTTAATAATGGGAATATCAAAGTCATTTTTTATCCCTTTTTTCGCTTAACTTAACTAAGTTAACATTAACCAAACTAATAATGCGAGAAAACCAGCAATCATCGTAAATGCATAATGATATAAATATCCTGTTTGGAATCGACGCACTACTTTAGAAAATTTTCCAATACTGTTTGCGGAACCATTGACGCCGATATCATCAATTACTAATCGATCGCCCAATCGCCAGAAAATCCATCCAACTCCTCGTGCTCCGGGTGCTAAGATCCACTCATTGAATAAGTCAAATCCATATTTATTCTTAAAAATGCTATATAGAAGCGAAAACTTCTTTTGCAACAGTAAAGGGATCTCTCTGTATTTTATATAACATCCCCAAGCAGTTAAAATACCCGCTATCCCTAACCAAAAGGGAAGCCCTGACAATCCCTGGACAGCCATCGCAAAGATACCTTTAAATTCAACAGAATGCTCGGTTAATGCGAGATGATTAGGATGAACTACCAAAGAGTTTCCAAAATACCCTTGTAATAAAGGTTGAATGAACATCCCACCTGCTATAACAGAAGGGATCGCCAATAAAACAAGAGGGACCCAGACAACTGCTGGAGATTCTTGCAAATGTTCTATTGAATGTTTATCCATGCGTTCTTTTGTATGAAAGACCACAAAAAATAATCTAAACGTATATAGAGCAGTAATGAATACACTGCCTACAACAATCGCATAGGCAAACTTTGATGCCGGTAATTCTGAGGCATGGACCATTTCTATAATCAGATCTTTTGAGTAAAATCCAGAAAATAAAGGGAACCCCATTAACGCTAAAGAGCCTATTAACATGGTGATATAAGTGATAGGCATGTATTTTTTTAAATTACCCATTTTCCAAATATTCTGTTCATGATGCAAAGCTATAATCACTGAACCTGCCCCTAAAAATAACAGTGCTTTAAAAAAAGCATGCGTCATTAAATGGAAAATTGCTGCACCATAAGCAGATACGCCTAAAGCGATTACCATATACCCCAATTGAGATAAAGTGGAATACGCAATAATCCGCTTTATATCATTTTGAACTACCCCCAGTAATCCCATTGATAAACAGGTAATGGCGCCAATCACTAATACAAAATTTAAGGCAACCTCTGAATATTCAAATAGAGGCGACATTCGAGCGACCATAAAAACACCCGCAGTCACCATGGTGGCCGCATGTATTAAGGCAGATATGGGGGTTGGACCTTCCATAGAATCAGGTAACCAAACATGTAAGGGAACTTGTGCCGATTTTCCCATCGCACCTATAAAAAGAGCAATACAAATAACCGTGATGGCGGACCATTCATGATTATTCATAATGATAAGCATATCCCCTCTAGCCGCGAGCTCTCTGACATCATGAAAAACGCTATCATAATTTAAACTGCCAAAATAATAGAGAATGGCTGCGATCCCTATCAAAAAGCCTAAATCCCCTACCCGATTGACCAAAAAAGCCTTGAGACTGGCAAAAATAGCCGACTCGCGCTGAAACCAAAAACCAATCAAAAGATAGGACATTAAGCCAACAGCCTCCCAACCAAAGAATAGTTGTAAGAAATTATTAGCCATCACCAACATCAACATGCCAAACGTAAAAAGAGAAATATAACTAAAAAATCTTTGGTAACCTGGATCATCCCTCATATAACCTACGGTATAAATATGCACCATCCAAGAAATAAAAGTAACAATCACCATCATCAGTGCCGTTAAGCGATCGATTAAAAAGCCAATTTGAAAACTGGTATTACCACTCACACCCCAGGTATAAAGCGTTTGGTTCCATCCTGGGTTACCCTCAAAAACAAGCGCTTTTAATATCCAACAAGATAAAAAGAAAGAAAGACCCACGGCTGAAATGGTTAAGCTATGCGCAAAAGTGCGACTGACGGTTCGACATCCTATCCCTGTAATAACTGATGCAAGCAAAGGCAAGAAAACAATGATAAGCGCTAGGTTGTGAAGCATCAGCATCTCTGTCTGCATAACCGTTACCCCTTGAGTGAATCCAAATCTTCAACATTAATGGTTTTTAATCTTCTAAATAAAACAACTAAAATAGCAAGACCAATGGCAGACTCAACCGCTGCAACCGTTAAAATAAAGAATACAAAAACTTGCCCAGGCATATCCTCCGAAAAATGAGAAAAGGCCACAAAATTGGTATTCACCGACAATAAGAGTAATTCAATACACATCAATAAAGTAATGATGTTTTTTCGATTGATGAAAATACCAGCTACCCCAAGCCCAAATAAAATTGCACTGACTGTTAAATAATCAGATAATGCTACCACTTTCTCTTTCCTCTCCTGTTTTCTCGGGTTTCATTTTAACTAATCGGATCCGATCAGCCTTTCGCACCTGTACTTGTTGTGAGGGATTCGGTGCTTTACTTTCTCTACGTCCTCGAAACGTTAAACTAATGGCCGCAATAATAGCAACCAATAACAAAATCGCAGCGATTTCAAATGGGTATAAATATTGGGTATATAAGAGCTCACCTAGGGCTTTAACATTACTAAAATCCACAGGGTAAGGTGCTGGAGCCGGCACTTTTTCAAGACCAAACTCCTTAGGCCCCACCGCAGAAACAAGAGCTACCACAACAAGCACCGAAACCGAGATCCCAACCGGTAAATAGCGAGAAAATCCTTCACGAACCGAGGCTAATTCAATATCTAACATCATCACAACAAATAAGAATAATACCATCACAGCGCCAACGTACACTAACACTAAAGTAATGGCTAGAAATTCTGCTTCTAATAACATCCATAATCCAGACATTGAGATAAAGGTTAAAACCAAAAATAATACCGCGCGTACCGGATTTTTTGAAACAATAACCATGCTGCCTGCAAAAAGGGCTAAGCCTGAAAATATATAAAACATCACCTGTTGCATTGTCATAACATCACCGATATTTTGCATCTATTGTTCTTGCAGCAGCTATTTCTTTTTCGTATTTATCTCCAATAGCCAATAATTTTTCTTTGGTGAGAATATTTTCCCCACGTTTTTCAAAATGATAATCGGCTATACTGGTTTCTACGATAGCATCTACCGGACAAGATTCTTCACAAAAACCACAATAAATGCATTTAAAAAGATCAATCTCATAAAGCGTTGTACGTCTTGAACCATCTTTTCTAGGCTCAGCCTCAATAGTTATTGCAAGTGCTGGACAAACAACTTCACATAATTTACAAGCAATACAACGTTCTTCTCCATTTGGATAACGACGCAAAGCGTGAATCCCTCGAAACCGTACCGAAGCTGGTGTTTTTTCTTCGGGATACTGTATGGTTACTTTTCTTGCAAAAAAATGACGACCCGTCACTTTGAGCCCTATCAAAAGTTCCCACAATATAAAACTTTGTGCAATTTGTTTCAATTTTTGCAGTAACGTCACGGATTTAATTTTCGTCTCAGTCGTAGTTGTAGTCGTTGTCGTAGTCTTAGTTTTCATAGTCTTGTCTCTTATCCAAACCAAGGTTCTATTTTTGCCTGAATGGCAATGCCCAAAACCACTATCCAAATCAATGTAATAGGAATAAATACCTTCCACCCCAATCGCATAATTTGATCATATCGAAAACGGGGAAAAGTAGCCCGAATCCACAACAATAAAAATAAAAAGAAACTAATCTTTAACAGTAACCACACAATCCCCGGAACCCAAGTAAATGCACTTTCTAATATGGGCATCCCCTGGAAAGGAGACAACCACCCTCCTAAAAATAAAAGTGCCGCAATAGTCGAGACTAATATCATGTTTGCGTATTCTGCAAGAAAAAATATCGCAAAAGCGATCCCTGCATATTCAACGTGAAAACCCGCAACAATTTCTGATTCGCCTTCCGCCACATCAAATGGCGCTCGATTGGTCTCCGCCACCGCGGATATCCAATAGACTAAAAACAAAGGCAACAAAGGTAACCAATACCAATGCCAAAAACCTCCATTTTGTTTTTGCACAATCTCCGTTAAATTCATGCTTTGAGCTGCCATTAATACCCCGACCAAAGCAAAACCCATTGCTATTTCATACGAGACAATCTGCGCAGCAGAACGTAAAGCCCCTAAAAATGCATATTTAGAATTCGACGCCCAACCAGCAATAATAATCCCATAAATGCCAAGCGAGGTCATCATTAAAACATATAACAATCCCACATTGATATTAGCCAAGACCAACCCTTCATCAAATGGAATCACCGCCCAAACAGCTATTGCCGGTCCCATTGCCAATACCGGAGCAATAATAAATAAATATCGATTGGACTTAGATGGCACAATAATTTCTTTAAAAATTAATTTAAGCCCATCTGCAAAAGGTTGAAATAAACCAAAAGGCCCGACTCGATTAGGACCAATTCGAGATTGCATGAAACCAATCACTTTACGCTCAGCATACGTGAGATAAGCAACCGCTAATAATAATGGCACTAAAATTGCGATACTTTTCGCAATAATAATCAGTAGTGTCATTATCATTTCAACCATGTCATTCATATATTTCGTCCAATAAATCCGGGCGGGGACGCCGGCATAGAGACCGGCCCCTACATGTTACGTTGGATCCATAAACATTATGCAGGGTAAATTTCAATCGCACTGTAGGGATCTCCTAAATAAATGGTTTCTTTAACACCATTCGGCACAACAACACTATTGTCTGGGACTGATTCATCCAATACTACCGGTAATAAACATTGAGCACCCTGATAAACCAATTTCGCCAAAATTCCTGCCTTTAAATTAAATTTATTGGCCATTGCTGCATTTAAACGCACTGTCGGGGATTCGGCATCTTTGGTTTTTTGTAAAGATCGCGCTCGTCTCACCAAGGGATCTGTCGCATATAATGGAACCGGTGCCAATCGAATGATTTCTGATCCCTTGATGTTGTCCCTTGTAGGGGCCGGTCCCCGTGCCGGCCCTGGTTCCGATGTTGTTCCCAACCCTGGTTTCATGATATTTTTCGGTGTTGAACCTGCTGCCCCCAACCCTAAACCCATTCCACTTGTTGTTTTCAACACAGATTTTAATTCTGTCATTATTTGACCACACTCTTCATATTCAAAATCAGACAAGCCTAAAAAATTGCCCATAACGCGTAATATCTTCCAAGCAGGTCGACTTTCCTCTAAAGGTAAAACCACACCTTTAAATGATTGCCAAAGGCCTTCGACATTCACATAAGTGCCTTCATTTTCAGTAAATGGTGTCATTGGTAACAGTACATGTGCCACTGTTTTCAAAGTTTCACTTTCATAAGCTGTCAGTGCAACCACAAAATTGGCTTTACTCAACGCTTGAAGTGCTCTAGCTCCCAACGCGCAATCTAATTCGGGCTCTATGCCTACTAGACAATAGCTTTTAAGTTCTTTTTCCCAAAGTGACTTTAAATTAAACCCACTCTTATTAACAGACTGCCCTCCTGGTAAACGGTGCGGAACAAATCCTGCAAGCCATCCCCCTGCACTGTTTGCTCCATCACTCAAAACGCCAACAGTTGCATCCGTCATTTGGGAAATTAAAGTGACCAAAGCCATGATCTCAGAAAAATCAGGATGACAGTGACCATCTAAACCCATAAAAATAGCTTTTTTCTGACCCTCAATTAACAGGGTAGCCATACGTTTATCAGTTTCACTGGGAATTATTTCAGAAAGACCTGGTAAAGCGGTAACCGCCGAAGATTTTTTTATTACAGCAATTGCTTTTACAAGACCTAGCAGTCCAAAAATCAGATCTCCTCCGGTTACAATTTTTTTCTCTGCAAGATCAAAATTATACGGATAATCTTGCACATTAATAGCCAAGGCTTTTCCACCTGCTAAAGTCATTTTTCGTAATTTTAAACTAATAATGGGCTGTTCTTTTCTAATATTTGAGCCTACCAATAAAATAACGGATTGGTTCTCAATATCAGATAATGTGAGTCCTAGACCTAGATTCGGGTATAAAGGCGCTTTATCTTGATCGCGAAAATCTAATTGCCGCAGACGATGATCCAAATTGTGTATTCCAAGGCTTCTAAATAATTTCTGACCCAAATAAAATTCTTCTACCGTTGAATTTGGCGAAAAAATTGCTGCTAATTCATTTACACCTTGGTTTTCAACAATATCTTTTAACGATTTAGCTGTTACATCCAAAGCTTCTTGCCAAGATACCGTATGCCAATGTCCATTTTTCTTAATTTTAGGATGCGTTAAGCGATCTTGACTCAAAAGCCCCTCATAACTAAATCGATCGCGATCAGAAATCCAAACTTCATTGATAGCTTCATTTTCTTTAGGCACAATTCGCATCACTTGATTACGTCGAACGTGTATCAGAATATTCGAACCCACGCAATCATGCGGTGCTATCCCATGAAATTGATTTAATTCCCATCCACGTGCAGTAAATCGAAAAGGTTTAGACGTTAAAGCACCGACTGGACACAGATCAATCACATTTCCAGAAACTTCGGAATCTACATTGTGTTCTATAAAAGTTCCAATTTCCATATGTTCACCGCGACCCGTAGCACCTAGTTCGCGGATCCCTGCAACTTCAGTTCCAAAACGCACACAACGTGTACAATGAATACACCGTGTCATATCGGTTGAGATAAGAGGGCCTATATCTTTATCTTTAACAACTCTTTTACCTTCTGTAAAATAAGAGAGCGCATTACCATAACCCATAGAGATATCTTGTAACTCACATTCCCCCCCTTGATCACAAATTGGACAATCCAGAGGATGATTGATAAGCAAAAATTCCATAACGGCTTTTTGTGCTTCTAACGCTTTTTTAGATCGGGTCCAAACTTTCATCCCTTCTGTTACCGGTGTTGCACAAGCAGGTAAGGGTTTTGGAGATTTTTCAACATCCACTAAACACATGCGACAATTCGCAGCAATAGAAAGTTTTTTATGATAACAAAAACGAGGAATATCAACCCCTAATTGATCGGCTGCTTCAATAACCATGGAACCCGGTTCAACATTAATTTTTTTTCCATCAATCTCGATTTCAGCCATTTTAATGATCCTCTACCCCACAGCGTTTATGCATGACATGATAGGCAAATTCTTCTCGAAAATATTTTAAAAAGCTTTGCACCGGCATAGCTGCAGCATCTCCCAAAGCACAAATCGTTCTACCCATAATTTTACCAGCAACAGACTCTAATAAATCAAGATCACTTGAGTGACCCTTCCCGTGTAAAATCCGATCCAGTACTCTAAAAAGCCATCCTGTCCCCTCTCGACAAGGGGTACACTGACCACAAGATTCGTCATAATAAAATCGAGAGATTCTTGTCAAAATTTTTACCATACAAGTTGTATCGTCCATCACGATGACCGATCCCGACCCTAAAAGGGATCCGGCTTTAGCCAATGAATCATAATCCATATTCAACTTCATCATAACATCTGCTGGTAATACCGGAACCGAAGAACCCCCAGGGATTACTGCCTTTAACTGATGTCCCTCTCGCACACCTCCTGCCATCTCTAACAACTCCGAGAATGGCATGCCTAAGGGAACTTCATAATTTCCTGGTTTATTCACATGACCTGAAACACTGAAAATTTTACATCCACCATTATTCGGTTTTCCTAAATCTAAAAACCATTTCCCGCCTTTTTGTAAAATAACCGGAACTGATGCCAAGCTTTCGGTATTATTAATTGTCGTTGGGCAGCCATAAACGCCAAAGTTAGCCGGGAAAGGCGGTTTAAATCTTGGAAACCCTTTTTTCCCTTCAATGGACTCCATCAACGCGGTCTCTTCTCCACAAATATAAGCACCCGCACCTAATACATTATGTAATTCAAAATCTACACCACTGCCCAAAATATTTTTACCAATCAAACCTAATTTTGTGGCTTCTACCAGAGCCTCCTCCACACGTTGAAAAGATTCCTTAAATTCCCCACGTACATAATTGTATCCTTGCGTTGCCCCCATCACATACCCTGCAATCGCCATTCCCTCAATCACTTGATGGGGATTAAATCTTAAAATATCTCTATCTTTAAAAGCACCAGGCTCACCTTCATCTGAATTACAAACTACATATTTTTGTCCTGGTGTATCTCGAGAAACAAAGCTCCACTTTAAACCCGTTGGAAACCCCGCTCCCCCTCGACCGCGAAGTCCTGATAATTTTAATTCGTCAATAATCGTTTGAGGACTTATTTTTTCTTTTAAAATTTTCTGCCAAACTTGATATCCGCCAACACTCTGATAAGCTTCCAAGCTCCAAGGAGTGGGTAAATTGAGCGTTCGAAAACAAATTTCGTTTGCCATTCCTTTACTCCAATTCCTTTAAAAGCCTATCGACTTTTTCAATTGTTAAATTTTCGTAATAATCTCCAGCCATTTGAAGAACCGGCGCCCGCCCACAAGCAGCAAGGCACTCTACTTCTTTTAAGGTGAATTTCCCATCAGCAGTGGTTTCATTAAATCCAATGCCTAAACGCTCTTTAAGATAAGCAGCAATTTCTTCAGACCCACATAACATGCAAGAAATATTGGTACAAACAGAAATTTTATGACGCCCAACTGGATTTAACTCAAACATACTGTAAAAAGTTGCTACCTCATACACGGCAATTTTCGGCATATTTAAGTAGTCTGCTATTGCATCCATTAAAGTTTCTGTCAGCCAGCCCCCATTTTCTTCTTGAACAACAGAAAGCGCATACATCACACCTGATTGACGTTGATCGCTAGGATATTTTTTCAACCAGTGATCAATTTTTTGTTTTGTCTGTTCTGATAGGGTATTCACCTATCGATCTCCCCAAATACAATATCTTGTGTCCCAATGATAGCAACCGCATCTGCTATCATATGTCCTCGCACCATTTCATCAAATGCAGCCAAATGCGCAAATCCAGCAGCGCGGATTTTTAAACGATACGGTTTATTTCCCCCATCGGAAACCAAATACACACCAAATTCTCCTTTAGGTTGTTCCACTGCAACATAAACTTCTCCGGGTGGTAAACAATATCCTTCTGAAAATAACTTAAAATGATGAATTAAAGACTCCATGTCTCCTTTCATGGC
This sequence comes from Gammaproteobacteria bacterium, assembly GCA_013288135.1. Classification (GTDB taxonomy): domain Bacteria; phylum Pseudomonadota; class Gammaproteobacteria; order UBA6186; family Azoamicaceae; genus JABDCL01. The sequence continues at coordinate 71,586 of JABDCL010000002.1, forward strand.
TACACGCGAAGGCGGAGTTATTTTGTGATCAGGAAGCATAACCGGCCCTGGATTTTGACGTAACCATTCCACACATTGACGAATAATATGATTAGATTGCCGCATTTCTTCTATACGCACTAAATATCGATCATAACTATCCCCTTCTTTTCCGACTGGAATGTCAAAATCAAGTTTGTCATAAACCGCATACGGCTGCTTCTTTCTTAAATCCCATTCAACACCAGACCCTCGTAACATGGGTCCCGAAAAACCCAATTGTAACGCCCGTTCTTTCGATACAACACCAATGCCCACTGTCCGTTGCTTCCAAATTCGATTGTCTGTCAACAAATTTTCATACTCATCCACCCGCTTTGGAAAACGTTCAGTAAAATCCCATATAAAATCTAATAGCGAACCTTCCCGATTTGTATTCATTTGATTCACTTCTTTTTTGTTATGCCATCTTGACGGTTTATATTTTGGCATTTGATTCGGTAAATCTCGATATACTCCGCCTGGACGATAATAAGTGGCATGCATGCGAGCACCAGAAACCGCTTCATAACAATCCATTAAATCTTCACGTTCGCGAAAACAATATAAGAAAACAGTCATAGCACCAATATCTAAACCATGTGCGCCTAACCACAAAAGATGATTCAAAATTCGAGTAATTTCATCAAACATCACTCGAATATACTGAGCACGTATAGGAGGTTTAACGCCTAATAATTTTTCAATGGCCATGACATATCCGTGTTCATTACACATCATCGAAACATAATCAAGCCTATCCATATAACCAATGCTTTGATTGTATGGTTTACTTTCTGCTAATTTTTCTGTTGCTCTATGTAATAAACCAATATGTGGATCCGCGCGTTCTATCACCTCACCATCTAATTCTAAAATTAAACGTAACACCCCATGTGCCGCAGGATGTTGCGGTCCAAAGTTCAATGTGTAATTTTGGATGTCAGCCATTTATTTTTACTCCATGGGTGGACACAGGGGTCCGCCCCTACGATTCAGGGTTTTGGGCGGACACAGGGATCCGCCCCTACAAATATCGATTATCATCTCGTATTACTTTTGGCACTAAAGTACGGGGTTCAATACTCACAGGCTCATAAATCACCCGTTCATTTTTTGCAGAATAACGCATTTCCACTGTACCAATCAGTGGGAAATCTTTACGGAAAGGATGTCCAATAAAACCATAATCGGTTAAAATTCTACGTAAATCAGGATGCCCATCGAATAAGATCCCAAATAAATCAAAAGTTTCTCTTTCATACCAATTGGCTGAATTCCAAATTTCTATAACAGAAGGAACTCTTATATAACTGTCCTGACTGTGTTCACCATCAATGGAAGCAGCAAAATCAGCTTTTGGAAATGTTTTAAGTCGTAGACGATGATTGTGTGTTAAAGATAATAAATGATACACCACTGCAAAACGAGGTTTTTGCCATGATGTTTTTAATGTTTTTGACGTAGATACTTCTGATACTTCTGAATTTTCCAGTGTTTCTGATGCTTTCGATGCTTCTGGAAAAGCTACTTCAACCCCCCGAGAAAATCCTTCTGAGGTTGACTGTGTTGTTGACCATTCTGAAACACCATATTCAAGATAGTCTACACCACATAAATCCATTAACATTTCAAACTTAAATGAAGGTTCATTCTTAAGTGCTAAACAAGCTTCTAATAGAAATTCAGGATCAACTTCAAGAGTTAACTCATCATTTGCAATTTCCAGGGATAACACATGGGGACCGAACCTATTTTGGATCGTTTCGGATAACGCCTTGAGCTCGGCTTCGGCCATTAAATGTACTCCTAATTACTCGCTTGAAAACACCCTATTTATTTTTTGGTAACATCTTCAGTTTTTGCATCAGTTCTTGCAATTGTGTTAGTTCGCCTTATTTTATTTTGCAGTTGAATGATGCCATACAATAATGCTTCTGCGGTTGGAGGACAACCCGGCACATAAATATCCACGGGGACAATGCGATCACACCCTCGAACAACAGAATAAGAATAATGGTAATACCCACCGCCATTTGCACAAGATCCCATAGAAATCACCCACTTAGGATCAGCCATTTGATCATAAACTCTGCGCAAAGCAGGGGCCATTTTATTACAAAGCGTACCAGCAACGATCATGACATCAGATTGTCGTGGGCTCCCTCTAAAAAACATGCCAAAACGATCGAGATCATATCGAGAAGCACCTGCTTGCATCATCTCAACAGCACAACAAGCTAAACCAAAGGTCACAGGCCAAAGAGAACCCGTGCGCGCCCAATTAATAAGTTGATCAGCTGTCGTGGTAAAAAAGCCTTGTTTAAAAACACCCTCTATTCCCATTCCAATGCCCCTTTTTTCCACTCATAAATAAACCCTACCACCAATATTCCAAGAAAAATGGCCATTGCAACGAAACCTGCTAATCCAACTTTACTTAATACTACTGCCCAAGGAAATAAAAATGCAATTTCCAAATCGAAAATAATAAAAAAAATAGCAATTAAATAAAATCGTACATCAAATTTCATTCGAGCATTTTCAAATGCATCAAACCCACATTCATAAGGAGAAGACTTTTCTTGGGTAGGACGCCTAGGGCCAAGTAAGGCACCTAAGGCAATTGGTACTAAGCCTATTAATATTCCAAAAAGAATAAATAGTAAAATGGGAAAATAATTCTGGATCATTGTTTATTCCCTATCATTGTTAAAATGCATTCCCCTAAAGAGCATTCACCCAATCGTTGCTTTTGGGTCTATGAACAATTTCCCCGGGCTCCGTCAACTTCTGAGGTAGTTCTCGACCAATCAATTTTCGAACCAAGCCAGCCATTGTTAAACCTTGAACCGTTATTGAGAACAATACCACAGCATAGGTAATGGCAACTACAAAATCTCTTACCGGTCCCGATGGAACAGTCAGAGCTAATGCAATTGAAATACCCCCTCGAACGCCTCCCCAAGTCATCATTAACACCACATTGGAACTAAACTTACGAAATATGGAAACACACCCTACAGGAACAGCCACACTTATCCAACGTGCAGCAATGGTTACCACAATAGCACCGATAGCCGCTAATGTTGTGTCTATCGTAAAAGTTAAACAGATAAACTCTAATCCAATTAATACAAACAAAATAGCATTTAATAATTCATCTAATAATTCCCAAAATGTATCTAGTCGATTCAAGGTATCTTTCGACATTTTACCATTTCTAAGCATACCTCCCACCATTAAACCAGACACTGTCATACAGATGGCACCCGAGACATGAGCAATAGAGTGTGAAAAAGTATACCCCCCTGCCACAACCGCTAAAGTCAAAATGGTAGCAACTTCGTAATTATCGACGGTACGTAACAATCGAGCTGCTAACCACCCCATCACCAATCCCAGCAACACACCTCCGACACACTGCTGTAAGAAAAATAAAGTCACCTTTTGAACTGTCCATGTTTCTTGTGTTCCTGTCGCAAGCCCTAATAAAATCACAAACAAAACAATGCTCATGCCATCGTTAAAGAGAGCTTCTCCTGCAATTTTCATTTCTAAAGATTTTGGAGCATTGGCTGTTTTTAAAACCCCTAACACGGCAATAGCATCCGTTGGCGAAATCAATGCGCCAAATACTAAGCAATACTCTAACGGAATGGGAATATTTAAAAATTGGGTAAGACCATAAGTACATAGGCCAATAATAAAAGTAGATAAAACAACACTCACTGTTGCTAACAAGGCAACAATGGTTTTATGTTTTGCAAGTTCCATCGTATTTAAATGCAACGAGCCTGCAAACAGTAGAAAACCCAGCATCCCATGTAAAAAAGTATCTGTAAAACCTACGCCATCCAATAAATTTTGAGCAAAGTTGTCAACATCCAAACCTAATTGACTGCCAAAAGCAATTAGCAGAGACATGAGCAGAGTGATCAATGTTAAGCCAATGGACTTCGGAAGCTTCACAAAACGATAATTAATGTAGCTTGAAATCGCTGTCAACGAAATTAATATACCCATGACTTCTTGCGCGCTCATTTTTTACTCCATTTTTTACATGCGCTAAAACGCTATTGATTTTTACTCAGGATCTACTTTAACAAAAAGTTCAGATTATTCAAAATAGAATTATGACGATGATCAAAATTTTTGTCATATATGTCATATAATTATCAATAGTAATATGACCAAACCTAATGTATGCATCAAAAACTATTAAAGAGGTAAGTTTGATTGCCAAATAAACTATCTGTTCTTCAACCAGAACCCAACTTTAAAATCATAGGTCATCGAGGTGCCTCTGGTCTTGCGCCTGAAAATACTCTGGCAAGTTTTGAACTCGCGGCAAAATTAGGCTTAAACTGGGTGGAATTTGATACTCTGCGTACAGCAACCGGTGAATGGGTAGTCATTCACGATGACACCTTAGACAGAACAACCAATGGGACTGGACGCGTCGATAGTGTTTCCTATGAATATATTAAAACATTAAACAACCCAATCCAAAAAATTCCACTTCTTGAAGAAGTCTTACAGCATTTATTAGCTTGGGGTGTTCATCCCAATATCGAAATTAAAAGCATGCAAGGGAACCCAGATTCATTAATGCAGGAATTTTCAGAGCTTCTACAAAACTATTGGCCAAAAACACATCCTCCCCCTTTTATTTCTAGTTTTGATTTAAATCTGCTCCAAGCACTACAGCATCACCAGCCTTTTCTGCCTCTGGGATATATCATTGAAAAATTTAGTGAAGATGCACTCATAAAAACGTTACAATTTGGCTTTAAGAGTCTTCATTGCGACTATCGTTATATGCAAGCTGCCGATTTTGCCAAGGCAAAAGCCCACAATGTGCCTATTTTGCTTTATACCATTAATACACCCGAACTTTATCATCAATTTTTAAAACAAGAAGAAGTCATTGCAGTTTTTAGCGATTACCCTAACTTGCTAAAGGGATCTGGTGTCAGACACCATGTTACCCCCACCCCTTCCCTCCCCCGTGAAACAGGGGAGGGGGCTTAAGGAAGGGGAAGAGGGCAAAGACACATTGAAATTAACATGAATTCCATATAATATAAGTGAATGATTTCCTTAAAAGATGTTGAAAGAGTATACAAAACTTCTAATGCAACAGTTCATGCATTAAAAGGCATTACTTTAAACGTTAAACAAGGGGAAATTTTTGGGATTATTGGTCGATCGGGCGCCGGAAAAAGTACCTTAATACGCTGCATTAATTTATTAGAACGCCCAACGAGAGGCTCTGTCATTGTCGATCACTGTAACCTAACAACCATTAACAAAGAAGCCTTAAGACACGCCAGACGCAATATTGGCATGATTTTTCAACATTTTAATCTGTTAAATTCTCGCACTGTCTATCAAAATGTCGCACTTCCGCTCGAACTCATGGGGCTTTCTAAAAAAGAAATCAGTTCAACCGTACACCCTTTATTGGAACTCACCGGTCTTACAGAAAAAGCTAATGAGTATCCTTATCACTTAAGTGGCGGACAAAAACAAAGAGTCGCGATTGCTCGCGCATTGGTCAATAAACCTAAAATTTTATTATGTGACGAAGCAACTTCTTCTTTAGATCCTAAAACCACCCATTCTATCTTACAATTGCTCCGTGATATCAACGAAAAACTAAATCTTACCATTGTGCTTATTACCCACGAAATGGAAGTCATTAAATCAATTTGTACAGAAGTCGCCGTGTTGCATCAAGGAGAAATTGTAGAACAAGGATCTGTGTTAGCATTATTTGCTGATCCCAAATCAGATATCGCCAAAGAGTTTGTCAAAGCAGCAACCCGACTTGAAATGCCTATTGCCTTAAGACGACGTATGCGCCCACAACCTACGAGTACGACACATCCAGTCTTACGAATTTCCTTTATGGGTCAATCTGCACAAGAACCCTTTATTGCCTACGTCATCCAACATTATGAATTGACCGTTAATATCATCCAAGCACATCTTGAAACCATTCGAGATGAAGCCATAGGTATAATGATTGTTGAAGTCATGGGAAGTGCAGACAATATTCAAAACGCCATCGCCTTTTTGGAATCAAAAGGCCTTCACATTGAGGTATTGGGACATGCTCCACGATCTACTTAATGCCCTACAAGAAACTTTATTCATGGTCTTTACGGCCGGATTTTTTACATTTATGATCGGTCTACCTTTAGGTGTGTTACTGTCTGTCACACGTAAAGGACAATTTTTAGCCAATCCTTTCCTCAATAAAATATTTGGAACCTTCATTAATGCTGCTCGTTCTATCCCATACATTGTTTTCATGGTTGCATTAATACCACTCACTCGTTTAATTGTCGGCACTGGAGAAGGCTCTATCGCTGCCATTGTTCCACTCACCTTAGCAGCCATTCCATTTTTTGCAAGACTTGCTGAAACTGCTATTGCAGAAGTGCCTAAAGGACTCATTGAAGCAGCCCAATCGGTTGGCGCTTCTCCCAAACAAATTATCTACAAAGTGTTAATCCCTGAAGCTTTACCAGGAATTATCAATGGGCTTACCGTTACCTTAGTTCACTTGGTCGGTTATTCAGCGATGGCGGGTGCCATTGGCGGCGGTGGATTGGGCAGTCTTGCCATTCATAAAGGCTATCACGCTTTCCAAACCAATTATATTGTTGCAACGGTTGTCATTTTAATTTGTCTGGTTCAGATGATTCAAATCTGTGGCGATTATATCGTTCACGGCACTTTAAAAAGACAATAAATATTAATTTTACAATTTTCCATTGTTATAAAAAAGTTAGGTGATTCTATGTTAATTAACAATAAAATTTTTTCTCTTATCTTATTATGTATTCTTTCTTTTACATTACTAACTGGGTGCCGTCAAAAAGAAAGAACTGCAAATGAACTTGTCATTGGCACCATGGCGGGTCCAGAATCTGAATTAATGCGTGTTGCACAAACCGTTGCAGAAAAGCAATATAATCTCAAAATACGAATCGTTGAGTTTGAAGATTATGTCACACCCAATGCAGCGTTAGCAGAAGGTTCAATTGATGCAAATTTATTTCAACATGCCCCCTATTTAGCAAAAACCATCCAAGTAAAAGGATATAAATTAGTTGAAATAGGTCGAGAATTTATTTATCCCATGGGTTTATACTCCAATCGCATCAAAAAATTAAGTGATTTACCCACTCAAGGCTCTGTCGCCATTCCAGTTGATCCCAGCAATGCAGGGCGTGCTCTTTTACTCTTACAAGAAGCCAAACTGATCACTCTCGATCCTACTGCGGGTCTTTATCCTACCCCTAAAGACATTAAACAAAACCCAAAGCAACTTAAAATCAAAGAATTGGAAGCAGCCATACTTCCTCGTATGCTGAAAGACGTTGATTTAGCTGCCATTAACACTAACTATGCAATCCCTGCCGGTTTAATGCCCAGTCAAGATGCACTCTTTTTAGAACATAAGGATTCTCCTTATGCTAATATTCTGGTCGTAAGACTCGGGGAAGAAAGCCAAGAGAAATATCAAAAACTTCTACAAGCCTTACATTCAAAAGAAGTCGTCGAGGAGGCTAACAAGCTTTTTTCCGGGCAAGCTGTGCCGGCGTGGTAGATATGCAAGACCTAGTTCTTAAAAACGTTTCTCACTTAACCCCTGCTTTAATTGCTCTTGGCATTTTTATCCTGACATACTCTCTTGTGATTGTCGAAGAATTTACTCATTTAAGAAAATCCAAACCCATGGTACTGGGTGCTGGGATTATCTGGCTACTGGTTGCCTGGATTGCACAACAACACAATCTTTCAAGTATCGCAGATAATGCCATTCGACATAACTTTCTCGACTACGCTGAATTGTTATTGTTCATTATTGTTGCCATGACTTATATCAATGTACTAGAAAATCGCAATATCTTTGAAGTATTAAGATGCCAACTGGTTCGCATGAAAATCACATACAAACAATTGTTTTGGATAACCGGCATTCTAGGATTTTTTATTTCTGGCATTGCTGATAATTTAACAACGGCACTCGTAATGTGTGCAGTCATCTTAGCTTTAGGTAAAGAAAATCCTAAATTTGTGAGTCTTGCCTGTATTAACCTCGTCGTAGCCGTCAACGCAGGCGGCGCTTTCTCTCCTTTTGGTGATATTACCACCTTAATGGTTTGGCAAAAGGGGATTTTACCCTTTAGCGATTTTTTTAAATTATTCTTGCCTTCCGTGATTAATTTTATTATCCCTGCATTTTGCATGGTTTTAGCAGTTCCCAAAGGGTATCCACAACCTCTAAAAACATATGTTAAAACTGGTTTTGGTGCTAAACGCATGGTGATCTTATTTTTGCTAACCATCGCAACTGCGGTTATCGTTCATAATTATTTTCATCTTCCACCCGTGATTGGGATGATGTTTGGTTTAGGATATTTACAAATGTTTGGGTATTATGTCAAAACCAAATCCTTAAAATTAAAAAATGAAAAAAAAGAAGAAAATGCATTTAATTTTTTTGAGCATATTCAAAAAATTGATTGGGATACTCTGTTATTTTTCTATGGCGTTATCCTTTCCATCGGCGGTTTAGCAACTTTAGGATATCTTGAAACAATTTCAACAACTTTATATTCAGAATGGGGTAAGAATTTAGCAGTTCCTTTTCAACAAACACCGGCTAATATTATGGTCGGCTTATTATCGGCCATCGTGGATAATATCCCTGTCATGTTTGCAGTACTTACCATGGATCCTACCATGTCCAAAGGACAATGGTTATTGGTAACACTGACTGCTGGGGTGGGCGGTAGTTTATTATCGGTTGGCTCTGCTGCCGGTGTTGCTCTCATGGGACAAGCTAAAGGTGCTTATACCTTTTTTAGCCATTTAAAATGGACCTGGGCCATTGCCTTAGGGTATGCCGCCAGTATTGCTTTTCATCTGTGGTGGAATCAAAGTCTGTTTTAAAAGGGAACGGAAGGATTAGGAGGCGAAGCTTGCGGTGTTGGGCTTTGTTTCCTTCTATAATCTGAATAAATTTGAGATACTATATTATTTCCCCACTTACTATTACATGTTGTATACACATTATTTAATTTTTCTTCTGCAGTTTGAAGTGCACGAACCTTAGTCAGGGGATGAGAAAAAAAGCTTTCATACGTATCCAAAGAATTTTTTGTAAGTTCTTGTTCGCTTTTTGAACTCCCATACTTGTCTTTAAAAAAATTATTTATAGAGCTTATTTGTTGATTCACAACTTTTTCTAATCTGCCTGGTGTACTAGACCAACGAATATTTAATAAATTCCCTTTTTTCCAATATTCGGCTTCACATAAAGCTTTGATCTTATGTAAAGCTGCAAGATATATTTGAGCTTTTTGTTCCGTCGGATAATCAGATTTCTTTAACATATTTTTTACATCTTCTAAAAATCGGAATTGACCTTCTCTTATTTGAGTATAAGTACGCGAAAAGGGTGTTTTCTTTTTCTCCTGTTTAAATAATTCTCTTATATTAGAATTTATAAGAGGTTCTACTTTTAAAATATCTTTCAACTCTTTTGCCTCTTTATCATCATCACCATAGCTTTCAAGAAGTTTAACAAAACCCTCTTGAACTATTGCACCCATACTTATAAGTTTTTTAACCGCCTCTTTATTTTTATGAAATACAGCACAACCTAATGGTGACACTGACTTTCTGGTAGGTACCGATGATAGTTCTGCATTAGGGTTCGTATATTTTTCTAATAGTGCTACTAAATCTTTATTCCCAATACTTATAGCATACTGCAAAGGAGGAATAGATTCCTCTACATTCCAATCTTTTCCAACTTTGAATTTTGGATTGCAAAACTTCATTAATAGTTCATCACCTGATTCTTGTTTACTTAACCCTTGTAAGAAACCACAAAAATTTTCAAGATCACCTTCTAAGTCAGCAGATAAGTCAGCAGATTTTAATTTTTTTTTCTTTTCCTTTTCATACCCCCATTGCATGCAAAGATCATTAAAATGTTTTCTATAACCTTCAATTTCCCTATCCTTTTTAGCCCCTAACATAGATTTAACATCACTAAGCTCTCCTGAGTCTTCTACACCTAAATTTATAAGAAAATGAATCATATCTTCATCTTTACGCGCCATAGCAGAATTTAATTCTTTTCTATAATCTGAAAAGCGCAATAAAGACTCACACAATTGATCATGGAATTGTTCATAAAGCAGCAGTTCTCCTCTCTTTAATTGTTTATTATCACGCAATTCATTAAATGCATATTGAAAAGGTGTCATCTTCTTGAGAGGAATAAGTGTTTTACAGAATTGCTCCTGATAAGGTATACTTAGTTTTTTTAACTTTAAAAAAAACTCAAAGACTTTATAGGGAGCATTATCTTTCAGTGAAATAAGCTGATCTTGATACTGCCTTAATCTCGCAGCCTTTGCTTCTGGTGTTTTTGCATTTTCTAACGTTATTTTAATTTCTTCACTATTTTTACTATCTTTATCTTTCACAAGATCAAAAGCAGTTCTATTTTTTTTAACATATTCATCTATTTCAACTCCTTTTTCTATAATTTTCTTTCCAGTTTTCACATAAACCTGTCCTTTTTCTAAACTTGTTTCTACATCAGCACCCCATTCGACTAATCTTTGGACCATGACCAAATCATCATTTCTAACTGCAACTGCCAAAGGTGTTAACGCTAAATCAGCTTCACCATCTTCAGCATTTAAGGTAATATTTTGATAAGAATAAAGCTCTAATTGCTCTATTAAATTTTTATCTTTAATAAAAGAAATAGCATACATTAAAGGTGTCATGGGGCCATATTGCATGAGATGTTCTAAATGTTTTGGTAAGGGAGATGGTAATGGATCAGGCAATGGTAAAGGGCGATTAAAAAATGCCCATAAAAATCCTTCTCCTTGAACCTCTAATTCTCTTAACTCATTAACAAATTCATTAATCATCTTTGGATTTTCTGGCAGTTCCAAAAACTTTTTCCTATACTTCTCTACTGCTTCTAACATATCTCTAGCTAGCATAAGGTGAGCCAATTTTTTTTTCATTCTCGTTGCTACTTCTTCTCTTTGTTCTTCCCACAATGTAACTAATGCTGATCCTGAAATTTTTTTACCACCTTTATTTTTCTCAATTTCTTCTATTTCTCTTTTGATTTCACTCTCTAAATACTCCGCATATTCTTCATTTCCTGGTGTTAATTTTTTGATTAATTCTTCCCTTTGTTTAATTTGTTGTCCCAAAGAAAAAACCGGGATAGGGGACTTCTTACGATATTCATCAAAACTATTTGCAGCTGCTGTTAGTGTGGGCAATTTGACACGCAATTTTTCTGCCACATCAGAATGAGCATCAAGATATGAAATTAAAGCAGCTCGCTCTTCAGAATTCCTCTCTTCAACATATTTTGGCTTAGACTTAGATGCCCCCCCTGACAGCGGTCCTTTCCGTAATGAGCCCGTTTCTGGTTTAACTGTTTCTCGCTCACCTTTTTTATCTTTATTATCTTCATGGCTATGTGTACGTGGACCAAGGATAGTATCAAATTTATCTCTTATTAATTTCAATTCTGCAAAAATTGAATCAAGGAATTCTTTATGTTCACTTTCGTCCTTCCACTTAGAATAGTCACTTTTTTCACTTCCAAGCCCCGTATAACCCCCTGAAGTTATTATTTTTCCTTGTGTTTTTGGCTCTCCGGATGCAGCAATGAGAGCAGCCATTTTGGGTTCCACCAACTTATCAACTAAATTATTTAATTCCTTTAATGCTTTTTCTTTCTTGAGTTTCTCTTCTTCTTCGTCTGACTCTGTACTCATTTGCATCTACCTCTTTCTGTATTCTGTTTTATTCAAGTTTGTGACCTTCCCCTTTTGGAGGTTTAGGGAACATTTTGGCATTATACGAACCATAAATTTCATCAAATTTATCTGGTTTTATAGAATAATCACTATATTTTTGGCGATGCAAATATACACTCTCTAAAACATCATCAACTTTTTTAGCTCCTACATTTTTGCTTAGATATTCTTTATAAGCTTCTTGAGAACCCGCTAGAAATTCCTTTAAGTCTAATTTTTTATCAACAATCCCCTCAATTTTATTTATTTGCTTTTGTACAAGTTTCCCAAGCCGAGTTGGACCTGTTGTAAACCGCCAATTTAATGCTTCTCCTGGATATTCTGCTTCAAGCAAAGCATTAACTTTATGAAGTGCTCCAAAATATATTTCGATCTTTTGATCTTGTGTCAACTTTCTATTTCCATTTAACTCTTTTTGTATATCTTCTAGAAATTTTGCTTGTGCATTTCTTATATCTTCATAAAATCTTCCGGGTCCTGGACTACCCTCTAACTTTTCCTTTATACTGAGACCATTTAGTATTTCTTCCTGTACTCGTACTTTTGTTAATTGTTTTTGTTGTTCGTCTCTTTCTTTAGGTGTTGTTCTGAAAGCCTCCATAGAAACATAGAGAGCTTTCCTCAAAAATTGTTCAAATGACGCATTAAACTTATTTAATTCTTCAACATTTTTCTCAAGCAATTTAGCAAAAAGAATATTTTCTTCAAGAAATGCTTTCATTGGCCTTGGATCACTCCTTGAATTTATTACACCCAATAATTCTGATAATGCACTCTGAAATTCTTCCAAATTTTCATCACCAAGAAAAGGAGGGAACAAATTAATCAATGCTTCCAATCCATTTCTAGATTCTTCAGATAATGAGCTCTTCCATTTTTCATATTCCTCTTTATCTTCTCCCCGTATTAAATCTCTAAGGAATTTACCCAGTCCTTTAATTTCTTTTATTAATTTTTTCATTTCATCATCATTTAATGATGGTATTTCAGATATATCAGCCATAAAAAAAACCCTCTCTCTATTAATAATCTATCTAGCTCTTGACTCCCTCTAATTTGGATACTTTTTAATATGAAAGGTTCAACTCCAATCTTTTTTCTAAGGGAAGTAATAAGACACTGAAATTCCTAAAATTTAGAACAATATGACTGAGTATTTATACAATACTTTTGGTTGGATCTTGTTAGTTTAAACAGTTAAGATAACAATAACGCGATAATGGACACTCTTTGGATAATGTGTAATTTTATGGGAGAATATACATGTTAAAGCGAAAAAGCTTGCTGCTCAGATTCATATTTTTGTTAATTGTTTATACCAATTTTGGTGTCAACTTTAGTTTTGCCACCCTTCAATGTACCAATCCTAATCCTAATCCTAATCCCAATTATCCTTATCTTATATTGGATGTTATAAATAATCCTGAATATCCAAGAAATTTTCGTTCAAGTCGAACGCCGTATCCAAGACACACGGACACTAATGCCCCTTCCCGTATTGGTTTAGAGTCTTTAAATATATCTGGCAGTGCTGAATTTACCCAAACAAATTTTAATCATATGTTTCGGGATCTGAATATCACCACAGCTTATATCGTCGATTTAAGACAAGAATCGCATGCTTTTTTGAATACAACACCCGTCAGTTGGTATGGATATGAAAATGCAGAAAATAAAAACAAATCTCCCCAAGAAATTGAAGCGCTTGAAAATCAATTAACGGACAATCTAAGTAAACAAAAAGAGACTATAGTTTATGATAGAATAAAGAAAGAACCTCAAATGGCTTTTAAACCCCGTAATTTCTCGTATCAAACTGCTAGCACTGAAAAAACCTTTGTTGAAAGCAAAGGCTTTAAATATTCTAGAATTTATGTGCTAGACGAACATGCTCCAACAGATATGGAAATTGATCAATTCGTTGAATTTGTAAAAGCTATACCTCAAGATTCCTGGATACACTTTCATTGCCATGCAGGTGATGGACGCACAACTACGTTCATGATTTTATATGATATGATCCGCAATGCGGATAAAGTATCTTCAGATGATATTATTCGTCGTCAAGCATTATTGGGTGGGGTTAATTTTCACGACGTAATAAATCTTACCCCTGAAAAAATATCTATGAATCAAGAAAGATTAAAACAAATGGAAGCATTTTATCAGTATGTTAAAGATCCCAAAGGGTATGCGGGAAACTCTTGGTCATCTTGGTTAAAAGCTCAAGGGGATCGAGTCGCAACAATTAACTTTAGAATACAATTTAATCTTGCTTTGGCCAGGAAAGCCCGCTCAACAGTTGCTCAATATCAGATAAGTTGTATTCTAAAGTCAATTGCTGCGACTCCCATCCTATCTGCTCTTTCTAAAAAACTGTATATTTATATAGCTTAAATTTTATCAATTGAACCAAAATCGCATCATAAAATCATTATTTGGTGCAATTGGTGCAATTAATGTATACTTGGTGCAATTGGTGCAATTAATGTATACTTGGTGCAATTTAGGGTTTTGCTATGAAATATTTCTATCCTGAAAGAGAATCAAAATCACTTGAGTTTAAATCACAACTCCCAAATTTTCACAATTTAGTGAAAACTTGCGTGGCATTTGCAAATGGAATGGGTGGAAAAATAGTCATAGGCGTGGATGATCAAAGTAGAGAAATTACTGGGATCAATGATACAACTCGAAATAGAATTTATGATGAATTCCCAAACAGTTTATATGATGCCACCAACCCAAATCTTTTAGCAGAAATTTATGAAAAGAATTTTGGAGAACTAAGCGTCATTATTATTGAAATACCTACCAGTATAAAAAAACCCGTGTTGATTAGAAGTGAAGGAAATCCTCAGGGTATATATTTAAGGGCTGGCTCAAATACCCGAAGAGCCAGTGAAGAATACATCCAGGAATTGATAAGAGAAAATAAACGTTCTCATTATGATGAAGCAATCATCCATGAAAGCCCTGAGGTCCTTTCTCAAAAATTGCTTAAAAAAATTTATAACTTACCCTCCAATGAACTGTTAATAACAGATAAAATAATGAATCGTTCTTCTGTTCATTCAGAAAAATACTATCCAACAGTTTCAGGTGTTCTTATGTTTTGTGAAAATCCAGAACAGTATATTCCTGAAGCAGTTATCTATTGTACTCGATTCCACGATACTGAAGGTCGTAATATAATTCAAACGGAAGAAATACGAGGATGTTTAGAAAAACAACTTGAAAATAGTTTTCAACTAATAAAGTCATGGCTAACCAGAGATTATAAATTACTAAAAACAAAGTTAAAAGGTAAAACTATTATTCCAGAAGCCGCTATTCGAGAAGCCATTGTTAACGCTTTGATTCATAGAAAATATTGGATCCCTGGTGCTATCAAAATTGCTCTTTATGACAATCGTTTAGAAATATTTAGTCCTGGTAATTTTCCAGGTCTTTTGGATCCAAAAAATCTCGGTGATGGAACAACACACTTAAGAAATCCTACTCTTGCAAGAATAGCTAGACGTTTTGGTATTGCTGAAAAATTAGGTACAGGCATAAGACTTATGTTAGAAAGCTGTTATAACGCAGGAATTAAAAAACCAGAGTTTTTAGAAGGAGCTGATAGTGTAAAAGTCATTTTTTATTTTTTACCCTCAAATAATGAACTTTTTTCTAATGAAGAAAAATTGTTGGGGTTATTTAGAATACAAAAAGAGATAAAACTTAATGATGTTGAAAAATATTTAAATGTTTCAAGAAATACTGCCACACGAAAATTAAACCAGTTAATAAAAACAAAAAAAATTAGACGAGAAGGCAAAGGTCCCTCTGTTAAATATATTTTACTCTAATTAAGCTTAATTATTTTTAAGCAACGTGTTGGCAAGTAACTAAAAATAAGCAAATAATAAAAAAGCATCTTCCTTCAGCTCCCTCCCCTGTTTCACGGGGGAGGGAAGGGGAGGGGGTAAGAAGCAAAAATGGGCATTAGTACAGAGAGGTAGAAAAAATTCTACGCCGTAATTTCCTGCATATAAGCTTCATGCGCCCTGATTTCTTCTTCCGTCGCTTTAATAACCGTCAAACTACGCACTCGTTTAGACTCTTTTTTGGAACCCCTAACTTCCCCTTCTCTTCCAAACTTTTCAGCATGTAGAGGCTCTTCACTCAAAGAAAGGCTCGTCTGCCCCGCTGTCATCAATAAATAAACTTTGCTTAAGATCTCAGCGTCTAATAAAGCACCATGAAATTCTCGATGTGAATTATCCACATTATAACGCTTACAAAGCGCATCCAAATTATTTTTTTGACCAGGATGCAAACGACGAGCAAATGTTAAGGTATCAAAAACGGTTACCTTATTTTCAACTTTTTCCCAGGGATGATTAATTAACGATAATTCTGTATTAATAAAACTCAAATCAAAAGGCGCATTATGAATAATTAATTCTGCCCCTTCGATAAAAATCAAAAACTGTTCGACGATTTCTATAAATTTTGGTTTGTCCTGTAAAAATTCTGTTGTGATCCCAGTAATGGCTAAAGCACCTGGATCAATCACCCGCTCTGGATTAATGTAAGTTTGAAACCGTTTCCCAGTCAATCGTCGATTGATCATCTCTAAACAACCAATTTCTGTTAAGCGATGACCTTTGCTAGGATCTAAACCCGTTGTTTCAGTATCTAATATAACCTGACGTGTACTCATAAGTTTATCTACCGCCGTTAAATTTATTCACTACTACTGTTTTTACCATCACTCAGAAATCTATCAATCGCATTGCGGGCTAATTCATCTGCCCGATCATTTTCTGGATGATCACTATGTCCTTTTACCCAATGCCATTCCACTTCATGCCGATGTGTTGCATCCCACAACCGTTGCCATAACTCTTGATTTTTAACAGGATCCCCTTTGGAATTCTTCCAATGCTTTCTTACCCACTTTGGAAGCCATAAGGTTATACCATTTTTTACATATTCAGAATCCGTGTATACCAAAACATGACAAGGCTTAGATAAATTTTCTAAACCTTGTATAGCCGCCATCAACTCCATTTGATTATTCGTGGTATATGGCTCACTCCCCGATAAGGTTTTTTCCACTTGTTGATAGCGTAATAGTACCCCCCAGCCCCCTGGACCCGGATTACCACGACAAGCACCATCAGTATAAATCTCAACTATCGGTTTCACTTTCTCTCTATCAATCATCTTTTAATTAAAAATGTAAATAATGGATATTAACACAACCAAATAGCATCTTAACCCTATACTTATAACATTCCTGGTAAGTTTTTAATTAAGGAATCAAGATGACACATAACGTAATAATAATTGGTGCTGGTTTTTCAGGTCTCAGTGCAGCACATACCTTATGTTGTGACTTTAAATATAAGGTTTTAATGTTAGAAGCCCGTGATCGCATAGGTGGTTGCACTGATACATTTCGAACACAGACAAATTACCCTGTTGATATGGGCATGAAATTTATTGATACGGCTCAAAACAATGCAAACCCAAATCTCTTATTTGCGTTAACGAAACAAATGAACATTAAAACCATGAATATTGATCCCAATCAGTCAATAACCTATAACTCGGTTGGGGATCCTGAAAATTTATTAGATAATATTAAAGTTGTCGAAAAAATTAAAGCAACCACTATGTTGATTGAAGAAGTAAAAACCACCTTAGGTGAAAAAATAAAAGAACACCCTGAACAACATTTACCCAGTTTGGCGCATGTGCTGCATTATCCTAATAATCAATTTCCAAAACCAGAAACACCTGAATTTATCGTGCGAGAATCCATCACCGCAATGATTACCCACCATACAGGTGCTCCCATTCAAGATGTTTCGGTCTTAGAACTGTTAAAAAATAATCAGGTTGTTCATAAAAATGCTTTAATTGAAGGAGGTATGCAGCAACTTATTGATGCCCTCTATCAGAAAACCATGCAAAGTCAAAATCTGACAGTAGAATTGAATATGCCTGTTTCAGAGATTCATCATGATCCAGAAGATGCCCTCCCTTACGCTGTCACCACAAACCATAAAACATTTAAAGCAGAAACTATTATTTGTACTGTTCCTCTTGGGGTTTTAAAAGAAGGTAACATTCAATTTTATCCGCCACTTTCTCAGGATAAACAAGATGCCATACAACATCTAAAACCAAGCCTCGAAAATACAGTGGTTCTTGAATTCAAAAAGCCCTTCTGGCCCAAGGTTCCTTATATTTACATACGGAATGGAGAAATTCATGAATATCTTAATTTGGATTTTTTATCAAAGGGAAAAACAGCTACCCTCGTTTGCCATTATTACGGTGAAGCTGCTCAATTTAAAAACAAAACTCATAAACAAATTATTGAAGATGCTTTGTTGCCTCTAAAACATGTCTTCAAAGACAAATTTCAGGATCCTATTCAAACACATATCAGTCGCTGGGATAAAGATCAATACGCAAGAGGAATGGGGTGTTACTGCACCAAAGCTTCTTCTGCCTTAGATTTAGAAAAGATCCGCACCCCCGAAAGCTATGGGCTTTATTTTGCAGGGAAACACACAGAAAAACAATATCTATCCACCCTCCCCCTCGGCATTTATGATGCGCATCAATCGGGTGTTCGCGTAGCACTTGAAATTGATGCCTATCTTAAAAACAACCAAGAACTATCCAGGATTGCGCGCCGTCGGTTCCACTAATTCTTCTACCACAAGTTTTTCTTTCTTCAACCAGTCAGGTTTAATCGGCGTTAAGGTAACCACTCGCTTTTTAGCAAGCACAACATAATTTCCCCCAAAAATTGGCCACAAAAATCGTCCTACAGGTTCAAGCCATTTTAAGTGATCCATGAATGAACTAAACCCAAGGGGAGGTCTAAAAAAATAAAATCGAACAGAGACAATATCAAAGCCCAACAGTGCCAACCAATCTTTTAAACGGGTGATGGAAATAAATTTTCCGGTCCATGGCCACTTTTTTTTGTAGTGCGAGAATAAACGTCTTACCCCCCACATACTCCATGGGTTAAAACCAGAAATCATTACATGCCCTTCTGGCAATAAAACACGAAAACTTTCACGTAATACTTCGTGTGGGTTTTTCACAAATTCTAAACAGTGTGCTAAATAAACCAAATGAATTTCATCATTAATAATCGGTAATTTATCTTGTCTGGCAGAAAGTGAAGAACAATCCTCCTTGGCTTTGGCCTTTGGATGAACCCATACTTTATGTAAAATTGAACTTTGAGATATGGCTTGCACAAAGGAGGCTTCTCCTAAACACAAAAGATAATTGCCATAAAGTGAATTACTCAGATCCCCGATTTCTTTTTTTTCAATTTCTAAAAAACGTTGACCTAGAGGTCCTAAAAACCAATTTTCTATGGGATGTCCTTGTACTTCATCAGAATTTTCCATTATTCTATCCTCTCTTTATACTTAGGATAACAGTATGCTACAAGTTTATCGAATCCCAGCCTTTCAGGATAACTATATTTGGTTATTGGTAAATCCCAAGACCAAACGGGGCGTTGTTGTCGATCCAGGAGATGCAACACCTGTGTTGGCAACAATACAAGAAAATAACATTACTCTTGCTGATATTTTAATCACTCATCATCACGCCGATCATACGGGTGGCATCGCTGAATTGTTAGCACACACTAAAATCCCTGTTTATGGCTGTTATCGAGAGCCCATTCAGCACTTATCTCACCCCTTAAAAGAACAAGATTTGCTGACACTCACTGCGCTTGAAATCACATTTAAAATATTAGAGATCCCCGGACATACACTAGGTCACATTGCTTATTGGGGCGATGGGAAACTTTTTTGTGGTGATACGCTATTTACGGGAGGATGTGGACGTATATTTGAAGGAACCGCGACACAAATGTTGAGTTCTTTAACCAAATTAAAAAATCTTCCAGATGATACTTTGGTGTATTGTGGCCATGAATATACCGAAGCAAATTTGCGTTTTGCCCTGACTGTAGAACCTCATAATCAAAAAATCCTTCAAAGATATAATACCGTCAAGGAAGAGCGATCTGATGGGAAGGCTACAGTACCGAGTCCACTCAGTTTAGAGTTAGAAACTAATCCATTTTTGCGCACGCATATCCCCGAGGTTAAGAAAGCTGCCGAATCCTATTCAGGGACGGCATTATCAAACGAGACTGATATTTTCGCTGTTATTCGTAATTGGAAAAACAACTTTTCCTATTAACTGATCGAATAAACGGTTGACGCCTATGGATTTTTCTTATATCTATATCTCTACTAGATAAATACACAAAGTTAAGTTATTCATACAAATAATAATAAATTTCTGCCTTGTGAAATCTTGGTAGAAATTAAAAAATAACTTAAACTCTAAGGAGGATCTAAGAAAATGAAATCTAAAAGGCAAAGAGTCAATTTTTTTGCGAAAAGTCTTGTCATCGCTTTGACACTTTTTTCTATAAATTTTTGTGCAACTGCAAAAGAAATTAAATCTGCTCAATACGTTTTATCAGAATTATTTTCAAGCTCTAAAAAAACCAAAAATAATCACTCTCACTCTGATGGCTCTTTATCAGAAATATTTACAAGCTCTAAGAAAATCAAAAAAACTAAAAATAAACACTCTGATAATTCTGAGCATCTGTGGGGAAGAATTCGCAACAATTTTGGTTTTACTTCACAAAAAGATCATCATCGTGTACAACAGTATATTCAAAAATACAGTGCACAAGAACGAAACCTACATAGAGTCATCACCAAAGCAGCCCCCTATTTATACTACATTGTTGAAGAATTAGAAACGAGAGGTATGCCAGCAGAACTTGCTTTTGTCCCAATCGTAGAAAGTGCATTTGAACCCCAAGCAACATCCCATAAAGGTGCTGCGGGTATTTGGCAATTTATTCCAGGAACTGCCAAACAATATGGTTTAAAACGAGATGCTTCATATGATGGTCGACGAGACGTAGCCGCTTCCACCAAAGCAGCGCTTGATTACCTGGCTTATCTCCATGAAGAATTTGATAACAATTGGATGTTAGCACTCGCTGCTTATAATTCAGGAGAGGGTACTGTCAAGAAAGCCATTCAGCGTAATTTACGTGCTGGTAAATCAACTTCCTTTTGGTCTTTAAAACTGCCCAAAGAAACAACCTTGTATGTGCCTCAAATTTTAGCTTTAGCGGAAGTCATTGGCTCTCCAGAAAAACATGATATTTCTTTGCCCCGCATCGCTAACAAACCTTATCTAGCAACAGTTTATCCCGGTAAAACTATCGATTTTAATAAAATGGCCAAATTAGCTGAAATGAATGTTAAAGAAATTTACCGCCTTAATCCCGGATACAAACGGCATGCTACTCATCTAAAAGGTGCTCATGAATTATTATTACCTGTTGAGAATGCTAAAAAGTTCGAAAATAATTTTTCAAAGAAACATACATAAATGGCAGAACCCTTAACCATCTTTCGATCACAAGCTGAAAAGAAATTACTGCATTATACCGGGAAAGCTATTCACGACTACAACATGATCCAAACCGGTGACAAAGTGATGGTCTGCCTCTCCGGTGGCAAAGATTCTTTTACCATGCTGTCGATATTAAAATTACTTAAGCAACGTTCAAATAACAAATTTGATATTTTTGCTTTTACTTTAGATCAATCTCAACCCGGTTGGGACGATAGTCGCCTAAAACAATTTTTAGAAAAAGAACAAATTCCTTACGAAATCCTAAGCCGTGATACTTATTCTATTGTAAAAGAAAAAATTCCTGAAGGCGCTACTTATTGTTCTCTTTGCTCGCGATTAAGACGAGGGATTATTTACCGGTATGCGGAAGAAAATGGTTTTACTAAAATTGCCTTAGGACATCACCGAGATGATCTTATTCGCACCCTATTGATGTCCATCCTTTATAGCGGTGAAATTCGGTCCATGCCGCCAAAGTTACTTTCTGATAATAAAAAGAATATCGTGATCCGCCCACTCAGTTATTGTCAAGAAAAAGATATTATAAAATACGCAAAAGAACGCAATTACCCCATTATTCCCTGTAACCTCTGTGGATCACAAGAAAATTTAAGCCGCAATCGCGTAAAAAAATTAATTGATGAACTGGCTCTGGAAAATCCTAAAGTGCCAAGTAACATCTTAAGTGCACTGGGAAACATTAGACCCAGTCAATTAATGGATCATGATTTTTGGGATTTTAAAAATTTAGAAGATTTACATGATTCCCAGCTTGTTTAACAAATCTAAAAGGGGTAACATCCACCCGATGAAGGGGTTAAAAAGACGCGTAATCACCTTTTCAAGGTAATGTCGCTAATTACCCCATTCACAGAAGGTCGGATAAGTTGAGCGAAGCGAAACTTATTCGGGGGGATGTTAGAGCAATAGTAATACTTTACATTTTAAGGAGATTTACCATGGCTACTAAACCAGAAGAAACCAAAAAAGAAACAGAAGCCCTAGGAGTTCAACGACTAGAAACCCTAAAGGTCGGAGACTGGATAATCACAAGAACAAATGAGCGGATCTGGGAATATACGAATCAAGGAAAAGGTAGCTTTAAAAAATTAGAACTCACTTTTTTCCCTCCAAAATTAATTTTTAAAATCATCAACCTTCAAGATACACCTATTTCTACTATAAACGCCTTATTTCGCACTGATATAAATGCAAAGTTTGATATAACCGTTCATTACTCATCAGAAGGTTCTACCTCTTTTCGTCTCAACCGCCCTGACCAGTTAGAAAACGTTTTAACAAGATTAGAAAACATAGAAAAATTGCCACCCGAAATAAAAAGTCATATGTTAAATCCATCTAAAGAACAAGCAAGGCTATTATTCCTCAGCATGCCGGCTCAGGCTGCTGCTGCAGGTATGGTTGCCGGAATGGCAAGTAGTGATGCTATATCACGTACACGTAGCAGTCCCCCTAGACTCACTGGTGGTAGTTAAATCAAGGGGGTCAAGTCTTTTTTCAGGACAACCTTCTTTTTTTAAAAATTACATGAGGTCATCAATCAGAACCTTCGGAACCGAACTTAACAACTTTTGCGTAAATAGATGCTTAGGTGTCTGAAGAACCGACTCTTTTGTTCCATATTCAACAATTTGTCCATGCTGCATCACTGCTATACGATGAGCAATGGATTGCACTACCGATATATTATGGGTAATAAACAAATACGACAAATTATATTCTTGTTGTAAATGAATCAGTAAATCAATGATCTGGGCTTGGATCGTAACATCTAAACTGCTGGTGGGCTCATCACAAATAATTAATTTAGGATCAACCACTAAGGCTCTGGCAATACAAATTCTTTGTTTTTGACCGCCCGAAAACTGATGTGGATAACGAAACTTATGCTCAGGTTTAAGTCCCACTTGTTTTAAAACTGTATCAATCTTTTCCTGACGTTCACGTTTATTTAAACGCCTATGTTCTCTATGCTCGGCTATTAATCCCTCTTCTATGATATCAACAACCCGCATTCGGGGATCCATTGCAGCGGAGGGATCTTGTACTATCATCTGAAAATCACAACGCTTTAATCTTAAATCTCGTTCTTTCAGTCGAGTTAAGCATAAACCATCAAATAATACTTCTCCTCCAATTGGTTTTATTAAAGAAAGAATACTTTTACCAACGGTTGTTTTGCCTGAACCAGATTCTCCCACTAGAGCCAAAGTCTCACCACTTTTAAGAGAAAAGCTGACATCATCAACTGCACGAATATAAGCGACCGTTCGTCTAAATACCCCTTTTTTAATGGGAAAATAAACTTTTAAATTATTAACGGTCAGAAGCGTTGCATTCTCATTTGGAACTACTTGAATTTTAAGTTTTGGGGATACTTTAATCAATTCTTGCGTGTAAGTTCGCTTTGGATCATTCAAAATGTCTTTTAAAACGCCAGATTCAATCACATTCCCTTCTTTCATCACCACCACTTCATCCGCAAGCTCAGAAGCCACTGTCAAATCATGCGTAATAAACAACAGACTCATCCCAAACTCAAGTTGTAGTTTTTTAAGCAGTTTTAAAATGTCTGCTTGCAGTGTAACATCCAAAGCTGTGGTGGGTTCATCAGCAATTAAAAGCTTGGGATTTCCCGCGAGAGCAATGGCAATCATCACCCGTTGCTTCATCCCACCCGATAATTGATAGGGATATTGATCTCCGACACGATTGGGATCCTCAATTTGTACAATTTCTAACAGTTCTAAAGCTTTCTTTCTTAACGCTCTTCCTCGTAAACCCTGGTGAATGACAATAGTCTCTTCTATCTGTGCCACAATGGACATCACTGGATTTAAAGAAGTCTCTGGATTTTGAAAAATAATAGCAATATCTCGCCCTCGGATATCACGCATCTTTAATAAAGGCAGCGCTAATAAATTTTGACCTAAAAATTTTATCTCACTCTCGCCAGAGATATTAAGATTGGGTGGTAACAAACGAATGATAGACAAGGCTGTTAAACTCTTTCCCGAACCCGACTCTCCTAGCAAAACTACTGTTTTTCCTATAGGAACAGTAAAATTAATATTTTTAACCAGAGGTTCTGAACCTGATTCTGATATAATTAGATTTTTGATTTCCAATAATTTTTCCATCATCTGGCTCTTGGATCTAATACTTTTTGTACGGC
The DNA here is from genome assembly GCA_013288135.1 of Gammaproteobacteria bacterium. GTDB lineage: Bacteria > Pseudomonadota > Gammaproteobacteria > UBA6186 > Azoamicaceae > JABDCL01. Next base: position 96,183 of record JABDCL010000002.1, read on the forward strand.
ATCTGAAAAGATATTGGCACAAAAAACTAAAACAAACATCATTACAAAAGCGCCTAACAACGACCACCAAACAATCGGATCTCTCGCCATTTCAAGTCGTGCGGCATTAATCATGTTCCCCCAACTATAAGTAGAAGGAGAAACCCCCACTCCAACATAAGAAAGCACTGCTTCAGCTAATACTAAACCACTGAAATCCAAAACAACTGAAATAATAACAATATGCATTAAATTGGGCATAATATGACGAATAATAATTTTTAAAGGGGTTACCCCTAAAGTAATGGCTGCCTGTATATATTCAGCCTCTCGCAATTTTAAAGTCTCTCCCCTCAATAAGCGACACAATCCTGTCCAACTGGTCATACCAAGCACAGCACATAATAGTAAAAGACGCAGATCAGCATCCTGTTCAACCTTAACTTGCAAAGATAAAATGGCTGCAGCGATTAATAAAATCGCAGGAATAGAATTTAAAGTCGTATAAATATATTGAATGAAATCATCAATAAATCCTCTAAAATAACCTGCCCACATTCCAAAAAACAAGGCAAAGGGAAGCATCACTAAAGTGGTTAATGTCCCAATAACAAGCCCCGTTCTAATACTTTTTAAACTGATGTAAAATACATCTCGACCCACTTTATCTGTTCCAAAAAAATGCTTCCGTTCATACAATAGTTTAGGGTATTGTTGACTCAATGTTCCGTCACTATTTTTAACCACTTCTGGACTATAACTATGAGTAGCAAATGGCGCTGAATAAGTTTTTTCAAACAAAGTATCATAAGGTCTTAAGACTATATCCAAAACGCTTTTTACCTCTGTTGCTGAATTTCCCGTTTTAAAATGAATTGTATCTAAAAATCCAATAAAACAATAAACCGCCAAAATACAAACCACAACGATATTTTTAGTTTGTTTGAAAATCTGTTTATAGGCCTCTTTGAGCGGTTCTGAACGTCGAATTAAAAATAAAAAATAAATAAAAGCGATGATCAAAAGATAAATAAAGGCATCTGTCCATAAAATAACCGGTTTCATGTTAATCGTACCCTTGGATCAACCATCACATAAGAAATATCTGTCAAAATTAACCCTAGAATATATAAGGCTGTCCCAATAAATACCATCACTCGCACAATTGCAAAATCCTGTTCTCGGATAGCATCAATGGTATAACTTCCTAATCCAGGAATACCAAAAAAGGATTCCATCAATAAGCTACCCATAAATAATAAAGGTAATATGGCAACAACTCCTGTTAGTATAGGAATAAGGGCATTTCTCAAAATATGTTTAAACATAACTTGTAATCGTGACAATCCTTTTGCCTCAGCGGTTCTAACATAATCTTTATGTAGTTCTTCTATAAATAAAGTTCGATACCAACGAGCCCCACTGCCTATCCCTGCAACCACACCAATGATAATCGGTAAAATTAAAAACTTAATGGCATCGAACCCACCGACATACCCAGATATCGGGAACCACAGTAATATTTTTGCAAAAAGATATTGTCCAACAATAATATAAAACAAAGCGGAGATAGATATTAAAACAACACAGAGAAATATCCCTAAAGTATCTAAATATGTCCCCAAAAAAAATGCTAACAACCCGGCAACCGTAATATCCACCAACAACCCCAACAATAATGTTGGTATTGCTATCAATAAACTCGGCAAATACCGTTCAGAAATGGCTTGAATAATATCTCGCCCAGAATCTGAAACTCCAAAATCAAACATAAACAATTTAACGGATTTTTGAAAAAAAATAGTGTCTGTTAAGGTATTAACACCCGAGGCTGTTGCATTAAAAAATAAAGGTGCATGATACCCATGTGCCATTTTCCAATCTTTTTTGGCTTCTTCTGTAACATATTTACCCCCTAAATGTATATTGGCGATATCATCGGGAGAGTTAACAAAAAAGAATAAAGCAAAAGTAATAACGTTAACCCCAATGAGTATAGGAATGGCATACAATAATCGGCGGATTAAATATGTCCACATACTCTAGATACCCCCTATCCCTTTATGTTCCCGCCTCCAATAACGATAAATGGCAGGTAAAATTAATAATAACAGAATAATCATCATTAAAACTATTGGCCAAACAATTATCTTGTTCCAAAGCTCTCTCTTTTCTGCGCGCAAATTAGGATCAAGTCGAACATATTTTAATGTATTATTGGCCACTCCATTAGGTTTGGTAATATGCGTCCACTGATGGTACAAAGTAAAAGTTTTTGGATAAAACCCCCATACCCAAGGAGCATCTTTATCTAGTATTTCAACCATTTTTTGAATGATTGTTAACCGTTCAGGACCATCCTTTAAAACCCGCATTTTCTCAAACAAGCTATCATACTCTGCATTACTATAATTTGCGGTATTTTCTCCGCTGAATTTAACACTGCCATTGGGTCCATAAAACAGGGATAGAAAATTCTCAGGATCAGGATAATCCGCATTCCAACCCCAGAAAAAAACTTGCGCAGATCCATTTTTAATCTTTTCCTGAAATCGATTATAATCCGTGTTCCTTGCAATCATTTGCACCCCAATTTTTGCAAATTGTTTCCTTAGCCAAGCATCAATGGCTATTTCATCTGGATTACCCGACGTGATAGCATCAAAATAAAGTGTTAATCCATTAGGATAGCCCGCCTCTTTAATAAGTTCTTTGGCCACTTCACCATTTTTTTGTTTAAGAGCAGGCTGCATCTCAAAACCAAATACATCGGTCGGAATAGGACCATTGGCAACCTGTCCCCTTCCATTTAAAAAAATGGTAATAAATTCTTCCACATCAAATGCCATGGCAATCGCTTGACGTAACTTTCGAGCAGATTCTGTATTCCCACCCACAACATCATCTAACATATTAAAACCCCAATAATACACAATAGGTGCTATAGAAGTTTGTAGACGGATCCCTTTCTCATTCAATTTCTCTGTTAATAAAATTCCTCCTTGAGGGTTAAATTGGATTGAACTACCAAAATTATCAGACTGAATTCCAGACACATCATAATAACCTTGTAAAAATTTATTCCAATACGGAATATCTTCTCGTTCCAATGTATAAATTTGCTTATCAAGCATCGGAATAGGTTTCCCCGCATCTTCCAACAATCCAAGCTCTTTATCCCCCTGAGCACCGACCGTTGGATAAGTCTCGCCTCGAAATTGTGGATTTTTAACCAAAACCATTCGCCGTTCAGGATTATTTTCGGTAAGCTTATAAGGCCCAGTACCCACCGGATACCAATCTAAAGTAATATTATGGGTATTTAAATTAGGCTCTGCATAAAATCGAGCAACCTCCCAAGGCACCGGAGAAAAAAACGGCATTGCCAACCAATATCGAAATTCGGGGTATTTCCCCTTGATACGAATTCGATAAGTATACCGATCAACCTCTTCAACGCCTGTTAAAGAGAAGTTTCTTAAATCCTTTTCAACTCTTTCAATACCACTGGCCACCAAAGTCTCTCTTAACTCTTTTAAGCCTTCAATATAACGACTCATCACCCCATAAATGGGTGAACTGAGTGTCGGCTCAGCTAAACGCTTAATTTGATAAATATAATCTTCTCCAATCAATTCTCGTGTTGCTGTTTCTTTAAAATCTGATAATTTTCGATATTTTCTAGCCTCTTCCGGCGTTAAATTTAGATATTTGTTTACAAAGGCAGGGTGCGGCTCATAATAAATGCCTGGCTTTATCTGGATTTCATAGACACTGTAGGCAATGGACTCCAAAGCTGCATCTTCTGAAACCTCGTGGTCTTGTTTATCGAAATACTTCACCACCGGTAATTGTGTGGCAGTTAAGGGCTCTAGTTCATAGGGACGTTTTAAATAATGATATTGCAGAGGTGGTTCGTAAATTTGACCAATAATCGGCCATTCTGCAGAAGAATAAGATCGCGCGGGATCTAAATGTTTAGGTTGTTCGTTAAAAGCTGAATACAAGGTATTGGCTTTTGGATTTTCATAAGGGTAGGGATCATTCCAAGGAATATCGTCATTACATCCCGTCAATAATCCTAAACCTATTAAAATTAAGAAAACATAAACAACTTGAACGATCCTATTCAAAAACCAGCTCCTTTCGAGATCCTTACCCCTTATTGTAAAGCTTAGCCCTTAAACATAAATTTAAGGAGTGCTATCTGTTTCTTTATTTTCTTTTAAGGTAAAAAGTTACTAGAATTACTATATGGACATAAAGCAAAACATTATTTTTCTATACTGATTTTTTTTACAGTATTTTGTATCCACGGTGTCAGACACCATAGTGTACATAGAGAAATGGAGGGTATTTTTATCGCAAGCTTAGTAGATGTTACTCATCAACCAATCACTCCTGATAGGGTAAAAAATATATTACCTCATATAGCATATGTTGCGGTCGCAATTAAACTTGCACAAGCGAGAAAAAAAAATCAGGAACTGAGTAAAGAAGACAAAGAACACTTTAATAGTCTTTCAAAAAAAACCCAGCAATTAATTGAACACATTGAAAATGATCTGCAATCTATGCCCTCTTCTTTTATAGAAGATCCGGATAATCCAAAATCACCACATTCACTATTTGATTCAAAACAATGGAAAAATAAAGAATCACAAGCAGCAGCCATTCAAGAACACTTTGAAAAACATCCCAATATGCTTTATAACCTAGAACAACACCGTGTCAAAGACATGGAAGAAAATAAAAAATGGTCCAATCGAATAAATTCATATCTTGTCACCCCCTGTTTAATGGCAGCCAATGTCTGTACGGCTCTTTATAAAAATTTGCATTCAATTCCCGGCGCAGAAATTGCTATTGCCCCTCTTTATTTAGTGTATGCAGGTTTGCACTTTATAGCACGACTTGGTCAAGGGGCAGCCATGAAAAGTAACCCGGATTTAGAAGGGCCAAAAAAGATTAAAGCCGGTTCAGCTTTCTTTGGTTTTGCGAGTGCAGCATGCATGACGACTGGTGCTATTGGCGTATTAGTTTTTGCACCTTGGGCAGCTATTCCATTAGCAGGAGCTGCGATATTAATGTCCGTGAGTAACCTTGCTGCTTTTGGGGGAGCTTTTAAAGATCTTCTTAAAGAATGGAATCAAAAAGAACCGGAAGATACTTTATATTGGCGTAGATTCAATCACTTAACAAAAACTTTTGGTCCAATCACAAGTGCTGCATTTTATGCATGCTGTTCTGTTTTAGCCGTTGCTTTATTATTAAATCCCGTTGGGATAGCCGCTTTAGCAGGCATTATTGGTGGGTTTGCCATTGGTACTGCAGCTGTTGCAATTGGAAGCTTTATAGCAGGAAAATTGGCGGAAAAAAAGATTGAAAGCATTAACAAGGCTCGAATCGAAAATACTGCTCCAGATAAAACGGATGAATTATCCATGGGTAAAGACAGATCTTTATCCCATGAAAATCGAGATACCGCTCAAAATAAGAATAGAGCAGTTGAAACAGCAGGAGTGCAAGCAGAGAGTTACATACAACCGTTTGATCCCCAATTTGAGACTTTTGCGCATGTTGGTACAGCCGTCTCAGGAATAACGGCTGATAAGCCAGCAAATACATCTCCTAAAGCAACATCTGAAGTACAATCACAATCAGCCACCCCCCCTACAAGCACATCCCCAATAACAAAACATCCAGATCACACATTACATCACTAAAATAGCAAAAAAATCATAAGGAGTTTGGCATTCGGCATTATAGAGAGATAATACACGTAAATCCTGGGTATAGAACTTGACTACAAACTAAAAAACATAGTATTTCATATACTTAGAATAACAATAGAATAATAATTTTTTGTAAAAACTTATTTCGATTTGAACTTTAAACTTAACATTTACTCTAAATTAATACAGATATCAACTGAAAAGGGGTGATTATGGCTGCTTCTTCTACTTCTACACCCACACCTACACGTGGACCATTTTTAGGATACCCCAGTAAAGAACAATTTGCAGGTAATGGATACCCCCCAGGATATGAAGACACATTAACTTTTTTTGATGGGAAAATTAAATCTATTTTAGAACAAGCTGGAGCCACAGCCAGCAACCCTGGAACAACGATATGGAATGAGGAATATCAATGCTTTGAATATCAATTAAAAATAGATAAAAAGGAGGCAGAAAAAGAAAAAGAGGACAAAAAAGCTAAAGAAGAAACAGAAAAGGAGGACAAAAAAGCTAAAGAAGAAACAGAAAAGGAGGACAAGAAAGCTAAAGAAGAGATAGCTAAAATTGACTATTCTCCAGGAATAGAAGGCAAAGCCATACGGATTTTATTTAAAAAACCAAACATTGAACCAGACGATAGTTACAATATTTATTTAAAGCGTTCAAATTCATTAATAGAAACATCAAGATATTTAATTCAACAAAAGCTTAAAAATGTTTCTAAAGATGTCTCTGAAGAAGTAAAAGAAAAAACAGAAGAATTAATGACGTATTTAACCTATTTAAACAAAAAAGAAAATTTCAAGAACAAAACCCTTGCCCCAGAAGAAATAAAGAAAATGCTCAAGTACCAATACGGAAAAATTTCCAATCTAATGAAAGCATTAGATAAAGAATTTAAAGAATTAAAGGGTATTAGTAAAGAATGGAAGAAAGAAAGCAAAAAAATTGAAGCTCAAAGAATCGCCGAACAACAAAATAGAGATATACTCATTTCAGTATTTCCTTGTCCAAAAAAGAGGAAAGGTACTGACAGCAAAAGAGCTTCTGAAAAACTTCAATTACAATACGAATGTTGTGTACCCCTTACAAATGTCCCAAGCCCTTTAAGAGATGGGACAGGAAACTGCGTCCCTAATTGTTTTAATGTAACTAAAGGTGTATTTTCTTTGGATACTCCAGCTAAGGTGTTAAAAGAAACCTCCCAACTCCGCTCTAGTTCATTCCCAGCCATTGCCATATTTAGAAACTCTAAAAGGGAGGAAAAAACAAGAAAAATAGCAGAGAATCATATCAAATTGCTTGCAAAAAACCAAGTCATTGATTATATCCTAAAAAACAAGGATAAGCTCAACACTTTAGATATCGCAGCACTTACAAAAGCAGCTTCTGTAAAATTAGCAGTCACAACACTTTTGTCTCCCATTGCTAAACGCCCCGATCGTTACTTTTATGACACATTTATTGCACCTCGATCAAAAACTCCAGGGCAAGTATTTCTTAATATATTAAATCCTTTAAAATGGATACAATTTGTTATTAACATTTTCGGATGGATAGCGGTCTTCATTGACACTACACGAAAAGGTGAAAAAAATGATGCCCATCAAATTGAAGAAACTCAAGCTGCCTTTGAATCCATAAAAGATCTTAAATTTTCAAAAGAAGAGGCAGATGCTATTATAGAAGTTCTAGCTAAAAATCTAAGGAAATCAGGAAAAAGAGAAGATGAAATACAAAAAATCACAAAAGACCTTAGGTGGAAAATCAATAATACCAATATTACTAAAAGAACAATACATTTAAATTTTGCCTCCAATGTAACCAGAGGCTATGATTTTAGTGGTGTTGAATCTAGAATTAATAATGAAGCAAAAATAGAATTGGCAAAAGCAGCTTCTGAACAATTGAATTCTATTATCAATTCTTTTCGAGGTAATATTAGAAGTGATACTTTAAAAGATGATACTGTAAAAATTTTAACTAACCTAAAAGAAACCATGGATACTATTGCCAACAATCATATGACTGAAAAAGGTATTTCACTTGATCCAAGAGATAAAAATTGGCAATTTGAAAAAAGGATTTTCTTACATAACATCGGGAAATTATATGATCAAATTAACAAACTTAAAGAACCTGGAAATCTGGGACCCGATAATCCAATAGTATCTGATTTAAAAAAGCAATACCGAACTCTATGCTTATTTTACCAGCACATGGAATATACTTTTGACCCAAACTACATTAAAGGAATAGTTCATGATCCCTTACATAATTTTACACCCGCTGTCATTGCAAATGCCTTGGCCTTTGAACTTGGATTTACACCTCAGGTAACCTGTAAAAGTGGTGAAGACAGAACGGGAGGTGAGCAAATTATGGACAATCAAATACTTGCAAAAATACATCAAGGAGATGGATTATCCGTAGAAATCAATGGCAGACAGAAACCATTACACAAAATTCTAGGAAGAAGTGAGAGTTACAATCATCTGTTAAAAGAAATTTGGGATGATTTCCCTCAAGCCGCAATGGCTTCTAATAGTAGAGATATCACTGATTTGAATGCACCAGGTGCACAAGGTTTACAAATAGAAGGAGGTAATGTCCCTAACACTGACAAGCTGCAAACTTTTATTAAAAAAGAACTAGCACATGCTAAATTACATAAAAAAGCTCATAAATCAAGCGATGAAGTAACTGATCTCATACAAGAAATCAATGCAAACTATGCTACTGACAGACCAAAACTATTAGAGGACCTAAGAGAAAGACTTTTAGATGCTACTTCTCTTGTTGTTCCTGCTCCAATTCCTGATCTAACAACATCTGCACCCCAGAAGACACGAGTAATAATCCCTTCATATCAGTTGTTCGTTGAACCTGAGCCACATGAAGATTTCACTGACGACACTGCCCCAGATCCGCAAAAAAAAGATCAAACAAACCAACCACGCTAACAATCCAAAGAAGCGTAGCTTTTAACGTGTAGTTCAACGTTATATTTGGGTTTAGTAGAAAAAAATGAACTAAACTAACAATTAAGCATCTTATTATATAAAGCAATGTTAATTTACTAATTTGAATTTAAATCGAAGAATTAGGGTATGAATATGGCAACACCAAAAAAACCAACTGACAACAACCTGACCTTAGCAACCATCCGAATAAAATCAAATGATGCTGTTTCTGTTGCGCAAAGTTATTTCACGAGTGAAGAAAAATTTAAAGATGAAAAAAAAGCAGAACTTGAAAAGTTACTTAATGAACACGAGTCTACAGCACGAGAGAAAGTAAAAGAATCTGACCTTCAAAACGAAGAATACGAACATATACAAGGACTATCCCCCACTGATAAAAGAAATATTTTAAATATAAAACGAGAAAAATGGAGTCTTGCAGAACTCAAAGGGATTGTAGAAAATGTTGACAAATGCCAAAAAAGATTAGAAAGAGAACAGAAGGCATCAAACTTCATAGCATCCTGTGTTACTCTCACAACTTTAATGACAAGAATTCAAGGTCAGCTTGCCAGCACCAATGTAGAAGATGTAGAAATAGCTCGGGCGGCACTAGCATCCGTTCCAGAAAAAGTAGCAAGAAATTTTGGTTTACAACATGAATGGAACGTCAGTGTAGCAAGCAAGGAATATGAAAAGCAGTTAGATTATTACACTAAAGCAAAAAGGGACGAAACATATTGGGCGAATGAACAAGTACGTATAATGTATGATCCTTCTGCGCATGGCAAGAATTATGACGATTCTGCGCTTAAAGTAAGTGAAAAGTTGTCTAAAGCTTCATCCACCAAGGATAGGAATTTCGGGTCAATGCGCGACGCAAAAGGACGTTTGCAAGATGCCTCAAGGGCCTTAGAGGGTGCCAAAAGAGCTGAAATGGCACCCAGTGGTGCATCAGGGCCTTCACTTAGAGGAAGCGATGAATCAAGAACCTTCACACCTAGTGTAGGTAGGAGAAGAGTTAATGAACTGCCAGTAGATATCCCAACCGAGGAGATTATTCCCAGAGTCTCAGATGGATATGCTTTGATAAGAGAAAACCCAAGTCCAAAAAGAATAATACAAATTGCATGGTTAAGTAACATTAATAAAGAAATTGATAATTTAGATATTCAAAAACCGCTAATTAATGAAACTGGTGATTTAGACGCCCAAAGACGGCTCATTAAAGATCTAGTACGTTTAGGAGCATGTATGGCCTTGCGAAGCGATATTACGCCGACACCTTTTGGCAAACTTCGCAAGGTATTAAAAGAACAAATAGACGAGACAGTCAAGGTAATAAGACGCCAAAATTCCGACATTCGTTTTTCAGACGATAAAGATGTTATGAAAAGTGCTTCAGACCTTTTTATAAAGCACTTTCCTGACGGCATAAAATATCAACCTAAAAAATCAGCAGTCCCAATCCAAAAAACTGACTCTTTCCGACTCTAGCTGAGTTTGAGGGTATACACTATGTCAACACCAAGTACACCAAAGTCTGACATTGAACAAATCAAAGATAATATAGATCTTTTGGCAAAAAATGAAGCACAAGGACTCGCAGATAAAAAAGCAGCTGAAGAAAATGAACAAAAAGAAAATGCTTTTCTAAGGGGTGTAATGGCAAAAATTCCTAGGAAAGAAAAATGGCCTGAAAACGAAGAGGAAACAAACACAGCTGAACGAATACGTGGATTAAACACTGAACAAAGACGTCATAATCTAAAGCTCTTACAAATACAATGGAGTGACAAAGCACTTAAAGCTGCTGAACAAGACGTAGTCAAACATGAACTAAGAGCAAAAAGAGCTAAAGAAGCCCAAGATTTCATACAAGGGTTCTCTACCTATAGAGAATTAGTAATTGGCATTCAAGAGAAATTCGATGGAACTAAAGAAGATGTAGAAATAGCTCAAATAGCTTTAGCATCGATACCAAAAGCAATAATGATAAAAAGTTACAGCCTATCAGTGCTTGAGTGGGACCATAGTCATGCACAGAAGAAATATGATGAAGCAATGGATAAAACTAATGAAGCATTTAAAGAATTAGTTCGTGCAAACATCAAAAAAGAAGCTGTATTATACGATCATACTGCAGCTGGGCAACAGGATCCTACAAAAGCTTTAAAAGAGGCATCCCATGAAGTAAATATTGCTAGGGAGAATTATCAAAAAACAAAGGAACTATCCGACAAAGCACGTAAAGAACGTGATCAAACCTTAGCCGCAATTGATAATGCAAAAGCTCCACTCTCCGCATCAGCACCGACATCCTCGTCTAATCAATTGGAAGAACGTCCTGCATCTGTGGTATCTATGGGTAAAAGTACTCTCCCCCCGCCATCAGTGGCAGTAACGGCTGATAAAATTCTTCCTAACATCGAAATAGAATATCTAATGAGAAAAAAAATTAAAACTCCAAGTAAAGAGAGACAAAAACAAATCGATTTTTTGAAAGAGAAAAACAAGAGCATAAATGCTCTTACTCATGAACAAAACAAAGCACTTGGATTCGAAGATTTATATTTAACTAAGCAATTTGCACGTTTAGGGGCTTGTATAGAAGTGATGAATCAAATTCCAAAAAGACCTTGGCCTTTTGGCAGTAAACTTCGTGAGGTTTTAGAAGAACAAAGACAAAATATCATTAACCAAATAGAAAAAAAATATCCAATACAAAGACTTCTTAGCGATTCCATGTTTAGATTCAAAGCCTTGTCAACATTTGAAAAAGTGTCCACTATAAACCAAGCTCCAGTTATAAAACCTCCATCGAGATCCAATAACCCTTCCACCCAAGGATGAAAAGCTATTGGTTGAGTGGTTGAGGGGTCAAATCTGGATTTTGGACCTTAAGCAAAAGTCCAAAATCCAGATTTGACCCCTCAACCATAAACGTGCAGATCAACGTTATCGTAGTTTTTCCTTATCTTATATAAAACCAGCGGGCAAAAAGCGGAACTATACCAACATTTAATCATCTCATTATATTAAGTAATGATTACAAATGATTTCAGCTTAAATAGCCAATTGTAAAAATTAAGGGGATATGCATATGGCAGCAACAATTGACCCACTTGTAGCAATAGGCAATGAAATATCGAAACAAAAAGTAGCAGCAGATGCTGCACTCGCGCGTGCAACAGATGCTGAAATAAAAGCAAGATCACAGGATACGAAACTACAATCAGCAGCTACAGATAAGGATGGTGTAAGGGTAACGTTTACTCCGTTAAGCGAAGATACTGATTTCACAGCCGAAGCAATACAGAAACTAAGTGCTGAAGCAGCTGAAGCAAGGAAAAATAATTTAAAATTAATAAAAGCAGAAGGCAGCAAAAAAAGACTTGAAGGTGCTATTCAGGAAGTAGCAAAATATTCAAAAAGATCCGAAAGAGCTAAAAAAGCATCGGATCTCATAGCTCACTGCGGTACACTTGATAGTTTAATAAATGAAATTAAAAAACGTCTTGACGAAAGCAGAAAATCAAAGCCGGAGGAAGTAGAATCAGAAGAAATAGAAATAGCCAGAGAAATATTAGCCAACATGCCACCACGCATAGTTCGAGAGAATAATTTAGATCTTCAATGGCAATGTGGTCAAGCACAAATACACTATGAATCTGCTGTAGATCGACTTAGTCAAGATAAAAGACATGTAGCCAATTTAGAAAATGAATCACTCATTGAATTATATGGTGAAATAAGTGATGAGGATGTTTCATATACAAACTTAATAAGAACAGCTAAAAAAACAAAGGAATTATCGGAGATGTCTGTAGCAAGCACGCGTATAGCATATCAACAAGCCTTAACTGAAGTTATTAAAGCAAGAACCCCTGCTGCAGATCTCCCAGGCAGTCAACCAGCACCTCTGATGTTGAGTGGAGGGCCTACACCACCCGAACCGGTTGGTACTATTAGCAAAGTGTTAGCAACAGACTTAGCAAAACAATCGAAAAGAAAAGCACAAAAAGATTTTTTGGAGGCAGCTAATCTTAGTATTGACCAACTTAAAAGCACAGATTTACAAAAAATGTTTCCTGATTTTCCGAATTTGGATCCAAAAATAGCTAGGGAGCTGGCGCGGTTAGGTGCTTGTTTACAAGTGGCAGGTGAGATTAAAGAACAGATTGAAGGAAGTTTTACATTTGTTCGTAAAAGCAGACTTTATAATGCTTTAAATGAACAAATACGCAATACCATAACGGAAATAAATAAAAATCCAGGCCCCGATAACTTAAAAAGTGACCAAGAAATTATCAAAGCCGCCATAGATGCTTTTACCAAATTATCAAAACCAGATCAACAAATAAATAGAACGAGAGTTCGCCCAGTTGATCCAATGTAGTAAATTCAAACCGATACAAGTTTGAATTCAAAAATTAAGGGGATATGTATATGTCAACACCTATTGATCAAATCAGAAGTAGTGCTCGAGAGGCCATGGAAGAAGAAAAAATGAAGAGCGAAAGTAAACAGAAAGTTCACAGTGTATTGGCTAGAGCAAACGAGAGATTAGCAACAGAAGCTGCTAAGGTAACCAATTGGCAAGAAACCAGGTATTTAAGCCAAGATCAAAGACGTGACCAACTAAAACATTTAGAAGTACATTGGGGTCAAGATGAACTTGGAAGTATTGAGAGTGATATAAAATCGTATGGAAATAGAGCAAAAAATATTGAACAAGCATTAGCTTATATAAACCCATTCCGTACCGTTGAAGCCTTAATGAATGACATTAGAGCGAAGCTCAAAGCTAAAGACTCTGTAGAAAAGGTTCGGTTGGCATTAGAATTAGTACCACCCCACTTAGTACCCCCTGATTTAAAACCTGAGTGGGATGCTGCTCAAGCACGGAAAAAGCTTGAAGATGCATCTGATTCACGTATTGACAAAGCAAGATTAGTAACTCGAATGGAGCGCAATGAAATCAGAATAAAGCATAATTATCCTCCAGATGAAACATCTTCAAAATTGCGTCATGAACAATCGGAATCATTGCGTAACGCCAAATTGGACTTTGATACAGCGAACATAATTTATAAAGATGCAGTCCAAAAATATAGGGCAGCCTTAACTAAAGCTGAAGCAACCCTTGCACCTTCCACACCCAAAGCAGCGGCAGCAGCCTCAACCTCAGCATCATCTTCGCCCAGTGATAGAGAGCCTGACGCACCAAGACCCCTCAGACTTAGTAGGAGTACTGCTAGTACACCTCCTGTAGTTCCCGAAATGATTATTCTCAATGTCATAGCAGCGTATCGAAAAGCAGAACCAAAACCATCAAAAGATAAGCAAGATAAAATTCAATGGTTGACAGCGACTAATAAGATAATTGATGATTCTAGTTCACCAAAGTTAGAAAAGGATTTAGCACGTTTGGAAGCTTGTATATTAGTGCGTGATGAGATTTCTAGGCTTTCTGGTAGCACACTTCGTAGTAAGTTAAGTGATCACATAGACAATACTATTAAAGAAATAAAAAGGCAACACCACGATCAATTTAAAGATGACTCCAGTGTTAAGGAAGCAGCTTTAACTAGTTATGGAAAAATAAATAAAGAACGTTCTGAAAGGGATAGCGTAGCCGCTAATCAAAGAGATCCAACCCTACCTTCAGAAAAAACAGCCGCTGCAAGAAGAAAGATAAAGAGCGACCACTGAAAAACACTACTACTGCTGCATCTCGGAAAACACCACTTTCGCATTACTTAAAATGCTACTGGTGTAGAGCCCATATTCAAGCTGAGAGTTTATTTCAGAAAGGCTTTGTTTATAAGCATTACGAGTAGCATCATCCACTTCATCAATATCACCCTGTGTCACTTTTGTCACAACCAGTGCAATATAATCACCATTGGGTAAAACAGACCCTCTAAGAGCAGGTTTTTTATCACTGGTTGCATCATCATAAGGTGCTTGAAAGGCAAGAGATATAATTTGACGATCAATCCCTTCCGTCCCTCTCGAAACCTTGGATTTTGCTATCCATTCTAAAGCATGTTTTTTCGCTAATTCTGAACCTTTGTCGCCTGCTTTTAATTGTTCTATTAACTGTTCACCGGTTTCTTTAGTTTTGGCAATTGCGCGTTCTTTTGCAAGCCGAGCCTGCACTTGTTTTTCAACTTCAGCTAATTCTTGCTGTTTTGCTTCTTGGTGTTTATTAAGATGTAAAACAACCGCGGTTCCTTCATCAATTTTAATGACTTCACTATTTTTACCACTCATCAGTAAATCTTCATTAAAAGCCGCTGCCAATACTGTAGGATTACTTGCTATCCCTTTTCCACCTTGTTTTGAGAATAAATCCGTTGTTTTTATTTTTAAACCCAAGCCTTCACTAATACCTTGCAAATTGGTATTTTCGTAAGCAGATTGTGTGAGTTGCTCATTCAGCTCTGCAAATTGAACTTGTGCTTTCTCTTGTCTAAATTGCTCATCAACTAGATTTTTTACGTCATTAAAGGGACGTTTCTCTGAAAGTTTACGTTCCAGTAGCTGAATTAAATGATAACCATAGGGGGTACGAATGGGACCAGCAATTTCCAGTGGTTTTTTCAAATCAAAAACAGCTTGTTCAAATTCAGGGACCATCTCGCCCCTTGCAAACCAACCTAAATCCCCACCTTGCTTAGCGGATAAACTGTCTGAAGATTCCGTTTTTGCTAATTCTGCAAAATCTTCCCCTTTATTGATTTTCGCCAAGATTTCTTCTGCTTTTGCTTTAGCTTTAGCATCTTGTTCTGGATTGCCTTCTTGTACTCGGGGTGCTGGAATTAAAATATGGCGGGCCTTCACTTTCTCAGGCGTACTATAAAGAGCAGGATGAGTATCGTAATAAACTTTGAGATCAGTTTCAGTAAGCTTAACCTGCTTCATCAAATCCTTTTCTGAAAGTTCAACGTAATCGAGTGCCACTTGTTCTGGTAAAACAAAGGTTGACTTATGGCCCTCGTAGTAATTCTTAATCTCTTCAGGAGAAACAGTGATGGTACTGGTATATTTTTGAACCGGTATCATCATATATCCAAAATCTCGTTTTTGATCTAATAATTCAACCGCACGATTAAGCTCGTTTGGGAAATTTAAATTGGATTGAATAATCCCCTGTTGCAATTGACCCAACAAAATATCTTGGGACAATTCTTGTCTAAAACTTGCATCGGTATACCCGTTTCGTGCCAAAGCATCTAAATACTGTTCTTTAGAGAATTTTCCCTCAACTTGAAAAGCTGGAATTTGCATGAAGACGGTTGCAACTTGCTCATCACTCACTCGAAAACCTTGTGCTTTTGTGGCCAATAATAAGGCCAATCGTTGCGCTAAGGCTAAACGTATTTGTTCTTTAAGTTGGCGCTCGTCTACTTGCCCAGCCTGTTCTCGATTGACTCGCTCATAGATAGTATCGACTGTCCGCCAAGAAATTTTTTCACCATCTACTTTTGCTGCTGCACCATCGGCACCGTCTACAAAAAAGTAATCATTAATACCCCAAGCAGCAAAAACACCTGCAATGATAAGAATGATCATCCAAGCAAAAAATCCCTGTGTTTTATTCCGAATAATTTGTAACATGCTAACACTTTCTTTTAAAGTTGGCGGAGCGGACGGGACTCGAACCCGCGACCCTCGGCGTGACAGGCCGATATTCTAACCAACTGAACTACCGCTCCTAATTAAATTTGGTGGGTACTGAGGGGCTCGAACCCCCGACCCTCGCCTTGTAAGGGCGATGCTCTACCAACTGAGCTAAGTACCCTTCCACCTAAACAAACATTTCCTTATCCCTTCTCCCGTTTTACGGGAGAAGGTGGTGCGTAAGCACCGGATGAGGGTGGGGTTGCTAACCCTCACCCGCCCTTCGGGCACCCTCTCCCAATTTGGGAGAGGGGAAAGACAATATACACTTAACCACCATTCACAGCGTCTTTCATTCCTTTACCTGCTTTGAAATGAGCAACATTAGTCGCAGCAATCTCTATGGATTCTCCTGTCTTTGGATTTCGGCCTGTTCTGGCTTTACGTTGTTTAACTTCCCACTTTCCAAATCCAACAATTTCAACTTGTTCGCTCTTCGCTAAAGCTTGCTTAATGCTATCAAAAATAGCATCTACCACGCGGTTCACCACATTTTTTGGTTCATCTAAATTGGCTGCAATTGCATCAATTAATTGAGTCTTATTCACAAATATATCCCCTCATACATAAATTATTCGACTAAACAGCGTCCTCAACATCCCTTTTCCTGTTTCACGAGAGAAGGTGGTGCGTAGCACCGGATGAGGGCTCAACAAACCATACATCATAAGGCATAAGCAGCATGTTTTATACCAATGGGAGGCCCCTTGAGTCAAGTTTATTTGTAATTAATGTCGACTAACTATATCATCATCAGCCGCATCTGAAGATTTTTTATTGATTGGGAGTGCAGGATTAACTTCTTCAATAGGTAAAGGCGAAGGTATGCGCGTTAAAGCCAAGGCAAATACTTCATCGATCCAACGAACTGCGTGTATATTCAAGCCCTTATAAATTTCTTTCGGGATCTCTTTCAATTCACGCTGATTTTCATCCGGAATAATCACATCTTGTATACCCGCTCTTCTGGCGGCTAATAATTTCTCTTTAAGACCCCCAATCGGTAAGAGTTGACCGCGCAAAGTAATTTCACCCGTCATCGCAACATCTTTACGAGCCGGAATTCCAGTTAACATAGAAACTAAAGCGGTACACATACTTATACCAGCACTCGGACCATCTTTTGGTGTCGCACCCTCCGGAACATGAACATGAATATCAAATTTTTCATAAAAATCGGAAGGGATCCCTAAAGCTTGTGCTCGTGATCGAACCACGGTGACAGCGGCTTGAATGGATTCTTGCATCACCTCACCGAGTTTTCCAGTGCTGGTTACTTTACCCTTACCAGGCACCGCAACTGCCTCGATAGTTAAGATATCGCCCCCACTTTCGGTCCATGCCAATCCTGTGACTTGTCCTACTTGATCATGCGCTTCGGCTTGTCCAAATCGATATTTTTCTACACCTAAGTAGTGTTCCAATTTAGGAACCGTTAAACGAACTGATTTCGAGATTTTACCTAACAATAATTCTTTAACAATCTTGCGACAAATTTTTGAAATTTCGCGTTCTAAACTACGAACACCGGCCTCTTGCGTGTAATAACGAATCATATGAACAATGGCATCATCCGTGATACTTAATTCATTGGTGCGAAGACCCGTGTTCTTCATCTGTTTAGGAAGCAAATAGCGTTTAGAGATATGAAGTTTTTCATCTTCGGTATACCCTGACAATCGGATCACTTCCATACGATCTAACAAAGCAGGAGGAATATTTAATGAATTTGCGGTTGCCACAAACATCACATCTGATAAATCGTAATCGACTTCAAGATAATGATCATTAAATGTTTTGTTTTGTTCAGGATCGAGCACCTCTAAAAGAGCTGACGCTGGATCGCCTCGGAAATCCATCGCCATTTTGTCAATTTCATCCAATAAAAATAAAGGGTTCCTGACCCCTACTTTTGATAATTTCTGTAAAATCTTACCCGGTAATGCCCCAATATAGGTTCTTCTGTGACCACGAATTTCAGCTTCATCACGAACCCCACCTAAAGACATTCGCACAAATTTTCGTTGAGTTGCATGCGCAATAGATTGCCCTAAAGAAGTTTTCCCAACACCCGGCGGACCCACTAAACACAGGATGGGACCATGCAGCTTTCGAACACGTTGCTGAACAGCCAGATATTCAATGATACGTTCTTTTACTTTTTCAAGACCATAATGATCATCATTTAAAATTTCTTCTGCTTTGGCTAAATCACTTCGAATCTTTGAATGTTTTTTCCAAGGAACCGTGAGCATCCAATCAATATAGTTTCTAGAAACTGTTGCTTCAGCCGACATAGGAGACATCATTTTTAATTTGTTAATTTCAGCAATGACTTTTTCTTTGGCTTCTTTAGACATGCCCGCTTTTTTTACTTTTTCGAGTAATTGACCTTGTTCTGTTTTTACTGCACCCCCACTGCCTTCTTCTCCTAGTTTTCCTAACTCATCTTGGATGGCTTTCATTTTTTCATTTAAATAGTATTCTCTCTGTGTTTTCTCCATCTGCCGCTTGACCGTTCCGGTGATCCTCTTTTCAACTTGTAACAAATCAATTTCAGCCTCAATTAATTTCATTAAAGCTTGAATACGCCCTTTTAAATCTGCAATTTCTAAAATATGTTGTTTTTCGGAAATTTTAAGCGTCATATGCGCCGCAATCGTATCAATTAATCGAGCAGGTTCACTAATGCCAGAAAGGGAAACAACCATTTCCATTGAGATTTTCTTATTAAGCTGAACATATTGTTCAAACAACGACATTAATGAACGTAAGAGTACTTCAAGCTCTTGTTCTTCCATCATGACAGTTTCAATAGGCAAAATTTCTACTTTAAAAAAAGGTTCGATTTGTACAAAATCAACAATTTTTCCACGTTGCTCGCCTTCCACCAATACTTTGAGTGTTCCATCCGGCAATTTTAATAATTGTAATAAACTCGCAATAGTACCGATAGGATAGAGATCAGTTTGAAGAGGATTATCTTGACTGGGTTCTTTTTGAGCCGTTAATAATATTTTTTTTCCTTCAGCAACAGCCGCTTCCAAGGCTTTGATTGATTTTTCTCTCCCAACAAAGAGAGGGATAACCATGTGGGGATAAACCACCACATCTCGCAACGGCAATACAGGGATAATCATGAGTCACACGCGCGTCTAGCTGTTTTATCAGAGTTTTCAAAAATTAATAAAGGCTCTGATTCACCATTAACAACCGATTCATCGATAACCACTTTGCTAACATCTTCTAAAGAAGGTAATTCATACATGGTTTCTAACAACACTTGTTCTAAAATAGATCGTAATCCACGAGCACCTGTTTTTCGTTCCATCGCTTTTTGCGCTACTTTTCTTAATGCCCCCTCTCTAAACTCAATCGCTGCACCTTCCATATCAAATAACTTGGCATACTGTTTGGTTAATGCATTTTTGGGTTCCGTTAAGATACTCATCAAAGCAGATTCATCTAATTCTTCTAGGGTTGCAACTACAGGCAAACGACCGACAAATTCAGGAATTAATCCATATTTAATTAAATCTTCAGGCTCCACATGCCTTAAAGTTTCGCTGATGGATTTTTTATCATCTTTGCTGGTAATTTCAGCAGAAAATCCGATTCCCCCTCGTTCAGAACGCTGACGAATGACTTTCTCTAATCCTGAAAAAGCTCCACCACAGATAAACAAGATCCCTGAGGTATCTACTTGTAAAAATTCTTGTTGAGGATGCTTACGACCCCCTTGAGGCGGCACAGAAGCAACCGTACCTTCAATTAATTTCAACAAAGCCTGCTGAACGCCTTCCCCTGAAACATCTCGTGTAATAGAAGGATTTTCAGACTTGCGCGAAATTTTATCAATTTCGTCAATATAAACGATACCTGTTTGTGCTTTTTCAACATCATATTCACATTTTTGCAATAGTTTTTGAATGATATTTTCGACATCTTCACCGACATACCCTGCTTCAGTTAAAGTTGTCGCATCCGCGATAGTAAAAGGAACGTCCAATAATTTAGCCAGTGTTTCTGCCAATAAAGTCTTTCCACTACCAGTAGGACCAATCAGAAGAATATTGCTTTTACCTAACTCTACCTCTTCATCCTTGTTATTGTAACCCGTTCGTAATCGTTTGTAGTGATTATAAACAGCAACAGAAAGCACTTTCTTTGCATGCGCTTGTCCGATGACATATTGTTCAAGGATCCGATTAATTTCACGTGGCGTAGGTAACTTCGCGCCAACACCACCACTTTCTTTTTCTTCAACTTCTTCACGAATGATGTCATTACACAGTTCAACACATTCATCACAAATAAAGACCGATGGCCCTGCGATAAGCTTTCTTACCTCATGCTGGCTTTTTCCACAGAAAGAACAATATAAAAGCTTTCCATGGTCACCTCTACCGCTTTGTTTGTCACCCATAGAGCTTTACCTCTTTATTTGCTGCTACACCTACTTCTACACCCTGATTCAAATAATCAATAATTCAAAAATAAGGCCGGAATTTTATTTTTCAAGTAATACCCGCGTCCACATAGACTTAATTGGACCTAGAGACCTATTTAGACCAAGACCTACCTCAGTAGTTCCTATACTTATTCGCTTTGAGTATATCACCGCTCCGTCATGACTGAATCAACAAGACCGTACTCACACGCTTCCTGTCCACCCATAAAATAATCCCTATCAGTGTCTTTTTCAATGCGCTGCAAGGGCTGGCCTGTATGTTCAGACAGTATTTCGTTCATTCTGTGACGAATTTTTAAGATTTCACGGGTATGAATTTCTATGTCCGTTGCTTGCCCTTGAAATCCTCCCAAAGGCTGATGAATCATAATCCGTGAGTTTGGCAAACAATGACGTTTCCCTCGACTACCACAAGCTAATAACAAAGCTGCCATACTGGCTGCTTGACCAATGCATAAGGTACTCACCGGTGGTTTTATAAACTGCATGGTGTCATAAATAGCCATCCCAGCATTTACCGCACCACCGGGAGAATTAATATAGAGAGAAATATCTTTATCAGGATTTTCAGATTCTAAAAATAACATCTGCGCCACAATTAAATTGGCCATATGGTCTTCCACAGCACCCACCAAAAATATCACACGTTCTTTTAATAAACGCGAATAAATATCATAAGCGCGCTCCCCTCTGGCGGATTGTTCAATAACGATGGGTACAAGACCTAATCCATTTATGTTGGACATATTTTGATATTCCTCTTACTCAGATTTAGGGTTTAAGAGTTTATCTACTGTCGAGGGCTTTTCAAGCACTGTAACTTTCGATAAAACCAAATCAATCGCTTGCTCAATTAACACCGTATTGCGAATGCTATTTAACAACTCCTCAGATTCATAATACATGCTTTCCACGAATCCTGCGTTACCATAACGCTTAGAAAGTTCATTAATTTTATTTTGCACGCGTTGTTTATCTAAAACTAAGTTTTCTTGCTTAATGAGTTCATTTAAAACTAAACCCAAAGCAACTCGATTTTTTGCCTGTCCTTCAAGACCTTGATGACTACAATCCTCATGGGCTTGATCGCCCATTTGTCGATGCAATTCTTCATGTAAAATGGCAACTTCTTGCTCGATTAAGGCTTTAGGAAGTTCAACCGGGTTCGCTTTAATCAGTTTTTCAATCACTTCATCTCTCAATCGAGTTTCAACGGTATTTGAAACCCATTTTTCAAGATTTTGTTTTACCTTATTTCGAATAACTTCTGGCTCAGCAGATTCAGCACCCAATTTTTTAGCAAAGGCGGCATCAATGTCTGCTAATTTTTTTTCTGTAATAGCTTTCACTTTAATACGAAACTCTACGAGTTTACCCGCTAATTTTTCCATACGCCATTCTTCTGGAAAAGTGAGTTCAAGAACATGTTCATCTCCCTGAGATGCACCAATCAACCCCTCTTCAAATCCGGGAATAAATAAACCACTTCCTAACTCTACGGAAACATCTTTACCTTGATTATTTTCGTAAGGTTTTCCATTTAAAGTGCTTACATAATCGACCGTTAATTTATCGCCTTGTTTTGCAGGCCGTTCAACAACAATCCACTCTGCAAACTGTTGTCTGAAGTTTTCTATGGCTTTATCAATATCTGCTTCTTGAACCTCAACATGATATTTTTCAAGTTTTAATTCAGAAATGGGTGCAAGTTTTATTTCAGGGAAAATTTCAAAAGTGACAATATATTCAAGATCTTGATCTGATTCATTAATGATACGTTCAACAACCGGACGTCCCGCTGGTTTTAATTTTTGCTCATCTAATGCCGTCGATAAGCTGATTTCAATCACTTTACCAATCGCCTCTTGACGCGCTTGATTACCAAACCGTTGCTTAATTAGATTTTGAGGCGCTTTTCCAGGACGAAATCCATCCACGCGTGCAGTACGAGAAAGCTCATTCATCTTTCCGTCTACTTCTGTTTTAATTTGAACCGCCGGAACCGCAATTGTTAATCGACGCCCTAATGAACTGGTATTCTCAATTGATACCTGCATAAATCAACCTCTCTAAACTCTATAACAGTAACTCTTAAAAAATTGATAGGATTTTGTATGTGCTGGTGCGAAAGGAGAGACTCGAACTCTCACGGGTTTCCCCACTGGAACCTAAATCCAGGGCGTCTACCAATTCCGCCACTTTCGCATAACTAGGTTCCTCTTTATTCCTTCTCCCGTTTTACAGGAGAAGGTGGTGCGTTAGCACCGGATGAGGGCCCACAGCCACTAATTGTACCAAAATATCGACGGCAATCATATGTCCAGTATGGACCCCTGAAGATTGGTGGGCCGTGAAGGGGTCGAACCTTCGACCAACTGATTAAGAGTCAGCTGCTCTACCAACTGAGCTAACGGCCCAAATATTTGTAGAGATTACAATATTATGTGTTGATAGTGCAATGGCATGGTGTCAGACACGGTGTCTGACACCGTCTATTGGACTCGAACCCGTTTGGTTAATGGTGAGGGTGGTTTAGGTACAGGCGACGCTGCTGTAGGAGTAGTCGCAGACTCTTTTAATGAGGGAGTCTTCTTTTTTATTTGATTAAAATGAGGTTGATATTTTAGAGCCCTCTTATAGATTTCCTCTGCTGCATTTTTGGGTTTTTCTGCATTTTTGGGTTTTTGCTCAAGTTGTTTATCTAGCCATTTAGCGAATTTTTGCAATGGGTTCAATTCTTCGACATTCTCAGTCACCTTTATTATAGCTGGAATCACTGTTTTCATCTTTATAATTTTCTCATGTTGATCTTCAGATTTGATAATACCCTCTAGTTGTTTTCGATTTTCTTGCAGGGCTCTTCGAAGTTTACTTTCTTCTGGGTTTGTGTTTAAATAAACATCAATGCTGCTAATTAAGTCTTGAGCAATAAGGTTAATGGTCCTGTTGACGCCTAAATCTTTTGTGAATGTTACACCCGGAGGGATACCCTCCATTTTGGGTGGCCCCCGGTATTGAAACTGAGGTACTGAATAATCTATTGTAAGTTCAAAAGATGATTCAGGGGGTTCTTGGCTACAATCAACTTTACTTTTTGCATCAATTTTACAAATAAGTTTTAATTGACCATTTTTGATCATATCTGGTATTTTACCTTTATCCTCTATAATGAATTTTTTTCCTTGTTGATCTAATCCAAACGCTTTTCCCTTTTCATCTATAAAGGTATAAACTGATCCCGTGTAAGTGAGGCTATAATTGTCACCATTTTTTTCAAATGAAGCTTGTGGGTTTAGTATAATAGGAAAAACTTTCTCACCATTTTTTAATTGGTAATTGTCGCGGATAAAACTAAGAGCATGCACCATTGTTCCTTGATGCAATCCGCTAATTCTTTTTAACCCTTCGGGTTTAGCCCCTTTTCTCCATTCAGAAAATAGTTCTTTACCTTTTGGGTCGTCTCTTTTTTCTGATCCTAAAATGCCTAAGTCTCCTCCATTAAAAGGAACACCATTAATGT
This sequence comes from Gammaproteobacteria bacterium, assembly GCA_013288135.1. GTDB lineage: Bacteria > Pseudomonadota > Gammaproteobacteria > UBA6186 > Azoamicaceae > JABDCL01. Next base: position 120,546 of record JABDCL010000002.1, read on the forward strand.
TGACGGGAGTTCTTAATAAGTCATCCTCATGAGCTCTATCGCTTTTTTCACCTGTAACTAATAAAGAAAATACTGATTTCAAATCTTTCAAAGAATCATCAGGAACATCAGGAACATGTTTACCTTTTTTAACTGGAGGGGGAAAGGAGGTTTTGCCTTTCAACCTAAATACATCAACACCCATAATTTCCCTTCAAAATAATAATAATTGGGTTATATCTAAGTAGAGTGTTTACGATGGAATAAGTTCAATATTAGCATGGGGTCAGACACCTGTTGGCACAGACACTGAAAAAAGGCGATAATACACCATAGGTCAAAATGGAATGGTGTCAGACACCCATCCTTTTGCGAGGTCATATACATAACATGCTAGGCATTGTTGAATAAAATAAATTTAAGCGAAACAAAATATTAAATTTTAGGTCTAAGAAAATGATAAACAAATAATAATTATTGCAGGGGGAAGCTATGCCGAGTTTACGTGAAAGGTTTTCAAATGGTCTTAAAGCAATAACCTCCTTCTTTTCTCGCAAGGAAAATATGCCGAGTTTCCGTGAAAGACTTTCAAATGGTTTTAGGGCAGTAACCTCCCTCTTTTCCCGTAAGAAAGAATCTGAAGCGCTTTTAGAGAAAATCAGTCCAGAATATCTAAGAATAAAAAAAGCATATAGTCAATATTGTGAAGAACATATAACTCCAATTGCAGAAAAAGAAGATAAAAGTCAAGCTGAATGGGATTTAATAGCAGACAATTACCAAAATATCGATCATGAACTTTCTAAATTGAGTTCTTTTTTAACTAGATTTAAAAAATCAAAAGAAGAAAAAGAAAAAGTGGATATTTTAAAAGTATTCGAGCGGGAACTGAATAAATTCGAATCTAAATTAAACGAAAAACGGGAAATGATTGAAGCTTCACAAAAAACAGACATTCCCATTCCCGATGACACTAGCTCCCACTTTCTTATTCAAGGAGGAAAAAAAACAAGCTCATTAACTCAGGCTTTAGAAACATCGAGCTCTGCAACATTACAATCATCTAATAATAAACCACTGGATCCTAGGGAAAGATCTAGCCCTGCTAAACCTTCCTAATGGCACGGTGTCAGACACCATTCTACGGGAAAAGATGGGGTGAACGATGGGGATCGAACCCACGACGACCGGAATCACAATCCGGGGCTCTACCAACTGAGCTACGTCCACCATTTTAAGGTTGTTTTCCATTAAAGACATTTATGGCGCGCCCGGCAGGACTCGAACCTGCTACCCTCAGCTTAGAAGGCTGATGCTCTATCCAGATGAGCTACGGGCGCGGATTGGTCGGGGTAGGGGGATTCGAACCCACGACCCCCTGCTCCCAAAGCAGGTGCGCTACCAGACTGCGCTATACCCCGAATTTTTTCTGCCTAAACACACCAATATATAAAATATATAAGAGTAAGATAGTACCCGGACTCCACTCCTAAGGTCAAATTAATTTTGGTTTTTATATCTTTTTTACAGAAAGAAGAAATAATGTGATAATTACCTCACTGGAATGGGGAGTTGAAGGATTTTCACGCAAGGGGATTTAATGGCGGCAAGAAAAGAAACGGCAGCAAAAATTCTGGATGGTAAGGCAATTGCTGAAACAATTTATCAAAAAATTGCCTTGCGTATAGCAGAACGTCACAAACTCGGGATAAGAGCACCTGGACTGGCTGTCATATTAGTTGGAGAAGATCCTGCCTCTCAAGTTTATGTAAAAAATAAGCTACTAGCCTGTAAAAAGGTAGGGATTGAATCTCGGGCTTGTATACTGTCAGCTACCCTCTCCGAACAAAAACTACTTGAGCTAATTGATGAACTCAATAACGATCCCATGATAGATGGGATCCTGGTTCAGCTGCCCCTCCCTACCCACATTGATAGTAGTCGAATTGTTGAAAGTATCTTACCCAGTAAAGATGTGGATGGCTTTCATCCTTATAATATCGGCAGACTGTGTCAAAAACGCCCCTTACTGCGCCCATGCACACCGTTTGGCATCATGCAACTTTTAGAACACACAGGTATTAATATTAAAGGTCTCAATGCTACAGTCGTGGGAGTATCTAACATTGTGGGACGACCCATGTTACTGGAATTATTACAAGCCGGATGCACAGTTACCGCTTGTCATCGTTTTACGAAAAATTTAGAAATGCATGTTTCACAAGCTGAGCTCTTAGTGGTTGCTGTGGGTAAACCACAGCTAATTCCTGGCAACTGGATAAAACCTGGCGCTATAGTCATTGACGTTGGCATGAATAGAGGGGAAAATGGTAGGTTTAGTGGAGATGTTGAGTTCAGTATTGCAAAAGAACGAGCAGCTTGGATTACCCCAGTCCCCGGTGGTGTTGGACCCATGACAGTTGCAACTCTTTTACAAAACACCCTTTATGCGGCAGAGAGAAATTAAACATGTTTTCTTGGTTAAAAAGAATTTTTAAACGTAAAAAAAATGGCACCAAGGAAGCTTCTGAAATCGTTTCTTTTGAAGAAAAACAAGAAGCGTGGTGGGGTAACTTTGTTGTAGAAGAAGAACAATCCCGATTTTGGAAAATTAATAATATTGTTCTTTGCCTCGATCGCTACAATCGTGAATGGCATATTGCCAACTATAAAGACACTCAATTAATTCAAAACACCAACACGCCAATTCCTAAAGAAAAATTTCGATTTAAAACTTTCACCTCTCGAAAAGATTACAATGAAATCATAATAAAACCTACCTTGCCTGACAGAGCAATCTTATCCCAATTGGAACGTCCTATCGCCCTTCCCGCTGGAGAGGAAATATTATTATTTATCAGTTCTCCCTGCTGGATCAAAATCGAAGTTGGGAACAATATTATATTAGACGAAATCCCCTCCAAAATATTGTCCGATACCTGGGCTGGGAAAAATACTTTGGAAGGAGAATTATGTTACGCAAGCCCAAATCATTGTTCTCCTCGTTTAGAAGAAATCACTATGGATGAATCTCGAGTGTTAACTCCGATTTTAATCATCAATCGTTCCAAAGAATATTTATTACTGAATGAACTTCGAATTCCGCTTCCTTTCTTATCTATTTACAGCGATCCTCTCAATTATTTATGGACAGAACAAGTCAGTATATATTATGAAGGTGATACCCACCCAAGTTCTACTATTGTGACTAAACCTCACAAACTTTTAAAAGCCTTGACACTGATTACTCCTCCCCGTTTAGGTTCAAAATCCAGAACCAAATTGAAAAATTTGTTAAATCCCTTCAGTAGGAAAACTTAAAATATGGCAAAAAAAGATCCAAGTTTTTTTGATCAATTCTTTAGTCTTGATAATTTGTCAAACGATTTTACTGAATTTTTTGCAGGTATCAATCTATTAGGATTCGCCCGCGCCATTGGCTATTTCTTTATAGGCATGATAATTACCTTATTTGCTCGTTGGGTTGTGGGTAAAATGTCTGAGAAACAATTATCTGCCCACCACTCCATGTTATTTCGGCGAATTACCTTATATATTGGCTTTGCTTTATCTTTAATTGTCCCCTTTAAAGAATCGGGTATTGATCTCACCGCCCTTTTAGGAGCAGCCGGTATTTTAACTGTAGCGGTTGCTTTTGCGGCACAAACCTCTATTTCAAATTTTTTAAGTGGGGTATTTTTAATCGCAGAAAAATCTTTTATTATAGGAGATTGGGTTTTAGTGAATGATATCCTTGGAGAAGTACTTTCCATCGATTTATTGTCGGTAAAACTCAGAACAAAAGATAACACTTTGGTTCGGATCCCGAACGAAACTCTTTTAAAATTACAATTTCGCAATGTCTCACGTTTTCCTATTCGTCGTTGCGATGTTAAAATCAGAATTGCTTTTCATGAAGATTTAGAAAAAGTTAAAAAAATTCTTATGGAAGTAGCCGATCAAAATCCTTTAAGTCTATCTACCCCTATTCCAGAAATTACTTTTCTAGAATTCGGAGAATCAGCCATTATTTTACAACTGAGCGTTTGGGCTAAACAAAAATCTTATAATGATTTATTAACTAACATACAAATGGAAGCACAAGCTGCACTCAATGCAAACGGCATCGAACTCCCAGCGGCTTATCCAACTTTAGCAACCTTAACAAGCTTGACAACTAAAAGCCCTTAAAAAAAAATTTTCCAAGTGTTGTTGCAATAAAAAAAAATATGTTAAGCTACCCTCTGTTAGAACATTATACTAAGGTCGGTAAACGATTATGTAGTATGTATTCTGACAAAAGAACACGAGGCTTACTAATTTAAATTTTAATTTAGTAAGAGACTTCGTAAGTGTAATGACGTCGTTTCATTTTTAATTTTTGGAGAATATCATGAGAGCATTTATTTTAACTGCTGTTGCCGCTTTATCTTTGGCTTCCGGTGCTGCATTTGCTGCAATGTCTGCCGATGACTGTAAAAAGGCAATGGCTGATTGCGCTACTAAAACTTCACAAGCTGATAAAGCAAACTGTCAAGCCGAAGTTACAAAGAAAGATGCAACTTGCAAACCAGAAGCTGCAATGTAATTAGCTTTTGCTAATTCTTTGTAAAGGTGAACCCCTCAAAAGGTTCACCTTTTTTATTTCCTTAAATATCATCCTTGCGTTATATACCTTGTTACAGGCAAAAAACTGTGATAATTTAAAAATAGATAGTTAAAAATCGCAGTTATAGCTAAAACTATAGGTTAAACTGTCAAAAAAAAGGTATGTCGTCATTTAATTTGATTGGAGAACAGTAATCATGAAAGGAATTTCCAAAAAAGGTTTAATTGTTGCTACAGCTGCCGCTAGTCTTATTGCTTCCGGTTTTCTTTTCACAGCACAAGCTAATGAAAAGGCAAAGGAAAAGGAAGAGAAACATCATGGCAAAGTAAAATGCCACAGTGTTGATGAGAAAGGCAAAGGTAAAGATTGGATGGCAAAAGATGCCGATGAATGCACCGCAAAAGGCGGCACAGTCGTCGAAGAAAAGAAAGAAATGAAGAAAGAAGGCAAAAAAGCAGAGTAATTTCCTTCTTCCTCAGGCTCCCTCCTCTTAGTTCCCCCACTTTGAAAAAGGGGGGGCTAGGGGGGGATTTCTCACCTCACCCCAACCGCCACAATGTCCCCGAAGCCGTATCTTCTAAAATAACGCCCAAGCTTGTTAATTTATCTCGAATTTTATCAGATTCAGCCCAATTTTTTGCCATTCTTGCTTCATCACGTTGTTGGATGAGTGTCTCAATCATTGCAGCATCCACTTTAGCTTTACCAATATGATGCAGAAAAGCGACCGGATCTTGATGCAGTAATCCCAAAACACCCCCTAATTTCTTTAACAACGCTCCCAATGTTTGCGCTTCCTCTGGTTCACTATTTTTAATTCGATTAATTTCTCGCGCTATATCAAATAATACTGATAATGCCACCGGTGTATTAAAATCATCATCCATCGCTTCTTGAAAACGCTGTTCAAATTCTGTATTGCTGGGTGGTAACAAGTCTTCTATCGGTAAACCTCTTAATGCGGTGTATAATCGCTCTAATGGGCTCTTAGCTGCATCCAAAGAATCTTCTGAATAGTCGACTGGACTTCTATAATGACTCGCAATGGTAAAATAGCGTAATATCTCTCCATCGTAATTTTTCAAAAAATCTCGAATTCTTAAAAAATTACCCAAGGATTTTGACATTTTTTCTTTATTGATTTGCAAAAAGCCCGTATGGATCCACATATTCACAAAGCGTTTACCGGTAATAGCTTCAGACTGGGCTCGTTCATTTTCATGATGCGGAAATTTTAAATCCGCTCCCCCCCCATGAATATCAAACGTCTCCCCTAATTCATCAAGGGACATGGCTGAACATTCCGTATGCCACCCAGGTCGTCCTAAACCCCAAGGAGAGGGCCATTCTGGTTCCCCAGGTTTGGCTGCTTTCCATAATACAAAATCTAAAGGACTCTGTTTTGCCTCATTAATATCCACCCTGGACCCTGCTTGTAAATCCTCTAACACGCGATGTGAGAGACAGCCATAGCTTTCAAATTTTTGAACATCGTAATAAACATCCCCATTGGCGGCTAGATAGGCATAACCCTTATCTAATAACTGTTGTATCATGCGAATCATTTGATCTATATATTGAGTTGCTCTGGGGACAACATCATAAGGAAGAATATTGAGCGCTCTTTCATCTTCCTCCATCGCTTGGATAAAACGTTCAGTCACCGCTTCAAAGGGTTCTTTATTTTCAAGCGCACGAAAAATTATTTTATCATCAATATCAGTAATATTACGAACCGATTTCACTTCATACCCACGATAACGTAAATACCGGATCATCACATCAAATGATAAAGAAGTCCGTGCATGTCCTATATGACAATAATCATAAACGGTAATACCACAAACATAGATCCCTACTTTCCCTGGTACTATAGGTTTAAAAATTTCTTTTTGTTTACTTAAACTATTATAAATTTTTAGCATATTCTGCTGCTGCCTGTAACCGTTTTAAAGCAAAATCAATCCCCATCAATTCTATGATCCGAGCCAATTCTGGACCATGAAGCTCAGCAGTCAACGCAGCTCTTAATGGAAAAAATAATGCTTTCCCTTTAAACCCTGTTTCAAGCTGACAATGACTTAACCAATCTGAAAATACAAAATTATCTTTGGCACTTTCTAATAAGCGTATGACCGTCTTAAAAAACTCAGACCCTGCATGATGAATCACGGCACCCTCTTCGCCTGCATAAGTTAAATGAGGCGCAAAAAGTGCCTCCGCCCACCGTTTGGCTTCATGCGGCATCACAATATTGGCTTGAATGACAGCAGCAAAGATTGGCTGTTTATCTTTGGGGACTTGTTCTTCTGTGTAGGGTGCAATTAATTGACAAAATTCTTCCAAAGGAACACGATGCATCGCCTCTTTTTGCCAATATGCCAGCTGATCACTGTCATAATGCGCAGGCGAAGTACTAATGTGTGCCAACTTAAAATGATCGATTAATGCCTGTAAATTTTGATACCCGGGATCACTATAATAATGTCCTAAACGCGCAAGATAATTTAACAATCCCAGCGGGTGATAGCCCTCCTCTCGCAAGTCTTTAAGTGATCGACTCCCATTTCGTTTAGACAAAGGACTGTTATCAGGTCCTAATATAGTGGGGAAATGGCCATAATTAGGAACAGCTAATCCTAAGGTTTTAAGAATTAAAATTTGACGTGGGGTATTTGTTAAATGATCATCCCCTCGTAAAGCATAAGTAATCCCCATTAAAGCATCATCAATTGCATTACAAAACATAAATGGAGCAGTGCCATCACCACGCCGAATGATAAAATCTCCGATATGATCATTTTCAAACCGCTGTGGACCTTTCACAGCATCTTCAAACTCAACTACACCCCCGCGTAGAATATGAAAACGTAAAGTGGGTTTTAGTCCTTCTGTCAATTTTTGTTCTTTAGCTTGTTCCGATAAATTCCGACAAGTCCCCGGATATCTTGGAGGTTCTCCCCGACTTAACTGCACTTTTCGTGTCATTGATAGCTGCTGCTCAGTACAAAAACAAGGATAGGCAAAACCAGAATCTTCTAATTGATAATAATACTCATCATAAATTGCTTGTCGCTCGGATTGATAAAAAGGTCCCTCATCCCAATGAATGCCAAGCCAATTCAAATCTTGCAGAATGGTCTCTGCATAACTTTTTTCTGAACGAAGCTGATCGGTATCTTCAATCCGTAGCAAAAATACCCCCCCTTGTTGCCGTGTAAATAAATAATTAAACAAGGCAGCACGAAGGTTTCCAAAATGCATAAGACCTGTAGGGCTTGGAGCAAAACGGGTTTTACAGATATGTTTTGTTTCTGACATAAGAATCAACTAATAAATATTTACACTATACACATATTACATAATTGCAAGACATACAACCAGAGGCTACTAATAGCCCATCACCATTTTTAATGATATTCTATTGTCTTTATGAAAATAGGAGTTAACCATGCCAATAGTTAAGTTACATACTTCTTTAGGCCCCATTGAAATTGAGTTAGATGACAAGGCTGCTCCTAAAACAACCCAAAACTTTCTAGACTATATCAATTCTGGTTTTTATAACGGTACTATTTTTCATAGAGTTATCAAAGGATTTATGATCCAAGGCGGGGGTTTTGAATCTGGCATGAAACAAAAAGAATCAAAAAAACCCATCCCTAATGAAGCCAAAACTGGATTAAAGAATGATACTGGCACCATCGCAATGGCACGCACTAACGATCCCCATTCTGCCTCCTCCCAGTTTTTTATTAACGTGAATAATAACGCTTTTCTAAACTACAAGAATGATACGATTGAAGGCTATGGCTATTGTGCTTTTGGAAAAGTGACTGAAGGAATGGATATCATTCAAAAAATCAGTCAAGCAGCAACCAGTAGACAAGCTGGGCATGATGATGTGCCTACCGAAGATATTTTTATCTTAGGTGCTGAAGTAGTGTAAGTCTATGGTGTCAGACACCATCGGAAATTTATATATGACCACTTTATTTATCTCTGATCTACATTTACATAGCACAAGACCAGAGACTTCAAAACTTTTTTTAAATTTTTTGAACACCAAAGCAAAAACCGCAAATGCACTGTATATTTTAGGCGACTTTTTTGAAGCTTGGATTGGGGAGGATAATTATAATATCCATGATAATACCATTATCCAAGGATTAACAGAGTTTTCTAAAACAGGCATTCCACTTTTTTTTATGCAGGGTAATCGAGATTTTTTAATCAACCACATTTTTGCTAAAAAAATAAAATGTACATTACTTCCAGATCCTTATCTACTTGAAATAGAAGGTCAACGGATACTATTAATGCATGGTGATTTATTGTGTACCAAAGATATAGGATATCAATGGTTTCGAAAATTTGTTAGACATCCCATTATTAAACGCGTATTTTTAAATTTACCCCTTTTCTTGCGCAGAAAAATTGCAGGAACCTTACGCATGACAAGTTCACGACCAAAACAAAAAGATTTAAAAAAACCAAATGAACCCTTAAAAAGTCCATTAAAAAACTCCTCCCATGAAAAATATGATGTTACTCAACAGGCTGTCCATCATTATCTTCAAACATACCAAGCAGACTGCCTTATTCATGGTCATACACACCGCGAGGGGATCCATCAATTCGAGCTAAATGGCGTTTCTAAAAAAAGGTTTGTACTAGGTGATTGGGAGGAAACAGGCTCTGTTTTAGTATTCAATAAAAATACCATTTATTTAGAGAAAGTAGTATGCACAACCACATAAAGTTCCTAGAAAATTGGAAATCTTTGATTTTTGTCCATTGTTTTTTATTTATATGCATTCTGCTATGGATTTCTCCTCTAACACACACCGTGTGTAAGCAGATGGATAGCTATATCTTTACACTATTAAACTCTAGTTTAATTGGAAGCACTTATTTACAATCGCTGTTTGGGCTCTTTAACCATCGACTCGAAACCAAACTTAATTTAGTTTTCGCGGTTATTATTAATATCTTAGCAATCTTAGCAACCCACAATAAAAATCTTCGCAAAATCCGATTATTACAATACTTATATTTTTGGGCATGTTTTCAAATTGGCTTTATGTTCCAAGACTGGATATTACACACAGTTCTTCATCTTGAAAGGCTCTCCCCTTCTTTAATGATTGAACCCGCATTTCAGCTTTCTGAAGTATTAAATGATCCTAATATTAAAGATCGCTCTTTGCATTCTTTCCCCAGTGGTCATGCTTTTTCAATGATATTCTGGGGAACCTTTACATTTTTATCTTCCCCTCGATATATTGGCGTTACCTCTCTTATGATTGGAATATTTCTTTCTACTGCCCGATTATTTAGCGGCGCTCATTGGTTCAGTGATGTTGCATTTTCAAGTATCCTTGCACTCTGTTGGTTAACCTGGACTCTGCACACACCCATTTACCAAAGTATTAAAAAGAAACAAGAGGCGGTTTTAAGTTTGTGCTAAGGATTTACTCACCACTTCGTAAATATCTTTAGAAAGCTTGGATTCTGCTTTAATTTTCTCCAACTCCGCCTTCATTTTATTTTGACGTTCAACATCAAACTTTTTCCATCGCGTAAAAGGATTAATCATCCGAGCAGCAACTTGTGGATTTAAACGATCTAATTTCAAAACTATTTCTCTTAAAAATGCATATCCTTTCCCCGATTTTTCATGAAATCGCACTGGGTTACTACTAGAAAAAGCACCAATTAAGGCATACACTTTATTCGGGTTGGTAATCTCAAATGCAGGATGATTAATAAGTGCCTTGACATTCTCCAAGGTGTTTTCTGATTCTGAAATTGCCTGGACTGTAAACCATTTGTTGACAACTAACGGTTCATGCTGCCATCGAACATAAAAATCTGCTAATGCTTCTTTACTCTCTAAACAGTCTTTTTGTGTTAATGCACTTAAGGCCCCTAGTTTATCTGTCATATTATTGGCTTCGTGGTATTGTTTTATACAAATATTTAATACCGTTTTATCTTCTTTTAATAGCATTAAATAATGCAAACAAAGATTTTTAAAGCTTCGTTTTGCGGCATCAGAAGCAGAATAAACATATCGACCTGGCGTTAAATAATTCTGATAAGCATTCAATAACTCTGTCGTAAAAGATTTTGCAAAGTTATCTTTTAAAAACGTTCTTGCAGCCATAATAGCATCAATGTCAGCAATAGCCACAGATTCAATTAATTCATTCGTGGTTGGAAAGCTAAAAATTTGGGCTTTAAAGTCTGGCGTCACATCCGCCTTCCAAAATAAACGATAAGCCTCTAACCACACGGATTCTAATTTTAATTGTTGCCCTGATTTATACGCCTCCATTAACCTTAATAATACTCGCTCAGTAAGCTTGTGACCTGCATCCCAACGATTAAAATCATCGCTGTCGTGCGCTAACAAAAAGGCCAATTGCTCATCACTTAACGATGTTTTTACTTTCACCGGTGCCGAAAACTCTCGCAACAATGATAACACGGGTCGTTCTGTTATATTGGAAAAATGAAACACTTGTTCTGCTTCTCTCAGTTCTAGCACTTGTGTTTTAGGTAAAATATCTTTTCCATTTTTATCTAATAAACCAATGGCTATCGGAATATGAAAAGCCTCCTTGGTGATTTGACCTGGGGTACTGGGGCAAGACTGTTTCAGTTTTAAATCATATGTTTTTTTGGCTGCATCATAAACTTCTTGTACTTCAATCTCGGGAGTACCTGCTTGACTATACCATAAACGAAATTGAGTCAAATCTTTCTTAGAAGCAGCTTCCATTGCAGCCACAAAATCATCGGTAGTTGCCGCTTGTCCATCATGTCGTTCAAAATAAATATCCATGCCCTTTCGAAAGTTTTCCCATCCCAATAAAGTTTTCAGCATACGGATGACTTCAGCCCCTTTTTCATACACTGTCATCGTATAAAAATTATTAATTTCCATGTAGGATTCGGGTCTAACAGCATGACTCATTGGTCCTGCATCTTCAGCAAATTGTCTTGATCGAATAAGTCTTGCATCTTCAATTAAACTGACCGAGGATTTATTGATCTCTGAAGAAAAATGATGTTCTCGAAATACTGTTAGGCCCTCTTTCAAGCTTAATTGGAACCAATCACGACAAGTAATCCGATTTCCTGTCCAATTATGAAAATACTCATGTCCAACTACAGCATCAATATGATAATAATCAGAATCTGTCGCTGTTTCGGGGCTTGCTAAAACATATTTAGAATTAAAAAGATTGAGTCCCTTATTTTCCATAGCACCCATGTTAAAATCATTCACCGCCACTATCATATAAATATCGAGATCATATTCACGACCATAGGTTACTTCATCCCATTTCATCGCTTTTTTAAGGGCTTCCATTGCGTATCGAGACTTATCTAAATTTTCCCGCTCAACATATAACTTAAGAGTAATTAACCGTCCCGAACACGTCACAAAATTATCTTCTACGGCTATTAAGTCTCCTGCAACCAAAGCAAATAAATAACTGGGTTTTTTGAAGGGATCCTCCCATTTTACCCAATGATAATTAGGATTATTTTCAGAATCCCCTGTTTCAACACAGTTCCCATTGGATAACAAAACTGGATAACGACGTTTATCAGCTATAATTTTGGTGGTAAATTTTGCCATAACATCGGGTCTGTCTGGATAATAAGTCATTCGCCGAAACCCTTCTGACTCACACTGAGTACAAAAAAGACCACTGGAACGAAATAAGCCCGTTAATTCCGAATTTGTTTCAGGATGAATTTCGGTTTCAATCTGCAAAGAGAATTTATCTGGAACATGAGGAATCGTTAAGGTTTCTTGATCAAGTATATATTCGGATTGAGATAAAGATCTTCCTTCCAATGATAAGTTTTTAAGTTCCAATTTTGTACCCAATAAAACTAAAGGGGTGTTAGCATTTGCAACGTTCTCATTTCTCTTAAAAGTGACGTGGCTTTTAACCAGCGTTTTGGTTTCCTCTAAATGAAAGGTGAGATCGACAGTCTCTACCCAATAAGCGGGCGGTTGATAATCCTTTAGATAAATAGTCTTGGGTTGTGTGGTCATTTTAATTCCTATTTGTTCCTGCGATCTTTTCTTCGGCCTTCCCGTTACGCCCCCTCCCCTTCCCTCCCCCGTGAAACAGGGGAGGGAGCTTAAGGAAGGGACCTTTTTATTGATTGATGCTCTAAATATTCATTCTACTCTACCATGACTTTAAAAAATTTACAAAAACGATTGCTTTTAAGTTCTTAATCCGATATTGTGCTCCCCCATTAAGCAATGGAGGAGTAGAAAAAATGTCAAGTAACCGTCATCAATTTGAATTTATTATACAGAATATGGATTCTAGCGCTATTTCCGTCATGAAATTTACTTCAGACAATTATAAACTCTGTGGAAATTATCATTTCAATATTGAGTTAGTTATTCCTAAAGGTTTTGATCATGGCAATTTTTTAAATCAAAAAGCCAGTCTCAAGTTATGGTGCAAAGATAAGCCTCACTTAATTCATGGGATTATCATCCAAACATCGGTAGGACAAAGCATTGGCTTAGATGGACTCCATGTCTCTGTAATATTGGCATCCCCCCTTGCGCGCTTACAAGACATACAAAAATCTAGGGTATTTCAAAACAAATCTGTGATTGATATGATCACGCAAATTTTAACTGAAAACCACTGGCATCCCGGAAGTTTTGAATTTCAGGCATTAAAAAATATTTCAAAAGAAAAATGGATCATTCAATATCAACAGTCTGATCATATGTTTATCCTACATGAATTAGCCAGAGCAGGCCTTGTTTACACTTTTAGACAGACTCATGAAGCAGCTATCTTAGTTTTCTTTGATGCAAAAAATCCTAATGCTTACCAATCTGGAACTCGTACAATGCTAGAATGTATAGAACCTAAAGGAATGGGATCTAAAAACCCTACTATACTCTCCTGGACACAAAAAACTAAACTACTCCCGGAAGGCTGCTTTACTGAAATCATTGCAGAAACCACTGCTAGAGATCTTGTTCCTGGACAACGCTTAACTATTTTAGATAAGGGTAAGTCGACTATTAATGGTGATTATCGAATCATTAGTATCAAACAGTCAGGCGATCAACGGTCTGGATTTCCCGAATGGGGGGGTGAAGAAGCAACCCCGATAGATTATATCAACACAGTCACGCTTGTTCCTTTACAGTCACTGTATCAAATTCCTTTTAAACCCAAGCGTTCAATGACAGGGATCCACTCTGCAACTGTGGAATCTGCTGCAGGTGATTATGCTTACCTTAATGAACAAGGTGCCTATCATGTACGTTTCCCATTTGATCAATCAGCAACACTAAAAGGGGAAGCCTCACCCCCCTTGCAACTGATTCAACCTTTAGCAGGTGTTGATCACGGGTGTCATTTCCCTTTACATGCTAACACTGAAGTGACAGTGGCCTTTCGTGAAGGAGATGGATGTTATCCCGTTTTAGTAGGAGTGCTTCCCAATGCCGAAACACCTTCTCCGATACAAAATGATGAACCCAGTCGTCATCGGCTACGAACTTGGGGGGATAATACTTTAGAATTTGAAGATCTTAAGGATAAAGAATTCGTTCATTTATTTACCCACAATGAAAATAATCGCTTATTACTCGATGCAAGCAAAGATAAGCATCAGGTACTCTTAGAGTCAAAACAAGGAACAACTGAATTCGTGGCCGGAGATTCTGCAAATATAGACATTCAACACAGCAGCACCCATCAAGCTGGAAAAAATAGTCAAACAATCACTCAAGGTCACAGAGAATTAACTGTAAAAAATGGAGGAATATCAATAAACACTCAAAAAAATATGATTTTAAAAGCTAATGAAGATATCCATTTACAAGCAGCAAAAAATTCAGAATTTTTTGCCGAGGGTGATTTAGAAATTCAAGCTAAAAACAAACTGGATTTAATTGTCAGTAAAAACGATTTTAAGATCACTAATGTGAGTCACGCTCTACAATTAAAGGCCAATCAGACTATTGCGGTGATAGGAAACAATCAAGGAAACATGGTATTACGACAAGGAGATTCTTATATTAATGTTACTAAGAATGGTGATTTACATCTTAAAGCTGACAAAATTTCGTTCAAGGCAAGAAAATTATATATCCCGGCGAGTAGTGAGGGATCTCAATAAAGCTTCTTCCTCCGTATTGAGTATCTTTATCAGCTAACACAACCCACTGACAATTCACGTGCATTATTTTATTGACATATTTTCAAGAGATACACATAATGCTTTCATCTTTCTTATTTAATCAAATGATAGGAGTTAAAATATGCCATTTATTTACAGAGTCGGGCAAAACATTGGACCTTTAAACGAAAATTTCCTTCTAACGGGAACTGGATGGACAGGAAGCCATACATATATGGATGGTGAAGAAGCAGCAAATTATCATCGCACTTATTTTAATCCTTCTGATTCCACTCCGCATATTGAACGGCTCAATTACGAGGGCTGGCGTCGCGATGGTTATTACGGAGGAATGTCTCCTAGTACGATAGGTTTTCATATAACAATGCCCACACCGGCATTAGCTGGACTATTGTTTAAAGAATTAGCAAGCCTTGGTTTTGATGCTCAAGGACCCAGTGAAGAGAGTTTGCGTGAGCAGGCTCTTCTTGATGCTAGAGGACCTAATAAAGATGGTGTGACGTCGTGTGCGACTAAGGTTGTAACCGTCACACTCCCCGAGCAACCGACAAATGCTACCTATGTTGATGATTTTTTTGCAGCCTTCAGACATGTAGCAACAGTACCACCTCAAGTAATACAAGATGTAAAAGCAGTCATTGCTGAAACTTGCGTAATTATATTTAAGAGAAAATTAGTAGAAGAAATGCCATTTGATAAAGCACTGTCATTTTTAAGACCTTGCGCTTTAAAAGATGTTTCCTCCCCTTATTTCTTAGCAGCAGAATATTGTCTTACACACCCCCATATGCAGAGTCAAGCACGTGAACTCTTCAATCGTGTACCTGCAGAGCATTGGCAATACAAGGTAGCACGCGAAATGACTCTTCTAGTACCAGTAAGTACATCAATGGGGGACAGAAAAGTAGTAGCTGAAGGTAGTAGCATTGCCGCTTCTGCCACTGCTGCCGTTTCGGCAGTCACCGCAGCCGCTTCTCCCGCGGTAGTAGTAGCTCCTGTCCCCGCAGCGCCACCTGTTGTTCATTCAGCAGCTCTTGCGGGAGGGCCTTCACTTGTTGAACGAGCAACTTCAACTGCGTCAAGAGATCCTGCTTCAGGTACACCTGCACCACGTGCTGCTTCAGTTAAAGCAACTTTTTGAGATTATCATCAGAATTTGTACCTAATGTAGGGGCGGACCTCTGTGTCCGCCCAAATTATCAAAATTAAATAAAAATTCCTACCTAGAACACCTAGAACACCTTACCTTATTAAGTAATATTTGAAATGAGTGTATTGTCCTCTCTTTTTTTTGAACATGAAACTATTTGAATATACCCGAGTCCAACGTAATAAGCCTTAAATTAAAGGTTAATTGCGATGGAAAAAGAATTCTTTGAAGCAATAAAAATGGGTGATTTAGCAAGAGTAAACGCACTTCTTAATGAGTTCCCTGAGCTTTTGGATAAAATGGATGAAAATGGTGAAACACCCCTTAATTTAGCAATTCTACACCAGCATCCAGCAATTGGAAAACTTTTATTGGATAAAGGGGCAAATCCAAACAAGCCAGGGGGTCCAGATCAAAATACAGCCTTATATGTCGCGGTTCTCAAGAACAGCAGTAAGATTGACAAAGCATTTATTGAACTGCTTCTAGATCGTGGGGGTAATCCTACCCTTCGAAATGCGCATAAACAAACAATGCTAGCGTTAGATGTAGAACCAGAAATCAGTAAATTATTATTTACCCGATCTGAAAGTTTTATAAATGAACTCATTAAAATTAAACGGCAAAAAAAACTCAATAATGAATTATTAATTGCAGTTTTTTCCCAAAATTTGGAAAATGTAAAAAAATTTCTTCAAGAAGGTGCTAACCCCTATTACACCGATGATAATGGTCTATCAGCCCTTTCCAGAGCAATTGAAAATGGTGAACATGAAATAGCAGCACTGATTTATAGAAACATGTTGGATAATCCACAGGAAGAAGATGAGATGAGTTCTAAAATTAGAATAGCCAAAGAAGCAGCTCATATGCTTGGTTTTGGTGGTATGTTCGATATTGAAAAGGTGAGTGAAAGAGGAACACTATGCATAAATCTTGAAGGCTATTATATATCCTACTGTTTGTTTAGTTCACAACACCGTCAAAGACTACCTTGCCAAATTGGAACCAGGTTCTGAAATCCATCGATATTTTAACGAAATAAATGAAACCTTCAGTACACAAAGAGAATTTTTAATAAATGGAAATCCAACTGAACCTTCCTTAATTGAAAGATTTGAAAGGGGAGACGGAATTACTTTTTCCACTGGTTGGGAAAACCATGTTGTTGGGCTTAGTTTAAATAAAGATATAAAAGATGGGGAACGCTATTTAATTTACTCTAATCGAGGGAGCAGAAAAAAGTTTGAACACAATGGTACTTTAGTGATTAAAATTCCTGGTCACAAGACAATCAGGTCCGATGATCTCGAAAATTTTATACCAAAAAGGGATAGTTTAAGTGAAAAGGAGATGCTTGATAAAATAAATGGAATGACTGATCCTAATCCTCCTTTTATGATTCTTCCAACCAAAGATCAAGAAATAAAAAATTGTTCTGTTGCAAACTGTAAGACTCTGGTAATTGGTATTATTGCATTGAAAAAATTTATAGATGAAAAAAATAAAATGAGACCTGAAGACAGAACTCCAGAGGCACTAGATAAAGCTAAAAATCAAGCCATGAAGTATGCGAAAGTTGAATATAAGAAGTATTCGAAAGATCTTCGGGACGTGAAGGTTAATAAGCTTATTTCAGGATATCAATCTTCAGTTGCAAATGGAAAATTTGGAATGAAAGAATTTTACTATAATTTACTTTTAAAATATTTAATAGCACATCATGGTCAAAAATTTTATAGAGTTATTGGTAGTGAAGTCTTACCAAGAGACGAAAAAATTTCAGCGGAGTTAGATAGAGCCTTTTTGATTTTGAACTCATTAACGCCTTCTGATAGGGCAAGATTAATTGAAACTAATAAAGTCATCATAAACTCAATGGCATTGACAGCATTGAAAAAATCAAAATTTGATCTTTTAAAACTGTGTGGATTTCCTAAACCTCTTATTAGTTTGATTGATTCTATTCGAGCTGGAAATAAAGAGAGCTTTAACAGTTTGGTAAGAGAAAAGGAAGTTCAAGATTGCATGAAAGGGAGTCTAGAGTACACCTCATTAATAACTCGTCTGGCATACCAATTAGACAACAAGGATATGTTCACTGTTTTAAATGATCAGTTTTCTCTAATCAATAAAGATTATGTATCGTTGAGATTCTTAGTATCAGCTGCTAAAGAAAATAAAACAGAATGGTTTTCAACGTTTATTGCAAAAGAAGAAGTATTTAACTTATTAATAGCTAATCCTAATTTTTTAAATGATCTAATAAAAAATATGACGCTGCCGATGATATCGATTTTATTGGAACACGGAATTACCCCCGAGAAGCTGTTCACCCTCGGGTACAGCAATGAAGCGAATCTTTTGAACTTACGGATTGAAGAATGGAATAAGAAAAAGTCTGAAGCAGAAAAATTAGCAGAGGATGCTGATAAAAGTTTGACCTCTCCCCCAAAAGCTCCTTTATTAACGCCTGGTTTTGAAATGGCACGTGCAGCGAGTAAAGGTACACCTCAAAGGTCGGATACATCCTCAACCCACTCACCTCCCGTTCCATAAAGGATGTTTTATTCCACTTCATTTACCCCCAAAACCACCTTTTTGGTTTTTTCCTGCGGCGTATCTTATCTCAAACATTGGTAATTTATAAGTACAGAATTAAATGTGCGAAAGATTAAAACCACCAAAAGAAGCAGTTTGGTAATGGTATTTACCATTAAAGGTGCTCATAACATTTCGGATTCTCTCATCCTACAGCGTTGACCAGCCGAGTTTCAAAGCACCGAGGCCAGATGTTATAACTACGAGCGTTCTAAATCTACTTTCAGGGATCCACTTAATGAAAAAAAACCCAACAGTACCCCCCAATAACATCAACGGCAGCATCATTAAATTGATGCTGAGTGAACTAGTATTTATAACTCCTGCAAAAATATAAAATGGAATTTTCAAAAAATCCATTAGGAGAAAAAAAGCTATTTGGGTACCAATAAAGCTATTTTTAGGTTCTTTCTTGGCTAAAAGATAAACTACCATCACAGGAGAGGCTGAGTTAGCAATCATCGAAGTTGCTCCTATTAATACCCCACAAGTTATATCAAACAGCTTAGATGTTGCTACCTTTTCAAAAAGATAATCATAAAAAAATTTTCCCATATTAAATATCAACATGACAAGAATAATTATACAAATACATCTTTTTAACGTTTGTTCTTCGAAAGAAAGAAGTGTAACACCTCCCAAAAAGAGGCCTAATAATACCCAAGGAAAAAGGAGCTTAAAATATAGAAATTTAACATGATTAAAATGAATTTTGAACGCTTGAAAACTAGCTAATAGAAAAGCAATGCACAAAATACCCGTTGCTGTTTTAGCAGGAAATATATTGGTAAAAAAAGGAATGACAACTGTTCCTAAACTGGTCCCTGTTGTTTTACTAAAACCTATTAAAAAAGCTGAAATAAGCGCTGTTATAATTTCATCAAAAGAATAATTAAACATATCAGGACCTACATATCTTTCACCCTTTCAACTTTCTCATCTTAACATTTCATTGTAATTCTTGCACAAATTTTGAAAGTAAATGCGTTGTTCTAATCATCTGCTCTGGAGAAACCCCCATAAATAATCTAAAGTGACTCTCACAATCAGAACCAAAAGCAGCACCTGGAGCAACTGCTAAACAATATTTAGTGAGCAACTTGTCAAAATTAATGGGCTGATTTGATTTAAATTTTGGAAATAAAAACAATCCCCCCTCTGGGCGCTGCACCTCAATCTCTGGGATAGCAGATAACATTTGTGTATAATCCGTAGCATATGTTTTGTAGCGTGCACGGATATTATTAATAAATTCATTATATTCTTCCTTGCTAGAAGCCAAATAACTCTCGATTAGTTTTTGAATAAAACTGTTAGGATACATGAATGTATATAATTGAGATTTTTTCAACTGATTTATTATATTCTCACATGCAACAACAAAGCCAAAGCGCAATCCAGTGATTCCTAAATTCTTAGAAAAGGAATTCACGGAAATAAAATTTTCAAGATTTTTAATGCTTTTAGGGTTATCTTCAACATAATTGAAATCAATTGTAACATCATCTGAAACAAACCAAGCTTGGTAATCATAGCATAACTTAATAATAGAATTTTTTACATCTATAGGGATTATTCTACCAGAAGGATTCAATGGGGAATTTATAGATACCACTTTGACCCCCATTTTCAATTGGTTTTGTATTTCTGAAATCAAATCTTCCCAATTTGGCTTTAAAAAAGGTGAGGAAAAAAACTTCATGTAAACAGGGATTCCGGCACAATTTTCAATTAATCGAGGAAGATATTCCCAACAAGGATCTTGAATTAGAACTTTATCGCCTGGATTTAAAATTGTCTTAAAAGTAAGAAACAACCCAGAACAACCTCCTGAACTGACTAATATATTGTCTTTTGTAACAGGATTATGATAATAACTAGCAGGTATTAGGGAAATTAATTCTCGTAATTTATCAAATCCAGCAATGGGGGAATAATTGAATATAGACTTTTCCGAACTTGCACAGAGATCTGATAATATCGATAATAATCTCTCAGGAACATGCGAGGGATCTCCACCAGATAATTTTATTATATCTTTGCCCTCCTTAATTAAATCAGCTGCTTTTTGGTTTAAAGATGAAATAAAAGACAAGCTCTGATTTTCTACTATATTAGAAATAGTTAAATCAGAAGTTTTAATTGATTTTTTAAAATTCACAGTTTTCTCTCCAAACTTTTTATTGCATACTCACTAAAAACTTACGCCTCGTCTTTTTTATTGAACTCAGCTTTTTATAACCTTCTTTTATTATTCTCTCTGTCACTTCCCAACCTATACAAGCATCAGTTATTGAACACCCATATTTGAGTTTAGGAATATTAGTCACAGCCTGGTTCCCTTCCTCTAGAAAACTTTCTATAATAACACCCAGTATGGAAATATTACCAGCCAATTTTTGAGACATTACATCATTAAATACCTTTTCCTGCAAGGTGTAATTTTTTGAAGAATTACCATGAGAACAATCAACAATAATATTCATTGGAATATTTGAAGAAGACATTTTTTTTTCTATATTCATAATATTTTCTTTAAAATAATTTGGGCCCTCTTGTCCTCCCCGTAAAACTAAGTGACTATAGGGATTGCCCTTAGCATAAATAACACAAATTTCACCATGAGCATTTAAACCTATGAAAGTCTGTTTTCGAAAAGCGAATTCAATGCCATTTATTGCAACATCTATATTTCCAGAAGTACTATTCTTAAATCCCAAAGGAATGGTGAGATTAGAAGCAATTTCTCTATGGGGCTGTGATTCTACTGTGCGTGCACCAATCGTACACCAACTCAATAAATCATCAAAATACAAATAAGCACACGGGTTAAGTATTTCCATTGCTATTGGTAAACTCATTTCGGATAAATGCAGCATAAATTTTCTAGCATTTATAATTCCTTCTTGAACTTTATAAGTATTATTAATATAGGGATCATTAATATAACCTTTCCACCCAGCTCCAGTTCTTGGTTTCTCTATATAAACTCTCATTACAATTAAAATTGTATCAGAAACTTCCTCAGATAGTCTTTTTAATTTTGTCGCATATTCCATTGCTGCATGCGAATCATGAAATGAACAGGGGCCAATAATCATTAAAAATCTCTGATCTCTAGAATCAAGAATATTTTGAATCTCGTGTCGAGTTGTTTCTACATTTTGGATAGATTTTAATAAAAGTGGATATTTAACTTTGATTTCACTAGGGCTCAGTATTCTTTTTTCATCTGTAAAATTATTCATGATTTATCATTCCTTATTAAAAATAAAACCATAAAAATAGAAGCAGCGGAAAATACAAAAATCAAGAAATAAATACCAAAAATTGAAGACACCCCAAATAACGATGATAAAGAGATAATAAAAAATACGGTTAACATTTGAATAACGCCATAAAGAGAACTTACCGAACCAACTATTTTGGTATGTTTTGTAGTTGCCCCAACGAAAGTATTAGAAAAGACAATACCTCCTGCAATGGCATAAACAGAAATAGGAAGCAATAAAGTAACAGTAACATTAAAGTTTGCTAAATCAAAAATAAACATGGCTACTGAAGCAAGTAATGATAATATACTTCCATATAAAATAATCTCATTATTGGAAAGTGATTTTGATAATAAGATATTTAATTCTCTTCCCAAGAATAATGAAGCTGCTAAAAAAATTGATACTCGACTATATTCTACTTCAGTCCAGTTATAATGGTCTTGTAAATAAAAAGATGTTATGCTATAAAATATATAGATTATAGAAACGATAAAACTCGCAATTAATACATTAATAAAAAACAAAGGATCCATTAATATTGTCCGATAGTCTACTATAATTTCTTTTAAATCTCTTCTATGTTGAAATGAATAAATATTTGTTTCTGGGACAACAAAATTCACAACAAAAAATAAAGCAACAACATAAAGTAGCATTAAAAAAAACTCCAATTTCCATCCCACTAAATATTGAATATATCCACCTATAATCGGAGCAATGGCAGGCACCACTGCCAAACCCATTCCAACATAAGAAAGTGCTTTTGCCAATTCAGATCCTGAATATGTATCTCTCATCATTGCTCTTGAAATACATGTCGCTGCACCTGCACCACATCCTTGAGCAAATCTACCTATAAGAAATAGCAAAAATGTTTTACTGGTTATACATAATAAGCAACCCGCAGAAAAAATTACAAACCCAAATAGTATCGTTCTTTTTCTGCCTATATAATCTGATAAAGGTCCATAGATTAACTGTGATAAACCCAACCCCATAAAAAAAATTGAAATCGTCCATTTGATTGCATCATCAGATACTCTAAAAAAGGTACTCATATCAGGCAAGGCAGCAATATACATATCTGAAGCAATACCAGAAATTGCACTTACACATAAAAGTATTGTAATAAAAGCTCGGTTTTTTGTCTTAGAATAAGAATATTTTATCATGTTAAAATACTGGTTTTAAAGGGCCACAGTCAGTTAATACAGAAATCAAGTCTATCTCTCTTGTAACATCATCTGGTTTTCCAGTTAAAATCCCTACCCAAGATCGATTATCATTGCCAGCAGGTTTTAAACGTTTCCCTGGATCAACAACTTGAACATGATCACTTTTAATGTTTTCGGGAAGATTAAGTTTTAAAAATGTTGCGTCTTTATTAACACTGTAATAAATTGAAAGTGTATTGGATTTCTCTTTAGGATAAAATTGAGAATGGTATTCCTTATCTCCAAAAAAAGTAACATCAATAACATGCGCATAAATCTCTTCGACTTTCTTCCCAGTAGCAAGTGCTACTTGCAAGGCAACACTAGCACCCCCAATACGACCAAAATTAGCATCAATTAAAAATGCTTTCTTTCCATCAAATATAGCTTCAGAATGCAAATATCCATTTTTATAACCCGAAGTTTTGATAAGATCCTCAACAATTCTTTTTAATATTAAAAATACTTCAGGATTTCTTTCGTCGACTGGAAATATATTTTGAGATTCAGTGTATTTTATTCTCATGCGCTGGGACATACCTATAGTATTAATTTTCCCATTAGTTACAAAGCCCTCCAAACTATAAAGAATTCCATCAATAACAGGTTGTGCCACCCAATCTTGATCAATTACATTAACCTGTTTTTCTTTTCTCATCAGTTCACCTATGTTATTAATTTCTTCTTCTTTTTTAATTTCAAATAAGCCTTTTGCACCTGCCGACATTGAAGGTTTAAATACCAAGGCGTTAGAGACCTTCAGCATGTTGTTTAAATCATGATATGGAATAGAAGTTCTGTTGAAAATAATAGATGGTGGACTATCCTCTGCAATTAAACGAATTACTTCAGCTTTATTATTCAGTTTTAATAATGAGGGATCCATCCCTTTTACACCCAGTAACATTGCTGCTTTACAAGCCTGCGTAATAAACCTATCTGCAGTAGAAATAATACCAAGAATATCTCCTATTTTATTTTGTTGAATACAGTTAATAATATTATCTACAGTAGATGCGTTAACTTCATAGTATCCTTGTTTTTCTAAAAAACTTTTCTGATCTCCGGCATATTCATTAATGGAACAAAATATTATTGGAATATAGCCTAGAATTTTAACTGCTTTAATGATATAAAGCATACTGGATCCCGGCTCTATAATGATAATTTTTTTCATAATTAATATTTCCAAAATTATTTTTTAACTTACGTTTAAATCAACAATTACCTTTTCTATCGCTTCTATAGTTTCAATATTTAAACCAACGGATTTTTTTATACAATGCTTTTTCTCCGGATTGAGTACTTTTATACCAAAATATATGTTCTTGTTTAACCATTCCAATGTTTTTCGAATTTCTTGATATCCAAGCAGACTATCCTCCTCCAGATAAAGGCCTTTAATAATTTTTTTGGGAGGCATATGAGTATCTTTCCAAGAACCATATTTACTTTCAATATTATTCGTACAGCCGGAAAAGAAAAATCCTTTCAAGAGATTATTTTTCATAGCCAGCTGGATATGTTTTAAAGGCCCTTCAGAAGAACGACATTCTATTGCAGATCTTGCCCAATTTAATACAAGCCCATAATCTACAGTTTCACCAATAACTTCTATTTCCTCCTCAAGAGACAGAAAACCTTTATCAGGAATTTGCCCTGGAACATAGGCGTCACAATGCTCTAAATTTAATTGGATATTATTCCAATTCATAGCACTTATTTCATCAAGGGAGCGTTTGAGCGAGCACTTGTTGCCTCTAATCACTTTATCATCATTTTTTGGTGATGAATGGAGATGAACTGCGGTAACAACATTTTTCCCAAACATCTCATTTAGCAGATGAATATACTCATTCATCTCTTTTACTAAAGCAACAGCTAAAATTCTATCCTTTTCACTCATTGATGCAAGACCAAAATAAGGGTTTACCTTAGATTCTTGCATGAGTGCAGGCAAAATTGTAATGATCATCGACCAATGCTCAGGAATAGCCTCTCTTAACCAAGAAAGCGGGTATTTTTCTGAATTAACAAAATAAGGATGTTCAATTCCAATAACTTTTGGATTATTTGCTAATTCTTGGAAATATTTTTTTTCTTCGAAGGGATCCCATTCATAGAAAGATGGAGAAGTTGCATATGCGGAAACAAAATAATGGTTTTTCATATAATACCTATTTAATCATTAAGGTTTGATTATAAATATTAAAAATGTCATTCATGATATGTAAAGATAGATCAACATTGGGTAATGTTGGTTTATCAGAAGTTACAAATTCAAAAAGCATTTTACGAAAAGGTTCTTTGCGATCCTCAATTTTCAAATTTTGAACTTTGGATTCAGAAATAGAATTGATTTTTATTTGAGTTTCTTTATAAAGTGTATTGGTTGAAAACCCCACAGATGTTAATACGCCCAAGGTAGCTTGGCTGCCAAAAACCTTAATTTCTGCATAATCATTTTCAATATTACTTGCCCAGGAAAGATTTAAGGACAAAGCCATATCATCATATATTAACAATGAAAACAAACTATCTTCAACATCACTATCATTCTTATAACTTGCTTCGTTATTTTTATGCCAATTGGCATAAGCATCACCAGAATTTAAAAACAAATCTGAAGCAGAACTCAAACTGTGTTTTATTTTCCTTTTTCCAAAAAACCAATAAAATAAATCTAGTAAATGAGGCCCCATATCAATTAAAACCCCACCTCCAGAGTATTTTTTTTTGGTAAACCATGATGCACCGGGAGTACCACGACGTTTTAACCAATTTATTTCAACCCGGTAAACATCCCCTAACAGGTTTGATGAAATTATTTGCTTTATTGTCTGAATGTCATTCCTATATCGAAAAGGAGAACTCACAAAAATAGATGAATTGATTTTACTATTACTTTTGTTTAGATTACTCAATTCTTCTAAATTAATACAAATGGGCTTTTCTACTAAAACTCTTACGCCCTCTTCTAAAAAGGTTAACAGATTTTCATAATGCAAATAATTCGGTGTTAAAATACACACTATTTCATACTTTAAATTTTTCTGTTCGCCTTTGGATATAACTTTCACCTTTGAATATTGAATAAATCGTTTTTTTGTACTTTCAACATCCAAATCAAGAATATAGATAATTTTAATCTGTGCTAATAAACTTAAAAATGGTACATAAACCATTTCTGCTACCCATCCAGCGCCCATTAATAGTACGTTCATTAATTACGCTCCAAAAGAATTTTATAAATCATTTTGAACCACCACCTTCATTTGCTTAGTATGATCAATATTAAGAATATCTTTAACTTGACTAAGAAAGATCTTACTTGTAATAATTCTAAGTGCATCTAATGAATGCTGAGATAATAACCTAAATACTTTAATATAGGTAAAAGGATTTGCTAAAACGAATCCAATTAAATCCAATTCCTTACGACAAATCCAAGATGGATCTATTTCTGCACTTTCATGTTGAATATAATTACCTAATTCAATCACTCGGCCTGCTTTTCTGACAGCAACAAGAGATGCTACAAATGCAGAGGTCGTTCCACCACATTCAAATACTAAATCAAAGTCTTGTATAGGAGATTCTTTTGAAATGTAATGATCAATTTTGTTTGAATCTTCAACAGGTAAATAGATAGCTGGAAGTTTTAAGTTATCAGAAAAGAATTCACATCTCCATTGAGATATGTCAAAACCAACAACATCGGCCCCTAAGGTATTTAAAACATACGCAACTAAATAACCAATCGGCCCAACTCCAACGACTGCAGCTCTAGCTGCAATCACTGAACCTAAATCTTTATCTGGTCTTGTTCCAGATAAAGCACGATCAACAGCTCTCACCGCAATAGCCAATGGTTCAGCAAGAACGGCGATATCATTTGGAATATGATCCGGTACCCTAACAAGCCAGGCACCATCCATAAGCTCAATATGGGAAGAAAAACCACCTGCAACAAAAAAATCTTCTTTTAAAAAAATACCCCATCCATGTGCAGTACGATGTTTACATAAATTACCCTGAGCTGTTTGACTCAAACAATGGTGACATTCTCCACAGTTTTTACCAGGAACAACAATTACTCTATCACCAACGGAAAGTTTTTCACCACCTACAACTTTATGGTTACTACCTAGATGTACAATTTCAGCTAATATTTCATGTCCAAGTGAAATATTATTTACTTTCAATTCCTCAATTGTATGTTTATCAGTCCCACAAAACCCGCAGGACATAATTTTTACTACTGTACGTTGATCAAAATAAATAGGTTTTTCAATATAATTAAATTGACTTCCCTGCCAAACTGCATATTTACTCAATATATTCATATTTTCTCTCTTCTCTCATAGGTAAAATAATCACTGGATGTTAAAATTAATTGTATCAAGGCCCTCAACCCCACCCTCAAGGATGTCTCCCTTTTCTACCATACCAACCCCATCTGGCGTCCCTGTAAAGATTAAATCTCCAGGCAAGATCCCAAAACTTGACGATACTAAAGCAATAATTTCTGGAACAGACCAAAGCATTTGGCCAAGGTTTCCATCCTGTACCAAAAAATTATTTTTCTTTAACCATATTCTATTATTATTCAATAAAAAATCTTTTTTAGGAATTATTTTTGAACAAGGCGCACAACCTAAAAAGGACTTACCTTTATCCCACGGCCATCCTTGTTGTTTTGCAATCTCCTGAACATCATACTTTGTAAAATCAATACCGGTTGCATAGCCATAAATATATTTATCTGCTTCTTGAGGAGAAATATGTCGTCCTTCTTTCCCAATAGCAACCACAAGCTCGATTTCATAACGAAGTTGATTACTGTCCTTAGGATATGTTACTCCTTCTTCTGCAGGAGATAGCAAATAAGCGTCTTTCATGAAAAGAACTACCTTTTTATCGTCCTTTTTCTCTGAGTTAATATCTTTTGAGTAATTACGACCAATACCAAAAATTCTGGTAACAGGAAAAACCGCTTCCTCTCCCTTTACTTTAAGTTGTGGGATCTTTGAACAAGAAATCACGTATTTCATAATATATTTCTCCTTAATTTAAAGTGGTATTTACATGAATTTTAAGAAACTGATTTTTATCAACAATCTTAAACAAATCATTCATAGAGCTTAAAGAAAGATGATGTGTTGTGAGTCGCGCCAAATCATAATGTTTAAACTTACGTAAAAGTCTTAATACTTTATTGTATGTAAAAACTGGAGATAATGCAGAACCATAAATTTCCAATTCTTTTTTACAAATATCTGCAGGGTTAATAAAACTTTTTGTCCCAGGAGCAAAAGCACCAACTTCAACAATACGTCCACCGCGTTTTGCAATTTTAATACATAACTCTAAACCACGAGGATTTCCTGTGCAGTCAATCACCAGATCGAATTCTAAATCCAACTTACTTTTTAAAAAAGAATATATATCTTCTGTTTTCCCTTCAGGAATAGAAACTGTTTTAAATTTAAAAATATCTCCTACAAGTTGTGATTTCCATTCATTCAGATCAAAACCTATTATTTCTGCACCTAAACTTTTTAATACAAATGTAGTAGCACAACCAATAGGACCCAATCCAACAACTGCAGCCCGCATGGCAACACCTGGACCAAATTCAAACTCTTGCTTAGAACCCCCAATACCACGTTCAACAGCTTTAGTGGCAATGGCCACAGGTTCTGCAAACATAGCTTCATCAAAAGTAAGGTCATCTTCAATTTTTACCACCCATAAATCATCTACGAGCTCCATATAGTTTGAAAATCCACCTATTGGGAAAAAAGCTTCATTAGAATATTTGGCAAAACCATGAGAACGACGTGAATTGCACATATGTTCATGACCAGCATAGCTTGTACATATTGCACATTCCATACAAGGCACCCCAGGTGTGACAATAACCTTATCATTGAGCTTGATTTCATGCCCTCCAACCGAATTTGTATTATTGCCTACCCTAACAATTTCACCAAAGATTTCATGTCCAAAACTTCTTTCATTAAAGGCTGGAAGATCCATAAGATGTCGATCAGTACCACATAATCCTGAACCTAAAACACGGACGATTGTTGAATTAGAGTAGTGAATCTTGGTTTCTCTTAAATCAAATTCTTTCCCAGTCCATATTGATGCACACATGTTACTTGTATTCATTTTTTATCTCCATATCTCTTATTTAAACAAAGTCCATTTACATTGAGCCTATTGAACAGAGTCTATCAGCGTTAACACTTTTGCATTTGCCATTTTAATTCTCTTATTCTCAACAGTGAAATTCTCTAATTTGTTAATTTTATAGAATATTGCTAACCTTATCATCGTTTGCTCTATTTGTTCATCAGCATCAGGCGGACAGTGATTGTATAGAGTCTCTAAAGAAGTTGCATTTATATTAAGAAATCTCTTTTTTAGAAAAAGATTGAATTTTCTCATATCTAATATATTTAATTCTTTTGAACTTGTGTCTCCGAATGCAATTACAGATGGCGTAACCTTACGATCTATACGATCCATATCATTATCAATCACAGCAAACGCCAGATTATTATCTTTATTTGTCTCAAGAGCACGTTCAAAATAAGTGCCAAATACTTTATGTTGCGCTATTAAAATATTGGGTTCCAAAAATTTATCTTTATCCGAAATTTTGTCTGGAGATTTAGCACGCGCAAAAGCTCGCTGCAATGCTTTTTCCATGGGAAGATAAACGAAATAAAGATAAGTTGGTTCTTTAGATTTTACGTTTTTTGCAATTGCGTCCTCGACAATTGGAAGGTCTTTTAAAACGGCCATTTCAAAAATAGAATTTGGCATGCCCATATTTTTATCAAAAACATTTTGATAGACTCTTTTCACGGTTTTATAAAGGATTGTCGCAGACTCATCAATCGATATTCGTGTGATCGCACCCATCTTTCTAATTGAGTCATGGGGAGAAGATAATAATAGCCTATTAAAATTATCTTTTGTAATAGTTGCAAAGCCACTCTGCTTAAAACGATTAGCAATTTTTGATGTTAAAGTACTTTTTCCAGAACCAGGTGCCCCTACAATGATAACAAGATCATGTCCTTCATTTGAAGAATACAACAGAGGCTCATACTCTTTTTCAGAGAGTTTACTCAAAAGATACTCTACATGTGTACAAATTACATTATCAATTTTTTCTGAATTATTATAAAGTTCGTCAGTCGCCAGCTTAATTACAAGTTCTTCAATGGTGTCGCTCACATAATATACACCAGGGGTATATTCTCCGGCTTTTATCCTGTTTATAACCAAATTATATATTTCTTGTGTTTTTTTAGCTATTTGTGTATCGGGTAAAGTTCTATTTTCTTTAATGTTTTTTATGATGTATACAACATCTTCATGAATTCGAGTCCTTTCATTCCCAACATGATCAAGAATATCTTGTGAAGCAGGAAAAATGTGTTCTTTATATATATGATTTACCAACTGTTCGAATTGGCCATCATCACTAACCTTCGCTAAAAAATTCAAATACGCAGCAGTCCAATGAAGTAATAATCTATTTGGTTTGTACGACACTATTTTCCTTAACTCATTTTCCCCAATGGCCATGGCTAATTCGAGAATTTCATTGTGATTCTCCCTATAAACGTTATTTTTATTAAAAATTGTAAATTCTTCTGCATTGATCCCACTTTTTGCTGCATCTATACTTGCCGGCAACTTGATAGAAAATGGATCACTAAACTTCGTAACATTGTCTTTAAATGAGTTACTATTTTCTGCTAAAACCAACGATGTCATGTTCAACAAAGCAATCCAAAAAAGAAAATTTTTAACAGCTCTAAGCTTATGTATAGCCAAGTTAAACATCCTTCAATCCAAAATAAGCAGATGTAAAATACATATCCTCAAAAGCCATATAATCCTCCTTCTAAGTAAGTATAGAAAAAATACTGCTTTTTCAATTGATAAATGACTGTTTCAAGTTTTTTAATGTCAATTGGTTTATTTAATACTTCTTCAATCCCAGAGCAAAAACAAAGTTTTCTAGTATCAACATCACTATGAGATGTTAATGCAATCATTCTGACCTCTTTATGATTTTTATGGCCACGAAATTTGATCGCTACATCAGTCCCGCTGATCCCAGGCAATCCTATATCTAATAAAATTAAATCATAATGATTTTCAATCATTAATAATGCTTCTTCACCACTAGAAGCAATATCAACTTGACAACCAAGATCAGTTAATATTTTATTGTGAATTAACTGAATTAATTGATTGTCTTCTATCATTAAGACATTGACTTCTTTTTTCAAAAAATTCTCTTTGTTTATAGTTGGTTGAGACACCAAAGAGTCATCTGAGTACTTATTATTAATCATAAAAATTCCTTTTACTAACCTTAATATTGAGGATAATATTCAAGAGAATTGCACTTAACTATCCTGCAAATATGCCTAAGGGTAAGGCTTAGGTAAAAATCCCCTAGCTTTTAAAGATAATTTAGAGATAAAATTGTTTAAATTTTCTTTAGTCAGATTAAGTTGATATAAAGTTATGGAGAAAACTCTATAAAGTTATATCTAAAGCAGGCAACATATATATCAAATAGAAAATGCTGTATTGGTATTGGAGGATGGGAAGCCAATTAAGTAAAACTATGAGATGTCACTATGAGTAGTACTAAAAATACACAATATGAAAATATTGAAATTACCCTCCCACAGGAGATTTACGATTCATATTTGAAGGTAATTAATGAGATACCCTTTACACGCAGAGAAATAGATATCGTTGCGTGCATCCTGAGTGGAAGATCAACAAAAAAGATAGCCTCTTTTTTATCACTTTCCCCTAAAACTGTTGAAAATCATATCCGTAATCTTAGATTGAAGCTAGGATGTAGATCCCAAGAAAATATAATAGACTTTATAGAAAAATCTAATCAATTTACACTTGTAAAAAAATATTATTCAAGCCTACTTATTCAAACTACTTTTGAACTAGAGCTAAAAAAGATATCGGCGTCAGTGGGTAGCAAAGCTCTAATTTGCTTAATTGTTTATTGTAAAGAACAAAAGGATAATATACTTTTTATTTATCAGTTAGAAAAGCATCTAAATCTTGTCGGTGTTAAGACATCTATCGATATGAGGGAAGGAGCTCCAAACGATCATGCAGTAAAATTGGAAATTTCTAGTTTAATTCAAAGAGATAATAAAACCTTGGACTCAATTATTTTTCTTTTATTAAATAAAAAAACTTCTATAGATATTCCTAAACAATTGCTCGAGTATGGATATATCGATTTGGCAGAAGAGGGAAATTACTATTTTTTAGTCTTTGAAATTTTAAGAAAATTATTACCTACTATTACTTTAGATCAAAATATTTTAGAATTTAAGAGACAGTATGAAATATTCCATGATCCTTTTGTTTCTAAAATAGGCACTGAGGGAAACAAAACCCCGCAAAAAGATCAGGCACACGATGCACCCCAAAAAATTTCAAAAAAAACAAAAAGATGGATCTTATTTGGTAGCATACTTTGTCTAACCTCTTTTTATATTTTGTTTCTAACTTTAGAGGATACAAGGAAATTTAATTATATTAACAATCAAAAGCAAAAGAATAATCTATCTCTAATTGAAAATGGCCATGACCTTAATAAAATCTCCATGCTTGAAGCAAAAGAAATCTGTAAAGTACCTGAACCTTGTGGATCTTTTTCTGGACGTTTATATTTTATTAATAAAATTAAAGACACTTTAAGAGAAAGTAGAAAAATTATTATTGTAGGATACCAAGGTATGGGGAAAACCCAACTTTCATATCAATATGCAAAAGAAAATAGCGCTGAAT
Organism: Gammaproteobacteria bacterium; assembly: GCA_013288135.1. Lineage (GTDB taxonomy): Bacteria > Pseudomonadota > Gammaproteobacteria > UBA6186 > Azoamicaceae > JABDCL01. The sequence continues at coordinate 153,453 of JABDCL010000002.1, forward strand.
ATGAAGGAGGGACCTATTTTTTTAAAGCGGACTCGGAACAATCTCTTATTAATTCCATTCGATTATTTTCTATTGCAATGGGCATTGCCACAGAGAATGAGGTTTATCGTCTTAACGATGATCAAATCAAAAAATTAATAGTGCCTTTATTACAAGATCAACTGGAAAAACAAAAAAAGATGCTATTTATTTTTGATAATGCAGATAGTTACGATAGCATAAAAGACTTAATATCAATTCAGTCTAAACAACATCATATAATAATTACTTCTTGTTCTAAAAAATGGGACGCTTGGGATTTTTTAGAATTGAAGGAATTTGATAAAGAAAAAAAAGAAGCAGAGCTTTTAATCTTAAAAGTACTTAAAAAAGAAATTCAACAAAATGCACAAAAATTAGCAAAAAAACTAGGATATTATCCATTGGCAATTACTCAAGCGATTAACTATCTTAAAAATAATAATATGATTACAATAGATGATTACATTAGAGAATACGAATCTTTATATGAAAGAAGGAAGGTTTTCTTAAGTTACCATTCTTTTAAACAAGATAATTATATAAAAACTTCTCTGACCGCTTTTGAAATATCAAAAAATATATTGGTTAAGGAATTAGCAGATGCTTATTACTTACTTAAACTTTGTTCTTATTTTTCATATGATATAATTCCTGCATCTATATTTAAAAATGATATAAAAAATATTTCTAGTTCTTTAGAAATTTTAAATAAATACTCAATGTTGGATATTATTAATATTAAAGGTGAGTTATTTTTGAACATGCACAATGTATTAAGAGATAGTATTAAAATACAAATACATGAAGAAAAGGAAGAGCAGTCGATAGAAGAAAGAGTACTAAAATTAATTGATGAATATTTTGTTTACAATTTTTGGGATAGAAAAAATATTGAAAAAGTAAGACTTATTATCCCGCATGTTGAGAATTTTTTAAATTCTTTGCATAAAAAAAATAGTGTATTATTAAAAACAAATAGATTGGTAAGTGTTTTAAGTAAATCCGGGGCATATTATATTTATTGTTTTCGCGATACTAAAGAAGCCATTCGCCTTCTTGAAAAAGCTAAATACTTAGCTCAATTTATTGAATCTGAGCAAGCACGTTTAACAAATAGAATTATGGAAGATCTGGCAACTTCTTATTATTACCACGGGGAGTATAACGAAGCTAGACAGGAGATCCAATTGATACAAAAAAGAAATGGTTCATCAGAGCTATCCTTTATAATACAAGGTCACATACTATATAATGAATGTAGATATGAGGAAGCTCAAGTTCCATATGAAAAAGCTATGAAAATTCTTGAGACGGTAGAAAATCCTCAACATCTTGCTCTAGTGAATCGTTCACTTGGATTAGTTTTTTATAGAAAACTACAGTATTCGCCTGCTGAGAAATCAAAAGAATATATCAATCTGTCTAAAAAATATTTAGAAAAAGCCCTCGAACTTCAAGAAAAGTTCAATGGTGAAAATTTAGAATTCGCAATAACTAAACATGCGTATGGGAGATTAGCAATAAAACTTAAAGAATTTGACAAGGCCGGTCGCTTTCTTTCAGAGGCATTAAAAATGGCTACAGATTATTGTAAGAAAGATGAAGATCATTATGAAATTTTAATAATGAAGAGATCATATGGGCATTATCTATGTCTTTATGAAAAAGATCGTTTTGAAGAGGGAGTAAAATATTTAAAAGAAGCGTTAGAAGGGAAAATACGTATTTATCAAGATAAACCTCATCAAGCAGTCATAGGAACCATGGAGCTTATTGCCGATGTTTTTTCTCATAATTCCAAAGATAAAGAATTAATAAAATTAATACCGATGATTAATCGATACTTAGATGATTGGCCACTTGCTGAAAAAAAAGATCAAAGCAAAAATATTAATAATCAAATTATAGATAACAAAATACATTCCATAAGAGAAGTAATCAGTAAAACCCAATTACTATAATTTATGGAGAAGAGAAGATCTTTCCTTGCGTGTTGGCTATTTTCTTTTTAGCCTCTGAGTCACTTAACCAAACATGATAATGTTCTAGATATTGAAATTGATATTTTCCTAGATTTTTATCAAAAATATTATGCTTTGCCATTATTCTATTATCATGTACGCCAACAAATTTAATGTTTGCAACTTTACAAAATTCTTCTACATCTCTTACGTTATGTATTTTATCATCAATAAAAATAATTTCTTTAGGATTAAAATCAACTTGTTCTAAAAAAGCTTTTAATACTGTACCCTTAGGGTGGTGATTTGTATACATAATTCCATCTTTATAGACTGGTATCTTTTTACCATTAATTATATTTAACTTGTTGATTTCAAAATATCTTTCAGGAAACCCTGCCGTTACACTAAAATCTATATCATGTTTTTTTAAATGCATGTTTCTCCAATCTTCTACAGATTCAATTTTTCCCATTTTTCCACTTCTAAATGCTGTCAGAGCAAGAACCTTTATTTTTTTTAACTGCAAATTATGTATTAACTTAGGAATCATTTCATTAGTCAACTTCCAGTTTGATTGTAATAGCATAATGCTATGCAATAAATCTCTTTTCTCTTCCCCTAAATTTTTTTCGAAATCAACCATGGTTGATTCCCAAAAGGATGAAGCAATTTGTAACTGGACAATATTTTCGGGATAAACCAGTACTTCATCTACATCAAAAATAACGAGTGAACTTAAGCTTACGTTTTTTAAAATAGTATTTAACTGTTCGATTTCATTTATTATAACAACTTCCGAAAATGCAGCTTTACCATAAAAAAGACTTAAAACAAATACTATCGTAAAAATCATAAATCGAATAGTGATAAAAACGCGTCTCATGATATTCCTATTTTAAATAATCTTAATTATCTCATTTGTAAATTATAGCATTTTCTGTAGTTTTTTATAATTTTTATCTAATCAAGTAGTTGGCTCCTTAAATAAAACTGTCGTGGTAATACTACCACATGGTCCAAAAATAAGCTTCCTCCCTAGTTTCTGTATAGACCGGGGAGATGGGTAGGGTTAGATATGCGCATTAACCCAAAATTACACCACCCCCACCTCGACCCTATACCCACCCAAATTCCGAACATTCAAAACCCCAGCATCAAAAATTAAATACTGACCTTTAATTCCCAATAATTTTCCCGATATTTCAGGCGTTTTATTAAAATTCAAGGAAGAGATTTTTATAGGATATTCTAATACCGGATACTGAAATTCAGTCACTGCTTCTGCACCAGTTCCCAAATATTCAATTTTAGCATTTTTCACTTTATCCGCAATACCATCAAACTCTTTTTCAAATATCTTAAACAATTCATTCTTTTTAGAAACCAAATCCACAACTGCTTTAGTTCCCCGCAGCATTTTACGCCAATCGGTTTTATCTTTTACCTGTTTTGCCAAAATCACTTCAATCAAACCGGCAGCATATCGAGTGGAAACTCTAAACATTGGCAAGGCTTCTAAAGCACCCTGATCTATCCAACGTGTTGGAATTTGTGATTCTCGAGTCACTCCTACTTTCAGATCAGAGGTATTCGCTAAATACACAATATGGGGAATCATACAATGCGCTTCTCCCCACTCAGGCTCCCGACATGTTCCTAGATCGTAATGACATTTTTCAGGTTTTAAAATACAGAAATCACAACGCGCTAATTTTTGTGAACAAACAAAACAATATCCTTGATTATAACTTTTTTTGGTTTTTTTTTGACATCCTAAACAATAGATTTCATCCGCAAACTTCAAGGTCAGTATTTTTCCTAATAATGGATTTAAAGGTATTTCTGACTCACCAATCGGTAGAGTATATTGAATCGGAGAACTCAAAATACTTTTTAGTTTTTTAATCTCCCCAGTATATTCATATTGTTTTTCCATAAAATATACTTAACTCGCCGTCACTAACCCTTCACGAATTTGTGTTTGTTCATGACGCATTTTTTCTAAGCCTCCTCGCAACCACCAAAGAAGCACTAAACCTGGCATAGAAAATAAAACTGACGAAATAAAGAAAGTTTGCCATCCATAATATTCTGCTATCATGCCGGCCATGGGACCAATGAAAACTCGTCCCACCACACATAAAGAAGACAGTAATGCATACTGAAAAGCTGTAAAACGAGGATTACATAATCCCATTAAAAGTCCAAAAAATACGGCGGTTCCCATTCCCCCAAACATATTGTCCATAAAAATCGAAAAACCAGCCACCCAAAGATTATGACCCGACCAAATTAAAAGAACATAACAAAGATTGGCAATGGTTTGTAAAATACCAAAGAGAAATAGAGCATGAAAATAACCCAGCCGAATGGTCCATAACCCGCCCACTGTGGTCCCCAAAACAGTCCCTATAAATCCCATCAATTTAATTAATGTTCCAATTTCTAATAATGTAAAACCTACACCCCGAATTAAAAAGGCCTGCGTCATCGAGCCTGCAAAGGCATCTCCTAGTTTATACAAAACAATAAAAATTAAAACAGCTACTCCTTGACGACGAGATAAAAATTCAACAAGCGGTGTCACCGTACATTCTCGTAAATTTCTGGGAGGAATAACTTCAACCTCTGGTTTTGGACCTAAAAAAGTTGCTATAATGCCGATGATCATTAAAGCAGACATGGCGAGATAAGCTATCCTCCACCCCACTTGATGTGCAATGATCAAAATTAATCCCCCTGAAACCAACATAGCAATTCGATAGCCATTAACAAACATAGCAGCACCCACCGGGCGTTCCTCTGGTTTTAACATGTCTGTTCTATAGGCATCCACGGCAATGTCTTGAGAAGCAGAAAGAAATGCAAGTGTGCAGGCTAATAAAAATAAAAATTCAGCGTTTGATTCCGGCGTCAATAATGCCATGCCAGCCATCACAACACACAACAACAATTGACAGATCAACATCCAGCCTCTTCTGCGTCCCAAAAAAGGAGGAACCCATCTATCCATCACGGGTGCCCATAAAAACTTAAAGGTATAGGGCAAAGACGCTAATCCCACAAACCCAATGGCCTGCAAAGATACCCCATTGGTCGTAAACCAAGCCGCTAATGCACTTCCTGATAAGGCCAACGGTAAACCAGAAGTAAACCCTAACAATAAGGTAATCATAATTCGACGTTCAGTAAAAATATCAGCAATTTTTTTAAAGTGAATCATCATTTATTTATGCCTCTTTAACTTCATATTCATCATTTCCATCATCTTCACCTTCTTCATCCTCATTTTCATCTCCTCGTTCAGGTAAGAAGCCCCCTGCTTGCATTTCCCATAATTTTGCATAATGACTGTTTTGTTCTAATAATTCTTGATGCGTACCATCTTCTACGACTTGACCACCCATAAAGACTAAAATTCTATCTAATCCAGATAATGTCGATAAACGATGGGCAATAACCAATGTCGTTCGTCCTTGCATCAGATATTCTAAACTTTCACGGATTTTCTTTTCTGTCATAGAATCTAATGCGGAAGTTGCTTCATCTAAAATTAGAATTGGGGCATTCTTAAGAATGGCGCGAGCAATTGCAATTCTTTGTCGCTGCCCACCCGATAATTTTAATCCACGCTCTCCAACAATCGTGTGATACCGGTCTGGTAACAACTCAATAAATTCATGACAATGTGCTTTTTTTGAAGCTTCAATAATTTCTTCTTCACTTGCATCTAAGCGTCCATAACGAATATTTTCCAAGAGATTCCGATGAAACAACATAGGATCTTGAGGAATCATAGCAATCTGTGAATGTAGACTGTCTTGTGTTACTTGCTCAATATTTTGATCATCAATTAAAATTTGTCCAGAAGCAATATTAAAAAATCTCAAAATAAGACTGGCAAATGTCGTTTTTCCACTACCGGAAAAACCAACAAGCCCTACTTTTTGCCCTCCTTCAAGGGTGAGAGATTTGTTGCGGAATATATTTTTACCCCTATCATAATGAAAACTGACGTTATCAAATACTATTTCACCCCGCGTTACTTTTAAAGATTGAGCATTGGGGACATCAACAATTTCATGAGGGATATTGATAATCGAGAGCGCTTGTTTACACACCCCTAATTCTTGAGAAAACATTAAAAAATGACTCGCCAAATACCACAAGCCTTGCATGATGGTCATAGACAACGAGAGAATAAAAACAAAATCTCCAACCGTCACTAAATTGTGTTCTTTGGCATAAATTAAGATCCCCATCATACATCCAAACAATAAGGTGACAGAAGTGCCTTGCAGTGTTTTAATTTTAATCATATACCACTGCAGTTCTTGATCTTTATATCGAGACTCTTTCACAAATTTTGCTAAATAGTCTCTTTCATAACGATTATGAGCAAATAGTTTAGAACTGACAATATTAGTAACACTGTCTACCAGTTTACCCATACAAACACTATTGCTTTCTGAAAACCTTTCTGAGAACCACAAGGTTTTTTTGTAAAAAACAAAGACAATGCTTAAGAACACTACTGACCATAATAATAAAACCAAACTCGAAAAAGGATTGACAAAATACACACTAATACAAGCAATGATTAAACACATCACTTGCGAAAAGAGTGGTTCTACACTTTGCGCAATAACTGATTCTGCTCCTCTTGCCATATCTGCAACTTTATTGGAAAGGCTTCCTGAAAAGTTCCGTTGAAAAAAAGCATAAGAATGTTCTTGCAGGTAAGAAAAAAGGGAATTAATAATATCTTCTCGGACTTTAGGTAATGTTTTTAATTTAAAATAATCATATAAAACCCAACATAAATCCATGATTTGATATAACAACACAAACAAAACAGCTGGAATAAAAACAGTAGAAATTAGGCTTCCTGGGTTTCCATGGTATTCAACCACATCATCAATGATTAGTTTCATTAAGAAAGGATTTAATGAGGTAAAAATTGCCAATAGAAATACAGCAAACAGCATTCCCAAAAATGTTTTTTTATAAGGGCGAAGAAAATACCACAAAAATGCATTTAAAGTTTTAGGAAGCATTTATACTCCTTCAACGATAACTCTTGTAAGTTTCTTTCAAGTAATAACTTAAAATACCCGCAAAAACCAATGTCAAAGGTAAAATCAATAAAGCAGTTCCAAAATCTTCTGCCGTATTACTAGGCAACCCATTCACCACCTTCATTGAATTATCTAATAATCTACCAATCAAGGGAGGGAGTAAGGCACCCCCTATCATAACAACCATATTGGTAAATGCAACCGCGGTTGCACTGACTTCAGATCGGTTCATATCATTACTGACTGCAAATACTAAGATCTCTGCACTTGCAAAAAAACCACATAAAAATAAAATTAATTTCATCCATTGACCCAGCCAACTAGGCTCTAAGAGAGCCACTGCCATTAATATTGCTGAAATGAAAGAGCCCATCATCAATGGTATTCGACGACTTGACATAGCATCTGAAATCAAGCCCCAAACAGGGCCTCCTAATGCAAAGCCTAAAAATACCATAGAAGAGCCTACTGCCGCCTCTTGTTTAGAAATCCCTGTCGATTCTAAAAAAGGCACTGCCCACATTTCAGCAAAAGCAGATATTGGCAAAAAGGTTAAACAGCCAATGATACCATTTATCCACATAGGTGAACTTTTCACCATTTCCTTAAGACTTAAAAAAAGAGAGATTTTTTGTTGTGGCGTTTGTAAATTTGGGTTAAATTTTTCTTCTGTTTTATCTTTCAAAATAAACCAAAGGGCGAATGTTAAAATAATTCCAATAACCACTGAATAAAATAATGTGGACTGCCAACCGATTTTCTCGACTAAGGGTGCCATGGTCAAAGCCCCCGTCATGCCCCCAAACATACCTAATGCAGTGCAAATCCCTGCCATTAATGCAAAATATTTTTGGGGTAACCATAAATTGGAAATTTTTAGCACACCCACATAAGCAAAGGCCGAGCCAAAACCCACTAAAAAACGTCCTATTTGTGCTAATAAAACATCGCTTGTCGTCGCAAAAAGATAAGTCCCAACAACACACAAAGCACAAGCAAATGTTAATATTTTGCGAGGACCAAATTTATCCATCATCATGCCAACAGGGATCTGCATAGGTGTATATGCATAATAATAACAAGCTGCTAAATGCCCAAGAGCCGCATCACTTAAACCAAAGGCCAGTTTAAGCTCAGCACTCATCACACTGGGGGCAACTCTAAGATAATATTCATAACAATAAAAAATAGTGCCCAAGACGCACATGATAACGGCTGCTTTAGTAACAGATTTTGCTCGAGTGGAGGTTAATTCTTCTTGTTCTTGGTCAGATAAGAGTTTAGATGGAATATCCATTTTTTCTGCCCCTAGTTTTTGATTAAGTTAATCAGCTAATTATAATCGTGGTCGGGGCGAGAGGATTTGAACCTCCGACCACATGCACCCCATACATGTGCGCTACCAGGCTGCGCTACGCCCCGATTAAACGAATGATTATACTCGAAAAATGCCCATACGAACAGGGTTGGTAGAGAATGTTGAATGATATTGGATGGGCCGACTACCGCGACCGAGCCTACATAAATACCCGTGAGGAATAGGGCCGGCTACCGCGACCGGCCCCTACTTGAAATACGACAAGATTTTATTTTCTAGCCTTTTTTCTTCAGGCTATGCGCTCACACAGGTACTATGTTCCCACCTTAGGTGCCTCACTCCTGGGTTTTTGAGGCATTTCCGCCACTGCTCCCATCGTCGATGATGAACTGTAAGATGTCCTGTTATCAACTGTAAGATCGGCTCTATGTTTATCATACTGAGTTGTTAGAGGACTATTTTGTTTAGTTGTATCATCCTTTTCCAATTTAGTTGTTTTATCCTTTTCCGCTTCCAGTTGTTTTTTGATTCTTTCTCGTAAATCATTCAGCATGTCGTATATACTTAGATCAGATTTCAACTCATTTAATAAGAACTCTATCACAGGTAAACGGGGCCCACTACCAAGAGGTTCAGCCATGAATTGCCTTTGTTCAGGTGTCATTTCTTCCAGAGTCCGTGGATATGGGTACCGAAAAATCCCAGCTACAATAGTTCCATCGGATTCAACTCCACCAAAAGCGTGCTCAAAACAGCTTTTGTCTACATAAGTAAGAGGACAGCCTAATGCCGCCGCAAAAAAAACGGTAAAGTTAACAGGAAGGCTAAAGGTTCCTGGTAGACGAACCCTTTCTGCCACACCACAAAGCTCATGTAAAGCACGTTGCAGTTCAGTTTTCAAATCAGCATCGAGTCTTTCTTGTTTCATGGTTTTGCGTAAATTCTCTAGACATCTTGAACTATGAAAATCCATCACAGGTGTAAGCACCCGTCCAGATCCTGGTTTATTTTTTTTATGTGCCCTTTTTAAAAAATAATCTACCATCGTGATGACATCGTGCTCTGAACTTCCTGCTGTCATAAGCTCTCTTAGTTCTTCTGACATTTCTTTGATTGTGCATGGTAAGGGATCATTAAAAATCCCACCTACTATGGTTCCATCAGGTTCTACCACACCAAAAACACGTTCAAATTGACTGCGTAATTGAGAAGGGAGTGCGTCGTCCCGGAAATGTTCTGCTAGGCTTCGAAATTGTCTAAATGCTCTCTCAAGTGGTGTTCTCTGATCGTACCGAATTGTGTTCAACACATCTAATAACATTCTATCGTTATGAACACGAAAGTCCCGAAACTTCCCCGAAGAATAACCCCGGTGACTCCAAAACCCCAAACTTTCGACGACTTCACGTGGTAGTAAATGACATTCTTCTAAAAAATACTCCACGAATGTCCGTATTCCTCTAACTCCACTACTCTCCGCTAAAAAGAAATTGGTTTGTTCTGGTGTCATGTTTTTAATGGATTCTGGAAATGGAGATTTAAATATACCATCAGTTTTTGTTCCATCAGGTGCAACTACTCCAAAAGCGTGTTCAAATTGACTTCTTTCTACTCGATCTCTGTATTTACCCCCAGGAGTTTTAGTCACAAGATGAGTATCGGAACGGAAATGCTCTGCCATTCTACAAAAATCCTCTAAAAAATCTTGCAATGGAGTTGGTTTTTTTTGAGTCAATCCAACAGTGGAACTAGAACTCGCAGTTTCAGCAGAAGTCGGTCTCTGTTCTGTCTCTAATTTTGTGTCTTTTTGTGTGTCTTCTTGTGTTGCAGCCATCTTTTTTCTCCTAATAATAGAATTTAGTTTTGAAAATTAACTCATTTAACATTATTTCGTGAGTAATATAACATACCCCTAATTAGATTGCAATAAGTGTGTTCTGGATAATGTAGTAATCACAGAATCACAAAATAATTTTTTAGTTTTCTTCAGATTCTTTGGGGATCTTAATATCTTGATATTGAGCGATCTTAGCTTTTAATTTTTGACCTGCTTTAAATGTAACTACACGGCGTTCCTTAATGATTTTTGCTTCCCCAGTCTTTGGATTTCGACCTGGGCGAGCAGATTTATCACGCAAATAGAAATTGCCAAATCCAGAAAGCCTAACGTGATGCCCCTTTTCCAAGCTCAAACGAATTTCTTCAAATAAAAGATCAACTAACTCCTTAGCAACCAGCTTATTGATATTTAACTCAAGCATTAAACTGTCAGCAATCTCGGCCTTAGTTAGAGTCATTTAATTATTCCCTTAAAACGGCTTGGAAGCGATTAACCAGCAAAGCAACAACTTCTTCGACCACTTCATTGACTTCATCTTCTACTAGAGTGCGCGATGGATGCTGTAAAATCAAGCTCAAGGCAATACTTTTTTTGCCTAGCTCGATTCCTTTACCTTGATAGACATCAAACACAACTACATCCTGCAATAAATCCCATACACATTCTACAATAGCAGATTTAAGTTGATTGGCCAATACTTCTTGACCAACAATGACAGCTATGTCGCGTCGAACAGCTGGATATTTTGATAACATTTGAAATTTTGGGATCTCCGACTGTTGTAAAGTTGCAAGCTCTAATTCAAAAACAAAAACAGGTTCTTGTAAATCCAAAGCTTTGATTATCTTTGGATGAAGGGCTCCCATTACCCCTAATGTTTTATTGCCCAGTAATAGCGTTGCAGCTTGTCCAGGTTGTAGAGCGGGATGATGTGATGCCTCACAATTTAAATATTCCAAACGACCTGATAATTTCACCAAAGCTTCTATATCTGCTTTCACATCAAAAAAATCTACACCTCTCGCAGTAGCCCCCCATTGCAAAGGATATAAATCACCGGTAGCAACCCCCGCAATAAGCATTTTTTGTTCTAGCTTTTGATCTTCATTTTTAAAGCCTAATCCTGCCTCAAATAAACGCATTCTTGTTTGTTGACGACCTTGATTATACAAAACAGCCTGTAAAAGCCCTGGCCAAAGACTGGTTCGCATGGTTTGTAATTCTGACGAGATGGGATTCATCAAAGAAATAGAAGCACTCAAAGAATCAAATAATTCTAAAAGTTTGGGATCAATAAAACTATAGGTGATTGCTTCAAAATATCCTCGATCAATCAATGTTTTTTTACAGTGATCCAGTGAGATTTGATTCTCTGAAAGCGTATCATAGACAAAATGAGAAACCGGATTTTCTGAAGGCAAACGATGATAGCCAAATACCCGTGCTATTTCTTCAATCAGATCGATTTCTTGTAAAAGATCGGCCCTAAAACTTGGAATTACTACTTCCCAACCAAAATCAGTAAGATGTAAGGTCATGCCTAAACGACTTAACAGTTCTACAATATCTTTGTCATTGAGTTCAACTCCCAATATTGCTTGAACTTTTGAACGACGTAACGAAACAGTAATATTTTTTGGCAGATGTGTGTCATCATAAAATTCAACAATAGGTCCCGCTGTTCCCCCCACGATTTCTAACAGCAGTTGCGTCGCCCGTTCTAAAGCTCTGGATTGTAATTCTCTATCGATCGTACGCTCAAACCGATAAGAAGATTCTGTTCTTAAACCTAAATGTCTGGCGGTTAAACGAATGTTGATGGGATTAAAAAAAGCACTTTCTAAAAAAACTGTTTTTGTAGCGGGAGTCACTGAAGAATCTAAGCCCCCCATAATACCCGCAATTGCCAGTGGTTTATTTTTATCGGCAATCACTAACATGTCGGGTTCTAATTTTATTTCTTGACCCTCTAATAAAATGATTGTTTCACCGGGTTTTGCAAATCGTACGACAATTTCGGTATCAAGTTTTTTTAAGTCAAACGCATGTAAAGGTTGCCCCAATTCCAGCATGACATAATTAGTGACATCCACAACCGGAGATATAATTCTAATATCTGCTTGCTGAAGTCTTTTTTGCATCCAAAGCGGTGTTACAAGACTTCCATCGATATCTTTAATGACACGTCCCACATAACGTGGACAAGCTTCTGGTGCTTCTACTCGAACAGGAAATTGATGATTCCCTTTTGGAATGAGTCCTAGAGTTTGAGGCGCTTGATAATGCATCTGATTTAAAACGGCAAGTTCTCGCGCTATCCCTTCCATACTTAAGCAATCCCCCCGATTGGGTGGAATCTTAAGAGTCAGCAAGAAATCTTTAGGATCTGTTTCAATGCATTCTAAATTATCGATCTCAAGACCTGCATTGGTTAACTGATCTGCCAATTCAGTAATAGAAACGGGAGTATCAATATAAGTTCTTAACCAATGTTCGCTAACTTTCATTTATTTGCCTAAAAATTAAGAAACTATGAATAAAAACAATACTATATCGAATTTAAGATGTGGCAACAACTTACACCTATATTTTTTTACATCTACACTCTTTTGGCTGGTGCTGCCGATGCTCCCCTACTTTCCATTGCCATTGCTCTTTTTCTTTCGTCTCCAATTGCTATCGCCCTCTGCATAGCAAACTGAGCTGGTGTTAACATTGCGTCTTTTGCTAGAACAGCGTCTTGTAGTGTTATCCCTGCTTCCTTTGCTTGAATAGCTTCTTCTGAAGATAACTTTAACGCAGTTGCTAGAGCCATTTCTTCTGCACTTAATTTTACTTCAGGTGCAACCCCCATGCTGATAGCTAAACCCCTGGCTAACGCGGCATCATTCTCCATACGGAGTTCATCGTCGCGGAACTGTTGATCAATCCTAGCTAATTGATCAGCTTGCGTCGCAGCAGTTCGGTTTTGTTCTTTTTGACGTTCTACTTTGAATTGCTCCAACGCAGTATCACGATCACGAATTTCATCTATGAATTGCTGAACTCTCTCATCAGGAAATTTACTTTTTAACCTTCTTAAATTGGGTATCCATCCTTCAAGTTCCGCTTTACTCAAAATTCCTTCATTCCTATATTGATCAAGTTTTTTCAGAAATTTTTGTCCTATCTCAGACTGAAATTTGATTTCTTCAGAAGCAAGTTTAGGTGCCACAGAAACAGGTGCCGCAGGAGCAGGAGCCGCAGGAGCAGGTGCCGCAGGAGCAGGTGCCGCAGGAGCAGGTGCCGCAGGAGCAGGTTTAGGTTCCACAACAACCCTTGAAGTAGTGTCTACAGAACCTACTACTGGAGTAGTCTCTACTGAAGTTTTAGGGTGCCAAGTTTTTAATTTGTGAGACAAATCTGCCAGCTCTTTAAGTGTTCTTTTATCTCCTAAAGAAGGTGAGTCTTTTAATGCCTGTAATTCATCATAATATTTCATCAATTGAAGAGCCCCGATCCACTTACCACCCTCCCACGATCGCTGATCATACTCATGTAAAAGTGCTAGTAAATCATCAATTTCTTTTTCTGCTTTGATTTTTGCTTGGACTTTTGTTTGAACATCAATAGGAAAATTAGCTGCCATAAACATCTCCGTTAGTTAGAATTTAATTTTTGGTATTATTGCATTTATCAAGTCGATTGTAAAGCTATTTGGCTTGATTCTTAGAGAGCATTCTCTAAATTTAAGGTATACCCCTCATTTTTTGGATTTGTAGGGGCCGGTCCCGGTAGCCGGCCCATCAAAGAAATTATGGATATTAGGAACAGGGCCGGCTACCGGGACCGGCCCCTACATTTTGATCATTAGGGGATTTCCTAAAACTGCCTCAAAAACCTTAAATCGTTCTCAAAAAATAAACGAATATCATTAATTCCATAACGAAGCATGGTTAAACGTTCTACCCCCATGCCAAAAGCAAAACCCGTGTATTTTTCACTATCAACCCCACAATTGTCTAATACTTTAGGATGTACCATCCCGCACCCTAAAACTTCTAACCAACCACTTTGGCTGCAAGTACGACACCCCTTTCCTTCACAATTTACACATTGAATATCCACTTCTGCAGAGGGCTCAGTAAAAGGAAAATAAGAAGGTCGAAATCGAGTTTCGAAATTTTTTTCAAAAAAAGCACGTAAGAATTGATCAATAATGCCTTTTAAATGCGCAAAATTGATGCCCTCATCAACCATCAAACCTTCGACTTGATGAAACATCGGGGTATGCGAAATATCTAAATCTTTTCTATAAACACGCCCAGGAGCAATAATTCGAAATGGAGGTTTCATTGATTTCATATATCGAATTTGTACGGGAGAAGTATGGGTCCGCAATAATTTGCCATCTGGGAAATAAAAAGTATCATGCATGGCTCTGGCAGGATGATATTCAGGAATGTTCAATGCTTCAAAATTATAATAATCATCTTCAACTTCTGGCCCCTCTGCAATTTTAAACCCTAATTTCAAGAACCATTCTTCAATTCGCATTAAAGTACGGGTTAATGGATGTAAAGAGCCTGAGTCCAAGCCTCGACCCGGTAAAGTAACATCCAATTGCTCTTTTGCTAATGTAGCTTCTAAACTCTTATTTTCTAACAGTTGTTTTTGAACTTGCAATAACGTTGTCAATTCTTGTTTGGCAAGATTCACCGCTTGTCCAAATTCAGGACGAGATTCAGGTGGAAGTTTACCTAAGGATTTTAAGAGCTCGGTGAGGCGGCCATTTTTACCTAAATATTCGACTCTAACAGAGTCTAGGGCGTTTAAATCTTTTGCAAGCGCAAGCGCCTCTTTGGCATTCGATAAAATCGCGGCCACCTCTGGGTGTTGCATGTTCTCTTTATGCAGCAGCCATTGCCGCTTTAGCTTTGTCAGCAATTGCTGTAAAAGCTTTGGGCTCAAGAACGGCTAAATCAGCCAATATTTTACGATCAATCTCAACGTTGGCTTTTTTAAGACCGCACATTAAATGGCTATAGGATAAACCATTCAATCTAGCTGCAGCATTAATACGTGTAATCCATAAAGCTCTAAATTGACGTTTACGTTGTTTACGATCGCGATATGCATATTGAGCCGCTTTTATAACGGCTTGTTTAGCAACCCGATACACACTTCCTCGGGCACCATAATACCCCTTCGCTTTCTTTAAAACCTTTTTATGTCGGGCCCTTGCGGTAACCCCTCGTTTCACTCGTGCCATAACACAATCCTCTTTATCTTAACCGTTAGGTAACATTTGTCGAATAGCTGCAACGTCACTGTCACTGACATTTTGCATGTGCCTTAACTGACGAACACGCTTACTGCTCTTCTTCGTTAAGATATGATTGCGAAAGGATTGGCGATGTTTATAACCACCACTCCCGGTTTTTTTGAAGCGCTTTGCAGCCCCTCGATTGGTCTTTAACTTTACCTTTGACATGATATCTTACCCCGCAATTTAAAATTGTAAAAACAACACTACTTTTTCTTGGGGGCTATTATCATCACCAATTGGCGACCTTCAAGTTTCGGGAAAAATTCAACTTTGCCACAATCGGCTAAGTCAGCTTTAACCCGTTCTAAAAGTTTGAGTCCCAATTCTTGATGGGTCATTTCACGACCACGGAAAAATACCGTGACCTTGACCTTTGCACCCTCTTCTAAGAAACCACGGAGGTTGCGTAGTTTTACCTCGTAGTCTCCAATATCTGTTCCTGGCCTAAACTTAATCTCTTTAACCTTCATCTGCTTTTGTTTTTGTTTGGCCTTAGCCTTTTCTTTACTTTCTTTGAAAAGAAACTTGCCATAATCCATGATTTGAACAACTGGGGGATCAGCATTGGGAGAAATTTCAACTAAATCCAATCCCGCTTCTATTGCCATTCGCCGAGCTTCTTGTAAAGGGACAATATCTGTCTTACTTTTATCTTCTCCAATAACACGCACCATGGGTGCTCGAATTTGTGCATTGATACGATTGCGCGTTTCTTTTCCGCTAATAAGCTATTTCCTCCCCATTTGATCTCGGTGAGCAACCTCTAAAGAAAGTTTGTTAATAAACTCTGCTATAGGTAGGCTACCCAAATCTACCCCGTCTCGCGTTCGTACAGCCACTGACTGACTAATAACCTCACGGTCTCCAACGACCAATAAATATGGCACACGTTGAATAGTATGTTCGCGAATTTTAAACCCAATCTTCTCATTTCTCAAGTCTTCTTGCACCCGAAACCCTTGTTCTTGTAAAGATTTTACCACTTTAAGTGTAAAATCGGCTTGTGCATCGGTAATATTCATCACCACCACCTGAATAGGAGCTAACCAAACCGGCAACGATCCTGCGGTTTCTTCAACCAATACCCCTATAAACCGTTCTAATGATCCTAAAATGGCCCTATGCAACATGACAGGGGTGCGCTTAGAACTATCCTCAGCAATATAATGGGCTCCTAAGCGCTCTGGCATTGAAAAATCTACCTGCATCGTCCCACATTGCCAAACACGTCCCAGGCTATCTTTTAAAGCATACTCAATTTTTGGCCCATAAAAGGCCCCTTCTCCAGGACACAATTCCCAGGGTAAACCAAAATCCTGTAAGCCAATCTTTAATGCTTCTTCTGCTTTATCCCAACTCTCATCTGTACCTACCCTTTTTTCAGGACGTGTTGACAGTTTGATAATAATGTCCCGAAATCCAAAGTCATTATAAACTTGAAATAATAATTGATTAAAAGCAGCCACTTCCCCTTGTATTTGAGCCTCAGTACAAAAAATATGCCCGTCATCTTGAACAAAATTCCTAACTCGCATTAAGCCATGTAAAGCACCCGACGGCTCATAACGGTGGCAAGAACCAAATTCAGCCAACCGTAAGGGTAAATCTCGATAACTTTTTAAGCCTTGATTAAAAATAAGAATATGACAAGGACAATTCATTGGCTTAACGGCAAAATCTTGATCGTCTACTTTTAAGGTAAACATTTGCTCCCGAAACACTTCCCAATGCCCTGATCGTTCCCACAATACTCTATTGGCAATCTGAGGCGTTTTCACCTCTTGATAACCTGCAGCACGGACGGTCTTACGAATATAATGTTCAATGGCTTGATAAATAGCCCAACCCTTAGGATGCCAAAAAACCATCCCAGGTGCTTCTTCTTGCAAATGGAATAAATCAAACTTCTTTGCCAATTTGCGATGATCACGCTTTTCTGCTTCTTCTAAGCGGAGTAAATAAGCATCTAAATCTTTTTTTGCTGCCCACGCCGTACCATAAATGCGTTGCAACATTTCGTTTTTCGCATCCCCTCGCCAATAAGCACCGGCTACCTTCATCAATTTAAATATTTTAATTTTGCCCGTAGAAGGCACATGCGGGCCCCGACATAAATCAACAAAATCGCCTTGCTGATAAAACGATAAAGTCTCATCTCCTGGAATACTTTCAATAATTTCAACCTTGTACGATTCCCCTTTCTTCTTAAATAACTCAATGGCTTTATCTCGAGATAAATAATAGTGTGTGACAGTGAGATCGTCTTTAACCAACTCTTGCATTTTTTGCTCAATCGCTTGCAAATCTTCTGTGGTAAAAGGTTTATAAAATGCAAAATCATAATAAAAACCATCTTCAATCACAGGGCCAATGGTGACTTGCGCCTTCGGAAATAAAGATTGAACGGCTTGTGCCAATAAATGTGCACAGGAATGGCGAATGACTTCTAAGCCTTCTTTATCTCGTTCAGTAATAATAGAAACAGCAGCATTTTGTTCAATAATATAGGAAGTATCAACCAATTTCCCATCAACACGACCTGCTAATGCTGCTTTTGCTAAATTAGCACCAATACTGGCT
Source organism: Gammaproteobacteria bacterium (assembly GCA_013288135.1). Classification (GTDB taxonomy): domain Bacteria; phylum Pseudomonadota; class Gammaproteobacteria; order UBA6186; family Azoamicaceae; genus JABDCL01. The sequence goes on from JABDCL010000002.1 coordinate 171,562, forward strand.
GCAACTTCCTGTACAGAAACAGGATAATCAAAATTTTGTGTTTTACCATCTGGAAGTGTAATAACTGGCATAACTGTATCTCCGGGGTCAGACACGGTGTCAGACACCATGCATAATAAAGGAGTTGAGGGTCAGATCCAAGAAGTTCACTACCTTAATTTTGCAAAGCGTATTGGGTCGAGCGTATGAACAGACACGGTGTCAGACACCGTTGAAAGCACCATAGGGGTCACAAAGAAGTTCACTACCTTAATTTTGTATTAATTCTTATTTTTATGATAATTAGGCAACAGTTTCAACCGCCTTCAACCGCCTTCAACCGCCTTCAACCGCCTTCAACCGCCTTCAACCGCCTTCAACCGCCTTCAACCGCCAAAAAGCCTAAATCTTATACCAAACAGAGTGCAACCCTCTCCCTCTAGGATGCATGTGTCAGACGCCTTAGGCTTGTTAAGTTTAACGCCTATGGACATCTGATTTTTATTGTGATTTTTCTTCAACATTAATGCACAACATGTTATTCACACCTGAACATTTAATAGTATGTCCTTCAAGAAATTGAATATTGAAAGCACTAACAATAATTTTATTGTTATCTCTTAAAGAAATTTGATGATGTTCCTCTTTGAAGTAATCAATTATTTCAGCTCCCCCTTCTGCAGAAGTTGTTTTATAATAATCTGAATCAATAAATATTTGCAAGTTTGGCTTGACTTTAAAAAAGGAAATTTTAACTTGAACCCTATCAGGAAAGATTTCTAATTTGGGTGGTGCCGAAAAATTTTGCTTTTCTATTGAAATAACGGATAAACTGCATAAAGAAGCCATTAACAAAATAATTAATTTATTCATGCCTTAATTGTACATCTCTTATATTTAGCACAGAAGATCCAGATTGAAAGTATAATCAAAGCAGCCACATCTAGATAAAACTGCCAAACTATCCAGGGCTTAATTCTAGTTAAATTGATTTCAGGCTTATAACGAAGATCTTGTGCAATTCCTAAAAGTTCTCCATACGCATTCAAACCAAGTATTAAAGCAACAACACTCATAATAAATGCCAGGACAGGAAAAATAAAAGAACAAAATTCCTTTTTTTCACTTTTATAGATGATAAAAGCTGATGCTGAAGCCAATAAAATGGAAAGATGCTGTAAATATGTGATATATTCCCTGCTGGTTTGTAAAAATTCAGACATCCATAATTGTACCATTCTACTCTCTCCATAGTTCTCTCATACATTACTATAGTTCAATAAGTTAATATATAAAACAGGGTCGAGTCGCAACAAATGACTTTATATTGTTGTGTAATTTCCATAATTAAAGTCAAATTAATGGAAGAAAAGTTTGCGACAATTGGGGTATAATAACGGGGGTTTTAGAATCATATGCGCGCATATACTCATTTCTCTTTGCTGCCAATGTGTGTTGATGAGGCCAAAATTCGAATGAGTTATGAATTTCTTCGTTAAACTGGATCCAAGATTACTGTATTAATATACAGAAAGTTTCTGCCACAAGCTGTGGCAGAATTAGGGATGCTCAAAGGAGAAGTCATGAAAAAATCAAAAATGCTTGGAGAAGCAATTCTTAATGAAGAATATATTGAACTTCTTTCTGATATTAAGGAGAAAATTAAGAGAAGCCAATTAAAGGCAAGTCTATCAGTTAACCGCTATTTAATTGAATTATATTGGGACATTGGTCGTTCAATCATTATAAAACAAGCGACTGAAAAATGGGGAGATAGCGTAATTGAAACACTTGGGAAAGATTTGCAAAGAGATTTTCCCGGTAAAAAGGGATTTTCTGCCAGGAATATTTGGCGAATGCGTGCGTTTTATCTAGCATATCCAGAAGATATAAAACTGTCACAAGCTGTGGCAGAAATTCCCTGGGGTCAGAATATTATGCTACTGGAGAAAATTAAAGACAAAGGGCAAAGATTTTGGTATGCAAAAAGTACAATAGAGCATGGTTGGAGTCGTGCTGTTTTATGGCATCAAATTGAAAGCGGTTTGTATGAACGTCAGCCAATATCCAAGAAGTCCACCAACTTCTCAAAAACATTGCCATCACCGCAATCTGAATTAGCAATTGAGATTATGAAAGACAAATATAACTTTGATTTTCTTACGCTAGGAGAGGAATACAAAGAGCGTACTTTACATTTAGGATTAATGGAACATCTTCAAAAATTTTTGGTCGAATTAGGAATTGGCTTTGCTTTCGTTGGAAGCCAATATCACATAAAAGTAGGAAATGATGACTATTATCTTGATTGTTTGTTTTATCATTTGAAATTGAGGTGTTATATTGTTTGTGAATTAAAAATAATTGAGTTTAAACCAGAACATGCTGGAAAAATGAATTTTTATTTAGCCGCAGTAGATGCACAGTTAAAACATCCTGGAGATCATCCAAGCATTGGGCTAATTTTATGTAAAACAAAAGAAGAATTGAAGGTAGAATATACATTACAATCATCTAATCGTCCTATAGGGGTTGCTGAATATCAACTTGTAAAATCGCTACCGAAAGAATATTTAGAAAATTTGCCCACTGCAGAACAATTGGTAAATGAACTAAAGACATCTGAATGAAGATAAGAATAAGTTAGACAATCATGGTATTGAAATAACTTTAACGCTAATCTACAGTATTAAAGTTGCGCATGCCGTTTGACATTTAAAAATAGCATTCATAAAATCGAATTCAATCACGAAGAGATCTAATGAAGCTTTGATAAGTGTTTCCGCTACCAAAGTCACAGAATCATCATGGAGATTATATTGGTAGGCGCGAGTGGGATCGAATTTTACCCTACAAGCCCTATTCTTCTAAGGCTTAATTCTTTATACTTTTAGGATACCCCCAAAAATACCCCCAATTATTAGCTGCTGTCTTAAGTGTTCTAAAAGTCAGGCAAAAAACCTAAAACAATTAACAGAGAACGAATCATTCCCTGAACTAATATCTTATCAGAGTTTAAATTCCAAAACTTGCCTAATTTAAAAGCAGCAAAATTAGGGATGCTTCATTGAAAGGTGAAGGATGAATATGGGAAGGAGGAGGTTTGGAAATGGTATTTACCATTAAAGGTGCTCAAAAATAGCAAAGATGCTCATATAAACTGGGTAAGAATCTTGAAGACAATGAGCGCCTATCAGTAAGCTTAACGAATAAATTGTATAACCTAATTCCTGACTTCCCTTTTTGGGGACAACCAAATGAAATCTTTCAATCCTTGCTCTTGGTTTAATTTTGATTCAGGTATCATCAAAATCTCTTATGTCATCCTCATCCATGCCCCTTACCATCGCCTTAAACAAAAGCTAGGACGCCGCTCATCGTTTGCAAGGGGCCTATCGGCTGGAACCTCCCTTGCAAACGCTTCGCTTACGTCCTTTAACGCTTTTGCGGCGACGGTGCGGAGCATGGATAGAAGACAAGATTCCAAGAATTTTATAAGGAGCGCTTCGCGACCAAATTATGACGGGCTCTGCCCGTACCCGGCAGCTCAGGTTTAAAGCATGCTTATTATCCACCCCACGCGCAGTAATTTCAATGTAAAACAGATAGTCATTGTCTGACTCACTCAACTCCGATTCAATTCTTGAATGGTAGGCTCAACCGCCTTCGACCGCCGCAAGCCGCCAAAAAAGATACCCTATTTAATTTCAGGCTTCAATACAAACCATACAGTTCTCCAAGCGTGCCCCCTAGATCCAATAATTCCCTGTTTTTTAAGAATAGTCAGATCATCTCTTAGGGTTCTTTCTGATGGGGAATCCGATAATTTAATCATTATTTCTGCTGCCTTAAGATCCTCGGAATTCTCTAATATATTAATGATTTCAACCTGTCTCTTCGACAGATTTTTCAACTTTCCTGCTCTCCCATCTAATAACTGTTTCTGTTTTATTATTTCAGCACGCGGCCCAATGGGTTCAGCAAATATAAATTGTACTGATAATCCACTCGAATATTCTTCAAAAACAGGATCTGGTATTCCGTGTTTTCGACTCTCTTCAATTATTTTTAGTGTCCCATTTCCCCATTTTTCTATAAAACCCAGTTGATACAAAGTTCTAGCAATCAATTTATTTCTAGGGTGGGATTCATGTTTATGTTTTAAATCTTCTATTTTCAATTCTTTTGGCAAAGTCCCACTATTCCAAATTTCCATTTTATCGTCGAAAATGCCTAAGGAAATCGCAGAGTTGTTTTGATAGTTCCTATGACAAACAGCGTTAATCATGGCTTCACGAACAGCAAGTACCGGAACCGTGAATTTATCTGAACGAACAAAACTATCTTCTGGAAATGTACTTGATATATTTAAATGTTTTCTCATAAAATTAGTCGCTTCATCTATAATCCTAGAAGCGTTACCATAAACTTGCTGGTTGTCGATAAAATCATCTAATTTGCTCACCCCTTTAAATCTGGCCATTTTAATCATACATTGCGAAAACTGTGCATCCATTTTTTTCGCATACAAAACCACTGCGGCATTTTTTGGCTTCCCATTTTGCAATAGCTCTAATCGACTAAGGATACTGTTTATATCCTCCTGCAAAGCATCTTCTGGCATTCGTTTAGCTACAATTCCTTTTTTGATCGTGTTGCGAATTTCATCATGATCCAGATCCTCTATAGAATAATCATTATTTATATACTCATCCCAAGCATGATTTAGTTGTCCTCTTTTGACAAGCAATTGCTCATATAAATGTTGAGGCATACGAACAGTCTCACATTCAACTCGATGATAAGGGCGACCATCATAAATGTAAGGAATGTGATCACCATGTGGGACTTCCATTGCAATAACAAATTTTTTCGCCTCTAATGGTATATAACTCACCTCTACTGATGCGGGAGGCTCAATTTTTCTTATTTCATTAGCTATTTCTTGTCGAGTATTATCAGTTACCATTTGTCCAGATAGACGACCATCATTTTTAACACCAATAAGAACAACACCACCGCGATCATTTAGAAAAGCGCAAAGAGTTCCGCATGCTTTTCTAACTTCTCCAGTTGTAGATTTAAGCTCCACTATTCTGGTTTCGTCTTTAATCATCCTTTTTAGTTCATCTAGTGTCACATCGCGCCCCTCTTAATCATGTAATACTACAATTTTCCTTTGATCCCCTTCGGGATAGCACTTTATCACAGCAATCCAACTTATTGTAGCTTTTTATATCTTACCTTAAAATTAGGTAACCACTTAAGCTTAATACTGCTTTTTATACAAATGTCCCGCTTCTCCATCTGCCAGACTACAAACTATTTGCCAGTTGAAAAATCCCATTAACCCCACAATTGTTGCATATTTCCTTCATTAATTTTTTGAAATTAACTACCGGAATTATGCAACAATTATATAGGATTATAAATTCCAACCTTTACTAGCTGTCAAAAATAGGTTCACCAAGGTTCGTTAACAACGTCACGATATTATTCAAAGTACTTATTATATCTTCGTTATAACTCTTGGCCTTACCAACCAAATCGCTTAATGCCCACAAATATGTGTGCAGCTTTAGCGCAGGATAATCAATTAAATCCTTTGCCAGCGCCATTTCGACCATTGCTTCTACTTTAATGTGGTACTCAAGCAACACTTCCTGTGAATCCACCAATTGCTTCATTAACAATACATAATCTGATACTTTACATTTATCCATAGCCGACTCCTATTAGTTGGTTTTGGTAGTAGTGCGTTTGGTGTGACAAGCACCCACACACTATGGGTGTGGCATGTTGGCTTTAATAGCCGACATGCCACTTCTTATAAACAAAATTGTCATGAAGTTTGTTACTTTTAAACTTCACGAGTATTTCATATCACATAAAAGCTGTAAAAGTTGTTTATACACATCTATTATAGCTCTCTCATTAACCTTGTCAATTAATTTCTTGTAATTTATGATGTTAATATTTACTATAAAGATGTCATTAAACATCTTTATAAGAAGCCAATGAGCAAAGATAAAAAATACTGGGCGAAAATTGCCTCCAAAATAGTTAAAACTGAACTTGCTAAACGTGGAATGACCTACATTGAACTGGTGCAAAAACTAAAAGACATCGGTGTGGAAATAAAGGTTGAAGATATGCGTGCACGTCTCGCAAGAGGCACTTTTAGTGCCATTTTATTTATCCAATGTTTAAAAGCAATCGATGTTAAAAATTTACCACTCGAAGACAGTCTTTTTGATAATAGATCTTAATACACGCCAGTCTCAATTTTATGCTCCATTACTTAATTGCACTTCTCGCTCTATTAATACTTTTTTAGGAGTAAGATCTGAAATGTACTGGGGGGAACAATTAGAAGTGCTGCGAAGGGATCAATTAACAGCGCGGTTGACAAAGATCTCTTAAACAACCTATTAATCTGGAATGCCCGAGACTTACAGAAAAAACTCGATACTTATCAAGATTACTTCAATCACTATCGATCACACTCTGCCATTAATGCGTTGACACCAGAAACCCCGGGGTGTCAACTTTTTAGAATAGATCCAGCGGTTTCTCTGAAGCATTAAGAGTGGACAAGAAAAATGCGATATCATTCGATGAATCTGTCTGTACTATACTTCACATACATTTGATATTTTGCTCAATCAAACGTGTAATTACATATAAATATTTAAATTTGGATTACTAATTATGAGTTCAGAAAAACCAAGACACAGTATACAATGGTTAAATACAAAACCATGGTATAGGTTTCTTAAAGTGTTATTTATTCTAATGGCAACTTTTATTGCAATCCTTATCATTCTATTTACTTTAATCTCTGCCACACAAAGTTATAATCAAAATCCTTATAATTACCAAAAATCTTATATTTCTTGTAATTATGGGAACAAAAAAACATATACTTTCAATGAGCTTGGGATTAATATATACAACATAACGACTACTGATCCAAAAGATAAATTAGATTTTATAAAATTATGCGAAATTTCTCACAAAGATAACTTGCCAAAAATCTACACTTGTGATCCTCATATTAAGTATGAGCCAGATCAAAGCATTCCCGCAGAATGTCGAAACCCTGATGGCACAGTAACAGACCCTGCTGCCGCAGCGCTTCTTGGACTAGATGAATATTTTAATAATCATTACAATGATAATGGTTCTCTAAAATTCACAACAGATAATACCAATTTTGAAAATAAGAATTCTAATCTTTTATTTAGAATAAATGTTTCAATGAATTCATATTATTCTGCTCTTCAAAATGAAAGCGGTCTATTAATAATAGCTTTGATTATTGAATTAATCATTTTAGAAATAATAAGAAGAATATCCTATTATATATTTCTTGGGAAATTTTATCCCCCAATAAAATAAATTTTTTCAAAACTGAACTACTTATCTGCTTATTTAACGTCTCGCATGAACTTTCTCGACAATCTGGGTCAAATGTAATGTTAATGAGGTTAAACATTCTTTTCATATCCAGGTTATAAAATAGATTTTCACATAAGATTTAGCAGAGAACAGATTACCATGGGGACAAATTTATTAATCTTATGTTTCACATTTACAATTTCAGTTGTCCGATATCTGATTAGAAAAAATCATTTGCACAATGCGTGTACTTCAACGCATTGGGAACTTTGTATCACAGTGGAAGCCAAATAAACATATGTTCTCTGAGGAAAAGTCAAGTGTGTACTATTAAAAAAATTAACACTACTAACACTACTAATAATACATTATTAATCGGAAATGGGTTCTCTTTGTATTTTCATAATATTTTTCGTTGGGAAAAGCTTATATCAGATAATGATGGATCTTTGAAAACGGCATCCGTGATGCTTGGATCTAATAATCTAGAAAAGATGATTGAATACTTAATTTGCGGAAAATTAATAATACCATTTCTTGTTAATGGTGACGAAACTCTTAAAAAAAATTACAATGATGTACTAAAAAAAGAAATTGAAACACTCAAAAAACTGTTTATTGAAAACCTTGGGAAAAAACATCCGTCCTTACCGAAGGAATTAGAACTTAAAAATAAACAGTGTGTTACAAATACACTAAAATCATTTCAAAATATTTTTACAACAAATTATGATTTGGTCTTGTATTGGCTCATAATCGATTCTGTTAGTCATTTTTGTGATGGATTTTCATGTTCTATCAGTGATAACAAAAACAATTACTTTTCCCATTTCCACAATTACGCAACACGGAAAAATAAAATACCAATATCATATCTTCATGGGGCGCTTCATCTATATCACAATGAACTTGGAACTCACAAGATAACATACAAACCGGAAGAAACTCTTGTCCAGAAAATACAAGTAATGGACAATCTTCCACTAGTTATATTAGAGGGAAATTCTACAGATAAAATTAAACAAATATCTGATAATTTTTACTTACAATACTCACACAATCAATTAAAAGAAATTAAGGGAAACGTTTATACTTTTGGCGTCTCTTTTGAACATGATGATTATATCATTAAAAGTCTGTGTGAAAATTCAAAAATTGATAAAATATATTTTGGCGATTATAAAGATATACCTGTACTTCCCAAACATCTTCTTAAGTATAGCGATAGAATAAACCTTTATAGCAGCAAATTTTTCGGTTTCAACGACGATAGCTGCGAAATCTCTTGAATATTGCTAAAACCCATGCTATCGAATAGTGACAAGTCGTTTTCCAAGACCTCATGGCATTAGACTATTCGTACATTTTTACACAATCTTTATTACATCCAAGGAATACTGGCCTGATTTTAATTTCGCTTGGTAAAACGTAATGTTAGGTAAATCTTTGACCCAAGATTTCACTAATTTTTTATCCTCCTCGCTCGTTAAAGTAGCAAAAATAATTCTATTTATTGCTTTACGAACATTAATCCTTTCATTAAAAATTCCATTAACATAGAAAAGACGCCATTCCTGTTCATGGTTATATTCTCTCCATTTAGTATGAAAGATTTCGTTAATATCATTTAAATCATTTCCAATAAGTGGAGGAATGTCGCTATATTTAACCTTCACGGGTCGCTGATGCGCCTCACTTCCTTTAGGAAAAATGCCAAAACTTTTCCAATCAAATCCAATACAAATCCCTTTGTGCCCACCAGCATAATAATCAAACATTAAAAGATCATCATGAACTTCAGTTAAACATAAGACACCCCAATTTAAATTTTGTTTTAGTCTTGCCAATACATGTGCTCCTGCAATAGCTCCATCTACACGTAGCCGATATCGTCCATCTGGCAAACTTTCTTGTTCTTTAATGTTTTCTTTTGAATAATTATTTAATTCTTCTTCAGTAACTGCTATATCTGTATCCTCAGGATATACAAACAAAGCTTCATTAGGATCATTAAGTTTATCGAAGGGAGGAAAATAAAGTTCTCCATCTGCAAGTAATTTCTTAGTGAAAGCATTCTCAGAATTTTTTCGATCATCTTCTGTAATTGTGCGATATTTGTAAAGTATCTCTGGAAACTTTTCAACCATATAAGTTCCTTGGTCTAAAGATGTGGGGATCCCTTAGGACTTGATCTCGTAGCTTTACTTTGCTCATCCTTTTGCATTAGCATATACTTATTTTGAAAATTATACACTTTAGTTGCAGCAACCTCTGGATATAAAATACTATAAAGCGCTATAAAGGCAATTATAAGCGCAGCTACTCCTTGAATGAATGTTCCAATCCCAGTCAACAAAATACCTATTCCCTGCATTTTACCTTTCTCCTACCCATAACATAACTTCAGTTTAGTATATTAGTATCGGGAAAAGTCAGATCTGGCATAAAATACGCACTTGTAATTGTCAAATGTCCGGTTCTAACACCTCGACTTTCATATAATGCCTCCTATATTTTTATTTTGAAAAAGGATGAACTCCAGCTACATAACCCAAAAATTTTCCTGTTTTCTCATAATCTTTCTTGATATATTGATAAATATTTTTTAATGAGGAATACAAAACTTCAAAACTTATTTCCTCTCCTCCGATTACCCAACAACCAGAAGGCCCATGCTCATGAATCGCAAGACTCCGAATCTTGTCATAACAAAAAGATGCTATAGAACCTCTTCCTTTATCTATTTTCTCATTTAATAACTGGAATTCTGATTCAATTAAAACATTTTTTACAAAATTAAGCATTCCCTTTTTAGTATATATTTTGGAATAAAGTTTCGAGCCTTTTTTGGAAATCAATGAATTTTCGTCTAGATTACAACCCTTGGAATTAAAAAAAACAAATAATTTCTCAAAAATATCTTTTATTTTCTGTGTTTTCTTTTTTGATTTTTCTGATTCTTTTTTTAACTCTAAGAGTAATTGGCGGAAACTTATGTTCGCGAACAATAGATTTCCTGAATAATTTATTAATAAATCACAAAATCTCCATTTGCCTATTGTTTTAATACCTTGAAAACGATTAGATAACTGATCCAGGTAAACAATACATAGAATATATGCCTCGTCTTCTAAATATCTGCCATCACGTTTTGTTCCCTTTAACTCTGGAAGCACATCTATCTTCTTTTTCAAATCATCAAACCATGCGTTTACAGAATCTTTTGTGTTAAAATTATTTTCTTCCATATTTTGAAAAAACCTTAAGATACATGTTAACTTTTAACTCCTATATAAAACCAGATTAAGTCTGGCTCTTCGCGAGACACCATATCTCCCTTATCCAATAGAGACATATTCTCGCTATAAAAGGAGACTGGTAATAATGAATACCCTACATAATTATTATAGATTGATTTATAACTTAATTCACTTTTTCACCAACACTCTTTAACATGTACTTGATGTTTACTGAGATCCGGAGATCATACATTGAAAAATCGCATAACCTTGTTGTGTTCAATTGTGTCATTACCAAATATTTCACTTAATGATCTACGCGATGCACCAATGAGACTGTTTTTAAGAGTATCTTCAAGAAGATCACCACCTTTTGGATCTATAATAAACATTTTCAAACTATGTTTATTCACTGCTTGCCTAATAATATCATTAATATGTGTATCTCGAAATCCATAACCAATAACCATCAAACGTGCGTCAGGTTGAGATAGTTGTTCTTTAAATAGTTCGTGATACCAACTCAATACAGGAAATAATCCAATCTGTTGGATCTTGTTTCCACCCATAACCAGTATTGGAACTTGTTGATTCTCTTCTTTTTGCCAATTTGAAGATCCATGAAGCTTAATGTAGGGCTGAAGCCTATGATTGTCTAATTGAAACTTCTTTTGATCTACCGGCACCCAAGTTCGATTCGCCCATGAACTTACATTAGGATCTGAAATATGTTTCATACCTGGTAATTCTGATCCACTCCACCTTCCATTCGACAGTAGATATCCATTTTCGATATAGTGATGTTCTAGTAACTGATCTTGATTTAAGGTGAGTATCACATCAAATTTAGTAAGAAATGTTTGTACTATCCGTTCTCGAGCATTCTGAAATTCAAAATTGGTATTTTCAAAACCACTATTCATATCATGAAACATTCGAATCACGGCATTTTGGAGATTAACGAGATCATCCCTATTAGAAGCCTCTGGATTTTTATTGAAATCGGCTTGGATCTCCTCTAATGCATTTTCGAATCCACCCGTTTGTTGATTCCGCCAAAGAAGATCCTTTAAACGTTTATTATTTGAAATTTCTGGACAACCTAATAGATATGCAAAAGCCTCAGACGCTAAAATGCCACCCCAGTTACGACTAAATCCCGCACCAAGTAAAAGGATATTGCTCATAAAGTTTCTCTCAGATTAATGCTAAAAAATATTTGACATTAAAACTTATATATCAAATCGATTTTTTTAACAACAAAATTAGTTAAATATCTAAAAAAATATTTTTATTCTCTATTACGACAATTCTGGCTTTGTATTATCCCCATCACCTTCTTCCCTTGCTGGCAACCCAAACAACGCGCGATCCCCTTTTCTAAACAAGAACATATCCAAACCCTCCAACAAACTTTCAATCGTATCTGTTCTCCCATGCTTATCGATAATATAGGCCCCTACTAATATCTTTCTTCGAGTATCATCTTTTCTTTTTTGGGTTTCTTCCTTTGCTTGCATCATTTGGATACGTGCTTGCAATTGCAATTTCTTTTTCAATAAATCTTGAACCGTTGGCATAGTCATTTTTTAATCCTTTTGTTTCTAAACTTACCTAAGCATAATTCCAAAATGGTGGCTTTGTATACGCTCATAAATGAGGGGTACCCGCTAAAATTACGCGTAGCGAGGAAGATTAGTGCCCAAAGCCCAAGCACAAAAACGCATTCAATCTATGCCAAAGAAATGAAAAATCCCAAAGCCCGAAAGAACCTAAGGGCGCACTCGATACATTGCTACGCAACGTGAATATGGAAAACGGCAAGACAAAAATGTCCCACGAAGTTTTTGTGTACGATTTTTCAGCGAATGATAAAGGCAGTCAAGGAGGAACGGAGCAAGAACTTTTTAACAACTGAAAGGCGGAACATACGCCTAACGTGAGGGGTCAGTAAGCGAAGCATCTAGACCCCTGCCGCGCGGCGAGCGCAGGGGTCCTAGGGGACAGGAGTCCCCTAGAGTCAAGAACTTTGTTGTGGGCCAATTTTTTTGATTTCCGCTCTCCATGGTTGAAGTGCGCACTTAGGCATAGCTTCGCCATGCGGATTACTTTTTGTATTTTTACACCTATCAGATAAAGGGGAACTTTTCATAAAGATGCTCATCTTTTTCAATGGTGCTCACACTATTTGTATGAGCATCTTTGTTTTCTTTGAACATCTTTGATGGTAAGTACCATTTCCAAATACTACCTTTTCCAAATCCATCGTGTTCTGTTTCTACCCCCAGATATTCTTTAGCCCTACGCAATGTTATATTTTTGATGCCGGCCTCTTTAGCCCTTTCATCAATCTCCTTTTTGGTTACCGCCCCTTCTGAAAGTAATACCTCCAAGAAATCCACTGCCTCAGAAAGTATGGAGCGTTCTTCTGGGATATTTTGATTATTTGTGTCGGTCAGTAGCTCCTGGGCAGATCCTTTAACTCGATCTCCCCAGATCACTTTAGACGAAAATACACCCTGATAATTTGGAAGTTCTATTTGCTCAATCTGATACTGATAGCCACCGTCATCTGGACCATTGTTGGATTTTGCTCTAACAAAAAGACGTTTCAATTGGCCATTTTTGTCAGTAACCTTAGCTGTAGCTAGAACTACTCGAGCCAGTGCACCAAAAGCGATCGAACCTGTTACTCGTTCTAGGGGATCCCGTCCTAATGTTCCTTTGTTAAAATGCGATATACCTAATATTACCGCTTTTAATTTATCACCAAGCTCTACTAATGGTTGCAGGTCCCTTCTTACCTCACCATTTTTGTGAGAATCCCCAGAGACAACGTTTACCACTGGATCCACAATTATTAATCGAACCTCACCAACTTGTGCAGCTTTGTCATACAACTTATCCATGTCTCGTGACGGATCAAACGCTCTGGGTTTGTTATGTTCAAAAACATCGCTAACAAAATAAACACGCTTTCGATCGGCACCATGAGCGAGCAAGCGCGGTAACAATGTGTCCTTGGGATCATCCTCACCAGACCATATTAAAACATTACCTGGCTCGCATTTAGACCCATCTGGCCATGCACCACCAAGGGTAATAGTTGCAGCTAAACTCAACCCAATGGTAGTTTTACCTGTCCCTGGTGCGCCTGCAAGAATATGAAATTTTCCAGCAGCAAGCCAGTCGTTCCAAATCCAACGCATAGGCTCGGGTTCCAAATCCATTGCACATATTAATTCAACCCCAGTTTTATCTGGACTGATTTCATTTTCATTTTTTGCCATCTTAACTCCCTATTTCTTGGTTTTTCGACTCTGTTCAATTTGATTGGATAGCCACGCTTCGATTTCATTCTCTACCCAGCCGATGGCCCTACCTCCCAGTGAAATCTGTTTGGGGAAAGTACCCTGGGAAATACGTAAATAAATAGTTGAACGAGCAAGTCCCGTTCGGTTTTTTACTGCTGGAAGTCTTAGTATTACATTTGTCATATGGATTTCCTTACCTCGCCTTGGCGTTTGTTAAACATGTTTTTATTTAAAACCAGTTACACTTTGAAAAATAGATTGGATGGGATAGGTAGGTTCTAAAAAAGAGGGTAGTAGATTTGCAAAAACCCTCGCAGAATCAGGGATAAAGGGGTGGGCAAGTTTTTTTAATATTATTAAGAATTAAGCGATTTTTTGTATGAGGGGTGGGTAGGTTAATATAAAATGTGAAATAACAATAATCTGTTGTAAAGAGCAATTTTTGCTTGAAATGCATCAAATATTAATAGTAATATTTTAATTACGGTACAGGCGGGGACGCCAATGGCCGTGACGTGATTCAGGGTAACCCCCTCTGGGGTTGCCCTAATCCCTTGCAACAAAAAGTGAATCACGTCTTCAAATATCCCGGGGTATGGGGCAGAGCCCCACTTAAAATTAATTAAACACAACAAAAAATTCTAATTTTCAGATTATTATTGATATTCAAATAATAACGAGTAAGTTTTTATGGAGTACTAGGCGCCCCACCACTTTTCTGCCAATTGCACATCTTCGCTATGCGTTCTTTCTCTTCATTCATAAGCTTAGGGTAATTATCCTGTAACCAAATCGTAATCTGTTTCTTTATGCTCATACCTTTTTTCCAATTCTTACTGATAGCTCCATGTGCTTTAACTGCTATAGCAAGTTCTTTGGAATAGGTACTTACATTCTCATCAAAGCCTTCCCAGACTAAAGCCTCTAATTCTTCTATTCGTTTTCTAAGTGCAGCCATTTCTTCATCTTTTATTTTCAGAAGATTATCTGTTTCTGCCTCAGCTGTAGTTTTAATGCTTTTTCTTGCTGCTATTTGTTGCCGTAGAACTTCCGGAATTTCAACACTTCTACTTTCAGCCCATTCAAGAAAAACAACTGGCGAATTTGATTTATTAATTTCTTGCATCTCCAACGCTCGCAAGACTAAAATTCTCAGTTTGGAATAATCCAAACACAGTTCCGATGAAATTGGATAATTCACATAATGGCGTATAATATCCCAATTGACTATTTCTGGATCTTTACCAAGAAGTAGTGCAATCCCTTCGTCAAGCGACCAAAATGGCATATTGCTCCAATAAATAAAATCTGCTTTTGCTTGTGACAGAACATCCAACTCTTCTCCAAGATCCATTGCTTCCTCTTTATATTCTGACGCATCAACTTCTAAGTCACTCATAGTATTTCCTTATATTATTGTCACTTCATCTAAATAATCTGCCCATTTCTGCATCATTTCTCGCCGTATTTGCAAATGTGAAGTTCGATTATAAGCACGACCTAAAGGATCTTTCACGGCATGAGCCAATTGATGCTCAATGATGTCGGGTCGAAATCCCAAAACTTCATCTAAAATAGTTCTGGCACTGGCCCGAAAGCCATGAGCCGTAAGTTCTGTTGTGCCATAACCTAACCTTCTTAATGCCGCATTAATTGTATTGTCAGACATTGGACGGTTTTTAGTTCTGGAGCCTGGGAAAATATACTTCCCCTTGCCAGTTAAAGGATAAAGCTCCTGAAGAATGTGTATCGCTTGTTGAGATAAAGGAACGAGGTGTGCTTGTCTCATTTTCATTTTTTCAGAGGGGATATTCCATTCAGCAATGTCTAAATTGATTTCTGACCATTCGGCCTTTCTTAATTCACCAGGACGAACAAAAAGTAAAGGCGCAAGCTGCAAGGCACACTTAGTTACAAAAAAACCCTCATATCCTTCAATAGCTCTTAGTAACTCACCAAGTTTTTTAGGTTCTAAAATAGCAGCCCGATGCCGCACCCTTGCAGGAGGAATCGCTCCTCGAAGATCTGCCGAGGGGTCTCTGTCACATTTCCCTATAGCAATTGCATACCGAAAAATTCTCCCGCAATCTTGATGGGCACGATGAACAGTATCTAGGGTTCCTCTGGCTTCAATTCGACGTAATATTCCTAATAATTGAGGTGCTGCTATTTCAGCAATAGAATTTTGGCCTATCCAAGGAAAAATATCTCTTTCTAAACGACTGAGAATTTTAAAACTATGACTGTTTACCCAGCCAGGTGAGTATTTAGCAAACCATTCTCGTGCTACTGCCTCAAAGCTATTTTCTGCTGCTGCCTGCTCAGCACGTTTAGATACTTGTTTGACAATACCTGGATCAATTTCATTGGCTAATTGCTTTCTAGCCTCACTGTGTCTTTCTCTTGCTTCAGACAACGAAATTTCAGGATACACCCCTATCGCTAATACTTTTTCTTTTCCCATAAAACGATACTTAAAGCGCCAGCATTTAGAGCCGTGTTGGGTAATCAAAAGATATAGCCCTTTTTCGTCAGATAGTTTATAGGGTTTATCTTTACCCTTTGCACTACGCACTTTGAGTTCGGTTAATGGCATCAAACTATCCTTCTGGGGGTATCGATAATTATGAAGCCAGAAATACCCCCACTAATACCCCCAAATATATTAGATTTTATGGGAATTCACTGGATCAGTTAGGACATGATATAACAGAATTAGACTTGAATTCAAAGGGTTTTTGGATGATTTAGGACATTATGAGATTTTTAATTGGTAGGCGCGAGTGGGATCGAACCACCGACCACCACCATGTCAAGGTGGTGCTCTACCACTGAGCTACGCGCCTAAAATGATGTTATAGCGTATCACGGAGGACAAATCTTTATCAAGGCTCGTTTACTTCAACCTTTTGTTTCGGCATTAAATCCGCACGGCTCAAGCCCATCCACAATGCTAAAGCCCCAGAAACATAAATTGAAGAAACGGTTCCGATTATAATTCCAACAAAAAAGGCCATTGAAAATCCAAACAATGACTCTCCACCAAAAAATAATAATGCAAGCACGACCAGTAAAGTTAACCAAGACGTCATGATGGTACGAGATAAGGTTTGATTAATGGAAAGATTCATAATTTCAACAGGCGTACCCTTGCGGATCTTTCTAAAATTCTCACGCACTCTATCAAACACAACTATTGTATCATTCAAGGAATAACCTAAAACTGCCAACACAGAAGCCAAAGTCGCTAAATCAAATTCAAATTTAAACAGAGAAAAAACGCCTAAAAGCAAAACCGCGTCATGCAATAATCCAACCGCTGCACTGACTGCTAAACGATATTCAAACCGGAAGGCAATGTAGATCATGGTTGCTAAAATAGAAACAATGACTGCAATAGTACCATGTTCTACCAACTGCTCCCCTACTTCAGAGCCTACAAATTCAATACGTCGAATTTCAATGCCGGGATACTCTTTAAGTAGCGTCTCTTTAATCTGTTGCGTCACCCTTTGTTCTTCTGCCTGATCCTTTTTTTGATTGGCCACTCGAATTAAAATATCTTGGGTGGAACCATACTGTTGAGCTCTGACCCCTTGAAAACCCTGATGTTCTAATTGTTCTCTAACCAAAGAGGCTTCTATCGGTGATTGAAAACGTGCTTCAACTTGCGTACCTCCGGTAAAATCCAAGCCGAAATTTAAACCTTGTGTTGCTAATAATCCAATGGAGATAATTGATAACAATAAAAACATGACAGCGGTGTAACGCCGTAATCCCATAAAATCGATAGAAGATTGTTTTTTAAAAAACTCCATCTAGCTCTCCAGATAAATATTTTGATTCGCTACTGAACTCGCTTCGATCAAACATGCATCCGCTCACCAAAATACTTATCTGGAGAGCTTAAATACCCACCCTAATCCGCTTGGTCATCCGCCCACCGTACAATAAATTCACTAATGCACGCGTCCCAACTGTTGCCGTTAAAAGAGAGGTTAAAATACCAATACATAAAGTAACCGCAAACCCCTTAACAGGGCCTGTGCCAACTGCAAACAGAATAACCCCGACAATCAATGTGGTAAGATTTGAGTCTATGATCGTTGCAAAAGCATACTCAAAACCCCGATGCACACTGGCTTGCGGAGAGACCCCTAATCGCAATTCTTCTCGAATACGTTCAAAAATTAAAACATTGGCATCAACAGCCATCCCTAAGGTTAATACAATACCCGCAATACCAGGTAAAGTTAATGTTGCTCCAATAAGAGACATCATCGCCAACAGTAAAACCAAATTAGCCACCAACGCCAAATTCGCAATAATACCAAAAACACTATAATAAAGGGCCATAAACAATAAAACCAAGGCAAGACCCACAACAACCGAAATCATGCCCATCTGAATATTTTCTTTGCCCATGCTCGGACCCACAATACGTTCTTCTACAATAGACACTGCCGCCGGTAAGGCACCTGCACGCAACAGCAAGGCTAAATTTCTTGACTCTGGCAAAGATAATCCATTAATTTGAAACTGATTCCCCAAAGGTCCTTGAATGGTTGCGAGACTAATCACAGATTCTGTTATTTGATTATCTTTACTTTCTATGTAAACAACGGCCATGCGTTTACCCACATTTTCTCGAGTCATTTTCACGAAGGCAGAGACATCTCCCCCCAAACGAATATTCACTGCTGGGCGATTATCTCTATCCATCCCTGTGGTAGCACCGGTAATAGATTCACCTGTTAAAATAATCTGTTCTTTCAGTAATACCGGTATCCGCGCTCTGTCTAAATAAATTTTAGAACCCGCTATAACTCTTCCGCTTAAAGCTTGTTGTATATCGTGTTCTGTATCTTGCATCAAAAATTTTAGCGTTGCCGTCTTTCCTAAAATTTCTTTTGCATAGGCAGTATCTTGAATGCCAGGTAATTGCACCACCACTCGATTTAAGCCTTGTCGCTGAACAATTGCTTCTGCAACCCCTAATTCATTGACACGATTACGAAGAATTGTTGTTGTTTGCTCAATGGTATCATTACGAATTTCTCGAATCACATCGGGTGTTAAACTGGCTTGAATAACAAATTGATTATTTTCCTGCGCTTTCACCAAACTGAGTTCTCGTTGATCTCGCAATAAAGAATAGGCTTTATCCTGTTCTCCTTCGTTGGCAAACTCTAATTGAATAATCTGATTTGGTTTGCGCTCAATACGTGTATATTGAATTTTTGCTGCACGTAAATTTTTGGGGATCTCCGAATAATACCCCTCTAAACGGCGAGTAATAATGGAATTCACATCCACTTCCATCAAAAAGTGAACCCCTCCCCTTAAATCCAATCCAAGTTTCATGGGTTTGGCCCCTAAAGCTTCTAACCAAGCAGGAGTTAATGGTGCAAGATTTAAGGCAACACTGTAGGATCCTCCTAATCCCTCTTTGATAATTTCTTTGGCCTTTAATTGGCTTTCAGGATCCCTTAATCGAACTAATAGCTCTCCCGTCTGCCAGACAATGGATTTAGCTGAAATATCTGCTTTTTTAAGTAGCTCTTCAACCTTGTCTTTAATTGTTGGTGAAAGTGTTTGACCATTTAAGCCTTGAACTTGTACAGCCGGATCTTCCCCAAACACATTCGGCAAAGCATAAATAAGTCCTAGGGATAAAACAACAGCCAATAAATAATATTTCCACCGTGGAAAGTGTGACATTATTTTTCCCTTAAATTGATTTTAAAGTGCCCTTTGGTAACACACTGGCAATTGCTTGTTTTTGTACAGCAACTTCAATTCCTTCAGCAACCATGATCACAAAGAAATTGTCCGTTATGCGATGAATTTTTCCAAGTATGCCACCTGTTGTGATGACTTCATCCCCTTTTGCAAGATTCGTGATTAAATCCCGATGTTCCTTAGCACGTTTATTTTGTGGTCGTAAAATAAGAAAGTAAAAAATAGCAACAAATCCCGCCAACATGAGTCCTTGCGCCAAAGCACCTGAACCGGAATCTGCAGGAGCACTCCCACTCCCTTCAGCAATCGCGACTGTTGTCATTATCCATAAACTTAAAACCAATATTAATTTTTGTCCCATTTTCTATTCCTCTTTGTAACGCGCCCCCACCCTAGCCCTCCCCCGTAAAACACTGAGAGGGAACTTAAGGAAAAGGCTCTTAGATAGTTAAAAAACAAAATGTCTCGATTTTCATTGAGATTGATTCTACCATAAAAGCTCACAATTTGTTAGAATGCCCCCTCAACGTTAAAAAGCCGGGATGGCGGAACTGGTAGACGCGCCAGACTCAAAATCTGGTAATGGCGACATTGTGAGAGTTCGATTCTCTCTCCCGGCACCATTAATTATATTTTTATTCTCTTTGCCTGTATAAAATGGTTAATTTTAATCACCCACCCTTTTATAAACGTTTAGCTGCCATGTTTTATGATGGCATTCTTATTCTTGCCATTCTTTTAATCGGTACCGGATTTGCCCTTATTTTTACCAAAGGCAAACCCATCTTTCCCGGTAATATCTACTATCAGATATTTTTAATTACCCTCATTGCTCTCTTTTTTATTGGTTTTTGGTGTCATGGTGGTCAAACAATAGGCATGAAAGCTTGGAAATTACATTTATTAACACAAGATGAACGCCCTCTTTCTTATCCACAAGCACTACTAAGATTTATTTTAGCAATTCCCTCTTTATTATTTTTTGGAATGGGATTTTTATGGTTATTTTTCGATAAAGACAAACTAACGATTTATGATCGGTTTTCAAAAACAAAAATAATGGGTGCAATTAATAAGTAAATAAAAAGGGAGTCAGCCGATAAGCCGGGTTCTGTCGTGGACAGCCATTCATCTAGGACGTACGTCACCATACGTCTCAAGCGACCTACCCAGATCCAATGCGGGCCACACTGAAGGATCTCTATTTGGTCTTGCTCCGAGTGGGGTTTGCCGAGCCATGGCGTGTTACCACCCATGCGGTGCGCTCTTACCGCACCATTTCACCCTTTCTCGCAATGGTTAAATTGCAAGTGGTATACTTTCTGTTGCACTTTCCGTAAGCTCACGCTTCCCAGGCATTACCTGGCACTCTGCCCTGTGGAGCCCGGACTTTCCTCCCTATCTTCAAGAGATAGAGCGACTGCCTAGCCAACTCCCAAGACAAGGATATAGGGTAGTAACGTAATTAACAACATCTTAATTTTCATGCTAGAATTAAAAAAAATACAAATTGGATGAAAAAGTGAAATTGATGAAATCTTTGCATCTGGCTCATACATGGAAGAGCCTTATTATAATAGCTGTCTGTATGATAGGTCTTATAGAAACAAAGGCGGAGGCTCAGCCATCATCATCCACGCCTCAAAAAAAACCGCCTGTGATCAACAAAATGTCTCCCGTTTCTCAAAAAAAACCCATGATTCGCAAACTATCCCCTGCTTCTCAAAAAAAACCTGTGGTCCGCAAAGTATCACCTATTCCTCAAAAACTATCTCCTACAGTTCACAAACTGTCGTCTGTTTCTCAAAAACCATTACCAGTAATCCACAAACTATCGCCTGTTCCGAGCCAATTATCCTCAGCTCCTCAATCCCCGGCACCTCAAAATATTTCTGCTGTTATTTCTAAATTTGAACAACATCTCATAAAAGCTATTAAACAAAATCGTGTTCCAGGATGTGCTGTCGCAATTGTCTACAAAAATCAAGTGGTATTTATGAATGGCTATGGTGTCCGTGCCTTAGGGAAAAAAGAAAAAATTGATTTAGACACTGTATTTCAATTGGGTTCAGTTTCTAAACCCATCGCAGCCACATTAGCAACCATTTTACAAAACCAAGGTCTTTTGAATATCAATGATCCCGTCGAACATTATTTGCCAAATTTTACTTTAAAAGGGGCTAAACAACCAAAATCTCTGACAATTAAACATGTATTAAGCCATACAACAGGACTGCCAAGAGCTGGATTCAACAATCTTATTGAATCCCATGCCCCCCATTCACGAATTATCCGCACGCTACAAACAACACCCGTTAGATCGGCAATCGGAAAAAAATATGACTACAACAACGCCATGTTTAGTTTAATTAGTGAAATCACCATGGCCACTACCCGTAAAACTTTTCACGATTCCTTAGCCAATTACTTGCTAAAGCCCTTAAACATGACACGCACAACCTCTACTTACGAAGGTTTAATGCGAACTGAAAACCGAGCTTCTCCACATGTTAAACATAAAAAAGGAATCTTTCAGTGTTGTCCTATTTATTCAAAAGGCTATTATGCAGTTGCACCCGCTGGCGGGGTAAACTCCTCCGTTCGAGATATGGCAACTTTTTTAAAAGCACAGATGGGAAGTTTTCCTCATATCCTCAATAACCAAGCCTTAGCGCGCTTACACCAACCCTTAATTCCAACACCCAGAAATAGCTTAGGCTCCTATGACGGTCCACGAGAACGCATTAAAAATGCTCAATATGGTTTAGGATGGCGAATCTTACAATTTAATCAACAAAAATTAGTTTTTCATGGAGGTTGGTTAAAAGGCTTCACTAACTTTGTTGCATTTTTACCAGAACATCAAGTTGGTATCGTTATCCTGCAAAATGCAGAAAATCGTTTTGCCTCTAAAACAGCCATGCGATTTTTTGATATATTCTTAGGACTTCGATAAATCCAAGCCCGATTTGTATAACAATTGTTTTTGGATCCCAGTCATTTTAGCAGTTAAGCCCACTGCATCTTTAAGCGATAATTCTGTCATTAAAATTTTTAATATATGCAAAGATTCAGCGGTCAACTCTGTTTTATCTGGTGCTTTGGCACCTTTGACTAACAATACGATTTCACCTCGAGTTTGATTAACATCATTTTCAACCCAACCTAATAATTCGGCCAGTGTCCCAAAACGAATAGTTTCAAAAGTTTTGGTTAATTCACGTGCCAGAGTCGCTTCGCGCTCTCCTCCTAATATTTCTACCAATGCTCTTAAAGATTCTAAAATTCGATGAGGCGCTTCATAAAATATTAATGTTCGTGTTTCAAGTTTTAAATGTTCTAAGGCTTTGCGTCTTGCATTAGGCTTTTCAGGTAAAAATCCTTCAAAGACAAATCGATCAGTCGGCAAACCACTCGCAGATAGTGCAGCAATTAAAGCACAAGCTCCAGGAATGGGGACCACTCGAATACCCTGAACATGAGCCATTTGTACTAGAACATACCCCGGATCACTAATTAATGGCGTTCCTGCATCTGAAATCAGCGCAAGACTTGCACCTTGAGTTATTTTTTCTAGAAGTTCTCCCGACTGACTCCGCTCGTTATAATCATGCAAAGAAATCAGCGTGTTTTTTATCCCTAAGTGCGCTAATAATTTTTGGCTATGTCGAGTGTCCTCAGCTGCAATAAAATCCACTGATTGTAATACTCCGATTGCCCGAAGACTGATATCCTCGAGATTGCCAATCGGAGTTGCAACGATATACAGCACGCCTTTTTTTGTCATAAATTACAATCTATTACAATTTACAATATTTAACAAGCATTTACACGCTTATGGAACTTTAGTTAAAAAAAAGAATCATAAATATTTAAGGACAATGTTTCAAGTAAAACTTCAAGAGAAATTTATTAAGAGGAATTAACGGAGAATTAGCCATGATGACTGCAGATGATATAAAACAATCAATAACCTCAAAAGTAGAGAAACATAACCTGTTGTATCCAGTAGATAAGCCCCTTCTAATTAAAGCACTCCATGATTTCATAGATTTAAAAGATTTTACTTTAGATGATAAAATTAAAGCATTAACTGGAATAGCCCCCCGACAATCAAGAGCTCTAGTCGATGAGTTTCTTAATAGTGAAGATTATAATCCCAAACTTCGTCCCCATCTCGAAAATATTGTAGCTGTTTGGAATGGTTCCGGATCTATGGTCTACCCTTTCTTTACACTCCGTTGGAGAGGTAAAGGTAGCAAAACTGCTGTCAGCGAAGCAATTCAATTCACATCTAATAAACTGCAGGAACAACAAGTGAAAATGATGGGAGTTATAAAATCTCCCCCTACTACCACTACTAGTGGAGACCCCAAAAGGACTTCTGATAAGATTGATTTTAAAAATGAATCTCCAGAAAGAGAATTGGCTGACCTTCGTAGAGAAGCTTCAATAAAACAAGAGACTTTAAAAGATATCAATCAAAAATTAAAAGTTGCTCAAGAAGCCTTTGAAAAAGCTCGCAACGAAAAAGCTGTAGCTGAAGAAGCTTTAGCCGCAAAAGAGAGAGAAATGACAGGTCATCTTACGACACGCGATGCAGAAATAAAAGCGCGTGGGGACACAATAGACCGTCATCTTGAAACAATTTCAGGACTCCATGAAGCTTTAGCCGCAAAAGAGAGAGAAATGACAGGCCATCTTACGACACGCGATGCAGAAATAAAAGCGCGTGGGGACACAATAGACCGTCATCTTGAAACAATTTCAGGGCTCAAAGAAGCTTTAGCCGCAAAAGAGAGAGAAATGACAGGCCATCTTACGACACGGGATGCAGAAATAAAAGCGCGTGGGGACACAATAGAACGTCATCTTGAAACAATTTCAGGACTCCAAGGAGCTTTAGCCGCAAAAGATAGAGAGATGACAGCCCATCTTACGACACGGGATGCAGAAATAAAAGCGCGTGGGGCAACAATAGACCGTCATCTTGAAACAATTTCAGGACTCCAAGGAGCATTAACACACACTAAGCAATTAGTATCAGCTCGCGAGGCAGAAGTAAGAAATCTTCAAGCTGCACTGGCTGCTGCAAATGCTGAAAAAGCAGCTGCAGATGCAAGAGCAGCAGTGGCTGAAAGCAAAGCTAGATTTCATTAAAATTTAAAATCTAATAACATCTATGTCAACAATAAGGTTAGTTTACCAATAGTAAGATAACCCTAACATGACAGTATTAGTTGCTAATTTTCTGATTTTAAAATCATTTAAGACTGTTCTACTAAAATTATCCCCTGGAAAACGAACATTTACATCCTGTACAGTGGTACTACCCGAAATATGAGCTTTGCGATACCTAGTATTGATATAATCAGCTCTAATGGTCAAGTTTTCACAAACTTGTCGTTCTAAACCAACACCTAATCTTAACGCCGAATTGTGTTTACGTTTACTTAAAGCTTGAGAAAAAGCAGGTAGAGTAACAGGCGTAGGTCCTGGTTTCTGAACATCAAAAGTAAAATTTTGAGTTGACACAAGCGAAAGTTTATTCCAAGTAATACCGACTCTTCCATATAATAAAGTTTCTGAATTCAACAAAACACCGGGACGTAGATCCACCCCAAATTCCCAAGGTTTTAATTTAGTTTGAGTATCAGTTACAACTCTCCTATTTAGCGGAGCCAGAACTCCTGTAGTATCAAGTTGAGTATTGCGTACTATATCATGGGTTTTTACTTTCGCCCGCGCTCCTTTAATAAACCCCTCTACACCTAAGTAAACGAAATCTCTCGATAAACCGTACCCCAAAAATACAGAACCTGCTAATGAATTTTTTACTAATCCTCTCCTTGAAGAATTAGCGAACATGATGTTTGTTTTTGCAAACGAAGAAAAAGATGTTCCAGTTTGCTCTACATTTTCATGCCCATTCAAAAATGAGCCCCCTGCGGATAAACCTGTATAAAATCCATCAAAAGGACATTCTTCCGCTGTGCTGACCGTTGTTATAACCACAAGCGACATCAGTGTTAAAAATTGTACTGAATACTTTTTTATTAATTTCATAAAATAGTTCCCTCTTCGAACTTTAAAATTTTAACAACATTACCACACCGTCCCAATTAACTAATACAGGACCCAGTTGATAAATGGTGCACTATCAAAAACAGTTAGGTAACAATCATTTTATGTGCAAATATACACAATGATAGAATTACAACCTTCGGTCACGAGGATACAGCTTATCATTATAAAAGTCGAACTTTTTTTATAAGAAAACCAGTTGGCTTATTAAAGAGTTGTAATTTATTCCTTTATACAGTAAATTCTATCTCATGAATAATAAAGCCTTCTTGTTCGCCTCCTTAAAGCTTGTCATGCTTGCAACGCTGGTTACTCTGGTTGGCTGTTCAAACAATCTTAGTAAATCTTCTAAACTCAACTCCGAACAGCGCATCGCAGAAGCTGCTAATTACTTAAAGCTAGCACGCGAATCCCAACCTCCTCTTTCTGTACATTATCGATTGCAAGCGACAGAACAATTAATTCTCGTGGGCCAAACACATTCTGCCTCGCGTATTTTGCGTGAGGTCTTGTCAATCGAGGAAGATCCCAACGTTCACAAACAAATTCTTCAAATTCGGCTATCCCTACTTAAAGAAGATACCAAACACGCCTTAACGCTTCTAAAATCTCTTATGACTTCTATGGGTATTGAACCAGAAAATACTCTTAGAGTGGGAAGTGGCAATGGCAAACGCATCGCACTGTTACTACCTCTCCAAGGTTCCTTTTCTGATTCTGCTAAAACTATTCGGGATGGATTTCTCGCTGCTTATTATAAAAATCTACAAAATAAATCGCTTGATCCTACTATTCAAGTCTACGATACCGGGGATGGCAGTGCTGTTCTCGAAGCCTATCAAAAAGCGATCGCTGAACAATCTGATATTATTGTGGGCCCATTAACTAAATCAGAAGTTGAAATTATTGCTAGCATAAATTTAGATATCCCCGTTTTAGCGTTAAATACTATGTCAGAACAACGCAGTTTACCCGGTCAATTATATCAATTTGGGCTGCTCCCTGAAGATGAAGTCTTTGCTGCTGTTAGACATGCTCGAAACAAAGGATATCAACGTGCAGTCATTATGGTCCCTAAAGGTGAATGGGGACAACGAATGACAAAAGCATTCACGCACTATTGGGAAAAACAAGGAGGAACCCTCATAGGTTTACAATCATTCATCCCAGGTCATAATCTTGATGCTTCTGTACGCAAACTCTTAAGCACTGAAGGAAATTCAGAGAACCCAGGAAATCAACGCCGTGATATCGATATGATCTTTATGCCAACCACCCCCGACAATGCTCGACAAATTAAGCCTTTGTTGGATCAATATCACGCCGACAATATTCCGGTTTATTCAACATCAACTGTGTATAGTGGGACCCCAACAGCCAGTAAAGATCAAAATTTAAACGGCATTATTTTCTGTGATATGCCTTGGATATTACAAGCAGATCAATTTCAAGAAGCAAAACGAACTGCAGCAAAATCATGGTCAAGCAGTTATTCGTATTCACCCCGATATTTTGCTTTAGGGATGGATGCCTATCAATTAGCATCTGAATTAAGTCATTCCCGAGCTTTAAAAACAGTGACAGGGGTAACAGGAACCCTTATCCTTAACAGACAACAACATGTAAAACGACAGTTAGTATGCGCAAAATTTGTACAGGGCGTTCCAGTCCCCTATTAAAGGGGTCAGATCCAAAAAGTTCACCACCTTATAAGGGTGGTAAACTTTTTGGATCTGACCCCACCCCTCGTTCAAAAGGCAGCGAAATTGAGAAAATGGCAGCATTGCATTTGCAAAGTCATGGCGTAGAAATTTTGCAACAAAATTTTCAATGCAAAATGGGTGAAATAGATATCATCGGGAAACATAAAAACGAATTGGTTTTTATTGAAGTTCGTTATCGAAAAAATACCTTTTTTGGAACTCCTGCTGAGAGTGTTACTTTTAGCAAACAACAAAAACTTACCCGTACCGCCCAGTATTATTTAAATGGACATCGTGAGTTCAGATCTCTACCTTGCAGATTTGATGTGATTGCTGTCACAGATCAAAGTAACAAGCCGTATAGTTTGCCAGGTAAACCATACCTAGAATGGATCCAAAATGCTTTTGATTCGATTTGATTTGATTATACAAATTTTAGGAGTATTTATATGCTTATAACCATTCGGTTTTTTTTAACCCTTACTACTTGTGCAATCATAATATTATTACAGGGTTGTGGTGCCGCCATAGTCCCCTGTGCTGCAACCGGTGCTATCGTTGCACATGATAGACGCACTGCCGGCACAGTGGTGGATGATCAAGCCATCGAATTTAAAGCCTTGCATGCACTCAGTGAAAATAAACCTTTATGGAAGGATAGTCATATCACCGCCGTCAGCTACAATAATGTTTTGCTTTTGGTTGGACAAACACCCACTGAAGATTTAAAACAACAAGCAGAGCAAGCAGTCAGTAATATCGCAAAAGTTCGACGAGTACACAATGAACTCACTGTCGAAGAACCTGTACCTCTCTCAATACGTTCTCAAGATACTTGGATCACAACACAAATTAAAGCCAAAATGTTAAGCAACAAGGGAGTTAAACCGTCTCGTGTTAAAGTCATTACAGAAAATGGCATTGTCTTTTTAATGGGACTTACAACATCAGAAGAAGCCATGGCAGCAACAGACATCGCTCAGCAAGTAACAGGCGTTGAAAAAATTATTCAAATTTTTGAACCCAGTGAATCAAATTAGATAGGAATTTTGATTTTTTGGGTGAGGACAGGGCCCCGCCCGGTTACTTAACAATCTTTAAATGCGGTTTTCCTGCAGTTTTACCACCCTTTCCACCTTTTCCACCCTTTTGTTGTTTTCCTTCTCCCTCTCCAGGGGTTGAATCAGAAGGTGGTAAAGGCAGATCAGCATCTTCTTCCGTAAATACCATACCACGACCATTTTCTTTAGCATAAATTGCCATAATAGAACTAATAGGCGCATGAACATTCCGAATCATACCGCCAAATCGTGCTTTAAAATCTATCGCTTGGTTACCTAAAGTTAATCCTTGTACCGCAGAAAGCGAGATATTCAAAACAATTTGTCCCCCATCCACATAGTCTAAAGGGACATCAACCTTTGGAATGGTCGCATTCACCACAATATGGGGGGTACAAGCGTTATCGACTATCCAATCATAAAATGCACGAATTAAATAAGGTCGGGTGGAAGTCATGATTAACTCTCTTTACTCTGTGGTCTCATCTCACGTTCCATATTGCTTAAACTCGCAATAAATGCTTCTCGTTTAAAAATCCTATCCGCGTACTCTAACACCGATTTAGCTTGAACAGGGAGTTCCACCTCTAACATGGGTAACCGCCATAATAAAGGTGCAATACAACAATCCACCAAAGAAAATTCTTCACTTAAAAAATATGGCATATCTGAAAAAACTGGGTTGATACTCGTTATACTATCACTCAATTCTTTTCTAGCTTGCTTCACTTGGATTTTGTCTTCACTTTGTAAAATAATATCCACCAAAGAACACCAATCTCGATTTATTCGATATATCATTAAACGACTTCGTCCTCTGGCAACAGGATATACCGGCATTAAAGGCGGATGAGGAAACCGCTCATCTAAATATTCCATAATATTTTCAGAAGGATATAAAATGAGCTCCCGATCAACCAAAGTCGGCACACTGCCGTAAGCATTAATTTCAGCCAGTTCTTCACGAGCTTTAGGTGCCGTATCAACATTGATGATATCGACGGTAACTCCTTTTTCTGCCAACACAATACGTACTCGATGACTAAACAGATCGGTAGCCCCAGAATACAAGGTCATAATGGATCGTTTATTCGGCGCTACAGACATAAGTTTTACTCCATAAAATTTAAACTAGTGAACATCT
Organism: Gammaproteobacteria bacterium; assembly: GCA_013288135.1. Classification (GTDB taxonomy): domain Bacteria; phylum Pseudomonadota; class Gammaproteobacteria; order UBA6186; family Azoamicaceae; genus JABDCL01. The sequence continues at coordinate 201,229 of JABDCL010000002.1, forward strand.
TTCCAATATTCTCGTTTTAACAACCAAGCAAAAAGACAAAATATACCTAAAAACAATAAGACCCAAACACCCAATCGTTCACGTTTTAATTGTGTGGGTTCTCCCATCAATGCAAGAAAATTGACCAGATCACGCACGGCCATATCATATTCTTGTGTCGTTAGACTACCTGGAATTTTAAGTTCCAAATGATCATTGACTCTTACTTGTAATCCTTGTAACGATAACAAAACATGCGGCATAGCAGCATCTGGAAACACAAGATTATTGACACCCCAAGGCTTAGTGGCATCTTGATAAAAAGAACGTAAATAAGAATATAACCAATCCACCCCTCTAGAACGCGATACCAAAGATAAATCAGGTGGCGGCACACCAAACCAGTTGGTGGCATCTGCTTTAGGCATAACAGCCAAGATAGGATCTGAAATTTTTTGATCACCAAAAATTAAATTGTCTTTAACTATTTTTTCTAATACTTGTCCTTTCGCATCAACAATACCAACATCCTGTGCCATGCCTTCATATCTTACCATTCTTAAGCTATGACACCCTGAACAATAATTCATAAATAATTTTGCACCTCGTTGCAAAGAGGCTTGATCAGTTAAATCAATGTTTGCTTTGTCTAATTTTATATTTTCTTCACTTGCACCCAAAGTAAAGGGTATTAACAATATAAATAATAATATAGAGGGCACTAACAATGCTTTCTTTACCATCAGCCCCGAATCCTCTCTGGTACAGGCTTGGTTTTTTCTGATCGGGTATAAAACGGCATCAATAAGAAAAATGAGAAATAAACCAATGATGAAAATTGCGCCACAATGGTTAAAATGGGAGAAGGAGGAACAGATCCTAAATACCCTAACACCAAAAAGCTTATCACAAATAAGCTTAAGGCAATTTTATAAATATCCCCTCGATACCGAATAGATTTAACCGGACAACGATCCAACCAGGGTAAAAGAAAGAAAAATGCAATCGAAGAAAACATGGCAATAACCCCTAATAATTTATTGGGGATAGCCCTTAAAATGGCGTAATAAGGTGTCATATACCAAACCGGGGCTATATGAGTGGGTGTTTTTAAAGGATCGGCAGGTTCAAAATTGGGATGTTCTAAAAAATATCCACCCATATCGGGTGCAAAAAATACAACTGCACAAAAAATTAATAAAAACACGGCAACCCCAAACATATCTTTAACCGTATAATAAGGCTGGAAAGGGATCCCATCTAAAGGTCTACCATTTTTATCTTTATGTTTTTTTATTTCAACGCCATCTGGATTATTAGATCCTACCTCATGTAATGCCATAATATGAAAAATAACTAATCCTATAAATAATAAAGGCACAAATACCACATGAAGCGCAAAAAAACGATTTAAAGTAACACCCGTAATATTATAATCTCCTCGCAGCCACTCAACTAAGCCTTCGCCAAAATAAGGAATGGCACCAAAAAGCGAGGTAATCACTTGCGCTCCCCAAAAAGACATATTTCCCCAAGGTAATAAATAACCAAGAAAAGCTTCTGCCATCAAACAAAGAAATATCAGCATTCCTAAAAGCCAAATTAATTCTCGAGGTTTTTTATAGGATCCATAGAGAAGCCCACGGAACATATGAAGATACACCACAATAAAGAAAAACGAAGCACCTGTAGAATGTAAATAACGAATTAACCATCCATAAGGAACATCACGCATAATATATTCAACAGAATCGAAGGCGCCTTCTGCAGTGGGGGTATAACTCATCGTTAACCAAATGCCAGTGATAATTTGATTTGCTAAAACAACCAGAGCGAGTGAACCAAAGTAATACCAAAAATTAAAATTTTTAGGGGCATAATATTCTGCAAGATGCTCATTCCATAACTTGGTTAAAGGAAAACGATCATCTATCCATTTTAGACTGCCGGTTAGAGCTCTAGTCGCCCAACTCATGCCCATTAAGCCACTCCTTGCTGATTATCTTCTCCCACAACAATAATCGTATCACTTTTATATTTATATGGAGGTACAACTAAATTCAGTGGCGCAGGAACACCTTTATAAACTCGCCCCGCCAAATCATATTTTGAACCATGACAAGGACAAAAAAATCCTCCTTCCCAACTGGAATCAATAACACCGACTTCCGGCTTAAAAAGCGGTACACATCCTAAATGAGTACAAATACCAATGACAACCAATATATCTTCTTTGATTGATCGATAAGCATTGGTCGCATAAGGTGGTTGTTGAGGTTCTTCGGACAATGGATCTCTCAACACATCATTGTTCACCGCCGCTAAATGATCTAAATAATTTTTGGTTCGATTAACAATGAAAACGGGCTTACCTCGCCAGGCAATGGTAATCTTTTGGCCAGGCTCAAGTTTACTTAAATCAACTTCAACGGGAGCGCCTAAAGCTCGGGTTTTTTCACTGGGCGACCAAGACGCCAAAAAAGGATAGGCAACAAACGCGGCTCCTACACCCCCAATCACAGAAGTGGCTGCTGTTAAAAACCGCCTACGCCCCACGTCCATTTCGTCAGCATTCATGTCCGACTATACTCCAGTTTTCATTTTTTGTTTGTTGTAGGTCTTCCTCAAAATGGAGCCCATAATGATCTCGTAGATTCCAATAAATTCCTAAGGGTGAACCCTAATAAATTCCCTAAAGATGAATTCCAATAGATTCCGTAAGAAAGTCAAATACTACCAGAAATGGGTTCAGTCTGCATAGAGAAAAAGTTTGCGAAGAGGCCGCTGTAGTGGTACATAGAAAACGTATGTAATATCTGTAACTTACGCCTCAGTAATAAATAAAAAATTGAATTAAGCCCAAAACAAAAAAGGGGCCTGATTAAAGAGCCCCCTTTATTTGTAAAAGTCACTTCTAAATTAATTGATTCAATTTAGATACGGTAAACTTATGGTTTTGCTATCAGTGCTCTCCCTACAGCTATTCCTGCAACACTAGTTGATTGTGCAGCTACTGTTGCACCTGGTTCTGTTGTTGCTGTTGTCGCTGCTGTTGCACTAGTTAAAATACTTGTGTTCCCAGTCAATTCCAGAGCTTTCCTCCTAGCTGCTTCAGCCTGCAGTCTTGCATTAGCCTCTCTTATTTCAACTCTTAGCTTTACTACTTCAACTCTCGATGCTAATAATTCAGCTCTCACTGCATCTGTTTCATCTGCTCTGGCTTTCAATAAGTCTCTTTCAACACCTCTTTCAAATCTTTCAATTCTTAGCTCTTCTACCTCAGCTCTCGCTGCATCTCTTTCTGCAACTACTGCATCTCTTTCCCCAATAGCTGCAAGTCTCGCAGCATCTACCGCACCTATCGCTACAGCGTGTCCTGCTATCGTCGCTGCATGTGCATCTCTTTCTGCAATTACTGCATCTCTTTCTGCAATTTCTGCCGCTATCGCTGCAACATGCCCCGCTATCACCGCATCACGTGCCAATACATTTGCTTGAGCTGCATCTCTTTCGTCCGTCCTGACTAACAGATCACCAAGCGCTGCATCTCTCTCTCTTCTAGCCTCATCTCTGTCACCTTCTATCGTTAATACATTAGTTTTTGCTGTCGCTACATGCTCTGCTATCACTGAATCAAGCGCTGTTACACCTGCAAGAGCAGCATCTCGTTCCAATTCAGTGCTTTCTTGCAACGCTTTTAGCACAACCAATAAACTTCTGGCTTCAGCAGGCCATGTAGTAGGTATGTTAGCAAGAAGTGCTCTCTCTGCTACTGATAATGTTGGTGAAATTGCAGCCATAATAATCTCCTCTTTAAAATAATTTTAAAAACTAAAAAAATAAGTCAATCGACTAAATTATTAATGTAACTTCTTCTCTTCAAAGCCTTAAGGCATCATATCATTAATTAAGGAAGTTATACAGATTATTATTCTGTTTTAATTAACAGGCGCACCTAAAACATGTTTTTCTCGCTGGACGACCAAAACATTATAGTGTGAAAAAGTTTGCGAAGAGGTTTTCTGTCATGGTATATACAAAAGACAATGTGTGTAATACCTTATATGTATGGGTTACTTGCTATTTTTATAAAGTTTTATAAAAATTAGTTAAGTAACAAGATGCTTTGTAAGTCACATTATTTTACTTGAGTTTGAACAGTCAGGAGAACTTAAACATGAAGTTAAATATGAAGAAATCAACATTATTAGCTGCTTCAGCTGCTTCTTTAATTGCGCTAACAGCCAGTACTGCAGCTACTGCTGACATTGACTGGAATGTAAGTCCTTATGTGGGTGCGGATGTTCAAATACGTCATGTAAAATTCGGGCATCATTTTGGAAATAAACGATTCAAGAAAAATTATCCTCAAGCTAATCTTTTTGCGGGTATTAAGTTTTGCGATTTTTTGGGTATTGAATTGGGTTATGAAACTACAACAAACAAAAGCCGCACAGTAACACTAGGAACTCCCCCTATTAAAACTAACTCTTCAGCAAGATTTCGTGGACCTCACGCTGATCTAGTCGGTTTTCTACCCATTTTCAATGAATGTAATCTTCATCTTCTAGGTTATGTTGGTATAGCTCACTTGAAAGCCAGTCTTAAACAATACGATGTTCTTGCCAATGGAATTTCGCCAGCACGAACTTTTAACAAACACAAAAGTGTATTGAGACTCGGGGCGGGTGTTCAACACATGATCAATGATTGCTGGGGCGTTCGTGCTTTGGTAGGTTGGGAAAAAACAAAGTTTAACTTGGTTCAAAATCAACCTGCAGCAACACCTCAAAGAGTTAAGTTAAAAAATAGCTATAGTTATGGGTTGGGAGCGTTTTATTCTTTTAGTTTATAAGCAAATAATAATTAAATTAAGTCAAACAAAAAGGGGATCTGTTAGATCCCCTTTCTTTAAATAGCTCCTTTAGGTCTAAACTAATTGATTTAATTAGTTTCTCTTACAATCCGTGTCCATATTGAAGTCTCCTTTCAGCATCTGCCAGCGCTGCTTGTACAGTATTTCGTTCTGCCTCTCTCTGCGCCGCCGCTGCCTGTGCTGCAGCTTTTTCACCAGTTAACACACCGACCCGTCCAGTCAAGGCTGCGGCATTTGCAGCTGCTGCGGCTCCTTCTGCTCTTGCAGCAGCCAATGCACCTTCAGTTGCAGCTTTTGCACCTAAAGCTGCATCTCGTTCAGCTGCCTTAGCTGCCGCATCATTTCTAGCTGTATCTCGTTCAGCTGCCTTGGCCGCTGCATCAGCTAATGCTGCGTCTCTAGCAACTGCTACTACTGCAACAGCTGCTGCTATTGCTCCTGGATCTGGTGCTGCTGCTCGTGCCGCATCTCTTTCTGCTATTGCTAAAAGTCTAGCAGCATCTACTGGTGCTACCGCTGCTGCTTCTGCCGCCGCTATCGCTGCTGGATGTCCCGCTATCGTTGCAACATGTCCAGCTATGATTACATCACGTGCATCTCTTTCGCCTCGCGCTGCATCTCTTTCTGCTATTGCTGCATCTCGAGCTAGTGCTACTGGCGCTACCGCTGCTATTTCTGCCGCCGTTATCGCTGCTGGATGTCCCGCTATCGTTGCAACATGTCCAGCTATGATTACATCACGTGCATCTCTTTCGCCTCGCGCTGCATCTCTTTCTGCTATTGCTGCATCTCGAGCTAGTGCTACTGGCGCTACCGCTGCTATTTCTGCCGCCGTTATCGCTGCTGGATGTCCCGCTATCGTTGCAACATGT
>JABDCL010000002.1:206965-209022 GCA_013288135.1 Gammaproteobacteria bacterium
CTATTGCTGCATCTCGAGCTAGTGCTACTGGCGCTACCGCTGCTATTTCTGCCGCCGTTATCGCTGCTGGATGTCCCGCTATCGTTGCAACATGTCCAGCTATGATTACATCACGTGCATCTCTTTCACGCAAAGCTGCATTTCTTTCGTCCGTTAACGTTAATACATCTGCTCGCGCTGTGTTTCTTGCACGCAAAGCTGCATCTCTTTCATCTTCTACTCTCTTTAGTGCTGATGCATGTGCTAACTTCTCTGCCGTTAACTCATCTATCGCTTTCTGGCGCTCCTCTCCTGCTACCTTTATTTCTCCATTTTTAGCCGCTATCGTCGCAGCATGTCCTGTTATCGTACGTGCGAGCGCATCTTTTTCATCGGTCATCGCTTTAAGTTTTGCTCGAGCATCATCTCTCTCTCGTTCCGCTGCCAAAACCGCTGCATCTGCCGCATGTTTATCTGCCTCTGCTTGCTTACGTGCAGCTTCTGCTTTCAAATGCGCATCTACTGCAAGTTGTCTTTCAGAATCAGCTCTACCTGCTGCACTCTTAGCCAAATCTCTTTCACTACAAGCAGCCCCTCTAGCAGTATCTGCTTTTCGTAACTCTACTTGTGATTGCTTCTCTAATGTAGTTATTGCTACGGTATGGCGTTGTTCTGCTAACAACAGTAGTTTTTCTTGATCTTCTTTAGCCCTTCTTGCGGCTTCTTCCGCGGCCTTTCTTGCAGTTTCTATAGCTTCTTGTTTTTCTCTTTCAAGTCTTGCCCTTGTAGCATCAAAAGCAGCCTTCTCTTGTCTTAATTTCTTAAGTTCTTCTCTATCTCGCTGAGCTTGTGCTAATTCACGTGCTATTTTATCACTATCATCCGAAACCCAATCTGTTAATTTACCACCTTTTAACACCACAGCTCTGTAAAGGTCTGGGTATCTCTTACAATAAAGATCCTTAACTCCTCCTCTCCAATCTGGCATATCCTCCAATACTTTTTTTACTGCTTCTGATAATTCTGTTCTATCACCCTTAGTAGCAACTTTAAATCTTGCGCCCCGTTTTGTTTCAAGGTCTAGTATTGCGTCATGAATCCTCCCATATTCTGATATTTTCTGAATCTTTAGTTGTAAATTTTTGTCATCCACCTTAAAAAATAAATCTCGTTGTTTTTGGGTCATTCCAACTAATACTTGTCTGTCATCCTCGGTCAATGTCGCAGAAGAATAAGCTGGCGCACCACCACCCCCTATGGCCGCCCCCTTTGCTGGCGCTGGCGCTGGCGGTCGTGGCCCCACCATTGCCTGCAATTCCATATACTCTTTATGTTCAGGATCAGCCTCGGTACGTGGTGGAGCCGCCTGAAATTCTCTAAGCTTTGCAAGAAGTTCTTTTAAAGGTGTTGACATAAAATCTCCTATTCATCTCTAATAAAATTAATTTTAAATTTAATTCATACAATCAAAAAGAGAGTTATATAACTCTCGTACGAAATTCTGAAAACACTTTACCATAAATTAAGAAAGTTGTACAGATTTTTTATGAATCTTGTTAAAAACAACATCGATAATTGTCATTTTTTAACGTGTTTTAGTGTATATTCTCGTATTTAGAGATCCTGCCCCTGTTGACTATAGAGTTCAATACAGCACCAAATTTCTTACCTAAAAAGACGCATGATTATTATGGAGTTGCTGCTGCCTTAGCTCTTGCAACATGCGCGAATACATTTGGAGATTTCACTAACAGCGCTGCTGCTCCTGCACGTCCTAAATTTCTTGCAGTTAAAATATTGGTGCCCCCAGTCAAACCGGTAGCTCTTTCCATAGCTTCATAACCCCTCTTCCTTTCAGCGTCTAGTGTTGCATCAGAGTCATCTCTGGTAGCTTTAGCTGCATCTCTGGCTGCTGCTAATGCCCGCACTCCAGTAAGTATTGCAATCGTAGCTTCATGTGCCCTTATCATTAAACTAAACTTATCTAGCCTAGTATCACGGTCTAATATCGTCGCATCACATATCTCTATCCTCTCATTTCGTGCCTTTATTGTCGCAACAAGTTCTGCTATCTCTAA
>JABDCL010000002.1:209122-216931 GCA_013288135.1 Gammaproteobacteria bacterium
TCTAGCCTAGTATCACGGTCTAATATCGTCGCATCACATATCTCTATCCTCTCATTTCGTGCCTTTATTGTCGCAACAAGTTCTGCTATCTCTAAAGCAAGGTTATCTCTATCAGTTATAGCTGCATCTCTGGCTGCTTCTGCTGCTGCTCTTGCTGCATCTATCACTGCTTGATGTCCTGCTATCGTTGCACGTTGAACCCTTACCTCTTCCTCAAGTTTCCTTATCCTTTCTGCATGTGTGTTTCTCTCTTCTGTCAGCAATGTCTCAGTTGTCGCTCGCATGTTTTCTGCTTCTTTAGCCCTGGCTAAAGCTTCCCTGGTTTGTGCTCTACTTTCATCAAGCTGTTCCCCAAGCTGTTGCCTTATTTTAATAATTGCTTTTCTAAGCTTACGTTTATCAGTCTTAAGATTTGATGAATCTGTTGTAGCAAAGTTTCTTTCGTCTGTTCTTGTTTCCAGCCTTTTCTCAAGCTCACTTGTTTTTTCACTCTCCTCTTTTAATTCACGTTCTACACGCGCTAATCTTGCTTTTAATGTTCTAAACTCCTCATCGTCATCTTCTTTCGTTTGTCTCAAAGTCGTAAGTTCTGTTCTTACTTTTGCTTCTTCTTCCTTTGCTACTTGTACAAAGGCGGTTAACCTATCCTCAGCAGCCGACCGGCCTCTTATTGCTGCGTCTCGTTCTATTGTGAGTTCTCTATTATTGTGAGATAAATTTAAGATATCTGAGTGGAACTTGCTGGCAGCACTACTTATCAGAGCCCTTAATTCTGTTATCTGTGAATCACGTGATTGTACCTCTACAAGATGTTCATCTACCCGCCTTTTATCTTCTTCTCCTTGTAATTTTGCTTCTTCAACTTTTAAAGCTGCTTTTTCTAAAGCTTGTTCCATTTCTCTATTTTTTTTGGTTAATTTTCGAATTTCTAATGTTAATTTTCTATGAGTTTCTTGAGCTAATATTTCAAAGCTCTTCATTTCTTTTATTAATTTTTCATGAGCAAAGCTTAATCTTAATTGGTTCATTCTTTCTTGTGATGTTGCTTCTGTCGTGGGTAATGCACCTGCTGATGGTAATGTTTCTGTTACTGGCGATGCTCCTACTAACCTCGCCGCTGGGAATGTTCTTACGGCGGGTGATTTTTTTGAAGACGATATTCGTGACAGTGGTGACGACATTGCGTCTTTTCTTGCTGGTGACGCTCCTGCTAGTTTCTTTCCAGTTTCTTCTGGGGGGTTTGAAGCCATAATCATCTCTCCATCTATTAAATTAATTTTAAAAATTTAGTTCATGCGACTAAAAACGATAATATATAACCTCTTAATTATTAGATGCTGCTGTTGCCTTAGTTCTTGCAACATTCACGGATCCATCTGGAGCTGTCACTACCAATGCTGCTACTCCTGCACTTGCTATACCTCTTGCAGTTAAAATATTGGTATCCCCAGTCAAACCGGTAGCTCTTTCCCTAGCTTCATTACCTTTCTTTCTTTCAGCGTTTAGTTTTGCATCAGAGTCATCTCTAGTGGCTTCAGCTGCACCTCTGGCCGCTGCTGATGCCCCCACTCCAGTGTATCTTGCAATCGTAGCTTCATGTGCCCTTATCATTAAACTAAACTGTTCTAGCCTAGTATCACGGTCTAATATCGTCGCATCACATATCTCTATCCTCTCATTTCGTGCCTTTATTGTCGCAACAAGTTCTGCTATCTCTAAAGCAAGGTTATCTCTATCAGTTATAGCTGCATCTCTGGCTGCTTCTGCTGCTCTTACTCCATCCGCTACAGCACTTCTTGCAGCTTCTGCAGCCTTTTTAGTAGCTTCTTCCGCAGAATTTTTTGCATCCACCAGGCTACCTATTTTCTCTCTCTCCTCTTTTAATTCACCTTCTACACTCGTTAATTTTGCTTTTAATGTTCTAAACTCCTCATCGTTCTCTTGTTTCGTTTGTCTCAGAGTCGTAAGTTCTTTTTGGAACCTTTCATTTGCCTCATGTAGCTTTCGGCTTAATTGATCATGTACTTGCGATACTCGCTCTATTTTTCTCTTGCTCTCTTCTTCAGTTGCTTTTGCTTTTTCCAAAGCGGCCCTTGCCGCTTCTTTTCCTTGTTCAATAGTAGCTATTCTTTCACTTTCCATCTTTGCATATTTTGCGGTCAAACTTTGAATTTCAGCTGCATGTCTCTCTTCCTGTGCTTTTCTAGCAACTTCTGTTTCCTCTAAGACTCGTTTCTTTTCTTTTTCGAGCTCTACATTTTTTGAGGTTAACGCTGTATTGTCTCCCATGACCTTTGCTAATTCTTTTTCAAGTTTTTCTATATGTTTTTCGCGACAGTCTATGGTTGCCTTATGTGCTGCAGCAATTTCGTTAGCCTTCTCTACTCTTACCCTTATTTCTTGAATTTGCCCAAACAACTCCGATTCTTTCTGTTTTCGAGCCGTTTCTTCCGCAACTTTTCTCTCTTGTATTAACCTATCAATTTCTGCTCTTAATTGTGCTGAATCTCCATCGGCCTTTAACCTTGCGGTTTCTAAAGCCATTCTAGCAGCTTCTAGTTCCTTTCTAAATTCCTCAAATCGGCGAAGATTTTCTGCAAGCACCTCTTCTTTACTTTTCTTTTCTCTATCAACTAAATCCTGTAATTCCTTTAACTGTTTTTCGGTTTCAAAATGATCTTCAAATAAGCGTTTTATATCACCATCACAATATCTAAAAAAATTCTCTTTTGTTCCTGTCCATCTGCGAAATTCTAAATACTTACGCACGATATACTCAGAGTCCGCCGGGTCATGCCCACAATCAGGTAATACCGCTCTTACCTGGGTTGCTAAATACTCATCAGAGTCTAACTCCCCTATTTTTTTTGCTGCCCTTCTAACTTCTCTATCAATCTTTGGTATTAAATGTCTCAACCATCCATCTGCTCGATTCAAATGCAATTCATGTGCCTGATCAGTCCTCAAACGATTTATTTCAGCAATTAGCTCATCTATTAAACTCTTTAATATCAGAGGCGCAGTAAGACGTTCTCTTTCCTGGTCTTCATTTAACACAAGCACTTTCTTTAATCTGTTTCTACGTGAACGTACTCTAATAGCAGATGCTAACACTGGTCTCTCTCTACCCCCGCTACTTGCTGAAGATGTTGCTGATGCTGCTGTTCCTAATCCATCAATGTCAATACTTAACTCTGCTGCCGCTGATAGAAGCGGTGATCCTAGTCGAAAGGGTGATCCTGTTGGCGATACTGATGGTGATCTCGACGGTGTTTTTGTTGGTGATCCTCTTGATCCTGCTCGTGCTCTTGAGGGTGTTGCTGCCCGCGAATTTGTTCGTGATCCTGGTTGTGAACTTGGTTGTGATCCTGGTGGTGATGCCGATGGTGATTTTTTTCCTGACGGCGGTTTTCTTGACGATGTTCCTGGTATCGGTATTGGTTGAGTTGTTCCTGCCGTTCCTTCATTTGATACTACTGTTCCAGTTTTTGCTGGTGTTCCCGAAGATACTCTTGGGAGTGGTGGTATTGATCCTACTGCTGGCGGTGTTGTGCCCACTACTGGTGCAGATGCTGGCGCTACTGTTCCTGCTGGAGGCGGTGTCCCATCTGTTGTCGTTGGTGCTGCCGGTGAATTTGTTTTTGCTGCTGCTGCAACCGGTGGTCTTGCGGCCATAATCATCTCCATCTTACTTAAAATAATTTTAAAAATTTATTTCATGCAACCAAAAAAGATAGTTATACAACTCTATCACATGAAATTCTAAAGAATTCTACCCTAAACTAAGAAAGTTGTACAGATTTTAATCATTTTTCATTTTTGTTTTCCCGACTATAACCGAAAGACCGTTCATTCGAATCACTTCAAGCTCGATCCTGCTATTCCAAAAATATATTCCAATCCTTCTCGCCATGGGTAAACTGTGACATGCTGCAGTCATTAAGTAAGATAATCTATACTCCGAATGCTTCCTCTAGCTCTAAGTAACTAAAAGGGAATAGATTATAAGTAAAAGCGCGCCCCGCCAGTAAGTTAACGCCTGATGCCTTTAATTGTTTTGCACTTGAACCCGTTAATATAAACTGCTTAATAGGAAAAAACTGTAATCCATCGGCAATTCAAGTATTCGCTTAAACACTATTTCATCCCCTAATATTCGGAACGAATTCCGAATATACGTCGCAAATTCGGAATCATATCCGAAATTATAAGTAATAGGGCTTAACCATTTGATTTTAAATATTATTTTGGCTGGGGGACTAGGATTCGAACCTAGGTTAGCGGAGTCAGAGTCCGCGGTCCTACCACTAGACGATCCCCCATTAGAACATTTGAAAAGGGATCCATTGGAGATTAGATAAATGGCCTCTTAAAGAGACAAAGGGTAAAGGCATGAAATTGTATTTCTGTCTTTTACCCTTTGATTTTAATATTAATACAATTTTAACGCTTGGAGTACTGAGCTCTCTTACGCGCTTTTCGGAAACCAAATTTCTTACGCTGTACTTTACGGGGATCACGGGTTACAAACCCTGCTTTGCGTAATCTGCGGCGATAGGTAAGTACATTACTTTCAGCTTCGGCGATAACTTCACTTTCATTCGCCACTTTTTTAGCGGGCATATCCCCTTCATCATACTGCATCAGCGCTCGGGTGATACCATGCCGTATCGCACCCGCTTGCCCCATGACACCACCACCCTTCACTGTAATCATCACATCAAATTTATCAGTGACTTCTAATAATTCTAAAGGCTGACAAACCATCATACGTGCAGTTGGGCGGCCAAAATATTCTTCCAGACTGTTCCGATTAATTGTAATCTTCCCGGTACCAGGTCTTAAAAAAACTCGCGCAGTACATGTCTTACGACGACCAGTGCCATAATACTGTTCTTTCTTTGCAACTGCTTTCAATGCTTTCTTCACCATAATTTATTTACCCAGTTAAATTTCTAAAACTTCCGGCTGTTGCGCGGCATGTGGATGAACATTACCCGCATAAACCTTTAATTTGCGGAACATTTCTCTGCCCAATGAATTCTTTGGTAGCATACCCTTGATTGCTAGCTCAAGCACTCGAATGGGGCGATGTTTGATCAGTTTATCAAAATTGGTTGACTTTAATCCACCTGGATACCCGCTGTGACGATAATAAGTTTTGTCTAACCCCTTATTACCCGACACTTGTACGTGTTCTGCGTTAATCACTACGATGTAATCGCCTGTATCCACATGTGGCGTAAAAATAGGCTTGTGTTTACCCCGTAACCGACTGGCAATTTCAGACGCTAAACGGCCTAGAGTCTTATCTTTGGCATCCACCAAAAACCAACCCCTTTGCACTTCATGGGACTTCGCACTAAACGTTTTCATGGTCCTATTACCCCAGTTAGAGCATTAAATATATTATCTTTCAAAGATTAATCTTCAAATTTAGTCAGAATGGCGCATTTTACAAGCCTTTAAAAATAATTACAAGGGGGATAGGGGACAATCATTTTTATTTCAATACAGAAGAGGTTTCTTAAACATAAAACAAGAGAACCCCCGAGGTTTAATAACTTAAGATTAAAGAAAATGTGTAAGTGCATTTGACTTTAATAACTACCTTAAGGTAGCCTACGAGGGTGAAAATGACTCTATTTTGAGAGGAATGAGGAAATATTGTGTAAATTAACGCAAAATCCTTGCTGATTTGTAGGGACTATGCTTACACTATATTTTGTCAATACGTTATTTTTTTAGTTTATGGATAATTTAAGGAGCACAACATGGCCGCGACAAAACGCAAAATTAGCCGTTCAACCGCCAAAAAGGTAGGGAAGAAATCCACTACCCGAATGCAGAAAAAACCCAAAACAGCGAAGTCTCAATCCCGCAAAATTAAGACTTCTCAAAAGAAAACCACTCAAAAAACAATACGTCCAACCCCAATTGTCGTCAGCCCTAACAAACCCTACACCAAAACTGAACTCTTAAGCACGCTTGCGGGCTGCACAGGACTTCAGAAGAGGGATATCTCAGCAACATTTGATGCACTTGGAAATGTGGTTGCTGCTCATTTGAAAAAACAAGGACCAGGGCAATTTACACTGCCAGGCCTTATTAAAATCATTAGCATCTATAAAGCTGCAACAAAAGCAAGGAAAGGCATTAATCCTTTTACAGGCGAAGAAATCATGTTCAAAGCTAAACCTGCACGCAATGTCGTCAAGGTTAGAGCTTTGAAAAAATTGAAAGCAATGGTGTAAAAAAATCTCCTATTAATCCCCCTTTTTACTAAACAAAGAGGGGGTTAATAGGATCATCCCACAATCAATATCGGTGTAGGAAATGATTTTGTTTCTTTTTGATGTAAACGATTCTTTAACGCCTTCTTAACACCCCAATACCCAGCTATCAAGACACAAACTAACCCCGTTATCCATAACACAGAATACAGAGGATGCTCTGTAAATGTAGCACTTTGATAAAACAATACAGAAACAACGTAAGCAATACCCGTCGTCCAAACAACCGAGAATATAGCCCAGGTTTTATTTAATTCTTTAGCCATGGTCGCGACAACAGACACACACGGGAAATACAATAAAACAAACAAAAGATAAGCAAAAGCTGCAATAGGCCCTCCAAATCGCTGCACCATGGAATTCATTGCCCTTGCCTGCATAGTTTGCTCGGGCACATTGGAATAAAGTGGTGACTGAAAAGCTTCTGTTAAATGCTGCCAATTATAATCAATACTCAGAACCGCTTGTTTTAATCCCTCTGATAATGGCTGAGGCAAAGGAACTTCAACAGGTTCATCTTCTTGAAGATACAAAGCATTTAATGTGCCAACAACAACCTCCTTTGCCAACACTCCAGTCAGCAGCCCTACTGTGGCTGGCCAATTATCTTCTTTAATTCCCATTGGAGCAAACAAAGGAGTCACACTACGTCCCAACATCGCTATAGGGCTTTCTGGATCTGTTTTAAAAGCACCCATCATTCCAATAACAGCACATAAAGGAATAATCAAAGCGCCTGCTTTTAAAATAAAACGTTTTAAACGATGCCAAGTTGTTTTCCACATATTTTTAATGCTTGGCCATCGATAAGGCGGAAGCTCCATCACCAAAGGAGAAGATTTACCCGCTAACACCATCTTGCGCAATAAGAAACCGGTAATCAGTGCCATGAAAATCCCTATCAAATAAAGTGCAAAAATAATATTTTGTCCCCCCTTCTCTAAAAAATGCAGCAACAAAAATGGCATAAATTGCCAGTCGTGCACCACAAGACATAAAAGGACTCATCATAATGGTTAAAATACGTTCCCTTTGATTATCCAACGTTCTTGCCCCCATAATCGCAGGCACATTACAACCAAATCCTACAATCATCGGAACAAACGCTTTTCCAGGCAAGCCACACCCTTGCATCACTCTGTCCATCACAAAAGCAGCTCTAGCCATATAGCCCGAGGCTTCTAAAAACGATAAACATAAAAATAAACCTGCAATCACCGGAATAAAAGTAACCGTCGTATTGATCCCTTGTCCTACGCCATGGGCAAGAAAATTAATTATCCAAAGCGGCGCTTCTAAATTCTCTAATCCTCTCGCAATCCCATCAACAAATACTGTTTTGGAAGCTATATCAAAAAAATCCTGAAATAATCCACCAATATGAATAGAAAAAACAAACATTAAGTACATCATCCCCAAAAAGAGAGGGATCCCTAATATTCGATTGAGGACGAAACTGTCTAAGTAATCGCTTAACGTATATTTTGGTGCAATAGTTTTATGGTGCACGCTTAAG
>JABDCL010000003.1 GCA_013288135.1 Gammaproteobacteria bacterium
ACAACGGGAGAACTTGTTTCTAAGATTAATTATGATACTGATCAAGTGGCAGAAGCCATCAGTGAAGCAATTACCAGTACCATACGAGGTGCATTGACAACGATAGCGTTAATTATTGTGATGTTTAAGCAAAATTGGCAGATCACTTTGTTGCTATTAGTTACAATACCTATTCTCGGCATGTATATTAATAAGATCAGCCGAAAAATGCGCAGGCACAGTGGTCAAATACAAGTTACAATGGGAAGAGTCACCCATGTTGCGAGCGAAGTCATTGGAGGATATAAAATTATTCGTACCTTTGATGGTGGTGATTACGAAAACCAACGATTTTCTGAAGCAACTGCAGCTAATTGGTCGCAAGAGTTAAAGATGTCAGCAACTTCTGCTTCAAGTGTGACCGGCATGCAATTAATTGGAGTATGTGCTTTAGCACTATTTTTATTTTTAGCTACTTTAAAACCAGGCCATGTTTTGGGAACCGCAATGACTGCAGGTGCATTTGTTTCTATGGCTGTTGCGATTTTAGGCTTACTACGCCCAATTAAACAAATTGCTGTTGTAAATAGTACTTTACAAAGAGGCATTGCTGGCGCACGCAGTATATTTACCTTATTAGATGAAAAACCCGAACAAGATACCGGAACATTAAGTCTACAGCGCGTTGAAGGGGAAATTATTTTTCAAAATGTCAGTTTTAGCTATGATCATTGTAGGGGCGGGGTCTTGTCCCCGCCCTTGGAACTAGAAAATATTAATTTTTCAGTAAAACCTGGAGAAACCGTTGCCTTAGTCGGAAAATCTGGGAGTGGTAAATCCACCTTGGTCTCCTTATTGCCAAGGTTTTATGATTATCAAATGGGATTGATTACATTAGATGGACATGATATCCGGCATATTCGAATAGAAGATTTACGACGCCAATTTGCTTTGGTAACGCAACAAGTGATTCTTTTCAATGATACCATTGCCAATAATATTGCTTATGGGGGTTCGAAAGGTGCAACTCGAGCAGCAATTCTCGCTGCCGCAGAAAAAGCACATGCTTTAGAATTTATTGAAAAATTACCGAATGGATTAGAGTCTGAAATTGGTGAAAATGGTGTACGTTTATCGGGCGGACAACGTCAAAGATTGGCCATTGCACGTGCGATATTAAAGGATGCACCGATTTTAATTTTAGATGAAGCAACCAGTGCATTAGATACTGAGTCCGAACGACATATTCAAACTGCACTTGAAACCTTAATGAAAGATCGAACGACTTTTGTGATTGCTCATCGTTTATCTACAATAGAAAGAGCAGATAAGGTGTTGGTTCTAGATGAAGGTCAAATAGTGGAATTTGGAACTCACCAAGAATTAATGGCAAATAATGGTCGTTATGCAACTCTACAACGGGCGGAATTTAAAGATTTAGCGTTTGAGCAAGGATGAGCTCTGATGATTTTAGACATTTGGTATCGAAAAAAACTACCTATTTATTTGTGGCCTTTAATCCCTTTATCATGGATTTACTTAATTATTATCACAATTAGAAAAAAACTGTATAAATTGGGTATTTTTCGAATAAAGAAAGTTTCTCTACCTGTCATTATTGTTGGTAATGTGACGGTGGGTGGAACAGGTAAAACACCATTGGTTATGCATATTTATGAACTTTTGAAACAACGAGGATTACGGCCTGGCATTATCAGTCGGGGTTACAAAGGCAAACGTAGCGGTCTTGCTACAGTTTGGGTGGATAATCGTAGTTTAACAGCAGACGTTGGTGATGAAGCCATATTACTTTTTAAAAAACTCAATTGTCCTTTGGTTGTGAGTAAAAATCGTCTTAGAGCTGCGCGTCGATTACTAGACTCTGGCCAAGTAGATGTCATCATTGCAGATGATGGCTTACAGCATTATGGATTGGCGAGAGATATAGAAATAGCAGTATTAGATGGGGAACGTCAATTTGGAAATGGACACTGCTTACCCCTAGGTCCTTTACGTGAACCTATCATGCGTCTTAATAGCGTAGATTTAAAAGTAGTCAATGGGCAAGGATTTGGAAAGGACGGATATGATATGGAATTAAAACCATTGCCACTTCATAATGCTGTTCAGCCTAATTTTTATCAGGAATTAATTGATTTTCGAGATAAGACGGTTCATGCAGTGGCAGGCATTGGTCATCCAGAACGATTTTTTCAAATGCTGCGCAATTATCATATCTCGGTTATCCCTCATGCTTTTCCCGATCATTATTTTTTTCGTTCAGAAGATATACACTTTAAAGATAATTTACCCGTGATCATGACAGAAAAAGATGCGGTTAAATGTAAAGAATTGATGACTTCTCGTCATTGGATTTTGCCTGTTAGAGGAGTATTAAATCCACTGTTTGACGCTCGTTTGGTTGTAATGTTGCAGGAGGTTATGAATGGATAAAAAATTATTGGATATTTTAGTATGTCCTATTTGTAAGGGTCAATTGGTCCATTTACGGACAGAAAATGAATTAATTTGTAAATTTGATCGTCTTGCCTATCCTATAAAAGAAGGCATTCCAATTATGCTCGAAAATGAAGCACGTTCGCTCTCGAGTGATGAAGTCGAAGCTGTTCGGTAATCTAGAGATATTAACTGAGACATTAATATGAGTTTCCATATTATTATTCCTGCTCGTTTTGCTTCTACTCGATTGCCGGGTAAGATGCTTAGAGATATCGCTGGAAAAACTTTAATTCAGCGAGTTTATGAACGTGCCATTGAATGCGGTGCAGAATCCGTGGTGATTGCAACGGATGATGAGCGCATTCAAAAAGTTGCTGAAACTTTTGGTGCAACAGTTTGTATGACATCAAAGGATCATATTTGTGGAACTGATCGCTTAGCCGAAGCTGTTTCAAGTTTAAAATTTGATGATGACGCAATCATTGTCAATATCCAAGGAGATGAACCCTTATTGCCTGTTTCTGCAGTCAAAAGGGCAGTCCAAGGATTAATCGATAATTTGAAAGCAAAAGTTTCGACTCTTTGTACACCGCTGTTTGATCAAAAATCAATTCTTGATCCCAATATTGTGAAAGTGGTTATCGATAAAGAAGGCTATGCTCATTATTTTAGCCGTGCGCCTATTCCTTGGGATAGAGAAAACAAAGCTTTGTCAATGAATCATGCTTATTTTCGTCATGTGGGCTTGTATGCTTATCGTGCAAACTTGTTAAAGCAGTATCAACAATGGGAACCGTCCCCTTTAGAAAAAATGGAATTATTGGAGCAATTACGCATTCTTTGGCATAATGAAAAAATTCATGTTTCCATTATTGAGGAAAATATTCCTCCTGGTGTTGACACCGAGTCTGATTTAAACCAAGTAATAAGTGCATATATGCTTAAAAGGGAACTTTGTTAAAATAAATAAATCATAATAAGATATGCATCAAATCTATTGAAGCAATAGAGTGAGCTTAATATGACAGTAATAAAACGAAGTGAAATAGTTCCTTATACAGCTGCTCAAATGTATGAGTTAATTACTGCCATAGAAAAATATCCAGAATTTTTACCTTGGTGTAAAGAAGCTAATGTCCAAAATAAAACTCAATATAAAGTTAAGGCAGAGTTTCAGGGATACAAAGCAGGCATCAATTTTTATGCTACTGTACTTTATAATTTACAACATCCGAATAAAATGATAGAAATTCGTTTGCTTGATGGCAGAGTTTTTCGAACTTTTGAAGGATTTTGGCGTTTTGAGACTTTAGAAAGTAAAAAAACCCGATTCAGTTTTGAATTAAAATTTGAATTTAGTAACGCCATATTGGGTTGGACTATTACCCCTTTCATAAAAAGTGGTTCAACCGAGCTTTTAGAAAACTTTTGCGAAAGAGCCAAAATACTTTATGGCTAAAGATTTGACTAATAATTTCACTTAAAATCCACAAATCCATAAATCCCTATCTACGTTGCAGTAACTTGACGGTTGTATTTTACTGAACTATAAGTTTGATAATCCATATGTAGAGACTAAAGGAGCTCTGTTATGATAGATCATAATTGTAAAAAATTATCAGTTTTCTCTTTTGCTATTGCAGTTGGTGTTGCAGGAGGACTGGGTACTTTATTTGTAGGATGGATGGGACATTTTTATGGATGGGGCCTAGAAGTCATCAAGATGATGGGCACAATCTATAAAGGCTATGAACCTTCAATTGCAGGAGGAATAGCAGGTGGTTTGTGGGCATTTTTAGATGGGTTCATTTGGGCATTGATTGTTGCAATTATTTATAATTTTTGTTGCCGCTGTTGCAGTCATTGTCATAAACCAACTGAAAAATAAGAGTTTATCCTCATTTAAGGGTGATTTTAGTGAATCACCCTTAATTTTTTATTATTTTATTTTTGCTTGACTTTAATTAAAAAAAAGGTATAATGTAGGTCATTCTTTTGATTTTTAGCAGATTTCTTTAGTTTTTATTGTTTATAACTTCTGAGGCAAACTTTATGTCTTTCTGGAAGATTGATTTGAAAAATCCTTTAATACCCCTTTGCTTTGTTATTTTAATCGATCATATAGGGATGGGCATTATTTTTCCGATACTAGTGCCTATTTTTATGGAATCCAATGGAATATTGGGAGCGGGCATTGCAGAATCAACTCAAAGCTTTTGGTATAATGTAACGCTTTCTATTTACCCCATTTTTGCTTTTTTTGGTGCAGCGATATTAGGGAGTTTATCTGATCAATTTGGTCGTAAAAAAGTTTTGGTATTTTGTCTCTTGGGATCAGCTTTAGGATATTTTTTGTCAGGATTTGCAATTGATATTCAAAATATCCCGTTATTAATTTTTTCAAGAGCTTTAGCTGGGCTTACGGCCGGAAGCTTTCCGGTTGCGCAAGCTGCAGTGATAGATATCAGTACAGAAGATAATAAAGCTTCGAACATTGGACTCATTTTATTATCAGCTTCTATTGGGTTTTTAGTGGGGCCATTATTAGGAAGCTTTTGTTCAAACTCTAATATTCTTGATTGGTTTTATTACTCAACACCACTGTATTGCGCAAGTATTTTGGCGCTTATTAATATTGTATTACTGAGAGTATTTAAAGAAACCTTTGTTCCAAAAGCACCCCTTAAAAAGAATGTTTTTAAGAAAAGCATAGAATTGTTATTAGCACCGATTCAATTAAAACATATTCGATATTTATCTTTAATCTTTTTATTCATGCAGTTCGGTTGGGGATTTTATTTCCAATTCATTTCAGTTTATTTGCTCAAGAAACATGATTTTTCTTCGCAAGACATTGGTTATTTCATGTCTTTTATGGGCGTTGGATTTGCTTTAGGTTCTTGTTGGATATTAAGAATATTGAGTAAATATTTTAGAGACGTTTCACTTGCTATTGGAATATTGATAACAGTTATGTTCACCATGTTCATGACCATTATTGAATTACCCTGGTTTATTATTTTAGGTGCTTCCGTACTATTGGGTTGTACTTGGGCCGTGGCTTATTCCATATTAATTAAACTATTCTCGAGTCTAGTATCGGAAGAAGAGCAAGGATTTATCATGGGGGTTGCAGAATCCCTGGTGTTTGTTGCTTTTGCGATTACCCCAATGTTAAATACATATTTGGAGTCTTTAGATATCTCTATACCTTTGATTGTTGCCATCCTATCAGTAGGGATAGGCTCTGTACTATTGTTTAGATGGAAATCGGTTAAACAGACGCGTATTGCGTTAGGACAGACTCATTAATTATATTCCTCTTTGATGAAGATCTTTTCATAATTCTTCCTTTTCATATTTTTCTTGTTTTTGAATAACTTGATTATAAAAGTCTCGAGGTAATACAATTTTTGTTTTATCATATTTTTTATTGGGAAAATCACTAATGTTTCCTGTTATTAAGTAATGGGATTGAGTGTCAAGCGCTAAAGAAAGATATTTGGTATCTTCTGGATCGGGTAATTTATATGGACAGTCAGTTACACTTTTTATAATGGATGCATCTGCATATAATTGTATTAAATCTTCTAGCTTCTCAATATATTTTTTGAATTTTGGCCGCCTAATGACTAATAAATATTCCAGAAGTATTTCTTCAGAGGTATAGATTTCACATTTCTGAAGTGTATAAATAAGAACTTTACGACATGTTCCGTCAGTGAGGCCTGCAGAAATCAATACGTTACAATCAATGACTATTTTCATCAAAAACTTTTCTCTCTGTTTCTTTGTTTTTGGTTCTTATTTTTTTTCTTTCTTTATAGACAAGTTTCAATAGTTCATTCTCACTTATATCGTTGATAAGATTTTTTGAACGCTTTAAGAATTCAATTAAACGCTTTGCAGTATTTTCTTTTTTGACTGTTTTTAAAGGTCGAATGATGAGCTCATCATCTCGTTCTACAAATTCGAGCATATCCCCGATTTCAAGGTGGAATTTATCCCTATATGTTCTTGGGAGAGTTACTTGGTAACCTCTACTCACTTTTCTAAGCTCAAGCATATATTAACCTCTTACTATTTATGTATTTTAGTATATATGAAAATTAGGATATTTGCAAAATTCTAAATTACTTTTTTACTAGAATTTGTAGGCTGGATGTATATATAGTTTCTGGTGCGTTATTCTCAGATATCGAGCTGATTCTATTGGAATATTCCCTAATGTTAGACAAAAGCCATTCTATCTTTTATGGTTAAAGTAAGGATATTTCTGCTATAGAATTGGATATTAGATACCCTAATGCATATAGATACCACTCTTTTGATTATTGATAGCCTGAAAATACTATTTTTAATAGTGATTATTGGCTTGTTTGTTGTTTTTTTGTGGGATGTTTTTCAAAAAGAGCACTCTATTTTAAGAAACTACCCATTGATTGGTCATTTTCGTTATATTTTAGAGAGTTTAGGCGTTTATTTGCGCCAATATTTTTATGCAGGGGATAGGGAAGAGCTTCCCTTTAATCGTGAACAACGGTCCTGGGTCTATCGTGCAGCCAAGGATGCTGACACGATGATAGGATTTGGTTCAACCCGAGATTTAACCCCCTTAGGAACGATTTTTTTTGTTGACGCACCTTTTCCAGTATTAGGGAGTGATATCAGTAAAACAACGCCTGTTACTGTAGGCCCCTTTTGTCGTTTACCGTTTACAACCAATACACTTTTTAATATTTCAGGGATGAGTTATGGCTCAATTTCTAAAAATGCGGTATTAGCATTAGCACATGGTGCAAAAATGGCAGGTTGTTGGTTGAATACTGGGGAAGGAGGGGTATCTCCGTATCATTTAGAAGCAGGCTGCGATTTGGTTGCACAGCTTGGTACGGCAAAATATGGGTTTTGTGATGAAAAAGGAAATTTAAGTGATGAGCGTTTAAAATTAATGGCAAATTATCCACAGATCAAAATGTTTGAAATAAAGCTTAGCCAAGGTGCAAAACCAGGGAAGGGCGGCATATTACCAGGAGTAAAAGTAACGCCTGAAATTGCAAGCATACGTAATATTGCACCTTATAAAGATTCAATCAGTCCAAATCGACATACCGATATATCTAATGTCAAAGAGCTTTTAGATGTGGTTGAACATATTCGTGAAGTAACCGGAAAACCAACGGGTTTTAAAACGGTATTGGGGAGTTATGAATGGTTAGATGATTTGTGTTTAGAAATTATTAAACGCGGGAAAGAAAAAGCACCTGATTTTATTACACTGGATGGTTCAGAAGGGGGTACAGGGGCAGCCCCTCTTAGTCTTGTTGATTATATGGGCTTACCAATTGCAGAAAGTTTGCCAGTGTTGGTAGATACTTTAGTGGAATATGGTTTGCGAGAGAGAATAAAAGTAATTGCTTCAGGAAAGTTAGTGATGCCGGCAGATGTTGCTTGGGCACTCTGTGTTGGGGCTGATTTTGTGGTTTCGGCACGGGGATTTGCATTTGCATTGGGGTGCATTCAAGCGCTTCGTTGTCATACTAATCATTGTCCGACGGGCATTACTTCTCATGCGTGGCGATATCAGCGAGGATTAGATCCAACGATTAAAGCAGTAAGAGTTGCAAATTATGTTAAAAATATGGTTTATGAAACTCGGGTGATTGCGCATTCCTGTGGTGTTGAAGTACCACGTGATTTGAATCGAAAACATGCCCGCATGGTCACTGAAAATGGCTTATCTGTTTCTTTAGCAGAACTGTATCCAGAACGAGTGCCTGGCATTAAATTAAGATGAAGTTAAGAATTCTCTGATTCGCTTTCTCAAGTTCTTTTGAGGCGTTTTCTCTTCTCATCTTTTGTCCCATTTTCTGCTGAATCTGCAGTAGCCTCAGCTTCTTCAGATTTACACAAACTGCTAGCATTGAAGATAGTAGCGTAAGGTTGGATGCAATAAGCACACAAGTGCCAGCTCTTACCCCCACTTCCAAAATGGCCAAGGTTTTTGGTTATGTGCCATTAGAATCAACTAGCCAGGCCCCCGGAGTTTCATTGGCCGCTACTCAACAATTAGTAGAACCGAGCAGTAGCAGTAGAGGATATCTACCTTATTATCAAGGGTCAGTATCTCAACTTTCTTCTTTACCAGCACCTTCTCATAGCACAACTAGCGCTACTGCTAGTGCTAGCATGATTGGTATGGCAACTGCAGTGAACCCTGACGGCAGCATGCTTATTCCTGCTCCTTTACTTAAACCCTAATATTATCTCTACCTATGTTACCGCTACCTATTGACAATATCTATTTAGAGCATTTAAACTCAAATCTTAGTATTGTATTTGATATGTCCAACTTATTTTTGAGGGAAATAGCATGTATCTCTATTATCGATTTAGACACTTTAGCTTTAGAAGCCATATTCATTCATTGTGTAATCAGATAAATCGAGTAATAGGGGAGTCAAAAACATGGGTACAACAAGCAATCAGTCTAGAATTAAATCCAGAACTAACATAATTCAAGGTCTTTCTTCCTCTCTTCTTCCCCCTCTTTTTTCTTGTCGTTTATCATTCAGTCTTTTCCTCGCAGTTTTGAGTTTATGTTTGTATAGTTCCACAAGTTTATATAGCTCAAGGCTTTTTGCCTCTGAACTATCCTCTAAAACTTCCGAAACTTCTAAAGTTTCCAATACTAAAACCATTGGTATATCTCAAATTGTTGAGCATCCTGCTTTGCATGCTGTACGTGAGGGTATCATGGAAGCCCTAAAAGAAAATGGCTACGAAGAGGGTAAAAATTTGACTGTGCTTTATGAAAATGCACAGGGGAATATCAGTGTTTCAACCCAAATTGCAACTAAACTAATCAGTGAGTCTATTGATGTGGGTGTTGCGATATCTACTCCTTCGGCACAAACTTTATTCTATGCTGCAAAACGAGGCAATCATCATATTCCGATTGTTTTTACTGCAGTAAGTGATCCCATAGCTGCAAAACTTGAACCGGGAGATTCTGCTTATCCAATTACGGGTGTAACGGATAGCCCCAATCTTGAAGCCTTGTTGGAAGTGATGGCTAAGATGCTGCCCAATTTAAAAACCTTAGGCTTAATGTATAATTCAGCCGAAGTAAATTCTGTATCTACCATTACTCAACTTAAAAAAATGTTACAAGCACGCGGGATTAAGGCCGTTGAAGTGACAGTGAATTCCAGTAGCGATGTGGCACAAGCAACGCAAAGTTTAATTGGAAAAGTGGATGCTCTTTATTTTCCACAAGATAATACCGTGGTATCTGCCTTAGAAACCATTGTGAATATTGCCCAACAATCGTCACCCAGATTGCCCGTCATATTACCTATATTTGCCAGCGATCCCGTGTTGGTTAAAAAAGGTGTACTAGCCGCTGTGGGTTTCGATTATAAGGATGTTGGCATAGAAACGGGAAAAATTATTGCGCGTGTTTTAAACGGGGAAGAGGCGAATAAAATCCCTATAACCACTCCTAAACACCTAAAGTCATTGATTAATGTGCCATTGGCAAAAAAATTAGGGCTGACTATTCCAAAAGAATTTAAACATTCTGAAATTCAATTATTGGAATGATATTGTAATATATTGAAATAAGCTTAGGTTTTCTTATGAACATGATTCAATTTTTAGGTGCCCTAGAACTGGGTCTTTTATATGGGGTAATTACCATTGCGGTATACTTGACCTTTCGCGTGATTAATTTTCCTGATTTAACTGTTGATGGTAGTTTTCCTCTAGGAGCCGCTGTGGCTTCTGCCTTGATTGTAAAAGGTGTTGACCCTGTATTTGCAACCCTTGCTGCAATTCTTGCAGGATGTATTGCTGGATTTGTGACAGGTTATCTCCATGTTCGTTGGAAAATCTTAGGACTACTGGCAGGCATTTTAACGATGACTGCTTTGTATTCTATTAATTTACGTATTATGGGCAAGCCCAATATTGCTTTGCTGATGGAACCAACGCTTTTTCAAGGTTCAAATACTGTTTTACCGGCATTAGCGACTATTGCCATTGTCTTAATAGTATTATTAACAATTTTTTTAGGCAGTCAATTTGGATTAGCCCTACGTTCAACGGGGATTAATCCACGAGTATGTCCTGCTTATGGCATTAATGTGGGTGTTATGACAATCATTGGCTTATGCCTCAGTAATGGCTTGGTGGCTTTTGCTGGAGCTTTATTTGCTCAAGTGCATGGATTTGCAGATATTTCGATGGGGACAGGAACACTCATCGTTGGTTTGGCTGCGGTGATAGTTGGTGAAACCTTATTTCACAGTTATAGAATTTGGTTAATTTTAATCAGCTGTGTATTAGGTTCTATCTTATATTATTTAGTGATTGCCTTGGCTTTGAATACCAATTTTGCAGGCCTTCAAAGCTCTGATTTAAAATTAGTGACATCGGTATTGGTTGTGGTTGCCTTGTTGTTTCCACAATTTAGACAAAAAATTCTGTCAAAATATCGGGGTATTTCATGATCAGAATCAATAAAATATCAGTTATTTTTGGTAGGGGTACGCCTCTCGAGCATTCTGTTTTTCAAGACTTCACCTTGCAAATCCAAACCGGAGAATTTGTCACAGTAATTGGCGGCAATGGGGCTGGAAAATCTACTTTGATGAATGTTATTTCTGGTGATGTTCGCGTAGAGCGCGGACAAATATGGTTAGATGAAAAAGAAGTGACGACTTTACGACCGCATGAGCGATCAGCTTTAATTAGCCGAGTATTTCAAGATCCTTTGTTGGGAAGCTTTTCAGATTTAACCATTGAAGAGAACTTAAGTTTGGCATACTCACGGGGTGAAACTCGAAACCTGCGTCCAGCGCTCAATAAAAAATTACGTGACAAATATCGTACAATCCTGGCTGAAATTGGGATCAATCTTGAAAATCGATTGCAAGATAAGATGGGCTTATTATCAGGGGGGCAACGCCAAGCGGTGAGTTTATTAATGGCAACGCTACAACCCGCTAAAATTTTATTATTGGATGAACATACGGCTGCTTTAGATCCAAAAATGGAACAAGTAGTATTAGAATTAACTCAAAAGCTTATTCTAGAACATCAATTAACAGTGTTGATGATTACGCACAGTATGAATCAAGCCCTAGCTTATGGTAATCGAACATTGGTTATGCATCAGGGACAAGTGGTTAAAGATCTACAAGGCGAGGCAAGAACGGCATTGCAGGCCAGTGAGTTGATTCCTTTTTTTTAATCAGGATGGAAAGGTATTATGCCTCAGGTATATATGATAGGTGGACCCAATGGCGCTGGTAAAACTACTTCAGCAATGAACTTATTGCCAGAATTATTGGAATGTGAAGAATATGTAAATGCAGATGCTATTGCTGCGGCCTTATCACCTTTTCATCCCGAAGCTACCGCAATGCAAGCAGGTCGTCTGATGTTAGATAGAATTCATGAATTATCTAATAAAAATATAGATTTTGCATTTGAAACAACCATGGCTTCTCGTTCTTTTGCACCATTTTTGTTGAGATGCAAGGAACAAGGTTATCAAATTAATTTATTATTTTTATGGTTACAAAGTCCAGAATTGGCAGTAGAACGTGTGGCTTTTCGTGTTGAGAATGGTGGACACCATATTTTGGAAGAGACAATTCGTAGACGTTATCAAAGAAGCATTAAAAATTTTTTAGAAATTTATATTCCATTGGCAAATAAATGGGTTTTTTGTGATAATTCAAGCGAAAAACCAATAACGATTGCTGAAACCATTGATGGCAAAAATGTTGTTTATGATAATGATTGTTGGAGAAATATCCAACAAGGAGTAATTAAATGAGTAATCAAGATGGACGTGAACTTGTAAGAAAAATCAATTTGGGTGTTCGTTTAGGTGTTGCCAAAGCTTTAGCTGAACATAAAAAAGCTGGACGAAGTATAGTTGTTTGGAGAGATGGTAAAGTTGTTAGAGTTCCACCGGAAGATATTCAAATCTCAGACGATTTACCATCATCATAATTTAATTAGGGTCTAATTTAGGGGCAAATCTGGATTTTGGATATCTTTTTAGCATATTGCCCCTTTCAATCCTGTGAGTTCGCAAAAAATGTACTGAAAATGGCACAATAAATATAAAATGGGTTCCAATAATTATGTAACTTATAAAAATATATAAAGAA
This sequence comes from Gammaproteobacteria bacterium, assembly GCA_013288135.1. Classification (GTDB taxonomy): domain Bacteria; phylum Pseudomonadota; class Gammaproteobacteria; order UBA6186; family Azoamicaceae; genus JABDCL01. The sequence continues at coordinate 12,627 of JABDCL010000003.1, forward strand.
TGTGGTTCAACCTGCCAACTGAAACTTAAGCCTTTACGCAATAACCAAAGTGTGGATAATCCCAAAATTGCTGTTATTATTTGCAAATATATATTCGATTTGTTTGTGACAACATCATTCATGATATTGAATTTCCTATAAAGCTTGTCGCCAATCATTATACCCAATAAGGTACCTATTGACTTGATGGATGAAGTGTGTAAAGCATTTAAATCTTGCGAGTTTAAGAAATATATTCCCAAAAATACAAGAGCAAACATAATAAACAGAGAATTGATTTCAAAAGTTGTATTAGATTTTTGAATATAAAGATAAACTAAAAAAATCAAAAAACCCGCAGAAATTCCTCCTAATACATCTAAAGGAGAGTGCACCCCCAAATAAACTCTGGATAAACCAACGAAGAAAATGAGCAAGAAACTAAAAATCCATAAATATATACTTTTAAAATACCAAGATAGTGTAAGCCAAACAGTGGTAACCACCTGCACATCACCACTAGGAAATCCCAAAGGATCAAGTGCTGTAACCAGATGTTCAATGGAAGGCCTTGGAATTTGAAAAAATGCTTTTAATGCAGTATTGAATAAAGTTGAAAGACAAACAATCATTGCTAAGTTTTTAAAAAACTCTCTTTTCCAACACCAGCATCCAATTGAAATTGTAACCAGATAGAAAGTTTCACTAGCAAATAATGGAAATATTTTGAAAAAGGTTGTAAATTCGTTTGTTCTCAGGGGCAATACCCATGCTAAATCATTCATTATATTTGTTGTTATAATATTTATCATTTTGTTTTTGAGTGACCTGTTTTGATGTTATTTGTTTTGGAGATAATATCTATCGATGAACTTGAACCAACACTAACCCAAACAGAAATCAGAAAAAATTGGAGAGCCAGGTGTATGTTATTAGATAAAAAGGGGTTTAAATAGATAAAAAGTACATAAATTAATCCAGCCCCAATGATTGCAGCAGACATTTTTAAAATGGCCTTCTTTTTAATAAAAACCAAATTTTTTCTCTCTTCTAAATAATACCCAAAGGTGAATCCAACTAAAGCTCCCATAGCAAGCCAAATATGAGAAGGTACATAAGGTGCATTTTGAGTCAAAAAAAGTAGGGGTAGAGCAAGTATAATCAAACAGACGCCAATAAGTGATTGGTTTTTCTTTTTCATGTAATTGCAAATTAAACCATAAATAACAAGTGTTAATACTGCAAATATAATACCGCCTTTAATATCAGTGTGTGAATGATACCCCAATTGATTTAAAGCAAAAGCAATGCTACTTAATAGCAGGAAGGCAAACATATAAAACCATGGATTTTGTAATTCCCAGGCTAACCATCCCCAAAATGCTGCAGCTGTTTGCATATGACCACTGGGAAAAGCGTATCCTATTTTGTTGAGATGTTCAGCAAGTGGGACTTGCCAAATGGATTTTAAATAGGCATTTAAGATCATAGAAAATAAGAGAATAAACAGAGCTCGACAAAATTGTGGTCGTTTGGGTGTAAAGTAACCAATGGTGATAACAATGATTAAAAATAAATCATTAGTTGCAAATAGGGCTATTTTGGCGAGAGTATCAACAAGGTTAATATTTAATTCAAGCATATTTAGGTACCCATTTGTTCAACAACTTACTAACTTGCTGTTTTTTTACAGTTATACATAAATACATAAACTGGTAATACTGCTATTATGACTTAAATTATGGAAAGATAAATATGGAAATTGCAATAACAGCTATTGGAACGGCAAACCCAAGCTTTTGTCAAGAACAAAATAAAGTCATAGAATTTATGATGAATACACTATCCTTAAGTAGTGTAGAGAAACGACGTCTTAAAGTCATTTACCATGCAACCGGCATTCAAAATCGTTATAGCGTTTTAGAAGATTTTACTAAATTGTCAGGCCCCCTTGATTTTTTTTCCAAAGAAGACGATCAATTTCCAACCACAAAGCATAGAATGTTTATTTATAAGCAAAATGCTTTACCCTTAGCATTACAAGCCATTCATAATTGTTTTGCAAATTTAGATAATTTTAACCCACACAGCATTACTCATCTTATTACTGTAAGTTGTACTGGTATGTCAGCACCTGGTTTAGACATTGAGATTGTCCAACATCTAAAACTACCCAATTCGACTCATCGTACTACTATTAACTTTATGGGATGTTATGGCGTATTTAATGGAATTAAATGTGCAACAGCCATTTGTAAAGCTTATCCCAATGCCAAAGTTTTGGTTGTTAGTGTTGAATTGTGTACCCTGCATTTTCAGAAATCAAATTCTTTAGATAATATGATATCCAGTGCCATTTTTGCCGATGGTGCTGGCGCAGTATTAATAGAAGCTAATCCTACTCAATATAAATATTTTACTTGTGATAATTTTTATTGTGATCTTATGTCAGAGAGGGGAGGAGGACAAGCCATGACTTGGGAAATAGCAGATCATGGTTTTGATATTGTATTATCTTCTTATGTGCCCCAATTGTTGGAAGTTGGCATTAAACATTTTATTGAAAAATTAAATCAAGTATTTATTATGAAAAAACCCCGTTATTATGCAATACACCCTGGGAGTAAAAAAATTCTGCAAGCCTGTGAAAGGGCTTTAAAAATTACCGCTCATGATAACCGTTTTTCTTATGAGGTATTACGACAACATGGCAACATGTCTTCGGCAACTATATTATTTGTCCTAAAAAAGATTTGGGAGATAAATCGCCAAGAAGATCACCAAGGTACAATTTTTTGTTGTGCTTTTGGTCCTGGTTTAACAATAGAATCTATGTTGTTAACTTTAAATCATGGTTAAAAAGTTTAGCCATAACCTGCCTACAATAGATTATTATGCAAAACTTTTAGAAAAAGATTTTAATCTAGATTCAGTATTAGATTGGTCTCATTATGTCAAAAATAGCTGGGATATAGGAATCTTAGAATTAAACAAATACTCTTTTATTAAGCTTTTTAGCTTGGGTGGATTTAAAGGCATTAATTTTATACGAAAATTAAAATTAATTAGTCATGCTTTTAAGTATGGCCAAATTCGTTATGGAGTTTTTGTGGCAACGAAAAAATAGGTTTGTTATTTTTGTTATTGAAATAATAACGTAAAGTATGAAAAATACCCATCAATAAACCAGACATTAGAAGATATAAACATCCTGCCATAATTAAGGCTTCAGCCGGTTCATAGGTTTTTGCAATAATCTGTCGCGTTGCACCCATTAAATCCATTAAGGTAATTGTGCTCGCAAGACTGGTACTTTTTAAAACCATGATGGCTTCATTAGAATAGGCAGGCCAAAATGTGGAGAATGCTCGAGGTAATATGACTTGACGTAATCGAGTATATAAGGGCATATGTAGCGCAATGCAGGCTTCTATTTCACCCTTGGGAATATTACAAATACTACTTTGTAACAGAACAGTGGTATAAGCACTGCTATTCAGTGCTAATGCAATTAAAGCACAAGCAAACGGATGTTGAAGAATTTCCCATAATAAACTATTTCTCACCCATTCAAATTGAGCGCTACCATAATACAGTAGGAAAAATTGTACTAATAAGGGGACTCCTCGAGTAAAGAAGATAAATCCCTGCGTGAGAAACTTAAGAGAATTATAATTGCTATTAAGCACATATGTCATTATCAGAGCAAGAAAAAGCCCAATCACTAAAGAAAGACAAGTTAATCCAAGACTTAAAGTGGCACCTGATAATAATGATTCAAACATGTTTTGTCCTTTGGATGCTCTGAATGCCAAACTCTGATAAAGTCGTCAGAAAAAGATAAATGCCTGCCATCAGCAAATAAAAAGTAAAAGGTTGTTGTGTGTTCTGAACAATAATTTGGGTTCGACTCATCAAATCAGTGCCTCCAATAAGAGAGACTAAGACTGTATCTTTTAAAAGTGTAAGCCATAAATTTCCTAATCCTGGTAATGACTGATGCCAAATTTGAGGTAAAATAATAAAATATAAAGTTTTCCAGCGAGAAAGTCCTAAAATAGCAGCAGCTTCTTTTTCTCCTGGAACAATGTGGTGCAAAGCCGAATAAAAGATTTTAGAAGCATAAGCACCGAAAATAATAGCCAATGTGATGGTGCCCGCTAAAAATGCATTTATTTCTATTTGACCATTGGTTAGATAGGATAAAAAATAAGAACCACCAAAATAGACAATAAATAGAATTAAAATTTCTGGTAATCCGCGAATAAGATTACATATTAATAAAATTGGCCAACGGATCCAGATTGATTTTATGCTATATGAAAGGGAGAAAGCCAATCCAATTAAAAGTCCTGCGGCAAGAGAAACCAGTGCAATGCTTAAAGTCTCTCCTGTGCCTTGTAAGAAAGAAGGTAGAAATGAAGTGATAGATGTGATTTGTTCTATAAGGTGTTCCATAAGCATTAATCCAAATAAGCCTTTGGGATTTTTAATTGATTTTTAGCTGAAAGCTTGTCAATTGCATGATTGATTTTTGTTATAAGTTCTTGATCATCTTTTCGAACGGCAATTGCATTGCCTTTTGAAAATTCTGGGATTTCATCTTTTGGTAATTGTAAAATGCTGTAGCTTTGGGAATTTTGTTGTTTTGTATTTTGTTTATTTTGTAACCAATATTTAAATACCGGAATATCCCCAAATACCGCATAAACACGACTGGTATTAAGATCTAATAAAGCATCTTGAATACTTGCATAAGTTTTGATTTTAATATTAGGGTATTGATTTTTGAGATAGTGTTCAAATGTTGGGGTCCCTTGTTGAATGGCAATGGTTTTTCCTGATAAACTTTCTTTATTTATATTAACTGTTCCCATGCTTGCTTGTTCTATATTCGCTTTTTCTGAACTTACATAAATAAAGCCCACGGGCGCTATATAAAGTGGTTTTGAAAATAAAACTTGAGCTTGTCGTTCTTCACTAATGCCAACACATCCATAGATTGCATCTATTTTCTTTAAAGCAAGATTTGGAAATAAACTATCAAAAGGGCGATGATGAAATTCACATTTTAAATGTGCTTCTTCACAAATATTTTTGATTAGATCAGTTTCAAATCCACCTATGTCACCGGAGGGAGTCATGGTAACAAAAGGAGGATAGGTGGCTTCAGTTGCAAATTTAATGGTTTTATCAAGTTCTGTTGCAATAGCACCAGGAACACAGATAATTGTGCAGATTATTGATAATAGTGCGGATAATAATAGCGATAAATATTTACTCATTTTAATCATTGTGCCTCCCTAAGGGTTCCATTTTCTAGAAAAAGTGTTCGTGTTGCTATTTTTTTAGCAAAATTTTGATCATGTGTTGCAACTATTATCATGATCTCGGATTTGGCTAAAGATTGGATTATATCCGATACTGTCTCTGTCCTTTCTGAATCTAAAGCAGAGGTGGGCTCATCAAATAATAGAATCTCTGGTTTCATCATTAAGGTTCGAGCAATAGCAACTCGCTGTTGTTCTCCACCTGAAAGTTGTGAAGGAAGATCCTGCATTTTATCTGCTATTTTTAATTGAGCAAGTAGTGCCTTAGCTTTTTCAATTGCACTCTTTTTTGTGTAATTTAAAACGTGGATGGGCGCTGTGATTAAATTTTCAAGAACGGTCATGTGTTTCCATAAATGCAGTTGTTGAAACACCATACCCACTTTTTTGCCATGCAATTCAATATTTCCAGAATCCGGAGTTTCTAAATGGCAAAGACATCGTAAAAGGGTGCTTTTACCACCGCCACTTTGACCCAGCAAGGCTAAAATATTACCTGCATATACATCAAATGAGATCTTTTTTAGGATCTGTTTCCCTTGATAAGATTTAGTTAATTGTTTTACTGATATTTTATTCACTATAATTCCAAAATATTACATATATATTCATAAAATATGAATATATATTCAATTTGTGCCTTTGTCAAACTTTTTTTTTAGGCCAGATACAAGATTTGGGTTTTAGACCCAAATGTTGTTCAGATTAGTTAGCTTATTGGTTTCTATTGCTGGTTGTGGTAATGTATGGGTCAGATCGTGTACATGTGTGTGCATGGGTCAGATCTGATTTTGGACATAAAGTTTGTCCAAAATCCATATATGACCCCTTAACCCTTTAGGAGTTTTAGAATGGCAGCATCCATAGGCCTTACAAGAAAAGAATTAATTGAGAGAGTACTACGTGAAAATAAATCATTGAGTAATAATATGGTAGATATCGTGTTAAGAGCAAAGCGGGGTGCCTTTAGAAAAAATGCAATAGCAGGAGTTCCTGTTTTTCAGCTTCTTTTGGGGCAGAGATATGAAAAAGAGGGAAATATTAAGCAAGCAGAAGTTTGGTATCGTAAAGCAGCAGAACAGGGATATACCAAAGCACAAGCTCTTTTAGGCTTAATACTTCGAAAGGGTGGAGGGGGAGTTACAAAAGATTTAAAACAAGCAAAGGAATGGCTCGAGAAAGCTGCGAAAGATGGAGATGACATAGCACATATTTATTTAGGTTTGATGTACGAGTATGGTGAGTGTGGCAGTGGTGAACCAGATCTGAAAACAGCAGGAGAACACTTTCTTAAATCAGCTGAAACAGGATGTTTTATAGGACAAGGATTATATGGGAATTATTGTGAACGTGTTAAAGAAAATTTAAAGGAAGCAGCTTCATGGTATATCAAAGCAGCTACATACTGGCCTCCAGCACAACAACGCTTGGGTTGTTTTCATCAACATGGTATGGGAGGTTTTCCTAAAGATCCTGTATTAGCCAGAGAATGGTATTTAAAGTCTGCAAAAATGGGAAGCATTTCTGGGCAAATGAGCATGGTATTATGTTGTGAAGAAGGCATAGGGGGTGATCAAGATTTCAAGGAAGCTGTGGAATGGCTCACATTAGCTGCAAACAATGCAGACCCAGACAACGACGAATGGCGTGCAAAAGCCAGGACAAAATTAGGTTATTCTTATCAATTGGGTAGAGGATGTTCCAAGGATATAAATAAAGCAGTGGAGTGGTATAAACGGGCTGTAGCAGACAATGATAGTTTAGGACAAGTGTATTTAGGGTGGTGCTATCTAAATGGAACAGGTGTTCCGAAAGATGAGGCAAGAGCTGTGGAATTATTTAGGAAATCTGCAGAACAAAATGATCCACAAGGACAATGTTTTTTGGCCGAGAGCCTTACAAAAGGGAAAGGGGTTGCTCAGGATTTTTCACTTGCAAGGGAATTATATACCAAGGCTGCAGAGCAAGGACATGCAACAGCACAAGTCACTTTGGCCCTATTTCATGAGAATGGTGTGGCGGGAAGTCTGGATTTAAAACAAGCATTTGATTGTTTTCAAAAAGCTGCAACTCAAGGAGAAGCATCAGCTGAATGGCGTTTGGGAAAATGTTTTGAAGAAGGTAGAGTTGTTGAACGAGATTTAGAAAAAGCGGTGGAGTGGTATACAAAATCTGCTTTACAAGGGGATGATAATGGGCAAATGAGATTGGCTGCTTGTTTTGAAGAAGGTAGAGGTGTTGAACGAGATTTAGAAAAAGCGGTGGAGTGGTATACAAAATCTGCTTTACAAGGTCATAGTCACGCACAATACAAGATGGGTGTTTTTTGTTTAGAAGGTATAGAGGTTGAACAAGATGTCAATGCTGCATTTAAGTGGTTCAATAGAGCTGCTCATGGTGAACATGATGAAGCATGTGAAGTTATAACGCGCAGTCGAGTTGAAGGAGCACTTAAATCTTTTAATGAGATTGAAGTCTTAGGATTAGATAGAGAACGGATTATTTCTGTTCTTACTTTAGCTTTTAAATCAGTCCTTTTGTTTGATAAAGAAGATGAAGAAGTGTTTCGGATTTCAATGAGAAGTGGTAAAATTTCTCCCGCCAAATTAGGAGTTCCTGCCTTAAATATTTCATTGCCTTTCTTAAATATCAATCATGAAGGTCTTTGCAATTTAGTTCGTTCTTTTGTTGGGAAAGATTTAAGTGAAGAATTGGTATTATCCAGTTTATGGATAAATTCTGTGGAGTGTCGAGAGTTTGAACGTCGTCAATTGGAAGCCAAACAAAAAGCGGAACGAGATGAGATACAAGCCATTATTCGCAGAGCAGAATCAGTCAGATTAGATTTTGAAAGGATAAAAAATGTTGTTGGAGAAGCTGTAAATACATTCATGGAAGATTTGAAAGTTATTATAGAGCAGTTATCTCAAGAGTTTATGAAGGCAAAAAGGGATACAAAAAATAGAGAGCGAGTAAATAATTTAGAAAAAAATATAGCGGATTTAAATAAATTTGAGAATTTATGTACTGCGTTTAGAAAAAATAGAGGAGAAATTTCTGATGCATTTGTGGTGTGTCAGGCTGAAGTGGGCAGTATATCAGTTCCAACAATAGAGGCAGTCAGAACACGAGTAGAGACAGTAGAAGCAGCTATATTGCCTGTCCAAAAATTATTGAGGGAGCTACAATCCATGGCTTCGATGATAAGCGCTCAAAAGGAACATCAAAAGGGTTGGCTAACAACGGGCTGTACAAAAGATACTCTTGTAAAAAATAAAGTAAGAGAAGCAGAGAAAAGATGGACAAGCGTTTACAGCAATGTCCGCGATATGGCCTCTATTAGACCTGAGACAGCTGCTGAAGTAAAAGCACGTGGTGAGGAAGAGCTTAAAAAAGAACATGCGAGGCGTGAAGCTGAATGGAGAAAAACACAAGAGGAGAAAAAGAATCAGGATGAAAAAAGAGCGAAGATTGTTCAACAAGTGGCGTTAGAGAGAAAGAAAACAGAAGAGGAGAGAGCAAATCAAAAAGAAAGACATCAGCAAAAGTTAGCTGTTATGCGAAAATTGGTTAAAGAAAATGAAAAGAAAAAAGAAAGAGAGAAAATTGACACAAAACATAAAGAGGAAGTAGATAAAATTGTAGCTCAGGAGAGGAAAAGAGATGTTAAAGGATCTAAAGATTCATCACTTGCCGCACGGGGAAGTGATGATGACGGGAAAGAAGGAAAAAATATAGATGAAACAAAGAACAGAGCAGAAATGGAACAAGCTGTAAGAATGAGGAATAGTTTAGAGGGCTTGCCGGGTCGACTTTCTATGGTTGATCAATCTATCGAAATGAAAAGAAACATGGTATTAACGGCTAGCAGTGATGGGGAACAATTTTTAGAACGCTGGATGCTCTATGGATTACTTGCACAGCGGATGGAGAAACTGAAAAGGCTTCAGGTGAGTTTATTTCCAAAAGGGAGCGCGCGAAAGGGGCGCGATGCATTATTTTATCAGGCGAAGGAATTAGAAGGAGTTGCTTCAAATTCAGTGTTAAAAACAGTTATTAATAATATTCTAGCATTAGAGACTTCAGATAAAGGCGTTGGAAGCACTTATTCTAGTTTAGATAAGTTATTGTTAGATATTGACGTTGTATATGAATCAAGCGCATCTGGTCCTGGTTTTTTATCTCGATTGCTTAATTTAAGATCTCGTGATGTAACGCTTGATGTATGCAAAGAACAATTAAGTTTTGGGATTTCTATTTGGCAAAAATGTAAAGCTATTTATACTAATAGTCATGGAAGATGTAATCAGACGCTCTTAAGGAATGCGCTGGGTTTTGCTATTGCTACGATAGGTAATTTTAGTGCTCATGTTAGTAGAAACACAAGTCCTCAGGCTGAAGCAATTCGTAAACGCTATAGAAAAATCTGTAGATCAGTAGTTAAACTTGAACTGGAAGAGTGCCGGGAAATTGGTAGGAAATATAGGCACCTGAATATGATTGTACAGGATGGGAGGCTTGTATCTACTGTGGAGGCTGGAGAAAAAACTTGGGAAGAAGAGCTTAAGAAATTAATGGATTCAGAATTTCCTGAGGTGGGTGCAGCGGAATCTTATTTGTCTCGTGATTTATCTAGTGATTTATCTAGAATTGAATTAGAATTGCAAGCGGCGGCGACATCGTCAATGGGGGTGGTAACTGGGTCAGTAGCTGGATCATCAATGGAAGCAGAACCAGCACCAGTGGTATTATTATCAAAATCTGCAGGTAATGTACCCTTATTGTCAGTTGTTAGAGGTGGCCCCTCAGTGCCAATAAGTGGAACAAGGGCTAAACGAGCATAGGATTTTAAGTTTATGAGTAATCAGTTATGAAAGGACAAGATCAGCCTTTAATAGAAAGTTTACGTAATTTATTGGTAAAAGGTATAGCGCATACCCAGGAAGATTTGAAGGTTCATTTGCAGGAACAGGGATTTGAGGTTAATCAATCTAAGATTTCTCGGCTTTTACGGAAAGTAGGGGCGATAAAGACGATTGGGAGTGAAGGAGAGGTTGTTTATCAATTGCCCTGGGAAGCAGAACCCCCTTCTAAAGAAACCACCATTAATCATTTAGTTATAGATATTCAGAAAAATGAAACCCTGATTGTCGTTCGCACCAGCCCAGGTTCAGCTTCTTTGATTGCAAGGGTTTTGGATTACAATGCAGAAAAATTAGGCAGTTTAGGATCGGTGGCGGGAGACGACACCATTTTTATTGTGCCTAAGTCTGTGGAAACCATTGAGGATACATTGAAAGCAGTTAAAATGTTATTATTGGTTTAATTCCTTGGCGCCTGTTTTTTTATACAATTAAGCTGTTAACACTATACAAGTTGAGAATGTTAATCCTCTGGCGTATCCGGCAAGAACCCACCGGCTTGCATATTCCAAAGTTGGGCATAATGCCCACCTTTTGCTAGCAAGGCTTTATGGGTACCGTCTTCAATGATTTGACCATTTTGAAAGACTAAAATCCTATCCATACCAGAAAGCGTAGACAGTCGATGGGCAATTACTACGGTTGTTCGTTTATCCATCAGATGTTTTAGACTATCTTGAATGTATTTTTCGGTTATGGAATCTAAAGAAGAAGTGGCTTCATCCAATATTAGAATAGGAGCATTTTTTACAATGGCTCTGGCAATGGCAATCCGTTGTCTTTGGCCACCGGAAAGTTTAATGCCGCGTTCACCGACCAAGGTCTCATAGCCATGCTCCATATACTCGATAAATTCATGACAATGTGCTTTTTTAGACGCTTCAATCACCTCAGCATCTGAAGCAGTTAATTTACCATAACGAATGTTTTCCATTAGATTACGGTGAAATAAAGTAGTATCTTGAGGAATAAGTGCAATTTGTTCACGAAGCGAATCTTGGGTAACTGTTTTAATATCTTGTCCATCGATTAAAATACGACCACTTTCAACATCGAAATAGCGTAGGATTAGATTTACAAAAGTAGTTTTGCCTGATCCCGAAAAACCTACTAATCCCACTTTTTCACCAGCACGTAAAGTCACTGTTTTATCTTTGAAAATATTACGATTTCGAGTGTAATTAAAAGTGACATTATCAAAAACAATTTCTCCCTTTGTAATATGGATTGGTTTAGCTTGGGGGATGTCGACAATATCATGAGTTTTTTGAACAATGGTTAAAGCCTCTTTACAGGTACCGACATCTTCATAAACTTTGATAAGATGCATGCCCATATACCAGGCAAGGCCAATTAAATTTAAAGAAGAAAGTACTAGAGTGAGTTCACCAATGGTTATCCAATCCTCACGCCAGGAATAAATACCAAAGCCAATCATAGTAAAAACAAACAATTGACTGGCAATGCCAAGGCAACATTTCATTACGGCGTTATAATGTAATAAGCGATAAGCGCGTTTGATTTCTTCACTTTGATAATGAGAGAGATAACGCATTTCGTGACGACGATGTGAAAATAAACGAACATTCATGATATTCGAAAAAGCATCAATAATCTTACCATTTAAGGTGGTTACAGCAGCGGAGTGATTGCTAGAATATAATGCGCAGCGACGGGTGAAAAAATAAGTAATAGATAAGTGCAAAATAAACCAGCCAAACATTATGTAAGCAAAAAGTGGTTTTGATTGAAATAATATAAAAGTGCTGATAAAAAAAGCAAAAACAACAGGAAAAAATATGGTCAGTAAAACAATAATGACATTTGCAATGGCATCAGACATGCGAGAGATCTTACTCCCAATACTGCCTGCAAAGTTATCAGAAAAGAATTGATGGGAATGAAGTGTTGCATACTCAAACAAAGCTGTTCGAACTTCGGCTTGAAATCGAGGATAAACACGCGCAGATAGAAAATCATAGGTTCTGAAACCAATTTCTATCAGTAACCAAAGTGCCACACCTGCAATTAACGTTGTGGATAGCGTAGAAAAAATTAGACTTTTATCGGCAGGGGAGTTCGCAATTTTATCAATAATCAGTTTAATAAAATAAGGATAAACGGATTCCTGTACCGACCATCCGAGCATTGCAATGGTTAGTATTAAAAAACTACCTGCTTTAGGCTTAATAAAATGCCATAAGAAGGCAGGAAATGTCTTGGGTAGAGGTTTAGGTTGCAGCATAGTAATCTTGAATTCTATCAAGCTTATAGATAAGGTGTCAAATCTTGACATTGGACATTGCGTCCAATTTCCCCTGTTTTTTCTTATACGTAATGTCCAATGTCAAGATTTGACACCTCATGAGCACTTCATGACTGTGCTATAATTAAAATTGAAAGTGGAAGTATTCAAGCCTGACCTACAGGCAGAAAAATTGGTGGAGGACAAAAAAATGAGTAATGTCACGTTATCAAAAATTTCAATGCCCAAAAAACCTCAAGATTTAACAGAAATATTTATAACAGGTTGGAACTTAGGGAAAAGTACTTTTGAACAAATTGTTCCGTTTACACTGATTTACGGAATTGCGAATGTTCTTCATTTGTCATTTTTTTCATTTGAAGCGGGCGAAGCCAATCAAGCCGCGGTATCACCAAATTTTGGATTTTTAAACTTATTATTAAGTATTGTTTTTATTTCTATCAATTTAGCGGTGTTTTCATCGATTGTTTATCGAATTAATGCGCAAATAGAAGGGAAGGCGCTTGATTTTAATAAAGATCTTATGTTTGGAATCAATAAACTGACATCTGTATGGCCATTAACGATCGTGTATGCATTTTGCGTTGTGGTTGGTTTAATACTGTTAGTCGTACCTGGGATTTATCTTGCTATTTTACTGTATTTTTCATTTTATTATGTGATATTAAAAGATGTTAAAGTTATAGATTCTCTGCGTAAAAGTAAGGATTTGGTTTCTTCTAATTGGTTTAGGACAGCAGCAGTTCTGATTGGTACAGGTGCTGTATTTGCTATATTTCTACAATTACTGATATTTCCTTTTCATCATTTGCCTATGATTATGGCTTTGATAGAAATAGCCTATTATGCATTGGTAATGCCAATTTTCTTTGGGATTTATATGGCATTATATTACGATTTAGAGGTAAGACAGCTCGAGAAACCACCTGTACCTGATTCCACAACAATTATTTAATGTATTAAATAGCTGTATTCATACATAATATTTGGATTCACTATTCGTTTCTAATTCTAATTTTTAAGCAATGTGCATATACACCTGTTGACCAGGAGTTATTTCTGTGTGATTATTATGCTTCAAATTCATATAATTAAACATATAAATTAAAGTAACTGCAGAGGAAGATTAATGAAAGTCACAATAAACACACGTGAAGAAAGAAAATTATTTGAAGAAATTCAGCGTGCGACTGAGCCTCCGATGGGAGATTTGCCAACAGAGCTTCACTTCACTGATTGTTCATTTTCAAGTCGAAGTATAAGATTTTTAATGAGTAGACTTCAATTATATCCCAATACTAATACCCTAATTTTTGAGAATTGTAATTTTTTGGATGGAGTTAAGGAAGCATCAGAACCAATTTTCGATGTATTAGGTAAATTATTAGCAAGTACGCATATTAAAAACTTCACATTAAGGGATAAATACGAAACTGTTTCAACTAAGGCGACAATAGCTTTTGCAGCCCAGACAATAAATAATCCACGTTTGCAGAGTCTTACTTATGACGCAAATTTTATTAGTACTACAAGCCTAATTGATGCGGTTGCTCTCAATAAACATATTGCTCAATTTAGGAATCCTAGGATTGAGGCCTCTGAAAGCGTTATTAAAGATGATATAGAAAAAGCAGTACTACAAAGATATCGAGAATTAGCGCCAATACTTGCCATGCGGATGTCTTTGTTGGAAGCAAGAGCGGTAATAGGTGGGGAAGGCGTAAGAGAGTTCAAGATGGAATCAGGATTTGTTGGATCAGCAGTATCAGCAGCGGGATCTGCACCAGCAACAATGGGATCTGCAGTTGCAGTGGAAGCGGGATCAACAGTACCAGCGGCAGTAGTAGTAACATCAGAATCAGGGGTTATGGGAACAGCAGCAGTATTAGTAACAGGATTAGCGGAAGCATTAGAAGCAGCAATTGGGAGACCGATTTTGCGAATGGCCGAGGCCACTGCAGCTGCTGCGAACAGACCTGTTAGTGTTGAGAGTGGTACCATAACGAGACCATTCACTTGTGAGAGATAATCGATTAAAAATGGAAATGAAAAAACAGAATGAAAAATTTGTGTCTTTTGTTAAAAGTTGATTTTATATTAATGTAAATTTATTCAACAAATTATAGGAGAAGCCTCATGAAAGCGATAATAGAAGAATTATATTTGGAAACAAAATTAAACAAAAGTATTCAGTCTTTGAAAACCAACCCTTATACAGAAATACATTTTCGGCGTTGTTCTTTTTCTATTGAAAATGTAACGAATTTGATGGGCGTGCTGGGTGGTTGTCCCAATGCTCATACCCTAATTTTTGAGGGGTGTGTTTTTGTTGATCCGAATACGTTTAGTAGAGAGTCTGCAATACCTATTCTTGATACATTGGGCTTGTTATTAGGAACAACACATGTTAAAAATTTTACATTAAAGGGTGAAAAAGTTATTGCTGCTGCAACAATAGCTTTTGCAGAACGGTTAAAATATGATCAATATTTACAGAAACTTATTTATGCTGGGGGTACTAGAGGGACTAAAGAGTTAATTAAAGCAGTTAATTTTAATAGATCTATCATTTATTTTGAAGATCCTAGTATTGCTGAAGACCCTCAACAGCGCACTGTAGCAGAAAAAGAAGAGGTTTGGAAAGCATATCGAGAGTTGCAGCAAGAGCTTGTTAAGCGGCGCGAGGAAGCGGAGAGACAATTAAAAGATTCGAAAAGTTTAGAAGTGATTAGAGCACAACTGTTGGCAGCAGGAATGGGATCTGCAACTGCAGCAGCGGCAGGTCTACCATTATCATCAGGGGCAGCGTCAGTATCAGGAATGCTAGATGGCCCAGCAGCTCCGGTATCAGCAGCTGGAAAACCGTATTTACCAATGGCATCATTGGCAGCTACAGCAGCTACAGTTGCATTACCCGCCGTTAGTAGTAGCGCTGTTGGTGTTCCAGCTGCGACTGAAAGTGGTGCAGTGGCGCCTGCTAAAGCAGTACCCGCGACCGTACTTCCACCTGCTAAGGCAGCATCTGCGACACCAGCACCTGCAAAGAAATCACAAGTTTGTTCCATTTGTTAAAATTTGATTTGAGTCTATATTCCAGCACAGCTTGATGATAGGATTATTATAGTAATCCTATCAATTCTCTATCACTCTGGAATAACTTTATGAGTATTCTCAAACACTGGAAGAAGCATAAAACCTTCCTTATGGCCTTTGCTTGTATTCTTATCATGATATGGATTTCTAAGGGTTTATATCAATGGATAGCAGCACCCAAAGAGACCCCAGAAACCCCAATTGAAGTTCAAACCGTTAAAGTTAAGACTGCCCCTATGCCCATTGTGGTTGAAACGATTGGTTCGTTTACTGCCCAAAAAGAAGCTAAACTGAAAGCCCCAGGGCTTGGCAAGATACAACAGCTATTAGTGGAGGGGGGATCATGGGTCAAGCAAGGTACACTGCTTTTATCATTGATTCCGGGATCTGAGATTCGAGCACCTTTTGATGGTTATTTAACTGATTGGCAGGTGAAAGAGGGAGAGCTGGTAGAAGCAAGTACTGAGCTCGTTGATATTGTGAATACGGATATACTTTTATTAACTTACCGTATTCCAGAACACTATGCCGGCGAATTAGATATTGGGCAAGTTGTAGAGGTTACTGTTCGTGCTTTTCCTGACAAAATATTTAAGGGTGCTGTGCAATTTATTGCTCCGATCGTCGATAAGAAAACCCATACAATTTTAATGCGTGCAGAAGTGCAAAATCCCGAACAAAATTTATGGCCAGGGATGTCAGCACATGTTCGTCACATTTTAAAAGATGAACCACAAGCCTTAGTCGTTCCTGAATCTTGTTTAATGTTAACCTTGGAAGGCTACGAATTATTGGTAGTTTCTCAAGGTAAATTGGAAAGACGATCTGTTAAACTAGGAAGTCGAAGTTTAGAACGAGTACAAATAGTATCAGGAGTTACTGCAGAAGAATCAGTACTTTTAACCCGTACAGATAGGGTTGAAGAGGGTGCATCAGTTATTGCCAATGATTGGACTGGGGATTGGTAGTGAGTTTGTCTTTAGCTTTTGTTAATCGCCCCATAATGGCTACTGCCATTAATTTAGTATTGTTGGTTGTAGGCTTAATTGCATTCAAGCAATTAGAACTTCGGCATATGCCAAACATGGCACAAAATGAAATTACGATTACAACACTTTATCCAGGTGGAAACAGTCTGACAGTTGAACAACGGGTTACTAAACCGTTAGAAGATGCGTTATCGGGGTTAGATGGCATTAGAAAACTCAGTTCAGAAAGTTCAGATGGTGTCAGTCAAATCCATATTAAATTTAAATCGAGCAGTGATCCCAAACGGGCTTTAAGTGAAGTGCGTGATCGTGTATATGGGGTGCAAAGCGGTTTACCAGACACTGTTAAACGACCAGAAATATGGGAGGCCTCTGAAAACAATCGTTCGGTTTTACAGATAAAGTTCGAAGATAAAAGTCGAAGTTTAGCTGCTTTATCTGATTATATTCGTCGCGTGATTGAAGATCGATTACGGTTAATAGAAGGCGTTTCTGGTATTGAGCGTTGGGGAAATAAGTTATATCAAGTCACTGTACAATTAGATGCTGCTCGTCTTGCAGAACAACAAGTGACAGCGGCAGACGTTGTGAGTGCCTTGAAACGAGAAAAGACTTTTGCTTCTGGGGGTGAAATCGAAAAATCTTCTGGTAAAGAGACCATTGTTTTGATTGCTGAAATGACGGTTCCAGAAGAATATAAAGATGTCACAGTGAAACAAATGTCTAATAAACGAGTTAAGTTGCAAGATGTCGCAGATATTCAAGTGACAGAAAAACCCACTTATGTGCGTATGCGAATCGATGGAGAGTATCAAATTGGTTTATCGGTTTCGGTAAAACCTCAAGCAAACCCATTAGAAGTGGTAGAGCGAGTGAGAACATTTATTGCAGATTTACAAAAAAATCTCCCGCCTACGATGAAAGTGGCCATTACGTTTGATGCCACGCGCCCATTTGAATCCGCAATTCAGAGTGTGCAACATACGTTGTGGGAAGCCATCATTTTAGTAGGCATTATTATCATTTTATCTTTAGGATCTGTTCGAGCGGCGCTATTACCCATGTTAACCGTGCCACTCTGCTTAATTGGTTCTTTTGCTTTGATGTGGGGATTTGGATTTAGTATAAATCCAATTACCTTGCTTGCTTTAGTATTGTCAGTGGGGTTGGTTGTGGATGATGCTATCGTAGTGGTAGAAAATATCCATCGACATATGGAAAGTGGTTTGTCCGCATTACAAGCAGCGCGGAAAGGAATGAAAGAAATTACTTTTGCAGTGATCGTGATGACCATCACTTTAGCAGCTGTTTATGTGCCTGTGGCTTTTCAAACAGATGATTCTGCAGTTATGTTTCGAGAATTTGCTTGGACTTTGGCGGGCAGTGTCATCATTTCTGGTTTTGTTGCTTTAACTTTAACCCCTGCTTTGTGTGGTAAATTTTTATTGGTTCGAGAAAGTGGTGAAGGAGAATCATTACTGTTGACAGTTTGGGATAAACTCAATCAACGTTATCGAATTTGGTTAAATACTGCTATTAAAAATCCTGGAAAAATATGTGTTTTGGCAATTTTTGTAGCAGGGTTGGGTGTTTGGGGGTTCAATCGCTTGCCTTCAGAATTAATGCCACTAGAAGATGAGGATGAGATTAAAGGCTATATTTATGCGGATAATGCAGTAATGGATTCAGTTCGAGAAAGTTGGTTTAAAGATGTTGAAAATATTTTGAAAACCATTCCAGAACGTTCTCATTATACCATCTGGGAATATCAACAACGTTGGATATCATGGGGTTTAATGTTGAAGCCACGCAAAGAGCGAAGTGTAGGCACAAAAGATATTATGAGACTTCTTCAGCCCCAATTTAAGAATATTGTGGGACCAATTGTTGGTTTAGATGCGGGCGGGAGTTTAGATCCTGATGCAGCTTTAAAAATTATTGTGCAATATAGTGGAGATTACCAGCGTTTATTAGATGCAATTGGTGAGATGAAAAGAGAAATAAAGAACTTTCCAGAATTTCAGAATTTAAGAAGTGAAGAACTTCAAGAAACGACACGGGTAAAGCTAACCGTTGACCGTCCGCTTGCAGCTGAAATGGGAGTGAGTATTGAAGCGATTGAGGATACGCTTTATACATTTTTATCGGGAAAACACGCGACAGATTTTAGTTTTCAAGGTTTTGATTATGAGGTTGTTGTTCGAGCAGCGCCTTCTTTTCGCAGAGAATGGGAGGGGATGAATCAATTTTTTGTTGCCAGTGGAGGAGAAGAACAACGAGATCAACCGGATCAACAGAATCAGAGTCAATGGGTACCCTTAGGCAGTTTAGTGAGTATAAAAGAAGTCATTGAACCCAATAAAATTAAGCATTATGATCGAATGCGCGGCGCTGCTTTATCAGCCACCTTAAACCCAGATGTTGATTTAGGTGAGGCAATGATGATTCTTGAGCCTATTGTTCAAAAACATCTTCCAAAAGATGCTCGTTATCAATTTGATGGAAAAGCACAGCAATATCGTGATTCAAAACAGGCGATGAACATAACTTATGGTTTAGCCTTAGTGTTTATTTTTTTAGTATTAACTGCACTTTTTGAGAGTTTTATTCACCCCTTTATTGTTTTGTTAACCGTTCCCTTATCTATTACTGGGGCGGTTTGGGTAGTCAATATGATGGGTGGAACCAATAATATTTATACAGCTATTGGATTAATTACTTTGGTTGGATTAATTACGAAACATGGGATTTTGATCGTCGATTTTTCAAATCGTTTGTTTAGTAGTGGTATACCAATACGAGAGGCTGTATTAGAAGCAGCTTCTCGTCGATTGCGACCGGTATTAATGACGACTTTTGCAATGGTGTTTGGTGCAATTCCGTTATTGTTTAGTTTAGGGGCAGGTGCATTGGCGAGACAACATATTGGTTGGGTAGTTATTGGTGGAATGTTGTGTGGGACGGTATTTTCTTTGTTTGTGATACCGGTTGTTTATTTATTGGTTAATCGGAGGGAAGATGGTGTCAAATCTTGACATTGGACATTGAGTACCGTTTGCCTATAGGAGTAGGTGATTTCTTACACAATGTCCAATGTCAAGATTTGACACCATCGATTTCTAATCGAAGAGGATCAAAAGATGAATTATTGGTTAATAAAATCTGAACCGACTACCTATAGTATTGATAATTTGATGAAAGCACCTAAAAAAACCACACATTGGGAAGGTGTTCGAAATTATCAGGCTAGGAATTTTCTTCGTGATCAAATGAAAAAAGGCGATAAAGCGTTTTTTTACCATTCAAATTGTGAAGTGCCTGGTATTGTAGGTATTGTAGAAATTGTAAAGTCAGGATATCCCGATCCGAGTGCTTTTGATCCGGAATCCAAATATTTTGATCCGACCGGTACGCGAGAAAATCCTCGTTGGTTTATGGTGGATGTAAAATTTATAGAAAAATTTAAAGAAATCTTACCATTGACAAGGCTTAAAGCGCATCCAAAACTACAAAATCTGCGTTTAGTAAAACCTGGGAATCGTCTTTCAGTTTTGCCGGTAAGTGCAAAGGAATGGGAGGTTATTTTGTCGTTGTAGCACGCCCATCCAATCCGTTCCCTTTTACCCCCACCCCTATTTATCCAAATCCAGACTTGATCCCTAATTTTGAATATGTCATAATTAACGCCCCAATAAATTGGGCAGCTTGTCAAAGGTTCTATTCCGTAAGGTTTAGGGCCTCTTGCTATTTGTGTTTTTTTAAAATCAGGGGGGATGATGATGCTACATGATTTTTGTGGACTTGATTTTGGCACCAGTAATTCAACAATTGGGGTTTTTAATAAGCATAATAATATTAGCATGGTGCCGCTAGAACAGGGGAAGCCTATTTTGCGCTCAGCTATTTTCTTTGATTATGAAAGAGGTGGTTGTTTATTTGGACAACAAGGGGTTAATGAGTATTTATTGGGCACGCATGGGCGTTTGATGGTGTCATTGAAGAGTATTTTAGGGTCTTCTTTAATGCAAGAAAAGACTTTAATTCATAACTCGTTAGTATCGTATACTGATATATTGGGAACTTTAATCCGTTATATAAAACTCCAAGCAGAAAAAAAACTTGGATATGAATTATCCAAAGTTGTTTTAGGTAGACCTGTTCGATTTCATGATTATGATGATAAACGAGATCTTTTAGCAGAAAATACTTTACGAGAGGTGGCTTTAAAACAAGGATTTAAAACCGTTTTGTTTCAGTTTGAGCCTATTGCAGCAGCATTGACGTATGAACAAACCATAACCAAAGAGCAATTGGCTTTGATTGTAGACTTAGGGGGTGGAACTTCAGATTTTTCTGTCATTCGTTTAAGACCGGATGTGGGGGGGAAAGATCGATTTGAAGATGTTTTAGCGAATAAAGGGATCCATATTGGTGGAACAGATTTTGATAGAAAATTTAACCTACAGTCGGTGATGCCAGAGCTTGGTTTGGGTGGGGAAATGCGAGGAATAAGTGGTAATATACAGATCCCCAGTAGTTACTATCATGATTTAACGACTTGGCACACTATTAATAGTTTGTATACACATCAAACTCAGCGTGCTTTAAAGTCAATCTGGAATGTGGCAGAACAAAAAAATCGTATTGAACGATTAATGAATGTCATCAAAAGACAACAGGGACATAAGATTTTAAACGAAATAGAACAGGGAAAATGTCTATTAAGTCAAGCTGAACAAATTTCTCTCGATTTAACTTTTATAGAAAATAATTTTATGTTGAATGTTGAAAGGGCGAGATTTCAAGAAATTATTCATGACAAAGTAGAACAATTGGTAGAGACTTTATTGGATACAGTCAAAGAAGCGGGTGTTTCTAACGAGGTCATTGACTCAATATTTTTTACAGGAGGTTCCACCCAAATACCCATGATACGTCAAGCGGTAGCAAAGCATTTTCCAACGGCGGCTATAATACAAGGAGATGTCTTCAGTAGTGTTGGGAGGGGCTTGATTATCGACGCTATTCGTAAATTTTCATAGAATTTTCACAATCGAGACATTTTGGAACACTGTAATTTTAATTTAATGCTAAATTTAAGATTGTAAACAAATAAAGGATGGTGAATATTTTGAGTGAACCAAAAATCAGAGATGACCTTATAAAAGGAATATTTAGACTCAAGGATGAAACCAAAGACCAAAGAATTCAATTATTATTGGTCGACACTCTTTATCTTCAAAATAAGGTTGCCATAATAGGAGAACTTATTGCTGCCACTATATTTTTTGCTGTACTTTGGAATGTCATTAACCAGCAATTATTAGCATCTTGGTATATCTGTTTTTTGTTTATATGCGTTTTAGCGAGAGCAGTTTTATTTTATAATTATAAGCGAACTCAAATCTCTTATCATAATGTTTTTATTTGGCAGTTATTGTTTACTTTGGGGGCGGGTCTTACTGGCTTATTTTGGGGGATAGCAGGATCTATATTAATGCCTCACGATATTTTACACCAGACATTTGTTATTTTTTTATTAATAGGATTAACGGCTGCTTCTAATGCATTTTATATCTCTGTTAGATCCACTTATGTTGCATTTTTGTTGCCACTGATGATGTTCCTTTCGGTTTGGTTTTTTTTACAAGGGGAGATCTACGTTTTGTTTGGTATAATGAGCCTAATTTATATGATATTTATGTTGATTTCTTCTTATTATACAAACCATGTTTTAGTAAATGCATTATCTTTGAAATTTGAAAACAAAGAGCTGAAAGAAACCAACAAACAACTGGAAATTATGGTTACACAAGATCCTTTAACAAGAGTTGCCAATTTTAATTACTTTCAACAAAGTTTAGATGAAGCATTAACTCGAGCACGACATTACGGTAAAATGGTTTGTCTTTTTTTTCTTAACTTAGATAATTATAAAAAAGTTAATAGTGACTTAGGCCGTGATGTTGGAGATAAATTGTTAATAGAAGTTGCAATTCGATTAAAATTATTTTTAAACGAAGTGGATACTTTAGCACATATTGGAGGAGATGAGTTTACAATTGTTATTGGTGAAGTGACAGATATAAAAAAAATTGAGCGTATTGCTTACAGAATGGGTGAGGTTCTATCAGAAAGTTTTACAATTGATGATCACCAATTAAACTTAACAACCAGTATTGGTATTAGCTGTTTTCCACTAGATGGTGAGGATGTTCCAACTTTAATTAGAAAAGCAGATACTGCTATGTATCGTGCTCAAAAATTAGGGGGTAATTGTTATCAATTTTATAATCCTAAATTTCGTGAATAATATAATTAGATAAACAACTACCAAAGTAGTCTTTTAGATAATTAACTTAAGAAAAATTAATCTATTTTTACAATTATGAGTTTCTTCTTTTTTTGTTTCCACTTATAATCCATAACTTCACAATTGGTCTTATTGTTTTATTGTAAGCTTACCAACTTTTGAAATTAAACCATGGAAATATGTAATTATGGCTGATATCCAAAACTCTTCAGGTATTACAGGCGAACAAGGCTTATTAGATTTATCTTATGCTGAATCAACTGTTGAAGCAACGATTGTAGAATCTACTCTAGAATCAAAATCAAAAGCCTCTAAACAGG
This sequence comes from Gammaproteobacteria bacterium, assembly GCA_013288135.1. GTDB lineage: Bacteria > Pseudomonadota > Gammaproteobacteria > UBA6186 > Azoamicaceae > JABDCL01. Next base: position 35,839 of record JABDCL010000003.1, read on the forward strand.
TTTTGATATCTTGCATGATAGGCAATGCATTAGAATGGTATGATTTTGTTATTTATGGCTATTTTGCAGTGATATTGGGTGCTTTATTTTTTCCTAATGCAAATCCATTAGTACAAATATTAGCCAGTTGGGGTGTTTTTTGGTCAGGCTTTCTTGCTCGGCCTTTAGGATCTATTGTATTTGGGCATATTGGAGATAAAACGAGCCGCAAATATGCTTTAACGCTTTCTATTTATTTGATGGCTATTCCTACAATGTTGATGGGATGTTTACCCACTTATGACCAAATTGGCATTACTGCCACCTTATTACTTATTTTATTAAGAACTTTCCAAGGTTTTGCGATTGGTGGAGAATTCACTGGTTCAATGGTATTTTTAATTGAACATGCACCACAATCAAAGCGAGGGTTTTGGGGAAGTTGGGCCTCTTTTAGCGCAGTATTAGGAGTTGTTTTAGGATCCACCTTGGTAGCGAGTTTGAATCATAATTTTTCACCCGATGAAATGAAACTTTGGGGTTGGCGTATACCTTTTATTGTAAGCATATTAGGAAGTTTTGTTGGGGGATATATGCGTCGGCAATTGGCTGATCCCAGTATTTATTTAGATGTAAAGACGAGACGCAAAGCAGAATCTGTACCATTAAAAGATTTATTTTCAGATCATAAATCTAAAATGGGTATGATCATCCTTTTAGACTTTCTAACAGCCATTGGTTTTTTTATTGTGGCTATTTTTATGGCGACTTATTTTAGAACGTATTTAAAATATTCTGAAAAAATTGCATTCTCTATTAATACCTTTAACATGTGTGTATTTGCTATTGCTATTTTAGCGGGTGGGTGGTTATCTGATCGATTCGGGCGCAAACGTACTTTAGGATATCCATGCATAGGATTCATTATTCTTTCTTATCCTTTATTTATGTTATTGCAAACAGGGAGTACTTACACTCTTTTGGGTGTCCAAGCAGTCTTTGCTATTTTGATGGGACTCTTTTTTGGAACCATTCCAGCAACATTGGCTGAAATTATGCCAACCTCCGTACGTTTTTCTGGTTTATCAATAGCTCATAATATAAGTATGGCCATATTTGGTGGTGGAACGCCATTTCTCGCAACACATTTGATACAATATACAAATAATTTGGCTTCCCCAGCCTGTTTATTGATTGCAGCGAGTATTTTAAGTTTAAGTTCACTCTTTTTTATAACTGATCGATACAAATCAAGCTTATAATTTACTTATTAGTTAATAGTATTTTATTGTTGGTCATCAACAGAACTTCTTACATTTAGGCTATCCTTATAATATAGAATTAATTAATGAGATAGCTGTTGATATGAAAGAATTACAGCGACTAGAACAATTAGCTCCCAAACAACTCCGTCAAAGAGTTGACGAAAAACAATTTGCTTTTAAAACTACAGATGAAATTAAAGATTTAACTGAATTTGTTGGGCAATCCAGAGCTTTAAAAGCCGTTCAACTCGGAATAGGTATTAAAAACGAAGGGTATAATCTTTATGCAATGGGTCCACCAGGTATTGGTAAACATTCAGTTATTCGTACTATTTTAGAAGCTGAAGCAATAAAAGAGCCTATACCTTCCGATTGGTGTCTTATCAATAATTTTCAAGAACCCCAAAAACCTATTCCAATAGAATTACCAGCAGGATTTGGATCGATACTTCGTCAAGATATGGAACTTTTGCTGGAGGATTTAAAGATATCTATACCAGTGACTTTTCAGAGTGATGAATATAAATTAGAGATGCAAAAAATTTCAGATGAAACTAATGATCAACAAGTTAAAATGTTGAATACCATTATTGAAAATGCTAGACAAGAAGGATTAGAAATATTTTCTTCAGAAGGAGGATTTACAATATTACCCATCAATGAACATGGAGAGGTAATCAGCTCTGATGATTTTAAGAAATTGCCCGAAGATATTCGTCATAAAAAAGAGACTTTAATGGCTCAATTTAGCAAACAAATTGCTGAGTTTATGAAAAAAATTCCTCATCTTTATAATGAGCGTCGAAAAAAAGAAAAAGAAATTAAAAAAGAATTTACTTTTTTGGCTGTTGGCCATTTTATTGATGATCTTAAAAAAAAATATAAAAAATTTCCAACGGTTATTGATTACTTAAATGCTGTTCAACAAGATATACTTGTTAATTTTAAAGATTTTATCAAGCCAGAGGAAGAGGTGAATACGTTTCTGGGCATTGAAAAATTTTTATTCACACGATATAAAGTCAATGTTTTAGTTGATCATGCTTCAACTAAAGGAGCTCCTGTTATTTATGAAGATCACCCTTCTTATCAAAATTTAATTTGTCGAGTAGATCATGTTGCCCAATTTGGTTCTTTGGTAACAGATTTTACATTGATTAAACCAGGTGCTTTGCATAAAGCAAATGGAGGATATCTCCTATTAGATGCATTAAAAGTACTGCAACACCCTTTGACTTGGGATGGGTTGAAACGTGCCTTAAACACTCATAAACTTACTATCGAAACGCCTGAACGGATGACAGGATTATTTAGCACAGTATCACTGGATCCTAAGCCAATCCCCTTAAAAATCAAGGTAATTTTATTAGGGGATCGTTATACTTATCATTTATTATGTACACTTGATCCAGATTTTAATGAGATTTTTAAAGTTGCCGTTGATTTTGAAGAAAACATTGATCGCAATCATAAAAACGAAATAATATATGCGCAATTGATTGCAACATTAGCACGCAAGTATCAATTACGATCTTTAGATCGCAAGGCGGTTGCCTCAATTATTGAACAAACAGTTCGCCTCGCAGAAGACACAGAAAAATTGTCTACTCATATGGGTAGTATCAAAAATTTAATACAAGAAGCCGATTTTTTTGCAGGCAAGTCAAATCGTAAAGTTATACAAGCTGGAGACGTCAAAAAAGCGATTGAGGCACAAATCCACCGATTAGACCAATATAAACAACTTATTTATGAGGATATTAACCGAGAAATTGTTTTGATTGAAACCAAGGGTGGGCGAATTGGTCAAATCAATGGGCTTTCTGTTATTAATCATATTGGTTTAAGTTTTGGTCATCCTTCTCGGATCACTGCCAGAGTTCGTTTTGGAAGATATGGAGTTATTGATATTCAACGAGAAGTTAAAATGAGTGGCCCCATTCATTCTAAAGGCGTTTTAATATTATCTGGATTTTTGACTGGACGTTATATAAAAGATGATCCCTTTTCTTTAACGGCAAGTTTAGTTTTTGAACAAACTTATGGAATGGTTGAGGGAGACAGTGCTTCTGTCGCAGAATTGTGTGTATTATTGTCAGCGCTTGCAAATGTCCCAATTAAACAATCTTTAGCCGTCACGGGTTCTATTAATCAACATGGTGATATTCAAGCCATTGGTGGTGTTAATCAAAAGATTGAAGGCTTTTTTGATGTTTGTAAAGCAAGAGGATTAACCGGTGAACAAGGTGTACTTATTCCGGCTATTAATATCAAGCATTTAATGTTGCGTGAAGATGTCGTACATGCAGTCAAGAACAAAAAATTCCATATCTATGCAATAAAAACTATTGATCAAGCGATTAAACTACTGACGGGTATAACAGCGGGTAAAAGAAATAAATATGGAATATTCCCCAAAGATAGCATTAATGATCGAGTAGAAAAGTGTTTAGAGCAATTTGCACAAGATAAAATTCGGGTGAACAAGAATTCTCACTAATGATGTTGTCGTCTTTTAGGGATTCATGAATTATTCCTGAGATTCGTTATTATAATGCAAGAATTTTAAATGTGGGGAAGCTTAACTCATAAATACGGTTGTAATAAATTGGAAAGCGAATAATATTAACATGATGCAACCCATCATTTTATCCACCCCTCTTTTTACCTGATTGTCCTCTTTAATCCAGTAGATGACATGCATGAAGTAAATAGAATTGCCATAAAGGCCACTTAATATCCATAGAGCAATGATACCCATTAGGTAGAAAGGAGCAGTTAAATAGGTGAGCCCTTCTGTTAATATAAAGAGAATGGCAGCAGCCCAAAACATTCCTCGGTAGGCCATCCAAATAGGGCCTAACAAGCCTGCAACCAAATTCCATTTTATAAATAATTTCATATCTTTATTCTGTTTATAGTACTCATCAAATAGTTCTAAATAGTACTTGGATCCTAATGTTGGGCTGTCTCTTGTTTCATCTTGTTGCTCAACATAAGTTCGAAATTTTTCTTTGGTTACAGACATTTTCTTGCTCCTTGATGTTTAAGGATATTAACCTTAAGAATATGATACTATTATAGTTTAGATATATTTTTTTTCCAGGTAGTCATAAGGGTTAAAAATTTATGGCCATACTCTTATATATTTTAGATTTTCATATTTTACTTTTATTGTTATAGGTCACACATAGGTCGTTGAGAGGTTAAAATGTTACGTATTTATCAATATAAGCCAGAGGATTATGTAAAAACACTTAATAAAAATATTGGGGTGTGTGAAATACAAGGTGATAGAGCTGAACAAGAAGATGCCTTGGTTGTTAATGTTGATGAAAAACAAATTAAAGGCATTGAACACTTATCTTCAGAACAACGAAAATTGATTTTTGAGAAAACGATAAAGAAGATGCAAGATCAATGTGGTGATGAAAGAAACCAAGGTTCTACAGTTTGTACAGTGATTACATGGATTGACTCAGAACGTGTATTAACAAGCTGTACAGCCTATGTTGGTGATAGCAGTGCTTATTTAGTGATTATAGAAAACGACAAAGTAGTAATCGCTAAACGTTTAAATCTAAATTTACATAATCCGCCTTCAGGTCATCTTTTTCATCAATTTTATAGTTTGGCGCTTAATCGAGCCATTGGTGATCGCAGTTTTGAAGAGGTAGGATTGTCGCATGAACCTGAAATTGATGAATTTAAGATTAAGCTTCCAGACAATAGTCGAGCTTTTATAATTGTAGCTTGTGATGGTTTAGTAGAAGCTGATATTCTAGATACACAAGATATTGGATCCTTTGTTGCAAAAGAAGCACTGCAAACACCTGAAAAAATTGCAGCAGAGCTTGCCGTACTTGCATATGGATTAGGTTCACATGATAACATTTCTGTGGCTGTGATAGAGATGGATCCTAAAAAGAAGGGACCTGTTTCAGCGAGTGTCTTTGACGGACATGGTGGCAATCGAGTTTCCACAGCTTTGGCTAAGCATTTTTATCCCGTTTTAGGATCTGAAATAAAGTCTTTAAAACAATAAGAGAATAAATAAAAAAATAATTATAACCAACTTTTAAATTTTTTGATATACCAGATTTTAATTAATTGAGTTAAAGCACAATATGAAACGAGAGTAAGAAGTAGAAATAGAAAATAACTTCCAGGTAATGGAATAAGTTGTACGGCAGTTCCTAATTCAGAAAATGGTAGATAGATTCCAAATCCCATAATGATGGTAGTTGTTATGATGACCGGAAGTGATGCAATACTCTGGAAAAAGGGAATCTTTTTGGTTCTTATCATATGTACAATTAAAGTTTGTGACAACAAGCCCTCAACAAACCATCCAGATTGAAATAAAGCTTGACTGGCAATGGAATTTGCTTGATAAACCGTCCACATTAAGATGAAAGTCGTTATATCAAATATTGAACTGATGGGTCCGATAAAAACCATAAACTTTGCAATTCCTTTTGGATCCCATCTTCGTGTTTTTCTAAGAAATTCTTTATCCATTTTATCCCAGGGAATAGAAAGCTGAGAAAAGTCATAGAGAAGATTTTGAATCAAGAGTTGTAGGGGTAACATGGGTAAAAAAGGTAAAAAAGCACTGGCAATCAACACGCTAAAAACATTACCAAAGTTTGAGCTCGTGGTCATTTTAATATACTTTATAATGTTTCCATAGACCTCTCGTCCTTTAATGACACCTTCTCCCAAGACCAATAAACTCTTTTCTAAGAGAATGATATCCGCAGATTCTCGAGCAATATCCGTCGCTGAATCCACCGATATACCGACATCGGCATCTCGAAGCGCTGGGGCATCATTAATGCCATCTCCAAGGTACCCAACAATATGTCCATTGCCTTGTAAACTTTTAATGATTCTTGCTTTTTGCAATGGAGTTAATTTGGCGAAAACGGTGGTATCTTCCACTTGGGTAGACAATATTTCATCAGTCATATTTTCTATATCTGAACCTAATAACACATTTTGAAATGATAAATTGACTTCTTCACAAATGCGCTTAGTTACAATATCATTATCACCGGTCAATATTTTTACTTGGATGCTATGTTCTTGTAAGATTTTAATGGCTTCAATTGCTGTTTCCTTAGGAGGATCGAGGAATGCCATAAGACCTAAAAAAGTAAAATTTTGTTCGTCCTTAACAGTGTAGGATTTATTATTTAATGGAAGTGTTTTATAAGCAACTGCAATAACCCTAAATCCGTCTGCACTGAGTTTATTGGCAAGCTCGATGCTGGAATGAATATGATTAGTATGATTAGCTGTTTCAGATATTATTTTATCGTTATGTTCAATGTGTGAACAAATATGGATTACTTCATCTACTGAACCCTTGCAGATCAAAAGATGTTCTTCTTCATCTTTTCTAACAACAATGGTCATGCGTTTTCGAAGAAAATCAAAAGGGATCTCATCAATTTTTTTATAATCCTCATGAATATTTAATTCATATTTAATTTGTGCATGATCAAGTATGGCCAGATCCAACATATTTTTAAGACCGCTTTGAAAATAACTGTTAAGAAAACCAAGTTCTAAAACACGCACGCTGTCTTCACCTGATGCATTTAAATATTTTTCAAGAATGATTTTATCTTGCGTTAAAGTGCCTGTTTTATCAGTACATAATATATTCATGGCGCCTAAGCTTTGAATTGAGTTGAGTCGTTTTACAATCACTTTAAACCGTGACATAGCGACCGCCCCTTTAGCCAAATTGGCAGTAACAATCATGGGTAACATTTCTGGAGTTAGACCAACGGCAACGGCTAAAGAAAATAAGAAAGCGTCCTTCCAATCTCCTTTTAAAATGCCATTTATTAAAAAAACAATGGGAATCATGACCATAATGAAGTTGATTAAAATCCAAGTGACGGAGTTGATCCCTTTATCAAAGCTTGTTTGTGGTCTATAACCTATAATGTTTTTGGCGAGAGATCCAAAATGAGTTCTTGCACCGGTAGCAATAACGACTGCTTTACCAAATCCACTGATAACGCTGGTTCCCATAAAGCAGAGATTATTCATTTCTAATGGGTTTTGTGATGGGTTTTGCAGACGTACATTTTGATCTTTTTTAGTGTTTTCTTGGCTTGAATCCGTTAAATCTTTTAAATCGCTAACATCGTATTTTTCAACTGGCATGGATTCGCCAGTTAAGGCAGATTGGCTAATAAAAAGATCTTTTGAACGAATCAGACGAACATCAGCGGGGATCATGTCTCCTGCTGAAAGATAAATAATATCTCCAGGTACAAGTTCTTCAAGCGGAATATCTTTTTTTGTTTTGATTTTTTTTTGTTGCAAAGTTTCTTCTTTTGGAAGCCGTTTGACAGTAGCTGTGGTTCGAACCATGACTCTCAAGGCCTCAGCAGCACGGCTTGAACGATATTCTTGCATAAAACGCATTAAAACACTAATGATGACCATCATAGACACTACAATAGTCGCTCTAATATCCTCTGTAAGATAAGAAACAATACCGATTACAACTAGAATAAGAATAAAAGGATTTTTAAAATTATTTAAGATCATCCAATACCAAGGGAGGGGTTTTTCTCGTGCAATATCATTTTTTCCATATTTTTTTACTCGTTCTTCAACTTCTTCAATACTTAATCCTTTAGGAGAAGTTTCAAGTTCCGTAAAAACTTGTTCAATGGCAAAGCTTGAGATTTTTAATAAATAATTTCTTATTTCTAATTTGATGCTTTCTTTTTTGGTGCTCTCTTTTTTAGTATTTTCTTTATTGATACTATCTTTATAAATTTCTGGTTTCATGCTGCCTACACCTATTTCATCTGTGCCTGCATAGCACCAATATTTGCTTACGCAATACCTATTCTTTTATGTATAGCATCTATAGCAACTTATTATAATCTTTCTGGTGAGGTTATTGTTTAGATGTTTGAATTAAATAGTCGAATTAAAGATAAGGTATTATATAGGTCGGAATGAGTAAATCTTACCCCTAAAAATTCTAGGGGGTAAATGTGGTTCTTTTAGAGTAACACGCAAAACCCAGGTTTTTTTACTTTTGCTTTTGATTGTTGGGCAGGAACAGTAGCTGTGGCTGGTGCAGAACTTGAAGCAGCTGCTGTGGCCATCTGACTGAGTGAGGGTGTCGATTGGCTGCTAAATGCAGTTGTCACCACAAGAGGTTGGGGATCGACATGAAAATAAGGGCTTGCCGCCCCAAAGCCACCATAGTACATGCTTTCTGCTGCAGTAGAGGTAGTAGTAGCGGCAATTGTTGAAGCAATTGCGGGTTCTAGAGATGTTATAGCAGGAGCAGTCATTGATACAGATATTGCACTTGATTCAGGGGTAGTTGCTGAAGATAAAGCTAATGCTGGTGTGTCACCTGAATTTGATGCCGATGTTGCTGCAGTAGGTACCGGTACTGTAAGACTAGGTTCAGCAATTGCTGATGCTTCAGGCGGTGCTAATACTGTGGGTGGAGCTGCAAGCGGCGCTAGAACTGCAAGTGGTGCAGCTGCAGCAGGTGCTAGAACTGCAAGTGGTGCGGAAGCTGCTGGTGGTGTTAAAACTGCAGGTGATGCAGAAGCTGCGGATGGTAGCAAGGCAGCAACAGGAGATGCTAACACTAAAGGTGGTTCCCCAGGTGCAGCAGGACTAGCAGTAATTGAAGGGGTGGTAGCAGCAGCAGACAGAGATGTAGCCAATGCTGATGTATTCTTCAAAGACTGTGCTCTCTTTTTCCATCTTTGTGGTAATACTCTGGGCATATTGTTATAAATTTCCATTATGTTTGCAGGCAATATTGCTTCAGGTATTTTTCTGCTCATATGGGGATATGAAGTAGAGTAGACAGGAGTTTCTGGGATGCCAGCCATTGTTTTTTGTAGAATGTCTGGTAATTCTAAACGATCTAATTCTGTAAGACGTTCTGGAAAGAGAAATTTTGCGGGTATATTATCTATTAAGTAGGCACTCAAGAATAATTTTAGAAACGCCTCACCAGGATGTTGAAAGAATGAATTGCAATCGATTGCTGAACCTGCATCAAGTAGTATTTTTACCCTGTTAATATAACCCGCGTATATTGCATAATCTAGGGCAGTATATTGGTATTGGTGATGAGAGTTTTTCAGGTGAATGACTGCACCCCTAGAGATCAATACTTTCATTGCCTCATCAACCCAACCACCTGCATTGCCAGTGAAACTTGCTGCAAACATGAGAGGAGTCATTTTCGCTACGCCAATAGGTTTATTAACGTCTGCTTTGCAATCAATCATTTTTTCTATTACTTCAGGAGAGACTTTACCAATAGCAAATCCTATAGGAGTAATCGAATCCTTAGTATCATCAAAATAATCACGTAGACATGCGTTAAAATTAGCGCCTCTTGCATACCAGCTTGGCATGCGTTCTAATAGTTCTTCTGAAGATAAATTTCTTGGCCCAGGTAGATCCTGAAAAACAATAGGAAGAGCACCTAATAATTCTAGAGTTGCAGTACGAGCGTCAGGAGTTTGAGTATTAGTACGAGTATCAACTATTGGTGTTACTGATGAAGGTGTTGCAGCCATGTGTTAGATCCTTAATTAATTTAAATAACAGATAAGGCTATTCTAAAAATAAAATATCATTTTAGCAATACTTAAATTTGTAGTAACATAGCTTGGGGTTTGAAATAGGTAATTTAAAAAGAGGTAATTTTATGAGAACATTGATATGCACGCTTGGAGTAATTGTCAGTACCGATGATGGAAATACTAGTGCTGAAATAACAAAAGAAAATCGCGAAACAATAGCTGCATTGGCTGATTTTAAAAGAAGAGATTTGAATGTCGTTGTACTTAGCGATACTAACGTTACTACTTTTAGGTTTCTTCAATCTGAATTAGCGGCATTAGGTTTAGATGTGAGTGATGAATACGCTACATTTAAAGCTAATAGGACTAAAGTGAATTTATTTAAAACAGTTATAAACCAGTGTATAGAAAAGGGGTTATCTAAGGAATCCATAATAGTACTGGGGAATTCTGATTTAATTACAAATGAAAGTCGTCGAAAAGATGAGAAAGAAAAAGAGAAGGAAATCTGTGATTTGGCAACAGCTGCAGGTATTGGGGTAATTAAATTAACTAAACGTTCTTTAACACTGGATGTTTTAGCTACTGCAATATCTACAATTGGAGTAGAAGCTGGTGCTGATCTTCCTGTTGTTACAGCAAGTGCCGCTGGAACAACTATTGTACCTAAAGGAGTAGTAGATGTTGCATCCCAAGCAGCACATGTCGTATCTCAGGTGTATGACGTAGCAGCGAGTGTTGCTGGACCTGTTGTTAGAACAGTTGCAGATGTTGCTTTCGATACCGCTTCTGTTGTGTATCAGCATGGGGGGCCTCTTATAGAAGGTGGCGTAGGAGTTGTGCGAAATGTAGCTCAAGGTGCCGCTAGCGCTGCAGTTCATGTATTGGAGCGAATTCCAAGTGGTAGTGACGTAATTGCAGGGGGAACTGCTGTTGTCAGTAGTCTTGCAAGTCGCGCAGCGAGTCTTGTAGTTGCAGGTAATTTGTTATCAGGAACTACGGCCAACTCTGAATCGGCAGCTTCTGCTATAGAATTGGGAGCTCTACCAGCAGTTGTACACGACTTTGAGAGACGTAGAAGGTCCAGTGCTGAAAAAGCTGCTCTGAGTTCAAGTATTGCACCAGCGATTTCAAGCTCTGCAGTAGCAACAATTGAAGTGGATCCTTTCAATGGAGAGGGACGACCTTCTTCTAGTGGAATGGACCGATCTTTTTCTTAATGCTGTTCCTAATTATTTGTCAAGGTGACTACCCGGTTTGTACCTGTAACGTTGGCAAAGGAGCTATTTTTGAGAGATAACGTTTTAGCCAAACAGGCGTTTTTTCATGTGCAAAAATTTCATTTATGCTTAACCAATAATATTCTGGAACTTCGCGTGAAGATGCACTTATTTCGACCTTAGTATTTTTTAGTTTGCAATGAAAAATAACATCCAGTACAGGTACATGATGAGAATCAATAAAATAACTGCTGGTTAGAAATTGAATCGGATCTATTAAATTTAACCCAACTTCTTCGAAAGTTTCACGTTTAATAGCTTGGATTAATATATCGTGATTGTCAGCCCCATCAGTATATTCAACCTTACCTCCTGGAAAAGCTAAAAGTCCTGCTGCATGGACATTTTCAGGTCGTTTGATCACTAAAAATTTACCATCGTGTTCAATGGCACATTCAACAACAACGAGAAAGTTTTGCATATCAAATACCTCTTAAAAAAGTTATTAAAGGGTACTAAGGAACGAATAGGAACTAAGAAACTAATAGGACCAGCATAACACTATTTACTACTATTTGCTATGTCATATCATTGAGCAAAATGTCAGTGAATAAAAAAGCCAAGAATAGACAACATTGTAAAATAGATAACTTAGTTTAAAATTTAAATATGCTTAGGTTTAAACTTTTTCCTATCATTTTACTCAATTTCACCATGCTCCTAACAGGTTGCATGGTAGGTCCCAATTTTAAAACACCCAAAGCGCCTGATACCAAAAGCTATACTGAAGCCTCGTTACCCAAAAAAACAGTTAGTTCCAAAGGAAAAGGCGGAAAATCTCAAGAATTTGTATTGGGAAAGGATGTAAAGGCAGAGTGGTGGGGTTTATTTCATTCTAAACCCCTCAATAAACTGGTTGAAAAAGGACTTAAGAACAGCCCTACGGTAGAAGCTGGACAGGCGGCACTCAGGCAATCTCAGGAAAACCTAAACGCAGGGATAGGGGCACTTTTTCCTTCTGTGGATGCCGCTGCATCAGGCCAACGGGAACGCAGTTCACAGGCAGCATTTGGATCATCTAGTAGTACCAGCAGTATTTTTAATCTTTACAATGCTTCTGTTAATGTGACTTATGTGCTCGATGTTTTTGGAGGCACTCGTCGTAATATTGAGGCTTTATGTGCAGCCGTTGATTACCAACAGTTTTTACTCAGAGGGACTTATCTCACTCTTACTTCAAATATTGTGACGACTGCCATTACGGAAGCTTCTTTAAGGGCACAAATTGAAGCAACGCGGGATTTAATTGTTTCACAAGAAAATGTGCTGAAAATTGTAGAAAAACAATTTGAATTGGGTAGCATATCTCGTGAAGATGTATTAGCACAAAATGCATTGTTAGCACAAACACAGGCCACTTTACCACCACTTGAAAAAAATCTTTCCCAAATCCGTCATGCTTTAGCAGTATTGGTGGGTGCTTTACCTAGTGAGGCACATGTACCGCATTTTTCTTTAGATCAATTACAATTACCACATCAATTACCAATTAGCCTTCCATCAGAATTAGTGCGTCAAAGACCCGATGTGCGAGCTTCAGAAGCTTTATTGCATCAAGCCAGCGCACAAATAGGGGTTGCCACTGCCAATCTATTGCCACAATTTACACTGAATGGCAGTTATGGAGGACAATCGAATCATTTAAACAACCTATTTAAAGCACAAAATCGTGTGTGGGATTATGGGGCTCAAGTGTTACAACCCATTTTTAGGGGAGGAACTCTGATTGCCGAGCGGCGTGCAGCCATTGCAGCCTTTGAACAAGCAAAAGCTCAATATCGTCAAACTGTTTTACAAGCTTTTCAAAATGTTGCGGATAGTCTCCGAGCCATTGAGATCGATGCTAAAACCTTAAAAGCACAAACCGAAGCTGAAGCAGCCGCTTTAAGTACTTTAAGATTAATTAAACAACAATTTCATCTAGGTGCAGTCAATTATTTATCTTTATTAAATGCAGAGCGTCAGTATCAACAAGCACGGATCAGTCGTATTCAGGCAGAAGCTTTGCGTTATACCGATACTGTAGCATTATTTCAGGCCTTAGGTGGCGGGTGGTGGAATTGTGAGTGATATGAGTGAGTCAAAAAAAAATAAATTAAAAAAACCCATGCTTATTATGCTGATAAGTTTAGGTGTTTTGTTCGCGATAATTTTTGCTTACAAAGCATTTGGTGGCTATATGATGAAGAAATATATGTCACAAAAACCTCCGCCAGCAACAGTTTCAGTGATGAAGGCCAGTTACCAAGATTGGCAACCCATCATTAAAGCCTCAGGTAGTCTGCGAGCAGTGAAAGGGGTAGATGTGACAACAGAAATTGCGGGACTTGTTAGCAACATTCATTTTATACCGGGTCAGAATGTAAAGAATAAAGAAGTTTTAGTAGAACTGAATGCAGACTCTGAGATGGCACAACTAAAATCGCTTGAAGCAACTGCAGAGTTGGCAAGCGTTGTTTATGAACGAGATAAAGCACAATTTGCGATACAGGCAGTGAGTAAAGCAACCTTAGATGCTGATGCTGCCGATCTTAAAAGTAAAACAGCACAGGTAACAGAGCAAGCAGCCATTGTAGCAAAGAAAACAATTTGCGCTCCTTTTGATGGACGTTTAGGAATTTCTTATGTTAATCCAGGGCAATATATGAATCCAGGTGACAAAGTAGTCACTCTACAAGCCTTAGATCCTATTTATGTAGATTTTTATTTGCCTCAGCAAACATTAGTTCAAATTCATGTTGGACAAACCATTAAAATGACCACCGATACTTATCCAGGGCGATTTTTTACAGGAAAAATTACAACGATTGATCCCAGAGTTGATCCAGCAACCAGGAATGTGCAAGTTGAGGCAACACTTTCTAATGCAGATTTTGCGCTATTGCCAGGCATGTTTTCATCTGTGGAACTGGAAACAGGAGCGTCACAGCGTTTTATAACTTTACCACAAACAGCCATTAGTTTTAATCCTTATGGTGAAATTATTTACATTGTAAAAGAAACTGGTAAAGATAGTTTAGGAAAGCCAGTTTTAACGGCAACACAAACTTTTGTCACGGTTGGAGAGACTCGTGGAGATCAAGTTAGCGTATTAAAAGGCATTAAAGAAGGTGAAACGGTAGTCACTGCAGGACAGCTTAAACTTAAAAATGGGAGTGAAATTATTATTAATAATTCAATATTACCAAGCTTTGATGAAGCGCCTAAACCTGTGAATGAATAGGATATTAGGATGAATATCACAGATATTTTTATTCGACGCCCAGTCTTGGCAACGGTTGTGAGTCTTCTGATTTTAGTATTTGGCTTGCGATCAATTATGCAACTTCCGATTCGTCAATTTCCTTTTACGCAGAATGCAGTGGTGACGGTCTCTACCGTTTATACAGGTGCTGATCCAGAATTGGTGGCTGGATTTATCACTACTCCCCTTGAGAACTCGATTGCCCAGGCAAATGGGATTGATTATATGACTTCGAGTAGTACTCAGGGCAAAAGCACCATTCAAGCCAATTTAAAATTGAATTATGATCCCAGCAAAGCAGTTTCTGACATAAATACCAAAGTCAACGCGGTTTTAAATTTATTACCCAAAGAATCTCAAACACCTGTTATTACAGTGGCGGTTGGTGAAACTATTGATTCTATGTATATTGGCTTTTATAGCGATGTGCTTCCGAGTAACAAAATTACAGATTATTTGATTCGTGTGGTACAACCTAAACTGCAGGCAGTAGAGGGGGTACAATTAGCAGAAATATTGGGATCACGACAATTTGCATTACGTGCTTGGCTTGATCCGGTTAAAATGGCAGGCTTTGGTGTTACTGCTCAAGATATTTCTAATGCATTAGCTACTAATGATTTTATTTCTGCTGTGGGACGCACTGATGGCCAGATGGTTACAGTTAATTTAACAGCAGAAACGGGGTTACACTCGGTTGACGAATTTCGGAACCTTGTCTTAAAAGCAAAAAATGGTGCTATTGTTCGATTAGGTGATGTCGCAACGGTTTCATTGGGGGCTGAAAATTATGATATTTCCGTAAAATTTGATGGTGAAGCTGCCGTTTATATTGGTATTAAAGTAGCACCTGCTGCTAATATATTGACCACCATCGATAATGTAAGAAATGTTTTTCCATCGATTGCAGAGCAATTACCTGAAGGTTTAGAGGGTAAAATTGTTTATGATGGAACAAGGTATGTCTACAGCTCCATTCATGAGGTTGAACACTCCTTATTTGAAGCTATGTTAATTGTTACTTTAGTGATCTTCTTGTTCTTAGGATCAATACGTTCTGTTCTTATTCCCGTTGTTGCAATACCCCTTTCGCTGATTGGCGCATTTTTTATTATGTTGCTTTTAGGCTACTCTATCAATTTGTTAACTTTGCTTTCTTTAGTGCTTGCTATTGGTCTTGTTGTTGATGATGCCATTATTGTGGTAGAAAATATTCATCGCCATATGGAAGCAGGTATGTCACGAATGGATGCAGCACTACAAGGGGCTCGAGAATTAGCAAATCCCATTATTGCAATTTCTGTTGTTTTGATTGCTGTTTATGTTCCCATAGGATTTATGGAGGGCCTAACAGGTGCTTTATTTACTGAATTTGCATTTACGCTTGCAGGGGCAGTTGCTGTATCTGCCATTGTTGCTCTTACCTTATCACCCATGATGTGCTCAAGATTTTTAAAACCACCCACTAATCACAATGGTCAAGGAAATGGTTTGGTTACTTATATTGACCGTCAATTTGAGAAATTACGGTTTCATTATGAACGAATGTTACATAATTCTCTCGATTTTCTTTCAGTGACAGCTGTTTTTTCGGTAATTATTTTGTCTAGTATTTATTTTCTATACGCCAGTTCAAAATCTGAGCTTGCGCCTCAAGAAGATCAGGGAGTGCTTATAACACAATTGACTGCAGCACCTAATGCAAATCTCAGTCAAACACAACTGTATTCAAAAAAAGTACAAGATATATTTTCATCTTATTCAGAAAACGATCATGTCTTTCAGTTGGATGGTTATGCTGGTCTTAATTCAGGTATCGCTGGGATGGTGTTAAAACCTTGGGATGAGCGTAAGCGAACAGCCATGCAATTACAACCAGAAGTCCAAGCTAAACTTTCTGACATTGCAGGTTTTAAAGCAGCTGTTTTTCAAAGGCCACCTTTGCCTGGTAGTTTTGGGGTGCCTATACAATTTGTGATAGGGACAACGGATGCATTTAGTCGCTTGAACGATATTTCAGGTGCATTTATAGATAAATTAAATTCAACCGGTATGTTTATTTATCTTGATTCAGATTTGAAACTGGATAAACAGCAAATAACCATTGAATTAGATCGAGATAAAGCTTCGCAACTGGGATTAACGATGCAGGATATTGGTAACGTTTTAGCATCTAATTTAAGTAGTAATTTTATTAACTTTTTTAGTCTTGCCGGGCGATCTTACAAAGTAATTCCGCAAGTATCACGTCCTGATCGATTAAACTATAATCAGCTGTTAAATTATTATATTAATACAGCAGATGGTTCTTCTATTCCAATGTCGACCATTGCTAAGCTAAAGACTTTGGTTGTTCCTGAATCATTAAATCATTTTCAGCAACTTAATTCAGCGACTATTTTTGGGATTACTTCTCCTGGCATTACTTTAGGGGAAGCATTAAACACTATGAAAACCCTTGCAAAAGAGAATTTGCCCGCAGGATACAGTGTTGATTATGCAGGTCAATCACGTCAATATGAACAAGAAGGATCTGCTCTGCTTTTAACTTTTTTCTTTGCATTGGTGATTATTTTTCTGACATTGTCAGCTTTATTTGAAAGTTTTCGTGATCCTCTGATTGTTATGATAAGTGTTCCGATGTCGATTTGTGGCGCGATGATTTTTATTTCACTTGGGGTAGGGGGAGCAAGTCTCAATATTTATACTGAGGTAGGGTTAGTTACTTTGATCGGCCTTATCAGTAAACACGGTATTTTAATAGTACAATTTGCCAATGATTTACAAAAAGAAGGATATGATAAACGTAAAGCCGTTGAAATGGCCGCAGGGATCCGGTTACGACCGATTTTAATGACTACAGCTTCTATGGTATTAGGAGTGTTGCCTTTGATTACTGCTTCAGGAGCTGGTGCTGTCAGTCGCTTTAATATAGGACTGGTGATTGCTTCTGGTATTTCTATTGGTACACTTTTTACCTTATTTGTAGTTCCTGCCATGTATATGTTTTTAGCAGAAAAGATCCTACCAGAAAAGACTGAAAAATCAAGTGAGGAGAGTCTTAATGCATTATCTTCCTGATCTGGTTGGCTTATTTGGCGTGACAATTATTTTGATTTGGTATTTTTTGTTACAAGTGGGTAAGTGTAATGCAAATGATTTAATGTTTTCCATTGTTAATGCAGTGGGTGCTATTTGTATATTGTTTTCTTTAATGTATGAATGGAATTTTCCAACCGTTGTTATTGAATGTGCCTGGTTATTGATTAGTCTTTATGGCATTTATAAGTGTATCTTTTTGAAGAAGAAGTAAAATCCCTCAAATCCCCTTACCCCTTTTTCAAAGTGGGGAATTGAATTTCCTTAAAATCCCCCCCTAACCACCCCTTTTTCAAAGTGGGGGAAAAAGGGGGAGAATTTACAATCACTCATTTGGCCAGGCATCAAATGGGAATGGTTTTTTATCACTGTTATAGGTAATAAAACGAATAATTTCATAGGCATACGCGCCTAGACTTTGTCCAAACTTAAGAATATGGGTATTGGGTTGTTTTAAAATCAAAGTATAAATAAATTGGAAGATGGTCAGTGCGAATATTAAGAAATACAAGAGATATCCAATAAAAAGAAACAGTATGATATAAAGACCTCTTAAACCACGATCCATGCTAGTGGGTTCTATACTCATAATCACATATCCTTGTATTCAGTCATTACTTTTATATTATATCAAATGATCTCTCTTATCAAATTCATCATTTTATTATCTCGAATAGATGTAAGTTGATAAACTAAATGTCATGATGTCGGTATGGTGTCAAATCTTGACATTGGACATTACAATTGGGACTGTAATCAAAAATAAAATGTTTGTCTAATGTCAAGATTTGACACCATACCGACACCATTTCAATACATAGAGAAAAATTAAATAATATATTATAGTTATATTGTTATATTAATAGAGAGAGTAAGACATGGCTGCTCATGGATCGACAATTGAAGAGAAAGTTCGTGATGAGCTTAGAAAAATAGAGGAGCGCCATCTTGAACTGAGAGCGAGGTATTCTGATCCTTTATCTGGTACTGGTAGAGCTCGTTTGGTTTATGATTGGCAGTTTTTAAAAAAAATTATTGGAGATATTGCCACACCTGAACAAGCAGATCGTGTATTCAAAATGATGATATATCCACATGATTTACCAGAAGAATCAAATTGGCGGCTGCGTATTCCAACGGAAGGCCTGTCAATTCCAAATTACTTAAGAATGCGCGCAGATTCTCTTGATGACGATGCTGTCTCAATCATAGCAATTTTGGATACTTTATTTTCAAAATTTCCACAGCACACTCGTTCAGAATATTTACATGCTGAAGGCACAATAACTAAAATAACTTCATTGGACGAAGCACCTGTGCGAAGTATTGTTATTGATCCAAACGCCAATACTTTTTTTAAAGTATTAATGTTACTGAAAATGAGATGGGCCTTAGACGACAATGAAATAGGAAAATGGGCAGCAAGTTTAGAAGGCTTATCTGATCATGAATTGCTTCTTTTAAAGGGTATAAGGTTAGAGTTATCTGATCGTGAATTGAGGCAACTGGGAAATCTGGTGGGTCAGGAGGAATATCCAAAATCAACTTTTTTTGATTTTATGGTCGATTACTGTAGTATATATACTAGACCAACTTTATTTAATCGTTTATTAATGTTTAGTGCTTCTGCTACATTTGATGATCAAAATACTCAGGAAGCTCAGCAGGAAGCTCAGTCTGCTCAGTATATGTTACCTGGATACCATGGACATCAAACAACGAGTGCTGCTAGTCATGGTGGTATACCGCGGGCATCCGGTAGTCCAGATCATCTTTATATTGTTAGCGAGGGAGCAGACGAATTACTTACCTTAAACTCTGCAGGATTTTATAGAGTAGCTGCTAATTGTGGAGTTGCATTTTCCGCAAGTGAATTTGAAAAACAACTTAAAGATTTAACAGAAAAAATAAATCTAAAAGTTAGGCTAGAAGATATTAAAGTATCTACACCTGACAGTAGGCATGAAAACACCTATTTTTTTTCGTTTTCCACAAATAAAGACCGTGACGAGTTTAAAAGAATATTTCTTACTCCTGATCCTTCTCCTCGTCCGCCCACAGCAGCTCCTCCTTAGTGTCTAGGTACTATTTACCACTACCTGCGTTTCCCCAAGTTTTATTGATTGCCCAGAATGAGCCGATAAACTAACAAATTTCAGCGTGCATGGGGGTGTCAGACACGGTGTCTGACACCCAAAGACCTAGATGTCAAATCTTGACATTGGACATTACATGGATGAATATAAAAAATATAATGGTTTGTCTAATGTCCAGATTTGACACCATATTCACCATTGAGGAACACGTGAATGAAATCAAGGAAGCTTGGAAAAAACATTTTAAAAATTGAAATACATACTTCTCCTTTTGGAATGTGGTTGCTTGTGCTCGACACAGAGTATTTTCTGTCATATAAGGAATATCCTTGGTTTCGGGATGCAAAAATTTCTGAAATTCATGAAGTGGAATTAACACACGGTTCTCATCTGCATTGGTCTTCTTTAGATGTGGATTTAGATTTGGATTCTTTAGTGAATCCAGAAAAATATCCACTTATTTATCGAGATTAGGTGTCAGACACCATTTCACATATTTCATTATACCAAAAACGCTTTTGGTTGGAGTGGAAACTCGATCTAAAAAGCACTAAATATAATACGCCACTTATTTATAAGATTATTGGCAATTTAAATATTGATGCTTTATCAAAAGCATTATCAGACTATGTTAACCATTTTCATTGCAGTTCACGTCATTATTTTTTTGAACAAGGAAGTAAAATTGAACAAAGAAAATTGAGGGACATTCAAGTTGACATTGATTTTGAAACAATTTCAGTTACAAACGAGAATTTGGATTCTGTGGTAGATGCGTATGTTCACAAGGTTTGTAGTCATATCTTTAATTTGGCGCATCCACCGTTGTTTAAGTGTGGATTATTAAAGATAAATGATGATATTTATATATTAGTTTTGAATTATCATCATATTATCTCTGATGCTTATACGGGTGGTTTTTTAGTAGAAATGGTGGGCAAGCTTTATAATCATTATTCTTGGGGGCTACCTCTTCCCATTATTACTGGACCAACTTTTGAGGACTATTTAGTCAATGAAAGAACCCATTATTCTCTATTGCAGGAAAAAGAAGACTTAAATTATTGGAAGGCAAAACTTATCAATCGTCCTCTCAGTATTGATTTTAATTTTAAAAAACAAAATTTATTAGAACATAGGAAATCAGGGGATTCTGTTTATTTTTCATTAGATCAAGAAATGACTTCTCGGTTACAACACTTGACTAAAAACTTGGGGACAACAGTTTTTATAGTTTTATCTGGATTATATGCATTGTTATTACGACGTTACACCGGTCAAAAAACCATTGTGATGTCATATCCAGTAAATACGAGACCCATTGGATTTCATAATACACCCGGGTGCTTTGTAAATAATGTTCCCATGGTGGTTGACTTTAATAAAGATTTTACATTTGTTGAACTTATTCAATATTGTACAGCAGAAAGAAAAGAAGCAAAAAAACATCAGTTTTGTTCATTAACGGACATTGTTCAACATTTAAAAAAAGAACAGAAACTAATGAATAACAATTATTTCAATGTTAGTATTATGGAAACATTCTTGAATCCAAAGCCGTTGAATTTAAAGGACATTAATGTTTCATGTATAAAATATACTCCAGACACTACGTTTAACGATTTATCTTTATCTTATCAGTTAATCAATCATCAATCAAATTATCAGCTTGAATTTAGATTGGATTATCGGCAAGATGTTTTTGAATTATCTATTATTAACCAACTTATAAAACATTTAATTTTTATTGTAAAATGTTGTATTCAAGATTCAAATAAAAAAATCAATAGCTTTTCATTATTGCAAGAAGATGAGCTTCAGTTAATTGAACAGTGGAATGACACAGATAGAGCATTCCCAGAAGAAAAAACCATTGATCAATTGTTTGAAGAACAGGCAGCAAAAACACCCAATGCCATAGCAGTTACTTATGAGGGTAAATCATTAACTTATAGGGAGCTGAATGTTGAATCTGATAACCTGGCGCAGCTTTTACAAGAGTTTGTTGAGAAATCTCTTAAAAAAAGTAGGGTAATTGGATTGTGCATGAATAAAGACTTAGATTTAGTGATTAGCATTCTGGGAATTCTAAAAGCGGGTTTTGCTTATTTGCCACTCGATCCAAATGACGCAGAGGATCGAACTAACTCTATATTAAAAGATGCTGAAGTTGACATAATACTTACTGATAAAAAAGAAATAAGTACTTCATATTCCAGTAGAACTTCCTCTCAACAGAATACTTGTTCGGAGCAGAGTCATTCTTCAAGAGATTTGGCATATGTGATTTATACTTCAGGTTCTACCGGAAAACCCAAAGGGGTTATGATTGAGCATCGTAGTGTTACTAATTTGATTTTAGATATCAAAGAGAAATTGAATATCACGGAAAAAGATCGAATTTTAAGTGTGGCCGCTGTTACCTTTGATATTTATGCGCTTGAGCTTTTTCTGGCTTTATTTTCAGGGGCTAATCATATTATTTGTCCAAAAAATATCATTCCAGATCCCATAAAACTTGCCAATTTTACTCGAAAAAATAAACCAACCCTTATTCAAGCAACACCTTCATTGTTGTCCATGCTTATTTCTTATTTAAAGAAAGAAGAAAGCCAATTTGTTATTTTATGTGGTGGAGAAATTTTATCAGAACATTTAGCCAAAAATTTAACAAAACTCTCTGATACCGTGTGGAATGTTTATGGGCCAACGGAAACTACCATTTGGTCAAGTTTCTTTAGGCTTAATAATGAACTTAATAATAAGATCAGTAATGAGTATTCCACTTACATTGGCCGGGCTTTTGCCAATACAAAACTCCATGTATTAGATGAAGAATTAAATTCAGTGCCTATAGGTGTTATTGGCGAACTTTATATTAGTGGAATAGGGCTAGCAAGAGGGTATTTAAACGATTACGAATTAACTAAAACAAAATTTATTATAAACAATAAAAATAATAGAAGTGGAATTTTGATGTATAGAACTTACGATCTTGTACGTTGGACAGATTCTGGATACTTGGAATATATAGGGCGTTCAGATTTACAAGTAAAAATTCGGGGTCATAGAATTGAATTGGGTGAAATTGAAGCAGCCTGTTTAAAGCATCCTGCCATTATCAGTTGTGTCGTAGATCTTCATAAGTATAGTGCTCCTGAAATGGGAGCTCCTCAAATCCAGGAAAAAATAGTTCTTTATTATACTTTAAAGAAATTAACATTTTTAGAGAAAATGCTCAAGGGAACAGTTGAATTGAGTATTGAAGACTTATACAATCATTTGAAACGTTATCTTCCCTTAATGATGATGCCAAGTGCTTTTATAGAATTGGAAACCTTACCCTTAACAATTAATGGAAAGGTAGATAGGCAGAGATTACCACCCCCAAAATTAGAAAATTATTTAATTAACGTGGAAAAGTCTCAACCTTTTGATTCTGTTGAGCTTCGTTTAAAAGAAATATGGTGTAATCTTTTAAGCATTTCAGATATTGGTCTCAGAAACAATTTTTTTATGATCGGGGGGAATTCGCTATTAGCAATTCATTTGGTCTCTGAAATTAATGAACAGTTTAAAGTTCAAATGAGTGTTTCATGGGTTTTAGAAAATAACACCATTGAATCACAAGGATTAGATATTAGAAATAATCAGGATGCAGTTTGTTTGTATCGTCCTGTAATTCATTTTAATGCCAAAGGGAAAAAACGATCTCTTTTTCTTATTCATCCTGGTTTTGCGGGTGCCGAAGTCTATAGTGAGTTTGCAAGACATTTAGATAAAAATATCTCGTTCTATGCAATCGACTCTTATAATTTAAACAGCGGACAACCTTTTATTAAAACAATTGAGGAACTTGCAAATTACTATATTATGCAGATCCAAAAATTACAGCCAGTTGGGCCTTATTTTTTAGGGGGTTGGTCATTAGGAGGGTTTATAGCTTATGAGATGGCTCAGCAATTAATACGTTTGGGGGAAGCAGTAGAAGTTCTTTATTTATTAGATACTCATATTTATTCTAGTGAATACTTAAAATATATACATGAAAATAGCAGTGTTGAGGTAGTAATTGAACAACTTCCTGAAGAGCGTGGGAA
Source organism: Gammaproteobacteria bacterium (assembly GCA_013288135.1). Taxonomy (GTDB): domain Bacteria; phylum Pseudomonadota; class Gammaproteobacteria; order UBA6186; family Azoamicaceae; genus JABDCL01. The sequence goes on from JABDCL010000003.1 coordinate 59,502, forward strand.
ACATTTAGCAGCTCTTCCAGAAAGATATCTAGATCAAGTGATATCTTCTTTTAGAAATGATTTGAAATTATTAATGTCTTATACTATCAAACCTTATTCTGGAAAAATTTTATTAACTAAAACGACAAAAGCTACTAGTCTTAATGCTGGTTTAATAGAAAATCGATATAATGGCTGGAAAAAATATGCAAAAACCATTAATCAAATTTTAATAGATGCCACACACTTTGGTTTAATGGAAGGGGAGAGCGCAAAACAGGTAGCATTAGCTATTGAAGAAGATATTGATCGGGTTGAGGGGTCCTATCTTAATAATCCAGAATCCAGATTTGACCCCTCAACCTTAACGAATTGAAAATTTCATAGGCATTTTATTAGGGGGTCGTAAGGATAAAAAAGGTTTGGGAGAAGTTTTGTTTTTATTGTAAAGTGCTTCTAAACGTAGTTGTTGTGCAAGTGTAGCTATCAATAAGATTCCCTCTACCATTGAAAAATGACTGCCTATACAAGAATGGGGTCCAATGCTAAAAGGTAAAAACGCATAGGTATGCCGTTCGGAAGGGTATTCCCCTAAAAAACGGCAAGGATAAAATTGTTCAGGATTGTTCCAATAATGAGGATTGCGATGTAAAGCATGGATGTTGAGGATTAATTGTGATTCACTGGGTATATCGTATCCATCAATTGTATCGCTTTGCAGTACTCTTCTCGGAAGAACCCAGATAGCAGGATAAAGCCTTAATGCTTCTAAGAAAATAGCTTTAGTCATGGGAAGAGAAGCACAATCATCAAAAGTGGGAGTACGATCTCCTAATACAGTGTTAAGCTCTTGTTCTAATAACAGTCGATATTCTGGATGTTTGCTTAGTAAATGCCAAGTCCAGGTTAATCCGCAGGCAGTGGTTTCATGACCAGTTAATAAAATAGTTTTAAATTCATCTAAGATTTCATCTTTGTTGAAATTACTGGAAAGCAACAGATCAAGAAAATCGCCATAAGATTTTCCATTAGTATGGCGCTCTGTAATTATATTTTGTAAGGCATTATTCATGCGTCTTATGGACCAAAAGAATAAAAGGTTATTCACTGATGGCATCCAAGGATGCACAAATAAAGCATGAGAAATATGAGGAGTTCCATGTTGAATTGCAAAATTGATAATTTGTAGATCTTTAAGTGTGGGATTGTAATTAGAAAAAACTCGAAATGCAATGGTTAAGGTAAGATGCATCATTTCTTTTACTAGATTAATAGAGTTTGAAGATTGATTACGCCAGTTGTTGATAAAATCTTGAGTTGTAGAAGTCATCACTGTTGCATATTCTGTTAGCCGATCGCGGGTAAAGGCCTCTTGAAGAATTTGGCGATGTTGTTCCCAAATTGGTCCTTCACTCACAATTAGGCCATTTCCAAATATGTGTTTAATTCTGTCGTACGTTAGATTGCGTTTAGTATAGTTATTTGGATTTGTTTTCAAAATATGTTTGAAAGCATTAGGCCCTGTAATTAAATATTGTTTTGCTGATAATTGAATAGTATCTCCATATTTTTGAGTTAATTTTGGAGATTCAGTTAAAAGAAATTCAAGAAAATTATTAGAAGCGGAAGAATCTGATAATTCAAGCCTTGAGGGCCCTCGAGGGGACTGTCTAGATTTAAAAAACTGTTTGCTAATATTTTCCATAATCATCCAGTATATAATCAGTGTATTTTTTGTGCAATATACTTGACGAATCAAGCAATTAACAGTTATAACTGTTAATCTCATTTTGTTAATAGTAGGAGACTTATTATGGCTTCAGCTTCGCCCCGACCAGTAAATGTGACATGGGTTTCACCTTATATTACAGTTCATGATGTCGAGTCAGCCGCTTCTTTTTATGAAAAAGCCTTTCAGTTTCAAAAACTTGAGATGGTACCCGGTGAAGATGGAAACATTTGGCATGGCGAAATGAGATATAAAGATCAAATGATTATGTTAGGTAAAGCAGGTGCGTATGGTGGTAAAACTCAAGCTCCAAAAACCAGTGGGGTAGAGTCTCCTATGAATCTTTATCTCTATTGTGAAGATGTCGATAAATTTTATACCAAAGCAGTTGCTGCAGGTGCTAAATCTTTAGTAGCACCAGATAATATGTTTTGGGGGGATCGTATGTGTAAGATGCAGGATCCAGACGGGTACACTTGGTGTTTTGCAACTCACTTAGGGGGTAACAAGACCTAAATTTCCGCGCTTTCTATTAATGCCTAGCTTTTTTGTGGTGTCTTTCTTGAATGTTGCTAGGGGGATGCCCCACGGAAGTTTTAGTTGTCGTTTGCACGTGTGTTGTTTCCATATCGATACGTTCCCGCTTGTGAGCTGTAGACTTTTCAGCGGAAGAAGAGGAACTTTTAGAAAGTAAAAGGGGAGCAGGTTCTGTAGATTTTACAGGTTCTGCGGGTTTTGCAAGTTCTGCAAGCTCTGAAAGTTTTTCAGGTTTTGTTTTTACTGCTACTTTCAAAAAGGTGCGTTCAAAGGATTTTTTTTGAAATTTCTCTTTACGATTGTTAAGAAATTCTCTTGCTTTAGCATGACCCTCTTTTGCAAGTTTTTTTATTAGAGACAAACCTTTTTTAGGATCTATAGGGATCAGTGTGACAGATGTAGGTTTTGCAGAAAGAGAATGATCTTTGGTTGTGAATATCCGTCCTTTCATCCCAGTAGTATAAAGTATTTCTCCCAGTTGGAGTTGAATGTCAGCAGTTAAAGTGGTTTCTGGATTGGAAAAACACGCGATTATTTGATCGTGAATTTCTTTGGTGAGGACGTATTTTTTACACCATTGTTGTAATTCTTTTAAAGCGGGAACACTTCCACCTTTAACAGCTGCTAAATATAGTTTTCCTGCAGCTTCAGTAGAGCGTTTAACGCCTCTACCTTCTTCAAAACATTTTCCCAGATCAAGATAGGCACTGGCCTTACCCATCTTAGCAGCATCCATTAACAGGAGTATCCATTTTTTTAGAGCACGCTTACATCCACGCTCAGCACCCATTCGGTAGTATTCTATTGCTTTTTTTAACGAGGGTTTAAGATTCCCTTGCCCTGTTTCATAGCATATTCCTAAGTCTCTGCAAGCACGTGCATGTCCTAAACGTATTGCGTTTTCTAAAAACAGTACGCCTAATTGTGGTTGTGGTGTAAATCCTGCATGGTTTTTAATCCAGAAAACTCCAAGAAAATAATTTGCCTCTGCAATTAAATCTACGGTATTTTTTTCTTTTAAAACTGAATCTTCGTTTATCGTCGCTATTTCTGTGCACAAGTCGATTGAACGTTGTACTGCTTTTTTATCGCTGAGATCTTTATAATATAAAATAACTAATTTACGTTTTGCAGCTAAGCTGTTTAGCCTTGCAGCTCGTTCATAGAATTTTATTGCTTTATCCAAATCTTGAGAGAGATGTGTTCCCGTTTCATAACACCGTGCTAAATTAAGACATGCATTGAGATCTCTCGCTTTAGCTCTGTTGATCAAATCTTTGATATATCTTTCGCTACTTGCTGTTTCGTGATGTTCTCTTGTTTTTGTTGTAGAAACATTTAATTTGGGATCGGGTATTGTTCTTGGTTGTAAAACCATTAAGGTAGATCCACTTCCCAAATTCGCTGCAGCATTTGGTTCTGAAGTTGCTATAGTGCTTGAGCCAGGTATAGTACTGGGGCTAGGATTTTGGGCAGGGGGTGGGGAGATTAATATCTGAAAATTTACAAATGCCCCTGTTTTTAGGGGAGTAGACATTGTTTCCTCCAAAATTAATTATTAAGATGCTATATCAATAAACAGACCTTATTATCAATCAAAATCAATTATGGTGCAATTACCTTGATATTTAAGTATATATGTTAGGTATATATATTGACAGCGCATTATATCTTTAGTATGGTGTAAGTTCTAATTTTTAATGAAAGTTAAAGAGGTGTATTTATGTCAGGTGACTTATCTTCAATACTTGGTGAACGTGAACCTTCTCATAGATATAATGAGGGTAATTTAGCCAGAGAAGCTCAAGAACTTTCAGATGCTATTGATAAGCGCATAGCTTCAAAGCCTGCTACAGAGCAGATAATAATATTAAACAATGAGCTTTCTAAATATCGCAAATCTTTAGAACTTTTTAGTGAGCAAAGAGCTGGATCAGACGAGCTGCTAGATGGGCCAGTAGAAAGAACTTATTTCATTAAATTGTATAACCTAATGATAGAATCGTTAGCTAATAAATGCAATCTACTTAACGGAAAAATTGATGCTAATAGTCCACCTGCGCCAGCTGCACTGGTTTTTAGAGGAAAATCGCCCAAGTCTTCACTTACTTGTTCTGGAGCTTCATTTTTTACACCACGTATGTTGAAAAGGGGAAGGGCTAGTTGATTAGAAGGTACTAATCTAATTATTTAACTGTTTACGATTTACCACAGCTATGTTATGTAGGTATATATATTTACAATACCTTGTATCTTATAGTAAAATAAAAATCCTAATTTTTACAATACAATGAAAGAGGAATAATTATGGCAGCTACCACAAATACAGTACTTGATGGATTTTACGACACATTTGATGATTTTACTGCAGAAGATAGGTTTCCTGATAGTATAAGTCCAGAACATAGAGGCCGTTTACATGCTGAAGCTGAACGGCGCATAGCTGCTGTTGGCGGCAAAGATGAAAAAGAACTGCTAAAAAATTTGGGTACTATGCTTTCTAAATGCCTCAACATGGCTAAACCTACGAAGGACGTTCTTAAGGAACTTTTTGGCGCGCATATATTTCCTGCAGGCCCCGATGTTTACGGAAGAAATTTGACGCAGAGAGAGTTTTATTATAATAAAGTGAGGGATCTAATGCAGTTTGAGCTAATGGAGAGGCACAAAAATCTTTATGTGAGAATGACACCACCTGCACCTGTAGTTGGTTTTTCTACAGCTGTATCTAGTTTAAGCTCATCTTCTGCAAGTGGTTCTACAAGTAATTCAGCAAGCAGTTTTGCAACTGTGCCAGCTACTGATACAAATTCAGTTCTTGCTACTACATCTGCGCCTGCTGCTACACCTGCAGTTGCTGTTGAACCTCTGACAGAAAAGAGAAGAAGTAATATAGGTGCTCCTAGCGCTTAGCTAGATACACTTTAGGATATGATCATCTTTGATTAGAATGATCAAATTACCGTCGGTATACTCCACCTAAATTTTTGGATTATAAAATTCTTGAAATTTAGGTGGCGTTGAGTTGTAAACAAACATTAGACTATACAAGTACTATATAAGTTTATTTATAGAAACGTGGAAGACGATCGTTAAATCCACATAAGATTTCATAGGGAATGGTATCGCACAAATTTGCAATTTCTTCTAATGTGATTTGTGTTTTATTTTCTTTACCAATGAGAGTGACTACGTCTCCCACATAGGCCTCGTTGTGATCAATATCTACCATGAATTGATCCATACAAATGGTACCAATAATGGGATATCGTTTATCTCTTATAATAATTTCTCCACAATTGGAAAGTGCGCGCCTAAAACCATCTCCATAGCCAACAGGTACTGTGACAATTCGAGTTTCCTTATTGGTGATATAAGTATGGCCGTAGCTAATACCTTGATTTTTTCCGACAACTTTAAAATATGAGATTTTAGCTTTAATAGAGAAAAAAGGCTCTATGGTTTGTAATAGTTTATTTGAAGAACGAGGAAAATATCCAAATGCTAATAAACCCGGCCTAACCATATCCATATGTGCTTCTGGGTAATAACAAACGCCACCTGAATTTGACAGGTGACAAAGGATATTTTTTCCTTGTTTAGAAGTATATTGCTTGGTAAATTGTTGAAAGACGCGAATTTGATCTTTCGCAATATCATTATTTGGACTGTCCCCAGTTGCAAGGTGAGAATACAAGCCAACCACTTCAAAACATTTCATACTATAAAGATAATTTAATAAATCGATTGCGGAGTCTGGTCTAACGCCTGTTCTTTGCATGCCGGTATCCACCTCAACATGCACTTTGCCTTTTTGTTGCAGTTGAATACATTTTTCTGCAGTAATTTTTGCTTTATAAAGAGAAGAAATGGTAAATTCTAATTGATAATTTAACAATTCTTCAATTTGTTGCTCATGAATGGCGCCCATGACTAGAATAGGAATTTGAATGCCGGCATCTCGAAGAAGGGCGCCTTCTTGTAAGCAAGAGACACCCAGATAGTCGATATTTTCTTCTACAGCCGCTTTTGCAATTGGAATAAGTCCATGGCCATAGGCATTTGCTTTAATGGGAAGGCAAAATTTACACTGACCAATATATTGTTTTATGGCACGAATATTTTGTTTAAATTGTTGTAAATCTACCTCAATCCAAGCTGGGTGACTAAATTGTAGCTGATCCAATTGTTCCATAAAGAGCACCTGCAAAAGCTGAATATTAAACCTATATTAATATTCTCGCAATGAGTTGATTTTATTACCTTATTTTTATATCATTCATTAATGAGATTATTCTTAAGAACAGCTTTTTTCTTATTATTAACACTTATTTCCCCTAACAGAGTGTTTGCGGAAATCATTCAAACTTCAGATCTGCACGTATTAAATGAAGTCACAGAGAAAGCAGATCGAGATACACTTGTTATTTTTGATGTGGATTATGTTTTGATTGTTCCAACAGATCAAATCTTACATCCTGCTTATAAATCGGTATTTAGGCAGTATGAAAAAAAGTTAACAAAGCGTTCTTCTCGGGCTGATTTTTTAAATTTATGGGGAATTATTTTTTCTGAGCGTAAATCGGCAGTGGTTGATTCTACTATTCTTTCTATAATTCATGATCTTCAGCATAAAAAAATTAAAACGATTGCTTTAACGAATACCGGTACGGGACAATTAGGAAGAATTAAAAGTTTAGAGGATTGGCGTATAAAAGAACTTATTTCTCATGAGGTTGATTTTTCTTCTGCTTTTCGAGTTAAGAGAACAATACCTCTTGGCCTTCCTTCTCCAAGAATGCATGGTCCACCTATATTTAAAAGTGGAATTATTTTTACGGCAGGACATGATAAAGGTGATATTCTTGAGATTTTTCTTAAAAAAGTAAGATATAAACCCTGTGTTATCATTTTTGTGGATGATAAATTAGAAAAACTGGAATCTGTTGAAGAAATGTGTAAAAGATTAAAAATAAAATTTATTGGCATTCATTATATTGCATTAAAAAATGAAAAAGTTGATCCTTTAAATAAAAAGCGGGTTCAACTCCAGTTTAAGTTACTTCAAAAAGAACATAAATGGTTAAGTGATAAAGAAGCTGATCAGAGACTTCGTTAATCAGTAAACATTAAACAATACGCGTTAAGATGTTAGCATAGAAATCATTGGTAAATTAACATAAATATTTATTTTATGTGTTGCTATTATAATTGCAGCGTGATAATTTACTGCCCGGGAAATCTAGATCTCAAGTCCAACATTAGGAGTCTAGAATATCAATTTTGGGATCAAAAAATAATTTAAGTAGGATTTAAAGATGTGCGTAGAAGTGACGGAGGTTGAAAAAACTCCTTGTGCTCAACTAGATGAGGCATGGAAGGAAGTTCTAAAAAAGTATTTTAAGGATTTTGTTGAGCTTTGTTGGTATAAAATTTTTGATAAAATTGATTGGTCGCAAGGATATGAATTTCTTGAACAAGAATTTTATGCAATTTCTAAAAAAGAAGAAATTGGGAAGCGAATTATCGACAAGTTAATAAAAATATATCTAAAAGATGGCCAAGAAGTCTGGGCCTTAATCCACATTGAGACTCAGTCAGAAAAGGAAAAAAATTTCTCTGAAAGAATGTATATTTATCGATATCGCATCTATGATTTTTATCAAAAAGACATCGCCACTCTGGTTATTCTTATTGATAATAACAAATCTTGGCGGCCTAATACTTATGAAAAAGAGTTTTGGGGTACAAAATTAACTCTGGAGTACCCCATTTTAAAAATATTAGATTTTTATCCTCGTAGAAAGGAGTTGGAAGAGAGTAGAAATCCCTTTGCCTTGGTGATATTAGCCCAATTGGCGGCTTTAGAAACCAAAAATAGTCAAAAATCCCGTATGCTAAGCAAATATGACCTAACTAAATGGTTGTATTCGCACAAATGGGAAAAAGCGAATGTCATTAATTTATTAAGGTTTCTAGAAGAAGTGCTGGTTTTGAATAAGAGTTATACGCTAGAATATATTAATCAGGTTAAACAGCTTGAACAGGAGATGAAAGTGAGTTATACAACAACAACTGAAAAAATGTGGTTACAGCAAGGTATATGCCAAGGTATCCAACATGGTGAAGCTCATTTGTTAACAAACCTATTAAGAGTTAAGTTTAAAAATATCCCTCAAGAGTATATCAATAGGATAAATAACGCAGATGCAAACTCTTTAGAACAATGGGGTATTAATTTTGTATTCGCGACTTCTCTAGATGAAGTTTTTAAGCAATAAGTTTTAAGACATAGCGGTAATTGGAAAATCAAAATAAGTATTTGGAAAAGGCTCATTTTCTAAAGTAAAATGCCACCATTCTTTTTCGTAATTTTTAAATCCATGTTTTTCCATGGCTGATTTTAAAAACTGTCGATTATTTTTTGCTTTTTCAGAAATAGTCGGAAAATTAGTATGTGATGTTTCTGAAAAAAGATCAATAATAGTGCCCATATCTAGATCTAAATAATTAAAAGGGTTCTTTGGAGAAGGGATAGTTATCGTCAAATCGAGGGTACTTCCTCTTGAGTGAGAAGATTTTTCAAACATGACATAACCTTCTTTATGAAGTTCTGTTTTATCGAGATCAGGATAATAAATAGTTTTCATTTTATGGTCATTTGGATTTTCTGCCCATTGTTTAAAATCTGCAACGGCGGTTGTTGGGCGATAGGCGTCAAAGATCCTAATTCTGTATTCTTTTTTATAAGTATCTAAGGTATCTTGAACAGCTTTGATGGCATCATGAGCTTCCTTGGTTAAAATACATACCTTTGCGTTGTATCCTGCAATAGGCCTGCCAATAAAATTTTCAGATCCCGCATAATTCATGGAAAGAATGATACGTGGATCATTTAAGTAGGTAAAACCTTGTGGTAAAATATTCATCATTGACATCCTATCTATCATTTTGAGTATCGCTTGAATTATATCTTAAAAGAGGAATAGAATGTCAAATTAGAAAGCTTTACAGCTAATGATTGTAGGTCATGAGGTTGTGGGAGCTGCTCGATCTTTCCTTTCTACTACCGGCTATTTTAACCTCCAAAATTTTGTTTAAATAAATTAGTAAAAACTCATATCATATAATATATAAATCGGTCAAGTGGATGTTTTTTACAATTTTATGTGTTGCTATTGTTTGTGCAACATGATAAATTGCTGCCCGGTAAATTTAGAATTCAAGTCATATTAAGAGTCTAAAGTATCAGTTTTGTTTTGAGATTAAAAAATAATTTAAGCAGGATTTTAAAGATGTGCACAGAAGTGATGGAGGTTCTTGAAAAAACTCCAAGTGCTCAACTAGATGAGGCATGGAAGGAAGTTCTTAGAAAGTATTTTAAAGATTTTGTTGAACTTTGTTGGTATCAAATTTTTAATAAAATTGATTGGTCTCAAGGATATGAATTTCTTGAACAAGAATTTTATGCAATTTTTAAAACAGAAGAAATAGGCAAACGAATTATCGACAAATTAATAAAAATATACCTAAAAGATGGCCAAGAAGTCTGGGCTTTAATCCATATCGAAACACAGTCAGAAAAGGAAAAAAATTTCTCTGAAAGAATGTATATTTATCGATATCGAATCTATGATATTTATCAAAAAGACATTGCCACTCTGGTTATTCTAATTGATAGTAACAAATCCTGGCGGCCTAATATTTACGAAAAAGAGTTTTGGGGGACAAAATTAACTTTAGAATACCCCATTTTAAAAATATTAGATTTTTATCCTCGTAAAAAAGAATTGGAAGAGAGTAGAAATCCCTTTGCCTTGGTAATATTAGCTCAATTGACGGCTTTAGAAACTAAAAATAATCAAAAATCGCGTATGTTAAGTAAATATAATCTTACAAAATGGTTGTATTTGCATAAATGGGAAAAACAAGAAGTTATTAATTTATTAAGGTTTTTAGAAGGAGTACTGGTTTTGAATAAGAGTTATGCGCTAGAATATATTAATCAGGTTAAACAGCTTGAACAGGAGATGAAAGTGAGTTACACAACACCCATTGAAAGGATATGGCTGAAGCAAGGCATAGAGCAAGGCATACAACAAGGTATCCAGAATGGAGAAGCTCATTTGTTAATTAATCAATTAAAGGTTAAATTTAACAATATATCTCAAGAATGTATAAATAGAATAAATAATGCTGAGACAAGCACCTTAGAACAATGGGGTACTAATTTTGTATTCGCAACCTCTTTGGATGAGGTTTTTAATCAATGAGTCTTAAGAAATAGCGTTTATTGTTTGAAGTCTGCAACTGCAGTTGTTGGCAGATAGGCACATTTTATGGATCCTAAAGTACAATTTTCAACCATAGAAAATGAAACATGGTTAGAAAAAGAATATGACGACTTAACCCAGCTTGGTACAAATCTATTTATTTTGTCTAAAGATCAATTATTTTTAGAAAAAGATCATGATACACCCATGACGTCACTTAAAAGCCTACCAAGTAGCATTTGGGTGTCTTCGATTAAATATTACATAGGTCAGATTAATGATCAGCCGCTTTATGCAATTGAAGTTGGAGATAGGGCATTAGAAGTATTAAAGGCAAATGCATTGAATGATTCATTTTCTTTAGTACCCCTTAAAATATTTTTAGAAACTCAAAACGAGAGTTGGAGTCACCTAATTTGTCGCAGTAAACAACTGTTACATTGGCAAAAAACCAGCATATATTGTGGTAGTTGTGGTGAAAAAACCAAACACAGTAAAACTGAAATTGCTAAAATCTGTCAACCCTGCAATCGCATTATTTACCCTACCACTTCACCCGCTGTTATTGTTCTGATTGAAAGGGGGGAGCAAATTCTTTTGGCGCGTTCCCCACATTTTAGACCCGGTGTTTATAGCAATTTAGCAGGGTTTGTTGATGCAGGTGAAACTGCAGAACAAACGATTATGCGTGAAGTTCAGGAAGAGGTTGGCATTACAGTAAAGAATATTCGGTATGTGTATTCACAATCCTGGCCATTTGAGAACTCTTTTATGCTTGGGTTTATTGCGGAGTACGATTTTGGAGAAATTGAAATAAATCCACAAGAATTAGAAGATGCTCGGTGGTTTTCTTTGGACAATCTGCCATTGCTGCCCTATAAATCAAGCATTGCAAGAAAATTGATTGATTATTATGTAAGTATTAAAACTAATAATAGATAGAACTCTTAGTTAAAATCCCTATTTTTGCATCCTTGCCGATTGTCTCCCATACTTCAATAGGGTAAGTCCCTATGGATTTTATTGAATGTAGTAATGCAGTAAGGAAAGTGCATATATATGATGGACCTTTTATTGCTCGGTGGCACGTTCATTTTCTTTATTCTCTCTTTCATCATGGTATGGCTTTTTGATTTGCTGGCGGGGAATTCTGAATGAATTTAATTTATTTAATCTTTGGAGTCGTAGTTGTTGGCTTATTTATTTATCTTCTTATTGCACTTTTTAAAGCTGAGATTTTTTAAGTTCGGAATCATTCTATGACCGAGAATAGTATCATACAAGTCCTATTTTATTTAACTGTTCTTTTACTATTAGTAAAACCCTTAGGTTTGTATATGGCCTGGATATATGAAGGCCAACCTTGTTTTGTTGATCGAGTATTAAAACCAATAGAACGAACAATATACCGTTTATGTTTTATAAAACCAGAGCAGGAAATGAATTGGAAAGAATATAGTATTGCAATGTTGGTTTTTAGTTTATTAGGGACTTTGGCAGTGTATGCCATTCAAAGATTTCAAGTGTTTTTACCTTTAAATTCAGAACATTTTGCTGCAGTACCCCTTGATCTTTCTTTTAATACCGCTGTAAGTTTTATTACCAATACTAATTGGCAAGCCTATACAGGAGAAAGTACTTTAAGTTATTTCACACAAATGACAGCATTAACAGTACAGAATTTTTTATCTGCAGCTTCCGGCATGTCAGTTCTAATAGCTTTAATTCGAGGGATCCAAAGACGTGAAACAACCGATCTTGGCAATTTTTGGGTAGATACTGTACGAGGTATTATTTATATTTTAATACCACTTGCAATTGTGCTTGCATTGTTGTTGGTTTCGCAAGGGGTGATCCAAAATTTTAAAGGGTATCAAAAAGCAAAACTAATGCAAAAAGTAGAGTATCAAGAACCTATGACGGATAACACAGGACAAGCTATAAAAGATACAGCAGGTAACCCCATCACTCAAGCTAAAGTTCTGACGGAGCAAGTAATACCTATGGGACCGGTTGCTTCACAAGTGGCTATTAAACAATTAGGAACCAATGGTGGGGGATTTTTTAATGCAAATTCAGCACATCCCTTTGAAAATCCCACCCCATTTTCTAATTTTTTGGAAATGCTAGCAATTATGCTTATTCCAGCAGCATTATGCTACACCTTTGGTGTGATGGTTAAGGATAAAAGCCAAGGATGGGCAATTTTTCTAGCTATGTTGCTTATTTTTTTACCCTTGATGTTTTTAACACTATGCGCAGAGCATCGAGTGAATCCAGAAATCATTAAAATAAGTGATGCTCAAATTCTACAAAAAAATGGGAACATGGAAGGTAAAGAAACTCGTTTTGGTGCTTTAAATTCAGCCTTATGGGCAGCTGCAACAACGGCAACTGCTAATGGCTCTGTCAATGCAATGCATGATTCATTTTTACCACTGGGTGGATTAATTCCTCTGTGGTTTATTAATTTGGGAGAAGTCATTTTTGGCGGTGTTGGCTCTGGCTTATACCAAATGTTAATATTTATTATTATCACAGTGTTTGTCTCAGGATTAATGGTGGGAAGGACACCTGAATACCTTGGAAAAAAAATAGAATCTTATGAAATAAAAATGGCATCGTTTGCGATTTTAATTATGCCTTTGGTTGTTCTTTTATGCACAGCTGTTGGGCTGATAACAGAGGTTGGGAAATCCTCTATTGCTAACCCTGGGGCACATGGTTTAAGTGAAGTTCTCTATGCATTTTCTTCCATGACAAATAATAATGGCAGTGCTTTTGCAGGTATTAATGCCAATACTTTATTTTATAATATACTAGGGGGTTTTGCGATATTGATTGGACGTTTTTGGATAGCGATCCCTGTTTTAGCTATTGCAGGATCACTTGTACAAAAGAAAATTGTTCCTAGCAGTGCGGGAACCTTGCCTACCAATACACCATTATTCATTGGAATATTAATTAGCATTGTTCTTATCATTGGAGCACTTACTTTTTTTCCTGCGTTTGCACTAGGACCTATTGTTGAACAATTAATGATATATGGATATTGAAAATAGTTGGACAAAGGGCAGATCCTACAATGGATGCCACATAAATAGGGAATCATTATGTTAACAAGAGAGTCTATAAAAAATCCATTTCACCCAATTATGATAGGGTCTAACCTCATTCCTTCATTTTTAAAGTTAAATCCTTTTCATCAAATTCGAAATCCTGTGATGTTCACTGTTTATATAGGTAGCCTGATGACCACTGGCTTATTTATACAATCGGTCTTAAATCATGGGGAAGCAAGACCCAGCTTTATTTTTGCTATTACATTTTGGCTTTGGTTTACTGTATTATTTTCTAATTTTGCAGAAGCTGTCGCTGAAGCACGTGGGAAAGCACAAGCGAATTCACTTCGAAAAGCACGGCGTGAAATTCAGGCAAAAAAACTGTCTTCTCCGAAAAAAGGTTCAAAAATAAAATTGGTGAGATCGGTCAATTTACGCATGGGTGATTATGTTCTGGTTGAAGAACAAGATTATATTCCTTGTGACGGAGACGTTGTTGAAGGAATAGCATTTGTGAATGAAAGTGCAATTACCGGAGAAAGTGCACCAGTAATCCGAGAAAGTGGTGGTGATAGGAGTGCGGTTACTGGAGGTACACGAGTGATTTCTGATTGGATCATTGTAAAAATTACCAAAAACCCAGGAGAAAATTTTTTAGATCATATGATTAGTTTAGTAGAGGGTGCGAAAAGACAAAAGACACCTAATGAGATTGCACTGAATATTTTGCTTGCGACCTTAACAATTATTTTCCTGCTTGTTTGTACAACTTTATTACCTTATTCAATTTATAGTGTCGGAACAGCACATGCCGGTTCAGTAGTTACTGTGACTGTACTTGTCGCACTTTTTGTCTGTTTGGCACCAACGACCATTGGAGGGCTGATTTCTGCTATTGGGATTGCTGGAATGGATCGCATGATTCAACGAAATGTGGTTGCCTTATCAGGAAGAGCAATTGAAGCTGCAGGTGACGTGAATGTATTACTATTAGACAAAACAGGTACTATAACTCTGGGTAATCGTCAAGCCACTGAGTTTATTCCTGTCAGTGGCATAGCAGTAGAAACTTTGGCAGATGCTGCACAATTGTCTTCATTAGCAGATGAAACCGCAGAAGGGCGTAGTATTGTTATTTTGGCTAAAGAAAAATATGGCATACGAGGTAGAAATATCGAAGAACTAGGGGCTAGCTTTATTCCTTTTAAAGCTCAAACTCGTATGAGTGGTGTTGATTTAAAAGAAAGGCAGATTCGTAAAGGCGCTCCAGATGCGGTCGAAAATTATGTTCGTGAGAGGGGAGGTCAATTACCTCCAAATGTTCAAGAATTAATAGATTCCATTTCTCGTCAGGGTGCAACTCCCTTGTTAGTAGCTGAAGGTTCAAAAATACTTGGGATCATTCATCTAAAAGATATTGTTAAAGGTGGGATCAAAGAACGTTTTGCAGAACTTAGACGTATGGGAATTAAAACAATCATGATTACCGGAGATAATCACCTAACTGCGGCAACTATTGCAGCGGAAGCGGGCGTAGATGATTTCCTAGCTCAAGCAACACCTGAGGATAAATTAAATTTGATTCGTAAACTTCAAAAAGAAGGAAGATTAGTTGCTATGGCGGGAGATGGTACCAATGATGCACCAGCATTAGCTCAAGCGGATGTGGCTGTTGCTATGAACACTGGTACTCAAATAGCTAAAGAAGCGGGTAATATGGTCGATCTCGATTCTAATCCAACGAAGCTAATCGATATTGTTGAAATTGGTAAACAATTGTTGATCACCAGAGGAAGTGTTACAACGTTTAGCATTGCTAATGACATTGCCAAATATTTTGCTATTTTACCTGCGGCTTTTGCAGGGACTTATCCAGCACTTAATACCTTAAATATTATGCATCTTGCAACACCACAGAGTGCCATTTTATCAGCAGTTATTTTTAATGCGGTTATTATTGTTTGTCTTATTCCTTTAGCTTTACAAGGTGTACGATATCGTTGGGTATCTGCCACTCAATTATTACGCACTAATATATTCATTTATGGACTGGGTGGAATTATCGCTCCATTTGTTGGTATTAAATTTATTGATTTGCTTCTGGAAGGTTTCAATTTGGCATGAAAAACTATATTTTCTCACAATTTAAAATTGGCTTTCTATCATTGTTATTTTTTACAATTTTAACAGGTTTAATTTATCCTTTATTGATGACAGGATTGGCACAATTATTATTCTCAATACAAGCAAATGGCAGCTTTATTATTAATCATCAAAATACAGTGGGTTCAGAATTTATTGGTCAATATTTTAGTGATCCCAAATATTTTTGGGGTCGACCTTCAGCGACCTCGCCTTACTCTTATAATGCATTGGCCTCTTCAGGTTCCAATCTTGGACCGACTAATCCTGCATTAATAAGTGCGGTGAAGACAGAGATTGAGAAACTTCATGCCGCTAACCCAGATAATAGTGATCCTATTCCAATTGAATTGCTCACTCAATCCGGAAGTGGATTAGATCCGCATATTAGTTATGAAGCAGCGCAGTATCAAGCTTCTAGGATAGCTAAAATTCGCAATGTGCCTTTGAATCATATTAAACAATTAATAGAAAAAATGATTGAAAAACGTCAATTTGGTTTTTTAGGAGAACCACGTATCAATGTACTAAAGTTGAACCTAGCTTTGGATGAGGAGGTTTGAATTTAATGCAAAAACGGCCTACTCCAGAAGAATTACTAGAATATGTTCAAAAAGAAGAACTTTCTCAATCTCGGGGTAAATTAAAAATTTTTTTAGGAGCTGCTCCCGGTGTTGGAAAAACCTATGCAATGTTGGAAGAGGCTCTGGGTAAATTTAAAGAAGGCTTAGATGTTGTTGCTGGAATTGTAGAAACGCATGGACGTAAGGAAACAGAAAATCTTTTAAAAGAATTTGAAGTCATTCCTCGCCGACTTATTAATTATCATGAAAAGGAACTGGCAGAGTTTGATATAGATGCAGCACTTACACGTCAACCCGGTTTATTGCTTGTTGATGAAATGGCACACTCTAATATTCCAGGTTCTAGGCACAATAAGCGGTGGCAAGATATTATAGAATTATTGGACAGAGGGATTGATGTTTATACCACAGTTAATGTTCAACATATCGAAAGTTTAAATAATATTATTAGCCAAATTACAGGATTTACTGTGCGAGAGACTGTTCCGGACACAGTATTAGCAAGAGCGCATGCCATTGAATTAATTGATTTGCCACCTGAAGATCTTCTAAAACGATTAGAGGAAGGAAAGGTTTATTTTCCCAGTGAAGTCAATGTTGCCATTGAAAACTATTTTCGTAAAGGTAACTTAACGGCTTTACGAGAATTGGCGTTACGTACAGTCACCGATCAGGTTAGTGCTGAAGTGTTGCTTCATAAACACGGGGAGTTAATAGAAAAAGTTTGGCCAACAACAGAACGCTTGCTGGTTTGTGTGGGACCCGATCCAAATTCTGCGAGACTGGTTCGAGCAGCGTTTAGAATGGCAAGAAGTTTACATGCGGAATGGACTGCAATTTCAGTTGAAACCGCAAGTGGACAACTATCTGAAGATGAACGTCGTAGCATTAATCAGCATTTACGATTAGCAGAACAATTAGGAGGAGAATCTTTAATTATTCATGGTGTTGATATTGTAAAAGAAGTTGTTAATTTTGTGCGTGATCGTAATATTACTAAAATTATTTTAGGAAAAAAAGTAAGAACTTGGTGGCAGGATATCTTTCGACGTAGTCTTGCAGATGAATTGATACGTCAGAATACGGATGTTGATTTGTATATTCTTCGTAGCACAAGTGATTCAATAAAACAAAGGCCTAGAATATTTCAGGGTGGTTCTTCTACACCCAAAATTGCTTATCTAATCAGTATAATAGCAGTTATTTTATGTACGATTGTTGACTTTTCTCTTTATAAATATTTGGAATTAAGTACTTTAGTGATGATTTATTTTTTGGGTGTTATTTTTGTTGCTGCCAGGGGGTATTATGGACCAGCCATTTTAACTTCAATATTGAGTGTTTTGTTTTTTGGGTTTTTCTTCATGCCACCTCGTTTTACATTTGAGATTATAAATACTCAGTATCTGGTGACACTTTTAACCATGTTATTGGTATCACAAATTATTACTCAATTAACCATAATTACCAAACAGCAATCGAAGTTTTCTCGTCTGCGTGAACAACGTATATCGACTATGTATCGTTTAAGTAAACAACTTGCCAGTCACCGAGGTGTTAAAAATTTGCTAGCAGTTGCTGTTAAGCATGTGTCAGAAGTATTTGATAGTAATGTGCTTGCTTTACTCCCTGATAAAAATCAAAGACTTGTTCCTGTTCCACGTCATGGGACTAATACTTTAAGCTCAAAGGATCAGAGTGTAGCACAATGGGTTTATGAGTTGGGTCAGATTGCGGGATTAGGCACAGAAACACTTCCAGAAAACGAGGCAATTTACATACCAATGCTTGGAAAAAAGGGTACTGTTGGGGTTTTACGTGTGCAACCAAAAAATTCTAGCCAATTGCCTATTCTAGAGCAACTGCATTTATTAGAAGGCTTTGCAAATCAAATTGCAATGGCATTAGAGGTAGATAGATTGCAAGATGAAGCCAAAAAAAGCGAATTTGAAATGGAAACTGAGCGTGTTCGTAATGCTTTGCTAAAGTATATTTCTGATAATATGCATGCCCCACTTATTAAAATCATGAATTCGGCAAAAAGGTTAATTGACATTGAAAGTAAATTAGATGGAGCTGCTATTCAAAATTTAGGAAACAATATTTATTTTGATTCTGAGGAGCTTAATCATTTAATTAATAATCTTTTGCAAATTACTCATTTAGAAACCGCAGGCATTGCATTTACTAAGAAATTACATTCCTTGCATAAAGTAGCTATGGCTGCTTTAAAAACCTTAGATCGAAAATTAGGGCGTCGAACGATTAAAATGGGGATCTCTGATAATTTACCAAAGGTTTATTTTAATAGGGTTTTCATAGAGCAAGTTTTTTTTAATATCATCGAAAATGCTATAAAATATACTCCTGATGAAACAAACATAGAAATTGTTGCTGTTTTTGAAAAAGAAAGAGTTGTGATTAATATAAAAGATGAAGGTCCAGGGGTTGCATTGGATGAAATTAATAAAATTTTTGAGAAGTTCTACCGAGGTCAGGCAATTACACATATTAAAGGTATGGGTTTAGGGTTGGCGATTTGTCAAAGAATTATTCATCTACATGGAGGAGAAATTTGGGCAGAAAATCGACCTAATAAAGGCGCTGTCTTTTGTTTTACTCTTCCTTTATCGTTTTAATTAATTAATTAATTTTAATGCAGGATAGGTAAAGCCTAAAAAGTGTGTAGCATTTAATATAAAATGTGTAGCTATACTGGCTTCAATGCGTTTACTACGATAATAGGCCCAACCATAAAATAAGCCTGCTACAAAAGATAGGAACATAAATTTAGGGCCACCAAAGAAATGTGCTAAACCAAATAAAATAGAAGTTATTAGAATAGCAAGATAAGGTGCAAAAGAATATTTTGAAAATGTACGTGTTAGAGAATTTTGAATAACGCCTCTAAAAAGTGCTTCCTCGGGAACACACCCAAAAAGCAAATTTACCAAAGCCCATATCCAAAAAATAGATGTAAATTTTGGGTCAAATTGAACATATTTAAGAGCAATTGCTAAAGGTATTAGTATTACAATTGTTAATAAAATAATAGGAAGAGTTTTAATGATATTTTTTTTCAAAGAAGATGCATGATTAATATAAGTCCATCCAAATGCTAAAATAAACAATCCAACAAGCGCTTTATCAAAATTTAAATAGAGTGAGTAAGGATATGCCCCTGGACTTAAAATAGTATCTGTAATAACTTTAAAATTGTTAAATCCGGGTATAAGATGAAAACCAAGTGCAACAGATAAAATACATCCTAAAAGGCCGCAAGTTATTCTTAACCAAGGTTTGTATTTAGTTACTTGAAATGTGATATAAAATAATACGCCAAGTGCAATTATGCTAATAAGAGAAATCCATTGTAATCTATCAGTCACAAAGCCCAATAGTATGCCAAAGAAGAAAAGAGTACCCCAAACTATTGGGGAACGTTTGATCCACAAACTGAGGATAGCAGAAGCTAAAAAGAAACAAGGTAAATAAGAATTGAAACTATTCCAGAAATTTTCAATATCAATCATAATGACTACCCCTTTTTTGAAAATAACGCATCTCCAGAAATTGCGGAATGGCGTTGGTTTAAATTAACAGCACTTCCAGAAGATGTTTCACCTGCTACTCAAAGACGCATTGAAGAATTTACTGAAATACGACCAAAATCAGAGCTCTGGTGAATGTTTAAACACAAGTGCTGTATCACCAAAACAAGCATATACCTTATTTTGGAATTGTGTATATTCTTCCGATTTGAGTTCGGAATTTAAAATTTTGTTTTTCTTAACAATGAGTTCATCTAATACATTGATTCCTTCTGGGGTGTCCTTAATATTTCTGGAGCCTGTAAACCAAGGACTTTCTACTGTACAATTTGAAAATTCTTTACCAATCAATTGTGCCTGACGCAATAGGATTTCCCGACGGTATATTCCTGGAAGTTCTAGATAGAGATCAGATACTCGATCATTGGTTTTTGTTAACAATTTAGGAATAACTAAACTTTGGTAAGATAAAAGAAAAGCTTTACCTGAAGTTGTTTTCATTTCTTGATGTTTTTGAGATAAATTAAATTGAAAGTCCACATCCTGTGCAATGCGGGATTTTAAATTGTAATCATTTACTTTCCATGAAACTGCTCGATTTTCATCAGAAACCATGCTTATTATGGCAGTATTAATCATTTCCTTGGAAGCTTGGAGATCGGCACCAATAAAAGGTAAAGCTTGGACCCCTTTCATTAAGATTTGACCTAATACTTCAGTTATACCTGATTCAGTATTCGGGAGAGTAATTTTTTTTACAACGTATATTTGTGAGTCGCTTAAATTGATGTTGGGAGTACGTGTAAATGTTGGCTTCAAGGGATCTAGTATAAATGCTTGACGTTCTGCAATATCAGGATAAATGCCTTGAGCGTAACTTGAGAAATTAGTGGGATCAACCCAATAAATTTTTTCATTTTCTTGAACACGTAAGAATGCATGATTAAATATGTTTGGATTAGGGATATCATTAGGAAATTCATAAGTTTCAACACCGCGGTAGACCAAAGCCATATTTGCTTTTAAGCCTAATTGTCTTAAAATGGCTGTTGTGACAGCAGAAAAATCCTTACAATCTCCAAGTTTTGAATCGGCAATTTCACTCAGATTTCTTGGCACAAAAGCTCCTTTTATCGTGCGCCAATCACCCATATAAGTAACTTTTTCTGATAAAAGTGCAGTGACAGTATTAATTTTTTCAATGGGTGTTGTTTTTGTTGCTGCTTCTTTGACAATTGCTTGAAAAAATTCAGGTAATGGTTGATTTACAACTGATTCATATTTTGTGACCATTAACGCACCGAGTTGTGGCCATTCATTCAAGGTAGAAATGGTTACCCAGGGGTATAATGTTCCATTTGTTGCGATAAATTGTTCTTCTACAGGAACTTTAATGATGGGTTTTTTTAAAACGATATCCATGACATATTTACCGTCAGATTGCGTTTGTTTTATATCAAGAAATTGTTCAGGATCATGTGCTTTAATGTGAAAAGGTAATTCAGAGACAACGTGAACTTTGCTTGTTTGCCAATGTTCATGACCGTAAATAAAATCTGTAGAAAAGAAACCTGGTATTGGAGCTTCTTTAGCAGTGATTTGATATTTAATGTAGGCTTTAGACTCTAAACTCATGTGTGGGAAGGCAATAAGCACTTGGTTTTTTTGATCAAAGCCTTTAGGGCTACTTGCTAAAGGTTTATCTTCAATGTGTTTGAGATCAACGGGGTATTCCTTTGCGTTCTGAATAGTTTTAGCTTCCAATATTTTTTGTTCGGTGAAGCCTGCATTATAAACCAATGGGAAAGATACCAAGCTGTCCTTTCCGCTTTCTTTGGTTGGTTTAATCATAATCCCAATAGTTTCAGTGTAAGTTCCGTCTTTACGGACATAAATATCGCGAGAAAAGGACTCTACAGAGGTGGGGACATCCTCTACCGTTGCCCAACGAGCTTGGACAGGGATAGAAAAAGCAACTAATGTTATTACAAATAGTGATTTTATGACTTTCATAGTGCCTGAAACCCTCTTTATCCCAAAATTATCTGAAATTTTACACAGTTAGAGGGATGGTGTCAAATCTTGACTTTAGACAAATTCATCAAGAGGTTTTTTATATATTATTGATTTTAATCATGTTTTTAAAGTGTCCAAGACACCATAGATTAAAGTGTCCAATGTCAAGATTTGACACCATAGAGACACACAAAAAATGTTCAATTTTAAAGGGGAAGAATTAAGATAAAGAGCCAGATGCAGAATAAACTGCATCTGACCATATTTTTACTACCAAAATAAACGACGCTGAGCAGATGACTTTGTTGTATTAGCTTCTGCTGCTTTGATGGCATCATCTTCTAAACTCTTATAAAAAGCAATAGTAAAGGTAGCGGGGTCATCACCAACTTTTGGTTTTGCTGGTGAAGGATTTGGCGTTGACTTTGCTGTATTACAGGGGGTTCTTGGTGTTCTTGGTGGTGTTCTTGGTGTTGTTGCTTCTTCTAATTCTGCTTCCATTTTTGTGTCCGTAAAATCTACATCAATGAATACATCATCAGTAAGCCCTGGTTTAGCTGGTGAAGTAGGTGGTGTTGGATTTGCTGTACGGGGGGGTTTTGTTGGTGTTCTTGGTGCCATAGCCATAGTTGCTGCCATAAGTTATCTCCTCAAATAAGTAATAATTCTAAAATAAAAATTAAGAGTTAAGAGAATATCAGAAACTTAAGACCTATGCAATATGTTTTTTATAATATGTCTGTATATGCTTGTTTTGAGGAATGAAAATGGTTTAAATGAGGGGGTAGTGTCAAATATTGACATTAGACAAATTTATAAAAAATTCTTTTTATGTCATTGATTACAATCAAGTTTTTAAAGTGTCCACTGTCAAGATTTACACTATAGAGGACGAGAACACGGCTCAATCGCTCAAAATTTTCTTAAGTTCACCTTTATGGATAAGGGCATTCATATCATCCCATCCTCCTATGTGCTGATCACCAATGAAAATTTGTGGGGTGGTTTTCCTAGCTGATTTTTTCATCATTTCTTCAATGAGGGCTGGATTGTTGGTAACATCTATCTCTTTAAAGGGGATGGCATTTTCTTTAAAGTAGTCTTTTGCATGGGTACAATAGGCACAAGGTGTTTTGCTGTACATGACAACTTGTTTCATGATTTTACTCCTTTTTGATCTCTTTGTTGATACTTATCCCTTAAAACCCGTCGCATTACTTTATTGGAAGCAGTTCTGGGTAATGCATCAATAATAATAACATCCTGAATTTTAAACAAGGGGTTAAGATGTTGTTTTATGGTGTTTTGCATTTCTGCTTTTAATTGTTCAACAAGAATTTTCTCTGTTATTTTCTTTATTTCTGTTGGTTTTATTGTTTCTATGGTTTCTACTGATTTTTGCGATTTTATAACAGCATAAATAACTAATTGGCTGGGACCCCCTTCTTTAGGTTCAATGGCTACCGCTGCAGTTTCATAAATTGTAGGAAGTCGATTAAGAATAAGTTCAATTTCAGTAGAACTGACTTTAATGCCACCCAAGTTCATGGTGTCATCCATTCGGCCATGTAAACGATAATATCCATTAGAATAACGCTCAACTTGATCACCATGACGTCGTAACAGTGTTTTATTCGATTTGGTAGATAATTTCGGCATGTTTTCATAATAAACTTGATGGTGATCTTTGTTTAACAGTTCAGTGGATAAGCCAATAGAAGGAGGGATAAGTGCAACCTCTCCATTATCTGTTGGGTTACCGTTTTCATCAATAATAGCAAAATCAAGACCGATTGCAGGGCTAGAACAAGCAGCAGGGGCTGAAGGGTGAATTACCGTTGAAGTGATATAAGCGCCGCCAATTTCAGTTCCACCACAATATTCTATAATTGGACGGTAATGGGCAAGAAACATGAGATATAACATATCCTCTATATTTGAACATTCTCCGGTAGAACTGAATAATTTAATTGCACGCCAATTTAAACCTTCCATACAACCTGATTGTCGCCAAGTTTTTACAATAGTAGGAACAACACCTAAAAGAGTTACTTTAGCATCTTGAATAAATTTTCCAAAATTTTGACCATTGGGTGTACCATTATAAAGTGCCATGGTTGCTTTATTAATTAAAGTTGCAAAAATTAACCAGGGTCCCATCATCCATCCTAAATTGCTAGGCCAACAAAAGACATCTCCTGCTTGAATATTATGGTGAAAATAAGCATCACTTGCGCATTTGATGGGTGTGGTTTGAGTCCAAGGGATTGCTTTAGGGTCTCCTGTTGTCCCCGATGAAAATAAAATATTTATATAATCTTGAGGTTCAGAGGGGATAGCCGTAAATTGATCATTTCTATTTAAAAAATCTTCCCAAGAAATATCTTTTTTGCGGAGGTTTTCACTTAATATTTTATTTGTAGGAAGTACAATAGTGAAAGGGGAGTCTTCAATCGAGTTATCAGAAATCTTGTGTTTTTTCTGAAAATCGACAGCATGAGTCACTTTTTCATATAAGGGCAGAATTTTTCCATCTCGAATGATTTTTTCTACTGTAAAAATACCTTTAACGTTTGCAATGCGAAAGCGAGCTGCAATTTCTTCTGCAGCAAAACTATCAGCAATCGAGACTACCACACAACCAGATTTTATGATTCCTAAATAAATGGCAACGGCTTCTATGGTCATGGGCATAATAATTGCTATGGGATCTCCTTTTTTAACATAAGCAAACAGACTGTTGGCGACTTGATTAGAAAACTTATCAAGTTCTCCATAACTTATTTTGGTTGTTTCACCTTGTTCAGTTTGAAATATAATGGCAATATCCGATTCTTTTGCTTGAAAACAACTGTTTGCAATATTAAGTTTTGCTCCTGGAAACCACGATGGGCATTCAATACCTGTTTTGAGATCAACAATATTTTGATAGGGTTTATCAAACTTTATATTGAATAGTTTGACCATGTTATCCCAAAGGCTAGGATATTCTGATACCGACCATTGGTGAAATTCTTGATAATTATTAAACTTTTTTTCTTGGATCCATTTTGCAAGATTTGTGGTTTTAATGAATGTATCACTAGGGATCCAAGCAAAGGCAGGTAATTTATCCCAATCCGGATAAATGGTTTTGTATAATAGTTCATGGACCGAGAAGGGATATGGTGAAAGATTATTTGAAGATAAGAAGCGTTGAGTCATTCGTTGCCAACAGTCTTCTTTTGAAAATTTTTTTAAATCTTCATTTGTTTGATTAACAATGTCGTTTGCTTTATCAGAGGATAAACCCAGTTTTGTTAATTTTGTTGCCAGTGAATCCATGTTTTTTTGCCTTTTCTTATCTTTGCCTTCCTTTAATTATCCCTTAATTATCCTTTACTAAATTACTTATTTGGAGTGCTCTAATAAAGAAATGGATTTAGCAAATTTGTTTGAATTCATGTTCGTAATTGCTTCTTTCAATAATACATTACCAAATTTTTCTAAATATTGAGGATCTTGTAGAGATCCTTTTTCTGATTCAAGTTTATCATTGTATTCTCGTAGACTTGGAAGTTCTACAATTTGTTTTTTTGTTAAGGTTTTTAATCCCATTTTTCGAGCCAGATGAACAAGCTCATTGCCATAATAATATAATGATACTTGTTTCATTAAATAATAGTGTGCCAATTCGGTTGAGGTGGGCTCTCGATCAAAATAAGTTTTTAAATATATTTTCTCGAGTTGTTTGTCAAAAATATAAAAATTAGATACTGTGGCAAGATCGTAAAAAGGATCACCAAACCCTGCAAACTCCCAATCAATAATCAAAAAATCTTTTCCATCAAATAAAATATTATTGGGATTTAAATCATTATGCGTTGAACTTAAAACCTCTAAATTTTTGGTTGCGTTTTCAATTAATACTAATTTTTTGGTGCCCTCTTTAGAAAGAGTTGATAAATAACGACCCCTGTTTTTATGATTTAAGCGCATGGCGTCAAAAATACTTAAAAATTTTGGGAAGGGAGGGGATTGATGTAGTTTTTTTATAAGTTTAGCTAATTTTATATAGGTTTCGGGGTTAGATTGTTCTTTTTCAGTAAAACTGCGGTCACTAACAAAATCCATAATAATAATGCCTTCGTTTACATCAACATCATATATCTTAGGCGTTAGTGCCCTATTAGAAGCAATCATCATACTCTTGACTTCTCGATGACCATCATCAAGTTCTTTATTGATAAAACGTACAATATAGGGTTTATTTTTAGTATAAACTTTGTATAATATAGAAGATGAAAAACTGTTTGAACCCACCTGAATTATTTTTTCTATTTTGACATCACCAAAGTTTCTTTTGAATGCATATTGAATTTTCTGAATGTGAATATTCATTTTTTTTGTTGTTTCTGCAGCTTCAATAGTATTTGACATCAATATAAAAGAAAGAAAACTTAGCAGAACTCCTGTCCGGAACGCCATATTCATCTTGAAAATCTTGTAGACATTTAACATGTTTTTTCCTTAAGCTAAAGTTTTACCTTCATTATCCTTAAAATTCCCTGTCACAATTAATATTAAATCGATTAATACCCATATAAATAAAACTGTCCCAAATCCAGTCATCCATGGATTTGTCGATGTGGGCATGGATTGGATATTACTTATTGTTGTAAGATCTAAAGCTCCAAAAGCATTAAATGCGCTTAAAGAAGTCAATAAATCTTGTATAAACCAATAATACCAAGTACCCCCTAATAACAGCATAAGCATCCCAGTTTTTATTTTTCCTACATATAATCGATGAAAGCCAAGGGGAGCAAAGAAAAAGCATAAAGAGAAAGCAATCGCCTTTGTCTTTTGGCTTTTTTTAGGGTTTTGTTCACTGTTTGTTTGCATCTCATTATTATAGCTTCAGTAACAGGTTTTAGTTAATTGGAGTTATGCACTACACCTACACTATAATATTAGCAGTTTAAACAACTTGAATAGAGATAATAGTAAGTTATATGACAATTTCTGAAAAAAATATAGCTAAATTCCGTTTTTGTTTGCGACCTTCGCGTTCTCCGACTTATTACAATTTATCCAGATTTTTACACGAAAAAGGTTGGCAAACTACTTTTTTCAATTGGCGTTCGAATTTTAATGAACGACATTTTCAGTTTGATCACAAGGCCGCAGAAGCTCTTGAATTTAAGCATTTATTGGCGCAACTTGTTGATCAATTTGGCATCATGCCAGAAACATATTGTATTAATGATCAAAATTGGCCTTCAGTTTTGAAGGCGGTTGCAAATAAATTCTATAACCAAAATAAGGAGCTTTCAGAGCCCATTGATAAGATCATTAATAAGCCTGTTGATAATTTAGTATGGATCCTAAAACCGGCCTTGTTGAACAATGGAAAAGAAATTAAAATTTTTCAACAGTTAAGTCAAATAGAAGCTCATTATCTTAATAAAAATCGTTTAGGAGGGGATCATGTTCTACAACACTATATTATGCGACCACACTTATTAAATGGACATAAATATACAATTCGAATGTTTTTGATTGCAACAAATTATACAGGCTCTTATATTTATCCAAAGGGTTATTTTAATGTGGCGTTAGATCCTTATCAAGCTAATGAATTTAGTGATCTTGCGCCACATTTAACCAACGAACATTTTAAAGAAGATGAATCTAATGTAATGCAAGTTCCAATTCAATGTTATGCTTCATTTAAGCCTATTTATGAACAAATTCTGGGAATTACCCGTTCTACTATGAGTGCTCTTCAGAAACAACATCCGGGAGCATTTATTTGTCAGAAGCAACGACGATTAGCTATCTTTGGCTTTGATTTTTTAGTAGACGATCAATTACGGGTATGGCTATTAGAAGCCAATCATGGACCTTGTTTTCCCATTAGTGATGAGCATTCCCTGCAAAAGCACTTATATTACGATTTTTGGCAAGCATTTATTGATAATTTTGTACTACCTATTGCAACGAACCAGCAAGCTGATCTCAAACTCGCTAAGGGGCCATTTGAGCAAATATGTGGACACAGTGTCTGACCCCAAAATTTCAGCTATATAGAAGCTTGAACTTTTCTTTCAGACACCGCTGGGGCATGAGCTGGTGCAAAAGAAAGAGAAGTATACACTTTTAGATTGTTAGTCATAATTTTGTGGTTTTCTTGAAGTGACTTTTTTATTTGTTCCATTTCAGAGGAGGGTAGTTTATCCCCCAATTTATCATCTAATTCTTTTAATACCTCACTTAAAACTTTGTTTAGGATTTCTGTAAATGGAATCCTTCGTGCTGGATACTGAGTTAAAAAGACTCCGTCTTCGGAAGTGTAACGAACCGTAGGCCTTGCTAATTCAATTCTGGCTTTTTCAAAATCTGCACTGGTTAGTTGTTCAAACATCTTTTTAAAAAGTGGAGGTTTCTTCATTATTCTTCCCTCTGCGCCTCCTGTTCCTGTGATATTTCCTATGATTATTCCTCCCATGGTTTCTCTTTCTATTACAATAGAGGCTGCATCCATAAAAGATTTTGTATCATGCACTCTTGTTTCTTGTGGATTAAATTGGAAATCTACAATACCCACTTTAAAGTAATGTTTATCTCCCTTCCTCGTTTCAATAATACCCATATTCCCTGTATGGACACATAAATCATCTAAGCCACACGCAAGACCAACGTACAATAATTTTGCAAAAGCACATTTTGCTGGTGCACCGAAAGTTTGGTCTAGAAATTCCTTTAAGGCTTTTGCTTGTACCTCTTCTGAAGGTTCCTTATCATAACTTGCACCAATTGCAGCAGGTGATTTTTCTATTAATAGATCAGCGAAATCAGAAAATTTCCTTACTTTTCCTTTTCCGTCTTTGGTTGGTTTTGTACATGAAAGATCTCTGGTCGCAAACAATATATTACCAAACTCATCAATGTTCAAAAACGCTTCTGGCATTTTAATACCAAGTGCACTTATTACTTTTGCGCAGAAATACTCAGGAATGGTATGCATGGTGCTTTTAACGAAATATTTTAATTTTTTGGCCGGGGAACTTAAAATAAATCCAGGTTCTTTACCTGCTTCTTTGCTTTGAACGGAAAAACCCTTAAAAAGTGGGTGTGGACGTTCCCCTTCAACTAATATTTTGCCAACCAAGGGTACAAGTGTTTGAAGGGGGCTTACCTGAAGATAGCTATCTCTAAGGGGTGAATGACTTTCCCGATGAAAACATAATAAAATAATTCTCTGAAAAGCTGGATTTGGCAAAATGTCTGAAAGTGGTTGATTTAGTACAAACAAAACATTTCCACCTTTAATATAATGACATAGATGTGGAATATGTCTTAATGAAAGGGGATCTAAAAAATCATACATGTTTAATAACATAACTAAGGCCCAGGCACGGTTTGAGTGATAGTAGTTTTTTACAAAATTTTGAACGACTGTTAGATCAATTGAAATTTCCTCAGTTCTTTTTTTAGCTTTTTCTTGCGCTCTTCGATAAATAGTGGGCACTACTTCACGAAATGGCCTTAAAGCAAGGGGGCGTTCGTGTTCTGGCTCTCCGGGTGTAGGGTAGGGATGATTTATACCATGAATCCCAGGTTCTAGAAGTCTTGTTTCATATTCTGTCAGAAATTCAGAAAGTGCGGGTTGCAGGGTCTCTCTATATTGTTTTGTTAAAGTTTTAGATAGAGTGCGATAGTTGGTTTTTGCGCTACTCATTAATGCCTGTAATATTGGATATTCTTTAAAAAGATGATGTTTTTTGTGAGATGATGAATCGCACCATTCGTTAAAGACTTTGAGATCTAATTCGCCAAGTGTTGAAAGGGCATTTCTTAAAAAGATATTTAGAAACTCAATGATTTCTTTATAAAAAGGAATTTCAGCATAAGGGGTAGCTTCTGCAAATATATAAGCCTCAAATAAACGGTTCAAAATTTCAATATCAGCTGTAGAAGGTGATTGTTTAGGATTATCTCTGTAATTTTTCAGTAGAGCTTTAAATTGAATTTCGTTTTCAGTGTTCCACATACTGGTGTTCCCCTTGTCTATATTGCTTATACAATTCTATGTTGACTAATTTAATCTAATTTAGTTACTTATGTCAATAGTGTCGGACGGTGTCTGACACCAAAATTTAAGGGGATAATTGAATCAAGGGTATACTTTTGTATACCCTTGAGTTTTCATGAAACTTTCATCAAGTTTCTATTTTTAGGAATGTTAGGCAGACACTCTAATAGTAGGTAATATCTTTCCAATAGAGCTAATAGCAGCACTAGGTGCATCTTCGAGCATTCGTGATGCGTGATTCTGCAAGCTAGTGTGAATGCTTCTTGCACTGGGTAATGCATTGTAAACAGGAGCTACAACAGGGCTTAAGGCACGTTGTCCATAATGTGACACTTCCCATAATGATCTACTGCAACCTTTAGCAGCTGCATAGAATTCATCTACTGCTTTAAAAGCATCCTGAAAATTACAGCTAGATGCATTAAATTGCTGATGCGCCATTGCTATTTCAGCGTCAGTTCTTTGATAGCGGGTAGCCGATTGAACAGCATTAACTGCTCCTCTTCCACCATTAATAAAAGCCTTTGTTAGAGCCCAGCCCATGTATCCGACGTTTATTACAGCCTTTCCAGCAGATATACCTACATTTACGGTATCTCTCCCCATGGCAACGCCTGTGGTTAGCATATTTTTAACGTTTTTTAAATTAAACATATCAATCTCCAGTTTTAAGTAATAATTATTAAACACACCCTTAAGTTCCGCTTAAGGTAACCAAAATCAATTTAATGAGTTATCTTACTATATTGTTTATATATATGTCAAGCACTGTTATAGTATCTAACTGTCTATTTAAGCATTAAATATCAACAGGTTGTATGTATGATCAGTATTTCAAATCTATCTATGCTTTATGGCGCCAGGTTGCTATTCGATGAGGTTAATATCAATCTTATTGAAAATAATCGCTATGGTGTAGTGGGGGCCAATGGAACAGGAAAATCAACCTTTTTACGCATTCTAACTGGGGATGAAACACCCAGCCTAGGGGATATTACAATTGCCAAACGAGCTCAGGTGGGATGGCTTAAACAAGATCAATTTCAATACGAGAATAATACACCCTTAGAAGTTACCATCCAGGGTAAACCTAAATTATGGCAAGCTCTAGAAGAAAAAGAACAATTACTGAATAGCGACTCTTTTGATGAAAAAGCCGGATATCGTTTAGGGGAATTAGAAGAAACCATTGTGCATTATCATGGTTATACAGCAGAAACCTTTGCGCATACCCTTTTAACAGGTCTAGGCGTTCAACAAGCTCAACATGAAAAACCCATGAACACCTTATCGGGTGGATTTAAATTGCGCGTTTTGCTAGCACAAGCACTATTTGCTGAACCTGATATATTATTATTGGACGAACCTACTAACCACTTGGATATCATGAGTATTGCTTGGTTAGAACGCTATTTAAAGAATAATTTTAAAGGAATACTAATTTTTATTTCGCATGATCAAAATTTTTTAAACAACTTATCGACGCATGTTTTAGATATTGATTATGGCGAAATTCGAGAATACGTTGGAAATTATGATAAATTCCTAAAAGAGAAACAAGAAATTGTTGATCAAAAACTCCATCAACAAAAATATTTAGAAAATAAAATCGCACACATGCAACAATTTGTTGATCGATTTAAGGCCAGTGCCAGTCGTTCAAGACAAGCGATGGCACGAGAAAAAATGATAGAGCGCATTGAATTACCAGATATCAAAAAATCTTCTCGCATCAGTCCCGCCTTTTTATTTAAACAAAAACGACCTTCTGGGAAAACCGTTTTAAAAGTCGACGGTATATCCAAACACTTTGGTGAACGAACAGTTCTTAATAATGTAGGTTTTACCGTTAATCGAGCAGAAAAAATAGCGCTCATTGGTCATAATGGCATAGGAAAATCAACCTTATTAAAAATCCTGTTGAATCGTTATACTGCGGATGCTGGAGCCTACGAATGGGGGTACGAAACTCACATTGCTTATTTTGCACAAGATCACCATGAGCAATTAAATCAAAATTTGACTGTTTTGGAATGGTTATCTCAGGAAAGAAACCATGAGGTTACTTTAGATATTATTCGAAAAGCATTAGGACAAGTTTTATTTACACAAGATGATGTTCATAAAAATATCCTCAATATAAGCGGGGGAGAGGCTGCTCGTCTTTTATTTGCAAACATAGTATTGCAACAAAGTAATATCTTAATTTTAGATGAACCGACCAATCATTTAGATTTAGAAGCCAGGAATGCGCTTGCTGATAGCCTAACCCGATATGAAGGCACTTTACTTTTTGTTAGCCACGATCGGCATTTTGTCTCCAATATTGCAACGCGTATTATTGCTTTAACAGAAAAGGGATTGGTGGATTTTCATGGCAGCTACCAGGACTATTTAAAGAAATATGGCGATGATTATTTAAATCAAGCCTGGCTTTTGGCGCAATAAATGGTGTCAGACACCGCCGCAGACATGGGTGTCAGACACCATGTCAGACACCCGTGCCTTTGGTGTCTGACACCGTGCCAGACACCAATTAATCCTTCCATCAATAAGGCTGTTTATTTAGCCAGTTTTTTAGGTCTTGGTGTCAGACACCCGTGTCTGACACCAGCTAAATTGTGTCTGACCCTTTCTTTATAAACAAAAATAGTTTATATTTAAACATATAAGGAGAGATTATATGAATCATGCCTTTTCTTCTCATCATTCAGGTTCTGGGGTTAATGTATATTCTGAAGAAAGCCGAAAAAAATTGGCTCGAGTCATCATGAATTTATTTGAACATTGGGATCTTGATACAGCGACACAGTTAAATTTACTTGGTTTTAGTCCGACCAGTCGGGCACTTTTGATTCCTTATAAAAAAGGAATAAAGCCTTTGCCAAATACTCGAGATTTATTTGACAGAGTAGGGTGGCTGCTTTCTATTCATAAGTCTTTAAGACTTTTATATCCAAAGAATGAAAATATTCGATACACCTGGATAAGCCGTAAAAATATGGCTTTTGATAATCAAACCCCATTGGAAATGATGACGAATGAAGGTATTATTGGTATCGCTAAAGTCGCAAGATACCTGGATTTTCAAAGAGGGCGCTGATGGATAAGCTGTTTTCTAAAAATGTAGATTTTCATGATGATGTATTACGAAATATTGTTTCTTTGCGTAAAACGGAAGATCTCTTTGATGATATCAATGACGCTGATGAAGATCTTTCTAACCTTGCTAATGCAGTAGAAAGCCTAGTCAAAAAAGAAATTCCTCATGGTATGATTGCCGAGGATTTTCATTATTCAACAGCAATTACCTATCCTTTTAAAACTGAACCTTTTATGGCATCAAGATATAGCGATGGGACATTTGGAATTTGGTATGGCTCTTTGGAACTTGAAACCACCATTTTTGAAACTGTTTATCATATGATACAAATGGAATCTCAAATTGAAAATTTAAACGAAGTGATTATTCGTGAGCGTGCTGTTTATAAAGTGTATTGCGAGGCTATTTTAATGGATTTTCGCAAGCGACAAGATCATTATCCTGAATTAATCGCTAATGAATATTATTTTACACAGAAAATTGGTCAAAAATTGCATAAAGAAGGTCACCCTGGATTATTAGCACCCTCTGCAAGACATACTGGATCAAACATTGTTGCGTTTAATCCCAATATATTGAGTAATCCACGAAATTATTGTTATTTAACTTATATTTTTTATCCGGAAACAGAAGAAGTCTTTGTTGAAAGAACGCCTGGAAAGACACTATTAAAAATTTCAAAAAATCATTTTGACCAACAACGACGTTCAGAGTTTTTGGTGCCAAATACCATGTAGGGGCCGGTCCCCGTGCCGGCCCAGGCTTAGGTCGTGTCTTAAGCTTTTTTTGGACCTTCTCTTTTTGGAGCTCCTGATGTTGTTGCTGGTGGCGGTGGCGATAAAGTATCTACACTCGGAGTAGGATCAACGGAAGGTGTACGAGCTATGCTTTGTAATAATTGAGGATCTTCTGAAGCCGCCAGGAGTGGTAATATTGCAGCAGGCCTAACACTTGCAGCAGGCCCAGTACTTGCTGCTGAGGTACCTGAAGCAGCCGATGGTTCTGCTACTGGTCTTGAAAGATGATCTGAAGATCTTTTTAATTCTGTACCCGTCAATATTCCTAATCTTGTAGCTATATCATCATGGTGATTTTTTTTAGCCACTACAAGAGCTGTATCGCCTTTATTATTCGTCAGATCTAATTTCACACCTGGAGCTGTTGATAAAATTTCAACCATTGATTCATCACCCTTATCAACTGCAATCATTAATGCCGTCCAATCTTCTTCATCCTTAACATTTAAATCCACCTTTTGGGATATTAGAAATTGAACTACTTCTGAATGACCATTATTAACTGCATGTATAAGAGCTGTTAGCCCACCTATATCTTTTTGATTAAAGAAATCTGGACCATGATCTTCTGCTGCCAGTTTTCTCAGAGTCTCTAAATCTCCCGTGGCGGCTGATACCATTAATTTTATATTAGGATCATTTAAATTGATCCCTGCTGTTTTTGCTACTATTTCAACAAGATGCTGATTTTTGTTTTCTATGGCAAACATTAGAGATTTCCAAAAGTTCTTTTTGTCAATACCTCTAGCTTCTAACAAAATATTAACAGCATCCTCATCGTCATTGTCTACGGCTATCATAAGCGCAGTAAAACCTTCCTTATTTTGGAGATTTGGATCTATTTTGCCAGTTTCTACTAAAGCTTTAATAATATACGTATACTGTTTTTCAGTTGCTAATGTTAGTGCTGTTTCTCCAAAAAAATCTTGATAGTTTAAATCTAAATCTTTAATTCCTATTAAATGCCTTACAACGCCTATGTGTCCTCTTGTGGCCGCTTTTTGTAAGCAAAATTGACAATCTATTAAATTTGTTAGATTTATGTTGGGTGCTTTCATTAAAGCTTCAACGATTTTTGCATGCCCACAGTAAGACCCTAAATTAAGTGGAGTTTGTTCAAGAGGGCCCAAGTCTTTCATATTGACGTCAACACCTTCAGCAATAGCTTTTTGAACTGCCGCTACATCTCCTATTGCAATTGCTATCATGAATAGGATGTTTGGGTCTGTTAAATTTATACCTGCAGCTTTTGCAATAATTTCAACAATGTCCATACGCTTTCTGAAAGCTGCTTCCTTGAGTGCTATCCAAGTATCTTTGTCCACCTTAAGTTCTTCAGTTGTTTTTTTGCTTAGTAGGAGACGCACTGTATTTATATCACCACTCATGCACGCGAAAGGTAAGAGAGAATTCAAGTTACCCATGTTATCTTCTGCTGTCCGATCTTGATCTTCTTTTAAAAATAATTCTATCATTTGTTCAGGGGTCATTTCATAAGGATACGGCCTTCCACTAGCCTCATCATATACATTTAAGGAAATAGGCATTAGATCAGTAGGAGCATCTAGATTTGAAAAGAGTTGTCTTTCAATATAACGTTGTAATTTTTTTAGATCAGTAAATACAACCTCCTTAGTGGGTGATATTGGATCACGCGCATAATATTTCTTGCCCCCTGCATCTTCAATTAGCATTATTCCCATCATATGATCTGCTCCACCAATGGCTATTTTTTTGCTGTTGTGAAGTACATTTTGAAGAAGTTTTGTTAGTTCAGGAGCTTTAAAAATAAATGCAATACGAAATTCATTTGCCAGTGAAGGAGCTTCAGATTTATCAGCTGAAAGTTTTGTTTCAGTCATATCTCCTAAAAGTTTTTTTTCTGAAACCGAACTGGGTTGAGGTTTTACTATTTCATAGGCTTCATGCAGATCTTCTTGACCTAAATGTCTTGATTCTATATGATGTTTTAGCAATGAACTTTGGGTATCTAGCCATCGCATATTGCTTAGCACTTGCTCAAAAATACCAACAAGAGGTTTTGTTAAACTTTCTTTTTTTCCATCCCACTTTTCTATAAGAGTCAAATCGTCGAAAAATACCGGGAGCTTTTTTAGTTTTTGAATAAGCCATAATCCTGTTAATCCATTACATGTTCCTTCAATTAATTCATGTATTAAAACCTCCATGTCTTCATCATGATAAATAGATTTTCCATATTGTTCTAATTGTATTTTCAAATATTTTGTGAAATTTAGAAGAATCGTTTTTTGATCAAGAGGAACGATATCTAATGTTTTAAAAAATTCAACAATCTCTGTATGATCATTTTCTAGAGCCAATGTTAAGGCGGTTTGACCTTCATCATCATTTATGTGTGGGTTTATTCCAGGTATTGTCATTAAAGCCTTGACAATATCGATGTGACCCTTTTTTGCTGCTTTTATCAGTGCGGTTTGGCCTTTAGGATCTTGTTTATTTAGTTCTGCAGTTATCCTAGGATCTTCAGGCATTCGGGCCAGTTGCCGTGCAGCGTCTAAATCACCTTTCAAAGCCTTACTAAATAAAACATCTCCAGTTATAGCGCTCATAATTATAATTTCAGCAAAGATAAATATATAAATTACAATTTCTTTGAGTGTTAAAATAAGCAATGGTTCCAAGGTGTAGGTTCACCCATGTCAAATTTTCTTATTTTTTAATCCCTAGTGCTTTTAATCTCTCTTCAAGAGAGGGATGAGTAGAAAAAAGATTGTTGATCGATCCCAGAGAAGCAAAGCCTGCATAATTGGGATCGTAGAAATATGAAGCATTTCTTACTTGTTCATGGGGTGTATTAGAATAAGCTTTATTATAAGTTTCAGAATTATCTTTATGATCGGAATCAATTTTAAGGAGTGCACGCGCTAAGGGTTCATTATCCCGCATTAATTCTACACAGCCTGTGTCTGCCATCAGTTCTCGGGTACGGCTTAAATAAAGCATTAAAAGAATAGTTAGGATGGGCAAAACAAAGCGAGCGATGACAATAACGATTAAGATCCCATTGTCACGGCGACCGCGTCCAAATAATACTCCTCTAAATAGTAGATCGATTGCAATTAAAATTAAATTGCTTAATAATGCTACCGTAATTGTTAGTCGAATATCATTGTGGCGAACATGAGATAATTCATGAGCCATCACGGCTTGCAATTCTTGTCTATCCAGTTTTTGCAATAATCCTCGGGTAATGGCAACCATGGCAGATTTTTCGCTAAAACCACTGGCAAAAGCATTCATATAATCTGCATTAATGATAAATATTTTTGGCATAAAATTAAGTCCAGCGGCAATTTTTAATTCTTCTATGACATTATATAATTGACGTTCTTCTGGATTTTCAAACTTTTCAGGGTTAACCTCAATATAATCAGTTCCCAGCATCACTAGATTTTCATGAAAGTAATAAGTAATTAATAGTGAAATTGCTGCAACCACCAACATAATAAGGGTTGCATAAGGAAAAGTTTTGAAAGTAATTAAATTTATAAGTATTTCCGATAAAGGGACTTGTAAAGCGACTTGTTGGTTTTGATCATAATATTGAATAGAATTGAAATAGGCGTCAATAATAAACCCAACCGCACAATAAATGATAATAAATAAAACAATAACATTTCGAGTGTTTTTCTCGTTTTTACGTAAGGCTTCTCGCCAATCTGTCGCACTAACCTGATATTGATTGAGATTTTGATTGTGATTGCTCATGTATGTTCCATTCAAAATACTTATCTGGTTGCTGTATAGTGCTCCAGGAAGCATTTTGTTTCGGGAGATTTACTTGGCTTGCGGAATGGCCCCTCCTTTAACAAAATACTTCCTGGAACACTATAAACGGTAAACACTACAATGCTATAGTTTTACCGTATAATTCTCTCGATCTTGAATGGTTTCTTGTGGTAACTGCCAATATTCAAAATTAACATCTAACTTTGAAGGAGACAGTGATACAACCATAGATTGGATAAATGATTTTTTGGTTGCATTATATCGTTCAATGCTATCATTTAAAGCTTGTTTTGAAAATGCTAATTTGTTTTCAGTGTTGACAATTTCTTCTTGAAGTTGCATAGCATTTTCGTTTGCTTTTAAATTAGGATACTGTTCAAATACCACACTAATATTCGAAGCAATGCGAGAAATTGCGTTTTCAGCATCAATTCGTCCTTTTTGATCACCGGTTTTTTCTGCTTGAATGGATTGATTTCTAAGAGATACCACTTGTGATAAGGTCGATTTTTCGTAATCCATATAGTTTTTAACCACATTAATTAATGATTCAAACACTTTAAAGCGACGATCAAGTTGAATATCAACTTGTTTTTGGTTATTACGAACTGCTTCTATCAGCTGTATAAGCGTGTTGTATATACTAATAAACCAAACAACGATTACCGCTATGATTATTAATAAAATTATGAGAG
Organism: Gammaproteobacteria bacterium; assembly: GCA_013288135.1. Taxonomy (GTDB): domain Bacteria; phylum Pseudomonadota; class Gammaproteobacteria; order UBA6186; family Azoamicaceae; genus JABDCL01. Next base: position 97,818 of record JABDCL010000003.1, read on the forward strand.
TATTCATTTTGAACCTTCTTTTTAATCCTTACTGTTCTGGTACTTTGGTTATCGGTTATTAATGTAATATCTTTAAATTGCTGGGATGCTTAGAGAATTTAATATTAATGGGCCGGCACTTAAGACCGCTCACAACATAAGACATTGGATAGGTCTACAAATGAAGATTGAAGAAAAATTGTTACAATTGTGTCAAAAAAAACAGTTGACTCTGGGTGCAGCAGAATCTTGTACGGGAGGGGCATTTTCTGCTCGTTTAACCGCTATCCCAGACGCTTCTAAATGTTTTATGGGATCGATTGTTGCTTATACGAATACTGTAAAAACTAAGTTATTGAATATACCACAAGAAAAAATTGAAAAGTATGGGGCAGTGAGCTTGCCCGTTGTGACTTCAATGTTAGAGGCAGTGTGTATGCAACTCAATAGTGCGCTTGGGGTTGCCATTACAGGGTTTGCTGGCCCAACAGGGGGTACCTCTGAAGCTCCCATTGGAACTGTTTTTATTGCAGTGGGTGGAAAGGGCTTACCGACCAAAACTATTCATCTTCATCTTAAAGGGTCTCGACAAGAAATCATTCAACAAACTGTAGAGTATGCCATATTGGCGCTGGTTGAAATTTTAGAGCCATAAAATTAAAAATAGAACTGAACTAAGCTCGAAAAAAACAAAGGGATAATATTACTATTATCCCTCGGTTTAAAAAATAACCTAAGTTATTATTTAGTTTTTAGTTTTATCACCTTGACCGGGCATTGGTTGCCTGCCTGGTTGGTTTTGATCACGTCGTGGATCACGTTGTTGTTCACCTGGTCCACCTGGTCTTTTTGGATCTGTTGGCATAACATTCTCCTTCAATAAAGTTAAAAGTGTTTGCTACTAAAGGTAGCAATTTGAAGTATAGTACAAATATTTTAGTTAGGTTAATAGTATATTTAATAAAAGAAGCCTAAAATTAATGAAGTCTTTACAGTAAAAGCTTAAACTTTAGCCATATGCTAAAGAGGAGATTGATGGCGTGTCGTTGTCGGCTGCACAAACACAGTTGCTTGAAAACAATAATATTCCCATGGAATTAAAAAAATTCTTTGCGGATGAACTTGGAAATAATGGAATCCCTAAAGAAAAAGACTCACCTGATTTTCTTATGTTATTAATTGAACAATTGCAAAAAGTCGATAGTCGTTTACAAAAACAACGTACAAAATTAAGTCTTGCGAAGGTGGGTCAGCTATCACCCGCTTTACCAGAAGAAGATATTAGTGTTGATGCTTTAGAAGAAGTTGTTAAACAAGAATGGATCGTTGCAACTGCACTGTGGCGTATTACCGATCAAGTTGTTACAAATCCAGTAGAATTTGGAATAATATTAAAACCAGAGCATGTGCAGTATGCCTTTGATAAGAAAAATCTTGCTGCAGTCGAAATGATTAAATATGTAAAACCGGAATTTTTTGAACTGAACACGGTTTCATTATTTCGAGCTTGTGTGACTGCAGGGGTAGGTATCATTAGTGGTGCAATTTTAGGCCTGTATGGAGGATTGGTAGGTGGTGCAATCTGCGGATATCAAAAAAGAATAGGGGGTTTTGTTGCCATTATTTTTAGTTTTTTATATGGCATTTTAGGCCTTATTAGGGGATGTGCTAAGGGAATTTTGAAAGGGGGACGTATTGGGTTTCAAACAGGACACATTCCGATTGCTATTCAACTTGGATATCAGGCCGCTTTTTTAAATCCATTTAATGCAGAGTCTGGAACAAAGTATCAACAAGAAGAAGAATTAAAAACGCAAGAAACTTTATTTAAATTGGCTCAAAATTCTATTTAAATTACCCAGAACGTGATAACATTTTTTCTAAAAAAGGCCACACTGTATCCAGTATTAAAGGTTGTGCTGCTTCATTAGGATGCAATCCATCATTTTGGATTAATTCTGGTTTAAGCACTACTTTTTCTAATAAAAAAGGGATCCTTGGTAAATGGTATTCATCTGAAACAGTCTCAAAGACGTGTTCAAATTTCTTTCGATAAATGGGTCCATAGTTAACGGGAATTAAAAAACCAGCCAATAGAACTCGAGCTTTTGTTTTCTTCGCAAGTTCGACCATTTGTGATAAGTTAGATTGCATGGCTACTGTTGAAAGTCCACGCAGACCATCATTACTGCCTAGCCCAATGATCACAATGGAAGGTTTATACTGTTTGAGGGCTTGAGGAAGGCTTGTTAGGCCATTACTCGAGGTGTTTCCGCTGATGCTTACATTGACGACATGATAAGGATATTTGTTATCTTCTAGTCTTTTTTCCAATAGGGAAACCCAACCTTGTTCAGGAGGAATGCCATAAGCTGCACTTAAGGAATCGCCAACTACTAAAATAGTAGAAATACTAGACGTAGCCAATGCTAAACTGGGTAAGCAGAGCAATGAAATTAATGTTGAAAAGACAATAAGGAAACGATGTAACATGAAAATCCGTGCCGAACACCTAACTAAAACAGTATCTCTACCAATGGCAAAAACTCTCACTATTCTACAGGATGTTTCTCTAAATATCGACACAGGAGATATATTGGGAATTTTAGGGGTCTCTGGATCTGGCAAGTCAACGCTTTTAGGTCTATTAGCAGGATTAGATTTGCCCACTCAAGGCCGAGTATTTTGGAATGACACCAGCCTAAATGAATTAAATGAAGATGGCCGTGCGCGTTTACGTTTGCATCACGCTGGTTTTATTTTTCAAAATTTTGAATTGCTACCTGCTTATACTGCTTTAGAAAATGTTTTACTACCATTAGAGTTGATTGGACAAACGGATGCAACATCAAAAGCGAAACTTTGTTTAAAAGAAGTGGAGCTTTCAGCACGAATGCATCATTATCCAAATCAATTATCAGGTGGGGAACAACAAAGGGTCGCCATTGCAAGAGCTTTTGCAATTCAGCCAAGCATATTATTTGCAGATGAACCCACAGGTAATTTAGATCAAAAAACCGGATCACACATTATTGAATTATTGTTTGAATTAAATCAAAGACATAAAACAACTTTGGTTTTTGTAACGCATGATCCGACTTTAAGTAAAATCTGCTCTAAGATCTTACATTTATCTGAAGGAAAACTAGAAGCGTGAACCTTAATTTTTTAAGTCGAGATTTTAAACATACTGAAATTAAACTGTTATTTATCACAATGATATTATCAGTTTTTTGTGTGAGTTCGGCTATTATTTTAACACAAGGGATCCAATCAGGATTATCGGATACGACAGGTTCATGGTTGGGGGGTGATAGGATCCTCAAATCTCCAAATCCCATTGAACCAGAAATAAAAGAAAAAGCAAAAGCATTACATTTACAAACAACAGAAACTTTGACTTTTTTGAGTATGTTGGTTCATCATGATGATCTGGCTTTAGCAGAAGTTAAAGCAGTGGATGAACAATATCCACTTAAGGGTGAATTGCGAGGGACATCTCAGCTATTTACGGCGGATAAACCCTTATTGACTGTTCCAGAACCTGGCTCTGTTTGGCTTGAAGCCAGTCTTTTCTCATTATTAAATGTCAAAATCAATGATACCATTTTAATTGGAGTGGCCCCTTTTAAAATAACAGAAGTAATGACTTTTGAATCTGATCGGGGTGGGGAGGGATTTATGTTAGCCCCTCGTGCCTTAATTAATCAAAAAGACATTGCTAAAACTGCAGTTATCCAACCGGGGAGTCGACTTAGCTATGCTCTTTTGATTGCAGGACCCGATCAGAACTTAAAAGAATTTGACGCTTGGGTTTTACCTAAAATAACGCCAACAGAATCTTTTCTGAATGCAAAAGAAGCTCGGCCGACCCTAAAAACCTTGTTAGATCAGGGAGAAAACTATTTAACGCTTATCGTAGTTATTAACTTAATTTTAGCGGGAGTCGCAATTTCTGCAGCAGCAAAAAGATTTGCCGCCCGGCAGTTCAATACAGTTGCAATATATCGTTGTTTTGGTGCAAGCGCTCAATGGATTTTTATTCGTTATACGGTGGAAATTATTATTTTGGGCCTTATCGCAGGTGTTATTGGGTTTTTGCTAGGATTTTTTGTGGTTTATTGGTGTCAAGACTTGTTTGAAAAGCTTCTTATGCAAAAAATAGAAATAACTTTGATTATTCCTGCAATTTTTGCGATTTTGACAGTTTTAGTATTAACCTTTGGTTTTGCTTTCCCACCTTTATATGCATTAAGAAAAATTTCACCGATGAGAATATTAAGAAGAGATCTTTCTGTAAAAGGAAAAAGTAATAAAGGATTATTACTTCGATCCCTGAACTTATTATTGAACATATTAATAAGCAGTTTAGGTAATTTATTGGGTAAGTTTTCAAGTAAATTGAATGTGAGTGTTCGTTATGGGCTTGCCAATATTGCGCGTTATCCTTATGAGAATTCAATTCAACTCTTAGCATTTTCTTTGGTTTTTATGGCGGCATGTCTTTTGTTTCTGGTTCGTACTGATCTTATTCAAACTTGGCACAATAAAATCCCTCAATTTGCACCAAATTATTTTGTCATTAACGTTGGTCCCGAAGAAAAAGACCATTTTCAGACTTTTTTGCATCAAAATGCTATTGAAACTCAAGAACTTTATCCGATTATCAGAGGGCGATTATTAGCAGTCAATAATGAAATTGTTGAGTTATCAGAAACGGTTAATAACACTAATAATAATGGCAATAGTAGTAATAGTAGTAATAGTGGTAATAATGGTAAACGTCAGTTACATCGTTTATTGAATCTTACCTATGGTTTAAATTTACAAAAAGATAATAAAATCATTGCTGGTTCTTGGTTATCTACGCAGGACACAGGAAAATCTGTTATTTCTATCGAAAAAGGGTTTTCAGAACGTCAAAATATTCATATGGGAGATATCTTAAAATTTCAAATAGGTGAGAAACTCATTGAAGCGACAGTAACCAGCATTCGCACGGTGGAATGGGATTCTTTTAATCCTAACTTTTTTGTAATTTTTCCACCCAAAGTAATTGATGTATTTCCTACAAGCTATATGACCAGTTTTTATGTTGCACCAGATAAAGTACCGTTATTAAGAACACTTATAAAACAATTTCCTGCAATTAATTTGATTGATATCTCTCAAATCCTTAAATTAGTAGCCGTTTTAATTAATTTACTTTCTACCGTCATTGAGATTTTATGTGGGTTTACCGCGATTATGGCTTTTATTTTACTGTGGTGCACCATTGTTTCTAATTTAGACGAGAGAACACGTAATGCCGTTTTATTTCGTGCCATTGGGGTTGGGAATAAGAGTTTACTGTTCATATTATTATCTGAATTTTTATTATTAGGCTTTGTTTCCGGATTGATTGCTGCTTTAGGAGCTAGTGCAATTTATGCTTGGCTAGCAATAAATATTTTTACTTTAAATTTTATCCCTAATTGGTTATTACTAATTTTTGGCCCATTATTTAGTATGATTTTAGTGGGTGGGGGAGGGTGGCTTGGGATCCGAAAAGTCTTTATACTTCCACCGATTCAAATATTTTCTAGGATTTAAAACTTATATTGCTAGCTATTTATTTCAAATACTATTTTTATATAGATAATCCCGAGTTGAAGGGACATTATTTTTATTACGAGTTAATTGAATTTGAAAAATCATTAAATCTTGGTTACGGAATGCCGTTTCACAAGAGGTTAAGTAATATTCCCACATGCGACAAAAGGTTTCATTATATAGATTTTTAGCTTTATCCCAGTTATTTAAAAAACGTTCACGCCAATGTTTTAAGGTTTCTGCATAGTGATTATGTAAAATTTCCATATCCGTGACAATCAATTTGGATTTTTCGACTGTTGGAAAAACCTCTGATAGGGAAGGGCAATAGCCACCCGGGAATATATATTTTCGGATCCAAGGATTGGTTGGTCTTGGAGAACTCGTGGCTCCAATGGCATGTAATAACATAATGCCATCATCATTTAAAAGATTATACGCTTGATTAAAATAGGTTTGAAAATGTGGAGTGCCCACATGCTCAAACATCCCGACAGAAACAATTCGATCATATTTATTTTTTTCTTCTCGATAATCGCGAAGATAAAATTTTACTCGATCAGAAAGACCGGCTTGTTTTGCTCTTTCTGTCGCAATCATATATTGATCTTTTGATAAGGTTAATCCAGTTACTTCTACATTTGCGTGTTTAGCAAGATATAAAGCCATTCCACCCCAACCTGATCCAATATCTAAAACGCGTTGGCCCGGTTGTAACAGTAGTTTCTTTGAGATATGGTATTTTTTGTTTTCTTGTGCTTTTTCAAGTGTATCTTCTTCTATGTTATTAAAATAAGCACAAGAATATTGTAGATCCCTATCTAAAAACAGCTGAATAAACTCTTGATTCATATCATAATGATGTGAAATATAACGACGCGAGAGTGATAAGGGATTATATTGTTGAAAATAACAAGAAAACTTTGAAAATAAAAAAGCTATTTTTTGAGTAAGACTGGCATGATGTGCGTTTAATGAAAGATTTTGAGTACATAAATCCAGCAAATCACGAAGATCCCCTTGTTCTATCGTTATTGCCCCATTCATGTAGCCTTCACCTAATGCAAGCTCAGACTGCCAGAATAATTGATGTTTTATTTTCTTATTATGGAGCTTAATCGTGACATTTTTACCTGGGCTGCCAGAATAAACATAAGTTTTTCCATGGCTATCAATGATACGTAGGGTTCCAACTTGAATAAAAGATTTTAAGAGCTGATTTAAAAACATAGTTTAATCAAAGTCCTTTTTTCTTACCTATAAATAAAGATAGCATAAAAAATGGGATCTATTCAAAGTTTAAGGATGGGATATTCTAAAATTCTTTAAATTTGATTAATTCGATTAATTAGAACTTAAAATCGCAATATGTTCAATAGAGTCATCATCATCTTCTTCGTGCCTGTGGTGCCCTATCAGTTTTGTAGAGTTTTCGCTATTGAGGGGGCCATTAAGGTGGTCTTTTTGTAGTTCTGCTTGGATATTCTGGATATTACGGTTCATGTTACGTCCTCAAATTTAATATGTTTGAAAATAAACTAACTTATATATTGAAGTATAGAATATTTTTGATTTTAAGCTAACTTGATGTCATGTATTAAGACCTTGTATCAATTATATGAATATCTTAAAAAGTGTTTTTTCTTTATTTTTCTAGAAATAGTTACAAATATTTACTCATTATGTTAACTTATATTTAGATATCCCACAACTAAGGTTAATCCCTATGCAGATTCAAAAGCCTAAAATACTATCTCGACTGGATGGATCCCATATTGCTTATTATCAAACTCTTGGGGCTCTTCCTGGCGTAATTTTTCTCAGTGGTTTTATGTCAGATATGATGGGTATTAAGGCCTGCTATATAGAAAAACTTTGTCGTGAATGGGGGCGAGCTTTTATTCGTTTCGATTATTTTGGTCATGGCGCTTCTTTTGGTGAATTTGAAGAGGGTTCCATTGGACGATGGAAAAACGATACCTTAGCAGTGTTGGATGAGCTAACAGTAGGGCCACAAGTTTTAGTGGGTTCTAGTATGGGTGGATGGATCATGATGCTCGCAAGTTTAGCCAGATCTGAGCGAATTGCAGGGTTGGTCGGCATTGCATCAGCACCCGATTTTACAGAATACTTAGTGGAAAAATTACCACCCATTTATCGTCAAGAATTAGAAGCCAACGGCGTTTGTTATATACCTTCAGTCTATGGTAAAAAACCCTATGCATTCACAAAAAAATTAATTGATGATGGTCATGCGCATCATGTATTAGGAAATCCTATTCCGATACACTGTCCCGTTCGCTTAGTACATGGTTTTAATGATGAGGATGTTTCTTGGCAGCAATCTGTAAGATTATTGGAGTGTTTAGAGTCCAAAGATGCACAGTTAACTTTAATTAAGGGTGGTAATCATCGATTATCTACTGAAGAACATTTGAATGTTATTGGCGAGAAATTAAAGGAGCTTTTGGAGAAATCCTTAAAATCCCCCCTAACCCCCCCTTTTCAAAGTGGGGAACATGAACATTCCAAAAATAGTCAACGAGGGGACTATTAACAGATGACTGCGCACATTTGGCATTTTGATTTAAACACGTATGATAACGTGCTCAACAATAAAGAACATAAGCTTAGTTCTAATACAAGCATTTTAGTTGGGGGTTGTTTTGATGTGATTCATTATGGTCATCTTACATTTTTAAAAAGGGCCAAACAAAATGCAGATCATTTAATTGTTGCTTTAGAGTCTGATGAAAAAATTTCAAATGCTAAAAAAAGGGCACCCATTCATACTGTAGAACAACGGGCAGAAATCCTTGCAAATTTACGCATGGTGAACGAGGTTGTTGTATTACCTTTTATGAATCGATATGAAGAATATTTAAAATTAGTAACAATATTAAAACCTACCTATTTAGGTGTAACAGAAGGTGATCGCGAACTGCATAATAAGCAAAAACAAGCAGATGCCATTCATGCGCAATTAATCGTTGTAACAGCAAATTTAGAATCATTATCGAGCTCTAATATAATTTCTGTTGTTTCTGAATTTTGCATTGAATAGAAACCACTAAAAACGAGAAGTTAAATTTTGTTAATTGACCCAGAGGGGAGGCTTTTGATACACTGGCTAAGTTATAGAATAACAAGCCCTAAAAAACGGGTAAAAAATTATATAAATAGGAGTTAAATAAATGGCTTCCAATCAATTAGATTATAATGATTTTCCTTCTTCGACAAGAAATAGGACTCTGATTGCAGCAATTCATGGTGGTAATTTGGGAATAATTCAAGAACTTTTAAAAATAAAAGAAATAGCCGATACCGCTCCGAGAGTGATGAACGTGACGCAAACATCAACCAGTTCTCATCATACCTTATTTAACCTTTCTTCTTCTACACCTTTAGCTGAAGCTATTCGATGTGGACGCAAGGATATTGTAGAACAATTAATCCTTGATACTCCATTGGAAACAAGCACTCCTGAAGAGATAGATCATGCTTTAAGGGCTGTTATTCAAGGAAGATCGAGACAGGAAAGTACTCCACAGGCTAAACCAGTTGATGTAAAGCTCAGACTAGAAATGTTAGAAATATTATTACTAAAAGTTTCAGCAATTAAAAAAAGAGTGGACACACTTTCTGTGCGGTTTTTCTCTGAATACTTTACTTCTTTCGCGGAGCCAGATCACGAACAAGAGATAATAATAGAGCGATTATTGCAAAATCCAACAGTACAAGCATCGATAGCAAAAGAGATACAAGAGCTAGAAGAAAAAAAGCAAACAGAGGAAGACCGGATAAGACGAGGAGAAGCTACAAATCAAGAGCAACTAGAGCACATTATCGGGGTATTTGTTACAAAAACATATGATCCACGCATGGGAATATTAGCCCTTGATATGATCCCAGCAATAAACGTTTTGGTCAGAAAAAATATAAATGTGAGTCTCGCACAATATCTCACACAATATGCTCATACTTTACATCACGCTCCTATAAGCAAATTTAATATCTATCATTTGTTGCTAATGGCACAATTACTTAATAATATACCTGAAATACACTTGCTTGAAAAAATTGACACAATAGGCACCGAGCTTTTTACAAAATGGGAAGGCTCTCGTGTAGAACACCGTCTTTTGAGAGAAATTATAAAAGCATTTGATAGGCATCCTGAAGACGTAAAATATTTAGTATATCGTCTGTTGCAAATTTATAAGAAACAAAACATTCCATTTCCAGAGGATATCCAAATATGCCATCAAAATCTCCAAACTTTTTTTGATGGTTATGACAGACTTTATCAACAAACACGTGAATCTTTACAATTCCATCATACTCTGCACGCTATAATTGATTCCCTTGGGGATAGTCTTCAACCTCTTATGGTGGCGCAAAGAACCTCTGACCCCAAAAATCCTATTATGCTATTCAGTAGGCTCACATTTGGGGATGGCTCTACTGCTGCCTCTACGTCTTCTGCTTCCTCGTCTGCTGTCAGCTCTACCCCTCCACCTCCAGCACCTTCAGTGGTAGTATTTGACGGCGTATTCCATGATGATACCCAAACGTTACAACTGACCGAAGAAAATTTTATAAACTTTCTTCACAATCAAGGAATTATATTCTTAGCCTCTTCTCCTGCGACAAGACGAGAAACATTATTAAAAAATTTAAAAAATTTCCAAGAACAGCTACAAAAATCTCCAGTACCACTTGCAGTAACCATTGAACATCAGCATGCCACCAGTATGTCGCCTGATGGTTTTTATAATATTCAGTTTACAGATGTTGAACAATATCAAAATTTTAAGGATAAATATTTTAAAAGAGACTCTCCTCGTCCAATGTAAAAAGAGGGTATAGAAATTTAAACATTGTTATTTCCAATTTCTAAAAATATAGACAACCAATATTCAACTTGTCTCAATACTTGATTTTCAACGATTCCTAAATGATCAATCATTCTAATTTTTGATACACTATGAACTTGTTCACACATAATATAGCTAATATTTTTTAATCTCGAAGTTTTAGTTGCAATATGTGAAGGAATACCACGATTTGTGGATGTAAGAGGTAAAATAATTAATAGCTCTGCGGGGCTTGAGTTGAATTGATCTGAAGAGATAATCAAACAAGGTCGAACCTTAGCTTGTTCTCGCCCCATAGTAGGATCGGGATTAAATCTCCACAGTTCTCCCCGTTTAAATTTCTTCATTGGGTAATTCATCCTCTAACGTACCCTCTAATTCTTCGCGTTCCTTCAGCTCATCCATCCAAGCATCTGGATTTTTTTTAAGTTTTGCATAGGCCTCATTAAAGCTTCTAAAGGCTATATTTTTATCCAGTTCATTAAGAGCTTTTTCAATAATTGCACTTTTCGTACCACCCGAAAATTTTTGAATTCTATTCAAAATAATCGTTGATTTCATTGAAATTTTTGCTGTGGCCATATAACCTCCAGTTATAAATAAATTATACATTTAAGTGTACTAATAAGTATACCAAATATCTAATCTTTTTGTAACACTAAATCTTGGCTTTATGGATTAAATGCTTGTTCTAAATCTTCAAGTAAATCATCAATGTTTTCAATCCCAACGGAAATCCTGATTAGATTATCCTTGAGGCCAATTTTATCCCTATCTGATTTCGGAATAGCTGCATGAGTCATCATGGATGGAATTTCTATTAAGGATTCAACGCCTCCTAAACTTTCTGCAATTAAAAAATATTTTAAATTCTCAACAAATTTTTTTGTGCCTATAATATCTGAATCTAATTCAAAAGAAATCATACCCCCAAAACCAGACATTTGTTTTTTTGCCAGTTTAAATTCAGGGTGAGACTCTAAACCAGGATAATTTATTTTCAAAACCTTTTTTTGTTTCTGTAAATAATGGCTTATTTTGCTTGCGTTTTCCTCATGTTTTTTCATTCTAAGGGCAAGTGTTTTGATACCTCGTGAAACCAAATAGGAATCAAAGGGTGAAAGGATGGCGCCGGCAGCATTTTGAGCAAATTTTATTTTTTCATAATTTTCTTTATCATTCAACATTACACAGCCCCCAACAGAATCACTATGTCCGTTGAGATATTTGGTTGTGCTGTGCAAAACAATATCAGCTCCTAAATTTAAGGGGTTTTGAAAATAAGGGCTCATAAAAGTATTGTCAACGATAACATGTATACTATGCTTTTTGCCTATTTCTGATATGGCGGCGATATCACATATTTTTAATAAGGGATTTGTTGGGGATTCTAACCAAATCAGTTTTGTATTTTTTGTTATGCTATTTTCTATTTCTTTTAAATTTCTGGCATCCACATAGCTTATTTGTATGTTAAAATTTTGATGAAATATTTTGTCAAACAATCGTCTTGTTCCACCATACAGATCATCAAAGGCAATAATATGATCTCCTGTCTTTAACAAGGATAATAATACTGTGGTTTCTGCTGCCATCCCAGATGAAAAAGCTAAGCCATAATTCGCATTTTCTAGACTGGCTAATTTTTGCTCTAAGGCTTTTCGAGTTGGGTTCTGGGTACGCGAGTATTCATATCCTTGAGTGGGAACATCAACCTCTTTTCGTCCAAAAGTAGAACTGAGATGAATGGGAATAACAGCATCTCCGGCACCCCCTTCTTTAAAATTGGGTTCTTCACCCTCATGAATAGCTCGTGTTTCAAATTTCATACTAAACCCTGTAGTGTTTTAGATAAGTATTAACTTTCAATATGCCCATTTTTCTTCATCCAATCATCATTAAAAATTTTACTTAAATAACGGTTGCCAGAATCAGGGAGAATGACAACAATATTTTTATGGGTTTTTAAATTTTCTGCTATTTTGAGCACTGCCCACACAGCAGCACCACTGGACCCTCCTACAAATAAGCCTTCTTCTTTGACTAATCGTCGTGTCATTAAAAATGAATCTCGATCAGTGACTTGTACGATATCGTCTAGAATATTAAAATCCAAGGCTTTTACTAAGAAATCTTCTCCTATACCCTCTAATTGATAAATTTTGGATTTAATTAAAGTTTTTGTTTTAAAATAATCATAAAAAATTGATCCGATTGGATCAACCGCAATAATTTGAATTTTTGGATTTTGCTCCTTTAAAAATCGGGCAGCGCCACTTAAAGTTCCTCCCGTACCAATGCCCGCAACTACAATATCAACTTTTCCCTTGGTTTGTTCCCAGATTTCAGGGCCGGTTGTTTTATAATGAGCTTCAATGTTTTTAGGGTTATTATATTGATCAGGATAATATGAATTGGGTGTTTCTTTTGCAATCTTTTTTGCAACACTATAATAACTTTCAGGAGAATCCGCAGGAACATCGGTGGGTGTTACTATCACTCGTGCACCAAAAGCTTGCATCAAATTCATTTTCTCATCACTCATTTTATCTGGCATGGTGATAATACATTTGTATCCCTTGATGGCACTTATCATCGCCAATGAAGCGCCGGTATTCCCAGAAGAATTTTCAACAATGGTGCCTCCAGGTTTTAATGCACCCGTAAGTTCTGCACATTCAATCATATATTTTGCCATTCTGTCTTTAACACTACCGGAAGGATTTAAGAATTCTAATTTGGCATAAATGTCAGCTTTAGGATTTTTTGGAATTTTACAAAGCTTTACAAGAGGGGTATTACCAATTAATTCAAGAATTTTAGGATTTGTCACAATTAATTCCTTTTGGCAAGAATTTGATACCTATTTATTCAGTTTAGACCAAATTGTAGGGGCGGGACCCTGTCCCCACCCAAAAAACCAAAATGTTTGTCTGATACGCTATTCTAGAATTTAATTAGAAACCCTGTAAGACCCGCGATTATAATTAAAAATATATCTGGAATTTTTTGGGTTGTTGTAATTATAAGTAATGTGACTAAAAAAATAGCCAGTGTTGGTAAATCAACGATACTTCCTTTACTTAATAGCAATGCAGCTCCAGCAATAGCACCTGCTGCTGCAGAAGTCGCTCCCTTTATGAAATTTTTAACAGCGGGTTTACTTGCATACCGATGATAAAAAGGTGCTAATAACACAACAAAAAGATAAGAGGGGAGAAATATACCCATTGCTGCTAAGAGAGCACCTACAAATCCTCCAACAAGATAGCCGATAAAGGCAACAGTAATGGTTGCTGGCCCTGGGGTAGCAATAGCAATTGCTATCGCATCCAAAAATTGACGTTCTGTAAGCCAATGGTACTCTTCAACAACACCACTGTGTAAGAAGGGTATAATGGCCAATCCACTTCCAAAAATAAATGTTCCTGCCCAAGCAAAATAAAGGGCAATCTTGATAAAAAGAGCAAGTTTTGGGATCCCACTGATACCAGACAAAAACAGATAAGGCCAAGGAATAAGAACATGGGTATGAAAATTATTTAACTTCGAAGGTGAATTAATCATACACATGAGAAGCCCGCTGGCTATAAATAAGTAAATAGTGAATGAAGTATTCCAAAGGGTCATACCACCATTAATCACAAAAATAAGCCAAAGAATTTTTTCTTTTGCGATGGTGATCTTTGCAATTTTAAAAGCACTTTTTAAAATGATGGCAATAATTGCAGCACCTACACCATAAAAAACACCTCTAACGCTTTCGATATCTCCAAAATGAATGTATAAAATTGAAATAGGTATAATGATTAAAAAAGAAGGTAGAACAAAAGCAATGCCGATCATAGTTGCCCCAAGAGTGCCAAACCGTATCCATCCAAGATACATTGCCAATTTTGTAGCTAATGGACCCGGAGAAAGCTCTGAAAATGCAATACCCTGTATATAATCTTGAAGTGTTACCCAACGTTTTTTTTCTACTAAGTGTTCTTGCATATAGCCAATAAGAGCTATTGGACCTCCAAATCCGATAGCACCTAGCTTTAGAAAATAGAGAACCCAATCTATTTTATTGCTGGGTTCAATTTGTTGAGGTATCTTCATATTACTTTCATATTAACATCAATTAACAAGGATTTAGATTATTATGCATAGACTTGACGTTTTTAAATTCATTAACTACGCTAATTATAGCTCTCTATATGCATTTTCACTTGATTTAAAAGGATAGATTCTATGTTACAAATTTCAGAACTGGCCCAACTGCCCCAACTTCCTTACCTTCCCATTATTGCGGCAACTATTATTAGTTCAATCATTGGCGCAGTTTGGTATTCACCTAAATTATTTGGAAATGCTTGGGCTAAGTCACACAATTTTGAACCTTCTCAAATGAAAGCCTCACCCATGAATTATTTGGATGCAATTCTTGTTACCTTAATTATTACCATTGTCTTAGCAAGATGTGTTGAATTCATTAATATAAACACTTTAAATGGTGCAGTAGAATTTGGTGTTTTAGTTTGGTTAGGCTTTATTGTGACTACCCATATTTCTGGGGTTGTTTGGGCTAAAAAACCGTTCAAAGCTTTTTTGATTGATATTGGGAATTTATTTTTTACAGTACTGATTTCAACCATATTATTAGTTTTATGGAAATAAAGTCTGGTGTTAGGGATTGCTAAATCATATCCTTACTATCTTGCTAATCGGCCAATTTTTGAAAAAAACACTTTGCCTGTTTTAGATAAATATACCGATCAAACTGTTTCCGAAATATCACAGGCAGACAAAAATACCCTTATAAAAGCTATTCAATATGCAGTAGAAGCTACTGTTCCTTTCCGCCAAATGGCGGCCTATGAACGCCAAGAAGTCTTATTTCATTGTGTTAAACGATTTAAAGAACGCAAAGAAGAACTGATAGAAGTGATGTCTATAGAAGCTGGAAAAACGATACAAGATTCCAAAGGGGAGGTAGATAGGTTTTTATCTACTTTTCAGATTGCAGCCGAAGAAGCTACTCGAATTTATGGTGAAATTTTACCCTTAGATATTAGAGCGACGGGTGCAGGATATATGGGTATGTGGAAACGCGTTCCCATTGGACCTTGTTTATTTATTACGCCATTTAATTTTCCACTGAATTTACCTGCACATAAACTGGCACCGGCCATAGCAGTCGGTTGTCCCTTTATTTTAAAACCAGCACCTCAAACGCCCTTAAGTGCTTTAATTATTGGTGAGGTATTAGCTGAAACCAACTTACCACTCGGCGCTTTTTCAATATTACCGTGTTCTGTAGAAGACGCCGAAGTTTTAGTGTCTGACACCAGAATTAAATTATTAAGCTTTACTGGGTCAGGAAAAGTGGGTTGGCAATTAAAAGAAAAATCAGGTAAAAAACAAGTCATATTGGAACTCGGTGGCAATGCTGCTTGTATAGTGGATGAAAATGTCAATTTAGATTATGTGGTAGAAAGATTAACTTTTGGTGCATTTTATTATGCGGGTCAAAGTTGTATCAGTGTTCAACGGATTTATATTCATCAAGCGATTTATGAATCGCTAAAAACAAAACTGGTTGCTAAAGCGAAAACCTTAAAGTGGGGAAATCCTAAGGAAGAAAATATCTTTTTAGGGCCAGTGATCGATGAGATAGCTGCAAAACGAATTGAAGATTGGATTGAAAAAGCCATCCAAGCAGGGGCAAAACTTCTGTGTGGTGGAAAACGACATGGCTCTATCATTGAAGCTACTTTATTAGAAAATGTCCCTATCGATCAAAAAGTTAATTGTGAAGAAATATTTGGTCCTGTTGCTATTTTAACCCCTTATCAAGATTTTGATAAAGTTCTTGCCGAGGTGAATAGCAGTCGTTATGGCCTTCAAGCAGGTATTTTTACGCGTGATTTATATAAAGCACATCAAGCTTGGGATCAGTTAGAGGTTGGAGGTGTTATTGTGAATGATGTACCCTCCTGGCGCAGTGACAATATGCCGTATGGAGGCACCAAGGATAGTGGTATAGGTCGAGAAGGTGTTAGGTTCGCCATGGAACATTTAACTGAAATTAAAATGATGGTTATGCGCCTAAATAATCAAAATCCCCCCTAACCCCCCTTTTTCAAAGTGGGGAACTAAAGAAAATCCCTCCCAGCCTCCCTTTTTTAAAGTGGGGAGCTTGATGATACATTCAACATCTTAAAGAAATTCATGTTCCCCACTTTGAAAAAGGGGGGTTAGGGGGGGATTTCAAGGGATTTTAAGTTAACATTAATCTATACAATTTGCCTATCTTAAGAAATAATAAATTATGTTCAACCCCCTAAAATCCAGTTTACTTTTTGAGATAACCTTAATTTTAATTATTAAGGTCATATTACTCTACGGGATCTGGTGGACATTTTTCAGTAACCCCGTCTCACGCACGCTCAATGAAACTCGATTTGCAGAAAAAATATTTGGTAAAAAGGAATAAAAATGATCGATGAAACTTTAGTTAATCTTTCTCGACTGCAATTTGGCTTTACAGCGATGTTTCATTTTTTATTTGTGCCCTTGACCCTGGGATTAGCTTTTGTCATGGCGATTATGGAGTCGGTCTATGTCATGACAGGAAAAATTATTTATAAAGACATGACCCGATTTTGGGGAAAGTTGTTTGCCATTAATTTTGCAATGGGTATTGCGACAGGGATCACACTTGAATTTCAATTTGGTACCAATTGGGCCTATTATTCACATTATGTGGGGGATATTTTTGGTGTTCCTTTGGCCATTGAAGGGCTTATGGCTTTCTTCTTGGAATCCACACTCGTCGGTGTTTTCTTCTTTGGGTGGGATAGGTTAAGTAAAGTTCAACATTTGGGTGTCACCTGGTTAATAGCTTTGGGTTCGAATCTTTCTGCATTATGGATTTTAATTGCTAACGCTTGGATGCAAAATCCTGTTGGCACACATTTTAATTATGAAACCATGCGCATGGAATTAACAAATTTATCGGAAGTATTTTTTAATCCGGTTGCTCAGGTTAAATTCGTACATACAGTCGCTTCTGGGTATGTTGCAGGAACCGTTTTTGTGCTTGGAATCAGTGCTTATTATCTTCTAAAAGGGCGAGATATCGCATTTGCTAAACGCTCGTTTGCGGTTGCGAGCGGGTTTGGATTAGCAGCAATTTTATCTGTCATTGTTTTAGGAGATGAAAGTGGTTACAGCATAGGTGCAGTACAGAAAGTAAAACTTGCAGCAATAGAATCCGAATGGGAGACCCAAACACCGCCTGCTGCATTTACTGTGTTTGGGATCCCCAATGATAAAGAACAACGAACAGATTATGCCATTAAAATCCCTTATGTTTTAGGACTAATTGCAACTCGTTCTATTAATGAACCTATTTTTGGACTTAAAGATTTAATTAAATTAAATGAATCCCATATTCGTCAGGGACTATTCGCCTATTATCTATTACAACAACTCAGGGGAGGGGATAAAAGTACTGAAACAGTCAGTCAATTTGAAAGATATAAAAGCTACTTAGGATATGGATTACTTTTAAAACGCTATACTCCTGATGTGGTTGATGCCTCGGAGGAACAGATTAAAGCAGCTGCTTTAAACAGTGTGCCTAAATCAGCACCTTTATTTTGGACTTTTAGAATCATGGTGGGTGCAGGATTGATTATGCTTTTTATATTTATTGCGGCTTTTTATTATAATGCCAAACGGAATGTTGAAAAACAACGTTGGTTATTAAAATTAGCTCTTTATAGTATTCCTCTTCCCTGGGTAGCCATTGAGTGTGGATGGTTTGTTGCGGAATATGGTCGACAACCCTGGGCAATTGGTGAAATTTTACCGACTTTTTTAGGGACTTCAAGCATTTCCTCGAATCAAGTTTTAGGTAGTCTCTCTGGGTTTGTTTTATTATATACCGCCTTGTTTATGATTGAACTTTATTTGATGTTTAAATATGCAAAACTGGGTCCAAGCAGTTTAGGAACAGGGCGTTACTATTTTGAAAAGGATAAAGATAAAAAGGATCTTCAATGATTTTTGATTATGCAACGTTTAAACTAATTTGGTTGTTTTTAATTGGTTTCTTAATGATAGCCTTTGCTATCACCGGTGGATTTGATTTAGGGGTGGGTGCGTTATTGCCTTTTATTGGAAAAAATGATAAAGAGCGTCGATTAATTATTAATAGCATTGGCCCTACTTGGGAAGGCAATCAAGTATGGTTTATCACAGCTGCAGCAGCAATTTTTGCAGCATGGCCTTTTATGTATGCTGCTATTTTCTCTAGTTTTTATTTTGCCTTATTAATCATTTTATTGGCTTTAATTTTAAGACCCCCTGGTTTTGATTATCGAAGTAAAATCTCAAGTCCAGGATGGCGTCAATTTTGGGATTGGAGCTTATGTTTTAGTGGTTTTGTTCCTTCTGTTTTATTCGGGGTTACTTTTGGGAATTTATTTTTAGGGATACCTTTTGAATACGATGATACTTTTCATTCTTATTTTAAGGGTAGTTTTCTCTCATTATTAAGTCCTTTTGCATTATTAACAGGTTTGTTAAGTTTAAGCTTATTATTAACCCATGCCTCGTTTTTTTTACAACTTAAAACTCAACACCCTATTCAGGATAGAGCAAAACAAACAGCGCAAATTGTGGGTTTGCTTTTTTTAATTATTTTTTGTTTTACGGTATATTGGACATTATATAAATTACCGGGTTTTCAAATTACTTTTATTCCGGATATTAATACCAGTTTTTCACCACTTGTTAAACAAGTCAGTATGCTAGAAGGGGGTTGGATAGAGAAATTTCAAGCATATCCTCTAGCATGGGCAGCATGGTTAGCACCCATTACTGTTATTTTAGGTATTATTTTGGCCTTAGTTTTTTCGAGCTATAATTTTGCAGCTATTGCTATGGTTTTTAGTTCTCTCGCTATTACGAGTGTCATAGTGACAGCAGGAATGATACTTTTTCCTTTTATTTTACCATCGTCAATTCAACCGAATCATAGTTTAACAATTTGGGATGCTGCTTCAAGCCATTTAACCCTCAGTTGGATGTTTTGGGCAGTTGTAATATTTTTACCTATAGTTCTTGCATATACAACCTGGGTATTTAGAGTGATGAGAGGTAAATTGTCTTCAGAGACTACCTTGAAAAGCGAATCTTATTAGTTATTAGAGTTATAAACAATAAAGGAGACCAATTATGTGGTATTTTACGTGGATATTGGGTGTATTATTTGCTTGCAGCTGTGGCATTATTAATGTGATGTGGCTTGAACACGAACAAATTTTAGATGATCCCGATAAATGACGAGATGGTGTCAAATCTTGACATTAGACATTCAAAGAAACAGACATCTAATAATGTCTAATGTCAAGATTTGACACCATTACATTTCATGCTATGATTCCACATTGAAAATTGATCTGTCAATCTTAAAATGGAAACTTTAGGAAATAATTTAGAAAATCATAGGGCAGGGATGCATGAAAAATTGTGTAAATGTAAAGTATGGAGACCAACCTTTTAACCCTTTTTGGGAAAAAGGCTATCAAGACCTCACGGTTTCTTCTATGGGTGGTCCCAGCTTCGAGGTTGCTGAAATGGCGCCTCTTTTAACCCCTAAATCTAAGGTATTAGACTTGGGTTGTGGCGAAGGGCGAAACTCTTTGTACCTAGCCAGTATTGGTTGTGATGTCACCGCAATAGACCGTTCAGAAGCGGGTATTAGAAAATTAGAAACCATTGCCAAAAAATGCGGTGTCACGCTCAAAACTCAAATAGCAGACATTAGTAATTATACTTTAGAAGAAAAATATGATTGTGTGATGGCACATCATTCCCTTAATTATTTAGATAAATCAGCCTGGAAAAAATTATTATCCCAGGTTAAACACCATACAACAGCGGGGGGAATTAATATATTTACTTTATATCTTTATAATGATGAATATCCCTGCACCAATGAAGTTCAAGCTGCCCATTATAAAAATTCATTTTTACCCAATGAAATCCGTAACTTTTATGATGATTGGCGCGAAATTCGGTTTGATCAATATGTTAAATGGGACTCACACCCGGGTATTCCAATGCATTATCATCCCATTGAAAAATTAGTTGCTCAAAAACCCGGCGGAAAATACGATTGTCATATTTTTAAAGAACCCATTTTGAGTAAAGCCTTGATGACTAATAATTTGTTTCATGGTATTAGCATGGGAATGACTCAACAAGATTTAATTGAATGGGTGGGTGCGCCTGATATCATTAATACAAAGAAAGCCCATGGCAAGCAGTTTGGAATTAGTTTACATGATCGCGAATATTCTAGTCAGGCTACAGTAGAAGATTATATCATTGAGCTTTGGTATTATGGGAATCGTGTTATCTATCTAAACAATGGTATAGTCTCTGGAAAAGCGCTCTATAATACACATCCAATGCGGATAAAAATAACTAACACTTTAACAAAAATAGTAAAGTCTTGAGTAATTTTAAATCAAATTTTAAATCTTAC
Source organism: Gammaproteobacteria bacterium (assembly GCA_013288135.1). Lineage (GTDB taxonomy): Bacteria > Pseudomonadota > Gammaproteobacteria > UBA6186 > Azoamicaceae > JABDCL01. Next base: position 118,812 of record JABDCL010000003.1, read on the forward strand.
GATCTGACAATTATAGGTGCGGGTATTATTGGCTCTCTCGCAGCCTATGAGATCACGAAATTAAAGCCTAATTGGCAAGTTTTGTTAATTGATTCCTCAATGATTGGGCATGGGGCTACCCAATATTCCTTAGGGGTACAATTTCCTTATGGGAGAACAGCGGCTAAAAAACAATTAACAGAGCAAAGTTTAAAAATTTGGGAAACTCTGATTTCAAAAATTCCTAATTTGCCCATTCGATCATTACCTTTTATAGGGATTACCCAGCAATCGAATTTACAGCTTGTTTTAAATGGCTTTGTTGACCCTATCCCTCAAACCTTAAAAACAAGTGAATTAGCTCGATTTAAAAAAACTTACCCTTGGATAGTATTAAACCCTGATCAAGCATTGATTGGAGGCACGCAAGGCAGTTATGCCAACGCCTTAGGGGTTACCTCTCTTATTTGTGAGGTTTTGAGAACTGAGCAAAATAGTGATATTTATGAAGGTATTAAAATTCAAAAAATAAAAAAACAAGATGACAATTTGTATGGTCTTTTAACTTCAACCCAAGAATTGATCAGTTCTAAAAGGATTTTGATTGCCACTGGACCTTGGTTAGTAGCAGGATTGGTAACAGGATTAGATTCAATGAAACCTATTATTAAAGAAAAAAATATTCGTACTAAAAAAATTGTATCATTACATATTAATCGAATCCCTAATGAAACTGATCCTATTATTTTCTTTTTTGACGAACAAGCTTTCTTATTACCCGATATTAATACAAAACAATGGCTTTTTAGTTTTACAGCAGAAGAGTGGGATTGTGAGCCTAATGTGCAAAAGCTTGTTATTACTAAAGAAGATCAAATATTGGCATTTTCAATATTAGAAAAATATTGTCCAACTTTAATAGAACATTGCAGGGGAGGGCGGGTATTTTGCGATGCCTATGATTCGAATTTAACACCTCTGATATTTGAAATGTCTGATATGCCCAATATTATTGTGGCAGGAGCAGGAGCTGGATCGGGCTTTCGTTTGGGTCCAGCCATTGCGAAAACAGCAATATCTAAAGTTATTGAGTTATAAATGATTGCTAATAACTTTATCATGTCGATTATTTTTGTAATGCACTTCAGAGACATTTAATCCTACTTCATTTGCAGCTTGAAGCGCATATATTGCGTTACTCTCGTTACTGCAAGTCATAATGAAGTGAAATCGATCTTTATATTTTCTTATATTTTGCAGCGTTATAGCAGCATCTAAACCATATTCTCCTAAAAATAGCATGGTGCCATCTTTTTTGTGCTCACAACTTTCTTGCAATTTGTCTGTAAGATTATTATAAAATTTATTCCATTCATAAACTGTTAATGCTTTTCCTGTTGTTCTAATTTCTAAGGGGCGGGGGATGGGATGTTGTAAATGTTGGCGCTCTTTGTACAATTGACTCATGGGTTTTACGACTTCTCTTATTAATCTTGACATAAACTACTCCTTAATGTGTACCCACACACATTTGTTTTGTAATTACAAAATTATAGACTCATTTGTTTTGACATAATGACATACTAATAGTTCAATCATAATTATAAACATAAAAAATTGATTGAATATACAACATTGGTGAAATTTAAATTCAGTGCTTCCCTCCATTGTTGGTTAGGACATACATATTGTGATTCCCTTGTACTTTTGAAATTCGTTCATCTCTTTCGATTTCCCAATGAGTAGGGGGATATTGTTTATTCCAGGTTTCAAATAATTTTTCTTGGCTACTGCTCAAATGGATTTTATAAGTATTCGCCATATAAAGGTAAATCCTAGCAATCATGCCTCGTACTTTAGGACAAGGTTCAACCCTGCGATGCTCTTCATCAATTTTAAACTCGCAAGTGCCAAATTGTCCGGGTAAAATATACGGCAACATTCCGAACCGATAATTTGAACGCAAACCATTTAATTCCCCAATTTCGGGTACTAAATTATGGAGATCAGCTTCCATTTTAACAAATTCCGGATCAATTTTTCGGCAACATTTTCGACCTTTATAGGTTTTCCCATTTTTCTTTTGACACAGAGGCTTACGCCAACATTCACGATGTTGACCAAAATGATGGGCAGGCATAATGTGTTCCCATTCTACACGTTCTGCTCTTCGCGGGTTTTCTTTAGGAACATAACCACAAGAATTTAAATCGATTTTTCCATGTTTATCGTATCGACAACCGCAATAAAAAGTTATGCGATGATCTGTATAAATAAGCCTCGCCGCCTGTTTGCTTTTTCTAAAACTTATTTTTTCGTTTGATTCATACTCATTATCGCTATTTATACCAGATGTACTAGATGCTGTAGAATACCCAAAAGAACAGAGCAAAACAAATACTAATACCAGTAACTGCATTATGATTTATTTTTTCAAAACGTCTAAAGCAGCTTGATAATTAGGCTCATCACCAATTTCTGGGACCTGCTCGGTGTGTAGAATTTTACCCTTGGGATCGATAATTACAATGGCTCTTGACAATAATCCTGCTAAAGGACCTTCCATAATGGTTACACCATAATTTTTGCCAAATTCAGGATCACGAAAAGCAGAGACTGGAATGACATTATTTAAATTTTCAGCCCCACAAAATCGCTTTAATGCAAAGGGTAAATCCATAGAAACACACAAAATACTGGTATTAGACATTTTGGATGCCGCTTCATTAAATTTGCGTGTTGATGTAGCACAAACAGAAGTATCAATACTAATAAAAATATTTAATATACAATGCTTGCCAGAAAGATCATTTAATTGAATAGGGCTTAAATCAGTTTTTACTAAGGTAAATTTAGGAGCCTCTGTGCCAACTTTTGGCAACATCCCTGCTGTTTTAACTGGCTTTCCTTGAAAATTAATTTGCATTTTTTTCTCCTTAATTCCTGCTAATAGAGTTAGTTTAACATGCTTAAAAATCCTTCGCTACAAGTGATTTTTAAAATTTGTGCTATAATTTAAATGTGGATGTGGTGCCTATAAGCTATAGTTGGCTTACCTACTTTGAAACAGAAAAAAAGGATAAAATGGAACAACAGAATACCTATACAATTATTGGTGGAGGAGGATTCTTAGGCCAACATCTTGTCCATCTTTTATTAAACCAAGAAAGAGAAGCAAATAGTTCTTTGCGAATAAAAATTATTGATAAAGCTTCTAAGTTGAAATTGATTTATCCAGAAAATTTTTCTAATAAGCAGGTGGAATTGTATTTGGGGGTAGATATTTCAGAAAATGACAATCTTAGCAAAATTTTTATGGGGAGTAATACAATATTTCATTTGGCTGCAGCAATTGCCTATGGTAGAAAAAATAAAGATTATTTAAATAGTACTAATGTTAAAGGGGTTAAAAATATCATTAAACATGCTAAACTTGCTTTTGTGAAAAAAATCGTTTACGTTTCTTCTTTTGCGACTTTAGGGTGTCTTGATCAAAAAGATAAAACTAAAAAAGCCACAGAAAACTGCATGAATAATTGGAAAAAAGATAATTTCTGTTATTATGGATTAAGCAAGTTTTGTGGTGAACAATTAATTATGGAAGCTCATGAAAACGAAAATCATCTATGTACTGCAGTAGCAATACCTGGATTGCTGTTGGGTCCAGGTCATTGTTGTCCTGCAGGCAACATGCCATTTGACATTGCACTTAGAAAAAAATGGAGCTTGGTGCCGCAGGGAGGTTCAAATTATATTGATGTTCGAGATGTTGCTGCTGGATTAGTGGCGCTTGCTGAACATAAACATATTAGTGGTAAATACCTATTGGTTTCTCATAATCTTGAACACAGAGATTTATTACAGAAAATTGCTGATTTAGCAGGTCGTAAGTTATGGCTCACAGAGATCCCAAAGTTTCTACATCACTTAATTGCTCCTGTTTTTTCCTTTCTAGAATGGATATTATCTAAGCAATCGCCTTATTCTAAAGAGGGTGTTCTAAAAGCATTTAAGTATCGCTATTTTAGTCATCAGAAAGCAGCCAATGATTTAGGCTGGATCCCTCAATACTCTCTAGAAGATACTTTGCTGGATACTATGAACTGGCTTAATAAAAAGAGAAAACATGAAGAGTAAAATAGGTCCGATTGTTGTAACAGGTGCTACTGGTTTTCTAGGGAGACACTTAATAGCAGAGCTTATTAAAAATAATTACGATATTCATATTATTTCAAGAGATGCAAAAAAAGCTGAAAATTTATTTAATAATGAAAAAGTTAAGATTATTGAGGCATCTTTAACGGATAAAGACTCACTTTTAAAGATCCCTAAATATTCAACAATTTTTCATTGTGCTGCAATTATTGGTTCAATACGCGCTAGCCAACAAGAATATAAGCTTGCCAACATAGAAGGAACACGTAATTTAGTTAATGCGGTCATAACAAAAGACGCTTCTAGTTTTGTCTTTGTGAGCAGCATATCAGCAGTGGGTGCTGTAGGAACCATAGACAATCCAATCACAGAAACTACAATTCCTTACCCCAAAACTTATTATGGCAAAAGTAAACTTGTCTCAGAACAATTAGTATTTAACCTAATCCCAAGCACTATCCCTGTTACTATTATTAGATCTCCCCTTATTTATGGACCAGGGCAAAATTCACTTTCTGGTTCAGGCTTGTTGTTTAAACTCTGTAGCAAAAAAATTATACCTATGATGGGTACTGAGGAATCATTTATTCCCCTTGTTTATGTGAAAAATATGGCATCCGGGCTAATTGACTTATGGTTAAATAATACGGGAAAAGAAATCTTTAATCTTGCTGATGCCAAGCCCTATACTTTAAAAGATTTAATCGAAGCTCTTAATATGTATAATAATATTTATAATACCAATAATGTTCCAAATGAAAGTAAACGATTTATTAAAATCCCTTATCCTATAGCGTCTTCTATAGGTTCTATTGCTAATTGTGTTTCATGGATGTTAAAAAAAGATTTAGGATTATGTTCTGAAGTTATAAAAAATCTTGCTAAAAGTGGTTCCATGATGGATATAAATAAAGCACTTAATTTTGGATATAAACCCACTGTGAGCCTTCCAGAGGGCGTGGCTTTGACACTCTCAAGTTCCCCACTTTGAAAAAGGGGGGCTAGGGGGGATTTTAAAAAGTATTTAAAAATAGTCTATGTTTATATTGCCCATTAAATTGATTATATCAATGACATATCAACTGTTGGAGGTCTAACCCTATGAAAATCAATAAAAAATTAGTAACTATCGCTTTGATAGCCGTTGCTTTAAGTGGATGTGCAAACATGACTCGAAGCGAAAAGGGAATGGCTATTGGGGGCGTCAGTGGTGCTGTTATTGGTGGAGCTGCTACACATTCAGCTGTTGGTGCTGGTGTTGGTGCCGTTGCGGGTGGTTTGGTAGGTCGTGCAGCTGCTCAATAAGCAATAAAAAAGAGTATAAAGGGTATTAAAAATGAATAAAACTCAGAAAATACTTAAAATGCTCACTGTTATAACAGTTATTCTAGCAACGGTAATATTAAATGGATGTGGTACAGCAAATCTTAAACAATCCAAAGGACAATACACGGATACAGAAGATGATTATGTTTATATGGACGATTAAGGACGATTAAGGATTAAGAGATTTTAAAATAGTATTACTTTTTTGCTAGATAACTGTAAATGGTTGGGACAACAAATAGGGTAAGTAAAGTTCCAAAAACCAATCCGCCGACAATCACTAATCCCATTTGATGCCGGGATTCAGCCCCTGCACCGCCTGCAAAGACCAGGGGTAATGATCCTAATACCATGGCACCTGTTGTCATTAAAATAGGGCGAAGACGTAAAACAGCGGCTTCAGTGACTGCATCAATCACTGCATATCCTTTGTGCCGTAATTGATTAGAAAATTCTACAATTAAAATACCGTGTTTTGAAATTAATCCTACTAAAGTAATTAATCCGATTTGGCTGTAGATATTTAAGGTGCCTCCAAAGATCGTTAAAGTCAGTAAAGCACCCGCTAAAGCTAAAGGAACAGATAATAGTATAATAAAAGGATCAATAAAACTTTCAAATTGTGCAGCTAAAACCAAATAAATAAAGCATAAGGCTAAACCAAAAATAAAAAATATACTCTGACTGGATTCTTTATATTCACGAGAAACACCACCATATTCAATTTGATAAGAGGGGGGTGCAATTTTATGGATGGTATCTTCCATAAATTTAAGCCCTTCCGCTAAACTATAGCTTGAGCCTAAATTGGCGGTGATGGTTGCAGAGCGCAATTTATTAAAATGAGCTAATTCACGAGGAGCAACTTTTTCTTGTACTGTAATTAAATTTGAAAGAGGGATCATATTTTCATTTTGCCCTCGAACATAAATTGAGTAAAGATTATGGGGTGTTAAACGATCTTTTTCAGGGACTTGGATAATCACATCGTACTGTTTTGCATTATGTTTAAAGCGAGTTACTTGTCGACCACTCAGCATCGATTCAATGGTACGACTGACAGTTTCCACTTGAGTGCCCACTGCTGCAACTTTGTCTCTGTCGACAGAGATTTTAAGTTGTGGTGTATTAAGTTGTAAATTACTGTCTAAGTTTTGTAATTCAGGGTTTTTTCTAGCTTCATTTAAAATTTTATTAGTAGTCGCAAGCAATTCTTCATAAGATTGAGAGGTTTGTAGAACGACTTCAATTGGTTGACTGATGAAACTTTGTCCTAAAGAGGGTGGATTCATGGGGAATGCCATTACTCCAGTTACCCCAAAAAACATTTTTGGACCTAATTCTGCGACAATCGATTGCTGTGAAGCTCTTTCTCCCCAAGGGAGTAGCTCAACAAACGACATCGAGCGAGAAGCACTGGGAAAACCGATGGCGCTAAAATAATTTTTAATCCCAGGTGTTCCTCGGTACAATGCTTCTAATTGTTTAACATAACGAGTACTGTAATTTACAGTAGCTCCTTCAGGGGCAACAGCAATAGCCATAATAACGCCTTTGTCTTCTGTTGGGGCGAGTTCTGATTTTAGGGTATAAAGTAATGCGCCAGTCACAAAAAATGCAGCAATAGCGACTCCAACAACTCTAGGACGTATACTCAGCGTCTTTTTTAAATATATTTGATAATAATCGTGTAATAAATTTATTTTATTTTCAACGGCCATATAAAATCGGCCATGTTGTGTTTCATGTTTTAGCATACGAGAACACATCATGGGGGATAAGGTGAGTGCGGTAAATCCAGACACAATGACGGCACCAGCTAAGGTTAAAGCAAATTCTATAAATAGTTTGCCAGTCATGCCTGTTGAAAAAGCAATGGGTGTGAAAACTGCTGCTAGGGTTAGAGTCATTGCCACTACAGCAAATCCAATTTCACGGCTGCCGGTTAATGCCGCTTCAAGGGGGGGCATGCCTTCTTCAATATGTCGATAAATGTTTTCTAAAACAACAATAGCATCATCGACAACTAATCCAATGGCAAGCACCATCGCCAATAAAGTAATGGTATTGATGGAAAATCCAAACAAATTCATTAAGGCAAATACACCAATTAAAGATACCGGGATAGTAACCAATGGAATCAAAGTAGAGCGAACAGAACGTAAGAATAAAAAAATCACGGCAATGACTAAAGCCATGGCTTCTATAATAGTTGTAAATACAGATTTAATAGAATAATGAATAAATCTTGAAGAATCGTATGCAATTTCAATTTTTACGCCTTCAGGTAAACTCGCAATAATTTCTGGCATTACCTTTCTTAAATCATTAGAAACTTCTAAAGGATTAGCTGTTGATTGTTTTACAATTCCTAGAGCAATGGCATTATCTCCATTAAATCGTGCAATTCGACGTTCGTCTTTAGGACCAATTTCTACTTTTGCGACATCTTTTAAACGAACTAAGTAGCCATTAACGTCTTTTAAAATTAATTGTTCAAATTGTTCAGGTGTATTTAAATCAGTGACTGATAAGACTGAGAATTCACGTTCTGTTCCTTGGATCCGACCACCGGGTATTTCAATGTTTTGTTTCCGTAGGGCATCTTCAATATCTTGGGGTGTTAATCGATACCCTGCCAGCCGTTCAGGATCCATCCAAATACGCATGGCATAGCGTCTTTCACCAAAAATCATAATGTCAGCAACACCCGAAATCGTTTGAATTCGATCTTTAACCAGTCTATCGGCAATATCAGTGACTTCCAGAGGAGAAAAGCGATCAGTAGAAAAGGTTAACCAAATAATTGGCTCTGCATTTGCTTGAACTTTTGTAGTGATTGGTTCTTTAACATCATCAGGCAAGCGATCCCGTACACGTTGAATTTTGTCTCTGACATCACTTAAAGCTGCATTGGGATCTCTATTTAATAAAAATTTGATAGTGATTTTGCTTAATTCAGGACTACTGGTTGAAGTAATATAATCAAGACCTTCTATGCCAGACAACGAATCTTCTAAGGGTGTGGTTACTTGAGATTCAATAATTTCTGCATCAGCCCCAGGATAATAGGTTTCAACATTGACTACCGGGGGATCAATATTCGGATATTCACGAATAGTGAGACGCTGAAAAGCAACTAACCCTAACAGAATAATAATCAAGTTTAATACTGTTGCAAGAACAGGACGTTTAATACAAATATCCGACAATATCATGGGGCAGGGGCCTTGTCCGCTTTTAGATTAATAGGGGCAACGGGTGAATCAGGTTGTACTTTTAATTGACCTGCAGTAATAACAATATCATTGGCTGTTAATCCTTTCGTTATTTCTACTTCACTTTTTTCTCGTTCACCGATGGTTACTTCAGTTAAAACGGCTTTACCATCCTGAATTTTATAAACAAATTGTTTATCTTCTTGGGGCATTAAAGCTTGCTCAGGAATTAAAATAACCTCCGGTAACTGTTCAACAATTAATTTTAATGAAACAAATAATCCAGGTTTTAATAGGTTTTCATTGTTAGGCAGACTTGCTCGAATTAATATGCTGTGACCAATGGGATCAATTTGTGGATCTATTGCATAAATGCTTCCTGTAAAATTTTTATCTGGATATGCATTCGTTGTAATTGCAACAGCTTGATTATCTTTAATTCTTTTAAGATAAATCTCTGGAATTTGAAAGTCTACTTTCATGGAGCTCACATCCACTAAATTAACAATATCTTGTCCAGGATTTACAAAATCACCGACACTGACTTTACGTAAGCCTAAAATGCCTGAGAAGGGAGCAGTTATCCGCATTTTTGCCAAAGTGGTTTCGGCCTTACTAACTGAAGCTTCATTGACTTGATATTTAGCAAAAGCAGTGTCTCTATCACTTACACTCCCGACATTTTTTTGGAGTAGGGTAAGTGCACGATCGTATCCCGCTTTACTTAGTTTAAGATCAGCAGCAGCTTCTTTTAAATTGGCTTGTTGCAATGAATCCTCTAACGTAAGTAATAGTTTTCCCTTTTCGACCGGCTGACCCTCTAAAAACAAAATTTCAGAAACGCGTCCCGGGATTTCGGAACGAATGGTCACTGATTCATTCGCGCGTAAAATGCCAACAGCTTCAATTGAACGGTTAATAGAGGTTACTCGAGTAGGGGAGGCTTCTACTGGCATGGGGGGCATTCCTTGGGCTCCGGCAAATTTCTTTTTGTAAAAGTAATAGCCTCCTCCAATTATTAGGATTACTAACAAAAACAAGATGATAGATTTGCGAGAGGTCATTTTTAATTGCATCTACATACTATAGTATTAACTCGAAATCATTGCAGCACTTTTTTAATTAGACTGGCACTATGTTTAAAACAGTTGCAATCTGCTCAGAAGGTATGTTAACTTAATAAGAATTAAATTTTGAGTAAAATTTTAAGAATATAAAGCTAGATTTTAATAAATTTTGGAGAAAATCGTATGGCAACCCCTTCTTCTAGTCTTGCTGGCATTTCTGCAGTAGATAATAACCCTACAGTTGATAATTCGACGTTTCTTCAAATGAAAAGCCTCTATGAAAAACTGTCTAGGGAGCAGAAAGAAAAGAGAGAAAAAGAAGCTCTTGAACAAGATTTAGCCTATAAGGAAAAAATTAAAAAAGCTCAAGAAGAAATGCAGGGGTTGCTAACGTGGTCATCTGAAATATTAGCTGAATTCATGAAAGAATGTGATATAAAATATAAACAAGCCATATGGGCTCCTGGACATGACTCAACAGATTTCGACGATAGAATGCTCAAAATTATATATTTTTTAACTCATGTTCAAAGTCTCTCCAAGTTCTTTCAGAAAATTCTACGTGGTGGAGAAATTGAAATTAATGATTCCTTTATATTGTACTACAAGCTGGAAATCTGGCGTTACCACAAGTTCTATAGCCGCGTTGGGGAAGCAATTTCAGGCTTGCCAGCAGGTGATGTAACAAAAAGTGTACAAGACTTAATAGACAAACAGAAAAATTGTTACCAGGCAATTAGGCGTATAATGAATTCATTCCTTGCTAAAAGGGATTTCTATAAATGGTATTGTAAATTGCCTTTATCAATCCATGATACAGTTTCAGTTGATAAATCATTGTTATGGGAAAATGAGGCTTTTATCAAGCTTAACTCTGATTATAAGCAGGCCATACTTGAATTTATAAAAGAAGAAAGAGCACTGTTCAAAAAGCAAATGAGGGAACTCGAATTGATTTCGCCCGAATTTGCTAAAGTAATAGCAGGGCCTAAAAATAGAGCTATGGATAGCAAACTAAAAGATTTCCTCGTAAAACTCTCTCTTTGCCCCGCCGAGGAAAATTCCTATCGTAGATTCTGCCATTTGAACAATCGTTACACCGATTTGAAAAAGTATTTCAGAGAACAAAGAAGTGAATTTGACTTGATGTTGCAGGCTTGTAAGCAGGTCAGGGCAAAACTAAGTGCCTCTGAAAATAGCGAAGATCATAAAAACGAAACTGATACCCCAAGCACCCCTCAAAGTGAAGCAGCTGCACGAGGTCGAAGATTTGCTTATGAGCTAGAGGCAAAAAGAAGAGCAGTTGCAAGAGATCTCGAAAAAAAACTGGAAGAGGAAAAAGAAGCAGAAGTAGCAAGACAAGAAGCTGAAAGATTAGCCCAAGAAAAACATGATATTGAGAAGAAAAGGATTGAGAAGGCTTATCGAGAAAACCTTAATCCAAGACTAAAAGCTCTATTTATTAAGATTTTGCAACGTCCAGAACACAATCGTATACCTATGAAAGATATGTCAACATTAGCGGAAGCTCTAGGCATAAACTATCGACGGACTACCAGTGGTGATGGTCTGTTACTGAGTGTGCAGGGGGTAGGTGCTACAAGTACTCATAGTTCTCATGGTCATGACCGTGCGCATACTGCTCATGGAGCGTTTATTGCTGAAGTTCAAAAACTTGTTATGGAAGTGGGTATAACCGTGGAAGGATTAGAAGCTACATCACCCTCACCCAATAGTGGCAGCAGTAGTAGGGGTAGCCGCAGTGGCAGTAGACGTCACAAAAAACCAGATCAAAAAAGATAATAAAAAAAACCTTCCCTACAAAAGTAGGGAAGGGAAATTGTGTATTATCAGTATTTTATTATTATGTTTTTCCCGAGAGCCTATAAGGCGTCTTGAGAAACTCTTCTAGGTGATTCCACCGAAGTACCAGAGGAAACACTTGGGCTCGCTGCTGCAGAGCTTGAAGTTCTGAGCATAACCCAATCTTCATCACTCAGCGTATACGCATTATACATGGGAGTAACGCTAACGTCGGGGAGCAGTGATGCGAGGTCGCGTGCAACGGTAACGGTGCAAAGAGCTATGTTCTTTGCTGTCTTTACGCCACTTGCTAAGGCGGGGGCTACGTTTTGGTAGGCACTAGAGGCGACATCGAAAGCACCATCCCTAGCTGTTTCAACATAAGGTCTGGTAGCATCAGCTGCCGTTGTGGCGGCATCTGCAATAGTTGCTGCTGCACGCGCCATGTCAAACCGGCGAGTGACAGCAACTGGTGCGTTGTCTGGTAAATCAGACGGAATACCAGCCAGATCGGTGTCTCGGTTAATGATGACACCATCACCCTCAATCACTCTTAATTCTACAGGTTCCTTATCAGTACTTGAATCAGTACTTGATAATAATGCTGTTAATCTCGTTAAAACTGCACTGTTTGTTGTTGCCATTAATTCTACAGGTTCCTTATCAGTACTTGAATCAGTACTTGATAATAATGCTGTTAATCTCGTTAAAACTGCACTGTTTGTTGTTGCCATAATGTTAATCTCCAATTAATTAATAAATCTTGATGTTTTGTAATATAAACAATCATTGTTAAGAAAAATATTAGGATGATGTCTTAATATAAATGTCTTATAAAAATTCAAACCGGAGTTTCCAAGCTAACAACCCGATGCAATGGGGACAAGACAGAAGTAATCCGGACAATTTAGCTTAAATTATTTGTTGCATATTCACGCACTTTAATCGGTTTTTTAAGGGAAAAACGGCGCATGGCCATTGTATGTTACATGGTTGTATGATATGATCTTGTTTAAATAAATAATTAGTTTGGAGTAATTTAAACATTAATAAGAAAAACGTGAATATGCAACAAATATAAGACATCATCCTAATATTTTTCTTAACAATGATTGTTTATATTAGAAAACATCAAAAGTGATTGATTGGAGATTAACATTATGGCAACAAACATTGAAAGCGTATATTCAGGACTTTATAAGTATTGGACAAAGCTTGTTGAACAAAAATCAGGAACCACCACAGAATTTGATAATTTTGAAATGGTTGACAACGATGAGGACGATCTCGTAGAAATCAAAACAGAATCTCAAGTAAAAATCGAACGAGATGCTTTGAAGAAATTTGCTCGCAATGAACAGCTTGCGCATGATTTAGCCTACCAAGATTTAAAAGAAGGCGACTTCAGAAAGATACAAGGTGACGATGGAGTTGAACGTGAACATCGGTGCCATGTAATCGACACAAAAGGTGGAGCCAAGGGCTACTTGTTTCTTCCCACTTCTATGGAAGGAACTGCTCCTGTTAAGGCCATATTGGTTTTTCGAGGAACGGCCGATGCTAATGATGTATTCCTAGATGCTGAACGTGGGGGTGCTGGTGCGACCACCTTTGAAACTAATAAAAGATACATTACTTCACAAATCAACAAATGCTTCCAAGAATTTAATGAAGCTAACCCGAATCATAAGATCGAAAAATTGGGAATTGGTGGTCATAGCTTAGGGGGTGCCACTGCACAAAATTGTGAAGTTGCAATGATGGAAGAAATTGCAGCAAACCTAGGGTTAAGATTTGGCGGAGAAGTGTCAGCCTTCGGTAATCGAGATCAATTTGCAAATCTTAGCGAAATTGAGCTTTTTACCTGTAACTCTGCAAATGTGTCTCAAGACACTGCAGATAAATCAAAAATCTTAGCTACGTATTTGGCCGAAAAACGACAATTAGGGAAAACTAATCTTAAAATTAAAATGTTTGATCAACGTACAGCTGGTGACGGAGTGCAAGGAACTGGGCAAGCCCACGTTTTAAGCGATGTTTCTGAAGACCAGGCAGAAGTACGTGTTTTAAAGGCAGATATTGGTGTTGCAGGATACAATAGACTACATCTTCCTACAGCCGCAGGCTTACTTGTTGGTGGTGCCTTAACGGGTCCAGCTGGTCTAGCAACTGCAGCTGCAGTCGTTGGAGCTTCAGCTGTGGGGGGCGTGTATAGCACTGCGGTCGCTCATACAACTTGTTTACATGAAAAGCCCATGGAAGTTATTTATGAAAGATATGATAATACAACCCCTGAGGGACGAGCACGTGTTAAGGAAGAATTAAGTAATGTGTCTACAAGCTTGAATGTTATACACTCCGGTGCTGCCAAAGCCTATGATGGGGCAGCAGTTGTTTGCAAAGGTGTCGCAGCAGTCAAAAATAGTGTTGGAAATGGTGTTTCCTCCTTGTGGAGCGATAATACCTATGGAAAAGCTACACCTGCAGCAGTAAAACCGGTAATTCCTCCAGCAGTATTAACCGCTCCTGCACCAGAAGTCAAAAAGAGTGTTGAAAATGGCGGTTTCTGTTTGTGGGGCTATAATATAGGAAAAGCAGCATCTGCAACAGTACCGTTGTCTTCTCCTGCAGCAGCACCTGAGAGCAAGAGAGGCTGGTCATGGTGGTAATAGGTTAACTATTTGAGCAAAAAAACAGACGAATTAGCCCAGCATTTTATTCTACCGTTATGGAACGATAGAAAACTGGACTTAATCGAACGATATATTACACCTCACGCTGAGATCCGTACCACTTTTTTGACAGGTACGGGTCCAGAAGCATTAAAACACAGTATTGAACAAACTTTTATTGCCTTCCCAATATTTAAATTATCCTTGGAAGAAATTATTCAGCAAGGAAATAGGGTAACCTTTAAATGGTCAGCCTATGCGGAACACAAGGGTTCTATCTTAAATATCAAGCCCAGTGGAAAAGGAATGACCTTCCATGGTATTGCATTTGGTGAGCTGGAAGGGGATCTCATTGCTCGATATGATAGCCACTCTGATATTCCGCAAACCTTGTATGCAAATTTAGAACATTCAGGTGGGCCTTTATTTCCACCAGAAGCAGTATTATTGGATCATGAGAACTATGAAAAAGAACTCTCCGAGGTTATTTTTGCAATTATTAAATCAACCGATGTGCAACTGACTCGACGAGAAGTCGAATGTCTCTATTTTTGGTTGAAAGGCTATTCTATTAAAGAAACCGCAAGACAGCTGGGTGGTATCTCCAGCAAAACAATTCAAGTTTTTCGGGATAAAATCCGTAAAAAATTTAATGTTAATTCTTATCGAACGTTGGTCGATTTATTACAAAAAAACGGACTTTTATCTTTGTTTTTATAAGAATTTAATTTGTCAAAACGACAGATAGAACATCGGTTTGATTGAAATCATTTCCTTTAAATAATAGTGCTTCCCCAGATTGCATTGCTAAAGCGTATGAAAAGCAATCACCCAAATTTAGCCCTGCAGGATGATTTCCTTTACCAAATCTTTGCCAGGCATGACGCGCTATTTCTGCTTGTTCCGCATCAAAAGGAACAATGTCAATTTTTGCATGATGTAGCAATAAATCTAGCTCGCGACCCCCAGACTCTCCCTTACGTGCTTCAATTACAATCATTAATTCTAAAGCAGTAGCTGCAGAAAGTAAGCGCTTAGGATCTTTACTGATTGCTTCAGCGTAAATTTTAGCCTCTGGCTCCTCAAGTAAAAGAGCTAATATTGCAGATGTATCTATTACCATTATGACGGTAATCCAGATTGATCATACCCTATAATAGCATCCGGAGAACGGAGATCTCTATCTGGAAGTAAAGCACAACGATGTCCTATTTTTAATAAAACATTTCGTAATTCTGTGGGTGCTCGTTTTCCTTGTATACGCACTAATCGCTCTTCTAATGCCTTGATTACTGCTTCAGTAATTGTTTCACCTGTTTGTTGAGCTAATGCATGAGCTAATTGTTCAGCTTCTGGACGTTTAATATTAAGGCTCATTTTGATTCCTCCTTCATCCTAATTTTACAGCATCTACCATAAATTTCAAGCTTGAAACCTTTTTGTGTATTTTATGCCTCGTATCACTATGTTTATATACAGCTTTTGAAATTTAGCTATAAAAAAAGTATCTTTATTTAAGGTTGAAGATTTATTTTAATTGATGCACTATTTATTCGCCGAAAGAGAACATATTATTAATTAAATTTTTAATTTGATTAATGTGTAAAATTTTATTCGTTACAATTAAATTTGGAGATTTATATAATGTCAGCAGCAAAGAGACCGATTAAAGCACAACTCAGAGCATATCGTAGGCAAAAAAGAGAAGATGCTGAAGCTAACAAAAAATATTTTGGAATTATTCCTGCACGGATAGTCCCAAATTGGAAAGTAGGAATAGCAATTGGATTAGGTGTGTTGGCTGTTGCTGGTGGCTACGCAGCTAGATTGGGACGAAGTGATTCGGGAGGTCAAAGCCAAGGTGGTTCAAGTGGTTCAGATAGTTCAGCTACTGGGCCGACTCCTACCCCCGGTACTGTTACTAATTCTACTGTAACCGCTGCACATCATAGTAGTGGTAATCACTCTATTCGAACAATTCCAACGATTTCAACGACTGCAACGACTCCAACGAGGGCACATCATAGTCATAACACCTCCCACTCTGTAGAAGTTGATTCACAGGATGGTAGCTTTTCTTCTGCGAGCAGTAGCAATAATTCTATTTCTGATGGGATCTCGCTTGCTCATGGCAGAATGGAAACCACTCAACGAGTTCAAAGTGAGGCACTGAGAGCACGTATGCAAGAAATTAGAGCACATTATCCCACATCAATGGTTAAGGCACTTGGAGGTGTAAAAAAATTGGCTTCTTGTCCAATGATTAGAGGTACAGAAGGGGTAGGTTATCAACTTCGTCCTGATACTGTAAGTGCTCCGATCACCTTAAGTGTAGAAGAGGGGCGGTATCCACAGTATCATGTAACATTAAAATATGAGGTAGATGAAGGGGATGGAAGAGGTTTTAGTCATACAGAAACAGAAACATTTTCACCAAATGGGTACAGTGGTGGAGTAAGAAGAAAATCTTTGGAAGAACATGAGCCTGCTTTAACACGTAGTGTACATTATAGTTATACTTCTAGGGATCTTGATTACTGGAATAGACTATCTCGGGGAGAAACTGTTCAGGAACGTCGGGGTTCTTATGTCATTAGCCGAAGAGACATAAAAAGTGGCAAATTTAAAATGGATAAATGGGATCATCCAAAGCTGAAAGATCAGCTTGAGGAATGTATTCAACAACTGGATAGTCAAGGTGATGCCTGTGCTGTGGATGATTATGCTACTGGACCAGGATGGGAAAGGAGAAAGATTCGTTTGATACGGCCCACATAGTATATAACAAATTTAGTTGGACCTATTTTTTATAGGTCCAACTTTTACCACAATGAATAATAAATTAGGCTTTAGCAGAACGAGAACGATGATGTGGAGTTTCTCCTCTCAAACGAGACAGTCCATTACTTGCCGCTGCTCTGATGCTTTTCTCTGCTTGAACCGTATGCTTAGTATAACGTTCAAATGCATTATGTTCATCACACATTTCTTTTGCACATGGCTCAGGTTTTGGACTTGAAGCACTTGCACAATTAAGAGTAGGATTGTCTTTTCTAACTAATTCATCTACTTTATCCAATGCTTCTTGTGTAGTTAAACTTGCAAAACATCGATCTTTGTTTCTTTGAGCTTCATACTGAGCATATAACCCAGTTTCAAAATCTTGAAGCGCTGTTCTTGATTCTTCCATTTCTTCCCAAAATCCATTAATAGCCATTACACTTTTACTACTTTCATCCATTTGTTCTTCAATACAAGTTCTAACTGAGCTAATTGGATCACCATCAAAGACTTCTAAACTTGGATCAGTCTTTCTAATAGTCGAGATAGGGTGTTCTAAAAATTTAGGCTGGTTTAATAGGCTGTTAATCCAACGGAGAGGAATAGAAACCAAAAAGTGATCAACACATTTTCCTGTCGCTTTAAGGATTGCTTTTGCAACTCTTGCAATGCCAACAGCGTCCCCAATTGCTTGACTTTGAGCAGCCATACTATCTAATTGTTCTTGGAATGTGACTGGATTTGCATCAATTTTTACCCCTACTCTTGTTGTACTAATTGCACCAGCCACACCAGCTTGCACTGTTGAAATAGACACGTTTCTTGTTAAATTTGCTACAACATCTCCAATAACAGCCATAAAATCACCTTCATAAAGTTAGTTTAATAAAAAATCCATTGCTCATTTTACCAATATCCAATTTTAAATCAAATGAATAATTAATATTATTTATAAATAGTAATTATTTAGTTAATTATCTTTATGTTGGGTAGAATCTAATCCACATAGGAGAGAGCGAGTGATATAAAGAAAAAAATTAAAAAGACAAAAAATAAGATTTTTGTAAAATTTGCTGCAGTTTCTGAAAGCCCTGAAAAACCCAAAATGCCAGCAACTATCGCAATTATAAAAAATATCAGAACCCAAGTTAACATTACAAGCTCATATATCCAATTTTTGACCAATTACCATTTATTGACACTTCCGTTCTTTAATTTTAGGCATATTTTTGACAATTGACAAACTTAATTTTTTAATCGTTTTAATTTTCAATTGTAAGTAACTCCTGGTAATATGAACCCGGTATTCGACATCGCTAAAGCCTTGTATATTAGGGCTTATGTATTAGGAGAATTGAAATGAAAGTTAAATATGGGGTTTTATTGCTTATGATATTACTCAGTACCGGATGTGCTAAACTTCAGCGTGAAAAAAAACCAGAATTTAATCCTATTGTACATGATTCTCATTTTCAGCAAG
This sequence comes from Gammaproteobacteria bacterium, assembly GCA_013288135.1. Lineage (GTDB taxonomy): Bacteria > Pseudomonadota > Gammaproteobacteria > UBA6186 > Azoamicaceae > JABDCL01. The sequence goes on from JABDCL010000003.1 coordinate 137,293, forward strand.
CTATGTCTATCCGCAAGATTAAATTGGTAGCACCGGGATCAGGCACTGAACCTGAACAAATACAACAACTGCACTCTTTTCAATTTTTAAATGTTGAAATTCCAGAAAATTTAGTCACAAAAGCCATTGCCTTTCATGCAAATAGTGACGAAGAGCGATTAAAATTACTAAAAAGCGCTCTAAACGATAACTCAAAAAATACGATAGTTTGGTCTTTAAGGGGTGGATATGGTTCAGCGCGATTAATCAATGACTTGAACAAATTACCCAAGCCAAAATATGAAAAAGTATTTATTGGGTATAGTGATATGACAGCACTCCATTTATTTTTATCACAAAATTGGCAATGGAAAACCATTAATGGAGCAGGATTATTAGATCTTTTAAATGCAAAAAAAGATCCTCAAAATTTTGAAAAAATTGTTGATATACTTTCCAAAAAGAATAGATTTGCCAGTATTACCAATCTTAAACTGCTTAACCCAGCTCAATTTAAACAGGTAAAACTGACAGGACCCTTAACTGGGGGTAATTTAACAATTGTTCAAACAAGCCTAGGAACAAATTGGCAGATACAAACTGCTGGAAAAATTCTCTTTTTAGAAGATGTTGGGGAAAAAGGCTATCAAGTGGATAGAGCCTTAAATCAGTTAAAACAAGCAGGTGTTTTAAAAAATGTAAAAGCCATTGTCTTTGGAGATTTTGCTGATCCTGTTGACGATAAAGTTGATCTTGCATTAGACCGATTTGCACAAGAAATGAAAATGCCTGTTTTTAAAACGGATCAATTTGGTCATGGTAAGAAAAACTATCCTTTGATTTATAATGCTGCATCAGAAATTGTTAGGGATAAGAATAACGAGTCAGAAACTTTTAATTTAAATATGAAAATATAACAGGATATAAATCAAAGCCTAACTGTATATAAACCCAGATAATTTAATTAAAATACACATATTGACGAAAAGAATATTAATTTATTATACTTCTATTACCTAGTCTTTGTACCCGAACCGGCACCGGATGGTGCACCTCTCTAGAAATCTCTAGAGTAGGGTACAAAAGACGACTGTTTTTCTATTTAAAGTCCCAAATATTCTTAATTTTACCATTTCTTTTAAGCACATTTAACCAGCGGCTCCCATTGGTACGCTTTTCACTATAACTTCTTGCAATAGCTCCGACAATCATATCTGCAAGTTGAATGAGGTTATCATTTCTTGAGTTGATAAATTTGAACTTTTTGATTTTATTCTGGCCGATAAATTGGCGCAAATAAGTAGTAAGTGCCTTTTTAAATTCTTTGTCACCACTACCATCAATTTTGATGGAGGCATTTTGTAAGATATCATTATCATATTGCATTAAAGATTTAAGAAAATAATTATAAAAAGCATCAGTGTTGCTTCTCAGCTTAGGACTATATAACTTGGATTTATCTATAACTAGAGCCCTTACCTCAAAATTGTATTGGCATATTGAATTAAAGAATTTATCTTTAATTTCAAATCTGGTTTTACTGAACTTAAATTCCGGGTTAATGCTTAGCGATTGTCTGAGTTCAGAAATAGTTTTGCTGGTTAATTCTGCTTGCGCTAAATCCTTAAAAATAACCATTCCTATTACAAAATAAGGCGTTGAACCTTTGGCCAACTTAAAACCTGGACAACCACTTTCATCAATGAGTACTAACAAGACTTTTCCCTTCCATCTATTTCAAAAAAAACACGCATTATTATGGATACTAAAAAAAGTGTCAATGTGTTAATCGGGAAAACTAGGTAAGAAACAGCCCCGTTATAAAATCTAATTTTTAGGTAAGTTAATGGTCGAAATTGACTTTTTATCCTATAAGTAAACTATGCGTTTACTGAATTTATCAAAATTAAGGATCCTCTTAATTGGCATTTGGACACTCCTAGGTCCTTTAATAATAATGATATTTTTTGCCTACAGTTATATGGCCGATGCCAAATGCTTAGACCCGCTACCAAAGAATTTTAAAATATATGTCAACAAACAAGGATCTGTTTTTACTAAGCCAGGAGAAGGGCTAGAAGAAAAAGTTTTACCGACTTTTAATTTATTTTTATATAACCCTGGGTGTTATGTTCTTTGCAACACGAAAAATGCTGATCGAGGAATTTACTCGGTATCTGCAGATACTTACGCAATTGGGCAAATACGCGTTCAAGGTGAATATGATGGCAGTGTTTGTGTTCCCTATGATTATGATAAATCCGATCTTGAGAATTCAGAATATTTTAAGGCTTTATGCAGTGATACCTATAAATGCATAGGTGATAGTTGTTGGGCAGACGGGAATACTGGCAAATGGTTCGGGCTCTCTTAACTGTAAAATTTATAAAATCGCAAGGATTGAAAATTAGGAAACATATATGAATCCATTAAAACAAGCCATTGTATGCTCTATTTTATCTGTATTTACAGGATTTATGTTTTGTGCTGAAATGGTTTATGCTGAAGAAACAACTAAAACCAGCTTAACTATTTACAGTACTGCAACACCGGGTTCAATTTCTCCTGATTTATACCGTCCGACCCCTAATGCAATGAATTCTTGGGGGATTAATTATCCTATTCCCGGATATGCCATTATTCGTGATCAAAGAGAGGTTGCGTTGGTAGCAGGGCATAATAAAATAAGTTTTTCAAATGTTGCAGCTTACCTTGATCCTACAACAGTCGTGTTTAAATCTTTAACTGATCCAGACACTCAAGTGGTTGAACAAGATTATCATTTTGATTTGGTGAGTAATGATAAATTGTTAGAAAAATATTTAGAGCAAGAAATTACACTTGAGCAAAGCTTAGGGGACAAAATTGAAGTTATTACTGGAAAATTGTTAAGCACAAGCGGTGGATTAGTGGTACAAGATAAAGAAGGGAAAATCATCAGCACCAATAACTATTCAAACATTCGTTTTCCAGATTTACCAGGAGGTCTTATCACCAAACCCACTCTGGTATGGGATATTGTTACAAATAAAGCAGGTAGTCAAAAAACCGAAACCAGTTACCAAACCACGGGAATTACTTGGTGGACAGATTACAATGCAATTTATGAAGAAGGGGATAATGCTAATAGTGGATCATTAAATCTTACAGCCTGGGTGAGCATTGTTAATAAATCTGGTGCCAGTTTTGATAATGCTCAGTTAAAATTAATTGCCGGCGATGTCAATAAAGTAGCTAGTAAAAAGAATGCTCCGATGCCAATGATGGGATTAGCGAAAACCGAAGCGGCAACTCCTGGTTTTGAAGAAAAACCCTTCTTTGAATTTCATCTCTACACTTTAGGCAGAACAACAACCATTCCAAATAATTCTACTAAACAAATAGAGCTTTTTACTAAAGTAGCAAAAATACCTGCACAAAAGCAATATATTTATAACAGTTTACCGCTTATAGGATATTATGGAAGTTTAAATACCGAGAAAGAATTGGGAAATCAATCAAATTCCAAAGTTGATATTTATTTGAAGTTTAAAAACAGTGAAAAAGACGGATTAGGAATACCATTGCCTTCTGGACGTATAAGAGTTAATAAACTTGATATTGCAGATGGCTCAATAGAATTTATTGGCGAGGATATCATTGATCATACCCCCAAAGATGAAAATGTACTGATCAAAATGGGCAGTGCCTTTGACATCGTTGGTGAACGAAAACAAGTTAATTTTAGTGTGGATAACAATCGTCATATCATGGAAGAAACCATAGAAATAACCTTGAAAAATCACAAGACACAATCCGTCAATGTGATTATTAAAGAGACACTGCCAAGAGGTTTAAATTGGCAAATTCCAGATAATTCTACGCCTTACGAAAAAATAGATGCACAAACCATCCAGTTTCCAATCGCTATAAAAGCAGACGATGAAGGAAAAGTTCGCTATACGGTACGTTATACTTGGTAGCCTTGACTGAAAGAATCAATCTCTTATATATTGTTGATATTAATGTCTTCGAAGGATATTGAAGTATTACCTTTCATACAACTTTAGTCAGGGAACTTATATGACCAACTATTTAAAGTTTTTTAGACTTTCACTTTTCTTGGTAAGTATTTTTAGCTTAACCGGATCTTCATTGGTATTTAGCTTAGAAACAGTAGAAGAACTGGCAACACCTTTAGTTCCACGTTCAACTTTTTTTAGCGATCCCAATCATACTTCTGTTCAAATTAGCCCTGATGGACAATGGTTGTCTTATTTAGCGCCTCATCAAGGTGTCCTTAATATTTGGGTGGGAGATCCCAAAAATCTAGAAAGCATGCATCCTATCACAACAAACTCTAAACGAGGAATTGCTGGTTATATCTGGGCCTATACCAATCGTCATATCATTTATGTGGATGATTTTGAAGGTAATGAAGACTGGCGGATATACCGAGTTGATGTGGTCAGTGGCGAAAAATTAACTTTGGCTTCTTTCAATAAAGTACAAGCGAGATTGGCCGCACGAAGTGAAAATCACCCAGAAGAAATTTTAGTTGAGCTTAACCAACGCAGACCCGATCTTTTTGATATTTATCGTCTAAATATTTTAAGCGGTAAGCTAACACCAGTGATGGAAAACAATACTTTTGCAGACTTTGTTTATGATCATGATTTGAATGTAAAAGTTGGGATGCAAACAACCCCAGACGGTGGTGCACAACTTTATACACTTAATAAAGATGCAAAAAATGAATATGTAAAAAAAGAACTCTTTTCTATACCTCAACAAGATATGCTAACAACGAGTCCCCTATCAATGGATAAAACAGGGGATATTCTTTATATGATCGATAGCCGAAAACGCAACACAGGTGCTTTATTTAGCCTTAATTTAAAGTCTAAAAAGACACATTTGATGTCTCAAGATAAACGAGTGGATATCGATAATGTTTTAACCCATCCCACAAAAAAAACAGTACAAGCAACTTCTGCCACTTATGAAAAAACAGAATGGACTATTTTAGATAAAACCATAGCCCCTGACTTCAAATATTTAAAAACTGTCATGGAGGGAGAACTCCATATCACGAGCCGTAGTTTAGATGACAATACCTGGATTGTGGTTTATGATCGAGATAACGGTGCTCCTCATTATTATTTGTACGATAGACCTTCGCAAAAAGCACGTTTTTTATTTCCCTCACGTCCTGAATTAGATAACGTTATTTTAACAAACATGGATCCGGTGATCATAAAATCTCGAGATAACTTATCCTTGGTAAGTTATTTATCGCTTCCCTACAATCTTAGAATGGACAAAGCGAAAATAGAAACACCTGTACCTTTAATTTTGCTTGTCCATGGTGGGCCTGCTGCTAGAGATAGTTGGGGATATGATGCAGAACATCAATGGTTAACCAATCGAGGATATGCAGTTTTAAGTGTAAACTATCGAGGCTCTACAGGATTTGGTAAAAAATTTGCAAATGCAGGCAATGGAGAGTGGGCAGCAAAAATGCATGATGATCTCATTGATGCAGTCAATTGGGCAATCCAACAAGGGATCACCACCTCAGATAAAGTCGCTATTATGGGGGGCAGTTACGGAGGATACGCAACCCTCGTTGGCATGACAAAAACTCCAGATGTTTTTGCTTGCGGGGTAGATATTGTGGGTATGAGTAATCTTGAAACCATGTTCCAAACCATTCCAGAATATTGGAAACCTATGTATACACTTTTAAAAATAATGGTTGGGGGTGATCCTGAAACCGAAGTAGGACGACAATTTTTAGCTTCACGTTCACCCTTAACATTTGTAGATAATATTAAAAAACCCTTATTAATTGGTCAGGGTGCCAATGATCCCAGAGTCAAACAAGCTCAATCTGATCAAATTGTTAAAGTGATGGAAAGTAAAAAGATCCCCGTCACCTATGTTTTATATCCAGACGAGGGACATGGTTTTGCAAAACCTGAAAATCGTTTGTCCTTTTATGCTGTGACAGAATCTTTTTTAGCAAAAAATTTGGGTGGACGTTTTGAACCCATTAATGATGCTTTTAAAAATTCAAGTATTGAAATAAAAGCAGGCAAACAAGAGATCCCAGGGTTAGTACCCACCTCTACTGCGTCTGTTGCTCCAAAGAGCTCTAATAACAATAAAGCAGAGGATTGTATCTCCAGTCCTTTTCCCGAGGTCCTGCCTTCCCAACCCACATAATTCTCCTTCTTCTTCTTGCCCCCATCCCGTCCTTCCGGCTGAAATTTTGAACTATACTTAACCATATAGAAAATGATTGTAGTTCAGTGTACATACAAGCAGTAAGGAGGAAAAGAATATGAACAAATTTCTATTACTTGCATTAAGCACATTAACTCTGGCAGTAACTTCGATGAGTGTAGGTGCAAGCTCATTAGTTGCCAATCCACAAGGAGAGCAAGGGGCACAGGTTATCCAAACTACATTTGTTATTGTTAAAGATCGTTATTATAACAACCAATATCAAATAGTTTATGATTCGGATACTGGGCAATATTATTATTATGTTCCAGGGCAAGGCTATTTTCCATATAATGGCAACCCACCATCTTATGAAGTACCACAACCCGATAATGGTATTATTTTAAACTTTGGTTTTGGTGGTTTTCACGGTGAACACCATCATGATCATGAGGGTGAACATCATCATGAGGGCGGACATCATCATTGATTAGTTTCCCAGAGTCGATCAACCGCAGGGTGAGTCCCAAACAGAAAGACTATTTGGTGGAGTTCTTTGTTCTTTTGTTAATGTGTTAAAAATAATGGTGAATACTTTTCAATTATTTTATAATATTCTTTTGTCTAAGGGTTATGAAATGTCAAATATTTCCATTAAAAGAAATTCTCATATGTTTTTTCTTATACTGCAGACTGGATTTATAGCATACTTTTTAGTATTTTGCTGCCCTATGGCACTAGCTGTATTGCCAGAAACCAAACAAAATACACAAGTAAAAAATGATTTTAAACTTCCTGAAGGGTTGTCATACAACTCTCAAAAGAAAAATAACCATATTATTCATATTTTAAGTATTGATCCAAAATATTATCGTCTTGATTTAGTAAAGGCTCATAACCAAGTATTTGGCCGTGAAACTGTAAAATCCATTGCTTTACGTAAAGGAGCAATAGCAGCAATTAATGCAGGATTTTTTGAGATAGGCAATAGCGAGGATGGTCGGCCCAGTGGAACACTCATTATTAATGGGGACATCTTTTCTTTAGCAAAAAATAAACGAGCACTGTTAGTGTTCAATGAAAATAAACTAGATATGGGGAATATTGAGATAGAATTTAACTTGCTTGTTGGAAAAGAAAAAATTGCTCCTAATAAAATAAATCAATTTGCCAAAAACGATGATATTATTTTATATAATCACACTTTTGGTCCTACTTCACTGACACCTTACGATCGTCGTGAAATTTTAATCGATAAAAAAGGAATAATTACTCAGATTGTCGAACATGGTGACAATGCAATTCCTAGATCAGGTTGGATTTTATCTTTTCCAAGCTCTCATTCGATGGATTTCGCAAAAGTGGGAAAAAAGGTTACTTTTAATACAACTTTTAAGGATCCCCAAAACCAAAATAATGCTAAATGGGCTGGGATGAAAAATTTCTTGATGGGTATTCCCATGCTTGTTGAAAATGGTCAAGCGATTACCGATCTTGAAAAATTAGGTTCCAAAAGTTTTGCTGAAAAACCCCACGCACGTACCGCTTTAGGCGTAAAATCAGAAGGTACTCTAGTGATGGTTGTGGTTGAACATACTTATTCTCAAGCTTTAGAACAAATCACTATTGAACAAATGCGCAATATTTTACGCGAAAAAGGGCATACTCAAAAAGCAATAGAAGAAATGAAAACACTAGAAATGTTTAGTATTATTCGAGATGAAATCTCAAATGAATCAAATATTGGTTTAAGTCTACCTGATTTAGCAAATTTGATGGTGACTTTAGGATGTCATCAAGCCATTAATTTAGACGGAGGTGGTTCATCAACTCTATTTCTTAATGGTCACATAATGAATACAACCATTGGAGATAAAGATGAATCCCAAGGACTAAATACGCTTCGTCCTGTATCCGATGCAATTGTTGTAACCAAACGAATTTGATGTTTTTAATGAAATTCCAGCAGAAGATTTTTGAACTATACTTAATTATGTAAGAAACTATTATAGTTCAGTGCACATACAAGCAGTAAGGAGGAAAAGAATATGAACAAATTTCTATTACTTGCATTAACCATATTAAGTCTGGCAGTCACTTCGACAAGTGTGGGTGCAACCGCATTAGTTGCCAATCCACAAGAAGGGCAGGGGGCACAGGTTGTCCAAGCTGCATTTATTATTGTTAGGCATCCCCATCGTAACCACTATCAATTAGTTTATGATCCAGTTACTGGACAGTATTATTATGTTCCAGCGCGAGTTTATCATCCATATAGGTATTATGAACCTGATAATGGTATTGTTTTAAACTTTGGTTTTGGTGGTCATGGTGGACATCATGGTGGCTGGCATCGTGGTTGGCATCACCATCATTGAAAAGATGGAATAAAATCCCCACTTAGAACACCTTATCTTACCTCTTTTTTCCCCGGAGCACTAATGCCGTTTACTGGCAAGAGTGCTACCGAGGGTACGAGATGCATTGATGGGAAGAAGTCAATGCTATGGTCTCACAGACACCCCACTAGTTCTGATTGGAACCGTATGTGATGTTGTTGCTACATACGGCCTAAATGCCTCCATAGCAGCTATTAGAAGCGGTAAAAATGTTCTAGATGCACCGTCCTCTAGCTGATTCGCTTTAGTAGCAACGTTTCTGACTCCTCCTAAAAGATTGTATAGATTTACGTACAGATTAGCCGTCCGTATTTCAAACGCTTCTAGTTTTTTAGAATCCGTTTCCGTCGATAACTTATCGCTAGCAACAGGATTACCACTCTCATCCGCTCTAACAATGCCATCAGAGTAAAATGTCTGATTCTCTTCCTCCAATCGTTTAAGTAGCTCACAAATCTCAAAAATTTCCTTTTCTAAGTTCGGAACCACCGGCGAATCTGGAAGCTTGCTTTTATCTAGACCCTTTAATTTACTTGATATCTCACCAATGTGTGCCTTTGCGCAAGATACAAGTCCTCTTACACCAATAAGGTTTTTCAGAATGATATTAGGAAACAGGCCTAATGCTTGTTTACGCTTTTGTATCATATCGTTTACAGTTGAAAAATTATCAAACCTCAGCTTGAATTCTTCATTTGTTTTTCTCGTCAAGTCATCAATATCTACTTTAACATCCATTAATTTTGTTAAGTTATTAGCTTCAGCTATTTTTTTTCTTATACTCTCGTAAGGTTGTTGAAATTTTTCAATCGTTTGATTACATAATTGTTTTCCAAGTTCTAGTGAAGTAAAAAGTGACTGATCGGCATCTTTAGGTATTTTGCCTGCCAATTTCACTGGAAAGTTACGCATATGATTCAGTTTGGTTTTTACATATTCAAATTGCTGAACTAATTCCTTTCGAAGTTTAACACATCTTTCATGCTCAGCTGAACGTGCTGGATCTGAAGGTGGGGGAGTTGCTGGTCCGGCTGTTGCAGGCCGCGCTGGAGTTGAAGGTGCTGCACGTCTTTTTGCGGCTTCTGCAGCTGCACGATGTTCAGATTCCTCGACTGCACCAATCACATAAGACACCTCTTCTGAATATCTCGCTGCTTCTTCGAAATACCAATATCTATTTTCTACTTCAATACCAGCAATTATTTGTAAATCCGGTTGTATTTTTAGAAGATCTTCTTCCTCTAATCCCTCTAACCCTAAAGACAATTTATCCACTATGGTTCCATATAGAACCGAGGTTGGTGTAATAAGCGATATTGTAGCTATTTCTTTAAAGAGCCCACCCAACAACAGGGCAGCTTTTTTACCACTTCCCACTTTTCTTTTTAAAAACACAAAAAGGTTGTGACTACTATTGTCAAGATTCTCTTTATCTTTTGCCTTTTTTTGTGCTGCTTCAATCACTATCCTTGTATAGTCAGGATGAGATTCCCATCTTGGCAAATCATGAATGGCTTGATTTAAACAATCCATTAAAAATTTTTTCGTTTCCGTCCAATCCCATCCTTGTCGTAATCTAGAAGCCCATTTTGTATGTAATTCAAGAACAAGTCTATATAACAGAGATTTTTCTATAACAGAAAGATTGTGAAAAGAAGGATCGTGAATCCGCTTACCGGGAGGCATTATGAGTTTATGCACCTCTCTATACGTTGATGGATCCTCTAGAAAATCTCTCATTTGTTTTCTTTGTTCTTCATTCCCTGCCGTATAGACTTTTGCTAAAAGAGTGATCAAAGCCCTCCCATCATCAGTCATATTCTCAGTATTTATATCAGGTGCAGATGATGGTGTTAATATTGCTGCCATTTAAAAATCTCCCAAATTATTTATGAATGGCAGAAGCTTAACATATAATTTATAGACAAAGCTAGAGCTGTGTGTAAACCTAGTACCCATTTAGATACCCCAATTCAAACTGAGATCATTAAATGATTCGGCAAAGAATAAAGAGTGAATAAAAAATTATCTCAATTTTATCGAAATGTGGTATATTACGGGTTCATTTATTAATAGATTGGAGTATATCATGAGAAAATATCTATTACTTGCATGTACACTTTTATCTTTAGGCGCAATCTCTGGAACTGTCAACGCAGGTAACGTTTTTTTTAGTGTTTCAGTGGGTGGACCCGAATTAATTCCTATTGAAGAATATGTTGTAGAAAGATACACCGATGTGGGTGATCATTACTATCATAGACCTCACCATTATAGACATCATCGACACTACCGCCATCATCGCCATTATCGAACCACTGAAATACATCGTCATCATTACAGACCCATTCGTCCTCGACATCACAGACATTATTATCGGCAATATTACAGCTATTACGATGATTATTATTACTCTGTCCCCAGATATCGTAGACATGTACATCACTACTATTGGGATTAATCCCCAAAGGTAAAGGTATACACTTCAAGGTTGGGATCACTTGCTATTAACTCAAGGATCCCACTTGAAGGACGCTTAAATTCAATCAACGAATATAATTGATGATTGGTAACGACAACCTTACTATCCTTAACTGATTTTCCATTTTCATCTAGCACTAACTCACCATTTAATAATATTTTTACTTTAATGGGTTTATTTCCCTGATTGCCAAGCACCGCATACACTTTTCCTGCATAAAAATGGATCTTGATAGCAGAATCAGCTTCGGTCGCAATAATTTTTTGCGGTGTTATTATCCAACTTCCTTTTAATGCCCAAGCATTGTCAGGAATTTTGTTTGGATAGCTATAGTTACCTACTTTATTCTTAACAACGGATTCAGGACTGTGAAACTGATTAGCCCGTTCATATCCCAGATAAGTTTCGGGCGTTTGGGCCATTGAAAAATTTTCATTAGCAGGAGCTTCTGCAATTTTGGTATCCATCCCCAATAGATATCGAATGTTATTTTCAGTCACATCATAATCACCCTCACCAAAATGTTGATAGACCACGTTATTATTTTTATCGATTAAATAATGTGCTGGCCAATAAGTGTTATTATAGTTTTGCCACGTTACAAAACTATTGTCGAGAGCAACAGGATAGCGAATATCATCATCTTGAACCGCTTTTTTTACATTCGCAAGATCCTTTTCAAAATCAAACTCAGGACTGTGAACACCAATAATAACTAAGCCTTTATCCTGATATTTTTTATACCAATCTTTTAAATAGGGGAGGGTACGAATGCAATTAATACAGGAATATGCCCAAAAATCAATTAATACTACTTTGCCTTTTAATTGAGCTAATTGCAGTGGTTTAGAATTAATCCACGCTTCAATGCCTGAAATGGGGGGTGCCATATAAGGACTTCGTAATCCATTTGTTAACGAAAGTTTTGAAGATGAAGGAACAGTAGAAGAATCAGAAGAATCAGAAGTGATAGAAGAAACGCGTGTTGATTTTTGACTTTCAAAAGAAAAAGAGCTAAATACTAAACTATTTCCATAAATCATAAAAAGAACAGTACCAATGATAATAAGTCCTAAAAGCTTGCGAATTAAGATTGTTTTCGTTTTTAAAAATTTAAATTTTTGCATCACTTCTCTTCCAAATAGAATGATAATCAACATGGGTATTGCGACCCCAATGCCAAAAAATAAAATGGATAAAAAACTATAAAATGTCGTTTTTTGTAAAACTGCTTGTACAATGACTGCCGCCAATATGGGCCCAGCACAAGGCGTCCAAATCAATCCAATAAGACCCCCAAAGATTAAACCGCTGATAAATCCCTCTGGATTATGGAGGATCTTTTTAACAGCTGATCGAGGTGTTTGCCTAGTGGAGATGCTAGAGGTGCTGGTAGAACTCATTGTAGAATCAAGCGTATAAGCAACATTTGATAAACGCTGCGTCATTCTGCTAAAGAGCTCTGTTAAATAATCTGAAATCATAATAAAGCCAAAAACGAGTAACAAGGCAAATGAAAGATTTCTAATAAGATTAGCGTCGATCCCTAAACCCAATATGATTTCTCTTGAAAAAAACGTGAACACCGCAAAAGTAATAATAAAACCTATAATAATGCCAAATGGACGTTTTTTGCCGCCTTCAAGCGAGCCAGACAGCACTATGGGCATGATGGGCAAGATGCAAGGAGACAGGATCAATGCAAAGCCTTCTAAAAAGGCAAGTCCGATATTGATAAAGTTAGTTTCCATTATTGACTCCCTTTGGAGCGTACAGGGTGTCTGACACCGTGTCTGACACCATAACATGTATTTGTGTTATACATATTTATGTATACACCATAATGCACCAAAATGAGGAACCTGATGTTAGCAGAACTCACTAACGAGCTTTCTACCTTTATCACAAAAAGTAAATTGGTCATTTACCCTTGGCTTATTGGTATAGCCGGTTTATGGATCATTAATATTCTCAATTGGATGTTTAAATCTAAACTTAATATTTTAGGGATTTATCCGAGACATACTTTTGGGCTTTTGGGGATCATTTTTTCACCGATTTTGCATCAAAATTTTAATCATCTATTTTTTAATACCATTCCTTTGTTTCCACTGGGGCTTGTGATTCTGGCGAGAGGAGAAGAGCTCTTTTTTCAGGTGACCATCATTGTTGTCGCACTAGGAGGCCTGGGTGTATGGCTTGCAGCGCGTCCTTCTTTACATATTGGTGCCAGCGGCCTGGTTTCTGGTTACTTTGGATTTATACTGGCAACTGCTTATTTTGACCCCAGTTTTACGTCTCTTCTTTTGGCGATTATTGTTCTGTACTACTTTGGTAGTATTTTTCTTGGAATTTTCCCACAAGAAGATAAAATTTCTTGGGAAAGCCATTTTTTTGGTTTTTTCAGTGGTATCGCCAGTCCCTTTATAATCGATAAATTTAATCTTAGTTTTGTTTAGTTTATTTAGTTTTTTAACTTTTAACTATCACAATTTGAGCATCTTTATCTTTATTTCCTTGAGCAAGCAATAATATTAAAAGCTGCTAAAATAAAAATAAGCAGTGTGTCTGCAGTATGTCAATATTTTTATTTGGAGAACTATAGGACGATGATATCAGATCAGTGTGAAATTCTAGAAGCCTTATCAACCCAAAATATTGAACTGGCAGAAAACCTTATTAAGGTGGGTAAACCCCTTAATACTCAAAATGCACTTGGGGTTTGTGCATTGCATCTTGCTGTAGAAAAAGGTCTATCTAATATTGTTAAATTATTATTAGAACGGGGTGCAAATCCTAACATACGAAATGAATATCATGAAATTCCCTTCGAATTATTAGAAGAGGAGGATGTTTCATATATTCCATCTACCTGGATACAGAAAATAATAAAAGATCTGCAAGATTTAGCTCGGATTACAGCGTTACATATTGCAACAAAAAATGGCTCCTTAGAAATTGCAACTCTTTTAATAAAGTATGGTGCTAATGTTGATATAAAAGATCCTGGGGGATGTACCCCCCTTCATTGGGCAGCTATTCGGGGTCATTTACCTTTTATTAAACTTTTGGTTGAAAATAGAGCAAACGTTAATATTCAAGATATTGCAGCCAGTACACCCTTACATGAGGCTGTACGCCATAATCATATGCAAACAACGCAATACCTGTTGGAGCAGGGGGGTAATCCTTTAATTCAGGATATTACCGGAGCTTCCCCCTTGACCTTGGCCAAATCTTTCCCCAATCTGCAAAATCTATTGTTACGCTATACCTCAGTTGTTCCAATCGATTGCGCTCGGCATTAAATTAATTAGCAGAAAAACACAGCAGTGGTAACTGCGTAAACTTAATGTCCAATGTCAAGATTGTCAAGATTTGACACCGGTTCTAAAAGAGCAATGGCGTCTTTGTCAGATAAAATTTTATTGGTTTTGTTTAAATGTTCAAGTTGTATTTCATACACTTTTGGATTCATATCCTTCATTTTCTTATTTAATAAAGTATAATGAATCCCTGTATAAGCAATATTGTCCTTAAAAATAGCTTTCTCTACTTCTTTAACATGTTTTAATCGATCGTCTACAAATACAATTTTTTTAGGCGTCCATTGTGTTACAGACAAGAAAGCTTTTAAACAATCACCTTTATTATGTCCTGCTGCAAAAATAATTCCATTTTTAAACTGAGTTCTTTGTCCATTTAATGTATTAGTTTCTTTGTTTTTAAATTTTCCTACATTAAAATTAACATTAGAAGACTTTAATTGTCTTGCGGTTGCTTCTGATAAAACATGAGCTCTTGCTGTTAAACCTAAAACAATAATACCTTGTTTTTGTAATTCTTGAATGATTTTTGACGTTCTTAAATCCACTGGTTTTGCATCAGAACGTTCATTAACACGCGTAAAAATCTCAGAGGTAATTTTGATGGCTTCGTCTTCGGGCATTCCCAATTTACGCTTTTTAGCATAGAAATCTGCACACCATTCTGGCGTGCCTAAAGTTTGGGCTAATTCGATGATGGTATTATCAATATCTAATAAAACGAGCGTATTTTTATCAATATAAGAGGATATTGTTGAGATATCATCCGTTGCAATTATCTTGGCATTTGCATTCAATGCAATAATTAAGAAAAGTACAGAAACCAAGGTTTTTTGGAACTTTTTATACATAAAAATATTGCCTTACAATATTACACTTTATTAGTATTATGAAAATTAAGCGTATCCCGCTATTATCTTAAAGAAGATATTTTAATATATATCTATTGATAAAGAAAGTGGGTCCTTTAGGAGTAACTGCACCCAATAGTTGATAGACCCTTATAAGTTATTAATTTTACTTATGATTTAGAAAAAGTTATTGGTTAAGAAATTCTTTTACTTTTCAACACATTACCTCTTCTAACGTTCTAAACGTTAGTATGTCTAACTTTTGAAACGTTAGCATAAACACAAATAATATAGTGTTAGTCATATGTGTGTTAGTCATATGTGTTGACAAACGTTCTCATTTATGACAAGCTATCTGCTTAAGAATTAAATTAATTTTGATGTACATTCACACAACATTTTGAGGAAATTTTATGGCAGCACTATCAACACATGTAACAGCAGCAACTCTTGATGAAGCGCAAAGAGCAGCAATAGCTTATGCAGAAAAAGAATTTCGTGAAAAAACAGTTATTGGGGTCAATCGGAATATATACACCTTGATTTCAACTGGAAACATACGTACTGCAGCAGGCCTTTTGGTACAAGCGCAAAGAAATCGTATTCCTATTGATATCCGCATAGTACGAGATGGTTACAACTTAGCTTGTGATCAAAAAGAATTTGCTGAACAATCTGCCTTAGAAGCAGCATATCCTTTTCTTCGTGATGCACTTACTACCTTAGAGTCTGAAGAAGTTATAAAAACTAGAGAAATGTTTAGAAGTATCATTGGTGGAAAGTTTGGAACTAGGGGGTTAGTAAACGAGTTTATAGCTAAAAAAGCCGCCATAGAAGCCGCCATAGCTGACGTTGAAGCTGCTAAAAAAGCCATCAGTGAAGCTATCCCTGACTTCCTATTGGAGGAATTAGAAATTGTAATTCTGAAAGTAAATGAAGGTACTGATCTAGAAACTTTATATGAGGCATTCCCTAATCTGAAGAACAGAAACCAAGCACCAGCACTAGCACCAGCACAAGCATTTATGTTGGCAGGTCCTGCTGTGCCCACTGGATATCCTCTAGGAGCAGCTGCAGGGGCTGCAGCAGCACCAGCAGCTCAACCAATGACTGGATTACCAGAAGATCCCAACGATCTCAGACAAAGACGGCCTTAATTTTGATTTAACTAGTAATTTTGATTTAACTAGTAATATTGGTAAAGCCGTATAAATCTGTAGGGGTCGCTATTCGTAGCGACCCAGCTACAGAAAGCCATAAATATCGTAAATGTCATAAATCTCTATATTTTGTATAATCCCATCTTATAATCCCCTCTAATATTTGACTATAATAAAAAGCATATGATGAAAAGACTGCTTATTTTGTTATTGCTTTTAGTATCTCCAATAGTCAGTGCCACTAAACAGGTTGTTCTATTGGATATCACAGGTGCTATAGGTCCTGCTACTCAAGATTATTTTGAACGTGGTTTAGAATATGCAATTTCACAAAATAGCAAATTAATCATTCTGCGTTTGGATACACCCGGTGGCTTAGATAGCTCCATGCGAGGCATTAATAAGGCTATCCTGGCTTCTCCCATTCCCATTGTCACTTACGTTGCTCCTGAAGGCGCTAGAGCCGCCAGTGCCGGGACTTATATTCTATACGCGAGTCATATTGCGGCAATGGCACCGGGCACCAATGTCGGTGCTGCCTCTCCGGTTAGTATTGGCGAGATATCATCCCCAACCTCATCCCCAACGCCAGAAGAGGGTAAAACCACTTCAGAAGGGAGTAAATCAGAGGAAAATAAAGAAGGGAATAAATTAGAAAATGATAAAACCAATCAAAATAAAAATCAAAACCAAAATAAAAATCAAAATAATGAAGAATCGCAATCAACCATGCATAAAAAAGCAACTCAAGATGCTGCCGCCTATATTCGAAGCCTTGCAGAGATGCACGGTCGCAATAGTGCTTGGGCAGAAGAAGCTGTTCGAGAAGCAGTCAGTTTATCAGCAGATGAAGCCCTTAAATTAAAGGTTATTGATGTGGTTGCAGATTCAATTCCAGATTTATTAAAAGCTATTAATGGTCGAGTAGTCAAAGTACAAGGGGTAGAACAAACCTTGCAAACTACTAATCTAGAAATAGAATCCATCAGTCCGGATTGGCGATCTCAATTTTTATCTATCATTACTGATCCCAATATTGCGTATATTTTATTAATGATAGGCGTTTATGGCTTATTTTTTGAATTTGCTAATCCAGGGTTTGTGTTACCCGGCGTTGCAGGGGCAATTTGTTTATTACTGGCATTGTATGCTTTTCAATTATTACCTATTAATTATGTGGGATTTGCGTTATTGTTCCTAGGGATCGTCTTTATGATTGTTGAAGTGTTTATAAGCAGTTTTGGCGTACTGGGAATAGGGGGGATCATTGCTTTTGTGGCCGGCTCGGTTTTATTATTAGATACGCAAGCGCCAGGGTTTAATATTGCTTGGCAAGTGATTTTTGCGATGAGCCTTCTAACTGCAGGATTTTTCTTAATTATTATTAATCTTGCTATTCGCTCCCTTCGAAAAAAAGTAGTCACTGGCCGCGAAGCACTGATTGGTGCTGAAGGAGAAGTGTTAGAATATAGCAATCGACAACTTTTAGTGCGTATTCAAGGAGAAATTTGGAAGGCACGCTCGGATAAACCCTTACAATTGGGCCAAAAGATCCGTATTATACAGGTATCAGGACTGCTGCTGACCGTAGAACCCACAGACTCTGCAAGCAATTAACCTAATAAGGAGCATAAACATGGCTGGATTTTATATTGCTTTAATTCCTTTTCTATTCATATTCATTATGGCGTGTTTTCGTGTGCTGCGAGAATATGAGCGTGCAGTGGTCTTTACTTTAGGTCGATTTTGGAAAGTCAAAGGCCCGGGTCTTATTATCATTATACCTATCATTCAACAAATGGTAAAAATGGATTTGCGTACTGTTGTGATGGATGTTCCTCCTCAAGACGTTATTTCTCGTGATAATGTGTCGGTGAGAGTCAATGCCGTGGTTTATTTCCGAGTCATAAGCCCAGAACGAGCGGTCATCCAAGTCGAAAATTATTTAAATGCGGTAAGTCAGCTTTCGCAAACCACTCTCCGATCGGTTCTCGGGCAACATGAATTGGATGAAATGCTCGCAGAGCGCACTAAGCTTAATGCCCATATTCAACAAATTTTAGATGAACAAACTGAGGCTTGGGGAATTAAAGTCGGCATGGTTGAAATTAAACATATTGATCTCAATGAAAATATGATTCGAGCAATTGCCAAACAAGCAGAAGCAGAACGAGAACGTCGAGCAAAAGTCATACATGCGGACGGAGAATTTCAAGCTTCAAAAAAATTATTAGAAGCTGCAGAAATTTTATCGCAGCAACCGCAAGCATTGCAATTACGTTATTTACAGACTTTGTCTAATATCGCTGAAGAAAAGAATTCTACCATTGTATTCCCATTGCCAATGGAACTCCTTTCAGTTTTTCAAAAGGTAGCCACACTAAAATAAGGTAATTATACTAAAATAACGTCATGATAAGATTAGAAAATGTCTCGCTTTCTTTTGGAGAGGCGCCTCTCCTTGATAAAGTCAATTTACAAATAGAGCCTAAAGAGCGAATATTTTTAATTGGCCGCAATGGCATGGGTAAATCTTGTTTATTAAAAGTAATGATGGGCCAGTTAAATTCTGATGAAGGCAAAATTTATCGATCCCCAGGCTTAAAAGTTGCGGAATTATCTCAAAATTTACCAAATTGCGATACAACTACAGTTTATGATTTTGTTTCGGAAGGCTTGAAAGAAATAGGAGTATTATTACAGCAGTATCATCAACTCACTCAGTTTCCAGATTTAACAGGCAATGAAAAATGGCTAAAAGATATAGAAGAAGTACAAAAACAGCTCGATCTTAAACAAGGCTGGCATTATCAGCAAATGATAGAAAGCATTTTAACCCGTTTAGAGCTTCCTATGGATAAACTCATGGGGGCACTCTCTGGCGGATGGCAAAGGCGAGCTGCCTTAGCGCGTGCGCTGGTTTCAGAACCTGATCTCTTGTTATTAGATGAACCGACCAATCATTTAGATCTGTCGGTTATAGAATGGCTGGAAGATTATTTAGCCCAATATTCGGGTGCTTTATTATGTGTTACTCATGATAGAACCTTGTTACGCAAATTAAGCCAGCGGATCATTGAATTAGACCGAGGACAATTAACTTCTTGGAATGGAAATTATGATAAATATTTGGTTGATAAAGAACATCGTTTAGAAGTTGAAGCGAAACAAGCCAAATTATTTGACATTAATTTAGCCAAAGAAGAAGTTTGGATAAGACAAGGCATTAAAGCTCGACGCACACGTAATGAAGGTCGTGTGCGAGCCTTAGAAAAACTCAGAAAAGAACGGCAATTACGAAGAGAATTGCAAGGAAACCCAAAATTTACCACCAATGAAGCCGCACTTTCGGGTGAATTAGTGACTAAAGCAGAGAATGTTTATTACAGTATCGGTGATCTTGTACTTATTAAAGATTTTTCGCTTAATATTCTAAGAGGCGATAAAATCGCACTGATTGGCCCCAATGGTATTGGCAAAAGCACATTATTAAAAGTACTATTAGGACAGTTAATACCTCAAGAAGGGAAGGTAGCATTAGGAACCAATTTACAAATTGGCTATTTTGATCAACTGCGAGCAGGGATTGATCCTAAACTATCCGCCACTGAAAATGTCGCCGGAGGTAGAGAAACCATTGTTATTAATGGAAAAGAAAAACATATTATCAGCTATTTATCGGATTTTCTTTTTACCCCTGAACGCGCTCGCACGCCTGTTAAAATGTTATCCGGGGGTGAATGTAATCGTTTACTGCTCGCAAAACTCTTTAGTTTACCCAATAATTTACTTGTGTTAGATGAACCCACTAATGATTTAGATATCGAATCCTTAGAATTATTAGAAGATATCCTGGTTGATTATAAAGGGACACTCTTACTGGTTAGCCACGATAGAAGTTTTGTGGATGAAGTGGCAACGAGCACCCTTTATTTTGCAGGAGAAGGCAAAATTATTGAATATATCGGGGGATATAAAGATATTCCAAAAACAAAACCTCCTGTGACTAAAAAAACTGAAACGATGGTTCATGCGGTTCAAACTAAACATGGGGCTCAAGCCAAAGATGCGGTTCAAACTAAAAATGTTGATTCTAGAACAAAAAGAGAATTAGAAGAAATGCCTCAAAAAATAGCAGAATTAGAATCTTTACAACATCAATTACAAAATGAAATTGCAGAACCAGGCTTTTACAATCGCGAGAAATCTGATATTACTGCCACATTAGAAAAACTTGAAAAAATAGATAAAAAATTGCAGGCGTGTTATAAGCGTTGGGAAGAATTAGAGAGGCTTTTGTAGGGGCCGGTCTCTGTGCCGGCCCGGTTCCCCGTCCAATGGTGCAATGGTGTCAAATCTGGACATTAGACATTAACAAAATGGTAAAGGTGTATTGACATTAGATATTAGCAAGTAAAAATCCTTGAGAAATCTCTTCAATGTCCAATGTCCAGATTTGACACCATCACCAACATCACACCCTCAGCACTTTTGGACCAAATAGTGCTGTTCCAATACGAAGCAGGGTAGCACCCTCTGCAATGGCTGCTTCAAAATCATCTGACATGCCCATCGATAATGTATCTAATTCAGGATATGTTTTTTGTAAATGAAGTAAAGCCTCGTGTAACTTCCTAAAACAGGCTCGTTGTTCTTCAAAAGACATGTCTTCTTTGGACATGCCCATCAAACCTCGGAGTCTTAAAAAGGGAAGCTTGGAGATCGCATTAGCTAATTCAGGTAATTCAGCTAGACTTACTCCTGATTTCTGCACCTCATCACTAATATTGACTTGAATACACACATTTAAAGGCTGAAGTTCGGTGTTTGATCTGCTTTCATTTAAGTGTTGTGCAATAGTAATGCGATCCACTGTGTGTACCCATGAAAAATGTTTTGCAATAAGATTTGTTTTATTGGATTGAATAGATCCAATAAAATGCCATTGAAGATTAAGATTGACAGTATCAGGAATTTTTGTAAGAGCCTCTTGAAGATAATTTTCACCAAAATGGCGAATTCCTAATTCATAGGCAGCTAAGACAGCTGATTTAGGGCGGGTTTTACTGACAGCCACTAAAGTAATATTATCTTGGGTACGACCAAAACGATCTTTTGCTTGTTGAATGCGTGATTGAAGATGTTTTAAGTGAGCTTCAATTTCAATGGCAGTCATTCAGCACTTTCCTTAGGCTTTATTCTGTTAACTCAGCTTTCTCTGTTTCTTTAGCTAAAAGTAAATGTTGTATGTTGATAATCATTTTATTTTGAGCTTCTAATCGCTCTAAAATGATACTAATATCTTTCTCTGATTTTAGATTAACAAGATAATCATTGTGGGCTTCAATACGATCACGCGCTGCTTGTCTATTTTGACTCATCATAATAATGGGTGCAGCATAAGCTGCTTGTAGTGACAAAATAAGATTTAACAATATAAAAGGGTAGGGGTCCCAATGTTCAAAAAAAGCAACGATGTTTAGAATAGTCCAAAAGACAAGCACAATGGTTTGAATAACAATAAACTTCCAGGAACCAATAATTCTAACCACAAAATCTGCTACTCGATGTTCTTCTAATAACATGCCCTTTTCTAAATCATTTAAATTTACAATAGGAATATTGCTGTAATTCATAGAAAACTCCTAATATTCACGGTGATATTTTTCTTTATTAAACAATATATAATATAGAAAATTAAATTACTTTTCAATAAGTTGATTGACTTATTTGATTTTTTCATGAATAATTATATTCATTAACTAAGGATGTTTTTATGAATATCAATATGAAAAGGAATTCGTCTGCATATCTGGTAACTGCTTTTGTTTCTATCTTCAGCACGGCTGTGCTTGCCTATGATGAGCCTCCGGTCAATCTGGGTCAAACCAGTTTTCTGGATGGAGCGCCTCCTGCAGGGCCAGGTCTTTATTTCCAGGATTATCTTAAATTTTATACCAGCAATCGTTTTAATGATAATAACGGTAATAAACTTCCTCTCCCTCAAACAAAGTTACACACGACAGTTAATCTTGCTCAATTGATCTATTTATCCCCAGAAAAATGTTTTGATACTGGCAGCTTTGGTTTGAGTGCGATCTTACCTTGGTTGGTGGAAGCTCATGTCAAAGATGGATTGGGTAATAGTGTACTTAAAGCCCGAGATGGTCTGGGTGATATCAATATTGGTCCATTTTTTCAATTTGATCCTATTATGGGCTGCGATGGTCCCCGCTTTGTACACCGTATCGAATTAGATTTTATACTGCCTAATGGTCGATATAATCGCAATTATGCCATTAATCCTGGCAGTCATTTTTGGTCATTTAACCCTTATTGGGCCGCTACTGTTTGGTTTTGCCCACAATGGTCAGCCTCTACTCGTATCCATTACTTATGGAATGCAAAAAACACGGATCCAAATGTATCTTTTGGGCCAACAGCCACTTCTACTAAAGCCGGCCAAGCTGTGTTTGCCAATCTTGCTATGGAATATGAGGTCATCACAGACTTTAGGCTGGGTCTCAATGGTTACGTTTTTAAACAAGTAACAGACACATTGATGAACAAACACAAAGTTGCAGGACGACGGGAAAGAGTTTGGGCAATAGGACCTGGATTATTGCGAAGTTTTTCAAAAGATGATTCTCTTTTCTTAAATGTTTACTTCGAGCGAAATGCAAGAAACAGACCTCAGGGTTCTACTTACCAAGTTCGTTATGTTCATCACTTTTAGCAAAGTAATAGTTAAAGTGAATATCTCATATATTCACTTTAACTAAAATATAATAAATCACATAAAACCAACTAAAAATACCATGGAGGATTGCCCATAAAACTGAATGGTTCACATTAAATGAAATGGCCATCGCAAGCGCAGATCCAAAAGAAGTGCCATGAATAAAAACTTGTCTTACATACATATAACCATCCCCTTAGTTTAAAAATAACATTATCCTTAATAATCCTTTCGATATATTTATTTTAATAGGTTTATAATAAATTAATAGGTCTGTAATAAAATAAAAAATATGTTAATTAACTAATTTAATATGCGCCTCCTGAATTGATAGATTATACTAATTAATTAAGGAGAAACGATGAAAAAGTCCTCTAAAAAGCTATTGCTCTTGGGTTTACTTCTAATCATCGCTGTCATTCTTATCAATGTATTTATCTTGAACAAGCCATTTCTGTATGCAGGGACTTTAGAAGTTACTAAAGTTGATCTCTCTGCACGCCTTGAAGCCGCAATTACTGAAGTAAAAGTACAAGAGGGTGATCGCGTCAAAAAAGACGAAGTCCTCATTATTCTAGCGTGTGAAAATTATAAATTGGCTGCTCACCTTGCTCATGATAACTATGAGCGTTACATAAGGCTTCTTAAGACCGGTGCAACCAGCGAAGATGTTGTCGATACACTTAAAACTCAAATGGATGATGCAGACACCAAAGTAGATTGGTGCACCATCAGTTCTCCTATCGATGGGGAAGTGTTAAGTCGATATCATGAACCTGGGGAGTGGATGAGTCCTGGAACAAAGATCTTAACATTGGCTAATATTCAAGATATTTGGGCCTATATTTATGTTCCGGCACCTTTAATAGCCAAACTTTCTTTAGGAATGACACTCAAAGGTATTCTTCCTGAACTCAACAACCGTGAATTTGTGGGCACAATCATAAAAATCAATGATGAAGCAGAATTTACTCCAAAAAATGTTCAAACCCAATCTGAAAGAGAGCGTCTTATTTATGGTGTTAAAGTAAGTTTTAGGGATTCCAATGCAGAGGAAATTCTAAAACCCGGTATGACCATTGAAATTACACTTCCAAACAATAAACAATGAACTGATTACAATGACTGATCTCATCTCCATAAAAGTGAATCATCTAAAAAAGCAGCTGGGTGTAAATCTTGCCTTAGCGGATGTTTCCCTTTATTTTGAAGAAGGAAAAATGCATGGGGTCATTGGACCTGAAGGTGCTGGAAAAACAACGCTGATGCGTACAATGATAGGATTATTAAAACCCAATGAAGGAACTGTTGAATTTCTTAAAAATGGAAAAACTCTTGCTTTCAAAGAAGTTCGCTCTAAAATTGCCTATATGCCCCAACAACAAAGTTTATATCCCGATCTGTCGGTTGAAGAGCATCTCGATTTTTTTAGAAAACTGTATCATCTGGATGATTCAGACTATCAAAAGAAAAAACAAGAATTATTGGAAATCACTCAACTTTTGCCTTTTGTAGACCGAGCAGCAAGCGAACTATCGGGAGGTATGTACAAAAAATTGGGATTGATGTGTGCTCTTTTAAGATCCCCTGAAATTATCTTATTAGATGAGCCTACCAATGGAGTTGACCCCATCAGTCGACGGGAATTCTGGGATCTGCTTTATCGATTATTAGATCGCAAAATTCTTATTCTGATGGCAACTGCCTATATGGACGAAGCAGAACGGTGTTCAGTGGTACATCTTTTAGAATCTGGTAAAACCATCGCAGAAGGGGAGCCTCGAATGCTCCTTGCCAAAGAACAAGTACACTCTTTTGATGAACTTTTCCTTAAACACGGAAATACTGCATTATGACTTCCGAGACTTCCGAAAGAGCTGTCACAGTCGAAAATTTATCAGTGCAGTTCAATGATTTTTATGCTGTTAAAAATGTTAATTTTTCAGTGAAGCGTGGAGAAATTTTTGGTTTTCTCGGCGCGAATGGGGCTGGGAAAACAACAACCATTCGAGTTTTATGTGGATTGATTCGACCAACATCGGGTCAAGTTACAGTGGGCGGGATACAATTTGATAATGAAACCGATGAAATGATAATCAAAAGAAAAGTAGGTTATATGTCTCAAAAATTTACTTTATACAATGATCTAACCATTGAAGAAAATCTTTCATTTATTGCAAGTCTTAGGAATCTTGATGCAAAAACCTACTTAAAACGTCAAACATTCATTTTAGATTTTATTTCTTTTCAACGTCCACTCAATTCTTTTGTGAGAGATCTACCCGGTGGTATAAAACAACAAGTCTCTCTGGCTGCCTCCATTTTACACGATCCAGAAATAGTTTTTCTAGATGAGCCCACCGCTGGCGTAACACCTGCCATGAGGGCACGTTTTTGGGCACTCATTCAAGATTTAGCAAAACTTAAAAAAACTGTTTTTGTAACAACGCATTATATGGATGAAGCCGAACACTGTGAAAAAATTGCGCTTATGAAAACGGGAGAGATTGTTGCATTAGATACCCCAGATAATTTAAAAAAGTCCATTTTTCCAAAACAACTATATGAGTTTAATCCTAAAGAAAGCATTAGTTATTCGAAAATTGAAAGTCTTAAAAATCATCCAGAATTTGATTTTTTTGAACCTTTTGGTTTACGATTTCACGCTGAATTCAAGAACACTATAGAAGCAGAAAAACTGAAACAAGATTTAAATTTGGATTTTGAAATAAAAGTAATCACACCCAGCATGGAAGACGTTTTCATAAAAACGGTTGAGGGGAAAAACTGATGAGTTTTCTCTGGAGTAGGGTGGGTGCCATTATGAAAAAAGAAGTATACCATGTATTACGAGATCCTTTTACAGTTGCTCTATCACTAGGTTTGCCAGTTTTCATGGTTTTTGTTTTTGGATTTGCAATTGAATTTAATGTAAAAAATATTCCCATCGCAGCATATGATGCTGATAAAACACAAACTTCAAGAATGTTAATCGAAACTTTTGGAAGTTCTGGCTATTTTATTATCGATCAGAAGTCCTCTCCAGATGATGCCGAAAAGGCGATTATGAGCACAGAAGATCGAGCGGCGCTCATAATCCCAGGGGGGTTTCAAAAAGATCTCTTTTCGAAACAAGATGCAAAAGCGCAGGTGTTATTGGATGGTTCGGATAATTCAACAGTCGTACCAATTTTAAGTTATATTGCTTCAATTGAAAATATTGCATCCAAAAATCTTGGAAATTATAATCCCCCGCAATATATTAATCTTAAAACACGGTTTCTTTTTAATCCAGAGCTTAACAGCCGTTGGTTTGTAATACCAGGCCTCATGGTGGTCGTTATGGCAATTCTTTCCGTTTTATTGACAGCATTAACGGTTGCACGCGAATGGGAAAATGGCTCCATGGAACTGTTATTATCTACACCTGTCGAACCCATTGAAATCATTGTGGGTAAATTGGCTCCTTACGCTGTGTTAGGCTTAAGTGCGGTTGCTTTTGTTTATATTATCTCAAGAACTGTGTTTGGGATCCCCTTTAATGGAAGTCTTTTAGTTTTTGGTACAGGTTGTATTTTATTTCTGGTAACTTATCTTGCACAAGGACTTTTAATTTCAGTTTTAACACGTTCACAACAAATTGCCATGCAGATTGCCATCATGTCTGGATTGCTGCCCGCTCAATTGCTTTCTGGTTTTATTTTTCCAATTGAGAGCATGCCAGCTTTTTTTCAGTATTTTACAATGATTTTACCTGCTCGATGGTTTATGGTTATTTCCAGACAATCTTTTCTTAGAGGGTCTACTTTTTTTGATCTCACAGTTCCTTTTTTGGCACTTGGAATTTTATGTGGGATTATGATCTTTTTTGCAAACAAGAAATTTAAAAGGGATCTTGAACCATGATATCTTTATCTCTTTTAAAAGGGTTTCTTCGTAAAGAATTTAAACAAGCACTACGCGATCCCAGGATGAGGATCCTTTTATTTGTGGCGCCATTAATACAACTTACTGTGTTTGGAATAGCCATCTCAACGGATGTGAAAAATATACGACTTTGGGTAATGTCCAATCAAAATGATTTTATATTACAGCACATTTATGAGCATAGTATTGAAAGCAAATGGTTTATTCCTGCTAAAGAAGGGAGAAACGAAGATCCTTATCTACTGTTACGTGCTGGAAAAATAGACGCTGCCTTGATTCCTCCCCCAGGAGGATTAACCCATGTCTTGGGTCGTGGAACGGCTGATCTGCAGTTATTAGTGAACGCGAGTAATGTGATCCAAGCTCAAGCGGTAGAGAACTACATAAAACAAATTACTGACCAAGTGATTCAAACGGATTTAAAATTAGAACCTCCTTTAATGCCTATTAATATTTCTACACGAGTACTTTATAATCCCACATTAGAAACATCTTATTTTATGATCCCAGGAGTCATGTGCATATTAATGTGCATTATTACCGTAATTCTGACAAGCTCATCCATTACTCGTGAAAAGGAAATGGGCACTTTTGAAATGTTAATCGCTGCGCCTATTACAGCATCAGAGGTTATTTTGGGTAAAACCATTCCTTTTGTTATCATTGGCCTTTGTAATGCACCTCTTATTTTAGCAGTGGCAGTGATAGTTTTTGGCGTTCCTATGCGAGGCTCTCTCCTGGTTTTCTTTATTTCCGCATTTGCTTTTATCTGTTCAACGGTGGCGATTGGAACCTTAATTTCCACGTTTGCAAAAAACCAACAGCAATCTATACTAGGTAGTTTTCTTTTCCTTTTTCCAGCCATTCTTCTATCTGGATTATTATTTCCCCTGGAAAATATGCCAGAAATCTTAAAATGGGTGTCTTTTCTCGATCCGCTCTCCCATTACCTAGCCCTTCTTAGAAACATTATGCTGAAAGGCGGTGAAATCCATTTTATTGCACAGCATGTTGGGATTTTAGCTGGGATGGCCTTGTTTTTTATTTTTATTAGCTACAAACGATTTCATACGACCTTACAATAAAACTTTATAATAAAAATTTGGCAATCCCCCTAAAACTCAACTAAACTTTGAAAGAATAATTGTCATTCTAGAGAGCAGATTGATGAAATCTATTACAACCATTGTTGGAATTCTTTTGATTCTTTTAGGCATAGTATCTCTTGCTTACGAAGGATTTACCTATACTACACAGAAAAAAGTAGCTGAAATTGGGAACATTCAAGTAACTCAAGAGCAAGAAAAATCAGTTCGACTACCTCCTATTCTAGGTGGGGTGAGCATCGTTATAGGTCTTGCTTTAGTAGTACTCGCCAGAACCAGAGTTAAATAACTTAAAAATTTGCTAAAAAGGAGACAACATGTTAAGTACAGTTTTACTAATTGTCCTGATACTTCTTTTGCTGGGTGCTATTCCCGCATGGCCTCATAGTAGAAGTTGGGGATATGCACCAAGTGGCACTATAGGGACAATACTCTTAATCGTTCTAATATTGTTATTGCTTGGAAAAATATAACTAAGATTTATGAAAAACATAAATCTTAGTATGATGGCGGCACTTTATTAATTGGTTTTGTATTGCTCATATTAAATGTAACTAAAAAAATGGATCGACAAACCACAAAATTAAGCACTAGAAATAAATTGGCTTTTTTTATTTCACTCTTATCTTTTTTCTTCTTAATCCCTGGCATTTATTTATCCATGATAACAATCGAAAGTAAAGGTGCCGTGTCAGCTAAAGTACCTCATGTTGAATATAATTTATTTGGTGTGCCCAATGTAACAGGAAGTGAACATAAAAGAATAAAACTCAATATTTTAGATACAACGCGTTCGATATTAAAAATTACACATGATTTATGGAAGCGAAATTATTTCTTTGTGGCATCCATGATCTTCTTGTTCAGTGTCATTATTCCTGTGGGAAAAGGCTCATTACTTACCTGTATATTTTTTACTAAAAATGCTGAAACACGAAGGAAGATTTTTGATTTTATTAAATCAATTGGCAAATGGTCTATGTGTGACGTTTTTATCACGGCTGTTTTTTTAACATTTCTTTCAACCGATGCTTTAGGCTCCCATAGTAATAGTACAACCACCCTGATGAATTTTCAGATTAATATGGATGTCCTGGTAAATATGCAGGCACATCTACAAACAGGATTTTGGTGCTTTTTAACCTATTGTATTTTATCTTTATGTGCTTTACAATTATACGAATCATTTTGATGAGCACATAGTCTTAACACTCTCTTAACAAAAAAAATATGTCAAACTCATTAAAAATTGTTTCCTTAAATATCGAACAAGATAAACATCTTGATCGAGTCATTCCTTTTCTTAAAAAACAAAACCCAGATGTCATTTTATTGCAAGAAGTTCTTGAGAAAGACATAACTCTTTTTGAAAACGCTCTAGGAATGAATAGTGTATTTACGGGAATGAGAAGTGTATTTACGCTACTCACCGTTTTAATCCGTAATAACGAAGCCTCACGACTTGGATTATTAACACTTTCAAATTTACCTCTGCTTAAAAATGATAATGCCTATTATAGAGGTAACGGTGCAAATATTCCCAATATCCAAGAAGGAGACCTAAAAAAAATAATAGAAACAATGCCCCGTGCTATTCAAGTCACAGAATTTGTAAAAGAAAACAAGCACTATTGTCTAATAAATACGCATTTTACCTGGTCACCAAATGGCCAACCAAACCCTGAACAACACCTAGATTTAGATATCCTGTTAAAACTTCTTTCCGAAATCCCTCAGTTTATCCTCTGTGGAGATTTTAATACGCCTCGAGGTACTGTTATTTTTGATACCATTGCTTCAAAATACAAAGATAATATTCCAAGCGAGATAAGCACAACAATAGATCAAAATTTACATAAAGCACGCAATTTAAACCTGGTTGTCGATGGACTATTTACGACACCTCAATACCAGGTAAATTCTATTAAAATAATTGATGGTTTAAGTGATCATTGTGCCATTGTGGCAGAAATCAGTTCATATTAATTTCATATCAATAAATCAAACTAACATCAATTTAAGTAATTCAAAGTAATCGCATTTATAAATATGTCTGTAATTTAACGTATTACATATTACGTAATATGATATAATTGCTATACTAAATTAGTAAATTAGCAACAAAGCACCAGACAAGGAGACAACAACATGGCTAGGATGGGTGTGACCTATGAAGAGGTTGAATTACAGGCAGAAACACTTGTAGCAAAGGGTGAGAATCCAACTCTAGAAAAAGTACGTCGAGCATTAGGGGATAGGGGGAGTAATTCAACACTTTCCAAATATATTAACGAATGGCGTGGCCGAAGAGCACAGTCTAGCCCAAACAACCCTAATTCTATCCTACAAGTCTCAGATCCGGTTAATGAAGCGGTAAATCGTGTTTGGCAGCAATTAAAAGAAGAATCTCAGCTTGAGATTTTCAAAATTAAAGAAGAAACTCGCCTTTCACTTGAAGAAGCGCATCTTCACAAAAAACAGCTATCAGAGGAACGTGATCGGGCTTTCTCAGAACTTCAGGAATTGCAAAACTACTTAGGTCAATTGAAGGCTGAAAATATAAACCTAAAATCTGAATTACAGAAGGTTCAAAATCAATATGAAGTTGTTATCGGCCGCTTAGAAGAAGCTGAAAAATATTATCAAGACTATAAAAATGATAAAGAAAAGCAAATATTAGAACTAAGAAATAGTGCAAAAGATAGACAACAACAAAGAAATGAGTTAGAAATGACTTTACGACAAGCACGTGAAAACATTGGAA
Organism: Gammaproteobacteria bacterium; assembly: GCA_013288135.1. GTDB lineage: Bacteria > Pseudomonadota > Gammaproteobacteria > UBA6186 > Azoamicaceae > JABDCL01. The sequence goes on from JABDCL010000003.1 coordinate 168,233, forward strand.
GATTAGAGGAAAAGTTAAGGCAACTCACTTTAATAAAACTCAGTCTTCAAAACCTGTAAATAGGGATCAAGGAATCACAGGAAAAGCAGGGAGGGAAATCTATGACTTTGGCTTACTGGTGTGTCTTAATTGCAGCATTGCTACCTTATGTGTTAATAACTCTAGCAAAATCAGGTCCAGGCTTTGATAACAAAACCCCCAGAGAATACGTGGAACGCCTTACGGGATGGCGGAAACGCGCCTATTGGGCACAAATAAATAGTTTTGAAACATTTCCTCCCTTTGCAGCGGGCGTTATCATTGCAGAGCTTTTGCATGCCAATCCAACGACTATTGATAAATTAGCCATTATTTTTATCATCGCTAGAATTTTGCACGGTATTTTCTACATCATAGATAAACATATATTACGCAGTCTTGCTTGGTTTATTGGATTTTTCTCTGTCATTGGCTTGTTCGTAATTGGAGCGTAATAAAACCTGGTGTCATCTGGTGTCAAATCTTGACATTTGACACTCTATACACAATTCTTGTTTTCACTTTAAAAAGAAGTACCTACTTTTTCATGGCAATTAATAAAATTTTGTATAATCCCGCAACTCCAATTAGTACATAGACTACGCGTGACCATACACTTAATTCACCAAAAATAGCAGTTACAACATTAAAATGAAAAGCACCTACTAAACCCCAATTAAGAGCTCCCGCTAAAATTAGGATTATGGCTACCCATTTAACAACTTGTCCAATACTCATAAACTTACTCCTCAAGTTCAAGTATGCTAATAATATCCTTATAAATTGAAGCTTCCATACCACTATTATATCAGCTAAATCTCAAATAAAAGGGTCAAAAGTTTCTTTTTCTTTTACCTTAAGTTAGACTTTACTTTTTGTTCTAATATACTCAGGGAAATGCTACTCAGGGGAAAACTAATATGATTTATCCACGATTAAGTGCGTTGATTTTCTTCCTATTTTTTGCAACACGGTCTTATGCAAATATACCTAAAGATTTCAAATACTTAGGAAGGCCCATTAACCCTTTATGTATTGGACAAATTATTAACAACGAATCCCTCGAATCCCCTAAAGAAGCGCCCATCATTGACCTTGCTGAATGTTCACAACCCAAAGAAAACTATAAAATTGAGAAAAACAACGATTTAATGAGCAAAAAAGGCTTTATTAGTATTGATTATACCCTTAAGGATGGTTTGGGGGGTGGTTATGCATACTATAAATACCTTGGTAAGTACAAGGATTTACATATCCTTTATTTTTTGCAAAATAGTGGCGGTAGTGGCATGTTTTCTTTTATTTTGCTTTGTAAACGACAAGGGGATAAAATTCAGCTTGAAAGCATTATAGCATCTGGTGATCGCTGTAATGGTGGGGTAGAAGAGGTTACCTTCAATGGAACACTATTGAACTATTATGTTAATTTAACACCCTATGATTACCTAGCTCTTTCTAATTTTGAATCTGACTCTAATCCTGAAATAAAAAACAAAGTAAAAGCCTATGATGATCTCGCAGCTTGTGCAGCATGTTGCTTAGGTTCAGCGTTTTATGAACATGATTTTCAACAATCACGCTTAATTTCTGTGGATTTTGGCAAACCGATATCAAAAGAAGAAGAGCAAACTCAAGGGCAATATCAAGCTTGTTTTAACCAAATTGTTAGAGATTATCAAAAGAAATTTCAACACACATTAACGCCAGATCAATTGAATGAATTTATAAGTGTCTTTAATAAGGAATGCATTAAACCCTAGAGATTAATTAAAATATAGAAATATAGATTTATATACCAAGTATATCAAGCCTTTATGGAAACATGAAATTATATGCCAGAATTACCAGAAGTAGAGATTACCCGTTTAGGCATTCAAGCTCATATTGAGGGTCAAATTCTCGAAAAAATTGTTATCCGTGAAAGTCGTTTGCGATGGCCTGTGCCTAGCACATTAAAAAAACTGAAAAATATTACGATTTTAAAAGTATCACGAAGAGCGAAATATATTTTTATAATAACAAACCAAGGTACCATCATTATTCATTTAGGAATGTCAGGTCGATTGAGTATCTTAAAATCAAATGTTCCCTCTAAAAAGCACGATCATATAGACTTTATTTTTAAAAATAAAACTGTTATACGATACACCGATCCAAGACGGTTTGGTGCGGTTTTATGGACCACTGAAAACCCTGAGCAGCATCCATTGCTAGCAAAACTAGGTCCTGAACCTTTATCAAAAAAATTTACCGCCAAGTACTTATACCAAAAAACGCAAAAAAAATTAATTATGATAAAACAGCTGATTATGAATCAAGAAATTGTGGTAGGCATTGGAAATATCTATGCCAATGAAGCCTTATTTACCGCAAGATTATCTCCCACTCGAAAATGTAATAGTTTAACTGAAGTAGAATGTGAACGATTAGTCGATGAACTCCAATCCGTATTAAAAAAAGCCATTCAGCAAGGAGGTACGACTCTACGTGATTTTTTAACCCCTGAAGGAAAATTAGGGTATTTTGTGCAACAACTGTTAGTTTATGGTCGAGAAGGGGAGGATTGTGTGCAATGCAAAAATATATTAATATCTCAGCGCATTAATCAACGATCTACGGTTTACTGTAAGACTTGTCAAAATTAACATGGGATTTGTCAAAATTAGGAGAAATTTAAATTTATGAATATTTTAGAAAAACTCACACTTCTTGAAAAAGAAAGTGATGATTTTGGTTTCAAGTGGTCTCATTATGATCAAATCATCAATCAAATTAAAAATGAATGTCTTGAAATTCAAGAAGTCATTGAAGAACCTACAATGTCTCATCATCTCCAAGAAGAAATTGGGGATTTAATTCACGCCACCTTTTCATTATGCTTATTTTGTAAATTTCCTGCTGAAGAAACCCTCAATATAAGTCTTAAAAAGTTTGAAAAACGTTTAAACGAAGTAAAACGTATAACCCTTGAAAAAGGGCATGAAAATCTCCAAGGTCAATCGTTTAAGGAACTTATGGCAGTTTGGGATCAAGCAAAGGAGAGGGTAGGGTGAGTCAAAAACAACGAAAAGGAAATAGTACCATTAAACACTGGAAATCAGGTTTTTTTAATTTTAAACCTATTAACGATTGCCCAGATTTTAGTAAATATCGTTATGAGGTTGAACAACCAAATGCGGATCCACTGCAAGACTTGACAGTTGATGATTGTGAAAAAAAGTAGTTTACTCCACTATTTTCAATCGAGGTTTTTTCTTCTTTGAAGATTTAGATCCTTTTTTAGCTTTAGGCTTAGGCGTAGTTGCATTGACCTTTGATTTTGGCTTTGGTTTTTCTAATTTTTTCTGAATCTTAACCTGACTTTTTTTAAGCTTAACGATTTCTTTAACAAAATCAGCCATTTGTTTTTCAGTTCTTTTTTCTAGTCTTCCAATTAAACTAATAACGTTGGCATCCCCCCCAGTTGTGCCTTGTTTTGAGCTTCTTGCTTTGTATTTCTTTGACGAATGTTTCTTAATCATACCTGCTCCAAAATAAAAATGATATTTTTCAATAACATAAGCACCCACTTTCACTAAATTTTTTGCCTTTACGTATCATACCAAAAAGAGAAGAAGGATCAAGTCTGAATTTTGGCTTTTGTTGAAAAAGAGGCCTTATATGCATTTAAATATTTTTTTTGGATCTAGGACCCCACTATCTATAGGCAGCCCTGAATCCGTTTTTTGAATTTGCCTTTTGCAGTAAAACAACATATACTCGTTGTTCACTATTATTTTGGAGAGTAGATATGGCTGAAACACCAATATCAATTCGTGACACTGTTGCTTTACAACAAGCAAGAGATCAGAAAAGAGTAGTGGAAAAGAAAACTGAAAAAGAACACATTTTTGCTGAAAATCAGGAACTCTCGGCCAAAGCAAAAGCAGCTGGTAAAATAATCTTAAGATTTTTAAAAAAGCAAATTCAGAAAAAAGAAGCGATCATCAGCACTATTCAATGGATGACAGGTTCAAATGGGCGCAGTCTTCCATTTTTAAAATATACTGGAAACAAACTGATTCCCACGGGATTATTATCCGATCAAAGAATTGCACCTTTCGCTGGAGAGTTAGGTGCCGGTGTAGCAATAAATGGGGTCAATCAAACTTGGTTGTCAGGCACAAAAGATTTTACAACTGCCTGGGGAAGATATGCTAAAGCACATTATCATAAAACTCTATCTCTTGAGGAATTAGACAGATCTGTTTTTGATAAGATGAATGAGGTTTTTGAATATGAATTCAAAATTTTTGAAGAAAGCCAGATGGCGGATCTTAATCTTGCAGAAAGGTTTGCACGATATATTTTGCAAATGAGGCAACTTAACGAAACAAAATATCAAAAAGAATATGTTGAAACAGGGAAAATTGCAAAACTACAATCGATTATCAGACGAGACGAATGTTTCTTTATTCTTAGCGATAGAAAACAAATTGCAGAAGCGTTTCGCCTAGAAATTCCTCCAGATGTTAAACCAGAACCCAGCAGAGATTGTGCAGGTATGGTTGAGCTTCTAAAAACAAACGGGTTTGATAAGGATATCAAGGCAATAAAAAAACACTTTGATATAGAAAAGTTTTCTAAATTTGCTGCGATGGCAGCAGGCTTGAAAGGATGTTTAGCTACTGAAAGCGACATTTATGGCACAGTATTTGGTGAACGGCAATTGGGAAAGGGATTAGCTTTTTGTATTGCTTTTGTAAAAGCAATAGATGCAGATTATGTTGCAGAACGTCAAAAGGATGTGATGGATTTTATGGATCGTTTTGTGGGCCTGTTTCAGCGTTCCAGAAGGCGCTTGCTTTCGGCTATTAATGAAGGACCTCTTTTTCGGGTTTCAGAGACTGAACGAAAAGAAATGGCAGATTTAAGTACCGCTCCCATTGTTTTTTCAACTACGAAACCTATTCGACAAGTTCCGCCGGATATAGGTGGTGAGCCAGATGAAATATTACATGAAGGCGAATTAAGATTCGATTTGATAATTACCGATAGAGACAATCAAAACAAGGTAAAACAATATTTAGCACAAAAAGGATTACCTGAACAGGCAGCGCGGGTTTGTACAGACGCACAAGTTAAGCGAGTTTTAGCTTTACAATCCAGAATCCGGATTTGACCCCTCAACACCATGAAACCACAATCAACAATGCAACTACAACCGACATTTGTTTCAAATATCCATGCTGTTTACGGAGAAGCTGGTAAAACCTGGCTCAAGCAACTGCCTGCTCATTTAGACAACTTATCAAAATTATGGGGTTTTCGCTTTATTCACCCAATTCCAAATCTAACTTATAACTTTATAGCTTTAGTCGAATTGAACTCAAATCACGAAAAAGTGATTCTCAAGACGGCTCCCAAAGAGAGTCTTATTATTTCTGAAGCCCATTGGTTGCAATGCTTTAAAAAAAGCACTCCAAAAATTTATTGCGTAGACGAAGAAAAAACTGCATTTCTAATGGAATATATCCAACCTGGGAAGCCTCTAAAAACTCTTGTACAAACGGGCCAAGATGAAACCGCAACCCGAGTGATCTGTCAAACAATTTTAAATTTACAATCGGGACAAGAGAAAGTTTTTTCGTTCAAACATCTTTCTGAACTAGTGAAAGATCTCTCTCACTTAAAAGGGCATATAGATAATCATCTTTTATCAAAAGCTGAAGCCTTATTTCGTGATTTAACGGCTGATCGCTCGCAAGACGTGATCCTCCATGGC
>JABDCL010000004.1:0-102591 GCA_013288135.1 Gammaproteobacteria bacterium
ACTAACACCATCCCACTGCCATTTTTGCCCTACTCGACAAATTTTAGGCTTTAAATTGCGTTTATCATGCCCATCCTTTAAATCAGGGTCATTCTTGAATTCTAAATTTTGAAAAAGTAGGGGCTCACTGGTTAGAATTTCTCCCACAGGCACTTTTTTTAAAATAGAATATGCACCACCCACATGATCATTATCTCCATGGCTTATCACTAATGTATCTACACGATTACGCCCCCGAGTCGCCAAAAATGGCAAAACCACTCTGTCTCCAGTATCAAAGTCTGGACTTAACTTAGGCCCAGTATCAAAGACCAACACATGATTTTTCGTTTCTACAACACTCGCAAGACCTTGGCCAACATCCAACAGTGTAAAGCGAGCAGTTCCCTCTTCAACAACAGGCGCTTTACAAAAGATAAGAGGGAACATCCAAATAACACCCATAAATCGCCCAGGAAATCCTTCGGGGGCTAACAATAATAAAATCCCAATACTGCTTGTGACTAGTGCAAGTGGCGTAAATTCTGCATTCACCCAAGTGGATTGAGAGTAATGGCCAAGGAATTCTAAAAAGGGCCAAAGCACTGCTAGCAAACGCTCAGCGGCGTTTAATAATAAACTTCCTAAAGAATGATTGATTAAGGCAATAACCGCACCCATCAAAGATAAGGGCACAACCAAAAAACTCACCCAAGGAATAGCAATGCTATTTGCAAACGGCGACACTATAGACATCTGATGAAAAGAGGCCAAAGTGACTGGAATTAAGCCAATAAAAGTTACCCATTGCGTTCTACCCCATTTCCACCAGATTCCTTGGGGTTGGATCCGCCCCTTCATGCCATATAAAATGATCCCAACTGCTCCAAAAGATAACCAAAAGCCCACAGTTAAAGTTGAGAGAGGATCCCACATTAAAACTAAAGCTAATGCTAAAAAATAACTCCGCCAAATAGATATTCTTCGTCTCGTTAAAAATCCAAGCATAAAAAGAGCAACCATCACAACCGAACGTTGTGTGGGAATCGAGAATCCTGCTAACAAGGCATATAATAGAGAGGTACTCAATGCTCCCACTGCCCCTACCCAAGGGGCTGGGATACGTAACCATTGGCTGGGTAAACGAGACCATAAAAAACGCACCACAAAGAATGCAAAACTTGCGACCAACCCTACATGTAAACCCGAAATTGCCATCAAATGGGCAGTGCCCGTATCTCTAAAGATTTGCCATTGTTCGTTGCTTATGTGATCCTTTACCCCTACTACCAAAGCAGCTACCAACCCTCCCAATGCGCGCCCCTTAAGACAGTCATAAATTGCATCACGAATAACTGTTCGCAGCCGATCAATTGAATGACTCCACCATGAACTTAAAAGATGAATTTGTGTGTCATCTTCTAAAACATGGCCTTCAGCAACCCATCGGTTTTGAAAAAAGTAACGCTCTATATCAAAACTACCCGGGGTTTGAATACGATCGAGGACGCTTCAGTTTAATCCGCAATTGCCATTTATCCCCAACCACTAAATTTTCTTCAAGTTTTTTCCAATGCAATCGAACTCGTGCTTGCTGTTTCCACAGTGCTTGTCCTTGCCCATATCCAACTCCATGCCCCTGCCCTCGTCCTCGTTCGTACTCTTGCTCTTTCTCAAAACTTGTGAGATTCGACCACTGCCCAGGGGGCGAAACCAAATCTTCAATATCAAATTCAAAGCGAGTAGCGGGTTCCTCTTCGTTACCTGTATCACCTTTATCTTTAAACTCAGGCAAATTGGCAATGGTGCCTATAACCGTTAAAGGCACACCTTGTAAATCTTCAGGTAATTGTTTATCCAAATGAAGTTGTGCTTGAAAGGTCACCCACAAAAATCCTAAACCATACGCCAATAGATAATGAAGTTTTAATTTTGGAAACAAAAGAATAACTAAACCAACAGCAGCAATACCAAGGATTATCCATAAACAGGATGGTAAACTCGGAAATAAATGTAAGGTACAAATGCCCAATAAAAAGCAGACAACTGAAGCAATCATTTTTTGTAAAAATCCTTTAAAAACCCTTAAGATCTTTTTGCGAGACGCATATTACTATTTATTGCGTATTATTCCAATATAAGTTAAAATAAAGCTCATAAATTTTAATTAATATAAGAGGTTTCATCATATGAATGTTGCCAGATTAGAAAAAGAGATCAGATTTTTGACAAGTAAGTCCTAAGAAGTAGGGGTAAGTCTTACTATTTTTCGGATCATCTCACCCTAACTCAAAAAGTTTTTCAGGTAATTTTCCATCGAATAGTGCTTTGAGTGCATCTGTTGGAGATATTCCGTGTTTTTGGGCTATCAAGTACTTTTGAATTTTTTTAGGGAGGAGCTATTAGTAACATGAGGTCAACTAATGCGGTTGCTAAACGATGAACCTAATTTCCCCCTTTGAAGGGGGTTGAAGACGCTGAGTATAGCAATGCCGCTACCGGGGGATGTTTGAGAAAACGATTACCTGAATTTTTAGATGGTCAACTAGAAATATGCTGAATGGTTACTAATAACGAAGAAAAAAAAGGGGGTGTCCTGAAAAAAGACTTGACCCCCTTTGTCGCTCTATCTCTTCGCTGGCGCTGTCATACCATGCGATAATGGATTTCTTACTTCCGGATCTAAACGCAAACCTCCCCGAATAGCAAGAGGTGAGTTGGTTGTGGATGTAGGCAAGGTCATTGACCCTCTCTTTGACCCCGCCCCCGAGGTCATTAACAGCGGCGGTGATTGCGTTCCAATAGGACTAGGGACAACAGAAGCAGCAGGAGTCGAATCTGATGATCCTGATGTTGATCTAGTTGCTACCAGAGTTGTCAACCGTAATACCAATTCGTCTGAAAGTGTGACCCCAGCAGCAGCAGAGTCTCCCGACGCCGGTGAGGATCCTGCTACCGGAACTGATGCTGCCAACGATGCTACGGGAGGAGATGCCGGTATCGGTGTGGGTGGCTCTGTTAGGGCAGCATCCATAGCATTCACTTCATCTCGAAGAGCTAAAATAATTGACAACAATTCAGGCGTCGCTTGACTTCCTTGTCCCTGATTATATGCTTTCCTATACCATACGAGTGCTAATTTTTTATCCTGAGCAGCACCTCCTAAACCCAGATCATAAATTTCTCCCAGTTTTCTTTGTGCATCTCTGCCATTTCTACTAGCGAGTTCTGTAAATATTTCGATTGCTTCTTTCGCGTTCATTACACGTAAATGTGCCGATCCAAGACTAAATTTTGCAACATCTGCGTCTCTGCTAGCTGAAACTGGCGAACCAATGGGTGTATCAATAGACCAAGGTGAACCAACAGATGATGCTGTACTAGCATGAGATGAACCAGCAGAAACTGGCGAACCTGCAGGAGCTGCCGCAGTAGATGGTGAAGCAGCAGCTGCAGAAACTGGTGAACGTGCAGAAGCCGCAGCAACAGAAAACGGTGAGGTAGGTGAAGTATGGGGAACAGGTAAGTCTGTAGAAGATGGGGTATCTAACGGAAAAGTTACCATTAAACCCAATGCTCTTTCACAATTGTTTTCATGAGCACTAAAAAGCAATTTAATCGCTTCATGAGAGCTCACAGTGCATCCTAAACCCCATTGATATGCTTGTGCAAGAAGACATTGCGCCTCTCCTTTTGCTAGATCTATTTTATTTGTACTATCTCTTTCAGCTAATGGCTTAATAAAATTGTATAAAGCAGGGTTACGTTCATCTAAATATTTTTTGGCCAGAGCTATTAGTATTGCATTCTCTGGGGTTATTGGTAATACTTCGTTTAAACTTGCTGCCATTGAAAACTCCTTAATAAAAAATTATTTGATAATTTGCATATACATAAAATTCGATAGGCAGATTATGCCTAATATTTTTGTAGTAATCAATACTCATTAACTTGTGTTAAGAGAACGTACAGGTCCTGTTGCACGCTGTTCCCTAGGTTGCTCGGTTGGAGGTTGCTCTGTAGGAGGAACCGGACGAAGTCGAAGCTTGGGATGAGGCAGATGAAGATGCTAACAATGCCACTGTTGAGGACTGTGATCGATATGAATTAAATGCTGACAATACCGCCGCTGATGGTGGAGCGCCTAATGGAGTGCATGCAAATTGCTCCCACCCAGCTGGAGATGATGAAGCTCCTGGAAGTGATGAAGTTTCTGAAGGTGATAAAGCTTCTGGAAGTGATGAAGTTTCTGCAGGTGATGAAGACTCAGGTAAAGAGGGTAAAGGCAAGCGTGGCACTGGTATTTGAGGAGGCAATGCTGAACTAAACACAGTGGCTAGGCAGGTATCCACGATTGTCGTTAGGGGACGAAGCCCAGCAAGCCATTGGTTCAATTCATGTGCTGCTGCTAAATAGTTGCCATAAAAATCTTCTAAGGTTAGATATCCTGGCACTTGAACATCCTCTGGAAACGCAGCTTCATTTTGTCGAAGCGTATGTAAACTTTTGAAAAGATTGCTTAAGTAATTTTCATAAAAAACATCTAATGTTACGAATCCCGCCACTCTAATTTCCGTTGGAAATGCCTGCCCTTCTTTTCGAAGAGTTTTTAAACGTTGGATAAGGAGAGTTAAGTATTCTTGATAAAACGTATCTGCATCGACAAACCTTCCAGAATTATCGGGAGCAGGGAAAGGGTAAGTTAAACCCGGAGGAATGATTTGATTGCTCTCTTTATAGGCGACTAATATTAGGAATATACGGTCATGATCGGCTATTTTGCCTGTAACGCTTGCTCTTAAAAGAGCATGATTATTAACCGTTAAGGCTGAAAGAATATCAGGGTGATACAGTAAAATATTTAAGCAAGGGAGAGTAGCATTCGTAAGAAGGCCACTAAGAACATTAGGATTATATCGTCTTGAATTTGTTGAGTCTAGAAAGGATTTTACGTAAGAAGGTACTTTCAGTAGACGCCCTACTATTGCTGGATGCCCTACTATTGCTGGACGCCCTACTATTGCTGGATGTCTTGCTTGAACAGCGTCTCGTAATACTTGAAGATTCCGATCCTTTTCAAGGAAAGCCACAACGCAAGGTTTTTGAAGTAAACGATCTAAAACATCAAGATTACCCATTCTAACAGGAACAAGAATGCATCTAAGAACCTCACGTGCCACATTACCATATTGAAGATACTCAATGAAACTCTGCACAATGTTTTGATTTCCTGTCAATATTGATTTCAGAAAAAAATCAGCGAATTTTTCATGGATATCTCTTTGCAAAGAAGCACCCATCAACTTCAATTGGTTAAGCACTAATTGTACTTGTTTCAGGTCACAATTTTTGATTGCCTCTTCTAGTAGTTGATATGGTGGCGTGTAATTTGATCCAAGGGCAGAAGTGGTTGACTTAGTCGCTGTTATAGGGGTAAAATCAGTGCCTAAAAAGCTATCTATAAGATTGGTTATGGTAGGTTCACGAAGACGGTTGTCAATGCATTCAGATGCCTCTTTATACCTTCGGTTAAAATCTGAAAGATTGGTATAGCCCGCAACACGAATACCAACGGGTAATGGTGTTATATTTGAAGATTTCAATCGACCGTAAAGTTTCACTATATATTTTTCGTAAAACTGATCTGCATTCATAAATCTTTCGGGCTGATCGGGATCTTCGAAATTAGTAGGCGTTGGAAAAATAGGATCCAGAGGAAGAGGTAGCTCGTTTTCTTTATAGGCTACTAATACTCGGAACAGGCAATCTATTCTTGCCGTTTGATCAATGAATTTGACTACTGGTTGATCAATGACTTCGTCTTCTGGTTGATCAATGACTTCGTCTTCTGGTTGATCAATGACTTCGTCTTCTGGGGGTGGGGGATTTGTAATGATTGAAATTAAGCCACGTAAAATAGAATGATTATTTTGTTCAATATCGATTTTTAGAACGGCTTTAGCATCTTCAGCAGCTTTAGCATCTTCAGCAGCTTTAACATCTTTAGCATTAGGGTAGCCGAGTAAAGTATTTAAACTATCAAGGTCTTCCTTTATTATCGCCTCACGTATTGATTCAATAGTACAGCTCATATTTACTCCAGGGTATTATGTTGAATAATCATACTAAAACCAAAGTTTGTTAAAAGCCGGTGCATTCTTTTTATATCATTTATATTAATACGCCGTGTTACATTATGTGTTTATGATATAGAATACTAAATTTATTGTCAATACTTATTTATGAGCTATTAAGAGTATATCCCCCCACTTTGAAAAAGGGGGTTGGGGGATTTGGGCAATTTTATTCAAACTTAGCGGCATGTAATCGCCCACCCTGCAAAACCAGTGTGCGATCTAAGCGAGCCGCTAATGCTGCATCATGAGTGACAATGATAATACTGGTTTTTAGTTTTCGATTTAAATTCTGTAAGATTTCAAAAACATGCTCGGCACTTTCATCATCTAAGTTTCCAGTCGGCTCATCTGCCAATACACAATCCGGATCGTTTACTAAAGCTCTTGCAATAGCAACGCGCTGACGCTCCCCACCCGATAATTCCGCGGGTCGATGTCGTAAACGACTTTTCAATCCTACCAATTCTAATAATGCTTCTGCACGTTGCTTTGCAACTTTTGGAATTTCTTTCGCAATTAAAAGCGGCATTGCAACGTTTTCAAGCGCTGAAAATTCCGGCAACAAATGATGCATTTGATAGATAAAACCCAAAGACTGATTACGCATGTACTCTCGATCGCGTTCAGATAAACTTTGAATATTTTGTCCATTGACACGGATTTCACCCCGGGTGGGCAAATCAAGCCCTCCTAGAAGTTGCAAAAGCGTTGTTTTTCCAGAACCAGAACGCCCCATAATGGCAACTTGTTCCCCTCGCTCTATTTGGAATGCAACATCCGCTAATACTTTAACGCCAATATCTGCATCAATATATTCTTTAAAAACAGAGCGACATTCCAAAACAATATGATTTTTATTATTCATAACGTAAAGCCTCTGCGGGTTGAATATTAGCAGCCCGCCAAGCAGGATATAAAGTTGCAACCAAACTCATCACCAATGTTAATGCTGCTACTTCTATGACATCCATTGCTAAGATCTCCGAGGGCAAATAACTCTTTCCAAAATAGATTTTAGCAACCAATTGTACATCAAAGGTTTTTTGAATAACATTCACCCAATCAGTCACATTGTATGCCATAAAAAGTCCTGCAATCACACCGATCAGCGTCCCTACAATGCCAATGATACTACCCTGTGCGACAAATATACCCATAATCGATTTAGGACTTGCCCCCAATGTTCGCAAAATAGCAATATCCCCTTGTTTATCGGCAACCATCATCACGAGACTCGACACCAAATTAAACCCTGCCACTGCAATAATGAGTAATAAAATAAACATCATCACCGTTTTTTCCATTTTCAAAACCTGGAAAAAATCACCAAATTCTTGTGTCCAATCAGTAACCCAATATTTCCCCTCTAAATCAGCATCTAATTTTTTTGCGATGGCAGCCGCTTCTAACTCATTCGCTACTTTCATTTGAATACCACTCACGGTACCATGCATGCGAAACATTTTGTCCGCGTCTTCTAAATTAATAAAGACTTGACCACTATTATATTGGTAACTGATGTCGAAAATACCCACTAAAGTAAAACGTTTAATTCGAGGAGAAATCCCTGCCGGGGTAATGGTCGCTTCAGGTGCAATAATGCTAATTTTATCCCCCACTTTTAATTCAAGTGTATTGGCAAGCTCTCGCCCCATCACCACACCAAATTGCCCTGGTTTTAAATCTTGTAAATTGCCATCAATCATATGTTGAGCCAAAGGATAAACATGACTTACTTGCTCAGGGTCTACCCCTTTAATCCATGCCCCTTGAACTTTATCTCCTCCCGATAACATCCCTTGCCCTAAAATAAAAGGTGCAGCCCCAACGATGCTGGGATATTGGGTAAGCTTTTCTGTTAAAGGCTTCCAATCTTCTAGAGATCCATTGATTCCCCGTAAGGTGATATTTGGCGTACCACTTAATAACTCAGCACGGATCTCCCGCCCAAACCCATTCATCACAGAAAGCACGGTAATGAGAACCGTAACCCCTAAGGCAATGCCCAACATGGAAGTAAGGGAGATAAATGAAATGAAGTGGTTTTTGCGTTTTACACGGGTATAACGATATCCAATAAAGGCAAAAAAAGGTCTAAACATAATTACTCAACAATAAAAAGGGTAAATTAATATAATACACCAAAAAGAAAAGCCCGGTTAGTTTCCTTCCCGGGCTTTCTATCAAAGTGTCTTAAATTAACGACCACGACGTAAAGGAGGCGGAGGAGGCGCTGCAGCGGCTGCCCTTGCAGCTCGTGCTCTGATTAAGGCTGTCTCATCTCCAATATGTTTAATACGGAGTTGAGCCACTTCCTGAGCTGGGATTGGAGTGGTAGCATCATTTCTGTAAGCCACTTGCACTGCCTGAAGCCTAGCGACCAAACCTGGATCAAAAGGAGGGACAGCTCCGCCTGCAACTGTCGCCGTTTTCGCTTCTTCAAACCGGCTTATTGCTTGGTAAACTTCATCTAACTCTTTCTTTTTAGCCAGAATAATCTGTTCTCTTAAACCTGGAGTGGCATTTGGAAAATCCACCGACATAATCCCATCAGGACCAAGGTTAACCGTTTTTACTAAAGGTGCCCTCAAAGCCCGTCCGCATAATTCAACCTGATCATTTGCAACCCCTAACTGCCTCATTTTTGTAAGGGCAGCTAGGCTCAGTTGATCTAACAACTGATTTGCCTCTAAGTAATGTCCTTCTGAACTCAAAACTTGTAATAACTCTTCAAAAATAGCTTCTGGTTTTGCACCTTGTTTCCATTTGGCAGCTAAAGCTGCTGCCGTGCCTTCATTGTCGTTACGCAATTGTTCATTAAATTGATTAAAGAGGGGAGCTAAGGGTTGTGCTGCTTGTTGCTCAGGTGTTAATGGTGCACCAGGATTCATCTGTTCACCCATCTTTTTAAACACTAATGAAATCCCAACAATAGCTTGAAGGATTTGTCCAAAGGGTCCAAAACTCTCAGCTAATTTTTCAATCTGACCTAAAAAAGCAACTGCTGGAGCACCTAAGGAATGTGCAACAGAAGCAAAAGGATTACTGTTTGCCAATGCATTTGCATCATGCCTTGCAAAAGCTTCTTGTAATGCACGTGCACTTTTCTCTTTCTTTAAAGCTTGAGTAATTAAATCTCTAATTAATTTTTCATCATAATATCGTCGTTCGCGATGTGCTTTATTATGAGCTTCTAGAGCCTGATCAGACATTTCCGCAGCTGATACTATACGACTCCAATGCTTCTTAACTTGATCCCCATGAAGTCGAAGAGTTGCCACATAACCCGCATCTCCTGATTGTATTCTAGTATCCCCTGCTCCTGCTAATGCATCTAAACCAAATTGATCTTCAATAGATTCTACTCGAATACGCACTGTTGCAGCCAAATAAGAAAGTTCTTGTGCACTTACTGGTACATCATTAGCAAGTTCTTTTAATCGCGCAGGTGATACTCTTCCACGACAGGCTTCAACAAGCAAAGCACGTAAAGATTCATTTAAGAAAACTTGTTGGTGTACGGGTCCAATTCCTTGTAAAAATTGTGCCAATTCACCAGGCGTTAATGAAGGAAGGCCATGAATTCTCTTAATAGTTTCTAGTAAAGAATTAACACCAGGTGCTGCTTGGAAATTGGCAGTACCTGCTTGTTCAGCTAAAACCAGCGCAAAAGCATTTAGTGCACATCCATTTTTTGGATAGCCTGTTACTTCTGCTATTCTATGTGTACTCGGACTTGCTGCCATATTTACCTCCAAACAACTATTAAGTATTTGATTTATTTGAATTAATGATTAATTTAACTATTAGAACATATTTTAAACTTAAAATCAATAGCTAAATAACTAAATTAGATGGCTAAGTATTTATTATTTTTTAACTTTCCGTCCATTCAATTGTATTTACACCCAATATTTATCAACAACAACTTTAATTTATAGGGTCTATACTAATAATTCCTAATAATTTCACCAAAATTCTAAAGTTGTCTCTACCCCCAGCCGAAATCCTGTGTAGCACATCTTAATTTTAATGGGTATAGAGTCATGTCCATGGTTACAGAGCCCACACCAGAATCTGCAGATATTGATCAAGAAGAAAATTATAAAACTCTTGATCCCACGGATATGTATTTGCGGGAAATCGGTGCATCTCCCCTCTTAAGCAAAGAAGAAGAAGTTTATTATGCCCGATTGGCCAAACAAGGGGATGAACGTGCACGTAATCGTATGATTGAAAGTAACCTTAGACTCGTGGTTAAAATTGCGCGACGTTATATTCGAAGCGGCATGGCCATTTTAGACATCATTGAAGAAGGTAATATTGGTTTAATGCATGCCGTCGAAAAATTCGATCCCGAACGAGGATTCAGATTTTCAACTTATGGCGCCTGGTGGATCCAGCAAACCATAGAACGCGCCATTATGAACCAAACTCGTACGATTCGCCTACCAGTCCATATGGTTAAAAAATTAAATGGATGTTTAAGAACCACACGAACTTTGGCGAAAAATCTCGATCATGAGCCTAGCTACGAAGAAATTGCCAAAGCCTGGGGTGAAACCACCCATGAAGTAGAAAAATTTATGGCGCTCAATGAACGTGTGGTCTCGATTGATACACCCATCTCTGAAGAAATCAATAAACCCCTGGTAGACACCCTGGGACATGAATTAGACGATCCTATGGTGCACATTACACAATACAAACTTAAAATGAATTTGAACCAATGGTTATCTCTGTTAAACCCTAAACAACGCACCGTGGTTGAACACCGCTTTGGCTTAAATGGTCAAGATCCAATGACCCTTGATCAAACAGGTGTTGAAATAGGCTTAACCCGTGAACGAGTCAGACAACTTCAATCGGAAGCCTTAAAATCTCTACGACATATAATAGAACAACAAGGCAATGATCTAGATACTTTATTGAATTAAACAAAATTGAATTAAACAAAAGTATTGAATTAAAGCAAAAGCTATATCCCTATGTTAAGCTATGCCAATATGTCTATTTCTATTGAAACCATTATTATCTTAAGTTTTGTCTGCCTGTTCACTATTATGGGAGCTGGTGCTCTCTTTTGGTACAACCAACTCCGTACTCGTCAATTGCAAACCCTAAAAGAAGATATTATTGACCGCTTTGGGCACTTAACCACAACACTCGAAAGACGATTAGGAGAACATCTACATCATACCATTAAAGATACTGCAGAAATGCAACGCCTGATTACCGAAACTTTAAGTAAACACACGGAAGAAGTTTCAGTCAGACTTAAAGAAATTAATTATCATGTGGAAAGACGTTTAAGCGAAGGATTTGAAAAAACCACCGCAACATTTACGGATATTGTAAAACGATTAGCGCTCATCGATGATGCTCAAAAAAAATTGTCTGAGCTTTCTTCTAGTGTTGTCAATCTCCAAGAAATTTTGGTGGATAAACGATCTCGCGGTGCCTTTGGAGAAGTACAACTAAAAAGTTTAATCCAAAATATCCTTCCTCCTGATCACTACACTTTTCAGCATACTTTATCAAATGGAACACGGGTCGATTGCATGTTATTTTTACCAGAACCCACTGGCAATGTTGCGATTGATTCCAAATTTCCGCTCGAAAATTATCAAATCATGACTGATTTTGATACCTCTGAATTTGAACGAAAAAAAGCCCAACAAACTTTTCGGGGAGATATTAAAAAACACATTGTGGATATTGCCAATAAATATATTCTTTCCGGTGAAACTGCAGAAGGTGCTATTTTATTTATTCCTGCCGAAGCCGTGTTTGCTGAAATTCATGCCCACTTCCCAGATCTCGTGGAATTAGCACATCGCTCAAATGTTTGGATGACCTCCCCAACCACCATGATGGCCATTTTGACCACAGCAAGAGCTGTATTAAAAGATTCTGCTACTAAACAACATATCCACATTATTCAACAACACCTGCGCGATCTCGCAGAAGACTTCGGTCGTTTCGAAATCCGCATGAATAATCTTGCCAAACACATCGATCTTGCCCACCGAGATGTACAACAAGTTCACACCTCAGCCAAAAAAATCACAACACGCTTTATTCAAATAGAAAAGGGCGATGTCGAACCCCTGCTTAACCTAGAAGAAATCTAATCAGTAATAAGGTCAATCGATGCGGTGTCCGATGCGGTGTCAGACACCTTGGCATTCTTTGAGCTGATACACTAAATTAAATATAAGGGTTATTTAGGATTGTTTGAGAAAACAGTAATCATCAGGTCCCTATGATTGTTAATACATGGATTTCTAATTTATTCACAAAATGGCTTACCCAGGAACGAGAGATCGAGGGTATACCCTTATGTGATTTCGAACGTATCCGCTACGAGTTAAGGCCTGGTGACGTATTACTCATTGAAGGCAGAAGCCGCGTCAGCGATATTATTAAAAGTATCACTCAAAGTTCTTGGTCACATGCAGCACTTTATATCGGTCGATTACATGAAATCGAAAATCCCAAACTCAGAAATTTATTATCTACCTATTTCAGCGGACCACCCGATACCCAATTAGTCATTGAAGGGATGATGGGTAAAGGAACAATAGTAAGCTCATTAGCAATTTATGAAAAAGATCACATTCGTTTATGCAGGCCTAAAGGCCTTTCAAGACGCGATGCTCAAGAAGTAATTAGTTTTGCTATTCGAAAATTGGGATCAGGCTACAATGTAAAACAAGTGTTAGATCTGGCACGTTTTCTTTTGCCATGGTCTTTTCTCCCTCGAAAATTTCGTTCTACTTTATTTCAATATCAACCTGGAGAAAGCACCCGTACTGTGTGTTCTTCCATGATAGCCGAGGCATTTACTTCGGTTGAATTTCCCATACTTCCATTAATAAAATCGCATGCCACAACCGGCATAGAACTGATCAGTCGTAATCCAAAACTGTTTACACCACGAGATTTTGATTATTCCCCCTATTTTGAAATTATTAAATATCCTTTTGTTGAATTTGCAGATTATGCGATGTATCGCAAACTTCCTTGGAATCGGGCAGGCGTTTTAAGTCATGACGAAATTGGGGTGCTACCCGTAAAACCTCTCACTGAATTAGAACCTGATGTTTTTCCTCATTCTGCTGATGACGAAACCAAAACCAAAGAACTAATACAACCTCAAAACAATAATAAAAACAAAAAGAGATTTGCAGGTAGTTTTAAAAAACTAAAAGATCGATTTCAAAGACACAAAAATCATAAAAACCATAATAATAATCATAACCATCAACCCAGTAATCCTGGAAATCCCGGAAATCCCAGCAGTTTAAAAGATCAAAAAGTAGAAACTCCCGAAAAAGAGACAGAAAAAACAGATCCGTCTTAACCTAAATAAAGTTTAGGGTGCTGCAGAACTGCTTGGGGGTCTTGCAGGAGTTGGTTCTACACGAGCTGCAGGTCCTACGCTAGGAGCTTCACCAGGGGTAACACTCGCAACAGCACTGCTCCTTTCATAATCAAGGGTAACTGGTGCACCTGATCCTGTGCTTAATGTGCTTGTATCATTTGAGCCACTTTGACGATATAAAACGCTTAATTTTTGGTGAATAAACTGTAAATTGGCTGCACGCATTGCATTTGCTTTTTCCTGCATATTTCCAGTCAATTCCTTCAGTTTTTCAGCATATTGTTCTGTGAATGCAGCTTTCAAAGCTAAATATTTAGTTTCACTAATATTGCTAAAATAACAATAATCTAACGAATATCTTTCCTCCGCAGTTTTTTTCCAACCCTTAAATTTATCTACCAGCAAAAACGCATCTGCATAATCTGTTCCTAACTCTCGAAAGGCTGCATCATCCTCACTTTCACCTCGATTTAACTCATCTTCAAAGTAAACCATAGCTGCACGACTTCTAGCAATCTCGGCCTTAAACAAAGCAATAGAACGCTCCACGTATTCACGAACTTCAGCTTTTGCACTACCAGCATATGCACTAATTTCAAAATCTGTTGGTCGAGTAGCCATGTTTGTACCCCTTCTAAATATTAAGTAAACATATTAAGTTTAAAAACAATGAAATCATACCATATAAATGTATGGTGTCAAATCTTGACATTGGACATTATATAGGATTTTTCACAACTTCCCACTTACCTTAATGTCTAATGTCAAGATTTGACACCATGAGACCCATTATCGCAAAAAATCAATTAACTTCATTACTTCCTTCAACCTCACCTGTCTATCGCTTAAATCCTGCTTAAATTTTAGTTTCTGCGGACCCTCTAATTGATAAATATTCGATTTGGTTTGAATTAATTGTATGATCTTCGTCGGATTAATTGTCGGTTTGGCGACAAATTCAAGGCGCCCTCCCCTTGCATTGGCATCAATTTTACAAATACCCAGTTTTTGCGCCTGCAGTTTAAGTTCTGTAATTTTAAATAAAAACCCTGTTTGCTCCGGTAAAAGTCCAAAACGATCGACTATTTCGCTTATTAAATCGTTCAAAGCTTCCGAACTTGCGGCATTAGAAATTCGTTTATATAAAACCAATCGCGTGTGAACATCAGGAATATATTCTTCTGGAATTAATGCGGGTAATTGAAGATCAATTTCAACACTCTTTTTAAAGGGGTCTTCTAAAGCGGGATCTAAGCCTGCTTTTAACGCCTGTACTGCGTGATCTAATAATTCCATAAATAAACTAAAACCCACAGCCTGAATATTACCACTCTGCTCCTCCCCTAAAAGCTCCCCAGCACCTCGGATTTCTAAATCATGAGTGGCCAAAGTAAATCCAGAACCCAATTCTTCCAAAGAAGCTAAAGCATCTAAGCGTTTCACTGCGTCTGCTGTCATCAAAGCTTGCGGCGGCACCAAACAAAAGGCATAAGCCTGATGATGCGATCGCCCCACACGTCCTCGCAATTGATGCAGTTGCGCTAACCCAAATTTATCTGCCCTATCGATGATAATGGTATTTGCAGTGGGGATATCAATGCCAGTTTCAATAATTGTCGTACACACTAACACATTGTAACGATGATGATAAAAATCAGTCATCACTTGCTCTAACTCTCGTTCACGCATTTGTCCATGAGCAACAGCAATTCTTGCACTTGGGACTAAGTGCTCTAATTCTTTAGCCGTTCTTTCAATGCTTTCGACGACGTTATGCAAATAATACACCTGGCCACCTCGATGTAATTCTCGCATAATCGCTTCTTGCCTTAAAGAATCTTGTTTTTCACGCACAAAGGTTTTAATAGACAATCGTTTGGCAGGCGGTGTCGCAATAATAGAGAGATCGCGAATCCCCGACATGGCCATATTTAAAGTTCTGGGTATGGGCGTTGCCGTTAAGGTTAAAATGTCAACTTCTGATCGAAATGCTTTAAACGCTTCTTTTTGTCTAACACCAAATCGATGCTCTTCATCAATAATCAAGAGCCCTAAAGACTTAAATTGAATACCACTTTGTAAGAGCTTATGAGTTCCAATCACAATATCGACTTTTCCTTCTTTTAAGCCCTCAATGACAGCTTCTTGTTCTTTACGGGTTCTAAAACGAGACATTACCTCAATTCGAACCGGAAACCCTGCAAAGCGATCGCTAAAAGTTTGAAAATGTTGTTGTGCTAATAAGGTTGTCGGAACTAATACTGCAACTTGTTTTCCTGCTTGTACCCCAATAAAAGCAGCTCTTAATGCGACTTCAGTTTTACCAAATCCCACATCGCCACAAACTACCCTATCCATCGGTTTTTGGGATAATAAATCCTGCAACACTTGATGGATTGCTTGTTGCTGATCAGGCGTTTCCTCAAAAGGGAATTCTGTACAAAAAGCATCATACTGCTCATCGGGTTTAGAAAAACTAAATCCTGCTTTTGCTTCTCGACGCGCATAAATTTCTAATAATTCTGCTGCCACATCTCGCGTTTGCTCTAATACTTTGCGCTTAACTTTTTGCCATTCTGCATTCCCTAAACGATGCAAAGGTGCATGTTGCAAATCAATACTACTATAGCGACTAATTAAATGAAGGGAAGCAACCGGCACATACAATTTATCTCCACCTGCATATTCCAAAGTCACAAATTCACCGAGCTGCCCAGATAAGGTTAAATGTGTTAAGCCTAGATATCGACCAATACCGTGATCAATATGTACCACCGGATCACCTATCGATAACTCCGCAAGACTGCGAACCGCCATATCCATTTCAGGAGTTCGTGCTTTTCGATGTCTGCGTTGCATGACCCGTTTACCCAGCAATTCAGACTCTGTGATAATACATAGTGTTTCAGGTAAAGATTTTGTTGAGGGAAAATATTGCAACTGCATGCCCTCTTCTAAGGGTGCTATGATTAAGGCTTGTTTGATTGTTGAATTTATTGTTATTGAATTTTTATATTCTGACCAACTAGACATTTCGACTGGATTACATCCAATACTAAATAATAATTCTTTTAAAACCTCTCGTCTTCCTGCACTTTCCACACAAAATAACACTCGCCCGGTAAAATTATTTAAAAATTCTTCCAATCGTGCTAAAGGTTTTTCATGTCGAGATTCAATGCCTATTTCTGGTAACGGTTCCATTTGACAATTACCAAATCCTGCTCGTTTTTCGACTAAATCTCTAGTTAACTGTAATTGTGGAAAACGTTTTAAATCTTTAAAAACATCCTGTGGTTCTAAAAATAACTTTTTAGGCTCTAAAATGGGTCGCAATCGATCATGTCGATATTGTTCATAACGTTCTTTGGCTTCTTGCCAAAATTCATCACTCGCTGCATCTACTTTTTCTACTTTGACAATTAAACTATTGTCTGGAATATAATCAAACAGAGTTTCTGTTTCTTTAAAAAACAAGGGCAAATAATATTCAAGCCCTAATGAAGCAAAGCCTTGACTGACATCCAGATACACCGAGCTTTGCCTGGGATCTCCTTCAAATAATTCACGCCAATGGGTACGAAAAGAAGCAATACTCTCTTCTGTAAGAGGATATTCTCGTGCAGGTAAAAGTCGTATTTCTGCTACTTTTTCTAAAGATCGTTGCGTATCCGGGTTAAAAATACGAATAGAATCTACCGTATCCCCAAATAAATCAATACGAAACGGCGTTTTACTCCCCGTGGGAAAGAGATCTAATAAGGATCCTCGAATCGCAAACTCTCCATGCTCCATGACTTGTGGTGTGCACCGATATCCGCTCTTTTGTAATTGAGTTCGCATGTTTTCTAGATCTAAGCGATCTCCAATTTTAAGAAGCAAGGTGTTTTGTAAAAGAAATTCTTTTGGGCAAAGACGATGCATTAAAGTCGCTATCGGTACTACTAACACGCCCCGTTTCAAATTGGGTAATTGATACAGTGTGGTTAATCGTTCAGAAACAATATCCTGATGCGGTGAAAAACTATCATAAGGTAAAGTTTCCCAATCTGGGAATGTTAATATGGAGATACTTTCTTGATCACTCTCTTCTTTATCATCATTATTATTACCATTACTATTATCACTACTATTATCATTAAAATTTAGATTATCACGGTCCAGAAAAAATTTTAATTCTCTTTCTAATTTTGAAGCAGAAAGGGGATCTGGCACTAAAACAACCACTAATCCCGAATGGCTTTTTACAACAGCAGAAAGCGCATAAGAAATGCCAACACCTGGCAATTGACCCCAACACCGTTTATCTTGAGGACGTTCTGGCAAATTGGGTGAACTAAGATTAATAATTGACATGAGGGGAATGATATTAAATTCTATTCTTAAGGTTTTCCCGTAGGGCCTGTCGGAGTGTAAATCGGCATGGGAAATGGAGTAACATTACTCGTGCCTTTTGAAACCTCACGTATTTTTGCTATCCCTTCTTTTTCAACTTCATCAATCCGTAAAACCGCATGCATAGGAATATAAGTGACTTTAACACCACTAAATTCATTTTTTAATCGTTCTTCAGCGGGATCAACCACCAGTTCAGAAGTGTGGCCAAAAACTAAATCGCTGATTTCTATAAAACCAAACAATTCTCCATAGTTAACATTTTTAGCATAGATTTCGTAAACTGAACCCGCTTGATTGTAAAATGTCACTCTAAAAATGCGTGATTTACTCATAATTCTCTACCTTTGTGTCAAGCTATACTTCTTCAAAACCAAATGACAAGAGCACTTAACTAACATTAACCATAATATCTGAGTTAAGCACTAATCTCCACCCCTACCTAACAGAAGTAAGAGAATTAACCAACACGTCTAAACTGCGATTCCCTTGATAAAGATTCTCCCTCAAAGAATACACCACCTTTACGCGTTCACCAGCAATTACTGGCATAGGTGCTTTCTCACTTTGCCGCATACCAAACCAGATACCCGATACACGAAGCCCATCAATTTCCAACAATACTCGAGCATGTGTACCATCTCCAACAACGCGTAGTTGTTTTAATGTTGCCTCTGTTTCAAATAAAGGGGATTCAAACTCTCGACCAAATGGCTCCAATAAAGACAATTTATCTAAAAATTTTAAATTTAAATTGGCTGCGGATAATTCTCCATCGGTCCAGATAACAGGACCTATAGATTCACTGGATAATTGTTGACGAGTAGCGGCTTCAAAAGAAAAGCTAAATGCTTCAAAATCTTGTGCTTTCAGAGTTAAACCCCCTGCCCCAACATGCCCTCCAAAAGCAATTAATAAATTTGGATTTTGATTTGCTACCATTTGCAATGCATCTCGAACATGAAAACCTTCCAAGCCACGGACTGAGCCTGTGATTAAATTTTGATTCCCTGCTTTAGGTGCAAAAAAAGCCGTAGGCCGACCAAATAATTCTTTAATTCGACTGGCAGCAATACCATGTACACCCGGATGCCCTTCGGGTAAGTAAATACACAGTGCAAAACGACCCTCTATGACTTGTTTAGAGGCTACATGCAAACCCTGTTGTACAATGGTTTTTTGAATTAGCTTACGTTCTTCATTTTGTCCTCGTAAAGAGGCGATCCACTCTAAGGCTTCTTCATCAGTTTCCGTTAATAAAAAACTGACTGAACCCAAGGCAGAAGCCAATCGTCCATCACTATTTAATAGCGGACCAATCTTAAAAGATAAATCCTCTGACGTTATCTTTCGATTTAAATCTGCTTTTATCGCCCGCCAACAAGGACGGACGCCTTTTTCAATCAGTTGTAAACCATAAGAAACCACCGCACGATTATTGGTGCTCCGAGCAATACTGACACAATCCGCAATCGTACCAACTGCAACAAAATCTAAAGAATCAATCAAGCTTGGCGTCTCTTTAGCAAGATATCCTAAATCAATTAATTGTTGACGGGTTGCTGCCATTAATAACCAGGCAACCATACACCCTGCAATATAAGGATCACCATAACTACAATCTTCTCGTGTTGGATTTAAACAGGCATAAGCACTGACAGGATGTCCCTCAATAGGAATTTCATGATGATCAGTAATAATAACGTCTATCCCTGCATTTTTTAAACGAGCAAGTCTCGGTTCATCCGATGAACCATTGTCTGCAGTAATCACTAAACTGGACAAAGGCACATCCGCTAAAATTCTTGAAGCCACGGATTCTGATAAGCCATACCCTTCTATTAAACGATGACCAATGTAAGATCGAACTTTTTCTGCAGGGTGTCCAAATCGATTGATTAAGTTGTAATGCAATACTGCATGACTGGTTTGCCCATCACAATCATGATCAGTTTCTATACCAATACATTCCCCTTGCATAATAGCTTGGGCAATCCGCTCTGCTGCTTTATTCATATCCATCATTGAATGCGGAACATCCAGCTGTTTCAATTTGGGTGATAACGCTTGAAGCGGTGGCAAATCGGCACGGATGGGCCTGCCTGCTATAATTCTTGCAATCACCGGATCTAAGCCTGCTGCTAAGCCTTGTTGTTCAATAACAGGGTTTCGTTGACGCGATTTAATCACAGGCTTTGGAAGATCAAGAATTGTCATTGTTAAATCACACCCAATAAAATACTTATTGGCAATACTATAACAAAAAATAGAAGACCCATTGTATAAAATTTTTGTTAAAATAGTGAGATGCAACTTTCACTCGATAAAGGCGATGCCACTTATCAAATTCAGGCCTATAGGGATGGATATGTTTTGGTTAATGGTCAAAAATATTTTGAATCGATTGTGATCATGCCTGAACACTTAATCACTTCATGGGGCCCCACTTCATTAGAGCTTCTAACTCAAGAAGACTTTAATGTCTTATTAGCCATTCAACCTGAGTTAGTACTTTTGGGTACGGGGAAACAATTACAATTTCCGGCTAAGAATTTATATGCAATTTTAACAAAACATAAAATTGGGGTTGAAGTGATGGATACTGCGGCCGCTTGTAGAACCTATACACTTTTAGCAACCGAAGGAAGAAAAGTTGCTGCAGCTTTATTATTAATATAAAAGAAAAGATAAAACTATCGTCTCCTTTTTGAAGCAGCTATAACAATGGAGCTTCCTCCATCATCTCTTGATCCTAACTCTAAATCACTATTAACGCCGACAGGCTGTAGCAGCTGCAGGAGCACTCGCGGTTGCAGCTGCTGTAGCAGCAGATGCTGCTGCTGACCTAACAGCATGCAAAAATTCAGCCCTTTTTAAACGCTCTGGTGTAATACCCGCATTAATAAATCCATCCCTACATCTTTCACGCCCTTTTTTAGTAAAAATTTCGTTATCATCTGTGCCATGAAAACGCCAACTATCTATTTTAGTCATTTGTTGCCGTGATAATTTATACTGTCCCCTATCCTTGTCCCAAAATACTTTAGTATTAGGAATCAAAGCTTTAAAATGAGATGAGCCATTAAACTTGAATAAGTTTCTAGGTTTATCTAACACACTGCCAGTAAACAATGCTTTAGTAAAAACCTCAAAACTGGAACAATCAAAATCTCCTTCCCCAAAAATTGCACTAAACACTGTTTGATGTCTTCTGACAACTTGACTTAAATGAACTAACTGTACGACTTCAGAATCAGACAGTTCTGCTTCCTCTTTCTTTTCATTCCCTTCTTTTTTCTCACTTGCTAGCTTCTCTCTTTCCTTTTCTGCTCGCCTCTCTTCTACAGCTTCTCTATAACGTTGATTCTGTTCTGCTTGTCGTCTCTTATGGTTTAAAAGTTCTTGTGCATGCCTAAATTGTTCTGCCTCTTCCCTTTGCTGCTTACGATCTAAAATTTCCTGCTCACGCATTCGCCTTTCTGCCAAAACAAGATCTGTTGAATGAACAAGAGAGGGTGATGTTTCTACTGAAGCAGAAGCTACAACAGCGACTGTTGAAATCCTTTTCTCTGCGGCTATTTCAAGTTTTTGTTTTTCTAATTTTAATAACAATTCATTTATTTTTGATTCCAGATTTCTGAATTTGATAATTTGTTCATTATAAGCATAAAAGAACTCTTTCCTTGCGCTTAAAGTCATTAAAAGCATAGTAGATTCTGTTATTCCAACAGGAAGAGGTTTTCTAAATGATTCAAGAAAAACGTTAAACCTGTGGTCAAGATTTCTATGTTCTTTTAAAAGGTATCGACAGTCATTAACAAGTACGACATCATCATGCTCGGTTAGTGAAGATACATCTATATTAGCAATAGATAACGAAATTTTGTTAGGCATCTCGGCTGCTTCAGAGGCATAACACCAAAGAACTTCCGTATTCAAGGTATCCAACCACTGCTCATTCTTAAAAAATTTTTCTTTAAACAAGTGATAAAATGGAGATAAAAATGGCTTTAATATTTTAATAATTCTTTCAATATGGATTGCTTCATATGCAACCTTACTCTTCCCTAATTGTTCTACAGCTTTTATGTTTCTTTTTGATCCCTTACCAAATATAGATACAAGACTCCATTCTTTTAGAGCATGCCTATTCACGAACATATAATCATATAACACCTCTAAAGAAAAAGGAGCTAAAGAAATGCTTTCTTTTAAGTTTTTTACCTTTAATAGCATTTTATTATAAGCCGTAATATTTGAACTACATTCTCTGGTTATTTTTTCCGTCATCTCTATAACTGCATCATGATAATGTCTAGAGCTTGCGCTTATACGTAGTCCATATACTCTCTCTAAATATTTGCCAACAACCTCAGGCTTCTGTGTCTCCATGAGATCGATCGTTGATTCATTAAATGCTATACGATTTTGCAAAATGGATGTGATTTTCTCAATAGTTTCTTCTTGTAATATTTCTTTCCTTGCTTCCTCAAGATCTAAATTCATCGTTAAAGCTGCTACCTCGGGAACCAAATATCTAGAATCAGAGGGATCTATTCTATGCCATTCCCGATAAGTAGAAACGCAGTGATCCAAAAAACCTGGCGCAACAGATAGAACTTCAAATCCTGTGTTGCTGCATTCC
Source organism: Gammaproteobacteria bacterium (assembly GCA_013288135.1). Taxonomy (GTDB): domain Bacteria; phylum Pseudomonadota; class Gammaproteobacteria; order UBA6186; family Azoamicaceae; genus JABDCL01. Next base: position 22,544 of record JABDCL010000004.1, read on the forward strand.
TCTTCTCTAGCTTTTACCTCTCTTTGTGGGTGTTTACGTGCATATTCATCTCCCAATCTTTTTAATTCAGAACTCATTTTATCTTCTGCTTCTGCTTTCCCATCTTGTTCTAATACTACTGCTGCCATAACCTATACTCCGAAAAACAATAAACCCAAGTTAGAATGATACATAATATCATATATAAAGTTAATAATCCAATAGAGTTTTCATGAAATTACGTGAATGGTCACAAAAATATAGGGTTTAAATTCTCAATAAAGACAATGGAAGAGGCTCTGTTGGAACAGCTTGAATATTGCCAAACGCTTGTGTTTTAGAGAAAATTCGAGCATTTGAATATTTTAATATTTGTTTAAGATCTTTTGCACGCAATTGATTCGTCCATTTGATTTCAATAGGCCAAAATCGTCCTTTATTAATATAAGCAATATCAATTTCGCCTTCTGCTTTAATATAATAAGTTGGATAATAACGACGATAATGAATAGCCACACAAGCCTCGACTATTTTAGAACACAATTCTGGATCATTTAAACCAGCCATAATTTGTGAAGAATAAGGATCTTCCACCGACCACAACCACGCTCGAAGCGCATGGAAAATAAAAGGATCGGTAAAGACTAATTTTTTACCCTTTTTAGGAGCCGCTGTTAATTTATCTTCCATCAATGCAGATTGAATAAACAATGCATCCATCGATTCAAGTTGTGATGCATAATCTGCAACCGTTTTAGGATGATCAATAGACAAATCTTGTGCTAAAGCATTCCAGGTCACCTGACTATTATATCGTTTTATAATGGCTATTAAGATTTCGCGTAGATAATGCTCTTGTTTTCCTCGTTTTAACATATCACCCCGGATCCAATCCGAATAGGTAATTAAAGTTGCTTTTGAAATGTTATTAAATTTGGCTAAATCGTTAATAGCCGTTAAATAACCCCCATGTTGTAAATATTCATGAAATTCTGCAAACAACGCTTCTATTTCTGATTTAGAAGGCAGATATTCTTCATTTATCAATTTTTGAATATTATTAACACGATTTTTTAATAAAACACATTCTTTAAAAGATAAGGGATAAAGATGAAAATTAATAACTGAAGATTGACCTCGTCGACCAGGAAAACGCATACGGGCTTCTTGAATTAGAGAAAGATCGGATCCTGTGAGCATCAATACCGTTTGCTCTAATAGTCCAGCATCAGCCGCATATTTAATCGCTTTATCCCAGTCTTTAATATAAGTAACTTCATCGATCAATAAATAACATATCTTATTTTGTGGCATGGATTGAAGCTGCTCTTGTAAAATATTAAGAAGTGCATGATGATCGTCTATCAATTCTCCCGAAAGAAAAGCAATAGAAGCAGGAGAAATATTTTTATTCAATAATTCAAGCATCCACTGCTTTAAAAGCGTTGATTTTCCTATTTGACGACCCCCACCCAAGGTATAAATACCCGGCGTTTCAAGAGGAAACTCATCTAAAAGACTAGAACGATATACATAGATTTGTTTTTTTAATTGCCGTAATTGAGGATCTCTTTCTGCAAAAAGCTCTGGGGTATCGAGATGAGTATTATGGGGTAAAAATCTTGTATCCATAAGGATAGTATTAGCCATTGACTAAATTTAGTCAATATCCATTGACTAAATTTAGTCAATGGTAATAATAATAAAAATCAAATAGATAGGTGTTTTTTTACTTACCAACAAGTTAAGAAACCCTAATTTGACCCCAGGGCGACTCAGCGAACAGTTAGTTATTTAGGTTATTTTAATCCTTTTTTCTTTTTGCACCATTCCTGTCCTACACATTTTCATCTATCTATCCTTATTCCTATACTGGAGCAGGGCCGGCACGGGGACCGGCCCCTACAATGTCGTTTCCCCTGATGCTCATCCAAACAGGACGAGGTTCATTAATTGAGATAGATAGGGTTTTAGGACGCAGCCAATGTAGGGGCCGGTCCCCGTGCCGGCCCCTTCTAATGGTGCCCAGTAGCTTTTTTGGTAATATAACCTCTGGTTGAAACTATTGGATGTTGTTGAGGGGATTTTAAATGTTTGGTTGCCTAAATGTTCATCGAACGGCCCTGAATTTGACCCCTAATTTTTTTGAGTATAATATCAAGCTTCACTTAAAAGTTATGGAAAACGAAAATGGCAACTTCTAGCGATACAGCATCAAACCCATTCTCTGAGTTTTATAGTCTCAAAAATGGTGTACTTCGATTGACTGTGGATATGATAAATGCCCCAGATACAGATCCTCAGTGTTTAGCGGCAATTGCAAATCTAAAAACTATCAAAGCACATACTTTAGATTTCGATCGTCTTTCTATCCCATCACATTACTACCTGCCAAAATCAAAAATCTTTTATCATCTACGTTTTAATACGTTAATAAATGCTATAGCGGAAAATACAAATATTACAAACTGGGTGCTCTATGGTATACGATTCGATCTTTTTCCCGATTATATAACAAATGCAGTCATTTCTGGGATTTCAATCGCACGCTCCTTGCATACTTTGGTTCTCGAAAGAAGTCTACTAACAACTGAACGTCATAACCTGGTTCAGCTTGCAAACGCAATTAAAAGCACTCAAATAGTAGTTTTGGATATTAGCCATAACAATCTGGGACATATATCAAAAGGGTGTTTAAAAGCATTTCTCAACCCATTAATAGGGCATCCAACTCTTCGTTCACTGAAAATAGCTCACAATTTTTTGGCCGCCTGGACAGATAAAATACGGCCAACACTATTATTAAATTTAATTGAGCGTACAAGTCTTACTGCAATAGATCTCAGTTACAATGAATATACAGAAGTATACGAATACCAAACAGACCCTTTTCAAGTGGTCAATTACGAACCGGAACCCCCTCAAGTGGTCGAACACGGATCGGAACCTTATGAAATGGTCACTCACGAACCAAAATTTCCGGAAAAAGTCGAATATGCATGGCAGCCATCTGTTCAGACACATTTTTTAACGATTCTGCAAACACACCCAACCCTTTCTTCAGTGAATCTTGTTCAAGCTGCATTTTTGGGAAAAGATGATCTCTATGTTGATAGACTTGCAAATGCATTAAGCAATAATCCGCGTTTAGAAAACGTTCAGCTGTCGGACGTACATTTAGTAGACCCTCATTACTACCACACAGTCATATATAATCAGTATGATCAGAAATATGGCTGGAGTGATGTTGTTCTCAACCGTTTTTTTGAAACATTGAACCGTCATCCTTTCCTCACTGTAGATTTTGTAGAAAATCCGGATCCTCGAACACCTTATTTTTGCTCTCCGTTTAGTCGCACTATGGTAGATGTTTTTAATGCACGAACAACTGATTACCACAACATTCGACATGCTGCAAGCCTTCAGCCCTTACCGGGCAGAGTGATTACTCTTATACAGGAATATGATCCTTCAGTCCTATCCATTGATGATGCTTGCAAAGAGAAATTAAATGCAGAAGTAAACACGCGTTGGTGGAAAGAGCAAAAACGGCTTCAGTGGCATGCTAATATCCGTTATTATCCCTATAAAAAGGCTGTTTTCTCCTCCCAATATAAAAGTGTCTATGAGGAATTTTTGCTTTCCTCTAGAAAGGATCGTCCAGATTCAACGGCTGCACCTTCACCAACACTTTGTTTTTCTAGCCCCGCAGCTACAATCACAAGCACAAACACAGCATCTCGTCCCAAAGCGCAACCCACCAGTGATGCCATGGGTGTATCCCAAAGTTCAAGTAGCAGTCCTTCCCAAAGTTCAAGTAGTAATCCCCCCTTAAGTTTACACAAAATAAAGGGGAACAGACCATAATTCGGCTCTTTATTCTGCTAATTTGCCAAATCCGATAAGATTAAATGACGTAATGCCCTGTTAAAAATAGGGAGTCCTTCATCCGGAGTTTTATGGGCACAATCAAGCTCAATTTTTTCTCTGGCCTCTCCATAGTCTGCCCAATGAATACTTTCTGTGTATGCTTGCGATTGATCCATCACTTTGCAATAGGTATGAAAAAATTGATCTCTTGTTGCACGTCTTAATGCACCCAAATAATTTTCTCGACAGACTGTTGGAACAATAATTTTAAAAAGACCCGCTTTAACCAATTCAGAATTCATCATAATTCTCGATAATCTACCATTCCTCCTTAAGACGAACTCTGGAATATCATTTAATCATAGGATATACGAATTATAGAATACAATCAAGCATTAAATGCGAATTTAAGAATATAATAACCATAAAATACGAATTTCAGAATACAATCTTAGCAATCTTAATCTGAATTCTGGACTTTTGTGACCCCTAATTTCCCTCAAATTATGTTCCCGTGCGTGGTTTAGAACAAAGAGAAAAGCAGTAGGACGCAGTCATGAATTGCTTAAAGAGAAAGTGTAATAAAAAGGTGCGAAGCCTCCTTGTAAATAGCTAGATCCAGATGGGTGACTGGTGCAACTCAGTGAATTGAGTTGACACCTTAATAGTGAAGATAAGGGCGCATCAAGGCTACTTATAGAGGCTAAACATGTATGAGTATGCTTAAAAAGGAATTTCCTAGAGGAAATATTTTTGGGATGTTAGTGTTTTACCACTTTACAGGGGCCTTCTAATGGGTGACCCCTAATGGCTCTTAGGTTTTTTATCTTTAAGCGCACGCAAAACTGCAGCTCTTTATCTGGGTGATGCGGATGCTACTCTAATGGTATTAAACTCCATAGCTCTTCTTAAACGTTCCGGAGTAATACCTGCATGTATAAAACCATCCAAAACCTTTTTGCGTCCTTTTTTAGTAAAAATTTCCATGCGATCTCCTCCATGAAAACGCCAACTATCTATTTTACTCATTTGTGATCGTGATATTGTATATAGACCCGCTGTATTTTTATCCCAAGATACATTTGTATTGGGTACAAATGCCTTAAAATGAGAAGAACCATTGAATTCAAATAAATTGCTGGGCTTATCCACAAAGTTAGCAAAAAGCGCTTTAATAAAACTTTCCAATTGGGTACAAGTAAAATCACCGCCATCAAAAATTGCATCAAAAACAATTTGGTGTGCTTTTATAGCATGATTTAAATGAAGCAAGCGTTCCACCTCAATAGAATCCATTTCTGCGCTTTCTTTCTCCTCTTTTCTTTCACTTCTTCTCATCGATAATTTTATCGATAATTTGCGCTTTTCTGTTTCTATTTGTCTATTTATTGCTCTTTGACGATCTACAAATTCGTTATAAGCTCGCACTTTTTCTGCATCTCGCTCTCTACGTTGAATCACTTGAAAATCTTGCATTATTCTTTCCAATTTTTCTTGATCTTTTTGTCTATTCTCACCAAAAAGAGGAATTGAAGAAGAATCTAAATCTACGGCTGGTGGAATTTCTGGAACAGATTTTTTATGAACAACAACTTTAGCTTTTTGGGTAGTCTTTTTGGCAGCTTCTTCAGCTTTCCTTTTTGCTTTTTCTTCTGCCACTTTTGCTGCAACAGTTTCCTTTAATTTTTCTTTAATATTTTTAACTTGAATGGCATTATCATAACAATCATAAAATATCTCCTTTCTTAAACGAAAGAGCTTATAAGCACGATCCGGATCATTTTTCGCTATTTTTGAAGGATCAGTTTTAACTTTTTCACTATATTTCAAATATTCATCCCTAATTTTCCTTAAATTCTCCAAATATGAACTTTCTAAACAATATTTGGCATTTTCTTGAACAAACGATGCAACAACTGTATTTTCATCCAACAATTCTTTAAAGTAAGCATTGAAAACTTTTACAGTTTCTTCAATTGGTACCGCTCCTTCCTTCGTAAAAAATCTTTCTTTGAATTTTTTATAATTAGGAGATATAAAAGGTTTTAAAATTTCAAGAAATGCTTTATAATTGCCAGCTTCGTAAGCAGTTTTCCTGGTTTCCATTTCCTCAATAAGTAGCCTGGGTGCAGCTTTTTTCATCTGAAGATAAAAACTAAAAAGTAAATCATAAGCCATTTCCAAACAAAATGTATCCTCATAAAGAATTCCATCAAAATTAGTTAATACTTCTTGATACCCGGCAATATTACTTCTAGCCATTTCAATCAATCCCTCATCATTAAATTGAATTGCAGGACTAAAACTAGGACCCATTTTCTGTGTTATTCCATAAACATCCTTTAAATATTTTTCAAATTCAGTATTTTTTAGTAAAGGTTTGTTTTGAAAATAGTCAAGGGTAGCTTCATTCCAAGCCATACGAGTTTCTATAATAGACCTAATTGACATAATAACTTCTTCTCGTCTCACCGCCTCAGAATCTAAATGTAGTGCTGCAGCGGCTGCTCTGGGATCTAAATATTTCGGATCGGTAGGTTTTGCGCCCTCTCTTTTATTCCATGCTTCATAAGTTTTAACCCAGTGATCAAAAACTGGAACAACTGGCGTTGCTCTTTCAAATCCTGTTATACATTCCTCTTGCGCTACATAGTCAGAAAGACCAGCTTTTTCTATCTCACCTCGGTGCTTAAATGCACATAGATTTAATTCTAATTGTGCTATTTGATCTAATGATAATTCTGATACTGCTTTTTTCTCTTGCTCGACTTCTTCAATTTTTGTTTTTCTTTCTTCTCTATTTACATTAGCTTTTTTGTCAATAGTTGCCGCCATAAAAACACCTCTAATCATTAAACCTAATTATGTTATAAAAAATAAAAAATTATTATACCATGAAAAGTTAGAAAATAGAATCAAAATTCATTGGAAATGTGTACATGCATACAAAATTATGTGGGATCAAGTCACAACAATTGACATAAATTCCCCAAATTTATTATTTAAACTGAGTCGAATTTCTAAAGTCAATTGTTGCGACTTGACCCCACATAATTTTTATTTCTCTTTTAAAGCCACCCGATAATATGGGAAACCGACATCCGGTTTTAGGATCAACATTTTCATCATCTAAATGAAAGCTCGGTGCTATTCGCTCTCGTTTCCATTGATTTTGAACCCAAAGCGTAAAAAAGAGCTCAATGCTTTCAGCCAGGCTTTTTAAAGATTCACTCGGGTATTTTTGTTGCATGAACTGTAATATCTCAACCGGTGAACGTTTATCTCGTATAAACAAACGTTCAATACTATCCAACCATTCATAAGGCATGAGATCTTTTTCATCTGTTTGATCTGCTATTAGAGGTCGTAACTCCGCCATTGGCATTTGTGCTGTTACGGCTTTAAGTGCCGGAATAGGACCGATCCCTTCTAACCCTTCTTTCTCTAGCCATTTTAGCCATTTCAATATAAAAGCTTTATCAATGCCCGCCAAAGGAGCTAAGCCCCCTGCTGTATCACCATCCATCGTAGTATATCCTACAGAAGCTTCCGACCGATTACTGGTGCATAATAAAATAGCTTGTCTAAGATTCGTCAACAACCAAACGCTAGGAACTCGAACTCGCGATTGAATGTTTTGAAAAGCAATATCTTCTTTTTCCCAAGAAATTTCTCGATTTATTATGGGTTGAATTAACTGCGTGTATTCTAACACGAATTTATCGATAGAAAATACCGAAAAGGGCACTTTCAAGGCACGGGTAAGTTCAGTGGCTGCTTTTTCTGTCACTAGGCTATTATTAGAAGTCGCCTGATACAAACAATATAAGATCTTCTGTAAACAATCTTCTGCTGTTTTAACTGTTACTATTTCTGGAATATAGTTTAATTTTTTTATAAAATTTTCTAGCCCAAGCTCTTGAATACCCAATTGAACCATCAAATAAACCAAACAAACACAAGCAGAAGAGTCTGCACCCCCACTTAGATTAATCACAAATCCCTGCGTTTTACTTTTACGTAAATAATCATAAAGACCCAAAGCAACCGATCTTGCAAATTCTTCTTCTTTATTCATTGTTTTTGAAATCATAGGATCATTGACTGCACCCCCTATTCTTTGGACGCCTAGGGATTTAATATCAACAACAGCGGTAGTCAACACGTGATCTTGAAAAGAAAATCGGGGTCCCTCCGCTAAAAGATGCTCCCCTGCCGCAATCAGTGTATCGCCATCGTAAAGAAGTCGACCTGCCTCGTTACCCAAGAGGTTGGCATAAATATAAACCACTCGAAAAGCACGAGCCCCCTCTTCAACAAACCGTTTTCGAACTTCTGATTTTCCAAATGCAAAATGACTGGCACTGGGGTTTAAAATAAGATCAACCCCTCGTTCAACAAGCCCCAACCCTGTACGATTTTCAACCCAAGCATCTTCACAAATTTCAAACCCAATTCTTAAACCTCTTACATCAAATATTAAATCTCCAATAGGATAGAGCTTCGTATCTAATAGCATCTCTTCGCATACTGTATTGGGCCAAGGTTTAAACCAACGAGGTTCGTAATGCACACCCTCTCTTGCTAAATTTTGCTTAGGCACAAACCCTAATATTTTTTGATCTGCAATAAGGCAAGCACTATTGTATAAAACACCCTGATGTAATAAAGGTAAACCAACCGCAACCATAATATTAGAAGTATAAGGAATAATTTCTTGAAGGACTGTAAGTGCCATTTGGCAAACAGCAACAGATAAAAACTCATCTTCACAGCCATATCCTGTAATACAAAGCTCAGGACAACATAAAACACTGACTTTAGCTTCTCTCGCTTTTTGAATACCTTTTAAAATATTATTTAGATTATGATCCCAATCTAAAGGCGTTTGATTTAAGGCAAGCGCTCCCACTGTTATCACAAAAGAGAGGCTCCTGGAAGAGACAATATCACCGGATAATGTCCTATAGGTGTTAAGGTTGTTATTTCTCTGGGTAAAAGTTTTATTTGAGAAATGGTGCGTTTTTGTATATCTATTAAAGAGGGTGGATTATATATCCATTTTCCGTTCTGAACGATAGGAACCAGTAAATCTTCATAAGTTTCTTCTTCCATCACTTGTAAATGAAAGGGCGTATAAATATCATAAACAATATCTCGTGCAAATTGTCCTTGTCGTGAAATCCGTCGCACCTGATGAATACCCGGCATGGTTTTCTTTCTGACATCATCAGTTCTTTTTTCTTTATAGTACCATTGACCATCTTCTCCCCTTAATGCAACCAATTTATAGACTCCTCCTAAAGCAGGTTGATCATAAGCGGTTGCAAGACGAGTACCTACCCCCCAAACGGAGATGGCAGCCCCTTCAGATTTCAATTTCGCAATCCTATACTCATCTAATTCATTACTGGCAACAATGATAGCCTCTGAAAATCCCGCCTCATCTAATAATTTCCTAGCTTCAATACTTAATTTTGCTAAATCTCCAGAATCCAAGCGGATCCCAACAAACTGATGACCTTTGGCCTTTAATTTTAACCCAGTTTGAATGGCATGCCTAACGCCTTTTAGCGAATCGTAAGTATCAACTAAAAATATACAGTTATTCGGTAAAACTTCAGCATAAGCATCAAAGGCTTCTTGCTCATCTTTAAAAGCCATCACCCAACTATGAGCATGTGTCCCTTTAACAGGAATACCAAAGGTTTGTCCTGCTAATACATTTGAAGTGGAAGATGCTCCACCAACAAAAGCAGCTCGGCTTGCTGTTAAACCTCCATCTGGACCTTGGGCTCTGCGCAAACCAAATTCAACAATTTCATCCCCACCTGCCGCATGACAAATGCGAGAAGCTTTGGTGGCAATAAGAGTTGGAAAATTAATGAGGTTCAGAAGTACCGTTTCAAGTAGCTGGCATTCCCATAGTGGTCCTTCTACTCTAAGTAGGGGTTCTTTGGGAAATACGGCCGTCCCTTCTGGGATTGCGTCGATGTTGATTGTTAATTGCAAAGTTAATAAGACTTGAAGAAAATCAGGATAAAATAAAGGTTTTTGATCGTTACCACACAAGGTTGATAAATAGTCAATATCTGCTTTTGTAAAACAAAAATGTTCGGCAAGTTTAGCCAGACTCTCTAAACCACAAACAATAGTATACCCACCATTAAAAGGATGTTCTCGAAAATATAGGTCAAACACAGCTCGCTGCTGATCCTTTCCTAATTTCCAATATCCCTGAGCCATGGTAAGCTGATAGAGATCGGTACGCATTGAAATAGATTGCATAGTTTAAGTGTTGTACTAAGTTAGCTTGTCGTCAAGTTAGAAAGAAAGACGGAAAACCAGGGAAGAGAGGGCACTATGTCATTAAAAAATAGCACAAATAAGTATGGAAGCATCAGCAAATTACTTCATTGGACCATTGCCTTGCTTTTTATTGTGCAATTTTATTTGGTCTATTGGACAGAGTATGTCTTACCTAAAAAATCTCCCCTTGCTGAATTTTACATTGATGGTCTGCATAAGCCCATAGGCATTACGATATTATGTCTTGCCATATTTGCTGTGTTATGGAGGCTATACAATGTTAAACCCAAATTTCCTCCATTGATGAGGGAATGGGAAAAAGGTGCAGCTCACAGTGTTCATTTATTACTTTATTTAACTATGTTCGTGATGCCCATCACGGGTTTTATGATGTCGGTTGCAGCGGGATATCCCCCTAATTATTTTGGTTTGTATCAATTCCCCATGTTCATAGAAAAGAACAAAGCACTCTCTAATGCTTTATTTGAGGTTCATGAAATAACTTCATACATCATCATTGCCTTAGTTTTGGTGCATACCCTCGCAGCTTTAAAACATCATTTTATTGATCGAGATAGTGTATTGAAAAGAATGCTTCCGTAATCCCTATTAACCCCTACATTTGAATACAAAATCTAACAATGATAAAATTCTTATTTTTAAATGGTTTTTGGGGCTTTAATGACATTTGATAATGAATCTAAATCTTTTTGGCCGCAAATTTCATTGGATTTAAAACTATGGGTGTATATCCTTTCTTTATTTCAATGCTATCGTTTATTATTCATCGCATTATTTTCAACACAAATCGCCAGTTCCACCAGTTACTTTGAAATTATTCAGAGTGTTCTACAAGGTTTGCGTTTTGACTCAATTTGGGCAAGCAGTTTTGTTTTTGTCACATTGATCACCTGTTCTTTACCCACACTCTGTTTACCACAACGATTTTTAATTTATATCCCCAAATGGCGCAGTCTTTGGTTTGGGATATTAACAATTGCAACTGTTAGCATTTGTGTCATAAACTACGTCTACTACAAAGAATATAACGATACATTCAACGAGATTTTGTTTGGATTACTATTTGATGATACTCAAGCTATTTTTAAGACATTAATTTTCGAATATCATTTCATTGAATATATCATCTTAATCAGTTTATTATCTTTTGCGTTGCTTAAATTTTTTGGCAATTGGTTTGCAAAACCTTTTTTACCAAATACATTAACTTTAACTTATCCTAAATTTTGCAGCTTAGCATTAATAATACTTTTAGTTGCTGGATTTCGAGGTGGCTTAGGGCCTAGACCAATGCAATACAGAGACGCAGGGGTAACAACGGATACTTTTTTAAATAAAACCATCCTGCCACCCTTTGCGTCATTACGATATGCCATTAAAAAACATAATACCATCAATAGCGCAGACGGCATTAAAGAGTGGTTAGGAAATCAAAGCATTCAAACAGCTGCAGAAATTTATTTCAAAAAACCTCCTCAAAAAAATCTAGATGATTATATGAAAAGAGTATCTCAAGGTTCTGTCGTTTCTGAAGGCGTACGTCCTCGTCATATTTTTTTAATTGTGATGGAAAGTTATGATGCCTGGCCTTTATTACCTCAGTATAACCATTTAGAAATTGCCAAGGAATTGAAGGCTCTGGCAGCTGAAGGTATTTATTTCAAAGCGTTTGTTTCAGCGGGCGAATTAACCATGCCCTCATTAGCGCCAATTATAACAGGTTTACCAGATGCAAAAATAGCAAGCAATTATCAACCAAGTTCTAAGCACCCTTTTCCAACGGCATTAGCATCCAATTTTAAAAAATTAGGCTACAAAACTCAGTTATTTTACGGTGGATTTTTAACTTGGGAGCGTATTGAGGACTTTGCTAAAAACCAGGATTTTGATGTGGTTTATGGCGCCCCTCATATTGCCAATTGGCTATCAACCAATGAATGGGGTATTGATGATGCCAGTTTGTTTGACTTTATCAGCACAACCATTGCAAAAGATAATAATAACAATACTCCCACTTTTAATTTAATTATGTCAACCAGTAATCATCCCCCCTTTAGTATTGACCTTAAAAAAATGGGCTTTGATGAAGAAAAAATGAAACAAATTTTAAAAAATTATCCCAATGGAAGAGCTACGGCTAAAACACTGGGGCATTTTTGGTATGCGGATAAAGTATTAGGGCAATTTGTGCGAAAAATATCCAAAGATATACCTAAAAGTCTTTTTGCAATTACAGGAGATCATCCCAGTCGTCGTCATGTGTTATTGAATATGCCTAGCTATGATGCCAGTGCCGTTCCTTTGGTATTGTACGGACCTGACATTCTATCAAACAAGAAAATATCAACAAATAATGTAGCTGGTGGACATCTAGATATTGCCCCTACCCTCCTAGAATTGGCTGCGCCTAAAGGGTTTTCTTATCATTCTATGGGTCGAAATCTATTAGCAGATCATGATTCAACTGAAACCGCATTTATGAGTCCATTGATAGGTTTTGGCAATGAGCGCATTATATTACCCAATTGCCAAGTTTTAAGTCTCTCAGGGAAAGAAACTGTAGGTTCCCCAGAGTACAGTGAACAATTAAGAGCCTATTATCGTGCAGCAACGGCAATTGCTTGGTGGCGAATTAAAAAAGGGCCGGATTTTGGGGGTCAAGTCTTTTTTCAGGATAGGTTCTTTAAAACCTATCCTGAAAAAAGACTTGACCCCCAACGCGACCCCTTCCAAATCCCTGCAGAAATCAAAAAAGTTGCAGGAATTGTTAAGACCCATGCCCAGACAATTCTTCTTGCAATTCCCCAACGAACTGCTGATAAAGTTTGTATGGAGCCAACCCCCACGATAGAGCCCGTAATAGTATGTGTGGTTGAAACCGGAATCCCAAAATAAGTTGCTACAAATAGTGCAATACCTGCCGAAGTTTCAGCACAAAAACCATGAACTGGTTTTAATTTGGTAATTTTCATCCCCATGGTTTTAATGATGCGCCAACCTCCAAACAAAGTTCCCATCGCCATCATAAAATTACAAGAAATAATCACCCAAAAAGGAATATTAAACTCATGCCCCGATGGTTCAACAGAATATAATAAAACCGCAATAATACCCATGGTTTTTTGTGCATCATTCCCCCCATGCCCTAAACTCACCCAAGCGGAAGAGAGTAATTGAAGTTTTTGAAACAACACATCAACTTGGTGACGAGTGGAATCATAAAAAATCCTAACAACCACTACCATTAAAATAAATCCTAACAATAACCCCAAAACAGGAGAACCTATTATTGAAAGCAGTATTTTGCTTAAACCAGCAAAATTGATAGTATCAATATTTGATTTTGCAACAGCAGCCCCAACGATACCGCCAATTAAAGCATGAGAAGAACTAGAAGGTAGACCAAAATACCAAGTCAGGATATTCCAAAAAATGGCGGCAATCAATGCAGCAAAAACCACCATTGGTTCAATCACATTAGGATCGACCAATCCAGTTCCAATGGTATTAGCAACGTGTAACTCAAAAACTAAAAATGCAACAAAATTAAAAAATGCTGCCCATAATACCGCCCAGTGCGGTTTTAAAACACGTGTAGAAACAATGGTGGCAATCGAATTAGCGGAATCATGAAAGCCATTTAAAAAGTCAAAAATGAATGCCAGCAGTATAATTAAGATGATAAAGGTCATGAATACTCCAGAACAATATCTTTTATAATAACTGCCACAATGCGACAGCCTCCGATAATGTTCTTAGTGTCTTCATAAAGTTCTTTAGTGATAATCAATTTTTTAAAATCAGACTCTTCTTTATAAAGTTTGGCAACCCCTGCCAAAACAATGTGCTGAGAAGCACCCTCTAAAGGTTTAATCGCATCACATAAAGATAAAATCTCTGTTGAATTTTTAAGAGAATTAAGAGAACTTACAGCCTTTAGAATAATTTCTGAAGATCGGTGACACAAATCCCCCAAGGTCACAATCTCTAACGGGGTACTTTTTACTTCATAAGTTACAATTTTTTGTGTCGTTCTTTTTATATAATCCACGGAATCATCGAGTTTACTAACCAACCTATGAATATCGTACCGATCAAACGGAGTAATAAACGTTTTATGTAATTTAGCAAGTGTAAGTTCTTCTATTTTATCTGCACAATGTTCATGATGAGAGATCTGCTTTGAATAGAGCTCTTTATTATTGAGATCTGATAACATCAATTTAAATTGTTGGGAGGCTTTAACTAATTCTTCCGCAGCACTTTGAAATAGTTTAAAAAAATCTTCATCAGATGGAAAGAATATTTTTAACATATATATAGCCCTTCAGATAAATACTTTGTTTCGGTCGCAAAACTCGCTATGCAGAAACACCTCTCCCTCACAAAATATTTATCTGAAGGACTATAGTGTTCCATGTATTTATTTTCTAACAACCGTATCCCTTATATAAATGGGCAAAGCATCTTTAGCAAACACAAAATGACCTAGAACAAATTCTGCGCGCGCTATTGTGGCAATATCTCTTGCTTCAGGATAACGACTTGTTGCAATCCAATTTCCTTCTGGTAATTGAACGTCTGCTTTGGGCCCCACACGTTCTTCTGTGATCGACTGCATGATCCCCTCACTATCCACCACAAATAGCCCCCAATAAATCTCTTGCATACGGGCATCTAAACTCGCAAATACATGAGTTTGTCCCTGTTCTCGATAAACGCCCTGTGCAAGTGCCCGCAATGTTGAAACAGGAACAACAGGTTTATCACATCCAAAGCTTAAACCTTGAATGACACTGGTGGCAATTCTAATTCCAGTAAAACTCCCAGGACCTCTGCCAAAGGCAAAAACATCTAAATCCTGTAAAGTAATCCCGGCTTCTTGTAGTAATTCATCAATCATGGTCAAGATTAACTGTGTGTGTTGCTTAGGTGCCACTTGAAAACGATGAAATAGGGCATCACCTACCAATAAAGCAACTCCACACCCATCAGTGGCTGTATCAATCGCTAATAATTTCAAAATCCACCCCACAAAAAGCAAAACCCAGCGATTAGGCTGGGTTTATACACCACTTAAAGCGCCGTAACCTTACTTTAAGACTTCTACGGCGCTTTTAGTGGTTGGTTTGGGCTTGCTTAAACTTAAGCTGCCTTTGCCATAGCGGTTTTACGGCTAGAACGACGTGATTTACGCTTGTGAGAAGCGGCTTTAGTCACTCGTTTTTTAGCCCCACCAGCCTTAGCTTTACGGGCAGTTTTTCGTTTTTTGGTTGTCTTCTTGGCAACTGCCTTAGCAGCACCGGCTTTAGCTTTAGGCTTACGCTTACGAGCTACTGCCTTTTTGGCAACCGCCTTTTTAGCAGTCGCTTTTTTAGCTGTTACTCGCTTCTTCTTAGCAACAGATTTTTTAGCAACTACCTTTTTGGCACCCTTTTTAGCGGTAGACTTTCTGGCACCTGCTTTTTTAGCAACTGCCTTCTTAGCAACCGACGCTTTTGGCGAAGCAGACTTCGCCTTCTTTACTCTACGTTTCGCTTTTGCCATGCTTGATCTCCTATGGCTTACAAATTAACGGACAATACAAACATAGCACAAATCTTGTTCTAGTACATACTACATTGTAAATATTTTTTTAAAATATTACTTAAAGCATCCACATGTAGAGGGGTATCATTCAATGCTGGGATAACTCTAAATTGTTTTCCACCCGCTTTTATAAACCGGTTAAAATTCAATTTCCCTAATTCTTCCAGGGTTTCTAAACAATCGACTGCAAATCCAGGGCTCACAATATCAACCGAATGAAACCCTTTATGAGCCAATGAAATTAATATTTCATCGGTATAAGGCTGAACCCATGTATTCCATCCAAAGCGGGATTGAAAACTAACGCTCCAATTATTTTCCGGCATTTTCAATAAGTTAGCAACTTGCAATGCTGTTTTTCGACATTGCTCTGGGTAAGTATCACCTAAATCTTCATTGCGTTTTGGAATGCCATGAAAAGAAAATAATAAATATTCTGAGCGCCCATTTTCTTTCCAATAAGAAGAAATATGAAGGACTAATGCTTGTATATAATAAGCCTCTAAACCATATTCACGAATAAAATAAACAGAAGGAATTTGTCGACTCTTTGATAATGCACGTGCAAGTGCATCATAGGCTGCCGCAGTCGTCGTAGATGAATATTGAGGAAACAAAGGCAACACAACTAAGTGTTGTATCTGTAAATGAATAATCGTTTCAATGGCTTTTAAATAGCTTGGAGTACCGTAGGTCATGGCTGGTAAAACAGGAATAGTTACCCCTAATTTTATTGATAAGTGATCACTTAATCGTTTCGCTAATGACACTGTATAAGTTCTAAGAGGAGATCCATTTTCTGTCCATATTTGTTGATACAGTTTAGTCAATTTAAGGGGCCTAAAAGGTAAAATAAAACCATATAAAATAAACCCCCAAATAACCCTTGGAATTTCAACAACCCGTTTATCCCACAAAAAAGTTTTAAGGTACTGACGAACACCCCCAATGGTAGGAGACTCTGGGGTTCCCAAATTGACAATTAAAATAGCCGTGGTCGTTGTAGAGGGGGGATGTAGGGATCCGCTTTCCCGATTTTTTTCAGGAATCATCATTTTTTAGAATCTTGATCTTCAACAACTTTACGAACTTCTGTTAGGTCAAGCGCTTTGGCCTCTTGAATAATTTTTTCAAGTGCGGTCTGTGTTAAAGCCCCCGATTCAGCGAAGACTGCGATATTTCTTCGAAATACCATGAGTCTTGGAATCGAGCGAACCTGAAAATCTTCTGCCAATTCTGTTTCTTCTTCAATGTCAACTCTAGCAAATACAATATCAGCATGCTTTTCTGAAGCCGCTTCATAAATTTTCTCAAATGCCCGACAAGGCCCACACCATTCGGCCCCAAAATCCACCAATACCATATCATGGGTATTAATAGTATTATCAAAATTATCCTTGGTTAATATGACGATCGCCATCTCGTTTCTCCATCACTGAACCCAATTTTTGCATGATTTGATCACAAATAGAATTCACCGCCCCCTCACCCTCCACTTGAATGTATTTATTAGGGGACCGCTTTTGATACCAAGCAATCAGGGGTTCAGTTTGTTGATGATAAACCTGTAAACGCATACGAACTGTTTCTTCTTTATCATCCTCACGCTGAATTAAGGGCTCCTGTGTTATATCATCTATCTCTGGATTTTTAGGTGGTTGGTATATTATATGGTATGTTCGACCTGATTGGGGATGTATTCTTCGACCTGACAATCGCTTAATAATGTCTTCATCCGAAATATAGATTTCAATAATAGCATCAATTAAAATTCCATTCGTTTCAAGTAATTCTGCTTGGGAAATTGTTCTTGGATATCCATCTAAAAGGAAACCTTTCTTACAATCAGGAAGTTTAAGACGCGCCATCAATAAAGAATTTACAATTTCCTCTGGGACTAATTTCCCCTCTGCCATAATGCCTTGTACTTTTTGACCTATAGGTGTACGTGCAGCAATTTCAACTCTCAACATGTCTCCCGTTGAGATTTTAGGGATCCCAAATTGCTTACATATAAATTCAGCTTGAGTACCTTTACCAGCCCCTGGTGCACCCAATAAAATAAGCTGCATGCTAATTACTCCCACTTATCTTTCGCCACAAGCCTTAGTATATCAATTTGAAAGACTAACAGCTACAGAATGAATAGCACTAGCATCTGCAAAGGGACAATAGAAAGCACCACTGCTTAAGAATAAGAAATCATCCGTGGATATTTGTACAAGAGAGGTATGACACCCCGATTCAAAATAAACAGAATTTAATTGGTAAAGACTTTTATCCAGTACCCAATCTAAATGATAAATTTCTCCAATCGGGGGATGGGAACCCGGCTCACAATCAGGAAACAATCTATCGATTTCATGTCGAGAAACTAATTGAAGTGGGCGATGTAATTGTCTTTTAAGTTTAAAAGCATCTATTTTTGCCGATAGGGGTAAAACTGCCATAACATACCCATTTCCATCCCATAAAACGGATGCTTTTATCATTTGATTTCTATCTATGCCTGTGGCTCTCGCCGCTTCTTCTAATGAAGTGGTGCGATCATGATGAAGTACCCGATATTGAACCCTATGTTTATGTAAAAACTTTTTAAGCGTAGCTGCTAATGTCATAAATCCATTTCCATTATACCTTTATAAAACAAATCCTTCTCTTAAAACCTCTAACACAACTTATGCACTTTTTCAAATTTTCAACAAAAAAAAGCAAACCACCTAACAATAATCCTTATGACTTTTCTTATGACAATTCTTATTTTTAAATCATGCTACATTAATGCTATATTAAAATAAGGAGGAGAATGCATGGACAAATCAATATCCGATCACCGTCCCATAGCCCCCACAGTTAATGATTCTCTGTTGACTCGAGAATCGTGGAAAATCTTTCAAATCATGGCCGAATTTGTGGAAGGATTTGAACGCTTAGTTCATATCAAACCATCTGTCAGTATTTTTGGATCAGCCCGAGCTCATCCAAACAGTCCCGATTATCTGATGGCAATTGAAATTGGAGAAAAACTTTCTAATGCAGGATTTTCTATTGTGACTGGGGGCGGGCCCGGCATTATGGAGGGAGCCAACAAAGGGGCCTATCGCGGCAGTTCTTCCAGTGTCGGCTTAAATATTGTGCTCCCTCAACATGAGGGCGTTAATGATTATCAAGATATTTCTTTACGGTTTAGACACTTTTTTACTCGAAAAGTCATGTTTGTTAAATATGCTGCTGCCTATGTTATTTTACCCGGCGGCTTTGGTACTTTAGATGAATTTGCAGAAGTTCTTGCACTGATTCAAACCGGTAAAACTCGTAGGATCCCAGTCATTCTGGTCAGGGAACCTTTTTGGCGCGATCTCATTCGCTGGTTTAAAAATACCCTTATCCCTGAAGACAAAATTGATGCAACCAATTTTAATTTGTTTCAACTCGTTAATACTTCTGATGAAGTGGTTGCTGCTGTAAAGGCGTTCTACAAAGACCGACCCGCTGAGCCATCCGCTGCTGAAGCTGAGAAAATTTCGGAGCTTTGATGGTAGGCCATGGTGTCTGACACCAATGGCACTAAGATAAGAAATAGTCGTTTAATTTAATCACTATCATTAAGCTGCCTTTTTGTGATAAAAGTGACGCGGTTTCGTCAAAAGTGGGGTTGGTTTTGGCCTACGTTTAACACGCCTCGGTTCTTGTCGGCCAGGTCTGTTGCCAATCCGTTTACTTGCAACTGCCTTTAAAAGTTGGAAATAGTGTTCTTTATTTTTTTCATTAAGCAATCCTTTGTCTCTAAATGATCTTACTGATTGTAATGCATTCTTAAAACTTAATTCTCTAGGTTTTTTCTCATAAACTACTGCAGCTTGTGCCATTATTTTTCTAATTAGGTTGTAAGCTAAAAGACGAGCCCAAATTTCTTTTCGCACCATCTCTGGCGTTTTCCCTCTGAGTACTCCCATATTCATGGTATCCTTGATGGTTCTCAAGTCAAGTTCAACTAACCAACGGTATCCGTACAATTCTGATAAATCTTCTTTTGTAACAGACCTACTATTTAAGAATGTTGTTACCATAATTCGTTTTGTCGTTCTAAATCCTTTTTGAGAATTTTCAATCAAAACTTCTCGCATTTCTATTTCTTCAGGAAAACCATCGTATGTTTCTTGATCCATCCATTCCGGTTTTTTTGATTTCTTCCATTGAACAATATGATCTCTTTTTCCTAATGATTTCCCTTTTCGAAAATCAGTTCGACGGGTACCGTGTTGTGGAAAAACAACATCAATACCCATTTGTATTAGCGTTACCACAAGGAAAAATGAACAATAATATCTGTCAGCAACTACAATGTCACCAGCCTTCAAAGTTTGAAAAATTTGTCTTAGTAAAGCATGCTCTCCTGTTTCTTTGCCTGAATACGGTCCAATTGATACGTTCTTAATCATTCCTGTTGCTAAGGAAATGATTGCCACAATATTTGCTATTGGAAATCCCAGTCCCGGTTTTTGTCCCCTTATTTGAGGGTATATATTTTGATTTTCGGGGGTATCTTCCATTGAAACGCTTGAGCCATCTACTAATTGAACAGTTCTATTTCTCCATTTCCATTCTGAGGGGGCAGCTTGTTCAAGTTGCTCTGCGCTTGTTCGTGTCAGATTAGAAAGTATATCTTCAGGTAATCGTGTTCTTGCTTGACTATAAGCAGATGTATTGCTAGATGGAACAGGAAGATTTTTTGAAGTATTGAACGCGATTACACGATCAACGGCAGCTTGTAATGACTGATCTGCATCGATGGTCTGCGATAAAAGAGCCCATAATGTAATATCCGGAGCATAAGTGCGAACTCGATACTCCAGAACCACAATAACCTCATTGATTACTTGTTTGGAAAGTATCTCACTAAAAGGAAGGCCCTTAGAAGATTGTAAACTAGATAAAATTGATTTTGGATGATTAAGATTCAAATTTGTGCTATTAATAGTACCCATCAGTGCCTCCTTGCTATGTTTAATTTCTTGGTGGAAATCAAACATACCGCAAGGAGAGCCACTGTTCAACTAATTGATATTAAACATACTATTTCTTATCTTAGTGCCATTGGTGTCTGACACCGTGTCATTCTAATCAACCCGCTTTATTTCAATAATATTAGGCAATTGTTGGATCTTTGAAAATATTTTACCCAATATCTCAATTCCAGAAACTTCTATCTTTAAACGAAAATCTGCCGTATTTTCCTTTTTACTGGTTATGGTATTTACGGCAACAACATTGACGTGTTCATTCGCTAAAACAAAACTGATATCTCGTAATAAACCTTGCCTATCAAAAGCATGGATTGCAACTTCCACCGTATACTGATTCTGAAGCTTCCCTTTACCACCCCACTCTACTTCAATTAAACGATTTTGATTCCTTTCACCCGCTTCCAGAACGTTTGCACATTCTTTTCTATGAACGGATACTCCCCGCCCAACCGTAATATAACCAATGATTTCATCGCCTGGTACAGGTTTGCAACATCGTGCCATTTGGCATAACAAATTGCCAACACCCGCAACCCGTATATCCACCTCTGATGCTTTTTTTTCTTTGGCAGCAGCTTTAACGGGAGGTATTTTCTTTAATATGGGAGGAGCCAATACCTGAACAGCATGTAAAATCTGAGCAACCCGAATATCCCCGCCCCCTAAAGCGCTTAACATATCATCTACCTTAGGAAATTTTAATTGATGGGCTAAGGCTTCAAAATTGAGATTTCTAACGCCCAATCGTTTCAATTCCCGATCAAGAGCATCTCGACCTTCGGAAATATTTTGATCTTTATCTTGTCGTTTAAACCACTGATGTGCTTTAGCTCGAGCTCGTGCCGTTTTTAAATATCCCAATTGTGGGTTTAACCAATCTCGACTGGGTCCTCCAGCTTTAGCAGTTAAAACTTCAATTTGATCTCCACTTTTAAGCGGTTTGGTCAAAGGCACAATTTTGCCATTAATTTTTACACCACGACATCGGTTGCCAATTTCCGTATGTACATGATAAGCAAAATCTAACGCCGTCGCTCCTTCTGGAAGATCAATCACTTTTCCTTTCGGTGTTAAAACATAAACTCGATCGCGAAATACTTCCGCATGTAGCATTGCATCACTTTCTTTATCGCCTTTTTCGGTAGCAAACGCTTCCTGCCATTTCAAAATTTGTCGCAAATTGGCTAATTTTGCCTCATAACCTAGATCAGGACTGCCGCCTTCTTTATAACGCCAATGCGAGGCGACCCCTAATTCAGCTTGCGCATGCATTTCATGTGTCCTCACTTGCACTTCCAAGGCCCGACCTTCAGGTCCCACCACTGCAGTATGTAGTGAACGATACCCATTATCTTTAGGATTTGCGATATAATCATCAAATTCTTTGGGAATGGGCTGCCAAATAGAATGTATCGCACCTAAAGTCGCATAACATTCATGAATATTAGACACTAAGATACGAATGCCACGAACATCGTAAATCTCATTATATCCAACTCCTTTACGTTGCATTTTTTTCCAAATACTATAAATGTGCTTTGCACGTCCTGAAATTTCAGGTTCTATTCCTTGAGGCTGTAAGGCTTTTTCTACCTGCAGAATAACACGATTAATATAATCTTCTCTGTCAGTTCGCCGCTCATCCAATAATTTTGCAATATGTTTATAAGTAATAGGTTCTAAAAAACGAAACGCTAAATCTTCTAATTCCCATTTAAGTTGCCCTATCCCTAAACGATTTGCTAATGGCGCATAAATGTCTAAGCTTTCTTGCGCAAGTTGGCGACGGAATTTCTCATGACCATTCACTAGAGCATGCATCTCACAGGTATGCTCTGCCAAACGAATTAAAACGACTCTGACATCTTCAACCACAGCCAACAACATGCGTCGTAAATTTTCAGATTGTGTAATTTTCTGAGTAGGCAAAGAGTGCAATTTTTGCAGGCCAGCAACCAAAGAGACTACTTCTTGACCAAGAGATCGCTCAATGTCGTTCAAAATAGGTTTTTCACGAGTAGGACTATTGTTATTATATGCATGGTTATACGCAATCGCTGCTGCTACCGTAGCAGCATCTAAACCTAAATCATGCAGAATTTCAGCCATTTCTAGCCCGCGATCCAAATACTCTTTCGCGAATTCACAAGCTTTACGAATTAATTGAATTTGTTCTTGAGATCGATTGTCTGCAACTCGTTTTATCCAACGATCAATATCCACTGTACCATCGGCTAACAAAGGACGTGGTTGACGAAGTTTCATCTTATGGTTTCACCAATAAAGCAATAGATTCTACATGTGTTGTATGAGGAAACATATCCATAACTCCCACTGAAACCAGTCGAAACTTATGTTTTTGTACCAGTTCACCTACATCACGTGCTAAAGTTGCTGGATTACAAGAAACATAAACCACCCGAGTGACCCCCAATTTAGGGATTAGTCCCATTATAGGAAATGCTCCCGTACGAGGAGGATCTAACAATACTGAATCATAGCACTCTTTTGCCCAGTGTGACTGATGGGTACTCGACTGTAAAATATCCGATTGTAAATCAGAGGCATAAAATTTAACATTGTTTATCCGATTATGTAAGGCATTTTCTTCTGCTCGACGAACAAGTTCAGAGCTCCCTTCAACACCCACCACCTGGTGAGCAAACTTTGCCAATGGCAAAGTAAAATTTCCTATCCCACAGAACAAATCGAGAACCCGATCCGTATCTTTAGGTTGAAGCAGTGAAAGAGCTCTTTCAACCATACTCTGATTGATGTCAGCGTGAACTTGCGTAAAATCAGCGGGATGAAACAGGAATCGTAGATCAAAATTTTTCAATTTATAGGTCAAATAATTTAGGGTATTAGGCCACAGCGGGCAAATTGTTTCTGGTCCACCACTTTGTAAATAGAGATGAAAACCGGTGTGTTTTGCAAATTCTACTAAACTTTTTTTATCACCCTCACACAAGGGTTCTAAATGACGAAATATCAAAGCAACATCTTTATCCCCTGCGGCAACTTCAATTTGAGGAATAACACGATAAGCTTCCAGATTAGAAATGAGTGTTGTGATTTCTGGTAACCGATCCCCAATGCGCGGATGTAATATTTCGCACTTTTTTAGATCAAGAATAAAATGGCTTTGTTTCTCTCTAAAACCAACCAACACTTTTTCTTTTTTGACAACATAACGCACACCTAAGCGGGCTTTACGGCGATATCCCCAAACAGGGCCAATGAGAGGATCCAATACTGTTTCAGGTTCCACACCTCCAAAATGACGTAATTGCTCTAATAATACTGCTTGCTTATGCAATATTTGCGCGCTCGATTCCATGTGTTGGAGTGTACACCCACCACAGAGATCAAAGTGCTGACATTTTGGCTCTACGCGATCAGGCGAAGGATTAATGACATGAACCACTCGTCCTTCATCAAATTTTTTGCGTCTTTTTTGATAAACAAAGGACACCTCTTCGCCAGGTAATCCCCCTTCCAAAAATACCGTTTTCCCATTAACTTCTGCAATCCCTCGCCCCTCATGAGAAAGCGCATGAATCGTTCCCTTAGCCCCTTTTTGTAAAGTTATACCATTTTGTGGAGCAATAGCAGTATCATCATCCATGCTGCCATATCCTTAAAAATTCTAATAAATGTGGTTTTTCAGACTGCATCAGATGATTTTTTAAACGCGTTTGTTCATATTCATAAGATCCTTCATCCAATTGCCCTCGAATGAATTGAAATCGAAGATAAATTAAATAGGTATTCAAAACATCGGTTTCGCAATAATTCCGAATAGAGTGAATACCACCCGCTTGAAAATGTTCAAATACCTTACCCCCCTCCATACCCATTTTACCTGGAAAACCTAGCATTAATGCAATCTCATTTAAAGGTGCAAAGGCACGATTTTGATATCCTGAAATAACGTCCATAATATCTGTATGACGTTGGTGATACCGGCTTAAATAATTATTCCATTTAAATCCAGAATCACTTTCACCCGTTTCCCAATAACGAGGAGCAGAAATCCCATGCAATAAAGCACGATAATGAAGAACCGGCAAATCAAAGCCACTGCCATTCCAAGAAATAAGTGTCGGAGCGTATTGTTGGATCCCTAAAAAGAAACGTACAATTAACTCACGCTCATCTGAATTTTCATCCCCCAAAGACCATACTTTCACCCATTCAGAAGTCGCGACAACCACTGAGATAGCAACCACCTTATGTAAATAATGGGGCAAAAAATCCGATCCTTGGGTTTGTTGACGTCTTCGTTCTAAAAGAGCAGCTAATACCTCTTCATCGGATTGTTCAATAAATCCTAAGAACTTTCGTCCACTGTTAATATCGGGGATCGTTTCAATATCATAAACCATGGCAACAGTCATAGATTCTCCTAGGGGGGGTCAAGTCTTGTTTCAGGATAGCCTACCCGACTATCTACATTTTGCTTTTGCTTGTTGCTGTAGGATATAAGAACAAGCTAACTATCCTGAAAACACTGTCCTGAAAAAAGACTTGACCCCCACTTGATAATACGCCATTATGCTCAATCTAAATCGGTTTTTCCCTATAATCGGTTTAGTTATAAAACTTTTTTTGCCTCAGTAACCTCTATTGGGGCATTTTTTTTGCTAGTTTTTCACCCAATTAAAATGACAAAAGCAACTGCAAACTCTTTTTCATCAGAAAGACTTAAATGACTCTCGGTAATACCTCGCAGCGCAACCTCTGAAGCTGCATTGCCTCTAAATATAAATTCAGGTTTTCCTAGAGAATCATTAACAACCCCTATTTCTGTTAACCAAATGCCTCCCTGCCGAAAACCCGTTCCCAGAGCTTTAGCAAACGCCTCTTTTGCAGCAAAACGTTTAGCTAGAAAATGTACTGGCTTAGAAATTTTTGGGAGTTCGAGCAATTCTGTCGGCGTTAATATACGTCGCGCAAAAGTAACGCCAAATCGATCCCAAATCGACTCAATGCGTGTAATTGAAACAATATCTGTACCTATACCAATAATTTTCATTAAAACGAATTATACCCTTAATAACCGTCGGCTTTCTAATGGTTTATACCCTAAATGTACACTTAAAGCTCGCCTCATTAAGCGTTTAGCATCCAATAACACTTGTGGATCTTGAAATTGTTCTTCCGATAAAGCCAAAAGACTGCTTCCTTTAAATATAAAAGTACCCTCCTCTCTTCTTCTAGAATTTTCAGCACCCTGTTCCACTAAAATAGGCCCTTGTTCGGGATCATATAAATAATCAGCCTCTGGTTTAACTGGATGACCTTTTCCTGCTTCTTCTGTTAATCTTAATTCATAGCCTATTGCTTTTAATAAATTTTTTTCAAATAATCGCAAAGTTTGCTGTTCAGTAATATTTTTGTCATCTCTTGCTTTTTCGAGTTGTATCAAAGTTTCTCGATAACTTTGAAATAAATCGGTATGCGCATCCCATCGTGCTAACAGTCGCATTAACAGTTCATTCAGATAAAAAGCACTGACTAATTGTCGTCCAGGTAAATGATGGACGACACCTGCTGAATCAAAATTTTTTAAGGTTAATAATTCGCCTCGTCCAACGCAAGAAACTAATAAAGGCACAAATGATTGCAACAATCCACGTGCTTGTGAATTCGGTCGTCTTGCCCCTTTTGCAATGACAGCAATACGCCCATAATCTTCTGTAAAAAGTTCTAATAACAAGCTTGTTTCTTGATAAAGACGTGCATGCAAAATGTAAGCAGATTGAAATTCAATGCGATGCATATCTTAAATC
Organism: Gammaproteobacteria bacterium; assembly: GCA_013288135.1. Taxonomy (GTDB): domain Bacteria; phylum Pseudomonadota; class Gammaproteobacteria; order UBA6186; family Azoamicaceae; genus JABDCL01. The sequence continues at coordinate 49,134 of JABDCL010000004.1, forward strand.
CTTGTAGTGTCTCATGGTGTCAAATCTTGACATTGGACAAACCGGTTATATCTCATATCAAATTTGACATTGGTAAAACTTGCATCATGACCGGTTTGTCCAATGTCAAGATTTGACACCATGAGACATTAATCAATATACCCCAAACTTGCCAGAGCCCGCTCGTCATCAGACCAACTCCCTTTTACCTTAACCCAAAGCCTTAAATGGACTTTCTTTCCTAATAACTTTTCCATATCGACTCTAGAACGAATACCAATTTCTTTCAAACGAGCACCATTTTTACCAATCACGATTGGTTTTTGGCCGTCTCTTTCTACCCAAATAATGGCATGAATGGTGCACAATTTTTCCTCATCTTTAAAAGATTCAATTTCAATGGTAATGGCATAAGGAATTTCTTCACCCAACATTCGGGTTAATTTTTCGCGAATAATTTCTGCCACTCTAAATCGCAGGGTTTTATCGGTGACTTGTTCTTCTGGAAAATAATGAGGACTTTCTGGTAAAAGTTCTGATATTTTTCTTTCTAAAATTTTTACATTCGTGCCTTTGCGTGCTGAAATGGGAATAATGTCAGAAAAGGTATACTTTTCTGAAAGACTCTGTAAATAAGGCAATAATAGTTCTTTTTCTGAAATGGTATCAGTTTTATTAACCGCTAAAATAACTGGACACTGAACATGAGAAATGATTTCTAAAACCCAGGTATCCAATTCTGTCCATTTCATGCCATCAACCACAAAAATTACTGCATTGACATCTTTTAAAGCGCCTCTGGCTGCTTTATTCATATATCGATTCAGTGCTCGAGTTTCTTGAAAATGTAACCCAGGGGTATCTACATAAACGGCTTGATACGCCCCCATTGTTTTAACCCCTAAGATTTGATGACGCGTTGTTTGCGGTTTTCTAGAAGTAATGCTTAATTTTTGCCCTAAAATACGATTTAATAAAGTTGATTTGCCCACATTGGGTCGACCAATAATGGCAACAAAACCACAATAAGTCAAAGCTTGGTGTTCAGACATGCAAAACCTTTAAGGCCATTTCAGCTGCTATTTGTTCTGCCTTACGACGACTGTTCGCTACCCCTTCTAAAGGTTTATCTAATCCTGAAATAATACATTGAATATGAAAAATAGGATCGTGTGGATCACCTTCTACACTAACGACTTGATATTCAGGTAAAGGCAAATGCCGAGCCTGTAAAAATTCTTGCAAACGTGTTTTAGCATCTTTTTGAGATTCATTCGGAATGATGTTTTCCAAACGTGTACCATACCACACTAAAATACGCTCTCTACAAGTATGAATATCAGAATCTAAATAAATGGCTCCAATAATGGCTTCTAATGCATCTGCTAAAATAGAACCTCTTTGATGTCCACCACTTTTTAATTCGCCAAGACCTAAATGTAAATACTTCCCTACTTGTAAATCACGCGCAATTTCAGCAAGCGTTTCTTCTCTTACTAACATGGCACGCATACGGGTCAACTCTCCCTCACGCGCTTTAGTGAAACGATTGTAGAGTTCAGAACCAATAGTGAAATTTAAAATAGAGTCTCCTAAAAATTCAAGACGTTCGTTATTAGTCCCCCCTATCGATCGATGGGTAATAGCAGCTTGAAATAGAGCATCATTTTTAAAATGATACCCTAGATTTTTGGCAAATTGTTGAAGATTCTTATCTTGCATAATCACATAATCAGTTCATAACATAATCATCTAATGAATAATCGTTGCTAATCGATGCCAACGAATTTTCTTTGACCAATCATTTTCAAGGCTATCCCAACTCATCCATATGGCAAACGCTCGTCCCAAAATATCTTCATCTTTTACAAATCCCCAATAACGACTGTCTTTACTGTTATCTCGATTATCTCCCATCACAAAATAACTCCCTTTAGGAACCGTGGTATCGTTGTACTGATAAATACGAAGAGGATCTTTCACATGAATATAAATATCGTGGATCTTATCATCTATTTTTTCAGACAGTTTCCGCACCGGCCAAGAAGCTTTCTCCAAAGTAAAATCATTGGTTTCCTCTAAAAATTCTTGTTTAAGCGGTGTTCCATTAACGTAAATAATGTTATCTTTATAATTAATATGATCCCCAGGCAGACCAATCACTCGTTTTATCACGTCTTTTGAATCTAAATCGTCATCCTGCTTAAATACGATAACATCTCCTCGTTTAGGTTCTCCAATCGAGAAAATTTTTGTACCGATGACCGGTAAACGAATACCATAATCAAATTTATTAACTAATATAAAATCACCTTCCCATAATGTCGGATGCATTGAACCAGAAGGGATGCGAAAAGGCTCTGCCAAAAATGAGCGCAAAATTAACACAATCAATAATATCGGAAAAAAGGCCTTAGAATATTCAACATACCAAGGCTCTGCCGCACTGCTCTTTGAAGTATTTGAAGGCATTACATGCATCAATCGATTCGCACGAAAAAATATAGTATCTACTAGCCATACAAGCCCAGTTAATACGGTTGCTGATAACAAAATTTCAGAAAATCTCATTTTTTATCCTTGTCTACTTTTAAGACCGCTAAAAAGGCTTCTTGTGGAATTTCCACTCTGCCCACCTGTTTCATACGCCGTTTTCCAGCTTTTTGTTTTTCCAATAATTTACGTTTTCGGGTGATATCCCCACCATAACATTTGGCAGTGACATTTTTACGTAATGCTTTTACAGTTGTCCTGGCAATGATATGCGCACCAATCGCTGCCTGTATCGCAACATCAAACATTTGTCTTGGAATGATTGCTTGCATTCGTTCGGTTAATTCTCTGCCTCTTTGATAAGCTTTGTCTTTATGCACAATTAATGCCAAGGCATCTACTTTTTCACCATTAATTAAAATATCCAATTTAACTAATTCTGCGGCTTGAAAACGAACAAAATGATAATCTAAAGAAGCAAATCCTCGACTGACTGATTTTAAACGATCAAAAAAATCTAACACAACTTCATTCATCGGTAATTCATAAGTAAGCGATACTTGATTGCCTAAATAAAGCATTTTAGTTTGCGTACCGCGCTTTTCTGTACACAGTGTCATCACATTGCCTAAATAAGTTTGTGGCACCAAAATATTTGCCTCAACAATGGGTTCTCGCATTTCGGCAACCGCAGAAGGATCTGGCAATTTTGCAGGATTATCAACTTGAATAATGTCCCCTTTACGGGTTAACAACTCAAACACCACTGTCGGTGCTGTTGTGATTAAATTTAAATTGTACTCTCGTTCTAAGCGTTCTTGCACAATCTCCATGTGCAAAAGGCCCAAGAACCCACATCGAAATCCAAATCCTAAGGCTTCAGAAACTTCGGGTTCATAAAAAAGTGCAGAATCGTTTAAGCGTAATTTGGCTAAGGCTTCTCGAAAATTTTCATAATCTTCGGAATCAATCGGGAATAATCCTGCATATACTTTAGGTTGAACGGTCTTAAACCCCGGTAAGGGCCCTTTAGCGGGACGATTGGCAAGCGTTATTGTGTCTCCCACCGGAGCACCATTAATTTCTTTAATGCCCGCAATCATAAAGCCCACTTCGCCCGTACTTAAGCTCGCTTTTTTAACGCGTTTAGGGGTAAAAATACCCACTTCATTTACTTCATAAGTACGGCCTGTTGACATCACCAACATCTTATCCCCAGCGCGTAAGATCCCATTTTTAATCCGCACCAAGGAGACCACGCCTAAATAACTATCAAACCAAGAATCCACAATTAATGCTTGTAAGGGTTCATTGGCATCACCCGTGGGTGCTGGGATACACTCAACCAATTGTTCAAGTAAATCGTGAACACCTAAGCCGCTTTTAGCACTAATGCGCAGCGCATTGCCTGCAGCAATTCCGATGATCTCTTCTATTTCTTGAATGACACGCTCAGGCTCCGATTGAGGTAAATCAATTTTATTTAAAACTGACAATACCTCAAGCCCTTGTTCTAAGGCGGTATAACAATTTGCAACGGTTTGCGCCTCCACCCCTTGAGCAGCATCAACCACCAACAAAGCGCCTTCACAAGCAGCCAGTGATCGAGAGACTTCATAGGCAAAGTCGACATGTCCAGGCGTATCAATAAAATTTAGTTGGTATTCTTTCCCATCTGCGGCTTTAAAACTCAATGTAACACACTGTGCCTTAATGGTAATGCCCCGTTCCCGCTCTAAATCCATGGAATCCAGGACTTGCTCAGACATTTCACGCGTGGTTAATCCCCCACAGATTTGAATAAATCTATCTGCAAGTGTCGATTTTCCGTGATCAATATGCGCAATAATGGAAAAATTTCTGATATGTTGCATCTTAGACAAAAATTACCCCAGAGTTTTTTTAAACGCTTAACTCTAAGGGTTTATTCTAACCTATATCCGGGGTTTCTAGAACCCTTATAATTCCCCCACCTTCCCTCCCAAAAAACTAGCCTAAGCTAAGGTGGGGGAGCGGGTACAAGGTATGTATACTAAGGGCGAGCTGGAGAAGCGACAGCACTCGTAGGGGCCACTCTCGTACGAACCATGCCCTCAACAGCTGCTGCCATGTCTTGCACTTCTCCAACACGTGCTGGACAAAGCTGCTTATCCTTTTTGTCACCATGCATTCCGTGCATAAATAATACTGCTGGAGCTTCTCCTCGTCCAGGGTCTGTTGCTAAACTCGACATACTAAATCTTATACCAGACCCCCCTCCCATAGCTGGTCTCATTTCGAACACCATATTAAAGTCCGAACAAAGACTAAATCTACCCATCAGTGCCTTAAAGGCATCCAATTTAATTTGTTTCTTAAGCCTGGGATCTGTAAAAAATTTAAGATCTCTTAAAAGTCGTTTCATTTTTTCGCCAGATGGTGCTTTCGGCTGATCCCTTTCCACTGCCCTTTTTCTTTCACCCGCTGTGGCTTCTCCTCTTTTAGCAGCGCCCCTTCTTTCATCCTTTAATTTGAGATCTAGCTCCTGCCTCTTGTGGATAGGATGAGTTTCAGTTAACAATAAAATAACATCGGCATCGGTAATTTCTTCGAATTCATCAAAATAATCCAAAGCTTTTTTAATAATAACAGGTCGTTTTTTAGGAAAAATAGCCCTGAATTCTTTTTTAATTTTTGGAAGCTCCTCGTCAAGATTTAAAATCAGACGTATCATACCTCGTAGAAAGATGGAGTTCACATGCCCTTGACTCACACCATCTTCCAAATGTTTTAGAAGAGCTTCTAATTCTGATGTAGGAAACTCTTCAGAATCTATTAAGTTTTTTAAGCGGAGCTTAACGTAAAAATAAACAGCTTTTTTTGATCCCGCAGCAACTGCTTTTTCATAATATTCACAAGCCAATTCATGGTTGGGAGTATCGGCATAAAGTTCGTAAAAATCTCCTAAATGTGCAAAAAGATTCGCTCTTTCACTCTTAGATAATCTTTCTATACTTCCTTCAACTTCTCGTAGGAGGTCAAGTGCGCGTGGTAGATTTTTTTTAACAACTTTCCCCTCTACATACCATTTGACTAATACGATCCCTGCTGTAAAATTACCCGCAGCATAAGCTTTTTTACACCATTCCTCTCCAGCCAAAGGATCTTTTGTTATACCAGGACCGCCTTTAGAGAGTAAGATTCCCAAGCTGAGCATTGCATCCTTAGTTATAAGCGAATCTGAGTCTATCGCTACTCGATACAGATCCATACTTTTCCTAAGATCGGCTGATAAATTCAATACCGAGCGATCTTTCTCATAAATCCAAGCCAGTGCGATCGTAGCTGCGGGTTGCATTTGTTCAGCCCCAACACGTGCATGTTCAAATAATTTTTTAAAATCAGCGCCTGAATCCGAATCTAAATCGCCGCATCTCCAATAGTACAAACATAAAACATCATCAAAAATTTTTCTAAACTCCCCTGAAACTTTTGTGCTTGTTTTTAAAAAATTGAGATATTCTGCTATTTTAGAAAAAGTCAAACCATGAAGTTCAAAATCTTTCCTCTCCCCTTTATCCCAAGCACAACATAAATGCCACATAGCTTGGACATCACCCTGATTGGCCGCCACAACCAACATTTGAATCCCTGCAGATACATTTTTTTCAACGCCTAATTCCCCTTCTAGTAAAGCTCTGCCATAATAAAACATTGCTTCAACATTATGGTTTGAAGCCTCTTTAAATAATTCCATGGCTGTTTTGCGATCTTGTTCCAATCCATAGCCACCATCCCAATACAGTCGAGCCATTTCAAACTGACATCTTGCACATTCTTTTTTACTCTCAGTCTTATCTCTCAGTAGTAATAATTCTCTTCTAAGATATTCAATTGCTTTGGGATAATTTTTAGGGACATTAGAATCTCCTCCTTCCAAATATATACCTATGATATTCTTTATCATACCAAGAGCAAGATCTATGTTGTCTCCCGTTTCCATACAAACCGCAAGCGCCTGTTCACAATAATTAAGACATTCTCGTTTATTTTTTTCTTTCCCACCTAAACCCTTATTAAAAAATTTAGCAATATGATTTAATGCGTAAGGATTTCTAGCAATTTCTACAGCACGCTCATACCACACTAGGGCCTCTCGATCATCTTTAGGTGCCGCTTCACAACCCTGCTCATGAATTTCTCCTAGCAAAAATGCACCATGAGCTAACTCATTGGGTGGTATAAAATCCGTTCGGCCTTTTTGAAAGGCTAATTTTAAAAAATGAACAGCAGCATTAGGATTTTTATTTACCTTGTATAATACATTTGCATATTGAATTTGTGCCCTCCGTTCACCTTTATCAGCTGCTATTGGTAACCATTGGACCTTTAAGGTAAAATAAGTACTTAACATGAACTGTTTTGATTTGTTACCCATAAAGGCTGAAGTAGAGCCCCAGAAAAACCCCCGATCGGGATTTCTTTTAAGTGTGCTTGTTCCTCCTTCTTTTGCACAATAGAGATCTGACAATATAGATTCTATTTTTCCATCAGTAACAATAAAACCACTCAATTTGCATACTGTCTGCCACTCTGCTTCTATATCTACCTCTGCATCTGCATCTACCAAAGCTGCCTCTGCAGCTGCCTTTTCCCGAGTTTTTGCCCGAGATTCCCCAATATCTGGAAACCTTCTGGAATGAAACAAATAATAAAGATCTGGATTTTTACCCCAACTTTTTACGAGTTCAATATATTTACGAGACGTTTTGCCCGCTTTAGTATGAAAATCTAATAAAAAAACTCTGGCATTTGGAGCCGCAGAGGCTAGACCATCCAATTCCTGAATTAAGCGCAGCTGTTCTTTCGGTTTTGTGGTTTTCTTGAGATCAATGATACGACAAGACGCATACAACCAATATCGTGGGTGATCGTTATCTATCGCCGGAATCTTAGCTATGTAATCTCTTAAACCTTTTAAAAAAGTTTCATCTTCAACAACTTCTGTGGCGAGAGACGGATCAATTTCTAAAATGTGCTCTAAATAAAAAGCAGCAGGAAGATTGTGATCTTTCGTACACTGTAGAAATAATTTGAATATTTCTACCCGTGTTTCACGTTCATTGCCTAAAAATGATCTTGTTTGAAATAATTCAACAGCCCTATAAAAAGGAGATTTATTGATGTCGAATGTAGTAACCGCGGGTTTCTTGGGCATTGGCATTGCAGCAGCCATTTCTATGTCCTCCAATTTATTTATTAGAAAACATGATACCAGCTAACTAAATGTCGATCAATAGGAATGTTAAGAACATAGAATTTTAACAAAAAAAATTTAGGTATTGATGCAATTGCACTTATTGTTGTATTAACGGCTGAACGCCGCGATCAATCGCTGCTCGTGCTCTAAATATGCGAGATCTAACAGTTCCAACCGGACAATCCATCACAGCTGCGATTTCCTCATAAGATAAACCGTCTATTTCACGCAACATAATGGCTGTTCGCAGTTCTTTGGGCAGGTGGTCAATAACATCATAAACTACGTGTTCAATTTCATCCCGTAACATTAAACGCTCGGGGGTTCCTTGTTCTTTCAGGCTATTTCTAACAATAAATTGTTCCATGTCATTAATTTCTAAATCAATGTCTGGTAATCGACGACCTTGTGTTACAACGTAGTTTTTAGCGGTATTAATAGCGATTCGATATAACCAAGTATAAAATGCACTTTCTCCTCTAAATTTCTGAATGGCACGAAATGCTTTAATAAACACCTCTTGTGTAACATCCATACTTTCACTGGGATCTTTCACATAGCGGGCTACAATTCTAAAAACTTTAGATTGATATCGAAGCATTAAACTATTAAACGCTTGTACATCCCCGCGTTTAACCGCTTCAATTAATTGTAAATCCACTCTATATTCACCCATAAGGACTTGACCCCCATTCACCCGTCCCTTTGGTGACCTGTCATAATTATATTTTAGTTAATTATGGAACTATTATCAATTTGCTATCAATTTGGGTATCGGCCTAGATAGAAAAGGTTTTAGTTAAAATCCGAAGGGTTAGGGGGGATTTTGATTTAAGCGAAGCAGTAAAGCTCTGAATTCATGAGGGGTTAAGATATCTTTGGGTATAATCACGCTTATTTTGCGATCTTTAAGACGTAATCTAAGGATAATAAGCCAAGCACTTTTAAAACTATCCCCTTGTAATTCCCCTAAAGCACTCAGACCATATCTAAAGTGACACCCAAATCGACCTTTAGAGTCTTGCCAAATTCTAATGACTGAACGAGAAGCTTTACGAAATACATGCGTTTTAAGTGTTTGAAAGTAACTAAAACCTAATAAGGCACCTCCCCCTATTTTTAAAATGAGAGGAATTGGCAGTGTCAAAAAAATCCCAATACCCCCCAAATAGCTGAAGGTAATTAAAAGAAACAGGATCCGTGAGTACCCCAATGCAAATTCTAGGGAGTGCCCAACATTCTTAAGCGAATACATTCAACTATTGCCTTTAAAATAGGATTTTCTGGTACATCCTGACCCATTAACCATTGATACAAATCTGGATCAGGGGCTTCTAATAAATGAATAAATGCTTCCTGTTGGCTTAAAGTTAAAGTATCATAAGCTTGATCAAAAAATGAAATTAATAGAATATCAAGCTCTAACATGCCTCTTCGACACTGCCAACGCACTTTATTTGGGGGCAATATTTTGGTTTCCATGGAGAACTTCCTATGTCCAATTTTGATTCAGGTTTAGCTTTAACGATTACCGAACTTAAAGATTATGCACTAATCAGCGTTTCAGGCCCAGATGCTTTAAAATTTTTACAAGGTCAATTAACATGTGACATGCAAAATATCATTGAAACTCGTCATCAATTAGGTGCTTATTGTAACCTAAAAGGACGAGTTATTGCACTATTTAGAATCTTCTTAAAAAACAATACTTATTATTTACAACTTCCTGTAGGATTAGTTGACAACACTCTTAAAAAACTAAAAACATGGCATGTTTTCAAAAATTTCTATTCAAGATGAAAGTCATCAATGGCAAAAAATTGGCGTGAGTGGAAGGGATGCCGACAAAATATTATCTGAAATTTTGAACAAAAATATTATTTATGAAGCTAATCACGCAAAACAAATAGAAAGAGATCTTCAACAACATATTTTTAATGATACTAATGATATTCTTATTTTATCGTTACCTGGAAATGAACCGAGATTCGAACTAATAGCCCCATCCACTTCATCTTCTTTGACAACACTTTGGGAAATACTTTCGCAACAAGCAGAGATTCAAGACTTAGAATATTGGAAATTATTAGATATTCGTTCGGGAATCCCAGAAATATGGCCAGAAACAACTGAGCAACTACTACCACATTATATTAACTTGCCTCAACTGAACGCAGTGAGTTTTACCAAAGGGTGTTATTGTGGGCAAGAAATTATTGCTAGAATGGAATACCGTGCCAAAATTAAACGTCACATGATTCATGCAATTTTACCAAATACCCGTCAAGTGCCTGTTCCTGGGACCTTGTTATTTGAAAAAAATGAGGAGAATAGCGATCAAACAAAAGATATTGGGACCGTTGTTACCGCCAGTCCAACTGCAACAGGGGTTGAGATGCTAATAGAAGTTCTTGACGAATATGCCACAAATTGGAGGTGTTTAGTTTAGGTGTCAATTGACATTGGACATACTTTGGAACGTTATAAAAGAGAAAAGTGTTGTGTCCAATGTCAAGATTTGACACCATGCACTATTGCAGTTGCCACTGTTTCTGCTGCTGGTTCTCTCGCAACATTTGCAAGATCAGTGGCTATAATTGATATAGGCTTTACACTCTTTTCTACTTTATCTACAACAAAACCTTGTGCCCGACCTTCTCGCAAAATTGATTCCATTTGTTTAATATGAGTCGCATTCGCACTGCCTATTTGTACAAGATTAAGCTGTGTTTTTGGTAGAACATCTCTTATTTCGCTCATATTAGAACTGGAATCTATGGTTACATACATTTTTGCAGTAGGATTTTCAAGCACTAACCCTATAAAAGGCTGATAAGCACTCGGTGGCTGAGGTTCTTTTTTTATGTAATTGACCAAGAGATAAGAAACTTCTTTTGTTTTTAATACATTTTCAAAAGCTTTTGTGACTTTATCCAATTCAAGCTCTTTACCCTCTTTACTTTCTTTATGAACTTTACCTGCTGCAAAGAGATCTTCTCCCGTTACAGGGTTAAATTTACCAGTTCTCGGTCCATTCGTTACTAATACTGTGGCACCCATCTCCCTTGCTTCTTTTGCAATGAATTCTGCAAAAACTGCTGCTTCTTCCGGAAGAAAGTAACGTTGTTTGTTTAAACTGTCTGGCGCATCCCCACCTAAAATAACTGCTATATATCGATCTGCAGGGGGTATGGCTTTAACTGTTAGGTTTTTACGCCAATTATCAAGGGCGCTTCTTACAAAGCTTGATGTCACCCGATGTGGAATACCATTCATAGTAACTATTTGAGTTTTAATATAATGATAATTTTGATGATCTTTACGAGCTTTTTCATCAGCACTTTTTAATTTCTCAAGAATTTCTTCATCAATCGCATTTTCATCAAATGCCATGATATTAATTTTTCCTTGAAGATCTATGGCTTCTTCAATAAATTGGTGGGATGAAAAAACGGTAAATAATTTATTTTTAAGTTCAAGTTCAGACTCTTCAGAAATTCTCTTTAAAACCTTAAGACCCGCAGTTCCAATACCACAAACAATAGCTTTATTCAAATTAGGTACTTTTAAATTTTGATTAAGTACTTCTTTTTTAAATTCCAAGAATTGATCACCAGTCCATTCTTTAATCATTACCTGGCCAGAGGGATATTTCTCCTTAAAGGTTTCAGCAATCGCTAAAGCATGATTACGATCCCCCATAAGATTTTTATCAGTAAAAAAATGAAACATTACACCGGTCTCATATGGGGAAATAATAACACATCTCGTATAGATGGCGAATCCGTTAACAGCATCACTAAACGATCAATACCTATACCCTCCCCTGCTGTGGGTGGCAAACCATGTTCCAAAGCAGTAATGTAATCAGCATCATAATGCATGGCTTCTTCATCGCCTGCTGCTTTATTCGTCGCTTGCTTTTGAAATCGTTCGGCTTGATCTTCAGGATCATTCAACTCTGAAAAAAGATTGGCAATCTCACGGCCGGCAATATATAATTCAGTGCGATCGGTGATGGTAGGATCTTGATCATTGCATCGTGCAAGGGGTGATACTTCCGTTGGATATTCCAAAATAAAAGTTGGATTTTGTAATTTTTGTTCTACTGTTTGTTCAAACAATTCTAATTGCAGTTTTCCTAAACCCCAATTTTTTTCTACTTTAATCCCCAAGTCGCTCAAAATTTTTGTTAAAATAGTGCTGTCTTGCAGATCACTCAACTTAACAGCAGAATTATACTTTACAATGGCTTCTTTAATAGTAAGACGTTGAAAAGGCTTTTCAAAATCGATAGTGTTACCTTGATAATTAACGCTTAAATTGCCTAATACTTTCTGCACAATTTCTCTTAATAAAATTTCTGTCAGATCCATAAAATCCTTAAAATCTGCATAGGCTTGATAAAATTCTAACATGGTAAATTCAGGATTATGACGCGTTGATAAGCCTTCGTTTCTAAAATTACGGTTAATTTCAAATACTTTTTCAAAACCACCGACCACCAGTCGCTTTAAATATAATTCTGGTGCAACCCGTAAATAAAGATCCATATTTAAGGCATTATGATGTGTCATAAAAGGTCTGGCAGTGGCACCTCCTGGAATAACTTGCATCATTGGTGTTTCGACTTCTAAAAAGCCTTGGTGAGTTAAAAATTCGCGAATGGCTTGGATCACTTTTGATCGAATAACAAAAGTACGACGCGCATGCTCATTTACAATCAAATCTAAATAACGCTGTCTATAGCGAATTTCTTGATCATGTAAACCATGCCACTTATCCGGCAAAGGACGTAAGGATTTGGTTAACAGCCGAATATCTTGAACTTTAACGGATAATTCACCGGTTTTTGTTTTAAATAGGGTCCCCCTGACCCCCAAAATATCGCCTAAATCCCAAGTTTGAAATTGATCATAGCGATCTTCTGATACTTCTGATATTTCTGATACGTCTGATCCTTTTGGTACTTCTGATAAAACGTCTTTCCGAATATAGAGCTGCATTCTGCCTGACATATCCTGAAGATGTACAAAGCTGGCTTTTCCCATCACCCGACGCGTCATCATGCGTCCTGCTAAAGTGACCAAAATCGGATTTGCTTCTAACTCCGTATTTTCTTTATCTCCATATTTTAAATGCAAATCGGCTGCTAAATTTTGGCGGCGAAAATCATTCGGAAAAGCGTTTCCTGCTTTTCGCAATTCTGATAATTTGGATTTACGTTGTGCAATTTGTTCATTGGTATCTAAAACTTGTTCCGTCACTTGCTCTGTAACGTGTTCATCTCGTTTATCTTTTGTATCTGTCATAAACCTTCCTTTAAGCTCGCTTCGATAAAGGGATCTAAATTTCCATCTAATACATCCCCAGTATTTGTCATTTCAACACCCGTGCGTAAATCTTTTATACGGGATTGATCAAGAACGTACGATCGGATCTGGCTGCCCCAACCAATATCCGATTTTGTTTCTTCTAACGCTTGTTGTTCTGCACGCCGTTTATTATGCTCTAACTCATACAATTTTGCTCTTAATTGCTTCATTGCATTTGAACGATTCTTATGTTGTGAACGATCGCTTTGGCACTGAACAACGGTATTGGTTGGCAAATGGGTAATTCGGATGGCAGAATCGGTTCGATTCACGTGTTGACCACCCGCACCACTGGCTCTATAAGTATCGATTCGAAGATCGGCTGGATTAATGTCAATTTCAATATCATCTTCTACTTCAGGATAAACGAATACCGAGGCAAAAGAAGTATGACGACGATTCCCAGAATCAAAGGGAGATTTTCGAACCAAACGATGAACACCTGTTTCTGTTCTAAGCCAGCCATAAGCAAAATCTCCTTCAAACTTAATGGTAGCACTTTTTATACCGGCAACTTCACCATCCGAAACTTCCATAAGAGTTGCTGTAAATCCTTTACGCTCTCCCCATCTTAAATACATTCTTAATAACATATCTGCCCAATCTTGGGCTTCTGTTCCCCCTGAGCCTGATTGAATATCCATAAAAGCATTGCAAGGATCCATTTTACCTGGAAACATGCGTTCGAATTCTAATTTTTCAACAGAAGTTTTTAAATGTTCAACTTCTTTGGAAACTTCTTGTAGTGTTGCATCATCTTTTTCTTCAAAGGCAAGTTTTAATAATTCTTCTGAATCCAAAAGTCCTAAGTTGAGCGTCTGCAGGGTATTAACGATCTGTTCAAGCTCACGTCTTTCACGACCCAAAGATTGGGCTAATGCGGGTGTATTCCAAATAGTAGGATTTTCAAGTTCTCGAGTGACTTCAATTAGGCGATCTGCTTTGACATCAAAGTCAAAGCGTCCTCCGTAAATCTTGCGATCTCAGTTTTAAGTCTTTAATTGTATTAATTATTAAATTAATTTCCATCATAAAATAATTTTACCCATTTTTATTATGATACCACAAGGGGCCGGCCTCTGTGCCGGCCCGCGTAGGGGCCGGCCTCTGTGCCGGCCCACTGTAGGGGCCGGTCTCTGTGCCGGCCCTATGCGACTTCAGCTGATCTCGAAGTTGAACCTGTTTTAGAACTGGCAATCAATTTCTCTAGCCAATCCTGAATTGTCTTCGCTTGACGAATGGCTAATTTGGGATCTTTAAAAGTATGTGTTAATAAATACATACCTTGAATATTGGATACCAAATTTAAAGCCAAATCATAGGATTTTTCACCAAATCCTAAAGACTTAAACTGAGTTTCACTCCAGGTTAAAAGATCATGCAACAATTTCGCGGCTTGATCTGCTAAAGAGCCACCCTGCTTGCCCAGTTCTTGGCATAAACCACCGACTGAACAACCATAGCGTGCAATGAGTTCTAACTCTTCTGTATTGATATGCAGCAATGAAAGTAAGCGAGCTCTTGGGTCGGAATTTTCTTCCAATTTTGTCAAGTACTCGGCAATTTCACCAGCGCGTTTTTCAATAACAGCTTCGCCAATAGCCTCTTTAGTTTTAAAATAATAATAGACATTACCAAGAGGTACATCTGCTTCCTGGGCAATATCTGCTAATGTTGTTAAGTTAAAGCCCTGTCGGTGTATTAACACTTTAGCAGCTTCAATTAATCTAACTCGTTTATCAGTTTTCCGTGGCATAGTGTTTATAGATCCATGGTTAAAGTTAAGGGGATCACCCCACACATTACAATCATGGTTATAAATTCAAATTCGATTTTATAACCACAATCACCCTCTCACTCATCGAAGGATTATACTAAATCCAACGTTAGTTGAATACTATCAAATTACGCAATATCCCAAGTAAATTGTAATCCCAAAAGATTTGCACCTGTTCTATATCTACCCGTTAATTGTGCAGGCCCTAATACTGCAGGAGCAGATTCATTTAAGCGAGCCTTCTTAAAGAAGACATGTGCGTACCCTAATTCAAGAGCAGCACACTCACTGAATCGGTATTGTGCACCTAACCCTAACCATGTTCGATTAGAATCTGGAATACGGGCTGTTCTAAATTTATTGCGAGTGGGAGAACGATCGTAAGCCACACCGACTTTTCCTCTCCATTCTGGCGTAAATTGATAAGTGGTTCCCGCAGCAACCCGATAGGTATCTTTATATCTTTCCTGCGTAGTAACACTGTGAATTGGAGCGGTATCAGACTTCAGCGTAAGCTCTTTAAAGCGTTTCCAACGAACCCATGAAATATCACCCATCAAAGCCCACTGTTCAGTGAGATCGTGATAGGCGCTCAACAAAAGTGTTTCAGGTAATGTAACTCTGGCTCTTACGTCAAAAATTTGTTCAGGACCAGCCGCAGGAAATCCAGGGTTACTTACAATTGTTTCTCCCTTCAACTTAACTTTTACTTTTGAACGGAATTGTACACCCACTCGCGTGCAATCGCTTATTTCATATAATAAACCTACATGCCAACCCAATCCCCAAGCATCTGCGGTATTTTCAATTGTACCATCTGCTAGAGTACGAGGACCTGGCACAGTTGCCCCAGTACGAGAATTAAGTTTTGCATAGGCATATAAGGCATCCACCCCTGCACCAACAGATAAACCATTATCAAAAGCATAGGCAAGGCTTGGACCAAGATTAACTGTTTGTAATTCTGAACGTGTTGCCATATATCGTGCAACTGAGTTTTGTTTATAAAGCGTTTTTAAACCCCAAGGACTATCCGCACTAAAACCAAAAACTAAATTGTCACAGATACGTCTGGCATAATGAAAAGCGGGCACCAATGAATTACCACGCACTTTTGTTCGACCCGTGGATCTAGCAACACCTGTATTGTCTGTAACTTTTGTCGCTGTAAATTTTGAATCTGGCAGAATTCCGACAGCAGAGAATACAACTTGTTCTTCTCCTAAACGAGTTAAACCGGCTGCATTATAAGAATTGGTGGATGCATCTTCAGCAATTGATCCTGCACCAGCCCCCGCAAGTCCTACTGTGGCACCCGCCTTTTCTACATAAAGATTAAAAGCTGCTGCTAATACGGGGGTAGATAAACTCGTTAATGCACCTGTAACCAGAAGGCCCATAATCCCTTTATAGTAATCCTGCTTTGACATATATAAAATTCCTCCATTAAATCTGCAGAGCTTCCGAGTTCCTCAACTAGGAAAGCTATCAATTTCACAATATCCCCCTTTGTAAAATCATTGTCAAATAGGTCAACACATAGTTTTTAACTTTTTTATTTTGTTGGATTACATTCTAAATGGGATTAAATGGTGTCAGACACTTCTCAGACACCTTTTGACATTTTTTGGGCCGGTACAGAGACCGGCCCCTACATCATTTTCTTTTAGGGCGAGCAACTGGAACTCTGCGAGAGGGGGTGGATGTTCGAGAAACATTTCCAGATGTTCGAGCACCAATCCCAGAAGTTCGAGAAGCTGGCGCAGATGTTGGAGTAACAGTCCCAGGTGTTCCTACTACTATAGCTATAGCCCCCAATTTTGGTGCTTCTCTTTGAGCCCTCGCCATTGCTGGAACTAAAGTGGCACTCGTACTTACTGTACCAGCTCCAGAACTAACACTGCCATTAGCTGCCAACTCCACACGGTGCTCCGCGTACTCTTTCCCTCTTTCATCTTCTTTCTTTTCTTTCGATTTTCTTTCTGGTCTCGATTCTCGATCTGCTTCATCACCACCACCACTGTTTATTCCAATGCTAGTAAATGTACCAGGGCTTGGTACCGTTAATTGGGGTGCAGAAGTATTGGAGTTACCCTTTTTACAAGAACAATTTTCGATACACGAACAACACTTTGTGATTGCAGAGGAACAGCCAGATTTTACTTCATATATAAAGCGATTTCTAAATTCATAATATAATGTACAAAGTGTGTAACCTACTGTAGCGCCCCCAGCACCAATTGAAACTGGAACTGCCCAAGCAGGCAAGGTAATTAAACCAGCCGCATGCAAAATACCTACACCTGCGCTTGTTAATCCAAATGCGATGGCACCTTTTATACCATAGGTTTGTTTTTTACTATTTCTAGCTCTTGCTCGAACTACTTCAATGATATCAGAGATCAGGTATCCATGCCCTGTAACAGGAACCAATCCTTGAGCATTTCGTTTAAACTCCGCTTCTTCTCCAGCAACCAAGTCTTTGATTTGAGCGTAATCTGATGTAAAATCTTTTCCATTATCAAGTGTAATGGTAGTCTGTAATCTATCGATCAATTGGCCCTTCTTGTTATAGAAATAAGCATCATATTTGATTTCATCTTCCTCTCCCTCATTACCAGGTATAATCTTTTCCACAAGAACCAGAGCATTTTTTGGTTTGGCTGTTTTTTTAGGCCAAGGTTTTTTTCTTATATAAAGCGCTGCTCCATCCCATGTTTCTTCTGCTTTTATTTTATTGGCTCTGCGAACAATCGATTTTTTCCTACCATTTTGATCTGCTTGTTTTGCATCAGGAAATCTAGCTACGGAAGATCCAAAACCAACACCGGTACCGGCACTTACGACGCTGCTTTTAATAGGGGGGTGTGCACTCATTTAATTATCTCCAAAAAGACCATTGGGTGTCTGACACCATCGTCACCTATTAAGTTCGAATGATATCTAAACTTGACCTATCATATAAAAGAAATGAATTAAATACAAGAGAAAAGATAAAAAAATGTCCTAACTCTGGCGGAAGCAGTTTTTGCACACGCATCTGAGCCAGAAATGGTTTCTGAACCTGCCCCCACTTTAATGACCCCACAATATTCATCTGCCACACATTCCCCACACACATCACAAGATCTCATGAATAGAGCAGATGATATCCATTGGAAAGTGAACAATGGTTTTACTATCTAGAACGATGGTGTCAAATCTTGACATTGGACATTGAGTATTTTGCAATGTCCAATGTCAAGATTTGACACCATTTGACTCATTTCCTCATCCAACAGTTTTTAAAGGCGCCGTTCGGCTCAATGCCACATTTACACTCTGAACTGATAGTGTTTCTCGACGAACCGGGAGACGATCAATCATCCTATTACCATTATTTTCAGTTAAAATTCCTCTATATCTCGTTAAAAGAGGCCCACCTTGAAAACCGTCGATCGGCACTTGTTTTGAAGCACGAGGAACCCCTCTACCCCTCTGAACACGGACACAACGACCCTGTTCTACCATTGCCATAATGTTAGGCAATTTTACAGTTTTACGAGGGCTTTCTTCGGGCCTAAGATTTTCTTTTTCGATCTTTCTTTCAAGCTCAACATGAGTCTCGTCTACTGGACCTTTTGAAGCAAGAGAAGGAAACATAGGTGCTCGGGCTTCTAATTCAACTTTTAATTCAATTTCATTTTCAGAACCCTTTTCAGAATTCTCATCCATCTCAAGCAAAACACGCAAATGAGATTTAATTTTACTTTTCTGAGCATTCATCACTCTGTTACGTTCTGCTTTTGTTAAAGCTTTTAACATTTTTAAAGCTCTTTTCGATTCGGTTTTTACCTTTTCCATTCGTTTAATTCTTTCAGGCCGTATGCTTGAGGGATTTTGTCCATGATGTTCTTTTAAAATTTCAAAAATCAATCTTAAACAAAGCTTATAGATGGGATCCTTTTCTCTTTTCTCTCGTGCAACACGCAATTTTTCTAACAACATGTCAATAAACTTATCTCGCATATGACAGGTAGACTCTTTATAACAATGCTTGGCATTTAATAAAGCTATAGTAATCATTGCTGGAGAAATGATACCTCCAACAAACTCTTGAGATTTTTTTAACTCCTGCAAGAGTAATAAGGGAAATCTTAATATCTTTAAATTTGCCATAGTACAGGTTGCATGTTTCTGTGGTTTTGCAGCACATTCATAAAAGTGCTTGGCGTCAGTTTTGGTGGCACCAAAGGAGGCAACACGTCCCACTATTAATTTATGAATTTCTTGTTCTTCTGGTATGCGTCCAAAAGGGAAAAACCCACGGATCCAGGCCTCATCAATATGTTTCCTTTCTTCTTCGGTCATTTCATAAATTCTAACTTCTTGTCTAGAGCCCCCTCCACGATTACAGTAAACAAAAAATTTCCCATATAACCCTATTCCAACGACATGTTTCTCTATTTTGCCTGCGACATTAATAACATTCATGCATACCGGTAATATTATAATTTTATTTTCTTGATACCGCTTAAGAAGAACAACTTCAGTGACTGAGTTTTCAAGATTTACAAAATTATTAGTAACTCCATAAGCTTCTAAAATATCTACTAAACATTTTTGTTCTTCAGCTGTCCTTTTGATTTCTGTATCAAAAACATATTGTTGGAAAAAATCATTTAAACTTTTAAAAGACAAATGCGTGTAATTTTTTTCCGTGCTAATAGTTATCTCTCCCCTTAATGGGGACGGTATACGGATTTTTGATCTAACCCCTGTAATATGTCCTGTGGCTTTTATCAAACTAAAGCCATCTTGAAAATTAGCGAATGGGACTGAAATTGTTTGACGTTTAGTAGCCTCACGAATTAAATCAACCAATTCAGGTATTCGATAGTAAATAGCCATATCAAGCACAGTATAACCGTGTATATTTATAATATTAAGATTGGTGCCTGCTTTAATTAAGTGTCTATAAGCAATTTTTCTATCATTTCTAACAGCTAGCATAAGAGGAGTGTCTAAGCCATCATTTACAACATTCACATCAGCCTGATTTTGCAAAAGTAACTTTACAATAACACCGGTACGATCGTGTAAAACAGCAAGATGTAATAAAGTTTGTTTATCTATATCTACAGGATCATTCAATTTGGCTAAAATATCAGGTTCTAGCAGTAATTGTCTGATTGCCGGAATATCACAAGCCCGAATAGCGTCGTATGCTCTTTTCATTGTCGTTTTCCGTTTAGTTTATAATAATAAAAAATAAATAAAAATAATAGAAAGAATTCTAACATAAAATTAAAAACATATAAAGGAATTATTTAATGAATGTAGAAAAATTAGCTAATTATTTTCAGATGGGTGTAAATACAAGTATTGGGCTCAACATTAACGTTGATCCCTTACAAAAATACAGGGTATCAGGATATAGTGACGGGATTGGCTTCAGACCAATCCCTATCACTTAGATCTTTATCTAAGGTTTTGAAGTTTTTGGAAGTGAAAGTATTTTAGCATGTTTTCTGTGAAGCCAAGATGTTCCAGCCGCAGCTGTTGGTTCATCCCGTGGATTAAAACCTTTATAACCAAAATTTAATACACGGGCTGAAGAAAGAGCTACATCTTCCTTTTCCTTTTCTTTTAGTACAGCTCTCCTCTCTTTCTGCTCTTTATCAAAATCTTTAGCGAGTTTTGCAAATTGCTCATCTAATGTCCTACATGCAGGCGGTGGTGTTACACATCGCTCTGGCAGCCCTGTTAATCCCGTTGGTGCTATTGCTGGTGGTCTTGAAGCCATAAGATATCTCCTATTTAAGTTTAAAATAATAAGTTCTAAAAATTATATCAGAGCGACATATGTTTAGTCCATATTATATATTTAAAAATAGGTCTATATACACGTTTCTTCTTGCTTTTCTAAAGTGAGCGGGATTATAGTGCCCATGTAAATGGGATCGTGTTCACGGAGGTTTAATAAGTTATGTCTCAAAACAACACGCAAAACTATTTGTCCCTTATAAATCGACAAATTGCTTCACAAAAATCGGTGCTCAATCAATATTCTAAAATGGAGACAACGCTTGCTCTCCTCTTAAAACAAGATTTAAAACGTCAAGAAACACGAGAATATTTGTCAGAACTTAATGAAATGATTGATTTAATCAAATTTTTTAATGAACACTTATTGAATATTTTAATTAAAATAAGACTTACCTTGTTGGAATCTAAATCTTCAGTAAGTAATTGGACAATTCACTAAACAATTTACTAAACAGCTACAATAAGAGCTAAGAACAAAGCTAACCGTAGTGTGCACCATCTACATAATACCAACAACCCTTAATTCGATGAAATTCACTATTTTCATGAATGCATCTCTCAATTCCCTCGCCCACTAATTGATATCTGGCTTTAAATTCGACAAAACCAATAGTCGGATCATGATTATCAATACTTGATGCAATAACATTAAGCCCCAACCATTGGATTTTCCCTTTTGTAATTTCTTTTTTATTGAATTGTGATAAAGCCGGTTCTCGCATGGTTTGTTTTATATAGTCATAATTTTCTTCCACATAAGCAGTGTACCGAGAACGCATCAAAGCCTCTGGTGTTTCTGCTGGAATTTTTTCCTGAATGTAAGCACCACAACAATCAAGATAGCGTTTTTGACTATCACAGGGACACAATTTCATTTCCATAACACCTCATAAATATTTGGTTTTTAGTTGGGTCGGCACAGGGACCGACCCCTACAATTTGAATGTTCCTTCAGTTGGGTCGGCACGGAGACCGACCCCTACAATGAAAAAGGGGGGTTAGGGGGCATTTGGGGATTTGCGGGGATTTTAAACCGATTCTAAGATACCCGCAGCGCCCATTCCAGTACCCACACACATAGTCACCATCCCATACTTTAAACGCTTTCTTTTTAATCCATGAACCACTGTTGTTGCACGAATCGCACCAGTGGCACCCAGAGGATGTCCAAGTGCAATAGCACCTCCTAAAGGATTTACTTTAGAGATATCCAAATTCACTTCATTAATAACTGCTAAAGATTGTGCAGCAAAGGCCTCATTCAATTCAATCCAATCGATAGCATCCAGAGATAACCCTGTCTGTTTCAATACTTTAGGAATAGCCTCGGCTGGACCCATACCCATGATTTCAGGTGCAACCCCTACCACCGAATACCCACAAAAACGAGCCAAAGGTGTTAAATTATGCTGCTGTAAAAATGACTCACTGACAACCAAAAGAGCTGCGGCACCGTCGCTCATTTGCGAAGAGTTACCCGCTGTGACTGATCCTTCTGCGCTAAACACCGGTTTTAATTTTGATAAGGTTTGGAGACTGGACCCTGCACGAGGACCTTGATCAATACTCACTTTGCTTGTGTTAATTATTGGTTTTCCCGTTGTAATATCTGGATAATGCGTCATCACTGTAAAGGGCACAATTTCAGCTTTAAAAGCTTCTTGATTAATTGCTATTAATGCTTTTTCATGGCTCTTCAGTGCAAATTCATCTTGTGCAAGCCTTGCTATATTGTATCGTTTAGCGACAATTTCAGCGGTGATCCCCATGCCATAAGCAATACCAATATTTTCCCCCTGATTAGAAAAAAATTTTGGATTTCCTGTAAATTTAAATCCGCCCATGGGAATGCGACTCATACTTTCAACACCTCCCGCTATTATAACGTCCGCTCCCCCTAAGTTAATTCGATTAGCCGCTTGTGCTAAAGTCTCTAAACCTGAGGCACAAAAACGATTAACAGTAACACCAGGTACTGAATCGGGTAATCCTGCCAAAAGAGCACCAATCCGTGCAACATTCATCCCTTGTTCGCCTTCCGGCATTGCACAGCCAATGATGACATCTTCTATTAAACTGGGATCTATTTCAGGCACGCTGTCCATTAGGTTTTTTAATACATGCGCTAACAAATCATCCGGGCGAGTATGTGCAAAGGCACCTTTAGCCTTACCCACCGCAGTACGACAGGCTGCAACAATATAGGCTTCTTGAATTTTTTTTGTCATAAATACCTCAATTCTTCAATGGCTTATTATGTTGAAGCATATAAGCAATGCGCTCTTGCGTTTTTTTAGTATTCAACAATTCTAAAAAGGCTTGTTGCTCTAATTCTAATAACCACTCTTCCGACACTTCTATGCCTCCTTCGACTTCTCCCCCACACATGACACGTGCAAGCAAAGAACCTATTAAATAATCGTGATCAGAAACAAATCCCCCTTCTCGCATATTGACTAATTCTACTTGAATGGTTGCAAGTCCTGGTTTTCCAGCAACAGTAATATTACCTTTAAGCGGCGGGTGATAATTTGATTCCGCAAGGGCCAGTGCTTGTTTTTTTGCGACAAATAAAACCTCATAAGGATTTGTAATAATAATGTCCCCTTCTTGCAAAAATCCTAATTGTTTCGCCGCTAATGCACTCTTTGCCACTTCTGCTCTTGCAATGGTTCTAAAATATTTTTGCAAATGAGAAAATGGATCCCCGCCGTTTACATTTTGGGAGGCACGAGAGGCCCGAAGAGCCATTTCCTTACTTCCCGCACCCGCTGGGATTAAACCCACACCCATTTCCACTAAACCAGGATAAGATTCTAATGCTGCGATTGTCTTTGTACAATGCATCATAAGCTCACAGGCGCCCCCTAATACTAAACCTTGTATCGCCATTAATGTCGGAACTCGTGCATAACGTAAAGCAAGTGCCGTTTTTTGAAATTTTACAACTACTTTTTCTAATAATTCTATTCTTCCTGCTGATAACGCAGTTAAAACATCTTTTAAATTTGCTCCGTAACTGAAATCAGTTCCGTGTCTTTGCCATAAAATCAATGCTTTATAATCGGATTCAGCAACCCATATTGCTTCTAATAACCCATCCAATACAGCATCTGATATTGTGTTTTTCTTACTTTTAAAACTTAAGATTGCGAGTTCATCTCCTGTTGTCCAAAGACGAACAGCATCTGTTTCAAAAATTGTTTTACCTTCATCAAAAATTTCGCCCAATAAGGGATCAGGAAAAATTTGGCGTTTATACACCGGCAAAGAAGATCTGCTAATATAAGTTTGTTTCGAAGGGGAATAACAAGTTCCTTTTCCATAAGGACCCTCTTCTTTTAAAATTGTACTCCATTCCGGTAAGGGCTCCGAACTTAAGGTTTTGTTAGCACGAATATCCTCTTCTATCCAAGCCATCACCGTCTTCCAACCAATGTTCTGCCATAATTCAAAGGGACCTTGCTGCCAACCGAAACCCCAACGAATGGCCAAATCTATATCCCGCGGAGAATCCGCAATGGCCGTTAAATGATAAGCACAATAGTGAAATAAATCCCGATAACTTGCCCACAAAAATTTAGCTTCGGGTATTGTACTCGTTCTTAATTTTGAAAACTTTTCATAAACCGTAGGTATTTTTAAAATTTCTAATATTTCAGGATCCACTTTTTGTTGTGCAGTTCTATAACACCGTTCTCGAATATCAAATACTTGGATCCCTTCAGCATCTTTTTTATAAATACCCGATCGGGTTTTTTGTCCTAATGCACCCTTATTAATTAAAGTAGAAAACCAGGCAGGAATATGAAATAAAGAATGCCAAGGATCATTCGGCAACCATTTTTCCATAGTATTGACTACTTGTGCAAAAGTATCTAAACCAACAATGTCTAATGTTCTAAACGTTGCACTCCTGGGTCGACCCATAATAGGGCCTGTTATTTGATCTACCAAATCAAAAGATAAATCCAGATCCATCGCATGATGTAAACTACACAAAAAAGAAAAAACACCTACTCGATTCCCAATAAAATTGGGCGTATCTTTTGCATAGATAACCCCTTTGCCCAACTCCATCACTAAAAATGATTCCAACTGTTCTAATAAAAGTTTATCTGTTTCTTTATGAGGGATAAGTTCTACTAAAGTCATATAACGGGGTGGGTTAAAAAAATGAACTCCACAAAAACGTGAACGGATAGAAGTCGGTAAACTTAAAGCTAATTTATTAATACTCAAACCAGAAGTATTACTGACAAGCACCGACTGTGGATTTAAATACGGTGTAATTTTACGATACAAATCTTGTTTCCAATCTAATCGTTCTGAGATAGCTTCTATTACTAAATCACACTCTCTCAATAAAGCTAAATCGTGACCGTAGTTTGCAACTTCTATAAGCTGAAATAAAGAATCGAGTGCTAAGGGGGAAGGATGTAACTCTTTCAAAGATTTTAACGATTGCTTGACTAAAGCATTTTGATCATTCCCCTCTGTGGGTAGATCAAATAAAATAGGGGTAATTCCAACATTGACAAAATGTGTTGCAATTTGTGCACCCATAACACCTGCACCAAGAACTGCTACCTTACGGATAAACAAACGATTATGCAACATCTAATTCACTCCAACCTCTATCCGCCAAAAATTGATCGCCATACCGCTCTGCTAATACATTTAAACGATGCATTAAATATGGTTTTCCTTCTTCTGCAATATAATGCAAAGGTCCTCCTCGAAAAGGAGGAAATCCTGCACCAAAGATCATCCCTGCATCCAGCAAATTCGCATCTGCTACAATCCCTTCTCGTAAACAGGCTAATGCCTCATTAAACATTCGAAACATTAATCTATCTGTAATATCTTCTGGGATCTGATAATTAATATCCAGTTTTTCTTTAACAGGTTTACCCTTTTTATATTCATAAAATCCTCGGCCAGTCTTTTTGCCTAAATGCCCCTTGGCAACCAACTCTCGTATTTGATTAGGTACTTGTCCTCCAAAGTGGTGACTTAAAGATTCTCCTGCTAATAAACAAACATCTAATCCTACCATATCCGCCAGTTCGATAGGGCCCATAGGCATGCCAAACTCAATGGCTGCACGATCAATCACTGTTTTTGAAAGTCCTTCGCTTAACAAGCGTACACCTTCCATTAAATAAGGCATTAATAGTCGATTAATTAAAAAACCAGGCGCACTTCGGACAGGTAAAGGCAGCTTGTCAATACAACGAACAAAAGCAATTGCACACTGAGTTACCAGAGGATCTGTTTTATTATCTGAAATTACTTCTACCAAAGACATTTTGGCAACCGGATTAAAAAAGTGGATCCCCACTAGTCGTTCTCCAGACTGTAAAGTTTCTGCTATTTCTTCTAAAGGAATTGTCGATGTATTGCTTGCCAAAATTGCCTCTGGCTTTGCCAATTTTTCTATATTCTTAAACAAAGCTTGCTTGGCTTCTTTGTTTTCAATGATAGCTTCAATAATAATGTCACTCTTAGAAATACCAAGTCCTTCAACATCTGGCATTAATCTATCCATCGCTGCTTTAACTCTATAAGGTTCTTTGAGTTGTTTTGTGAATAGTTCCTTGGCACGTTTTAAAGATGCAGCAATTGCCTTTAAATTAGTGTCTTGTAAAGTTACTTTAAACCCTTTAAGCGCGCACCAAGCAGCAATATCACCGCCCATAACACCTGCCCCGACAACATGTATGTGTCTGGGTTTAAATAGGCTTTCCCGACTTAGATTTTTTAATGTTTCTTGTAAATGAAAGACTCGAAGCAAATTTTTTGCTGTGTCTGAGACCATTAATTGACTGATAGATTTTATTTCTGACTCAAAAGCGGATTGTTTTGAAATACCATGTTCTACCCAATTATCAACAATAGCAAAGGGTGCTGGATAATGCGCTGGATTCACTTTTGCCCTTAATTTACGATACAGAAATTTTCCGATTAAAGGGCGGACAAATTCAAGATTTAAGATATGTTCCCCCACTTTTATAAAGGGGGGGCTAGGGGGGGATTTCCGATTTAAAAAATCCCCCCTAACCCCCCTTTTCCAAAGTGGGGAATTTAAATAATACTTCACAGCAGCCATATACTGTCGCTTCGGCACCACAACATCCACTAACCCCATTTTACCTGCCTCTTTAGCAGAAATGGATCGCCCCGATAACATTAAATCCATCGCCGAGAATATCCCAATTAATCGAGGCAGTCGTACGGTTCCCCCCCAACCTGGATGAATACCTAACAACACTTCAGGTGTCCCAAAACGCGTTTTTGGATCGTCGATCGCAATCCGATAACGACATGCCAAAGCAAGTTCTAAGCCTCCTCCCAAACAAAATCCTTGGATTAAAGCAAGCGTTGGAAAAGAAACTTTTTCTAACTCCTCAAAAATTTTTTGACCTTGCTCAATTAAACTCGTCGCTTCCTCTGCAGACTTTACATTCTCAAATTGATGAATATCAGCCCCAGCTATAAATCCATTTTCTTTGCCAGATTGTATAACCAACCCAAGTGGTGGTTTTGGGAGTGCTTCTAACATTTGTAAAAAAGAATGTAATTCTTCTAATACCTCTGCATTGATGGTATTCACCGAGGAAGACTGTCTATTAAAAGTTAACCAAAAAATGTTATCAGCATCTTTTTCATATTGCCAATGACGATACATAGATTCTCCTTGCGGGGGTTGAGGGGGTCAAGTCTTTTTTCAGGACACCCCTTCTTGTAAAAAACAAAAATAATGTGGATAACCTAAAAGAAGGGGTGTCCAAAATCCAGACTTGACCCCTCAACTGGGCCGGCACGGGGACCGGCCCCTACATACGCTCCAACAACATTGCACCACCCTGTCCCCCACCAATACATAAACTCGCAATCCCTCGTTTAGCATTGTGACGCTTTAAAACCTGTAATAAATGTAAAACCAAACGCGCACCACTGGCACCCACTGGATGTCCCACTGCAATAGCACCACCATCCACATTAAGCCGTTTAATATCAATTGTTCCTAAAGCATGAGACAATCCTAATCGAGTTTGACAATAGTCTTGATCATTCATCGCTTTTAAACAGGCTAATACCTGAACAGCAAATGCTTCATTTATTTCCCAGTAATCAATATCTTGAATCGATAATTGCTGTGCGGATAATAACTTGGTGATGGCATGAACAGGCCCTAATCCCATCACTGCAGGATCCAATGCAGCCCAGGTAGTCTCTACTATTTTACCTAAAACAGTTAAATTATAGCGCTTGACTGCTGCTTCACTGGCTAAAATTAAAAAAGCTGCGCCATCGGTTACTGGCGAGCTATTACCGGCCGTCACATTGCCAAAAGGTTTATCAAATGCAGGTTTTAATTTGGCCAATTTTTCAAGACTTGAATCAAGCCTGACACCATTATCAAATTCTACAATACCTCCCTGCCAGTCACACAGGGGAGTAATTTCATTAAAATAGCCCTGCTCTTGAGCAAATAACGCTCGCTCATGACTAGAAAGCGCTAAAGCATCCATTTCTTCTCGACTGATGTTAAACTGATAGCCAAGGTTCTCTGCCGTTTGACCCATGGATAAATTTACATAAGGATCCGTTAATCCTTTTAAAAGACCAATGACAGGGATTATAAATTGGGGCCGAAATTGCATTAATGCTTTTATTTTTTTAAAAAAAGTTCTACTCATTTTAAAATTGGCGAGCCACTCCACCATTGCATCGTTAAAGATCAAGGGCGCTCGACTCATGCATTCGGTTCCCCCTGCTAAAACAATATCATGACGCCCCGAAGCAATATCCTGACTAGCGCAATCTATCGCTTGCAAACCTGATGCACAATTCCTTTGTACTGTCCAACCCAAACACTTGTCGCCACATCCTAATCTTAAGGCAATCAGACGAGCAATATTCATTTCATCGGGTGCAGGAGATGCACATCCGACAATGACTTCTTCGATAACTTCTGGTTTAAAAGATTGTCTTGCTAAAAGCACTCGTGCAGCCGTTACCGCCAAATCAGAAGCAGAAAGAGGATTTGGGCCTCCTTGCACCTTTATAAATGGCGTTCTTAATCCATCAACAATATAGACAGTGTTTTTTGTTTTATAATTCGCCATTTGAAAATTCATCCACTTGAATAACTTTTTTTCGTACTAACTCAAATTGCTGTATGAGACGAATTTCCTGTTCGGTCAAAA
Organism: Gammaproteobacteria bacterium; assembly: GCA_013288135.1. GTDB lineage: Bacteria > Pseudomonadota > Gammaproteobacteria > UBA6186 > Azoamicaceae > JABDCL01. The sequence goes on from JABDCL010000004.1 coordinate 78,021, forward strand.
TTCCTTTTTTTTGTGCAAGACTAAGTTTCATCCCTAAATCTAAACCTTTTGGCATCTCACTTTGCTTAAAAGCTTCATCTAGCTTCGTTAACAAGGGCTCTACAGCTATCATTTGTGTTAAAGCATCTTCTAAATTTGCCAGAGGCTGTTCTTCATTGGTACCAAGATAAACATGCTGCGTCAAGCGATCTCTTAAATTTGACGGTGACATCATTCCCTCAGCTATTTTGTGATCCAATGAATCCCTTGGCATGGCATAGGCTCGTCCAAATGGAAAAACCAACTCACGTAACAGATAGCTAATGAAGGAACTGCCAAAATTTCGAAAAAAATCTAAAAAAGCTTCTTGGACACGGTATAGACACATCTTTAAGGCCCATTCAGCATGATGCTTATCCGTTTTCTTTTCTCCAAAATCTTTGTAATACTTTAACACAGCAGAAGCCAAAAACAAATAACTTAAAACATCCCCTAAACGCGCAGACAAACGTTCTCGTCTTTTTAATTTACCCCCAAAAATCATTAATGTATAATCTGCAATCACCGATAAAGCAAGACTCATTCGACCTATTTGACGATAATATTTTTTCAAATCAATATACTTATCTGAAAAGTTGTGGTTTTCTTTAGGCGCTAAACAAAATAATCCCCCCGTTAAAGAATGAAAGATTAAACGCAGAGTATTCGAGAGGGTGTAACCCATATGTGCAACAATAACTTGATCAAATTTTTTTAATCCTTCTTTCATGTTTTTGTCAGTTGCCGCATTAATTTCTAATTGAATATAAGGATGACAACGTATCGCTCCTTGACCAAATATGATTAAATTTCGAGTTAAAATATTTGCACCTTCAACTGTAATGCTAATGGGTAAACTCTCATAACCACGACCTAAATAATTTTTAGGACCCAGCATAATGGCTTTGCCCCCATGAATATCCATGGCATCCAGAACAACAATACGACTCATCTCAGTCATATGATATTTGGCAATGGCGGTAGCAATAGAAGGTCGAACATGTTGATCAATCCCGGAGAGTACAAATAACCTCGTCGCTTCTAAAAGATAGGTATACCCCGCAATGCGTGCCATCACTGCTTCAACCCCCTCAAAATGTCCAATTGAGGTTTTGAATTGCTTGCGAATACGTGTATATGCTCCTGCCGATCGATAAGCGACTTTTGCCGCAGCAGCGCTAACAGCAGGTAATGATATTCCTCGACCTGCAGATAAACATTCCACTAACATCCGCCATCCCAAACCCGCCATTTTCGGGCCCCCGATAATGTAATCTAACGGAACAAAAACATCCTTCCCTCGCGTAGGCCCATTCATAAAATATTGATCTAAAGGTAAATGACGTTTGCCAATCTCAATGCCAGGCAAATGTGTTGGAAGTAAACAAACTGTAATGCCCAATGATTTCTCTGTTCCCAGTAAACCATCAGGATCGTACAGTTTAAAAGCAAGTCCCAACACAGTGGCAACCGGCGCAAGCGTGATATACCGTTTATCCCAGGTTAAACGCATGCCAAGAATTTCCTTACCCTGAAATTCTCCGCGTGCAACAATTCCAACATCCGGAATTGCACTGGCATCACTCCCTGCTTCTGGACCTGTTAAAGCAAAACAAGGAATTTCCTCTCCTATCGCTAATTTTGGAAGATAATGGTTCTTTTGATCTTCTGTCCCATACGCTAATAATAACTCCGCAGGTCCTAAAGAATTGGGTACCATCGTTGTTATTGCTGCCGCTAAACTTTTAGTTGCAATTTTCTGTACAATGGTTGAATTCGCCAATGCACTAAATTCCAATCCTCCATATTTTTTAGGGATGATCATTCCAAAAAACCGCTCCTGTTTTAAATAGGCCCAAGCCTTAGGAGATAAGTCCTTATCAATATGTGCAATTTTCCAATCGTCAATCAAACCACACAGCGTTTCAACTTGATGATTAATAAAATCCAATTCTTCCTGGGAAAGAGTTGGTTTAGGAATAGAATGTAATTTTCCCCAATCAGGGCGCCCTTGAAATAAATTTCCCTCCCACCAAATATCCCCTGCCGCCAGCGCTTCTTTTTCAGTGGTGCTCATATGCGGTAAAGACTTTTTAAGGATCCAAAATAAAGGGCGAGCAAAACAATTTTGTCGAATAAAAATAAGCGTCGAATATACCGCTCCTAATACCAATCTTAAGAAATCCATTTGCGGCTCTCCTTTAATTTTTGGGCGGGGACTAGCCCCGTTTCTACAATATTTCATTGGGCAGGAACAACAGGGGCCCCCTCACCCTTAAGATATTTCATTTATTCAGTATAAGAGATAATACACTGAACTTATTACTTGGAAGTTTAAATACTTATAAATACTTAGCAAAAATATTATTTAGCTGTTAAACTTGATAATATAAGGATAAAGTTTCAACTATAGGTTCAATGGGGTGTTGTATGATACGTGCACATGAATCACCAATTATTGGAAATTGGTATGCTGATTTAGACCATACTGAGAACACTTTTGAAATTGTGGCTGAGGATGAAGAAGCCGGAAATATTGAAATTCAATATTTTTCAGGAGAAATTGAAGAATTGGATATGGAAACTTGGTATGGAATGCATATTGCGGCAATTCCACCCCCGAAGGACTGGTCTGGGCCTTTTGAAATTGATAAAGATGAATTCCTAGATCAAACCGATGAGACTATACACCCAATCAACTGGTCGGGTCCCTTTAACAACATAGATTAATATAGAATAAAAACAACCATTTATTTTCCCAGTCTGGACAACAGCACAGCTCTCATGTAAGATAATCTTTAAAGACTCTATATAGGAAGTTTTATGACAAAACTAACTAAGCGCCAAAGTGAAGTTTTAAATCTTATTCAAATCCATATGGAAAAAACAGGTTCTCCGCCAACTCGCGCAGAGATAGCAAAGACCATGGGATTTCGTTCACCCAATGCAGCTGAAGATCATTTAAGAGCTTTAGCCAAAAAAGGTGTTATTGAGTTAATTGCTGGAACTTCTCGCGGTATTCGATTAATCCAACAAGTTGGCATTCCTGTTCTTTCTGCAGCGGATGAGCTTCAATCTATTGAAAGTGATAGTGATGCTGAACCTCATTGTCGGGTAGAACGCACCTTGTTTCAACCCAGCATTGATTTTTTTGTGAGAATTAAAAATCAAAATCTTAAAGACATGGGTATCTTGGAAGGCGATTACTTAGCAGTCCATCGCAGTAATCACGCAGAAAAAGGTCAAGTGGTTGTTTTAAAAGTGGAAGGTGAACTCATTCCTAAACGTTTTTCACCAGACAATCAAACAAGTCAAATCCTAGAGGGAATTGGGGTTGGTGTTATTCGCCCCTTACTTACCCCTTCTTTACCATGAAAGAATGTCCAAAACGCGTTATTGTTGGGCTTTCAGGAGGGGTAGATTCTTCAGTCTCTTTACTTCTTTTAAAAAACCAGGGGTATGCTGTAGAAGCGCTTTTCATGAAAAATTGGGAAGAAGACGACACCGATACCTATTGTGCCGCGTCAAATGATCTTGCAGATGCAAAAGCCGTGTGTGAGTCATTGGGAATAAAACTTCATACCGTGAATTTTGCAAAAGAATATTGGGATACGGTTTTTGAACATTTTTTAACAGAATTTAAACTCGGGCGAACGCCTAATCCTGACATCCTTTGTAACCGAGAAATTAAATTTAAAGCATTTTTAAATTATGCTTTATCATTGGGTGCAGATTATATTGCAACAGGTCATTATGTTGCTAAAGAATTTAAAAATCCAAATTATCATCTTTCCAAAGCCAAAGATTCTGAAAAAGATCAAAGTTATTTTTTATATACACTGACACAATCTGTTTTATCCAGAGTTTTATTTCCGCTCGGAAGCTTAGATAAAAAAACAGTACGGGGCATTGCTAAAGAAGCTGGATTTATTAATCATAATAAAAAAGACAGTACGGGGCTTTGTTTTGTCGGAGAAAGAAAATTCAAAACTTTTTTAAACCGTTACTTGCCCGCCAAACCTGGAAACATTGAAACACCCACAGGAAAAATTATAGGGAAACATGAAGGTCTTATGTATTATACCTTAGGGCAAAGACAAGGATTAGGGATTGGGGGTCAACGCGACAGTGCCAACAATCCTTGGTATGTTGTAGACAAAGATTTGGACCGCAATAGACTAATTGTTGTGCAAGATAAAGATAATCCTTTATTATTTAAAGATTCTTTGACTGCTAAAGATTTGCATTGGATTGGGGGAAGCCCTCCCCCGTCGTCGAGCGGTTTTTGGAATATTTTTTTGGCAAAGGAGAGGTGTTTGAGCGCGCAGCGCGAGTTTAGCGACTGCAGCCAAAGAAATATTCCAAAAACCGCTCATACCACTTTTACATGTGCTGCAAAAATACGGTACAGACAAAAAGAACAACCCTGTGAAGTGATTTTGGAAAACACTGAAAATTCTAATCAATGTTTTGTTAAATTTACAACTCCCCAACGGGCAATTACGCCTGGTCAAGCAATCGTTTTTTATTCTGATAATATCTGTTTAGGCGGAGGAACTATACTATGACATTAAATCCCCTTGAAAATCGAACTCTGGCGTTAGCAGGCATTTTCCAAGTAGCAAGCCTCGTTAAACAGCTTGCAAAAACAGGACGCATAGAAGAACGTTATTTTAAAACCAGTGTAGAATCTTTATTTGAAGTGGATGCAGAAACCGTACCAGAAGTCTTTGGTGGCATTCAACCTGTTCAATTAGGGCTTCACGAACTCATTCGTCTTTTAACGAATACTAAAGAACCCAAAGATACTGAAATCGCACGTTATGTGTTATCACTTCTTCACTTGGAACGAAAATTAGCAAAACACCCCACCATGTTTAAAGTGATCCGTGCAGGTATCGAGCGAGCAAAAACACAATCCCTACATTTTTCAACTATGCATGAAAATGTAATGGCCAACCTTGCTGGGGTTTACGCGGATACTCTCAGTACTTTCAATTTTAGGATCCATGTCGCAGGTGAAGCTGTTTATTTAAATCAAACTTTTAATTTAAACAAAATCCGTACACTTTTATTAGCGGGCATCCGCGCTGCTGTACTTTGGCAACAATTAGGCGGTCGACGCTGGCAATTGCTTATTTTTAGATCAAGCATTTTACAAACCGCTAAAACCTTGCTCACGAAACAAGAACAAGAGGTAGTCACATAGAAGGTGAGCCCCTTCAATCGTATATACACGAATTATAAGTTATTTTAATTAAATTAGTTGAAAAAATAACTACGGCATGGTATGATTTTCTTGTTTAATAAAACTTAACATAGAGGAGATAAAACATGGCAGCTATATTAATATCACATACAGCAAAAAAACAAAAACCAAACCCGAAACCAACTCACGAAAAAATCAATGGCGACGCAAAAAGACGGAAAGTGAGTTAATAATCAAGTGGGTCGACACCAGGTCGACCCTCGATCGCATCAAAGAGGAAGTCTAGCTCTTCCTGTTGTAAGGCTTAACTCTGCTGCTGCTATAGCTTCCTTAAGTGCCAGAGCTTCGTTTCGGCAATTTCTGTATGTTGGATCTTCTGAATCTGTATAAGTATTCAACAAATCATCAAATTTCTTATCACGTTTTACAATGCCTTCCCTTAATAAATATACTATTACATCATGATATGATGTATCTCTAATTCTACGGGGCTTCGTAATCAAACGATACAATATTTCTTCTTCAGCTATGATCTTGTCCCACTTCTCTCTTCCTACACTATAAATAATTCTTATTGCTTCAAAATTTTTCATCTGACAAGCCGCAAACAACGCGGATGATCCCGTTTCCTCAGTACCAAAGCTTCCTCCAATACTTCTCTCTGTATTTTTAAAAAAAATAGTTGATTTTTGTGATAACGCCTCAAATGTAAACTGTTCTGGAAATTTTTCCATAAAAAACTTAATTTTATCATCCGGCACTTTGCCGTATAAACATTGTGCCCACAATCGTTTTTCACCGTTTCGGTATTGTACATCTACCCCGTGTTTAGCACCTATTTCCTTAAAGGCATCCCATAATGTTTTCGTCCATTCTGCTGCTGCGGGATAAGCAATTGTCATCGCCAGTGGGGTACGACCATCCGTAGCCTCCCTATTAATTTCTTCAGCTAAAATTTTCCTTTCAACTGCCTGGTTTACAATCATGTTCAAAAGATTCATGACTAAAGCACGTTTTCTTGGATTTGGATTTTCTTTAGTAATCTCTCTATTTACCATTGCAAGCATATGGAATGCATTTAAGCCAGCCTCCCCTAATTCAAAGGGATCAGCACCCTGTTCTAGCAATTTAATGGCAAGCTCCAATTCTTCCTCAGAAATTGCTGTTAAAAGCTTGGTATTTCTCCTCCCCTCAACAACAGGAGGGTAAGATGAAGCTACTGGGGGTGCAGCGGGGGATGCCGGGGATGCCAAAGGTGCCAAGGATGCTGAAAAAGTAATAGGGGCGGTGGGAGGCAATCTCAATTCAACTTCAGATTGCACTACTTTCCGAACAGATTGTATACTTTCAAGAATTTTACTACTGTCCGCACTCATTGTATCTCCTCGTTTGAAAGGGTCAGATCCAAGATCTAACCCCAAATCTTACTTTGCTTCTACTTTAATCCAAATCTCAGGTTGAATCCCAGCAATTGGAACCCAAGTTCCCATAGGTACTGAAACAGTACTCTGAATATTTTGCGATTTAATAGCAAATTGTACTTTACCTTCTTGCAATGTAGGGGTGACCTGGATCCCAGACACGACATTAGGTTTTTGTGCTGCCTGATCTGCCTCTTGCTTCTTTTCTTTTAATTCTCTAATTGTTTTTTCAGAATTGAGTCTATCTAACTCAACTTGTAAATCACTTAATTGTTGTTCAAGATTTTGTTTTTCTATAATCAGTGTCGGTTTTGTTGTGATATAAACTTCACCATCAATATCTTTCTGTTTATTTTGAATTTCAATCACTTTCGCAGCAATTGCTTTTGATAATTGCCCAGTTTTTTGATCTAATGCATCTGGTTGTTTGGGAACAGGGGGTTGATTGGCGGCTTGACTAGTCGGAATAAAAAAACTTTCACCATTCGCAACATTATACTGCTGTGGTGCGCCCCCTTTTACTTGAACAATGATACTTAACCCAGTTTCTTCTCCCGTAGCAACACCGGTAATCCCTGACAAAGCAAAAAACACCGTTACCCACAATAAAAATCGCATTAATATAGATCGCTTCATTTATTTCTCCTTTCTATCTCCCTTCAGTTTGGCCAAATAAATCCAGGTTGACAACACTGAATCTGGATTTAGTGAAATGCTATCAATTTCTTGCTCCAATAACCACTGTGCAAAATCAGGATGATCAGACGGTCCTTGTCCACAAATACCTATATATTTTCCTGCTGCTTTGCACGCTCGAATGGCTCTTTGCATCAGTATTTTAACTGATTCTTCTCGTTCATCAAACTGATGAGCCATCAATCCCGAATCTCTATCTAAGCCTAAGGTTAACTGTGTCAAATCATTGGATCCGATTGAAAAACCATCGAAATACTCTAAAAATGCTTCTGCCATAATAGCGTTTGCAGGAATTTCACACATCATTATAACTTTTAAACCGTTTTCCCCTCGTTTCAATCCAAAATCAGCTAGTAATTCAATAACGGTTTTAGCTTCTTTCACGGTTCTGACAAATGGAACCATTATTTCTACATTAGTTAAACCATACGCTTCACGTACACGACCTAAAGCTTCACATTCTAATGCAAAACAATCCTTAAAACTACTGGAAATATAGCGAGAAGCGCCTCTAAATCCTAACATGGGATTTTCTTCATGAGGTTCAAATTCAGAGCCCCCCAATAAATTAGCATATTCATTAGATTTAAAATCTGATAAACGCACAATCACGGGTTTAGGTGAAAATGCAGCAGCAAGCATTGCAATGCCTTCGGTTAATTTATCAACATAAAATGATCTGGGGGATCGATAGCCTGCCGTTCGTTCTAAAATAACTTTTTGTAGAGATTCGGGTAAAGTTCTATATTCTAAACAAGCCTTAGGATGTATCCCAATGGTTTGATTAATAATAAACTCAATTCGCGCTAAACCAACACCCGAACTAGGTAATTTTTGAAAATCAAATGCTCGCTCTGGATTGCCAATATTCATCATAATTTTAAGTTCCAACTCTGGCATGGATCCTATATGAATACGGTCAAGATCAAAATCTAATAATCCTTGGTACACATAACCGATATCACCTTCTGCACAAGAAACGGTGACTTCTGTCCCGGTTGTAATCACTTGTGTCGCATCACCGCACCCAACAACCGCAGGAATACCCAATTCTCTAGCAACAATGGCGGCATGGCAAGTACGCCCTCCCCGGTTGGTAATAATGGCAGAAGCACGTTTCATAATGGGTTCCCAATCAGGATCGGTCATATCTGTCACTAATACTTCCCCAGGATTGATCTCATGCATTTCTGTAACATCGGTAATCACTTTTGCAGTCCCTTGTCCAATTTTTTGACCTATGCTGCGACCCGTTGCCAAAATTGATCCACGATTTTTTAAAGTATAACGTTCCATCCTCTGTAAGGATCGCTCACCTTGCTTCTCTCTTTTTGAAGTTATCACTGTTTCTGGACGTGCTTGAAGAATATAAATTTGATTCGTTTGTCCATCTTTTGCCCATTCGATGTCCATTGGGCAACCGTAATGTTGTTCAATAATTAAGGCTTGTCGTGCTAAGGCTTCTACTTCTTCATCTGTTAATGAAAATCTTTTTTGATCTTCTATCGGCACAGGCACTGATTTAACCATTTGCTTACCACTCACATTCTTAACATCGATCACATCCATCACATTCTCTGCATAAATCATCTTTTGCAGTTTTGTACCCAATTGCCGGCGAATAATAGCAGATTTATTGGCAAGCAATGCGGGTTTATAGACATAAAACTCATCTGGATCGATGGCACCTTGTACTAATAATTCACCCAATCCATAACTTGAAGTAATCAACACTGTTTTATCAAAACCAGATTCTGTATCCAGGGTAAACATAACACCGCTGGCAGCGCTATCGCTCCTAACCATTTGCTGAATACCCACAGATAAAGCCACTTGATGATAGGAATACCCTTGATGAAACCGATAAGCAATGGCACGATCGGTAAATAAAGAAGCAAATACACGCTTAACGGCCAAAATCAAATTATCCATGTCATTCACATTTAAAAAAGTTTCTTGTTGCCCTGCAAATGAAGCATCAGGCAAATCTTCAGCAGTTGCTGATGAGCGAACCGCAACAGAGAGTTGTGATCCACCACGGTTTTTCAATTCTGAATACGCAGATTGAATAGAAGATATCAAATCCGGTGGCAAAGAAGATCCTAAAATCCATTCACGAATGGTACTGCCAGTTTCAGATAATTGCTGAATATCTTCAACATCCAGATTATCTAACAATGTTTTAATTTGATTATCCAGATTATTTTGAGATAAAAAATTTCGATAAGCACTGACAGTAGTTGCAAACCCTTCTGGAACTTGAACCCCAACAACAGTAAGATGACGCATCATTTCACCAAGAGAAGCATTTTTGCCCCCTACTCGGCCAACATCTTGTATAGTTAAATCTTTAAACCAAACAACTGTATCGTTTACCATAAGTAACTACCCGTTTCGCATACCCCACTGAACTATAAAAATCTAGAATTATGGTCTAAATTTAATTATGGGATGAAATGGTAAAAAGGGGTAGAAAAATGCAAAAAAGTATCGAACACAACAAACAGGTGGTTGAAGATCTCGGTAAACTACTTGCGGATACCTACACGCTTTTTTTGAAAACGCAAAATTTTCATTGGAATGTGACAGGTCCTCTTTTCTATTCTCTACATCTAATGTTTGAGTCACAATATGAAGAATTATATGAAGCAATAGACATTATTGCTGAACGCATTCGCGCCCTAGGCCATCATTCCCCAGGCAGTTTTGCTGAATTTTCCAAGTTAACCCAAATAAAAGAAGCAAGCCAACATTTAGATGCCAATGAAATGTTGACACAACTGATGTTTGATCATCATCAAATCGCTAATTTGGCTTATAAAATTTTAGAAACCACAAAAGCACAACATGATGAAGGCACCATGGATATTGTGATTGACCGAATTAAAGCACATGAAAAAACAATCTGGATGTTAAAAAGTTGCTTGGGATAGCGCTCGCTGGGGTCACGTCTCTTTGTGGCTTCAGACACCAAAAAATTTGATGCGTCGACATCACCACTTATATCACTTGTTATTTTTATTTTCATGGTTTATCATAACTAACTTGTTTATAAGTAAAAATGCGGGGTATTACATGGCAGCAACTATTGGTTCATTTGATCCCTCAGACAATGAAGGTATAAATGAAGGTATAAAACAGCCTCCTGCTCGACCAATTCTACCACTCTTCGGGAAATGGGGTAAAGAAAACCCAGCAGAAGCAAAAGTATTAGAAGAAGAATTTGCAAAGTTGCGTAAAGAAACAGAAAAAGTTGAAGCAACAGCAAAAGCAGTTCATGACGCCATAGCAATTTGTGATGCTAGAATCCGTTTTGCAGAAGATTTCTCCCAATTTTATCAAAATGCTGATAAAAAAGAAGTCATGGATTTTTTTGAAGAATGGTTTCCAGATAATACCTCCAAAATATCTATAATGGTTCATCTCGACTTATTGGCGCAACTACTCGCAAAGGTAAAAGATAATATTGAGATATATCGTGCAATAAAGCAATTGTTGCAAAAAGGTATTGAACCAGAGAATGAATTATTCATTGACGACGCTTATGATAGTGTGGTGCATGTAAGAAATGAACGTGAAAGAATGCCAACCTCTGTTAAAAACTTTATCCAATCCAAAGATGTGTTGGCTGAAGATATACATCTAAAAAATATTTCAAAACTTTTGAAACCTCATCTTTCATCGTATCATTCTGATTTTAACAGAATGGTTGGAGTAAACTATAATTTCAAAGTCCTTCCAAAATATCACGATAAATTTACAAACGCAATGAATTTATTTGATATAAAATATGCCGACAACTATGACAACCTCGATTCAGATCAACGTACACGGTTAGATAACAAATTAGCGTTCCTTCGTGCTGAAGCAAAGAAACTTGCGCTCTTAACAAAAAAAATCATTTATGATGGAGTAGAATCTAATTCGGTTGAAAACTTTATTACTACCAGAAAAATATTTGCTAATATAACCAATCTCAACCAAGAATTGGACATTCTAAATAAGGAACTTGATCAAGAAATAGAACTTTCCAAAGCAATTAAACAAGTAACTTTAGCTGAACAAGCAGTGGCTGTTTCTACTACTCCTACTGTAGCTCCCCCTCCCACCACCACTTCAATGCCATCTCCTCAACCTCAAACGGCAGAAGACCTTCAACGAAAAAAAGAGATTGAAGAAAGAGAAGCAGAAAGACAAGAAAAAAATCGACGTGAGACACTAGAATATAAAAAGAAGCAGGAAGAAGCACTTAAAAAATATCAAGAAGAAGTTGAAAAGGCTCGAGCAGAAAAAAATGCGCGCAAGCTAGAATTAATGCGAGCATTACGTGCTAACGCTGACAGTGAGGATAAAAAAGTCAGTGAAGATTTTTTTCAAAGAAAATTAAAAGAAAGAAATCTGCTTACTTTCCTTCATCGAGAGTTAAATCCGAGCCAGAGGTTGGTACTCGAAAAATTATTTGCCACTCCTTCAAAACATATTTCAAATGCGATTAGCCTTGCTGAGTTTACAAATTTAGTTCTAGGCCTACATGGGGAAATAGTTTACACCTCTTCTCACTACAGAATTTGTTTACCCAATACTTATCTTGCTGAAAGTCAAGGAAAGACACTTTCCTTTCTTGAAGGTGTGTTACCCCCTGAAGAGAATTTGAGCGAACTAGTAAAAACAACGGGTGGAAGTTTTAAATCCCATGGCAGAGCCCACACAGGGAAAGAATTACCCCGATTCGCCCAAGCCCTTTGCAAAAGCGCATTAGTGGTTGCCGGTATTACTCTTGAACGCATAGAAGCTGCTAGAATATCAGATTTAAAAGAAAGAGGAGAAACTGAAGGAGCCGAGTCAAGAAAAGCTAAATTTACTGCTAGATAATAGGGAGATTGCAAAATAGTCAAGACTAATTTGCAATCCATGGAAAGGTCAAACACGGTGCCTGACACCTCCACGCCACAAATCCATAAACTTGTGTACTGGCATACTGAGCAATGCTTCAGGATGATCCCACATATCTGAGGTGTCAGACACCTCCTTAACCGCCAATTTATATTTTTCTTTTAATAAAGGTTCTGCTTCTAGTCTTCGTTGTTTATGCCCTAAAGGATATTCAACAACAACCTTTTCTGTGTGATCACCTTCTCGAAAAAATATTTGTAATGCATTTGGTATGGCTCGTTTTTCGGGATCTAAATAATCTCGGCTAAACTGTGGGTCTTCTCGCACTTGCATTTTTTGACGTAATTGATCAATCTGCTTATCTTTCGCACTTTTATCTGAATAATGTTCTGCTTTTAATTCTCCATACAATAAAGCAATGGCTATCATATATTGCAGACAATGATCGCGATCTGCTTCATTGTAGAGTGGCCCCTCTTTATTGATAATTCTCATGGCAGGTTCTTGTGTGAACACTTCAATTTTTTCAATGCTATCTAATCTGTCCTTAACTTCAGGATGTAGTTTTATCGCACATTCTACCGCAGTCTGTGCATGAAATTCTGCAGGAAATGCGACTTTAAATAATATGTTTTCCATAACATAACACCCTAAAGGTCGCACCAATTTTATCGCTTTGCCTTGAAAACTCACATCACTAAATCCCCATTTTTTAGCAGTGAGGGCACTTGGGATCCCAGCTTGCCCCTGTTTTACAAACCAAGCCAATTGAACACCTCGACTTGTTGCATCTCCTGCTGCCCAAGATTTACGAGGACCGGTATTAGGCGCATGCCTATAGGTTCTTAAACTGTGTCCATCTATCCACGCATGTGATAGTGCATCGATGGTTTGTGATTTTGACAAGCCAAACAATCTTGAAACTACCGCGGTGGTTGCTACTTTTACTAAAATAACATGATCTAATCCGACTTGATTAAAGGCATTTTCTAATGCCAATATCCCTTGAATTTCATAGGCTTTAATCATGCAAGTTAAAACATCTTGCATTTGTAGGATCTCTTTTTGTTCAATACGGCTTTTATAATCTGCAACGGCTAAAATGCCGCCTAAATTATCGGAAGGATGACCCCACTCTGCGGCTAACCAGGTATCATTATAATCTAACCAACGAATGCAAGTGCCAATATCAAAAGCAGCTTTAATGGGATCAAGCTCAAATAAAGTTCCTGGCACTCGAGAACCTAAAGGCACGCTTGTCCCTGGAACAATAGGACCCAATAAATTAAAACAAGCAGGAATTTTTAAGGCTAACAGTGCACATCCAAGACTATCCAATAAGGCTTGATGAGCTGTTTTAAAAGCTAAAGCACTAATGTGGGCATCATCAAATTGATGAACATAATCTGCGATTTCAACTAATAAATCATCAGGAGCAGGTCGAGTATTATACATTTAAGTACGTTCAGAAATTCCAACATAAGGTCTTGGGTCTGGCCCAATATAATCTGCCAGAGGCCTGATTAATCGATTATTTGCTCTTTGTTCCCGAATATGCGCTGTCCAACCGGATAGTCGAGATATCACAAATAAAGGTGTAAAAAATGAGGTTGGAATACCTAAATAAAAATAAACTAAAGCGCTATAAAAATCTAAATTGGCAAAAATTTTCTTTTCATCCCACATAACACGTTCTATGGCTTCAGCGATTAAAAATTTCTTAGGATCCCCAAAACGATCGGCCAATTTTTTTGCCCATGGTTTGATTATAGACGTTCTAGGATCGGACTCTTTATAAACACGATGCCCAAATCCCATAACAACTGCTTTTTGTTCTAAAAGTAAACGTGTGCCTGCTTCTGCACTAGGAACATCATCATATTGATTAATCATTTTCATGGCTGCCTCGTTTGCGCCGCCATGCAAAGGTCCTCGTAAAGTACCAATAGCCGCAACAATCGCAGAATAAAAATCTGACTCTGTTGATGTACAGACTCTGGCAGCAAAGGTTGAAGCGTTAAATTCATGTTCAGCATACAAAATTAAAGAAACATCCAAGGCTTTTCGAAATTCAGCATCTGGAACATGACCTTGCAATAAATATAAAAAATGACCTGCAATACTGTTTTGTTCAGAGATTACAGTGAGATGTTGATCATTAGTTTGAAAAGCATACCAATATAATAAACTGGATACACAAAAAGACATCAGTTTATCGGCGATAAATTCCGCTGTATGACGTAAAGATTCGGGTTCCAAACAACCCAATGTTGAAACCGCAGTTCTTAAAACATCCATGGGATTAGTTTTTACCGGTAATTGTTCTAGAACACGACAAATCGCAATAGGTAAGGACTGACCTTGAATAAGTCTTTTTTTATAAGTATTCAATTCTACTTTAGTCGGTAATGTACCATGGATTAATAAATAGGCTACTTCTTCGAAACGCGCATGGTTTGCAAGATCCTCAATAGAATATCCTCTGTAAGTAAGTCCCTTACCTTTTTTTCCTACCGTAGAAATGGCAGTTTCACCCACGGTAATGCCTGCAAGGCCACCTGATTTTTCATCCATACTCAAAGTCCACTATTCAAGTTTCTTCCCTATCCCTACTCCCGTTTTACGGGAGAAGGTGGTGCGTTAGCACCGGATGAGGGCTCCTAGGAGTCTAATTGTTGTTCATATTTATAATAGTCCAACAATTGGTACAGTTCCTCTCGGGTTTGCATTGTATCAATCACTGTGGATTGGGAACCTTTGGTACGAATGGTCTGATAGACATTTAAAGCCGCTTTATTCATGGCTCTAAAGGCACTTAAAGGATATAAAATCAGCTTAACACCAACCGATTTAAGATCGGACACCGAAAACAAAGGGGTTTGACCAAATTCAGTGATATTGGCTAAAACAGGCACTTGAACAGCTTTTGCAAATTGACGATAATGCTCAAGATCGGTCACAGCTTCGACAAAAATCATATCTGCACCTGCCTTTTCATATTCAACAGCACGTTGAATCACAGCTCCTAAATCTTCAATTCCTAAGGCGTCAGTTCGGGCAATGATAATAAAATTAGGATCACTCCTTGCATCCACCGCTGCTTTTAATCGATCAACCATTTCTTGAGATGAAATCAATCGTTTACCCGATCGATGACCACAGCGTTTTGGCCAAAACTGATCTTCCAGATGAACACCAGCAGCCCCAGCGCGAATGAATTCATGAATAGTATGTTGAATATTTAAACCACTACCCCAGCCAGTATCGCCATCAACTAATAAAGGTAAATTGACACATCCTGTAATACGACGTACTTCTTCAGTGACATCCGCCAAGGAAGTAATTCCTAGATCTGGCAAGCCCCAAGCAGCATTGGCGACTCCTGCACCCGATAAATAGAGGGCTTTAAATCCTGCTTGTTGTGCTAATAAGGCACAACAAGCATTGATTACCCCTACAACTTGTAGAGGATCTTTTTCTTTCAATAACTTTCTTAAACGGCTTCCTGCCGATTCATTCATTTACTTTTCCTAGATTTATGTTGTTACCTGTTAGGGTCGGCACGGAGACCGACCCCTACACTATCCTTAGTTCCCACATGGATCCCCCTAGTTCCCCACTTTGAAAAAGGGGGGTTGGGGGATTTAATTTGTTTACGCTGGTTGACCTGCTTTTCCGCCTACACCCATACCAGCAGTACCAGCAGATGTTTCGTCAGGTTCACCAATTTCTCGTAATTTTTCGGTATAGCGTTTATTTAAGGAAACAACTGCATACAACCAAGCTGCAACAATCACACCGACTATAAATAACAAAACGGGTAAATTATTCGCAATGGTACCGAACATTAATACCACTTGTAGAACAATGCCACCTCCCGATTTACCTAATCGTCCACCGACAACGTCAATGGCTGCTTTACCTTTCACTTTCGATTCCTGATCTAAAGGAATATAGGCCATTTCTTTCGTGGGATCGAATAAAGAATACTTGGTTGCTTTACTCAAGATATTCTGCGTTGCCCCCACAATCACCGCAATCCAAACTGGAGAGTACGGTAAAATACCTTGAAGCCCTTCTTCATACATAACAAAGGCAAAAAAGATAGCGCCCGTTACTAAAATCATTAAAGGTGCAGAAATTGCTGCTATAAACCATCCCAAACGACGAATAACATGTCCTCCTAGGGTTACTAAGATTAATGTTGCAATTCCGGTAAATAAAGAAAAATACCCCATAAAGGTATTGTAATCATTTTCATTGGGGAATTGAATTTTAAGCTGAGATTTCCAAACAATTTCAATTAAATTAATAGAAATGCCATAACCCAACACAATCAAAACAATACAACCTAAATAACGTGAACGAGTTAAGAATAAAAAGCTTTCTTTTAATGACAATTTAAGCTTTTCTTTAGCATTCTTCTTATTTATAGGCGTATAAAGTGTGGGATCTGTTAAAACATTCTGATTCATCCATCGATAGGCAAGCATGATAACAACACAAAATACCGTCACAGCTCCCATCAACCATCTTAATGATTCACCCCAAGCATCAACACCAGCCGGAACGGAACTACGAATATCTGAAAAGTAAATAATCGATGCTCCAGAAGCAACTAATGCTAGATTACCCAATTGACCAAATCCTGCATAAAAACGTTTAGCTTCCATCGGACGTGTAATTTGATTTGCAAATTGCCAAAATAACAGAGAAATTCCCATGCTACCCCACAATTCAGACAAAATGTAAAACAATGCATAAGGCCACACACGAAATACTGAAATTAATTTAGTGAAGGTATCATGCATACGGTCTGGCAGATTAGCCTCCACAAAAATTTGCAGTGCATCCGCTGTTTGAGTTGGACTGACCAATTCCAAATTAGGGTATATGAAAAACCCAAATACAGAAAAAAATATCAAAAACGGTGCAATAACTGCATAAAATAAGGCTTCGGTTTTTAATATATTACTCAATTTTGCATAAACTAAAACGAATAATACCGACATAGGCAATGTTCCCCAAAATTTGAGAAAAGGTATTGCCTCAGCCCCAGCAGCAGTTACAATCAGAGTATCTTTGGTGTCTCGTAAGATGGTGTAGATGTATAAAAATCCAAACATCATGAGAACCATGGGCAAAAATTTCTTTAGCTCATGATTGTGGATAGGCCAAAATAATTTACGAAATCCAAAAAATTCGTCTGAATGAGTCACTGGGACTTTATTTACCATGGTTCAACCTCCGTTTTTATCTAACGTACAAACATGACCTGGTATTCTACGTGTATTATCAACATACAGCAAGAGAATTGTCTGCGTCAGTTTCGACAGTTGTTTCAGTTGCTTCAGCTACTTCAGGAAATAAGCCAGATACCATAGATAACAAACTATTAGGTTCAGGTTTATGGGTTATCCAATATAATCTTCTACGAGCACGAGTGGCAGCGACATATAGTAAACGTAAAGCTTCAAACTCCGCACTTCTTTGTTTTTCCTTTTTTAAATAAGTATAAACAGGATCTTCATCTGCCCCTACCGACTTTATAGGCGCAAAAATCAGATAATCTCGTGTATCAACCGTTGTTCTTTCTTCCCATAATAATAATTGGCTTTCTTCTCCTCTGGGTTTTCGTCCTAACCCCGGCAAAATAACAATATCAAATTCTAAACCTTTCGCTTTATGAATGGTCATAATTTGTACAGCATTAGGATTTAAAATTCTTGATTTAGAATAGAGTATTTGCAATTTTTCTTCTAATACACCAGGTTCTTCAAATCCCCCTTTTTGTTCTAATTCATCTAAGATTTCAAAAAAGGCTTCTGCATCTTGTAAACTGTGATCATCATATAAATATTGATGTCCCTGCAAAGCAATCCAGGTTTCTGTTACCCAGGCTCTTAAAGAAATGCGACCTTTATTGTATAAAGATTTTTTTAGTATGGGAACGATGTGATCTAATTTTTCTTTTGTTTCTAAACTTAAGGTAATTAATTCCAAATAACGAGAGAGTGAGCACCAAAGCGGTAGTGTATCCGCTTCTTTGGCAAGAACATTTAAATCTGATAATGAAAGAGCAATCCAAGGAAAGCGTAACACGGCGAGCCAAGCGATTCTATCTCCCAAATGTAATAAAGCGCGTGTTAATGCGAGAAGATCTTGAATAATAGGGCGTCCACTCAATAATTCCAGATCAATGCCCTCATAGGCAATTCCACTTTTTCGTAATTGAGGCAAAATATCCATCAAATGGGTACGACTGCGAACCAATATGGCAATAGAAGCAGAGGCATTGGGATCGTTTTCTCTTGCTTTTTCAATTAAATGAACCACATGCCTTGCCTCGCTTTCACCTCTTCTATCATCCTGTTCAGAAACTAAGTGAATGGATACTTCACTTTGAATATCTGATAATTTGACGGCCTGACAGGGACTAAAACGAACCGCACCTGAAACAATATCATCCTGTTCAGGAAAGCTCTTAGAAAAAATATCATTTAACCAATGAATAAGTTTGGGATCAGATCGAAAATTAACCGTTAACGTTAAAGGGTGAATCGGTAGACCATTAATTCCTCGTTGCTTCACGGCAATAAATAAACCTACTTCTGCCTGACGAAATCGATAAATAGATTGCTGAGGATCACCCACTAAAAATAAGGTTTTGATTTTATTATAACCCTCATAAGAACTTCGCAGGATAATTTCTTGGCTTCGGTCGCTAAACTCGCACGACTTCGTCGTGCTCAAACACCTCTCCCTTGCCAAAAAATCATCCTGCGAAGTTCCCCAACCCGCAGTTAATAATTCTAATAAACGAAATTGAGAAATTGAAGTATCTTGAAACTCATCCACCAAAATATGCTGAATTCTATAATCTAAGCCTAAGGCCAAATCTGAAGGTGCATCTAATTCTCCCAATGCCCGACATGCGGCCATGGCTATTTCTGTAAAATCTACTTGCCCTTGTTCTTGAAATACAACGGTTAATTGGGCACTCAATACTGGCAATAGTTTTATTAATGCTTCAACTATCTGCCATTGCTCATCACTATAAACAGGGGGCGGACATTCTTTGACTCGCAACAATGCTTCTCTAAATCCAGGGGTTTCTTCCAATATGCTCAACAATTCCAACATGCGATTTTTCATGGTTTGATAAATCATTTTATCGGACTTGTTGGTAGTACTACTGGGTGCAGGAAATCCTTGTTTAGCAGTCACTGTTTTTCGAAGAGATCCTTCTTGTGTTAGTAATAGTTCTGCTAGCCCCAGCCACATTGGTAAATCTTTTATTGTTATTTCTGGCCATTTTCCCAATAAATTTTTACAATGAATAATAGGAGAAAAAACAGGAGATTCGTTAAGTGATTCATTTTCTAGGCGTGTTTCACATAAATGGTTTGCTGAAAACTCAGCCAATTCTAAAAGTTCATCCATGTTTTTTGGGATAGCTGCCTTGACATAAATCAATGCCTCCTGAATGGCGCATTGTAAACCTTGTTCCAATACAGCTCTACAATCTTCTACAGAATAAGTTCGTCCTATATGTGATAACCACTGATCCCGCTTAGGTAATAAACCAGCCAGTAAGCGTTTGGTTAATTCCAAGTTATTATCTAAATGCAAAATCAAAAAGCGAAGCGCTTCTGACCAAGGATCATCGGTTTCAATGGCCTCTAATAACTGACCAGCAGCTGTTTCATACAAAGGATACGCGTACTCTTGCACTTCTGGTAAAACGCCTAAACCTGAGATAATCGGCATCTTTCGAGTTAAACTTGCACATAATGCATCAATCGTTTGAATTTTTAAACGACTGGGGTTCAATAATAAATTCCAACCCAGTTCTTGATCTCGTTTTAATACTTGTTTTGCTAAATTCCAAGTTTTATAGGCATGAGGATCTTGTGGAGGGGCTAGATTTTTTGCTTTCATTAAAGCAGAAATTATTCGATCACGCATTTCATGTGCTGCTTTTCGAGTAAAGGTAATGGCAAGGCATTCTTCGGGCATATCCACGGTCGTCAATAACACAAGAAATCGCTGCATCAATAGCGCTGTTTTTCCTGATCCTGCCGGTGCTTGTACAATAAAAGATCGTGTGGGATTTAAGGCTTCATCACGAATGGCTTGATCAGATACATTGATATGCATAAATTTTAGGGTTCCTGTCCACAAGGCTTTGGTTCACGACACTGTATTCGACAAAGAGGTTTTAACGAGCACGTTCTACAAGTGTTTTCAGCATCTAATGGATCAACGGTTGCTACTCCGACGCTAAACTCTTGAAATAAACGTCTTAATGTCTCCCGCCATTTCTCGCACTGGGCCTCCCAGGTTTTTTCACTACCCCATCTCTGTGCTTCATCGACAGTTTTAACCCCTGGTATATTAAACGGTATATTAAGACTGGGTACTTGATTAGAGCCTTTTTCTTTGACTAACCCTTGAAATTTGACACCCTCCGGCGTTAATTTAGCAAAAACAACACCAAAGGACTCTAGATCGCGAATCAAACAATATAAAAGTAACTGTGGATCACGTGGACGTTCGCCAAACCAATCAGAAATTGAAGTGTAACCCGTCTTATAATCTATAATAATTTCTTCTCCGTTCGAGAGTCTATCGACTCTATCAATGCGTACTTTAAATTGTAATCCACTATTCTCTTCAGTTACACACTGTTGTTTTTCTTTTTCAATAACTTCAAACCAAGAACGAGTTTTTTCAAGCTCCATAAAACCATTGATTAATTTAAACAATCGCTGTCGTTCTAAAATAACATAGTGTGGTGTTAAAGTTCTGGGACGACGTTTGCGCCAACGTTCAATAACTAGATCAATTGCCCATTTTATGCGTTCAGTCATTTGTTCGCGATTTAAAGCCAATAAATCTGTTTGATCTTTCAATCTTTCCCAAAAATGCATTAAAATTTCATGTAATAATTCTCCACGGTTTGCTGGCGTTAAGCCTACCGAGCGCTTAGGGATGGGTTTTGCCATTAATCGAACTTCAGAAAAGGCTCGAAACGGACATAAGGATTGTAATTTAAGAATATTTGATCCCCCTCGAATATCTTCACCTGCTAATATTCTTGGGCCTTTTTCATCGGGAACAATAATTTTCTGAACCCGACTGATTTTAGACAAATACGATAAACATTCTAAATTTGAATTTATTTCTGGAAATTCGCTGATAAGAGAACTTTTAGTACAAGGTTGCTCGTCAAGCATTTTAGGGTAACTTAAAATAACCGTTTTCGCTCCTTGGCACAATCTTTCTGTCAAGCGTTTTGCAACCTGAAGCTCACGTTCTGCAGAACTTCGTGGTAAATTTAAACTTCTCTGTATAGATATGGGTATAAATGGGGTGGGAGCCGGTTCTAATGGCCAACATTCTCGATGCAAGCCTAAAACCCAAAGATAATCAAACGGAATCCCCACGGCTTCTAACACCCCTAAAATTTGTACAGGTGCTTTTTCAGATTGTGGTAAAAATAAAGTCTGTTTTGCTAATCGTGCTAATTGAAATATGGCTTCTGAATAGCCATGTTCACCTAATACCCGGTCTAATCGCGTATATTCTAATAATAATTGTTCCCATTGTATTTTTAATTGATATTCAGGACTGGTTAAGTTTCGTTCTCCCGGCCAGCCTAAACACTCTAATAAATCTTGAATAATTACACACCAAGCCTCTGCAGAACATTTTGTTTTTATTAATTTAAATTTTTCAACAAATGCTTTTAAAGTGTCCATTAATTGTGAACAATTCTCAAAACACTTATCTGAAGTGTTATATTTATCTGGTAGTTTATACTGTTCTAAATAGGATAACAGCCTCGACCAAGAAAAACTCTGTTCTCCCCATTCTCTTAAATAAATATCAATGGCGGCTCGAATGGCCATGTCCATATCTTGTAATGCATCTTTAAAAAAAGGTGAGCGTAACCAATGGCTAAATTTCTCGAGGGTTATTTCATATCTTGCTAATTCTAAAGCTAAAAGGGCAGATTCTATTAAAGGATAAGTGCTTAAAGAAACAGGAGCTGCAACATTAAACTGATTTTCAGCCAAAGTTTCCTGAAAAATACGAACCACTTCAAGACGTCGTCGTTCTAAATCAGGAATAACAATTCCAACTTTAACAGTGGGTTGATGATTAATCCAAAATTTTGCTTGATGTGCAGCTAATAATAATTCTATTTGAGGATTATCTGCGCCTAAAGTTTTTACCTCTCCAAGTGTTGATACTAATGAAGTATTATGAACTTTTGTACCTGCTTGAATAAGGGTATCAAATAGCTCTTTTTGTTGGGGTGTGAGCTCATCAAAGCCAATTAATTGCATTTCTTTAGGTACTGAAAGAATTCCTTGTCTAAATGCTTCAATCAAACTATCTACCCTGCCAGCAGGTTCTATCCAGTGTTCATCAAGACAGTGTTGTTTGTAAGTTTTTGACCAATTCAAATAAGCGTGTGCATCTTCAATAATAAAATTTTCTTCAATTTTATTATTAACACGCCATTCTATTGATAAATTCCATGCAGAGGCAGCAAGTTCTGCAGTTGAAGATGCCCGGAGCAAATGTTCACCAGAACTTGAGTTCGAAATGATGCGTTCCCAAATAATAGTTTGCTCAGCATCATTTAAACAATAGGGTGTTTTAGGTGAATTATTGGTTTTATGAGTAGGGGCCGGTCCCCGTGCCGGCCCATCAAATACATTCAATGTAGGGGCCGGTCCCCGTGCCGGCCCATTCAAAACCTCCCATTGAGTATTTAACCATTCCTCTAATGGTAAGGCTTCTCCCAAAAATTGGGCCATACGACGATTAGGCGTTAAGAGTATCATGTGATGCCTTGTAGGGGCCGGTCCCCGTGCCGGCCCATCAAATACATTCAATGTAGGGGCCGGTCCCCGTGCCGGCCCATCAAATACAATTCAATGTAGGGGCCGGTCTCTGTGCCGGCCCACCTAAAACATTGCCAGCTATCTTCCAAATATTTTTTATATAGACCCGTCATTAGTCATTTAAATTTGGTGCCGAAGGAGGGACTCGAACCCTCACGACTCTCGTCACCACCCCCTCAAGATGGCGTGTCTACCAATTTCACCACTTCGGCAGTGTTTACTATTTATTTTTCCCTGGTGTGCTTGATTCGGGTAACTTTAGATCAGCCGGTACACTGGGAATTTCACTTTCAACCACGGGTGCTTTATTTTGTACTTTCTCTATCAGCTCATCAATATTTTTAGGGTGCATTTTATGAGATGCCAAATACCCCAATGCTAAACAAGAGATAAAAAATACGGTAATCAAAATAGCTGTCGCTCGGGTTAAAAATGATCCCGTCCCTTGACTGCCAAAAATCGTTTGCGAAGCACCGCTACCAAAAGAAGCGCCTACTTCAGCCCCTTTTCCTTGTTGGATTAAGACAAGCCCAATCACCCCAACGGCGGCTAATACATGAATAACTAATATAATTTGTTCCATTACACACCTACCAACGCTGCACGACAAATACTTAAAAATTCTTTACTGTTTAACGATGCGCCACCGATTAAACCACCATCTATATTCGGTTTACTAAATAAATCGGCTGCATTATTTGCTTTCACACTGCCACCATAAAGTATTCTAACCTGAGAGGCAATGTCATGATATTCTGTCACTAATCCTCGTATATACCCATGAACTTCCTCTGCTTGCTCTGGAGTGGCGGTTAAACCGGTTCCAATAGCCCAAACTGGCTCATAAGCAATAATCGCTCTTTCAAAATACTGGATTGGAGCTAAATCCATGACCGCCTGTAGCTGCTGCCGAACGATGTCGAATGTGCTACCGCTTTCTCGCTCTTCTCGGGTTTCACCCACACAAAGTACTGGGATTAGCCGTGTATCATACGCTTTTATAAACTTTCTAGCAATAAGGTCATTTTCCTCACCAAATATCTGACGGCGCTCAGAATGCCCAATAATCACATATCGGCAGCCTACATCTTGCAGCATGCTGGCAGACGTCTCTCCCGTATAAGCACCCTCTGACTCACAATAAACATTTTGTGCCCCCAGTTGTAAAAAACTGTCTTTTTTTTGATTTAACAACTCGGCTACTTGCTGCAAATACACAAAAGGAGGACATACAACACAGTCTATTAAGTTTTTCTGCGAGGCCCGTTGAATGTCTTCTCCCTCATTAAATAATTCCTTTATTAAGTTTTTAACCATGGAATTGGAGCCATTCATTTTCCAATTACCCATAACGCAAGGGACTCTTTGGGTTTTATTCAATTTTTAAATCCTTATAAAATTAATAAACTAACTAA
>JABDCL010000004.1:102601-106435 GCA_013288135.1 Gammaproteobacteria bacterium
AGGAAATACTTTTCTATAATCAAGCTATGCGATACTTTAAATGGTCTTTTATATTGAGTCTTCTTGGATTAATTGCTGCCTATTTTTGGGGCGGCATCGCTGGTGTCAGTTTAGCACTCATATTAAGTGTACTGGAAATCAGTTTATCATTTGATAATGCCGTTATTAATGCCTCAATATTAAAAGAAACAAATAGACGCTGGCAAAAACGCTTCTTAACTTGGGGGATCTTAATTGCTGTATTTGGCATGCGTCTTCTTTTCCCCATTCTTATTGTTACTTGCATAGCCCAATTAACTTTTATAGAAGTCGCTCTGATGGCATTCAAAAACCCAAAGCTTTTTTCAGAACACTTGATTGCATCGGATGTCTCTATTTCTGCTTTTGGTGGCATGTTCCTTTTGCTGGTTTTTTTATCTTTTTTATTCAATCAAAAAAAGAATATTCATTGGCTGACATTTATAGAAAAAAAACTAAAAATGATTGGAAAAATAGAATCGATTGAAAGCGTGATTGCTTTAATAACATTATTAATCTTTATAGAATTCATTCCTGAAGCAAAAAAGTTACCTGCACTCACAGCGGGTGTTATTGGCATAATCGTGTTTATACTATTAAATAGCTTATCTGATTTATTAAGTAAATTAGGTAAAATTTTAGGAAACAATAAAGATGGGCTTCATGCTGCTAAACGAACTGGCATTATGAGTTTTTTATACTTGGAGGTATTGGATGCATGCTTTTCGTTTGATGGTGTGATTGCAGCATTTGCCATTACTAAAGATATTGTTATTATTATGATTGGCCTTGCAATCGGGGCTTTATTTGTTAGGACTTTAACAGTATTTTTAGTACAGAAAAATACATTACAACGCTTTCTTTATCTTGAACATGGGGCACATTACGCAATTGGCGCTTTGGCAGTGATCATGTTAATTAACATGAATACGCATATTTCAGAAATAGTGACCGGCTTGATAGGTATTCTATTTATTGGACTTGCGATAATTTCTTCAATTTTACGGCGTTCCAAATAATTGAATAATTGTAAGAGGATTAAACTACTGGCTTAAATTTCTAGTCAATTATTGCGACTCGACCCCATTCTAACGACTTCCGCTAAATCCGCTGCAACTGACTGCACCATCAATGAATCTTGCCCTTCTACCATCACGCGTACCATGGGTTCTGTTCCTGAAGATCTTAATAACACGCGCCCTCGCCCATTTAAACGTAACTCTGCTTGTTCAACTGCAGATTGTATGTCTGGATGTTCTAAATTCGAATTGGCAGACATAACAATGGGTACATTAATTAATGTTTGAGGATATTTTGTCATGCCTTTTTTGAGCTCAGCCAAACTTTGCTCTGTGCTCTTTAATACGGCTAAAACTCGCAATGCAGAAATAATACCATCGCCCGTTGTATTTGCATCTAAACAAATAATATGACCTGAAGATTCTCCACCCAAGTTCCATCCTTTTTGTTTTAATAGCTCTAAGACAAAGCGATCACCCACTTTGGTACGACAAAAAGAGATCCCTAAGGTCTTAAGGGCAAGCTCTAATCCTAAATTGCTCATAATAGTACCCACAACACCTCCCATTAATCGGTTTGTATTGGCATACCATTTGGCAATAATGTAAAGTAATTCATCTCCATCAGCGACAACACCTTGGTTGTCAACCATGATCAGGCGATCTCCATCACCATCTAAAGCAATTCCAACATCTGCTTTTTCTTGAACAACAATATCTGCTAATAACTTTGGATGTGTCGATCCACAACCATCATTAATGTTAAATCCATTCGGTGTTACACCGACTTCAATAACTTCTGCCCCTAATTCACTGAAAATACTGGGGGCAACTTGATAAGTGGCACCATGAGCACAATCAATTACTATCTTAAGATTACGGAGATCTAAAAAAGTGGGGAAAGTCCCTTTACAAAACTCAATATAACGGCCTTGCGCATCACGTACCCGCTGCGCTTTCCCAAGACATTGAGAACTGACCGTCACCATCGGCTTACTGAGTTCAGCTTCAATAGCTAATTCCATTTCATCCGGCAGTTTTGTGCCTTCATTAGAGAAAAATTTAATACCATTATCATCATAAGGATTATGAGAAGCGCTGATAACAATGCCCGCATCCATCCGTAAAGCACGAGTTAAGTAAGCAATAGCAGGAGTTGGCATCGGCCCCAACAAATGAATATCTACTCCAGCAGACGCAAGTCCTGCTTCTAAGGCGGACTCCAACATATACCCTGAAACACGCGTATCTTTACCAATTAATACTTTTGTCCGATGATTTTTTTTTGCCAAAACAGAGCCTAATGCCCACCCTAACTTAAGTACCCAATCTGCAGAAATAGGTACTTCACCAACCCTTCCACGTATACCATCCGTTCCAAAATATTGTCGTTTATTCAAAACTACTACTCCCAATTATTAAATTTACTACTCCCAATTATTAATGTTCGTTAGGTGTAGGATCAATCAGTGTTTCACTGACTCGATGTACAGAAGTCCCTTCTTCAGGTGTCTTTTTCTTTTGATCTCCTCCTGTATCCCCTTCATCCCAATCTTTAGGTTCACGAGGAATCCTACTTTCCATTGCATCTTGAATTTGATCTGCATCCAAAGTCTCATATTTTAACAAAGCCTCAGCCATCAAATGTAATTTATCCATATTCGCCAATAATATTTGTTTTGCAATTTGATAAGTTCGATCCACTATTTGACGTATTTCTTCATCAATAATATGAGCAGTCTCATCCGATACATCTTTCCGCTTCGTCATGGAATGTCCAAGAAAAACTTCGCCTTCTTCTTCACCGTACGTCAGTGGGCCTAAACGTTCAGATAAACCCCAGCGAGTAACCATGTTACGTGCAATTTCTGTTGCTCTTTGAATATCATTAGAAGCACCCGTGGTGACACTATTTTTACCAAAAATTAATTCTTCAGCAATTCGTCCACCAAACAACGCTGCAATCTGACTCTCTAAACGTTGTTTGCTATAACTATACCGATCATCTTCCGGTAAAAACAAGGTTAAGCCTAATGCACGTGCACGAGGAATAATACTTACTTTATAAACGGGATCATGTTCTGGAACCAATATACCTACAATGGCGTGTCCTGCTTCATGATAAGCCGTTAATCGTCGTTCATTTTCATTCATCACCATGGATCGACGTTCAACACCCATCATAATCTTGTCTTTCGCTTTTTCAAATTCTTCCATGTCGACAACACGCTTATTGGCTCTTGCTGCAAAAAGTGCCGCTTCATTCACCAAATTAGCCAAATCAGCGCCTGAAAATCCAGGCGTTCCTCGTGCAATAATACGCGCATCCGCTCTGTCTGACACAGGAACCTTGCGCATATGGACTTTCAAGATTTGTTCTCGACCTCGTATATCTGGTAATCCAACTGCAACTTGTCGATCAAATCGACCAGGTCGTAAAAGGGCTGGATCTAACACATCCGGTCTATTAGTCGCTGCAAGAACAATGACACCTTCATTCCCTTCAAAACCATCCATCTCAACTAATAATTGATTTAATGTTTGTTCACGTTCATCATGACCACCCCCAAGACCTGCACCTCGATGGCGTCCAACAGCATCAATTTCATCGATAAAGATAATGCAAGGGGCATGTTTCTTAGCCTGTTCAAACATATCCCGTACGCGAGAGGCACCAACACCCACAAACATTTCAACAAAATCAGAACCAGAAATAGTAAAAAAGGGAACTTTGGCTTCACCAGCAATGGCTCTTGCCAGTAAGGTTTTACCAGTCCCAGGCTGACCGACCATTAAA
>JABDCL010000004.1:106445-109724 GCA_013288135.1 Gammaproteobacteria bacterium
TTAAAACGCCGCGAGGGATACGGCCCCCTAAATTCTGAAATTTTGCAGGATCTCTCAAAAATTCAACTAATTCTCTGGTTTCTTCTATGGCTTCATCAATCCCTGCTACATCCGCAAAAGTAACTTTTACCTGATCTTCACCCAATAAACGTGCTCTGGAGCGACCAAAGGACATGGCACCTCGCCCACCACTGCCGCCTTGCATTTGGCGCATAAAAAATATCCATACCCCGATAAACAAAATAATCGGGAACCAACTTACAAAAATATTCATTAAAAGACTCGGTTGTTCAGGCGCTTTACCCCGAACCACCGCACCATTCTCAATCAGCGTATTTAAGGCAGATTCTGACAAGGGCGGAATATAGGTTGCAAAAGGCTTATCATTTTGGGTGACACCACTGATATTTCGTTCTTCAACAGTTATTTGTTTAATATCACCATTTTTTGCTTTTTCTAAAAATTGTGAGTAAGCAAGTTTAGTCACTTGTTTTGGGGGTGGGCCAAAATTACTAAATACTGACATCAACACTAACGCGATGACCAACCACAATACTAGATTTTTAAACATGTCGTTCAAAGTAAAAGCCTCTTTTTTTCCCTACTTTAATGCAGTATAACCCTTTGCCAAAAGATATACCTCCCGTGATTCTGCACGTGAAGCCTTAGGCTTACGGATAACAACTGACTCAAACTGCTCTTTAAGCATAGCCCAGTATGCCTGAAATCCCTCACCCTGAAATAGCTTAACCAATAAAACTCCCCCTTTTTTTTAGGACGGAAGTCGATAATTCTAACGCTAATTCAGCCAAAAGTATTGAACGTGGTTGATCAATAACCGACATACCACTTAAATTGGGGGCCATATCTGAAATAACAAGATCAATCAGCTTATTATCCTTATCCTTACCCAATTTATTTTCAAGACGATCCATCAATAATTTAAGTATAGCAGGCTCTCGAAAGTCTCCCTCTAAAATATCAACATTAGATAAAGGCTCCATCGTTAAAATATCTAAAGCAATAAGGTAACCGGTTTGTCCTATTATTTCCGCAACCACTTGCGACCATCCACCTGGTGCTGCGCCTAAATCAATCACAGCCATACCAGGACGTAATAATTTATCTTTTTCCTGCAGTTCCAATAGTTTATAGGCAGATCGACTACGATACCCTTCATTTTTTGCACGAAGGATATAAATATCACTGTGCTGTCTACTTAACCAGCGGCGGCTACTGCTTGTTTTGGCTTTACTCATCACACATGACTACTCTACTACTCACTACTGACCTCTACTACCTATACACTAGCTATACTAATACTTTTTACACTAACTCTAATACTACTTAATACTTTCATCACAAATCTAATGCTTTATGATACTCTACTCTTTAAATGATTTAATACTTTAAGGAGCATTGACTTTATGTCTCTCACCCCTCGTACCCGACGCAGTCTTATTGCACAGGCACATTCACTACATCCCATTATCATTATCGGAAATCAAGGGTTAACCAAAGCTGTTCAAACTGAAACGGATCGTGCCCTTTTTGATCATGAATTAATTAAAGTTCGAATTAATGCAGAAGATAAAGAAAGTCGTACAGAAATTGCCAAGTCTCTTTGTCATGATCTTAAAGCTGAATGCTTAAGAATCATTGGGCACATTGCTATATTATATCGACCATCAGACAAAAAGAGTGTCGATTAAATATATTAATCTTACTCTTAAACGTATTTAACCTCAGCAATCTCGTATGAAATAATCCCACCGGGTGTTTGCACCTCCACGACATCACCCAAAAGCTTGCCAATGATTGCTCTGGCAATTGGGGAATTATAAGATATTTTACCTGTCTTTAAATCTGCTTCATCTTCACCCACAATTTGATAAGAAACTTCTTGATCAGTGTCTAAATGAATTAAGGCCACTCTGGACCCAAAAACAACCTTTCCTTCATTTAAAAGTTCACTTAAATCAACCACTTGAGAATTGCTTAATTTATGTTCAATTTCCCGGATCCTGCCCTCTATAAACCCTTGTTGTTCTTTAGCAGCATGATATTCAGCGTTTTCACGTAAATCACCATGGCCTCTGGCCTCAGCAATGGCATTGATCACTGTTGGGCGAGATACCGTTTTTAAATGCTGTAATTCTTCACGTAATTTTTCAGCACCCTCTAGGGTCATAGGAATTTTTTTCATGGTAATAGAACCTTCACTCATAGTAAGCTAAGCCTGTCATAATTGATTAAGAGGGTCAAGGTGTCTGACACCTGAAGGATCGACCCCACTGATAGTAAAAACAGTATTGAACCAGTAAGATTACTATGTATAATGTCTTATTCAGTTATCTTATGTGTATTATCAAATTTTAAAGAGGTATCAGCAAATGAGCAAAAGAACAGATAAACGTGCCCGATTAATCGAGGCTGCAGACAAGTTATTCCATGAACAAGGTGTCAATATTACAACCTTAGCCAATATTGCCTCTTTAGCGGATGTGCCACTGGGCAATGTGTATTACTACTTTAAATCTAAAGAATCCATCATATTAGCTGTTATTGAACAACGTCGAAAACTCATTCAACAGCAATTTGCTTCCTGGGATGTGCTTGATAATAATAAAGGTCGATTAAGATCTTTTATCGAACATTTTGTTACCACAAGCCCACAAACAGCTTCTTATGGCGATGCTTTAGGCAGCTTATGTCAAGAATTGAGTAAACAAACCGGAGAAATTGCTCTGGCAGCTTCTACACTTCTTAAAGAAGTCCTTAACTGGTGTGAAACTCAGTTTAAAGCATTGGGTAAAGGTGAAAAATCTGAAACACTTGCATTAAATCTCGTGTCCAGTTTACAAGGTATAAGCCTTCTTACTTTGACTTTCAAAGATCCTAAGTATCTTGAAAAGCAAAGTCAGACCTTAATTCAGTGGTTAGAAACGGTTTAATAACAATAACAGTTTAATCACAGTTACAAAATTTTGATTTTTGGGGCGACAATAAAAGTCGCCCTTGTTATTTTTTCTTATTTCTACCCTTCCCCAATAAAGATGACTTAATAGGTATTAAACCATAAAAAAGAGATAGTTATATGGGAGGGCCTTTTTTTGCAGGCGTTGTGCCGCCTAATTCTGTTGGTGACACTACCGTAGGACGAGACACTATCACGGCTGGAGGTGGCGCAGCAGGACCAGCAGCTGTAGGAGCTCCTATAGGTCCTTCAACTTTTTTCTTTTTTCTTTCTTCTAAAAAGTAAAAGAGCTCTAAAGCAAT
>JABDCL010000005.1 GCA_013288135.1 Gammaproteobacteria bacterium
CCCTGAAGAATTAAATATGAGCTTCAATGCCTCTAATACAGGATAAACTTCGAGCAATCGGTTTAGACCAGCAGTGCAAGAAGGGACTTGATCAGGGGGCAGGTGTTGCAGCCAAATTTGTCGAGCGGCAAGTAGAGAGCCAGTAATGCTCATGAGCATGATTAATATACTATAAATATAAGTCGCAATTCCTTTTGGATTATGCAAAGCACCTACTAAAAATAAAATAGCTATGATTCCAAAAACAAGACGCTGTAGGATACATAAAGGGCAAGGTTCAATATGATAAACATATTCAATAAAATAACCCCCGCCCAGTAATCCAAAACAGGCTAAAGTTGCTATAAAAAAAATTTTAGAAAACAACTTGGAACCGCATAGCTAAAATGTTGAGTTTACGTTTGGTGCCATCGGATGGTTTAAGATGAGACCAAATATAGTTTCCAAAAATTCTCACATTATTATTTGCATACCATCCTAATGAAAGCCCGGTATCATGTCCTTTGCCTCCTCGGATATTTTTACTATTTAAATTCAAATAGCTTTGTCGGATAGCAACTTCCCATGCACCACAATCAGATTTAGGTTTAATACGACCCAAAGTGCCTGAGTGAAAATGATAGACCCTAGATTCCCCTGTTAAAATATAACTGGCTTGCACATACCAACCGTGAAAGCGAGGATTTCCTAGGAACTTATTTCGTTGAACATGCGCTTCTCCATATTCGCCTTGTAAGGTAAGTGGGCCCCAAATGCCCGCGATTTCTCCACCATAAACGGTATAAGATTTTCCTTGAATAAAGTTTGTATCTAGGATTTGAGTGGTTTCTCGTGCGCGAGCTTCCGGACGTGTTCTAAACCGGATACCATTGATAGTATCCCTGGCATCTTGGTAACGCGCAGAAATACTAAAATGATAAGCTTCATGGCATCCGTCATCTTCAGTATGAATGGGTGAAAAGACAATGCGGGTAGCTGCTCCCCAAGGGTCACGACGACTTTTGATAGAAGGATGATGAGTCCCTTGTTTGGGTTCAGTCACTGCAACCGTGATAGCAAACAGTTCTCCCCAAGCATTCCCCATCATGCCTAAGCCATAACTGGGCGCGAAAGCTACGGTCGGTAAACTACGTTCTAGGAAAGAAATCCATTTGCTACTGGTAGTATTTTCAAAGCTATAAGGAACAGGAACTTGGCCAATGTAAAGATTACTATTTTTTGTGAATCCAGAATATTTTACATAGGCATCAGAGATTTCTGTATCTTTTCCATCAAAGCCTAGGGTGAGCGTGTAAGATACATGTTGACCAACACCACCGCTGAGAGAAAGTTCGGTTGTGCGTAGGTTAGCACCACTCGGAAAATTATTTTGTTTATCTTTTGCGCGCCCTGTAAAAATAGTCTCGTCTAATTTAAGTTGTCCATTTAGCTTAAACCAATATTTTTCATTGTTTGGATCATATACTTTAAGTCCTCCTCCTTCAGCTTCAGCACGCATGACGGCTTGTGAAGAACTTGCTCCTAAAATTGCTAAAGCTAATATAATTTGCAAAATTAACTTCGAGTTGGAATTATATCTCATTTAACATTGCTCCAGTATTGTTATTCCACATATATCTTTTCGCGTTCATTCTATCTTAGAGGGGTCTTTAGTAAAAGCTTTTATTTCTTTTTTTGTGCGCGAGGATGACATTTATCGTAAACGGTTGCTAGGTGTTGGAAGTTTAATTGAGTATAAATTTCTGTGGTATTGAGAGAGGCATGTCCTAGTAACTCTTGAACTGCTCGTAATTCTCCACTGGATTCCAATAAGTGACTTGCAAAGCTGTGACGCAAACGATGTGGGTGAACGCGAGTATCTAATCCTTGTTGTAGGCCAATCTGATAAACGCGATACTGTATCGCTCTGATACTTAAGCGCTTTCCTTTATTGTTGACAAACAGGGCTTTTTCTTGGGGTTCCACAAGAGGCAGACGCACTAAAAGCCATTTTTGAATCGCTTGTAGAGCAAATCGACCGATGAGAGCAATGCGATTTTTCTTCCCCTTCCCTAAGACATACATTTGACCTTGTTTAAGATCCAAATCAGTTAAATCTAGTGCAACTAATTCAGAAATGCGAATGCCCGATGAATACAATAATTCCAAGATGGCTGCGTCACGAATAGATAAGCTATTGGATGTTTCAAAAGCGAGTAAACGAGCAGTTTCATCGGTATCCAAGGGTTTTGGGAGTTGCCTTGGAGTTTTTAGTACTTTGATGCGTGTGGCTGGATTGTCAGCGACGATTTCTTCACGGATTAAATAATTATAAAATGTTCGAAGCGTAGAGAGTTGGCGATTAATGGTGCGGGATAGTTTTTTTAATTTTCGATTAGAAATGATTAAAGCACGAATGGTTTCATCTTTTACTGCACTCCATTCTTGTATATCGTATTTTTTAAAAAAGAGGGCAGCGTTTTCTAGATCGTGTTTATAATTTTTAATGGTGTGTGCAGATAAACACCGTTCATGTTCAAGATGTTCAAGAAAATTTGCAATGAGTGTATCATTCAACATAATGATTAGAGCCGAAATTTCCCCACAAAAACGCCAGTAGCTGGACCCCGCATATAAACAGGCGTTCCTGGGCCTTCCCAGTGTACATGGAGTTTACCCATTTGAAAATTTACATTCACAGCATTGTCTAATAAATTCAGTCGGTGACCAGCAATCATTGCAGCACTTGCTCCTGAACCACAAGCCAGAGTTTCTCTTTCAACCCCTCGTTCATAAACACGCAGTTGGATCTCTTGACGATCGATTACTTGCATGAATTCTACATTGGCTCCTGTGGGAAGGTGTGGGTGTTTGTTTAATAGCGCCCCCCATTTATTGACAGGAACTGTTTCAAGATCTTGAACAATAATCACCAGGTGTGGATTTCCTAAAGAAACTAGGCTAACTTGAAGCTCAGTTTTATCGATAGTAATCGAGTAGCTTAAGGCTTCTTCGGACGCTAGAAAAGGGATGTCTTTGGGATTGAATTTAGGATATCCCATATTAACCGTTACAGAATTATCCTTTTCGAGATGGAGCTCTATAGGACCCGCAAGACAATCCGCATATAAATGAGTTTCATCTGTTAAGCCTAAATCGTAAAAGAAACGTGCAGCACAGCGCGCTCCATTCCCACATTGCTCTGCTTCATGACCATCTGGATTAAAAATTCGATAATAAAAGTGTGCTTTAGGACGGCTGGGGGGCTCTATGAGAAGTAACTGATCACACCCAATTCCAAAATGACGATCCATAATTCGTTTGATGTGTGCAGTATGAAGCCTTATGTTCTGGGTAATCAGATCTAAGAGGACAAAATCATTACCCAACCCGTGCATTTTGGTGAAATTAATCAGCATAGTCATAAGATTATAAGCGATTAACAGTTGGCGCAAATGTCAATGTGATGTTTTTTCAGGTGGAAGGTATAAAGGACCACTCTGACCACAACCACCTAAGAATAATATCAGTATGAGAGCAATACAGTTTTTCATTGGTGTACCATAGCAAAACTATCCCAAGCACGATACCCCTCTATTGTGTTTTGATAGTGTTTTGTTGGTAACTACTCAATAATGATGGGGCTTGTTTTTCCCTCTCCCAATCTGGGAGAGGGTGACCGAAGGTCGGGTGAGGGTTAAGATATTTCGAGTTGAAAATGAAGTTGGTTTCCTGATATATTAAAGCATGCATACAATACATACTCAGGCAATCAACACTCAGTTAGTTAGGCGTATTCGTAGTTACTGCCGACGAGAAGGACGCAACACATCCGCTCGAGAGGAAACTTTAATTTCTCTTTGGCCTCGTTATGGCATTTCTGTAGAACAAAAAAATATATTAGAGCTAGATACCATTTTTAAACGTCATGCACCCAGAGTATTAGAAATTGGTTTTGGAGATGGAAAATCTTTATTACAAATGGCTTTAAGCCACCCCGAAAGAGATTTTATCGGTATTGAAGTCTACAGAACAGGTGTTGCATCATTGCTAATGGCCATTGAAGAATTAGGAATTTCTAATCTTCGACTTATTTGTAGCGATGCTGTTGATGTATTGGCCAATAACTTGTCTAATTCAAGTCTAGCTTCAGTACAGATATTTTTTCCTGATCCTTGGCCTAAAAAAAGGCACCACAAACGGAGATTGATTCAACCTTCTTTTCTTTCTTTAGCTCACCAAAAATTAGAGGTTGGAGGGATTTTGCATTTAGCGACGGATTGGAAAGAATATGCAGAACATATGATGTCAGTCATATCATCGACTTCTGGGTTTGAAAATCTGGCGGGAAAACATCAATACAGTTTAAAACCCGACTATCGTCCTCTTACCAAATATGAAGAACGAGGGAAACGTTTGGGACATTTGTCTTGGGATCTTATTTTTAGGCGAATATAAACTATAATTTTAGGGTAGGGTACGTGAGGTGTTGAAGGAGTTCGTGTGCTAGAAACCGTTGGACTGACATTCGAGATGATATTAGTGCTTTGCATTTTAGCATTTACAATGCTGTTATCTCTTTCTAATGTTATTCGGGTTGATGTTGTTGCTGTTGTCGTATTGGTTGTTTTGGGTATTACGCGCTTATTACCACCAGAACAATTATTTTCAGGTTTTTCAAGTGAAGCCGTGATTTCTTTAATTGCGGTTACAATTATTGGTGCAGGCTTAGAAAAAAGTGGAATTGCTTTACGTCTTGCTCGTTGGATCTTAAAAATGGGTCGAGAACGACCGAATCAGGTAAGTACTGTTTTAATGGCCACCTCAGGGCTTTTATCAGCGTTTATGCGCAGTCTAGGCGCTGTATCACTGTTGTTGCCTGTTGTGGGTAGGATTACAGCCCGAACAGGGATCCCAAAATCTCGCCTTTTGATGCCCACGGCTTTTTGTTCAATTTTAGGTGGGACGCTCACGATGGTTGGAACAAGTCCTTTGATATTACTCAATAGCTTGATGAAAAATGCGCATGAATATGTTCATTTTAAAATGAATACTTTAATTCCCTTTCATTTTTTTTCAGTATTTCCGATAGGCATTATTTTATTATTGGTAGGAATGTTATTTTTTATTTTTTTTGGACGGAAGCTCTTACCCAAAGAACCTATTCGCATAGTGCATAGCGGTACTACCAAATCCTATTTTTTGAAAACTTATGGAAAAGGAGGAGATATCTTTGAGCTTATAGTTCAAAAGGACAGTCCACTGATGAAAAAAACCGTTAAAGATTTTGAGTTAAAAATGGATCCATCGCTCTCATTTTTGGCGGTTTTACAGGAACGAGAAATCCACTTCCCTCCATTACGAAAAATGATTATAGAAGCACATTCCGTTGTTGCTATCATGGGCGTTCATGAAACTGTTCGGCAATTTGCAAAAGAAAATGGTTTAAAATTATTACCCCGATTGAATGCATTTGCAGAAATTTTGCATCCAGTCAGAGCAGGATTAGCAGAGGCGGTTATTCCACCCAGCTCTCGATTGATTGGTCAAGAACTGAGAGAATTGCATATGCGAAGAAATCATCAATTGCATGTGCTTGCCTTGTATCGTGATCAAACAGTTTATAGAGGAGAAGAACTTAAAGATTTAATTTTACGTTCGGGGGATACCCTGGGAATTTTTTCGCGTTGGGAAGCGTTATCCGATTTTAACAAAAATCCGGATTTTGTAGTATTAACTACTGCCTATCCCAGAGAAGAAATACGCCCCAAAAAGATGTGGTATGCCCTTATGTTCTTTTTCATTTCTATTGTGCTCATCGTGATCGGTAAATTTTCTGTATCTGTTGGATTATTACTCGGTGCAGTTGGAATGATTGCGACAGGTGTTTTAACGATTGATGAAGCTTATTCTGCAGTAAGTTGGAAAACAGTATTTTTATTGGCGGGATTAATTCCACTGGGATTGGTTATGCAAACAACGCATACCACAGATTGGTTAACGCAGCATGCACCGATGTTAAGAGAAGATTTACCTAATTGGGTCATTCAATCGGGATTAGCAGTTCTTGCGACGGGATTTTCATTTGTTATTTCTGCTGTTGGTGCGACTATTGTGTTGGTGCCCGTTGCCTTAGAATTAGCCCTTAATATGGATGCTGATCCCAGAGTATATGCCTTAATTGTCGCGATTGCAGCCTCGAATACTTTTTTGTTGCCGATGCATCAAGTCAATGCCTTGATTGCAGGTCCAGGAGGTTATCGGACAATTGATTTCTTGAAAGTAGGATTTTTTATGACCATTTTGTATTGGATCACCATGTTATTAGCTGTTAATTGGATTTTTTAATTATTTTATATTTTTAGGAATAAATAATTCTATTAAATTATTTAAAAACCTTTTTCCAAGTTTAGTTGGTGTAATTTTTTTAGACGTAATATTAAGTAAGTCTTTATCTTTTGCTTCATTAAGAATGGCTTGAATACAGTCAATAGGCAGTAAAGTTCTTTCTTGAAAAAGTGTTGTTGGAAAACCGTCTGTCAATCTTAGTGCGTTTAACATGAATTCAAAAACTCTATCGGAAGGGGGCAGTGTTTTGCTTCCTGCGATTAAGGGATTTTCAGGATTTAGGTAACTTTTTGGATATCGGGTTTTCCAGTAGCGAGTTAATGTGTTTTCGCCTTGATGGGTGATTTTTGCATGCGCGCCAGCCCCTATGCCTAAATAATCACCAAACTCCCAATAATTTTTGTTGTGAATACATTGAAAATTTTTCTGGGGATCTATAGATTTAGAAGTAAATTTAGAATAAGCCGAAATTTCGTATTGGGTAAATTCATTTGCGGCAATATATGCTTGCCCTTCTTCTTGTATTTCAGAAGTAAGATCTTCATTGGGAAGCAGCGGCGGTTTTTGATGAAAAATGGTGTTAGGCTCTATGGTTAAATTATACCAAGAAAGATGAGTGGGTGAAAATGTAAGGGCAGTTTTAAGATCATATAAAGCGTCATTGACTGTTTGTTGTGGTAAACCATACATGAGATCAATATTAAAGTTATCAAATTGGGAGTTATGGATGAGTTCGAGAGCTCTTTTAATATTATCTGCATCATGAATACGACCGAGTGCTTGAAGTTTATCGTTTTGAAAGCTTTGTGCGCCCAATGAAATTCGATTTATCCCGGCATTGCGATAATCTTTAAATGCGTGATGTTCGAAGGTTCCGGGATTTGCTTCTAAGGTGATTTCAGCTTGTGGATCACAAGGCAATAGCGCGTGTACATAGGATAAGATTTTTTCAATGCCATTGGGAGAAAAAAGACTGGGGGTCCCTCCTCCAAAAAAAATGCTTTTGATACGTCTACCCCAAACTAAGGGTAAATCCTGCTCGAGATCACGAAGCAACATTTGAATATAAGCTTCTTCTGGGATTTCTTTTATTTCTTTATCTGTCGCATAAGAATTAAAATCACAATAAGGACATTTTTTAACACACCAAGGAATGTGAATATACAAAGATAAAGGAATAGTCATCATTATCAAATCGTTAAATTTAAGTTTCTTTATCAAATTGCGCGCTAATTTCTATTGCACGTTCTTTGGCGGCTTGAATAGCTTTATTCAATAAATCTCGAAGTCCTCCGGATTCTAACACTCTTAAGGCTTGTTCTGTTGTTCCACCAATTGAGGTCACCCGTTGTCTTAATTCTTCTAGATTTAAGTCACTTTCTAGTCCCATGCGGGCTGCCCCTAATGCGGTTTGGAGGGTTAAGAGTTTTGCAATAGCGGGTGATAAGCCTAAGGCTTCCCCACTGGATTGTATAGCTTCCATTATCAGAAAAAAATAGGCAGGTCCAGAACCAGAAAGCGCTGTGATAGCATCGAGATCCTTTTCATGATTCACCCACACTGTAATACCAACAGCACGTAAAAGGGATTCTGCTAAGCTTTTTTGTTCTTCTGTAACTTCTAGGTTAGCATATAAACCACTGGCCCCTGTGCGCAGTAAAACAGGTGTATTTGGCATTACCCTAACAATTGCAGTGTGGGTTCCAAACCAACGTTCTAGATGCGTCGTTTTTACACCTGTGACGATAGATACAATTAAAGGATGATAAGTTTTAAAGGGATCTTTAAGTTCTTGAACAACGGTATAAGCATGTTGTGGTTTAATCGCCAGTACTAAGATTTCTGCGCATTTCAGAACTTCAATATTTGAAGCACTGGTTTGTACTTGAAATTGTTCTTTTTGTCGTTTTCTTTTATCTAAATTGTGGTCCGAAACCCAAATATTTTGGGGTTCATACCCACTTTGAATAAGTCCACCAATAAGGCTGGTTGCCATATTTCCACCACCGATAAATCCAATAACAGGTTGTTTCATGTATATTCCTTAGTTTGTTGTCTATACTTATTTAGCATAAGAGCTTAATTTTTGAAATAGACATTAGGGTAAATGGGTCAGTATTTAACCTTTATTCTATCAGAGAAGGGGGAAAAATTGTGGATATCACGGAATTATTAGCTTTTGGAGTAAAGAATAATGCATCTGACTTACACTTATCAGCAGGTATGTCACCAATAATTCGAGTAGATGGAGATCTGCGGCGTATTGATTTACCTCCTTTAGACCATAATCAGGTTCATGAACTAGTCTATGATATTATGTCTGACAAGCAGCGAAAAAATTATGAACAATTTTTTGAAACTGATTTTTCATTTGAAATTCCAAATTTAGCGCGGTTTCGAGTGAATGCGTTTAATCAACATCGGGGGGCGGGTGCGGCATTTCGCACGATTCCTTCAAAAGTTTCTTCTTTAGAAGAATTAAATACACCGGCTATTTTTAAGGACATCATAGAGAATCCAAGAGGAATCGTATTGGTAACGGGGCCTACAGGCGTTGGTAAAACAACAACATTAGCTGCCATGGTGGATCACATCAATGTAAATAAAAGTCAACATATACTGACCATTGAAGATCCTATTGAGTTTATTCATGAGAGTAAAAAATGTTTAGTTAATCAGCGTGAAGTACATCGGGATACACGAGGTTTCTCGGAGGCTTTACGCTCTGCATTACGAGAGGATCCAGATGTTATTTTAGTTGGAGAAATGCGGGATTTGGAAACGATTCGTTTAGCATTGACAGCAGCGGAAACAGGACATTTAGTTTTTGCAACCTTACATACAACTTCAGCTGCTAAAACGGTGGACAGAATTATTGACGTCTTTCCCGGAGATGAAAAAGAAATGGTAAGAGGTATGTTGTCCGAAGCTTTACGTGCCGTTATCTCGCAAACCTTATTAAAAAGAATTGGAGGGGGACGAGTAGCTGTGCATGAAATTATGATCTGTACCCCTGCTATTCGAAATTTGATTCGAGAAGCTAAAATAGCACAAATGTATTCAGTGATTCAGACAGGACGGGCATTAGGTATGCAGACTTTAGATCAATGTCTACAGGAAATGGTGCACAAAAATATCATTAGTAGAAAAGATGCAAGATCAAAGGCTGAAAATAAAGATGCATTCAATTAGGGGAATAAAGTAATGAAGAATATAGAAGATTACTTAATCACTTTGGTAGAAAAAAAAGGATCAGATCTTTTTATCTCTGCAGGGGCGGAACCTTCAATTAAAATAAATGGACAATTAGCACGATTAGGGGATGCGCGGCTTACAAGTGCACAATCGCAAGATTTGATTTTTAGCGTAATGACAGAAACACAGATTGAAGAATTTAAAAGAACTAAAGAATACAATTTTGCGATTAGCATAGAGAAATTAGGGCGTTTCCGAGTCAGTGTTTACCAACAGCGATCAACTGTTGGAGCAGTTTTTAGACGTATTGAAACAAAGATTCCAACGTTAGATGAGCTAAAAATGCCCAAAATTTTAGAAGAGTTTGCTTTAATACAAAGAGGGCTAATAATACTCGTAGGTGCTACAGGGACAGGAAAAAGCACGACATTGGCAGCGATGATTGGGTCAAGAAATCATAATACTTTAGGTCATATCGTAAGCATAGAAGATCCCATCGAATACATTCATAGACATGACAAATGTATTGTGACACAAAGAGAGGTTGGGGTAGATACAGAATCCTATGAGGTTGCTTTAAGAAATACCTTGCGACAAGCACCCGATGTTATCATGATAGGAGAAATTCGTTCGCGTGATACAATGAATTATGCCATAACTTTTTCTGAAACTGGACATTTATGTTTAGCAACTTTGCATGCAAACAATGCGAATCAAGCTTTAGATAGAGTTGCTCATTTTTTTCCATCAGACAATCTTAGACAATTGTGGATGGATCTATCACTTAATTTAAGAGCCATTGTAGCCCAACAGTTAATCCCAACGATTGATGGCCAAGGTCGCATTCCAGCAGTTGAAATTTTAATTAATACCCCTGTTATTTCAGAGCAAATTCGGGCAGGTGAAATTGATGTCATAAAAGAATTTATGTCAAAATCAACTGAGCAAGGTATGCAAACCTTTGATCAATCGCTTTTTAAATTATATTCCGAGGGAAAAATAAGTTATGAATCAGCCATTCAATATGCAGATTCAGAAAATGAAGTGCGACTGATGATTAAACTCAGCAAAGGCTCTAAGTTTAGTTCAGCGTTAGGAACTTTGAGTATGCGAGATGATTGATGACAAAACTCAACAGTTAATATTGCATAGGATCCACATTGCTCTTCTTGGCTCTGGGGTACACACTGCTATTTGTTATGATCTTTACTCACAGGGATTTTTTAGAACCACTCAGTTTGAATTTTTATTGTTGTTTGGTTTCTTTTGGGTAGTGAATTTATCCATTTATTTTGTTTTTCGAATTGGATTAAATCGACAACTTAGAGATCCAGGGTTAACCTTTCCTTTGATAGTTTGGGCACTCGGAACTTTACTATCAACAATCTATTTAACAGATCATTGGAGATCTGTTCTTTTAATGATAACTCTTCTTATCATGATGTTTGGTGCTTTTCGCTTGTTTTGGTATCAATTTTTATATCTTATTGTGAGCATTATTATTGTTTATGCCGGAATTATTATTGCTTTGTATAAGTTCTATCCAAATCTAATTGATATTCCACACGAAATACTTACTTTTCTAGTTTTTTCTTTTACATTATTTTGTGTCTCTACTTTGTCTTGGGATTTTAGTAAAATAAGGCTCAATTTGAAAAATAGAACTTATGAATTAGAAAAAGCATTAAAGATAATAGAACTGGACTCTATTACAGATGAATTAACACATGTTAAAAATAGAAGGTATGTTTTGGATATATTAAATCATCAACGATTAATGGTTGATCGAGAAAGAACTCATACATTTGCTGTTTGCATGTTGGACCTTGATAATTTTAAGCAAATTAATGATGCTTTTGGTCATGGCATGGGAGACATTGTTTTAAAAGCTTTCTGTAAAGAAGTTGAACTCAGTTTGCGGAAGATTGACATCTTTGGGCGGTTTGGAGGGGAAGAATTTATTGTAATAGCCCCTTTTACAGATAAAGCTCAAGTTGAGATCCTATCAGAACGTATTCGAGATTCTGTAGAAAAAATGACCATTCACCATGGTGGACACTTATTAAAAATAACAGTTTCTGTTGGGGCATCACAATATCAATGGCCTGAAAGTATTGAGGAATTATTAATGCGAATAGATGTTGCTTTGTATGAATCTAAAAATCAAGGTCGTAATAAAGTTGTGGTGAATTAATTTAATGTTTGAAGGGGGAAAAGGGTTCACTTGAAATAAGAAATCCTTGAGTCATTTGTCGTAAGGTTTGTAATGCGTGAGGACTGTGGGTATCACTCCAAAGCTCTTCAGCTTGTAGGGGATCTAAACTGGTTTGTGTTGCTTCCAGTTCGCGCATGGTCTGTAAAATATCCATTAATCCCACAAAATGATCACATAATTCCGCAAATAAAATGGCTAATTCATTTCCTCTTGTTTTGGATAATGAAGAATAGGCATTTTGACCCAGTTTAACAAAATAGCTAATTCTGACACGCCGTTTACGGGCTTGACCTGGAAATAATCCCGCAACTAATAAACATTTATCGCCGACATCTCTTAATTTTTGAAGACGAGCTTGACCTAATTTTTCAAGACTTTCTAGAAAATCGATAGCAAGAACGCTGTGTGCAACGTCTGTGTCACCAACAAAGCGCATTAAAAGAAACACTAAATAGCTTTCTAAATTGTCTGTCAATTTGATTGAAGAAATCTTTTTGGCGTCACTAACGAGAGCGTGCCATTGTGCGGTTGGCGTGGGGTGTAAAATCAATGTTTTTGTAGTAATAGCCATATATTTAAGTATAGCTTATAGTCAGAAGGGATGCTTAAAGTCCTGTATAAGTGGGGAAACAATTAATTGATTTTTAAACTGTTTTATTTTAGTATATTAACTTTCCCTTAGCCCAAAGAGTTTAGATATATGATTGAAAAATTAAGAAATATTGCCATTATTGCTCATGTTGATCATGGTAA
Source organism: Gammaproteobacteria bacterium (assembly GCA_013288135.1). Taxonomy (GTDB): domain Bacteria; phylum Pseudomonadota; class Gammaproteobacteria; order UBA6186; family Azoamicaceae; genus JABDCL01. The sequence goes on from JABDCL010000005.1 coordinate 12,491, forward strand.
AACCACTTTAGTGGATAAGTTACTCCAGCAATCAGGGACCTTAGGAACCCGTGGAGGCAATATCGAACGTATCATGGATTCTAATGAATTAGAGCGTGAACGGGGTATTACAATACTATCTAAAAACACAGCTATAAGGTGGCAAGATTATCGAATCAACATTGTAGATACGCCTGGGCATGCTGATTTCGGTGGGGAAGTTGAGCGGATTTTATCCATGGTGGACTCAGTATTATTATTGGTAGATGCCGTAGATGGACCCATGCCTCAAACTCGGTTTGTTACTCAAAAAGCATTTCAACAAGGATTAAATCCCATTGTTGTTATCAATAAAATAGATCGACCCGGAGCGAGACCAAATTGGGTTGTGGATCAAGTTTTTGATCTGTTCGATAAATTGGGTGCAACCGACACTCAATTAGATTTTCCGATTGTTTATACTTCAGCACTGCTTGGCTTTGCTACTTTAGATTTGAATGTTGAAAGTAAAGATTTAACACCTTTATTAGAAACCATTATCCGCAGTGTTCCACCCCCTCCCGCTTCTTTAGAAGGGGGGCTGCAAATGCAAATCAGTTCACTCGATTATTCAAATTATTTGGGCGTCATTGGTATTGGACGCATTATGCGAGGAACCATTAAAAGTAATATGCAAGTATCCGTTGTCAATCGCGAAGGTCAAGTTCGCGGAGGTCGTGTATTGCAAGTTTTTGGATATATGGGACTTGAACGCAAAGAAATTGAAGAGGCTTATGCAGGAGATATTATCGCTGTCACAGGAATAGCAGATTTAACTATTTCAGATACTATTTGTTCTAAAGATATGCCTGAAATGTTACCTCCTTTAAGCGTGGATGAACCCACCATTAGCATGACCTTTCAAATTAATGATTCTCCTTTTGTTGGAAAAGAAGGCAAGTTTGTCACCAGTCGCCAGTTGCGAGAACGCTTGATGCGTGAAGTGATCCACAACATTGCTTTACGGGTAGAAGATATGAGTGACGCCGATAAATTTAAAGTATCTGGCCGAGGAGAATTACATTTAGGAATATTAATTGAAACGATGCGTCGTGAAGGATTTGAATTGGCGGTTTCGAGGCCAGAAGTAATTATCCGTATGATAGACGGTGAAGAGCAGGAACCGTATGAACAACTTGTTGTAGATGTAGAAGAAACACATCAAGGTGCAATTATGCAACAGTTGGGGGATAGGCGAGGACGTTTAAATGATATGGTTTCCGATGGACAAGGACGCGTTCGCATGGAATATATCATTCCAGCGAGGGGATTGATTGGTTTTCATGGCGATTTCTTAACCCTCACTTCGGGTTCTGGGATTATGACGCATGTTTTTGAACATTACGGGCCTATACAAAAGGGAGCTGTTGCAAAACGTAATTTCGGGGTTTTGATTTCTAATGCAACTGGAAAAACCACGGCTTATTCATTATGGAATATTCAACCCCGAGGTAAATTGTTTATTGGCCCACAAACAGAAGTATATGAAGGAATGATTGTTGGTATTCATACGCGAGATAATGATCTGGTTGTTAATGTCACTAAAGAAAAACAGTTAACCAATATTCGAGCAGCAGGGAGTGATGAGAATATTATTTTAACGCCGCCAATTAAACTGACTTTAGAATATGCTTTAGAATTTATTGAAGAGGATGAATTGGTTGAAATCACACCTAAAAGTATTCGTTTACGGAAGAGATTCTTAAAAGAACAGGATCGTAAAAGAGCTTCTCGTTCAGGCGGGTAATTTTTCAATAACGAATCTACTGTCGTGTAGGGGGATAGAGGATCTCCTGTCCACCCAAAAAACCAGAAATACATAAAAAATTGCCCAGGTGAGGAACCTGGGCAAAACACCGAATATGGTCGGTTGGAGATTGACAACTTAAGTTTGTCTCATTCTGCAACTGAGAACTATAGGAAATGCTCCCATTTTTTTGTAAGATATTGTCCATTGTTGCGCTTTCTTGGCTGATAAGATAAGGTTTAATTAAAATAAGGTTTGAGAAAAATGAAAAACTTTATTAGCTTTTAAACTTACAACGGGGAACCATGCCTCATGCTGACACTGTATCCTGCTATTAAGCCCTTTGCCATTCATCAATTAGCAGTAGATCCTCCTCATACTTTATACATTGAAGAATGTGGTAATCCAAGAGGGATCCCCATTGTTGTTTTACATGGGGGGCCTGGGATTGGTTGCGATGAAGATCAACGACGTTTTTTTGATCCAGAATTGTATCGCATTGTACTTTTTGATCAACGAGGTGCAGGTCGTTCAACCCCTCATGCTGAGTTAGAGAATAATACGACTCAAGCTTTAGTGAAGGACATGGAAGCCATTCGTCTTCATTTAGGGATTGAAAAGTGGGTATTATTTGGAGGTTCTTGGGGAGCAACACTGGCACTTGTTTATGCAGAAACCCACCCAAATCGTGTTTTTAATATGATTTTAAGGGGTGTATTTTTGTGTCGAGAAGAAGACTTGACTTGGTTTTATCAAGAAGGGGCTCATCACATTTTCCCCGATTATTGGGAAGAATTTGTTGCTCATCTACCTATAGAAGAACGAAATGAAATTATACAAGCTTATTATCGTCGTTTGACAGGGGATGATGAGCTTGCACGGATGGCAGCTGCAAAAGCTTGGGCGCAATGGGAAGGCTTATGTTCTACATTACAAACCAATCCGCATGTTGTGAATCATGTCATTCATCCACATATTGCAATGAGTCTTGCTCGCATTGAATGTCATTATTTTGTGAATAACACTTTTTTAGAGCCTAATCAAATCATTAAAAATGCATCTCGTTTAAAAGATATTCCGGGGACTATTGTTCACGGTCGATATGATGTTGTTTGTCCTTTAAATCAAGCTTATGAGCTTCATAAAGTTTGGCCAATTTCCGAGTTGCAAATCATTCGAGAGGCGGGACATTCTGCTTCTGAGCCAGGCATTGTTAACGCGTTAATTATGGCTACTAACCACTTGGCGAGGGGGATTTAGATAGCGAGAGAGCAGCAAACCTGCTTCAAATAATCCCCACATCGGGAGTGCCAATAAAATTTGTGAGACAACATCGGGAGGGGTGAGCAGCATGCCCAGTACAAAAGCCCCTACAATGACATAGGGTCGAATGTAAGACAACTGTTGAGTAGTTGCAATACCCGCTTGAATAAGCGCAAGCGTAACAACAGGAACTTGAAAAGCGATACCCGAAGAAAAAAGAATGAGCAGTATAAAATCCAAATAATATCGAATATCAGTCATTACCAATACACCTTGAGGAGCAGTGTGTGTAAAGAATCCCAGAGCGAGTGGACAAATGATGTAAAATGCAAAAATCATGCCTAAGTAAAACAAAACAATACTTGCAATTAAAAATGGCAAGATTGTTTTCTTTTCTTGTTTGTATAATCCGGGTGCTACAAAAGCCCACAGTTGATATAAAATATACGGAATAGCCAATATTAAAGCGGTTACCAAGGCGAGTTTCATAGGAACCGTAAACGGGGAGGTTATTTCAGTTGCGATTAATTGGCCACCGGCTGGAAGTTGTTTTAATAGCGGTTTTGCAATAAAAGTATAGAGTTTTTCGTCTTTCCAGAATAACCCAAAAAAAAGAATCAAGAAAAAGATAATACTACGAATAACTCGTTTTCTGAATTCAATAAGATGAGGAATATAAGTATTCACGATTGGAGCAATGAATGGTTAGTGATCATATTTTTCAAAAAATGATTGAGTAAAACGTCTAATTCGTGCAGTCCACAATCCAAGTGTAAAAGCTACTTCTGGCAGTCGTTCTGGTTTAATCACAACCAAAGCAACCAGTAGAATAAGAATTAATTCCCAAAAGTTCATGAGTTTACCTTTACCTTAGCACTTGCGCCGGTCCTTCCTTAACCCCCTCCCCGGCCTACAATTTATCTTGTTCTGTTCCTTGTAAGCCTTTACGAAAGTTACGAACCGCAGTCCCTAAGTCTTCTCCCATGTTACGCAATTTTCTAGTACCAAATAGTACAACAACGATTAAGAAAATCAGCAATAAAGAGCCGATACTGATGCCACCAAAGCCCATATAATGTCTCCTTAAAATTTGGGAAGCATGCCGCCACCCAATAAATGAAAATGGATGTGATCAATTTCTTGACCGCCTCCTTTTCCGGTATTAATGACGGTTCTAAATCCACTGTTTAATCCCTGCTCTTTGGCAATTTTGGGGAGAACGAGGGTCATATGTGCTAACAAAGAGGCATTGTCTTGCGTAGCTTCTGCAAGGCTCGGGATGTGTTCTCTGGCAACAATTAATAAGTGAACTTCCGCTTTTGGACGTATATCTTTAAAAATAACTATTTTATCATCTTCATAAACAAACTCTGTAGGGATTTGTCCCTCAACAATTTTACAAAAGATGCAGTCAGTCATCGTATATAGTTCCTTGCCAATAGAGTTAATAAAGATAAAGTAATTCCAACTAGCATGCCATACCAAAACACATTTTGGGAGAGTGTTGATTGAACTTTCTGTGGTTTGATGGGTGCATGAGTAATAGTCGCATGAGAAGCAGGGTTCAATTCAGTAGTTGCAGCATTAGCAGCGTTGTGTAAAGCCTTGTAAATTAACTCAGGCATCAGGGGTAGTTTTTCTAGCCAATAAGGGCCGTTAAGCCGAATTTGCCGTAGTAGTGCTTTTGCGCCCACTTGGTTTTTCATCCAAGATTCTAGAACAGGTTTTGCGGTATGCCATAGATCGAGATCTGGATACAATTGTCTGCCGAGTCCTTCAACATTAATTAGAGTTTTTTGAAGTAAGGTAAATTGGGGTTGGATGTTCATATCAAATTTAGAAGCTGTTTGGAACAGTCGAAGTAAGGTATGACCAAAAGAAATATCTTTAAGGGGACGTTCAAAAATAGGTTCACAGACAGTACGGATTGCAGATTCGAACTCATCCACACGGATATTTTTAGGGATCCACCCGGATTCAACATGCAATTCCGCGACGCGTCTGTAATCGCGTTTGAAAAAAGCCAAAAAATTCTCTGCCAAATATCGTTGGTCACGAGGCCCTAAGGTACCAACAATCCCAAAATCAACCGCGATGTATTTGGGAGTTTGTGGTGTTTCAGTTGAAACTAAAATATTTCCTGGGTGCATATCGGCATGGAAAAAACAATCTCTAAAAACTTGGGTAAAAAATATTTTTACGCCATTTTCTGCGAGTAATTTTAAATTAACGCCTTGTTGATTTAATAAAGGTATGTTAGAAATGGGGGTCCCATAGATTCGTTCCATGACTAATATATTATTTTTAGTGAGTGGCCAATGAATCTTTGGGATATAAAGCAGATCAGAATTTTTAAAATTTCGCCTTAATTGGGAGGCATTGGCTGCTTCACACATTAAATCTAATTCTTCATGAATACTTTTTCGAAATTCGTATATAATTTCTTTAGGTTTGAAACGTTTAGCGCCTTTCCAATAGTGTTCTGCCAGATTTGCCATTGTTTGCATGAGGGCAACATCCCGTTGAATGATTTTATGAATTTTCGGTCTTAATACTTTTACAACGACATCTTGACCATCCAAAAGAGTAGCTGCATGGACTTGTGCAACCGAAGCTGAAGCTAAAGGTTCTATGGTGAAATTTAAAAATGCTTCGTGAATGGGCTTGTTTAAAGCAGCTTCTACAATTTTTTTTGCTTTATCACCCGAAAAAGGGGGAACCTGATCTTGTAGCTTTACCAATTCTTCGGCAATATCATCTGGCAAAATATCCATTCGGGTTGAGAGCATTTGTCCAAATTTAATAAAAATTGGCCCAAGCTCTTCCAAAGCCTCTCGGATTCGGATCCCTCTGGGTTTTTTACTTTTACCATTCCATCTTGAAGGAGAAAAATAAATTAAAAAACGTAAAGATCTAAATAAATGAGTAGCCAGTACCACTTCATCTAATCCATGTTTTAAGAGTACATAGCTAATATAAAGTAAACGAAATAATTGTGGGATTTTTTTCATGTTAGGTCAAAATTCCTATTTGGAACACCATGATTTTTCTGAAGAATTGTTTTTTCTAGATGATTAAATCTGGCTTCTGTACGATCGATATCGGTTCTTAATTTATCAACTGCCATCAGAAAATCATCTACTTCTTCCTGTGTTGGTACTATTTTTAATTCTTCTTTCAAATATTCAGAAGAGTTGTAGTTTAAGCTTGCCATAAATTTTTTATTTAATTTTTGAGTGTTGCGAAAGAACTTACCTATTAAATGCGCAACAGTATCGCCAGTCCATTGGGATATTAATTCTTCCCACTCTAGCTCTAGAGTAAAGAAAAGTGTTTGAATGGTCTCTCCGACAGTGGTATCACCTTCAATCGTTAATCCCTTTTGTACTGCAAGGCGTGGATCTTTATGAATAGCCAATGTTATGAATGCATTGAGTGGCCCTTTTATGGTAGTATGTGAATTAATTAAAGATAGTTTGGATATACTAATACCACTATTTGAGAATATAACGTACAAGGTAAGAGAGAGATCAGAAACTTCTACTTTTAAAATTTTGTCATCGAGAGTAGCCAGTCTCACAGGTGTACGCGGATCCATTTTCAAAGCATTGTTAATCACTGTTTCGATTAAATTAAACATTAAAATTTGAACCCCAAATGAATTGCAACGATTCCTTGATGAATATTCTGGTATTCACAACGTTCCAACCCTGCTTGTTCCATCATGGTTTTTAATGTTTCTTGATCAGGATGCATACGAATGGATTCAGCAAGGTAACGATAACTCTCTTCATCTTGAGTAATCAATTTTCCAAGAAAAGGTAACACTGAAAAAGAATAGGCATCATAGAGTTTATTTAAAGTCGGTGTTTGGGGGTGAGAAAATTCTAAAATCACCACACGTCCGCCAGGTTTTAATATTCTTGTTATTTCTGCGAGTGTCATGTCTTTATAGGTGACATTACGTAAACCAAAAGCAATCATGACGCAATCGAAACTGTTATTAGAGAAGGGAAGAGACTCTGCGTTCGCTTGAACGGAGTGCAAAGACAGAACAATGCCTTCATTTAATAAACGATCTCGACCCACTGACATCATACTGTGGTTGATATCAGAAAGAACAATATGTCCATTTTTTCCAAGTTGCTTGGCCATTAAGCGAGTCATGTCTCCTGTGCCGCCCGCCAAATCTAATATTGTTTGTTTAGGGCGAATGGCACATTTTGCAACAGCCATTTGTTTCCACAATCGATGTAACCCAAAAGACATAAGATCGTTCATCAGATCATAACGTTTTGCAACAGAATGAAAAACGGATGCAACACGGTCTGTTTTTTCAGAGCTTGGGATGGTTTTATACCCAAAATGTGTAGTTTGATTTGTCATTGCTAGAGAATATCATTAGCGAATCTAGGGGTCAAGGAACTCCTAAATATCCTCGACACTAGGGGAAGGTTTTGGTCTTCTATCTTCCTTTTTATCTTGTTCTGGTAGAGTAGGGAGGGTAATTCCGCATTTGGTTAAAATGCTTTCTGCGGTGGGATCTAAATGAGGTCTTAACTCTGCCTTAACGACTTCCTCAAATAACTTTTTAATATTGGCTGCAGTTTTTTCCAATTCAGAAGCGGATAATTCTGCTACAGCTTTAGGAAGTTTGGGTGGTGTAATGGTTACATCTATCTTATCTGAAATTTTGGCGTTCATGGCGGCAGCTTGAGCGGTCAGTTGAAATGCATTTGCAGGGAATTCGCCATTTTCATTCGGTACTGGTGTAAAGCGGGTTCCTCCGCCTTCTATTTTTTCTATTTTTGTCCTCATGCTACCCCCTTCCATAATATTAAAAGCATTTTTATCAACACTGGTTTTAATATCTTTAAAGCCAAAAGTATCTTTTTTAGTATTCATTAAATCTGCGAATGTTGTTATGAATTCCTTGGGGTTCTCTAAAAGCTTTTCAGTGTCGATGCTTGGGCTCTCAAGAAATTCAGCCATGGCGAGACCTTTTTCTAATAAAGGGGTAAAAGTTTTAGAAGGATCTTTCTTTTTTTTTCTTTTTTTGGATTTATCAGTTTCTGACATTTCAACATCAGAGCCGGGAGTATCTGAAGCATCTTCAGCATCTGAAGCATCTGGGGCATCAGGTTTATTTAAATTCTTGACTAATTCCCCTGCAGTTTTGGGATTTTTTAAATCTTTAATCAATGCATTTGCAGCTTCTTTAAAGGAGTAACCCCTTTCTTGATAAGCTTCAATTTTCTTTATTAAAGCTTTTGCATTATTAGGTGGCTTTATTGCAAAAACTTTAAGAAAACCTTCTGTTTTTCCAAGAACCCATTTAGAAGCATTTTCCGCAGCGTCTTCGGCAGCTTGCAATGCCGCCTTTGCAGCTTTTCCTTTTGCCCCAAAAAGATCAGCAGCGCCAGTGACAGTTTCTTTAAAAAATTTTGCATATATTTTGAGTATTGGTCGAACAACAAGTGTATAAAAGGCAATTTTTTCATTGATCCAGCTTGTTATAGGTGAAAATAAACCAGGTTTTATATTTTTATTTTTAGCGGCTTCAAAAGCTTCCCAGACATGGAATAGAGGAAGGTATTTATTTTTTAAATCTTTATTCTTTCTTAAGGCCTCAAATTTTCTATATTGGTTGTAAAGATAAAAGGGGGCGCTGACAGCAGCGCCAACACCTGTAGCAGCACCTATTGCAGTTAGGGCTATGGTAACCGGATCCATGAATTATCACCTTAATTTTACATTGTTTATAAATAGGACAGCGGCTATATCCATTGATTCCTTAGAATTACCCAATTTCTATAAATTTCTATGTTTTTCATACGAAATAAAAACGTGACCTATCACTTGCTTTTGAGTAAGCGCCTCTTCATAATGGGTTATGGATAATTTTATTCGTGATATAGTCATTTGGATGCAAGTACACGTTACTGCAGAAATGTTAACAGTTGTTACTTTCTTGCTGTGCAGTGTCGCTATTCTAACCTTACTACGGTTTTATGGTGCGATGGGTTTGTATGTTTATAATGCCTTAGCTTTAGTCGTTGCTAATATTCAGGTGTTAAGATTAACTACTTACGAACATTTTAGTGAACCTGTTGCCTTAGGCACTGTGTTATTTACAACAACTTTTTTTGTGAATGATTTATTATCAGAACATTATGGGCCTAAAGCAGCTGCAAAATGTGTCACCCTTGGTTTTTGGGTGCAAATTTTAATGGTGGTTTGGATGGTCTTAACCTTGGCTCATCCATTAGTACCTGTTTTAGACCCAAACAATTTTGCATTAGTAGATGCCGAGCATTCACATGAAGCCATGATGCAACTTTTTACACCCTCGCTTCGCTTATTCATTGCCAGTTTAATTGCCTATTGGTGTAGCCAATGGTTAGATGTCATGATTTTCGCAAAGTTACGTCAAGTAACAGCAGGGCGTTTTTTGTGGTTACGACAAAATGTTTCCATGATGGTCTCAGGATTTTTAGATACAGTGATATTCAGTGTGTTAGCATGGCGTTGGTTTAGTGTATCTCCCATTCCTTGGTTTGAGTTGTTTATGACGTTTGTTATCAGTGCACAAATTATAAGATTATTTTTAAACATGGCTGCAACACCTCTCATGTATTTTAGTTATCGCTGTGTTCGAAAACCTTTGGAATTAAAATACCATGAAATCTAATGTTTTTAGTTTTCATATCAAAAAACAAGGACCGGCCTCTTCAAGACTTGGGGTTTTGGAAACACCTCATGGGGTTATAAAAACGCCAGCCTTTATCTTTTGTGCCACTAAAGCGGCGATGAAATGTTTAACAATAGAACAACTGAAAGCCTGTGATACTCAAATTATTTTGTCTAATACCTACCATTTGATGTTACAACCGGGCCCTGAAGCTGTGCGCCATTTTGGAGGATTACAACAATTTACCGGATGGCATGGACCGATGTTAACTGATTCCGGAGGATTTCAAATTTTTAGTCTTGGGCATGGATCGGTTGCCGATGAAATTAAAGGTAGACGTCGGATGGGGCAAAAAACACTATTAAAAATCAACGAAGAGGGTGCAAGTTTTCGTTCTTATATCAATGGTCAAGAATATTTATTAACCCCGGAAGAATCCATACGGGTCCAGCGTTATTTGGGCGCAGATTTAATTGTGGTTTTAGATGAATGTACGCCTTATCACGTCGATAAATCGTATACCAAAGCTTCTATGGAACGCAGTCATCGTTGGGCCTTGCGATCTCTTTCTGCGTATAAAAAAGAGGATAATGGGTCTCAAAAATTATATGGCATTGTGCAAGGGGGCACTTATCCAGATTTACGCAAAGAAAGTTGTGACTTTGTCAATAATCATTCTTTTTTTGGGCATGCGATTGGGGGTTCGCTGGGTGCGAATAAACAAGAAATGTATGATGTGGTTGCTTTAACCATGTCGTTGTTGTCGAAAGATCGTCCGGTACATTTATTAGGGATTGGAGGTATTCGGGATATTTTTGAAGGGGTTTTACAAGGCATTGATACTTTTGATTGCGTACATCCAACCCGTATTGCAAGACATGGGGGAGCATTGGTGAAACCCTGGAATCGTTCACATGATTTAAAGCGTGAACATATTAATTTAAGAAACAGTCAATATCGATTAGATAATAATCCCATAGAATCAGATTGTGGCTGTGCAACGTGTCAGAATTACACACGAGGATATTTACATCATTTATTTAAAATAGAAGAAATCTTAGCATTTACTTTAGTATCTCAGCACAATGCGTATTTTATGAATAATTTGATGAAGATGATACGAAATGCTCTGGAGACAGACAGTTTGATGGAAGTTTATAATATATGGTGTCAAAATATGCAGGAATCACAATTAAATGTCTCAAACACTGTATCATGCTCCTAAAAACCTATACAAAAATACTAGCTCTATAAATCGCAGTATAAAGTCAATTATGCGTTGACCCCAATTTCCTATTGAGCTGCGCGTTTCATAGACTCAAAAAATATTGCATTAGTTTTTGCTTCACGTAAACGTTCCATTAAGAATTCCATTGCGGGGAGATCATCCATGGGATGTAGTAGTTTTCGTAAAATCCACATTTTTTGGAGATCATCTGGTTTAGCCAGTAATTCTTCACGACGTGTACCAGAACGCGCAATATTGATAGCAGGATAAACCCGTTTTTCGGCAATGCGGCGATCAAGATGAAGTTCCATGTTTCCTGTACTCTTGAATTCTTCGTAAATGACTTCGTCCATCTTGGAGCCGGTATCGATAAGCGCTGTTGCAATAATGGTAAGACTTCCGCCTTCTTCTACATTACGTGCTGCACCAAAGAAACGTTTGGGACGATGCAGTGCGTTGGCATCGACACCCCCAGTTAATACTTTTCCAGAAGGAGGAATCACAGTATTATGTGCTCGCGCTAAACGAGTAATAGAATCTAATAAAATGACAACATCTCGTTTATGTTCCACCAATCGTTTTGCACGTTCAATGACCATTTCTGCTACTTGAACATGTCTGTTTGCAGGTTCATCGAAGGTGCTGGCGATGACTTCGCCTTTCACAGAACGTGCCATTTCAGTGACTTCTTCGGGACGTTCGTCAATCAATAATACAATCAGATGACATTCAGGATGATTAACTGCAATCGAATGTGCAATATTCTGCAACATGACTGTTTTCCCGGCTTTTGGAGGGGAGACAATCAACGCTCTTTGTCCCTTACCAATGGGAGATACTAAGTCAATGACTCGTGCAGTAATATCTTCTGTGCTGCCGTTGCCCACTTCCATTTGCAATCGGTCACTGGCATGTAAAGGGGTACAATTTTCGAAAGCAATTTTGTTTCTGGCGACTTCGGGAGGCTCCATGTTGATGTCATTGACTTTAAGTAGTGCAAAATAACGTTCACCATCTTTGGGTGGTCGAATTTTGCCATGGATTTCGTCCCCCGTTCTTAAACTGAATCGCCGAATTTGACTGGGGGAGACATAGATGTCATCAGGCCCTGCTAAATAGGAGCTATCAGCGGAACGTAAAAATCCAAAACCGTCTTGGAGAATTTCCAAAACACCATGGCCATAAATATCTTCACCACGCTTAGCATGTGCTTTTAGAATGGCAAAGATCACCTCTTGCTTTCTAGCACGAGCGACATCTTCTATGCCAAATGAATAGGCAATTTCTAAGAGTTCTGCAGGAGATTTCTGTCTTAATTCAGTTAGATTCATAACGATATGATTACACTATAAGTTGAAGTTAAAAGAAGATTTTGAAAACATTGATTTGTCTATTTAATAGGTAGACGTAGATGCAATTATTTTACATAAAGTAAGTCTAGCACTGTTTTTAAAAAATACATAGAGTTCCTTTTTATATAAATAAATTTTAAAATTGATCATTCCAGATGACTGTCTATAAATCCAGTTAATTGAGATTTAGCCATATATCCCGTTTTAGTTCCGGCGACTTTGCCCGCTTTAAAAATTAATAAAGTGGGTATCCCGCGAATAGCATATTTACTGGGGGTTGTTGAATTTTGATCGATGTTCATTTTCATGATTTTAACTTTTCCATGATAATCTTTTGCGATATCTTCTAAGATAGGAGCAATCATCCGACAAGGACCGCACCATTCTGCCCAAAAATCAATCAATACAGGCACAGTAGATTGTAATACATCGTTTTCAAAGGAACTGTCTGTGACAGCTAGGATATTTTCACTCATGATTAAATACTATCTCCAAACATAAATAATATTATTATATTATTCGCTTGATAAAGATTTTGCAAATTCTGTGATTACTTTAAAATATTCTTTACCCGCCTTTTCGGTTACATTATTGTGCAATGCCCCTTGTACCCAAAAAGATTTTTTAGGAGAATTTGCTAATTTAAATAATTGAGTTCCATGCCAAAAAGGAATGACTTCATCCTGAGTTCCATGAATGAATAGGATTGGCACATGAATTTTTTTAATTTTTTGATTATTACGATATTTATCCACAGGGAGTAAAGGAATACCAGTGATTACCCTAAAGGCGGTAAGTAGCCCACTTTCAATAATCACACCTGCACAAGGGCTGGTACTTGCTAAATCGATGGTGGGACCGCTTCCTAAAGAACGTCCAAATAGGATGATTCGATTAGTCGGTACTTTCAAAATAAAAGTTAAATATTGATAGGCTGCATCAATGTCTCTATAGGTATTATTTTCAGAGGGGGAACCTTCGCTAGTACCATAGCCGTGATAATCATAGGCAAAAACGGAAAAGCCGTTTTGATAAAAAGTCATTAGCCAGTGAAGTATACTGCCTAAATCTTCGCCGTTCCCATGGCTGATGAGCAGTGTAAATTCAGCCTTGGGATTATGTAAATAAAGTGCAGAGATTTTTTTTCCATCGTCGGTGATTAATTTTAAAAGATGGGGCATTCTGGTATCTTGGTATGAAGATTGTGGTACGGGAAAAATTGCGAAATCGGAAACAAAATAAATGACACAGGTTAATAACCCATAGATAATAAGGGCATAAATGATGAACTCTCTAAAAATAAGCAGAGGTTATTCTCCTTCTTTAAGCCAAACAGCGGCCTTTTTGGCGAAATAGCTTAAGATTGCATCCGCACCTGCACGTTTGATGCAGATTAAAGATTCTAATATGGTTTCACGTTCGATTAGCCAACCATTTTGTATTGCAGCCATTTGCATGGCGTATTCCCCACTCACTTGATAAACAAAGGTTGGGACCCCGAACATATCTTTTACGCGGCGAACAATATCTAAATAAGGTAAGCCTGGTTTAATCATAACAATATCTGCTCCTTCTTGAATATCTAAAGCCACTTCTCGCAGGGCTTCATTACTATTGCGGGGATCCATCTGGTAACTTTTTTTGGAAGACGGGTAAGATTTATTTTTATCATTTTTTGAGGGTTCAGATGAGCCTGTTTTCAGGAGTTCAGAGCCTACTGCGTTCCTGAAAGGGCCATAATATTGAGAAGCATATTTGGCAGAATAGGCAAGGATTTTGGTGTGTGGATATTCCGCAGTTTCTAAAGCTTTCCGGATATGATGAATACGCCCATCCATCATATCCGAAGGGGCGATGATATCAACACCTGCTTCTGTGCAGGATAAAGCTTGTTTTACTAAGATTTCGATGGTTTCGTCATTTAGAATTTTTCCGTTTGGATCAATGACGCCATCATGCCCATGTACGGTATAAGGATCTAATGCAACATCTGCAATAATACCGAGTGTTGGAAAATGTTGTTTAAGCGCGCGAATGGCTCGTTGAATGAGGCCTTCCGGGTTATATGCCTCTTCGGCGTGTAAAGATTTTTTTTCTAAAGCAATTGCTGGAAAAAGAGTAATTGCGGGTATTTTTAAATCGACTATCGTTGCGGCCTCTTCTAATAATAAGTCGAGCGTTAATCGCGAGATACCTGGCATAGAAGGAATGGCTTCCGCGTGATTATTTCCCTCATGAATAAAAAGCGGATAAATAAGATCATCTACAGAAAGTGTGGTTTCTTGAATCAGTCGCCGACTAAAAGGATCTGATCGCATACGGCGCAAGCGAGTATTAGGATAACTAGAGAGTGTGGTAGCTTTCATAAGTTGCTGTGTTTTTGTTTAAGAGTTACGTTTCATTATGTCATTATGCCAGTGTTTGATCCGGAGCGGAATGGTGTAAAATCGGTATCAAAGTTGTAAATATCATTTTTGGAGTAGTACATATGAAGAAAGAAAGTTTAAAACTGGGGAAATATCGTCATTATAGTGGCAAATTATATGAGGTTTTAGGTATTGCTCATCACTCAGAGACTTTAGAACCTATGGCGGTTTACAAAGCATTGTATGATACCCAAGAATTTGGTCCTAATGCTCTATGGGTTCGTCCCTTAAATATGTTTTTGGAGACAATAGATATAGAAGGAGTAAATACACGCAGGTTTGAATTTGTAGAATAAATGTAAAAATGATACAATTAACCAGTAAAAAATGTATCTAATGGTCTTTAAGTACATAAACTAAATGTATAAACTAAATTAAGGTGAAGTAAAGAAATATGAACGCAACAAGCTGTACTGATATACAGGTATTTAATCCTCAACTTCCAATCGGGAGCATTGAAGCTTATTTGCAGCGAGTAAATTCTATACCCCTGTTAAGCCAAGAAGAAGAATATGCATTAGCCATTCAGTTTCAAGAACAAGGGGATTTACAAGCTGCTCAAAAGTTAATTTTACCCCATATCCGTTATGTAGTTCGAGTCGCTCGCGGATATTTAGGTTATGGTCTTCCCTTAGCCGATCTTATTCAAGAAGGAACAGTAGGCTTGATGAAAGCGGTAAAACGTTTTAAACCCGAGATGGGCGTTCGTTTAGTCTCTTTTGCTGTTCATTGGATTAAAGCGGAGATACATGAATACATTTTACGTAATTGGCGCATCGTGAGAGTAGCAACCACCAAAGCACAACGTAAACTATTTTTTAATTTACGAAGTGTAAAAAAACGCTTGGGTTGGTTTACCAAAGAGGAAGTGCAGTCGATTGCGAGTGATTTGGGAGTTGGTGTAAAAGAAGTATTGCGTATGGAAGAGCGATTAAATGCGCGAGATATGCATTTTGATTTACCAAAAGACAGTGATAATGATTCTCATGCTGCGCGATTTCCTTCGGAATATTTAGAAGATATGAAGGCAGATCCTGCTTATCAATTAGAATCTTCAAATTGGGGAGAACACACAGAAGGACATTTGAAATCTGCATTATTGCAATTAGACAGTCGAAGTCGAGATATTTTAGAAAAGCGATGGTTAATAGAAGACAAAAAAGCGACGCTTCAAGAATTGGCAGAAGTCTATGAAGTTTCTCCGGAACGCATTCGTCAGTTAGAAAAAAATGCACTCTTAAAATTAAAAGAAACTTTGGAAACTAAAGAAGTCGAGGCTGCGTAGCAACTTTTCCCTCTCCCAATCTGGGAGAGGGTGCCCGAAGGGCGGGTGAGGGTTAATCCCGATTTTGGTTAATCAGTACTAACCCTTTTAGAACATTCAAGGCTTCATGTAATTGATAATCTGTATTGATTAAAGGAAGCTCAGCTTTATCTCCCGCTTTTGCACTGGTTGGCTTGTTAGAGCTGCCATTTTCAATATGACCTTGCAAATTCTCTTCACGTGGGTACAAGTTTTTGAATTCATCATTATCTGCCGTGGCGGGGATCTTTAAATTTTGTACAATAATGTCAGGTTTAATTCCGATAGCCTGAATTGAACGTCCTGCGGGGGTATAGTACAGTGCTGTTGTTAATTTAAGCCCTCGTTTGTCTTTTAGAGGAATAACCGTTTGTACTGATCCTTTACCAAAAGTTTGGGTGCCTAGAATTACTGCGCGTTGATGATCTTGAAGCGCGCCGGCCACAATTTCAGATGCCGAAGCCGAGCCACCATCGACTAATACCACCATGGGAGCGCCATTTAAGATATCCCCTGGATGTGCTTTTTCTTTAATTTGAGAGTTTGGCATTCGGCCTTTGGCGTAAACGATCATTGCATCATACTTCAATTTATCGCGATCTAAGAAAGCATCAGATATTTTCACAGAAGATTCTAAAATGCCGCCGGGGTTATTACGGAGATCGAGAATTAATCCTTTTAGTTTTCCTTCCATATTTTTTTTCAAGGTTTGTATCGCGCGAATCATATCTTCAGCCGAATTAGTTTGAAATTGTGATATTCGGATGTAGCCATAGTTTTCATCCAGCGTTTTGCTGCGAACGCTTTGAGCGCTAATTGTATCGCGGACGACTGTGATAAGGAGAGGTTTTGTTTCGCCTTGACGAATAATGGTTAGTACAATTTTAGTACCTTTTTCTCCTCGCATGGTTTCTATGGCTTCATGCAGAGATAATCCTTTAACAGGCGTATCGTTTAAACGAATAATGAGATCGCCAGCTTTAACACCTGCACGTTGAGCAGGGGTATCGTCAATCGGGCTTATAACGCGAATAAGACCGTCTTCTGGAGTTACTTCAACACCTAATCCACCAAATTTTCCTGTGGTTGTTTCTTTTAACTCCGCATATTCTTCTGTGTCTAAGTAGGAAGAATGTGGATCAAGGCCTGCTAACATGCCTCGAATAGCATTTTCAAGTAATACAGGATCTTCAATTGGTTTTACATAATAATTTTTAATGTTATCAATGACCGTAGTAAAGCGTTGGAGATCGGATAGGGGGATTTTTGTTTCTACATTTTCTGAAGAGGGCGTGTCTATGATTTCGGGAATAGCTTGTGAGGTTCCAACTTCTTTTGTAGAACCCGTGATAGGGAAAAGCAGCAGAAAACTACAGATCCCACTTAAGAATATAGTAATCAGGAAAGTCCGGCTTAATTGCAAAAAGTGCATACTTTGGATTCTCCACGATATAATTTTAAGTCAATTAACTAATTTTGTTACAACGGCAACAAACCACCTTTCTTCTTATTATCATAAGGCCATTTACTAGGAAAAGAAAGTGAAGAATAACATGACGAATAGTCATTTGGTACTGGGTATGATCCGATAATCCATTATCAATGGGGCATGATCAGAAAATTTTTCGTCTTTGTAAATATGGGCCGATTGTATAGCTGTTTTTAATTCAGGCGTGACAACCTGGTAGTCGATTCTCCATCCGATGTTGTTTTCCCATGCTGTTGGTTGGCGAGCAGTCCACCAAGTATATTGATCAGGTTCTTGATTAACCACGCGGAAGGCATCCACAAAACCTCCAGAACCAAAAAGCTCATCCAACCAAGCGCGTTCTTCTGGGAGAAATCCAGAGTGTTTTTGATTGGCTTTCCAATTTTTTAAATCAATCTGTTTATGGGCAATATTCCAGTCCCCACATAAGATATAATGGCGTTTATCTTGTTTTTGATGTTCGAGATGTTTTCGGAGCCGTGCCAAAAAATCATACTTGATGGCTTGGCGATGTTCTCCACTGGTTCCTGAAGGTAAATAGAGGGAAGCTACACTTAGATTTCCAAAATCTGCTTGAATATATCGACCTTCTTCATCGGCTTCTTTCCACCCTAATCCGCGATGGATATTATCAGGCTCTATGCGAGTGTATAGGGCAACTCCACTATATCCTTTTTTTTCGGCATCAAAAAAATAAGCATGATAGCCTTCAGGAAAAAAAGTAGGATCTATTTCAAGTTGATGAAACTGGGCTTTTACTTCTTGTAAACAAATAACATCAGCCTTTTGTTTTGCTAGCCAACTAAAGAATCCCTTTTTTGCCGCGGAACGGATCCCATTGACATTCATTGTTATGATGCGCATAAAAGACTCCAGGTTTCTCAGTATTCCTTCTCCTGTTACGGGAGAATGTGGTGCGAGCACCGGGTGAGGGTCCTCGAGCATAGTGGTTGACATTGTGTGACAGTCAACCTACAATCTTAAAGATTCCGCTCCCACAAATTTTAGTTTTTTAGGACTGTTTAATTATGTCGGTAGAACGCCGAGGGATTTTTCTTTTTCTCATTATTCTGATGAGTGCCTTAGGTCTTGTTGCCTCGGATATTTGCTTACCTGCATTGCCCGAAATGGCCATTTATTTTGATTGTACTCAGACAGAAATTCAAATGAGCTTTAGTGTTTTTTTGTTGACGCTCGGCATTTGTCAATTGATTTACGGAACATTGGCGGATAAATTTGGTCGTAAAAAAATATTGGTGATTGGATTTAGTTTATTTTCTGTGGCTTCTTTATTGTGTGCTTTTTCTACTACCTTATCAGAATTTATTTTTTGCAGAGCCTTACAAGCGGTGGGAGCCAGCGTAGGATCAGTTTTAAGTCGTGCGATTGTTGCTGATCGTTTTAATAGATTAGAAGCAGTAAAAGTTTATACCACCACTTATCCTATCGTAGGGCTATCACCTGCTATTGCTCCCTTCGTTGGGGGTTATTTAACTTATTTTTTTGATTGGCGAGCAACGTTTTGTTTTATGGCTTTGTTTGGTATTTTAGCTGTGATGTTGGTTATGATTTTTTTAGTGGATAAATCAAAACCCTTGCCGGATATACTTTTAGATGTAAAGGAAACTGCTGCAGGTGCAAACTTTTCACGTGAGCTTGACAGTTTTAACTCTAGTCCAAAAACTTTTCTTGAAAATTGTACTGAAATATTTCGCAATATGGAGTTTTTAGGTTATGCATTCATTGTCTGTGCTGGTTATGCTGTATTTCGTTGCTATACAACTGAATCTCCCTTTGTTTTTAATAAACAAGGGTTTGTTGCAGAAGAAATAGGATATTTTTATATTACCTTATCCATGGCTTATGTGTGTGGGAACTTGGCAGCAAAAAAACTGGTTACTAAATTGTCTATCGATAAAGTATTAAGTATTGGTATGTTCTTTTTTGTGTTTGGGGGTCTTTGTTTGTTAACAATGGCTTTGCTTTATCCTGAAAATCCTTTAGCGATTATTATCCCTATGTCTTTTGTTGTTATTGGAAATGGTTTTTTATTCCCGGTTGGATCAGCTGCAGCCATGTCCTCTGTTCCCATGAACTTTTCAGGAACTGCTTCCGGTTTGTTGGGAGCATTACAATTGATATTGGCAGCGCTTTGCGTTAATTGGATAGGAGAAATGTGTGGGGGACAAGCTTTTCCTATGGCTCTTTATTTGATTTCAATTATAATGTTTGGATTATTTAGTTATTTGGTGGTCGTATTGGGTTCTAAAATTCGGTATGGTCTCACTCGTTAGGAGAATAGATGATACGGAGTATGACGGCTTATGCAAGCTCTGAAGATCACGGAGATTGGGGATATGCTCGTTGGGAGATCCGCTCAATTAACCATCGATATTTAGACGTGTCTTTTAAACTACCAGAGACTTTAAAGAACATTGAGGTTTCTTGTCGAGAAGCGACCAGAAAATGGTTATCCAGAGGAAAAATAGACTGTGTTTTACACTATGAACCCGGTCAATTGGGATCAGAGAAAAATATTCATTTGAATGTAGCATTGGCTGAAGCGCTTATTTCTGTTGGTCAACAAATTGCAGCAAAAATACCCAATACTCCCCCGCTTTCTCCATTTGATATTTTAAACTGGCCAGGTGTTTTACGCGTACCAGAAGCTAATTTAGAGGGTGTTCAAGCAACACTCCATACCGCGTTTGAGGCTGCGTTAAAAGATCTTATATTGGCAAGGGAGCGAGAGGGCACAATATTAAAGAAATTAATCCAGCAACATCTTGCTAAAATGCAATCCTGGATAAAATTTCTTTTGCGGAAGTTACCAGAGATAGCAGAGGTTTCTCGACGGCGATTGCAGGAGAAGCTGAAAGATATTCAACTTACATTTGATGTGGGTCGTCTGGAACAAGAAATGGTTTATATGTTACAAAGGATGGATGTATCTGAAGAATTGGGACGTTTACAAGCACATATAACCGAAATAGAGAGGGTGTTAGAAGAGGGTGGGATTGTCGGGCGTCGCTTGGATTTTATTATGCAAGAATTAAATCGAGAAGCAAATACACTGTCCTCTAAATCTCTCGATAATCAAACGACTCAAGCCGCAGTAGAAATAAAAGTGTTAATTGAACAGATGCGAGAGCAAATCCAAAACATAGAATAGAGATTATGTTATGAATCAGGGAACCTTATATATTATTTCAGCACCTTCTGGGGCTGGTAAAACCAGCTTAGTGAATGCTGTCGTGAATGCATTATCAAAAATCAAAATTTCAATTTCTCATACCACTCGCCCCATGCGCCCAGGAGAAAAAAGTGGTATTGATTATCATTTTGTGTCAGAGTCAAAGTTTAAGGATTTACTTAAAGAGAACATATTTTTAGAAACTGCAGAGGTATACGGTTTTTTATATGGCACTTCTGCAAAATGGGTTCAAGAAACTCTGCAAAAAGGGGAAGATGTTATACTCGAAATTGATTGGCAAGGTGCGCGGCAGGTGCGTATACACTTTATTGATGCAATTAGTATTTATATATTTCCCCCTAATCAAGAAACACTCAGAAGTCGGCTAGAGCAGCGGCATCAGGATAATAAAGAAGTGATTGAAAGACGAATGAAAGAGGCAAAAAATGAAATATCACGTTATACTGAATATGATTATTTAATTTGTAATGATCAATTTTCAGAAGCGGTTGAAGATTTGAAGTCAATTATTCAGTGTCATCGTTTACAGTTACGTCATCAAGAAAAACGAATGGGAGATATAATAAGAAAATTAATGAGCTAGATGACTTTTGTTGTTAAATTGTTGCATCATAGGGTTAGATATTCGTAGAATTAAGTTTGTAGTCTATTTTAATTGGAGTTTGTTTAATGGCACGCATTACTGTAGAAGATTGTTTAAAGAAAATACCCAATCGTTTTCATTTAGTATTAATTGCTTCTAAACGCGCTAGACAATTAGCGATGGGAGCTGCTGAACCTGCTGTTCCGTGGGAGAATGACAAGCCAACGGTTGTTGCATTGCGTGAAGCAGCGCAAGGGTTTCTTGGAGAAGAAACCACAGACAATAACACATAAAACTAGGGAGAGCGGATCAATAGTGTTCGCTCTTGGGGGCGGTCAAAAGTGTCCGTTCTTTACGGGGCAGGGGTAAGGATGTATCAGTTTGCCGACCTTAGAGAACAACTCTCAAATTATTTAACGCAAGAACAAGTTGCTGAAATTTCACGCGCCTATTTTTTTGCAGCAGATGCTCATCAAGGACAACACCGATCTTCCGGAGAACCTTACATTTCACATCCTATTGAAGTTGCACGTATTCTCGCCAATATGCATATGGATCATCAAAGCATTATGGCAGCAATTCTCCATGATGTGATAGAAGATACGCATCTTGATAAAAACGCGATTGCTGAACAGTTTGGGGATGAGATTGCTGAATTGGTAGATGGCGTTAGTAAACTTGCACTGATTAAATTTGAAAGTCGAGCGGAAGCGCAAGCTGGAAATTTGCGTAAAATGATGTTGGCGATGGCCAAAGATATACGAGTCATTATTATCAAATTGGCTGATCGTTTACATAATATGCGCACTTTAGAGGCACTATCGCCCGAGAAATGTCGTCGTATTGCAAGAGAAACGCTTGAAATTTATGCCCCTATAGCCAATCGATTAGGGATGAACAATTTTCGGGTCGAGTTTGAAGATATTGGTTTTTCTTATTTGTATCCGGTTAGATATCGGGTATTGAAAGAAGCGGTGCGCAAAGCACGAGGAAATCGCAGAGAAATTATTCATGCATTGGAGTCTAATTTAAAAACGCGTCTTGAACAAGAAACTGTTTATCCTTTTGTAATCATGGGAAGAGAAAAGCATTTATATAGTCTTTATAAAAAAATGCAAAAAAAAGATTTATCTCTTTCAGAAATAATGGATGTTTATGCAATAAGAGTATTGGTTGACAAAGTAGATACTTGCTATCGTGCCTTAGGGGTGATACACAATTTGTATAAACCTGTTCATGGTCGTTTTAAGGATTACATTGCCATTCCCAAAGCTAATGGATACCAATCTTTGCACACAACAGTCTTAGGTCCTTTTGGTATTCCAGTTGAAGTGCAAATACGAACGGAAGAAATGGATAGGATGGCAGAAAATGGTATTGCTGCACATTGGTTGTATAAATCATCTAATGGATCTATTAGTGATGCAGAAACACGAGCAAGAGAATGGTTAAAAGGAATTTTAGAAATCCAAAAAAATACTGGAAATTCATTAGAGTTTATTGAACATGTTAAAATTGATCTTTATCCCGATGAGGTCTATGTGTTTACACCCAATGGAGATATTTTATCTTTACCTGGTGGGGCAACGGCGGTTGATTTCGCTTACGCAGTTCATACGGATGTGGGCAATGCCTGTATTGCAGCAAAAATTGACAGACGTTTAGTTCCTCTCAGTACTCGGTTGACCAGCGGACAAACGGTTGAAATTATTATAGCGGAAGGCGCTCATCCCAATCCTGGGTGGTTGAGTTTTGTTGTTACGGGGAAGGCTCGCAGTAATATTCGTCATTGGCTGAAAACTCAACAACAGTCTGAAGCAAGAAATTTAGGGCGTCGTCTAATTGAACGAGCATTAGCAACCTTATCAAAAAACTTAAAAGATATTCCTGAAAGGCATGTGTCAAAATTATTAATCGAATTAAAATTAGAAAGTTTTGATAGGTTATGTGAAGAAGTGGGGTTAGGAAATCAAATTGCACCCTTGATAGCAAGACGTTTAGCAACAGAATCTACCGCTGAAGAAGCTTCTTCTTCGCTTTTGTTGAGCTATCCACTTGCTATTCGTGGAACAGAAGGAATGGTATTGAGTTTTGCAAAATGTTGTCGTCCCATTCCTGGAGATCCTATCGTCGGTTTTTTGAGTGCAGGACGTGGCATAGTGGTGCATCGTGAAATATGTAAAAATGTAACTGAAATGCAACAAACACCAGAAAAATATATTTTTGTGCAATGGGCGGATACAGTTGAAGGAGAATTCCCCGTAGAATTACGAATTGATGTTTTAAATAGAAGGGGAGTTTTAGCTACTTTAGCGAATGTTTTATCAGAATGTGATGCTAATATTGAAAACGTTCATATAGATGAGCGAGACAGTCGACATAATACCCTTGTTTTCTTAGTTCAAATTAAAAATCGTGCACATTTGGCTAAGGTTTTCCGTCGTTTACGTTCGATTGATATTATTACCCGTGTGGTTCGAGTAAAATGATAGGAGTCACTATGAATTCTATAGAGTTGAATACTTTTTTAAAGAATTTAGAAAACAATACCGAAGAAATGGTCGAACAAATTATGCAATGGTCGAATATCAATTCAGGATCGTTAAATGTTCCGGGTCTTGAACGAATGGCTGCTGTGTTAACTCAAGCATTTTCAGGATTAGAATGTGAAGGAAACGTTTTATCGCTTCCTCCTCTTAAACAAGTGGATAGTTTGGGGCACACTAAAATGGTTGATTTAGGCCCTATGCTACGTTTCTGGAAACGCCCTAAAGCGCCGATACAAGTGTTATTGGTGGGGCATATGGATACTGTCTTTGAATTAGAACATCCCTTTCAACGTGCACTTCGAAAGTCTCAAAATATTATTAATGGACCTGGTGTCGCTGACATGAAAGGTGGAATTTGTGTTATGTTGAATGCGCTAAAGGCATTTGAAAAGAGTCCTAATGCATCAGCACTGGGTTGGGAAGTGTTAATTAATCCAGACGAAGAAATTGGTTCTTCGGGTTCGGCCTCATTTTTAGCTGAGAGAGCTAAAAATCATCAGGTTGGATTGTTGTTTGAACCGGCAATGGATGAAATAGGAACCTTAGCAGGTGAACGCAAGGGCACTGGAAATTTTACCATTGTTGTTCATGGTCGTGCTGCACATGCTGGACGTTCTTTTGAGCAAGGAAGAAACGCTATTACCTTACTTTCTTATATTGTAAACGCTGTAGATGGGCTAAATGGAAAACAAGAAGGGATAACTTTAAATGTGGGACAAATTCAAGGAGGAGGCGCTATCAATATTGTACCAGCACTCGCCATTGCCAGAATTGACGTTAGGCTTAAAAAAAATGGAGATGAGCTTTGGGTAAAAGATCAATTAGAATCTATTATTGCCTCTGTTGAGAAACGAGATGGATTTAAAGTGGAACTGCATGGAACATTTACTCGGAAACCTAAGATTATTACGGGTAAAACACAAGAATTATACAATTTGGTTAAAGAATTAGGACAGGAAATAGGACAAACGATTACTTGGAAGCCAAGTGGAGGATGTTGTGATGGTAATAACCTTGCCGAAGCAGGTCTTCCGAATGTCGATACTTTAGGTGTTTGTGGTGGAGCTATTCATAGTGAGGAAGAATATCTATTGGTTGATAGTTTGGCGGAACGCACAAAATTAACAACAGCAATTTTAATCCGACTCAGCGAAAAAGGATTTTGAGAATCAACAATGAGCAATGGAACTGTTCTTATTCGCCCTGTTCATGAAAATGATTTAAAATCTATCGTAGAAATTGCCATGGAAGTTGGTTTTGGTTTTACTTCTCTCCCGAATAATCCAGATATAATAGCTAAAAGAGTTCTGCATTCTGTAGCGAGCTTCAAGCAAGCAAAAAATGATTTAGATTCCCGAGTTTTCTTTTTTGTGATGGAAGATTTAGACAGTAAAGAAGTAGTTGGGACTTGTGCTATCGATGTTCCAGCTGGAGAAAGTCCTCCTTTTTATAACTACAAGTTAACAAACCTGACGCAAAAATCTGATAGTTTACATATTCATAAGCAACATAAAATTTTAGAATTAGTCAATGATTATCAAAATACCACAGAATTTGGTACATTTTTCATAAAGAAATCATTTCGTGGCCGAGGTAAAGGAAGTCTTTTATCGCGTTCACGGTGTTTATTCATTGCAGAATTTCCAGATTTTTTTACAGAGCGTGTTATTGCAGAAATGCGGGGATTTTTGGATGATAAAGGTAATTCGCCATTTTGGGAGGCAATAGGCCGTCATTTTTTTGAAATGGATTTTGCAAAAGCAGATTATCTAAGAACTGTACAAGGGGAACAATTTATAACGGATTTAATGCCTAAATATCCTATTTATGTAGATTTGCTTTCTAAAGCTGCTCAAGAAGTCATTGGAAAAACACATCTTGAGGCTCTTTCTGCACTTCACTTATTAGAAAAAGAAGGATTTAAACATCGAGGTTATGTGGATATCTTTCAAGGGGGGCCTCTCATTGAAGCAGAAAAGTCTGAGCTTAAGACAGTTCAAACCAGTCAAAAAGCAAAAGTTCATCAGATTAATAAATTTAATAATGTTAAGAAAGATAGAAATAAAGATAATCTTTGGATGATTTCAAATACCCGTTTAGATTTTAAGGTGACCTCAGGTTATCTCGAAGTAATTGAAAAAGATAAAATTAATTTAAATGAAGAGACAGCTAAAATTTTAAATGTATCTATTGGGGATGATGTGCGATATTGTATTTTGTAGGAGCGGGGTTAGTTCTCGCCCATTCGAAAAACCATCCCCAAAAACCCGGAGAGTCTTATGATAGGATCAGGCGCAAAATTTTCTTCCTTTAATCCTGCAACAACAGAAATTCTTTGGACTGGAACAAGCGCAACAGAAAAAGAAATCAATAATGCTGTTTTATCTGCACGTCGTGCTTTTCCAATTTGGTCTGGATTATCGTTTGATGAGCGATTACACTATTTAAATCAATTTCATGATGAGCTTCAGCAAAACAGAGACGAATTAAAAGAAATAATTTCAAAAGAAACTGGCAAGCCCTTATGGGAAGCAGATACCGAAGTGGGTGCCATGATTAGCAAAATTCCAATTTCAGTGGAGGCTTATCATGCCCGTTGCAAAGAGACAATACGAGAAACAGGAAATGGACTGTCTGTTACTGTGCATAAACCGCATGGGGTAGTCGCTGTTTTTGGTCCCTTTAATTTTCCAGGTCATTTACCCAATGGACATATTATTCCAGCATTATTAGCAGGTAATACAGTTATTTTTAAATCCAGCGAATTAACACCCTGGGTCTCAGAAAAAATTTTATCGTATTGGCATAAAGTAAAAATTCCTCCGGGTGTTATTAATTTGGTTCAGGGCGGACCAGTAACTGGTTCATTATTATCAGAACATAAAGATTTGGATGGGTTGATGTTTACGGGGAGTGCTAAAACAGGAAATGTATTATTAAAACTGCATGCTGAACGTCCAGAAAAAATAATTGCTTTAGAAATGGGGGGAAATAATCCTTTAATTGTTCATGAGGTGAAAAATATTAAAGCAGCTGTTTATAATACATTACAATCTGCCTATATTACTGCTGGACAACGTTGTACTTGTGCCAGACGATTAATTGTTACCAAAGGTCCTCTTGGAGAGAAATTTGTTCAAGAACTTATATTGGCGATAAAAAAATGTGTTGTGGGTCCTTATACAGATAGTCCTGAGCCATTTATGGGGCCTTTGATATCATCGGAAGCGGCAATGCGAGTGATGGAATCGTATGATAATTTAATTAAAATGGGTGCCAAAATATTGGTTCCTCTTGCTTTAACCAATTCTTTAACGAACACATTTTTGTCTCCTGCATTGCTTGATGTAACAAACGTTCAAAATCGGCCCGATGAAGAAATTTTTGGTCCTTTGTTACAATTAATTTGGGTGGATAATTTTGAAATGGCTATAGAAGAAGCAAATCATACAGCTTATGGTTTATCAGCAGGATTATTTTGCGAGGATGAACTCCTGTATAAAAAATTTTTACAGAATATTCAAGCGGGTGTTATTAATTGGAATCGACCTTTAACAGGTGCCAGCAGTTCTGCTCCCTTTGGGGGAATCGGTAAGAGTGGGAATCATCGCCCAAGTGGGTATTATGCAGCGGATTATTGTGCTTATCCTGTTGCCAGTTTAGAACAACGACAATTAGTAATGCCCAATCAGTTAACACCGGGTATTTCAGTATGATAAAAACTCAAAAAGTCAACAAAGTTCATAAAGCTTATGAAGTCAATTTTGATGGCTTAGTTGGACCTACTCATAATTATGCAGGTCTTTCTTTCGGTAATATTGCTTCCGAAACGCATGCCCAATCAGTTGCAAATCCGAAGCTTGCTGCATTACAGGGCTTACAAAAAATGTACCTTTTAATGAAGCTGGGTATTCCTCAGGCTATCTTGCCGCCCCATGAAAGACCTAATATTAGAATGCTTCGACGATTAGGATTTACAGGCAGTGATCAAGCTATTTTACAAGAAACCTATCGTGTTTCACCCTTAATTTTTTCTCTGTGTTATTCTGCTTCGAGTATGTGGACTGCGAATGCAGCAACTGTTTCGCCAAGTAGTGATAGTCAAGATGGACGGGTACATTTTACGGTTGCGAATTTAACAAGCAATTTTCACAGAGCTCAAGAAGCAGAAACTACTTTGCGGATATTACAAACACTATTTTCAGATAGTCGTCATTTTATAGTACACCCCTCTCTTCCTGCAGGGTCTTATTTTGGGGATGAGGGAGCGGCGAACCATAATCGGTTTTGTAGCGAATACGGACAACCGGGTCTTCAGTTATTTGTTTATGGCAAAGAGGGGTATCAAGAACAAGGTGGGTATCAAGAACAAGGGCTGCTTCCAAAACGGTTCCCCGCTCGACAGACATTGTTGGCTTCAGAAGCAGTTGCTCGTCTTCATCAATTATCAGAGCATTCTGTTATCTTTGCACAACAAAATCCGGAAGTAATTGATTTAGGTGTTTTTCATAATGATGTCATTTCGGTTGTTAATCAAAATGTATTTTTATATCATGAACTTGGTTTTAGGGATACAGAAACTGTGATAAAAAAAATAAAAGAACAGTTTTCAGGGTCATTAAAGTCCTTACAATCTTTGCATTTATTAAAAATTACAGAGTCAGAATTAAGCATTAAAGAAGCTGTACAGAGCTATCTGTTTAATAGCCAATTAGTAACCCTAAAAGATAGCCATATGGCCATTATTGCTCCCACAGAATGTGCTGAATTAAAAAAAGCACATGCAGTATTGAATCGACTTGTTGCTGAAGACAATCCCATTCAAACTCTTCATTTTGTAGAGTGTCGCGAAAGCATGAAGAATGGTGGAGGCCCAGCTTGTCTTCGATTACGCGTGGTGTTAACCGAGGACGAGCTAAAAGCATGTTCCAAGTCTGTTTTTCTGACAGAAGAACTTTATAATCAATTGACAAATTGGGTAAATAAACATTATCGTGATCGATTAACTAATCATGATCTTTTAGATCCATTGTTATTAGAAGAAAGCCGAAGAGCATTAGATGAACTGACACAAATTTTGAAATTGGGTAATTTATACTCATTTCAATAAAAAATGACAAGGTATTTTTTATGTTTCAACTTACACAGTTGCATAATTATATTGTATTAAGCCGTTTAAATAAACCCATTGGTATTTTCTTATTATTATGGCCAACGGTGATGGCGCTTTGGATCGCAGGAAAGGGTAGTCCTTCTCCATTTCTAGTTTTTATTTTTATAGCTGGAGTGATTGTCATGCGTTCAGCAGGTTGTGTTATTAATGACTTGCTTGATCACCGTTTTGATGGTTCTGTCACTCGTACACGTTTTCGTCCTTTGGTGATGGGCGCTGTGACTGTTCGAGAAGCTTGGGTTCTTTTTTTAATTTTAACTTTTGTTGCGCTTTTACTTGTACTGCAACTTAATACATTCACCATTGTGTTATCAAGTTTCGCATTGCTGTTAGCCATGATCTATCCCTTAATGAAAAGAGTCATCCATTGGCCTCAAGTGGTGTTGGGGTGTGCCTTTGGTTGGGCTATCCCCATGGCTTTTGCAGCACAAACCAATCATGTTTATTTAGAGGCTTTTATATTATTTTTCGCATCAGTTTGTTGGGCAGTTGTTTACGATACGCAATATGCGATGGCTGATCGGGCAGATGATATAAAAATCGGGGTGAAATCAACCGCTATTTTATTTGGAGAGCAGGATAAAATTTTAATCGCTAGCTTTCAGTTTTTAGTGATTACTTTATTGATTATATTAGGTTTACAGTTGCAGTTGGGATTGTATTATTACTTAGGGGTTATTACAGCAACACTATTGTTTTTATATCAACAGTATTTAATAAAAGACAGGGTGGTTGAAAACTGTTTACAGGCCTTTCGAAATAATCATTATGTAGGGTTTGCATTATTTGTAGGCTTGGCTTTAGAGTATGCCTTGGGAGGCTAGTACCTTATTTGCGACTTAAATATTAGGGTTTTGCTCGGTTTCCTACATAAGCTGCGATCAAAGTATTAACTCTTGGCGGAAACTCTTCAAAAGCTGGAATCATTCGTAGTCGTTCGAGTAGAAAAGTTAAAGCTGGCGCTTCAACTTGAAAACTCGAACCCGAAGAACTATTTGAAGAGGAACAGCCCTCTACTGCTGTAGCTCGTACTAGAACATCGGACTCTCTTTTGAGTTTAGAGTCTGTTTTTGGTTCAAGCGATCTCAACTCGTCAGAAAATAGTCTTTTTGTTTTTAAATTCGAGCCATCAGTGATAATTGCCCCTCTAAAATGCTTTAAAAAGTAGTCAAGATTTACAAAACCCTGAAATATTCTACCATATGTCATAAATTCATAATGAATATTATTATTTCTACATTCCATCTGTTTTACATATACATAATGATCAATAGACACTCCGCAACAGAAATTGATCTGTGATGGTGCTATCATCAAGTGACAGATTTTTTTTGAAAATCTCCCTGAAATAAGAAGAATAGCCCGTTTTCCAGAAGCTAGAGTTTGAATAAGATACTGTAATTTTTCTTTTTTTGATAACTCTTGATGTCCTTTTTTATGAAACCCTCCAAATGCAATATTTAATAATAACCTAATAGGTCTTGAAAGAGGCCTTCCTCCTATTCTCAATGGGACGGAAGTATGATCTTCCACAGAGCTTATACCTGAAGCTTCTAACCATTGAGCTAACGAGCGTGGTGCAGTTAGACCTTGAAACCCCGCTCTTCGACTTTTTGGGGAATACCCTGTCCAATTATCATATCGTCGTATTTCTACCATGAGGACTTCATTCAAACTAGCTGCCTCTTCTCTTGAATATTTAGACACGGTTAGCGGGAATGGTTTCTTGGTTTTCCCGAGACTTACAAGTGATAGTCCCATGTCAATATATAATTCCGGTTTTTCATGCGCTAATAAACTAAGAAAAGAAGCAGGACCACAGAGAGTTGCCATTCCCTGATCTATCATTTCCGGATGTAAAATGGTTTCTGCCATTTCTGTAATGATATTCAACAAACACAGGTTCTTTAATTTTAGGACATATTTTATTGAAAGGGGATTAATCAACTTCTCAATAATAGCTACGCCTAAGCCACTTTTCTCAATTAATACCTTTAATTGAAGACACAATAAAGCCTGTTCTTTTTCATCCAATATTAATGTTTTTGGAATATTGATAATATCTTTCAAGGTTAATTGATTTGCTAATAATTTATTTTTAAATGATTCAGTATACTGTTTCATCAATTGCTGATACAGTTCTTGAGCCTCATAGGATTTATCCTGTTGTAAACGAACCATATCTTTTTTTGTGAGAAATAAAACATTGGCTTTCCACTCTAACAATTCTTTAGCAGCTTCGTAATGTTCTAGAAAGATTGCATAAGACAAAAGACGCATATTAGCGCTATTTATAGCATTAACATCTGCGCCATGTCGACATAAAAATTTTATCACAGGTATTTTGTATTCAAAAATAGCCTTACTTAAAAAGGTGCTTAATATCTCTTTAATCTCTGCATTATTTAAATTTCCGCCCATTTCAATAAATTGTTCTATAACACCCATCTCCGTATTAAAGATCATCATAAGGATATCTAGAGTATGATCAAACAGCAGTTGTGCAATATCTAGTCGTTTACATTTTAAAGCTTCTTTAAAACATTGGCGGTAATCGCTTTCAGGGCCAATCTCTTCGTCTTTTAGTATTTTCTGTATATTCTCAATATCTCCAGACATGATGGATGATAATAAAATGGTCATTCGATACTCCTAATTCAATCCCTTCATATTTAACCAAAACAATATAATTGATGCATGCAAAATATTTTAGCAGTTTTAAATATAAAACAACATAGAAACCCCAGTTCGGGGTTCTCAATTAGGGGCTGATATACGGAAGATGTTGAGCACCGATTCAATTCTGAATTTGCCTAACAGGAAATCGCACTTCAACCCTGAATTTGCCGTTATTGATGATTACTGAGACAGTCACTCAACGCGTTTGATAAACCTTCTAAAAGTTTTATGTAACCTTGGCCACCTTCTGAATTTTCTTTCCCTAGAGGATCTAATTCCCCAATTTTTACTGAAGTCCCTTTAACTAAACTTTCTACTAGCTTGGGTCGAAATTGAGGCTCTGAAAAAACACAGTGAGCATTGGTTTTTTGGATTGTTTCTTGAATAGTTTTCAAACGTTTGCTACTTGGTGGGATTTCTGGATTTAAAGTAATTGCGCCTACCCCATTTAGGCCATAGCGATGTTCAAAATATTGATAGGCATCATGAAATACAATATAAGGTATTTTTTTTACTCTTTTTAATTTATTTTGAATATCGAGATCTAGCTTATCAAGCTCAATTTTCTCTTTATTCCCATTTTGTTGATAAATTTTTGCATGTGTGGGATCAACTATCGATAACCGACGTACTATTTCATCTACTAATAATTTCGCATTATGGGGATCAAGCCAAAAGTGCATATCAGTGTGAGCTAGATGTTCATGCTCATGTTTTTGTTTGTGTTCATGTGCTTCATGCGTATGGTTATGAGGTTCAAAAGCGGGAGATGACCGTATGGGTAATAGTAATAAACCAGGCGATTCAACCAATGGAACTTGTCGTATAAGTGATGATGGTGATGTACTTGATTTTATATTTTGAAGGGGTTTAATTAAAAATGTTTCAAGTTCTGGTCCTCCCCAAAATATAATATCTGCAGCGAATAGTTGTTTTACATCGGAAGGACGGAGCGAATAATCATGCGGGGATGCTCCCGTTTTTACTAATAAAGTGGGTGAGCCCACCCCTTCCATGACTCCCGCGACTAAAGCATGGAATGGCGGTATACTAACGACAACTTTTGGACTTTCATGCACTTCATTTGCTAGGATCATTCCCTTAGGCCATAATGCGGCAGCAATCAGTAAAGTCAGTGTAAAAAAAGCGTGTCTAATGTGTCTTAAATTCATATATGTTGATAAGTTAACTTAATTTAAATGAGTAATGATGTTTTTCCCTTAGTCTCAGTCAATCATGTGCATGTTGCTTTTGGTAGCCAAAGCATTTTGACGGATATCAATCTTACCGTAAATAGTAGTGAAATTGTAACCCTTATTGGTCCTAATGGTGCGGGAAAATCCACTTTAGTTCGCACGGTGTTGGGTTTAGTGCAGGCTGTGACAGGAACAGTTAAGCTGAAGTCTGGGATCCGCATTGGTTACATGCCCCAGAAACTTTTGGTTGAATCTTTTATGCCTCTATCGGTTTATCGATTTTTGTCACTCACAAAAGGTACAAACAATACCAAAATTCAAACCATTGCTAAAGATTTAGGCATCAAGCATTTGTTGCAGAGCCCTATGCAAGCAATTTCAGGGGGGGAACTGCAGCGGGTGTTATTGGCGCGAGCACTCTTGTGTGATCCAGATCTGTTAGTGTTGGATGAGCCTGCACAAGGTGTGGATGTGATGGGACAAGAAGAATTATATCAATTAATTGTACATATTAGAGACACTCGCCATTGCGGCATATTAATGGTGTCACACGATTTACATTTGGTGATGGCAGGGACTGATTCGGTTATCTGTTTGAATAAGCATGTGTGTTGTTCAGGATTACCAGAAGCAGTGGCGCAACATCCAGAATTTGTAAAATTATTTGGATTACACGAACCTGCAGGATTGGCGGTGTATACCCATCGGCATAATCATCGTCATGATATTGGAGGCGATGTATGTACTTAGATTTTGTGACGCGCGCAATGATAGGGGGTGTTGGTGTTGCTTTAGTTGCAGGACCGTTAGGTTCAATTATTATTTGGCGCCGGATGTCTAATTTTGGAGATACACTGGCACACTCAACACTATTAGGGGTTTGTTTTGCTTTATTATTGAATATCGATCTTTATATTGGGTTAATTGGCATTTCAGTGGTAGTTGCTTCTTTTTTAGCTTTTCTCTCACAACAACGATTAATAGCAAGTGATGCCTTATTGGCAATGATTTCACATTCCACCTTGGCATTAGGACTTATTCTAGCAACTGTGCTGCCAGGGGTGCGCATTGATTTATTGGGATATTTGTATGGTGATATTTTATCCATTAATGAGACTGATTTAATTTGGATTTATGCGGCCAATATTCTAGCACTATTTGTGTTGGCCAAACTTTGGCGTTCAATCTTGTCTTTGACTATTAATGAAGATTTGGCAGCAGTAGAGGGCGTCCCAGTTGTACGAATCAAGTGGATCTTGATGATTGTGATGGCGATTGTGTTTGCAATTGCGATGAAGCTTGTTGGTGTGTTATTAATCACTGCTTTACTGATAATACCCGCTTCGGGGGCGCGACAATTTTCGAAAACGCCAGAGCAAATGGCAGTGTTTGCAAGCATTCTGGGGATGTTATCTGTGGTGTGTGGGATTTTTGCATCGAATTATTGGGATTGGCCAACGGGACCTGCTATTGTGGTTTCTGCAACCCTTATTTTTATTGTAAGTCTGGTTTTTGGTCGTTTTTACAAGTGATTTTTTAATAATATTTTTTTAACATTTTTAACATGAGGAGAGTCATATGAGTGCAACTGGTAGTGCTGCAGCAACTGAAGTTAAAGTTTCAAAAGAAGCAGGAGCAGGAGAAGTCAAAGCGGGGGCTGAATCTGTGTTGTCTGCATTTAATCGTGCAGAAGTAGAAGAAGTGCGAGCACAAGCACGAGCAGGCGGATTACATGCTGTAATACAGAGAGCATTCAAATTTCATGATGATTTTAATGCAGCAACCACAAGAGCAGTACAAACTAAATTAGCAGAAATTGCAAAATTAGCCCGTGAAAGTGAAGAAGACCCAGAAAAAGCTCGCCTTGCAATTCTCAATAGAGCAAAGATCGCATTGGTGCAATTCAAACAATTAAATGAAGTGATGGGTGCTCTTGTTAAAAAATTGAATGATCCAATTAATAAAAATAGACCAGGAGGTAATCCCTATGAATGGGTTAAAAATTTTTCTTATCCATTTAAAACTCACAAGATGGTAGAAGTACTGGAAGGCGCTATAAATCTTTTAGAAAATAGAACACATTTTGATGCTCTAAGTGAAGGTAGGATCCCTCCTAAGTATGATTGTACCTCAGGTAGAACGACTGTGTTGGGTGACGAAACTGATGGACTTGGTAATTCAAGAGCAACGTATTTAAAAGCAGCTATTGCTATTATGCTGAAACATTTTAAAAAGAGCCGAAATCAAGAGGATCTAGATTCTAGTCCCATGGCAAATGCATGGTCTATGCCAGCAGAAATGGATCTTAGGAGGCCTTTTGCGGAACAACATCGAATGTCTGAAGAATTAATAAGAGAAGCAGTAGAGTGTGGGGTGCCCATACCTGCATTTGTGGATGGCGACTTTGTGGTAACGAGTAGTCGTGGCGTTGGAATGGAAACTATACATAGTGGTTTTGCTATGGGAGGTGGACATTTCTCTGATCCTTTGAGCCCAGCTGATAAGCCATTTGTTCCTTTTGATTGTACTAAAGGGATAAGTGTCGTGAATGAATATGCAGGACCAGTAACTACAGTTGATCAAACTTATTTAACTCGTTTAAGGCTGCGAGGATGGGCGGCACAATTCAAAGATCCTGATGCACAACGCGCAGTAAGAACTTGGGAAGAATCAGCACCAGAACCTAAGATTTTAGAACAATGTGCTTTAGTGACACGTTGGGAGGAAGCAACTCGTTCTTATATAACAGATCCTGATAAAATTAAGCCCGGAGATACCGGGTTTTATCGTGAGTTTGCCGATGCTGATCCAGATATGCTGGAGCTTGGTAAGAGTGGACATGCTTGGGTAGTTGCAAGTCCTGTTAAACCAGATGGGAAGTCCTTAGGTTCTAATTGGAATCGTAGTATGCCTAGTGGTGCAGATATGAGGTTAGGAAAAGGAGGTACTGAAGGTGTTGGGGTGAGCGAATTTCAAGTTGTGGATAGGAAGGGTAGAATACAAGGATTTTTTCGGCCGAAAAAAGCATAGTATTTTTCTACACTTGTTTTGCCTGAGTTCTTTCCTTTTGCCCCCACCCCGACCCTCCCCCGTGAAACAGGGGAGGGGGCTTAAGGAAAAATCTTTTTTGTTTTTGTGTGAAAAAAAAATGAGTATGTCCCCGTGAATTGCATGTAGATAAGCATATAATAGGAATTAAATGAGTTTTTACTAGCTTTCTTAATAATTAAAATGTTATTATATTGCATAAATAAATTTTATAGAGGAGATTTAATATGGGCGCAGTCGTAGAAAGAAAATTTGCAGCTGAAGTCCTTGTAGCCCTTCAAAATCCAATCACCACAGTTATGGGGAAATGGAGGGATGTACAAAGAGTTGTTAATGATGTTAAGCATGAAAAAGAAGCAATAGCATTGCTCAACATGAGATTACATTCTAGTGATTTTCCAATAGGACACTTTGGTAATGTTTTTATACCGGTTGATGGTATATCTCTTTCAAATTATTTGGTTTTGTTTCATCATTCTACTAATGTAGTAGTTACCCTATTAAACAAGTTATCGCCAGAAGAGCGAGAAACGCAGCTCCATTCTGAACGCGTAAATATATCTTTAAGCTCAGATACAGCCAAAACAGTGGTATTTAATTCTCGATCTAATACCCTATTTAAAGCGTTAACTCTCAATATATCAGCAGAAGATTTGAGACCTAGCCCTATATATCTTTGGGAAAACATTAAAGATTGGATTAAAAACTGTTCAATGCGAAGTAAGGCTGTTTTGAGAGATATGCAAGTTAGTACACAGGATATTAACATGCACACTGGTGATGATGGTCACCCAGTCCCATTAATTAGATTCCTTAAAGAAAAGTTACCTTCAGGAGATCCATTTATTCTTGATTTAATAAAGTTGGAGACAGAGGCAGCACCAAGTGCTACTTCAGCAGCAGCGTCTGCTCCGACTCTATTAGTATCAGCTGCGGCAGCAAAAGCAGCAGGATCAGCTGCAGCTGGTGGAGGTCGTCCTCCTGCAGCATACGGTCATGGCGAAGAAGATCCAACACCTAGAAATGATAGTTTTCGAAGAGGAATCAGATAAAGTTAGCAGAACTATAGTTGGTGTTATTTGTTGAATGGTGGCCAGACCTGGAATTGAACCAGGGACACAAGGATTTTCAGTCCTCTGCTCTACCAACTGAGCTATCCGGCCCCAAGGAAGGCTTATTTAACCCTAACTGCTGTTCTTTCGTCAAGGGCGACATACTATTATGTTTGTTGAATTAGTTATTATCTTTGGGGGGCGTATATCCAGAAGGCGCAGCGCTCCCTTCGCCAAATAAAAACTTTTCCATTTCCGTTGCTAAGAATTGTCGAGCTTTTAGATCAGACAATTTTAATCGGTTTTCATTAATTAAGAGAGTTTGATGTCGTAACCACATCTGCCAAGCTTCTTTAGAGATGTTGGCATGAATACGTTCACCAAGTTCTCCGGGATAGGGAGAGTGTTCAAGTCCTTCAGCTTCTTTTTTTAATTTGACGCAGTATAGCTTGTTAGACATGTTTTCTCCTATGAGTTTTCATACACTGAAGTTTCTAATGTTTCTAATAATTGTTTAACAGGTGCTGCAACACCTCGAGTTATTTCCGTACCTATTTTATGCCAATATTGTTTTGTTGAATTTTTTATCTGTAACTTTTGATTATTTATTTTGCAGATAACGGGATGAATATCTAAATGATAGTGTGTAAATGTGTGACGAAAGGGTATTTTTGGTTCTATATTTTTAGTCGATAAATTGAGGTGTGTTTTAATCCAAATAGCAATATTGGATTCCTCCGTACATTCTGGGAAACTCCAGAGATCGCCCCAAATGCCTTTTGAGGGACGTTTTTCCAGTAATACGCGATTTTCTTTTGCGTTTATCATAATGACAAAATACGTTTTTTTCGTGGGCTTTTCTCGCGTTGGTCGTGCATTTGGATAAAGAGTGACTGTATTTTGTTTTTTTGCAGCACAAGAATCCACTAAAGGGCAAATGGTGCATTTAGGTTTAGAACGCGTACAAACGGTAGCGCCTAAATCCATGATGGCTTGGGTATAATGATGCACACGTTTTGTAGGGGTTACAGAATCACTTAAAGACCACAATTTTTGCATAACCAAAGCATTTCCTGACCATCCTTCCACAGTAAAATGACGGCATAAAACGCGTTTTACATTACCATCCAATATGGGGAAACGTTTTTGTAGGCTAAGTGTCATAATTGCACCGGCGGTAGAACGTCCAATGCCAGGCAGGTTAAGTACATCCTCAAATTTGGTTGGGAAATTGCCGTGAAATTCTGAGCCAATAATTTTAGCAGTTTTATGTAAATTTCTGGCTCTTGCATAATATCCAAGACCTGTCCAGAGATGAAGCACTGTATCTAATTTAGCTTGTGCTAATGTGGATATGTCAGGGAAATGTTCCATAAACCGTTGGAAATAAGGGATAACGGTACTGACTTGTGTTTGTTGCAACATGATTTCAGAGATCCAAACCCGATATGGGGTGGGATTTTGTTGCCACGGTAAATCGTGACGACCTTGGGTATCAAACCATTTTAATACTTTTTGGCTAAATGACATTATGGAGATTCAAACAACTTTTCAAAAGCCTTCCCTGCGGTTTTCTCAGCGGTATTTTTTTTGACAAATTGAAGAGCACTAGAAGTGTATTCATCTAAATTGGGTCTCACAGCAGGATGCTTAAATGTTGCTTTAACTTGGATTGGCAATGGTGTTTCGGCAAAAAAGCCTGTTAATTCTTCAGATCCTTTAATTGAGCTTTTCTTAAGGAGTGCTAAAGCTCGATATTCAATATTGCCGCTGAAGAGATTTAAACTTCCTTGCCCATCAATGGAATAGTTTGAGTGCGTTAAAATAAGATCGGGATTATACAGAATTCCATTGGTGATGGTACCACTTGCTTGGATTTTATCAAACGGCGTCATGAGCTTATTGCTATGACTTGCTTGTTTTTTCCATTCACCCAGTTCAGCAGCAAGAATAGCCGCTGTATTAATTTTTTGATCTTGTGAAAGCGTATTGACAACAGATTTAATGGTAGATTGTGCGTGTTGTAATAAGGGAATTAATTCAATACCTTGTAATTTGCCCTCAGAAATAGATAAGTCTGTGTGCCCGGATAAATTGCGTTTGAATTCTTCTAAAGTTGTTCCTTGGGTGATCAAACTTGTTTTTAGCTGTGCACGACCTTCTATCATGCCTTTTGCATCCCAAAGAGTCAGGAAATCATTCATCTCAAATTCTTCTCCTTCTGCTGAAAATGAAATTTT
Source organism: Gammaproteobacteria bacterium (assembly GCA_013288135.1). Lineage (GTDB taxonomy): Bacteria > Pseudomonadota > Gammaproteobacteria > UBA6186 > Azoamicaceae > JABDCL01. Next base: position 51,742 of record JABDCL010000005.1, read on the forward strand.
AGGCTTATTTTTGGTTAAGTCGATTTGTAACATAGCTTGTTGTCGACTGCTGAGTATTTGGAAATCAATGGGATTACAATCGATAACGCCTGCTTTTCCTTGTATAGGAAGTTGAATTTCATTTAAAAGGAAATTTCCAAGAGAAATATTTTTTCCGACTACACTACCTTGCATCGCTAAAGTTTGTATGTCCTTGGTAACATCCCATTTTAGATTGGTTTCGAGCGTTCCTTTTTTCCCTATGTTAATTTTTCCATGGAGGCTTGGTGTTAGTCCTAATTCTTCGATTTTAAAATTTCCAGATAGTATGAAGGATTCACCTGTTTCTGGTTTGGCTGTCAATTGTAAATTTTGAATGTCTAATTTTTTTAATTGCTCATCAAATTTCCAATTAGCAGCTAACTCAATGCTTTTTAAATTTAAGTTATTTTTTTCTGGTTCAAAATAGATTTTAAGAGGAATGGTTTTTCCTAGGTGCGCAAGATGTATGTTTTTTAATGATACGGTTATTTTGCTAAGAGTTGTCTCTTCCCCATTTTTTAAATCGATTAAGTGGATCTTGCCATTGTTGATTTTAAGGCCGACAATCACTTTATTATTTAAGTTTTTTTGTGTTAAAAAATAGTTTTCAATTTTTTCTTGGATATCAGACCAATTGGTTTTACCGGAAACTTTTTGTTCTAAATTGATATTTAATCCCTGTAAATTCAATGTAACAAAAAATTTCCCTATTAAAAGCGGCCAGAAATCGGGTTGAATTTTAGCTTCTTGAATGGTTAATAAATCCTGTTGAATATCACCGGAGGAAGGTTTACTTAATGTGATATCTTTTGCAGTGAAGGTTAAAAAAGGAGTAAAGTTTAAACGAACGGAATCTTTAATCGTTAAAATATGGCCTGTTTCAGCGAGTACAGTTTGTTCAAGAGTTGTTTTAAGTTGGTTAGGGTTAACGAAAGTAGTGATTCCAAGCATGGTGAGAACGACTATAAGAGAAATCCCCAATAATGCTCTTAGCAGTGTTTTGGTTACTGTGTTCATTAATGCCTCCATACATATATTTTGGAGCGGGTGATGGGAATCGAACCCACGCTACCAGCATGGGAAGCTGGAGTACTGCCATTGTACGACACCCGCGATATTTAAATACTATACTAGAAACAAGCGACAAGAAACAAACTAGAAACAAGAGACAAGAAACTAGAAACAAGATATCCTAGGTTCTTTGACTTTTTTAATTTAATGAGGTTTTTTTGAGTAATTTGCCAGCAACTATCGACTTAAATCCAGCAGGTGATCACCCGGAATATTCTATAATTTGGTTGCATGGCTTGGGCGCGGATGCAAATGATTTTGTGCCTATTGCTGAGCAGTTCAACTTACTAGATAAATATAAAGTTCGGTTTGTTTTCCCTTATGCACCTATTCGCTCGATTACAGTGAATAATGGTATGCGTATGCGTGCTTGGTATGATATTGCGGAACTCGATTTGTCTTGTGAAGAAGATGCAGTGGGTATTCGAGATTCTGCAAGACTTCTTGGTTTATTGATAGAAAGAGAAATTGAGCTTGGCATCCCTTCCAATCGAATTGTTTTGGCGGGATTTTCTCAGGGGGGCGCAATGTCTCTTTATACGGGGTTGCGTTACCCTACACCCTTAGGTGGTATTATCGCTTTATCTTCTTATTTACCTTTAGCAAGGCATTTTGCGCTTGAAAGAAACTTAGAAAATCAATCGATTCCAATTTTTATGGCGCATGGGATATTTGATCCCGTGGTGCCCCTCATGCTCGGACAAATGTCTCGAGAACAGCTCGAAGGATTAGGGTATTCTGTTGAATGGCATTCTTATTCTATGCCCCATACCGTCATGCCAAAAGAAATTGACGATATTGGACATTTTTTGCAAAAAATTATTTCTCGCACTTTTGATTTATCAATGAAATAAGATATTGAATGAAACGATGAGGATTAAGTGAAATTATTACTTTTAATTGCAATAGGGGGAGCAATCGGATCCATTGCTCGCTATCTGTTGTCCAGTCAAACGTATTCTATTCTTGGGAGTTATTTCCCCTATGGGACATTAGTGGTCAATGTGCTTGGGGCATTTCTAATTGGTATCATTAGTATGATTATAACGGAACGTTTTAGTGGTTATGCTATGGAATTAAGGGGCTTGCTTTTAATAGGATTTTTGGGGGGATTTACTACGTTTTCGTCATTTTCTTTAGAAACTATGAACTTATTGGAAAATGGACAATTAAGTTATGCATTGTTAAATATTGTTGGTAGCGTAGTACTGTGCTTAATAGCAACCTGGCTTGGACTCATGTTAGGGAGAGCGTTATGAAATCTCAAGAAATTATGATGGTCAGAATATATGTAAATGAGGGTAAAAATATTTTAAAAACAATTTTGAGTTATTTACACGATGAGGTTAAAGTAAAAGGGGTAACCGTTTTTCGTGGGATTTCAGGGTTTGGGAAATCGGGACATTTGCATTCCTCAGCTCTGTTGGATTTATCTTTGGATTTACCCCTTGTCATTGAATTTTTTGATTTGCCTGGGAAAACCTTGTCGGCCTTAGAACATTTAGAAACTTTGGTTCTACCAGAGCATATTGTTAGTTGGATTGCCGTTACTTTTGTGAAGGAATAAGTAAAAAATTGGCTTTCGGGGTAATTTTTGGTCGGCTAACTTTTTTGAAAATTATGTAGTTTTCTTACCAGAATATGTGTTATAGTATCCACTGCTCACCCCCTAGCCTGAATAGCACCCTAGGACATTCATAAGGTATAGCGGTTGTGCTGTTCAGGAACCTAAAAACTCTAAAAGTGATTAGTTTCAAATATATATAGCTCTCCAGATAAATATTTTGGTGAGTGTTTGCGCTATTAATTTAGCAATGAGGAGATTACTTTGCCTGCTTTTAAAATTTTTAATTTTCATTCAAATTTGCTTAAAGCAATAGAAATTAATAAGTTCACCGAACCCACAGAAATCCAAAAAGCTGCATTTCCAGTTATTTTGGCTAATCGAGATTTAATGGCTTGTGCAGAAACAGGATCTGGAAAAACAGTAGCGTTTGTATTACCGGTGTTACAGAAATTATTAGATTTAGATAAAGCGTCACCGGAAAGACGACGTGGCCCACGTGTATTGATTTTATCCCCTACTCGCGAATTGGCGACTCAAATAACAGAAGCTATTGGTGCGATGGGAAAATTTACCCATTTAAAATGGGGAACCATCACAGGGGGGGTCCCTTATTTTTCTCAAATTCAAATGTTGCGTAGACCTCTTGATTTATTGGTCGCAACCCCAGGTCGATTGATGGATCATATGGAACAAGGTCGAGTTCAATTAGCTGATTTAGAAGTATTTATTTTGGATGAGGCTGATCGAATGCTCGATATGGGGTTTGTGGATGATATGGTGAAAATCGCAGAAAAAACACCTGCAACACGACAAACTCTATTATTTTCTGCAACATTAGAGGGTAAGGTTGAGGGAATTGCTAAACGATTCTTAAAAAATCCAGAACGCATTCAACTGGTATCGAGTAAGTCTCAACATGGTTCTATTCATCAGACCATCATTTTTGCAGATGATTATAATCATAAAAACCATCTGTTACATAATATCTTAGAAGGAGCATGGCAAGCTATTGTATTTATAGCAACTAAAAGAGGTGCTGATAGACTGGCAGAGGATTTACATATTAAAGGGATCCCCTGTGCACCTTTCCACGGTGATATGAAACAAAGCAAGCGTAAACAAACCTTAGAACAATTACATCGTGGACGTTTACGTGTGTTGATTGCGACTGATGTTGCAGCACGGGGTATTGATATCAAAAAACTGAGTCATGTTATTAATTTTGATTTACCGAGGATTGCAGAAGATTATGTTCATCGTATTGGTCGGACCGGTCGATGTGGTGAGTCTGGTGTTGCAATATCGTTGGTAGGTCCAGAGGATCGCACTCAATTAGCCCGGATTGAGTATTACACTGGGCAACGCTTAGAAAGAGTAGTGATTCCAGGGTTAGAGTCTAGACGTTTAGAGTCTAAACATCAAAGTAAAACACCTGGACGATCTTTTAATAACACAAACAAAAAGACGACGTATAAACCAAAAGGCAAGAAACCAGGGTTCAACCCAAAATTTCAACGTGGATCATTTTCTAACGCTAAGCAAAGCTCTAGGCAGAGGGCAACGTAAAATTTATGTGTTGTTTCCTGTAGGGGTGGGGCTCTGTCCCCGCCCAAACAACGTTTCAACGTAGCGTTCTTTTCCATTCACAAGAACGGCGCGGATCCCGGCATTGCCAAACCGGTCGACAACGACACCAATAGAAAGCTTATCATTGGAGTTGGGAAGTTCCAATTTTTTCCCTTCCCCTTCGGGGATGAAATAGTTTTCTATGCCGTATTTTAGGTAAAACGTATCTTTATCAAACGTGCGATTTGTCACTTCTCCCTTAATAACCACTTCATCGTCTGCTATTTCAGGTTTTTTGTGATAGAGTGCTACGGCTTCCCAATAAGGATCACCTTTTTTTAATACTACATAGAGAATATCATGCGTATTAACAGGTTCATCATCAGCCAGTTTTTTTGAAGGAATCGCATTAATTGCATATCTTAAATTGAGATAATCACCACTAAATAAAGATTGAGGGTCGATAACTTGAGTTTCTAAGAGGATGGGTTTTCCTGTATTTAAAGTCCACTGCTTAATTCCTATCATTGCAAACAAGATCAACGTTTGTAGTACGACAATAAACAGCAGGCGCTTCCCTATCATTTTATATCCTCTTCTTCAATGCTTTCTGTTAATTTTCTCCGGTGCTTTTCAAAATAATAACTGCCAACAGTAAATAATAATCCACCAGTAATGAAGAAGAATGAACGGTTGAATAAAGTCCAGAACGTATCAAAGTAACGGGCCAGAATAGCCAATGCAAAAAATACAAAACCAAGATTAATTAAAAAACGTTCATGAGAGTGATACCCTATATAAATAATCCAACCCAGCCCTGTAAAGAATATAAGATTATAGCCTAAGGCTATCATACCTTTATGATTTTCTATGTGTGAACCTAAAATAAGGTTGATAAACATCAGTAAACATAAAAAGCAAAACAATCCTAGACCCAAAATAAATGCAATGCGATTAAAAGAAGGCTTGGGCTGTTTTCTAAGCCAAATCATCAATCCCACGCACAATAAAATTGCCATTAGTGTGTTCAGGTATCCGGCAGAAGGGACAATGTCAAAAAATAGCCCTCTTTCTTTGGTAATATTTAAAGGAAAAGTAGGAATAAATAACGCAAAAGTTGCCGCAAATGCGCTGTAGCGTTGGACGGTAGAAGCAATTAAATGTGTCAGTGGGTAATTGATTAAAATTCTTCCTAAGAGAAACACACTCAGTGCACCCAGAAAATAGACTTGCACGACAAAGAGATCAACAACATATAATCCAATAATAAAGAAACTCCAAAGTAATAAACTGAGTAGTGCAATATGGAGAGAAATTCTCCACTGCCATTGTATGCAAGGGTATAAAAACAATATCCAGAGCGCCAGGAATGACCAATGGACAGAACGTAAAAAGTCAAAAGTTTCCATTGCCGTCCAAAGTGTTGCAAGTAAAATGCTGGTTATAAGAGCGGGTGGTGATCTCATTAGATAAGCAGTTACCAATGCCGCTAAAGACCAAATTAAAACGCCATTGGGATAATGTGCGTCGATATGATAAATTTGCGCAATCAGCCAAATGTTAGCACCGAATAGAATAAGACCTAAAAAAAGAAAGAGATGAGCTGCTTTAAGATCAAATTCTAAAAATTTACGTTTATGGAAGAAAAAATAAGATAAACCGTAAGCGAGCCAAAGACTACCGAAGAGAATGCTTAATTTAGTTATTTTATTGATGCCGCCCCAATTGGCTGCAAAAAAAGTAATGATTCCTGCACTAAGGAGAATGACTCCCATCCAAGCAAAGGTGAAAGTTAAGGTATTTGTTTCCGGAACTGTTTTATGGGTGACATAATTCAAGATATGTTGTTGGTTTTCCTTTTTAACCCATCCTTTATGAGTCCAAATGGGCAATTCTTTTTTTAATCGTTGTATGAAAGTCTCGTCTTTCATGGTTTCCTTGGTCTTTTTTCGTTTAAAATGTTACCTTGTATTATAGATGATTGTAAGTAAGTTGCTATGATTGTTGATAATTTATTCTCAAAGACCAAGAGCTATAGAAAGCTTCGTTTGGTGTCACGTAAAAGTGCCTTGGCAATGTGGCAAGCAGAATTTGTAAAGACTAAGTTAGAATCCATTCATTCTAATTTGGTCGTTACAATTATTGGAATCACTACTCAAGGGGATAAAATCTTAGAAACTTCATTGGCAAAAATGGGTGGGAAGGGACTTTTTGTTAAAGAATTGGAAGAATGCTTGTTAAAAGGAGAGGCGGATATAGCGGTTCATTCCATGAAAGATCTTCCTGCCATTTTACCAGAAGGTTTAAGGATAGGGGCTATTTTAGAAAGGGAGGATCCCCGGGATGCTTTGGTTTCTAAGCATTTTAAGACAATACAGGATCTCCCTAAGAGTGCAATCATAGGAACTTCTAGTTTAAGACGGCAGGCTCAAATTTATTGTCTTCGTAGCAATTTACAGGTAGAGACATTGCGTGGAAACGTGGATACCCGAGTTCAGAAATTGGAGGATGGCAAATATGATGCAATTCTGCTTGCTGTCGCGGGATTGGTTCGCTTAGGGTTAAGAGCTAAAATTTGTGAATATCTCGAACCTGAAGTTATGTTGCCTGGGGTTGGTCAGGGTGCTTTGGGTATAGAATATTATATAGGGAATAAAGAAGTTCAAGCGCTTATTGAGCCTTTGCATCATAGAGCAACAGGATTTTGCTTAGCTGCTGAACGAAGTATGAATTTATGGTTGGGGGGTAGTTGTCAGGTTCCCGTTGCCGGATTAGGAGTAATTAAGGGGGATGGGAATTTAGAGCTTAAGGGTATGGTGGGTTCTCCGGATGGACGGACTATTCTTAGATCAAGTGCAACAGGAGAGCCAGAGGATGCAAAAAATCTTGGAGAATGTGTGGCAAAAGAATTGTTGGCGCAAGGTGCAAAGGCTATTATTGATGCTTGTTCTTGTTAATTTAAGGGATAGTGTTTTATATAAAAAATTGGGTATATATTCTTGAGAGTTCTTATTACACGCCCATTACAATATTCTGAAGGACTCTGTCGAGGGATCCAAGAATTGCATGGAACACCGGAAGTTTTACCTGTAATTGAAATTCGCCCTACTTTTCATCAAAAAGCATTAAATGATGCGATTAAAACATTGAATACTGCAAATATAGTGATATTTATTAGTCGTTCTGCGGTGCATTATGGGATGGGTGCTATTCAGTCAATTTGGAAAGATCTACCTGTTTTAATATGGATTGCTCAGGGACCTGGAACAGCCGAAGCCCTTGCTGCTTATCAAATTCCTTTTGCAATATCACCGACGGAACCCCCTTATGAAAGCGAATCTTTATTAGCATTGCCGGAGTTACAAACAATTCAAAATAAGCGGATTGTTATTTTTCGTGGGAATGGGGGGCGCGCCCATTTGTCGATAGGGTTACGAGAACGTGGGGCTGCAGTAGAACTAGTGGAAGTTTATCAGCGGCAATTACCGTTGATTGATATGGTAGAGCGATTAGAATTTTGGCGAAAAGATCCTTTAGATGTTATTATTGTTACCAGTTCTGAAGGTATGAGTAATTTTGTTACTTTAGTTGGTAAAGAAGCTTTTGAATGGTTAAGAACTGTGCCTATTATCGTTGTGAGTTCGAGAATGCTCGAACAAGCTAAAGAGTTTGGGTTTACCAAACCCGTGTTGGCATGGAGTGCAGAAGATGCTGCCATCATTCAAGCACTCAAAGAAATAAAGGATAATATATGGTAAAAACGGCTATTTTTAGTTTTTTAATTTCTGTATTGGCATTGGCAGTTAGTTTATTTCAATTTGAAAAATTCCAAATTGCTAAGAATCAGTTTGAAAATCATCTAGAAACTTTAGATCGTCTTAATCCTAAAATAACAGAGCTTGAGCAAGCTGTTCAAATACTTAAAGGAACGCAAATACAAGCTGGACAACAGGGACAACAGATACAATTAGAACAGAGTTCAACAGATCCCTCACATGTTCAATCTCAGCCCGAGTCGCAGTCCCAGATTCAATCTCAACAAGCTCAAGCTCAGACTCAACTCCACCCACATTATAATCCACTCCCCGAAATTACCTCTTTAGTACACTCAAGTGTTATGCAGTTAGAAGTTGCTGAGAATATTCAATCAGCCATAGCCTTGTTAAATTTAGCAGATAATATTATTGAGTTAAGCCATGATTCTAATCTTTTTATATTACGAGAATCCATTGTTCGTGATAAAAAGATGTTAGAAGCATTCCAATTGCCGGATGTAGAGGGAATTTGGTTTAAAATAAGCATTTTATTAGAACAAGTTGATGCATTACCCTCGAAATTGATGAAAGCTGGATATCCGCAAACACAATCTCTAACACAAGCTGAGAACCAACAAGCTACTGCATTAGAAACAAAACCAGAAACAAATAAAATGTGGCAAGCAATTAAGGATAGTTTGCATGAGTTTAAAGATTTAATAAAAATTCAGCGGCATGATAAACCCATTGAGCCTTTGTTATCGAAAGAAGAGTCCATTCTTGCAAAGGAGCATTTAAAACTTTTATTAGAGCAAATCCGATGGGCCGCTTTGCATAAACAATCTAAAATTTATGAAAGTTCCATTCAGGAAACCCAAAAGTGGTTAGAAAGTTATTTTGAGATTAGTGATCCCAAAGTTCAACAGTTCCAAAAAACGTTATCGGAATTATCTATCATGACTTTAAAACCCAATTTCCCAGTTTTAAGTACTTTGCAACAAATACAAACATTAAGGCAATAAAATGATGAGGTTATGGACATTTCTTTTTGTATTAATACTGGCTACCGGAGTAGGGATTTTACTTCGCCAAGATCCAGGGTATGCTCTTTTTGCTTATGGGGATTGGACTGTAGAAATGCCATTATGGTTAGCAGTTACTATATTACTTTTGGTGGTGATCATAGCGCTTGTGGGCTATTCTTTACTGAATTTGATTTTAACTGGTTTTAGTGGAATAAAAAATTGGTGGCATCAACGTCAGCAAACAAATGCAAGATTAAAAACTACGCAAGGCTTGCTTCAGCTAGCAGAAGGTCATTGGCGAAAAGCGGAAAAAGATTTGATTAAAAGCGCCAGTATGAGTGATACGCCGTTGATAAATTATCTTTCTGCTGCAAAAGCCGCTGAGGGTGTAGGTTCAACAGAACGAAGAGATGAATATTTGCGTTTGGCTGTTAATTCTAGTGAGGGATCAGAGGTTGCTGTTCGTTTAACTCAAGCGCAGTTACAATTTGAACAAGGCCAACTTGCGCAAAGCGTTGCGACTCTACGTCAATTACAGGAAAAAGCGCCTAAAAATATTCAGGTGATAAAATTATTGTGCACAGTGTATGAGGCCTTAGAAGATTATCAATCATTAATAACTTTATTACCATTGATTCGTAAAGAAAAAATATTAAAACCAGAAGTTATGGATAATTTAGAAATAAAAATTTATAAAGCTTTATTACCAAAAAAATTGCAACAGGGAATAGAACAAGTAATGCGTTTTTGGCAGTCTGCTCCCCGTTCCATTCAAACCGATCCAGCTCTTTTATTTTGTTATGCGGAAATTCTCATTAAACAATCGGCAGACAACGAAGCTGAGAATGTATTACGAACAGCCCTAAAAAAAGGGTTAAATGATCGATTAATATATCTTTATGGAGTAGCCAACAGTAGCCCGAAAAAACAATTAGCTTTTGCAGAATCTTTTTGTAGGCAAGCGTCACAGAATGCAACTTTATTGCTTACATTAGGAAGATTATGTCTTCGTAATCAATTATGGGGTAAAGCACGTGATTATCTAGAGAGAAGTGTGTTGTTAAATCCCTCGCCCGAAGGATATCAAGAATTAGGTAAGGTGTATGATCAATTGGGTAAGGAAAAAGAACGAGATGAGTGCTATAAGAAGGGGTTGTTGTGTGCCACAGAGTAAAGTTTTTGGTGCAAATCTTGACCTTATCTTATCCCCCATCCCTGCCTTTTGTTTTATTTAATTTTAATAGATTACAGAGGTGTTTGGATATGTCGATATGTTGATGATGTATAGCACAGAATGGCATAGCAGACAGCCGCAATTGCAGCATAACTGAATATGATCACGGCGACAGGCACTATCGTGCCGTCAAAGAATATCTCAGATAAGATCACAAGCCCGGAAGCGAGAGATTGTCTAATGGCTGTCATTATTGCCATCGCAGTCCCATTCATTTCGGGGAATACCGATAAAGCTTTCATGCCAAATGTGCCTGACATCATAGCGCCACCAGCTGCAATAAAAGCCATAGAGAGACAGATGATATTGATATTGGTTTGATCAATTTGACTGATACAAAAAAGACCAATGGAGCCGATCAATGCGAGTATTCCACCTAGATTTTTAGTGTAATCAAGACCTTTTTTTCCAATCATTTTTATGGATAATAATGAAAATACAATAAAAGTGGTCATGGTTGAAGCCTGATAATAACTGAATTCTTTCAGATCCATACCAAAATGATTAATTAAAATCACCGAGAGACTGGCGATATACACAACAATAGCGGTGAAAGGAAAATTGACGATTAAGCCATAACACATAAATTTAAAACTTTTTAATAATTTTATATAATCTTTACCGATGGCAGCCAAATGAAAGGATCTTCTTTTATTCTTTGGTAATGTTTCTTCAATAAACAGGAGTGTGCCAAGAAAAGATACGGTAGCTAATGCTAAAATAACAATAAAATTTGCACGCCAATTAAAGATTTGGCTTATCCAGGCGCCGACAATCGGTGCACCAGCCATAGAAGCTGCAATGACACTGTTGATCATGCCAATCAATTGTCCTGCTTTTTCTGCAGCGTATTTATCCAGAAAAGTCGCAACGCCGACAACCATTGGCACGGATGCTGCAATACCTTGTAGCAATCGCCAAAAGAGCATAATGTAAAAATCACTGGTGTAAACGCACCCTGCACTGCTGATAACGAATAACAGTAATCCACCCAGTAATACTTTTTTTCTGCCGAAACTATCGGATAAGGGTCCTGTGACAAGACCTGCAAGACAGAGCCCCGCAAAGTTAATACTTAAGATAAGTTGGATTTGGTTTTCAGCAACACCAAAATAATTAATCATTTGTGGAAATGCGGGTACATACATATCTGCTTCAGCACACAGTGTTATATACATAATTGTGATAAGGGAAATTGAAGCAAAATCAACAATTTTGTTTGAAAGCTTGCTGCAGAGGGGTTTTTCTAGCATACGTTTCCTATATTTTTACAGTAGTGTATTATGATAGCTGATCCAAATTTATGTTGGAACACTCTGAAATAAAAAAGGTATTTGATGCAATGGCTAAATGTAGAGAGCTTTCTGCTAAAGATCGAGATTTGCTTTTAAATTTTTTGCAAAACTCGCCAGAACCTAATGAAGTTTTAAAGACGGCTTATGATAAAGTGACTGCCATGTATCAATTGGATGATCATGGTCAAACGTTTTATAACGTGGATCCTAGTATGGTTAAAAAGAAGTAATCTCTTATGAATACAGTAACCATCGCATTAATAGGAGACTACAACGAAAGCGTTGTTGCTCACATCTGCATTCCAAAAGTATTAGAAAGTTCATGCAAGGCCTTAGGGTTAACATCAGGAATTGACATTAATTGGGAATGGATAAAAACCTCAGATATTCACAATCCTGAAACTTCCCTTTCCAAGTTTTCAGCACTTTGGATTACCCCAGGAAGTCCTTACGAAAATATGGAAGGGGTGTTGAAAGCTATTCGCTTTGCTCGAGAAACCCAGCGATATTTTCTTGGTACTTGCGGTGGTTTTCAACATGCATTAATTGAAATTGCGCGCACTATTTGCAAAGAACAAGACGCAGATCATGCCGAAACCAATCCAAATGGTTCTAATCTGGTAGTTTTACCGCTTTCTTGCTCTTTGGTTGGAAAAAAGGGAGAGATTTCATTTATACCCGAAAGTTATTTGGATAGAATTTTTAAAGGACAATCTGTAATAGAGAATTTTAATTGCAATTATGGAATCAATGCAGAATGGCGAGGCAAATTGGAAGCAGCTGGTCTTAAATTTTCAGGATTTGATGTTGAAGGAAAAATTCGAGCATTTGAACTTCCTACACACCCTTTTTTCATTGGGACACTTTTTCAACCGGAACGATATGCACTTGAGGAAAAAGAGCATCCTTTAATTACTGCCTTTGTTAAGGAATGCATGTCAAGAAAAATGACTAGTTAGTTGTTACAGGTAATCGGTATTTCTAGTAGTTCTACCCACCGTTCTTCCCAGCCTTGATGATGAGTGACATTTTTTAGAACAGTTCTTTTAGCACACTGTGTGTTTGTATTTGCTTTTGAAGTTTGCTTGGATATTTCTATTTCATTGATAAAATTTTGTGATAAGAATAGAGGTACTATAGGATCTTTATCTCCGACAAAATGATGTTGAGGAATATGTGCAATTTTTTGTATAACTTCTTTTGGATTTAAAGATTGGGTTAAGGGAGTGGTTTTGTGATAACGACTCAATTCTGCGTGATCTAAATCACCAGCAACAGTTCTAATGCTTGCAATATCCTGTCTTCTTCCGGCAATTAAAATTGCAACGGCAGCTCCCCCTGAAAATCCCACCAAGTGAATTTTTTTGGCTTTCGTTTTTTGTTTTAGATGTTCAACAGCTTCGTTCATGGCAGAGATCACGGTTTCAGAAAATCGCGCAGTGGTCCAATAGTCAGGGTGACATTGTGTGTCTAATATGGGATCAGTATATTGGCAGGGTCTTGCAAGGTATACCACGTTTGGGTTCGGATCTAAAACAGCAAGTTTTAAAGCCAAAGGATTATGAGGCGTAGGATCATTGGATATTTGATAACGATTGATCCAAGCATGTCCATCGCCTTCAATATAAATTGTTAAGGGTGATTTTAAAGGACCTTGCAAAGAAGTCTCTTGATGCAGATCTTTAGAATAAGAAGTTATGTTAAATGACTTTGTTTTAATGATCGCATGAGTTAGTTTAGATTCTTTTCTTATGCGATCTGCATTTAACCTAGGATCTTCATGCTTAATCAAATGAGTGCAAGCTGATAATCCAATTAGCAAAATAACAAAAAATAGCTTAATTTTGTGCATTTGCCAATTCTAATCTATTTTTAAATAGGGGGCATCCCATCTGAAATTAGATCGTTGCTTTGGATTAACGCATGATTATGAATAATCGAAAACTACTTTCCTTTATTTTTGTTAGTACAGCATTAACTTCTTTTCATGTTCATGCAGTCAATTATGTGATGCCTCCTAATACTTTGCCTACTCCTTTAACATTAAATACTGTTTCTGCCGATACTCTGACTGGTAACGCAGGTGGGTTATTACAATATAATGTTGCTGGGGGCGTTGCTGTTACCATGAACGCTGGCACCTCAATAACTCTTAATGGAGGAACAGGAGCTACTCTCGGAGGATCAATATTAGGAAGTGGAAATCCTGGTACTATTGCTGTTCGAATTCTGGGGGGCAATACAACTATCAATGTTAATGGTAGTGCAGATGCTGCTAACCCTGATTATGGAAGTATTAGCTCAACACGTGGAACTGCTATTGATACTGTAGGTTTTGTGGGGGATGGAAATCCAATCTCTCTTAATTTTAATGCAGGAACAGGAGCGGGTACTGCAGGGGGGGGTGTTAAGGGAGGAGTTGGGCAGTATGCTATAAATTTTTCCAATTTAACAACTTCTGTGCCAACCATTAATTTAAACACAGGAGCGACAGCGACTACATCAGCAGGGACAGCGTTTGCTAGCATAAATCTTCCTTCTGTTGCAAACTCATTTGTAAGTATTCTTGGTGCAGGTGTTACACTGGGGGGGCTCACGAAGGTTGCGGGAGGGGGAGGGACTGCTTCAGTCGCTATTCAAGGAAATTTAACAGGGGGAAATTTTAATAACGTCGATAATATTTCTGTACAAAACAATAGTACTTTTACAGCATCGACCGGCGCTATTAACGGATTTACCATATTCTCGGTTGATGTGGGCTCAACTGCTAAATTACAGACGAGTGTTACAGGTGCTCCAGGAGCAGGGATTACCAATAATGGAACGCTTGAAGTTGCGACGGGGGGATCAACCACAGCAACGATCACAACGAATAGTGGTCTTTTGACTCTTTCGGGTGGAACAACGGGAAATCTTGCTGGAACAGGCACTAATGTCTTGACCATTACTGGAAATTATACAACAGGGGGGACCATCGGAGGATATCAAACCATCAATGTTAATGGAGGAACTTTTGTAATCAATCAGGCTATTACAGGTAGCACCTCTTTTGCGAATAATAGTATTGTTACCATCAATAATGGGGGTAACTATGCAGGTGCCATGACAGGGGGTGCAAGTTCAACTTTAAATATCGATGTAACCGCAGGGAATACTTTTACAACACCAGGCGCGCTGACAGGTGTTAAACTGTTGAATGTTGTGAGTGGTGGATTAACCGTTAATCAGGCAGTCACCGGGTTTACCAACTTTACAATAGGTGGGGATGGTGCAACCTTATCTCCGGGGGGTAGTTTTTCAGGTTCGACAATTGCTGTCAATAGCCCTTTAACAGTTGCAGCAGGCGTAACAGGCGGGATTGCGGCACCTATTTTAGGGAATAGTACTGCATCTTCTCAACTGGCATTGAATGAGAATTTTTCAACTTCAAATACAATCAGCAATTTGACTACTTTAACATTAGCATTAGGTAAAACTCTAACAGTCGCTAATACGATTTCAGGCTTAAGCATTTTTAATAATTCAGGAACGACAGTGGTTAACAGTGGTGGAGGCTTAAGTGCAACCACTATTAATGGAGGAGCGCTCACACTGAATAGTGGGGGAACATTAAGTGGTACGCTTGCGAGTCCCACAAATTTAACGATAACGGGAGGGACTGCAAACACAACGGTTAACAATGCAACTACCGTGGCCATCTCAGGAGGTACATTGACGGGGCCTATTAATAACCCAACAAATTTCACTTTAAGTGGTGGTGCAGTGAATGGTAACGTAGCCAGTACTGGAGCCATCGGTCTTTCTGGAGGTAGTATTACAGGTAATATTACCGGAACTTCAAATATCACTATAACTGGACCTTTTACAACTGGTGGGACCATTGCAGCTAATGCGTTAGCAGTTAATGCCCCCGGCGTCTTTACAATTAATAGAGCAGTAACTTCAAGTACCTTTACCAATACCGGTTTAGTGATTGCTAGTAGCGGAGGCTCGGTTAGTTCCACCATTGACAGTACAGGAGGGGGTAACATAACGGTTAATGGTGGAACCTTAAATGGCTCCGTTAACAATACCAATACCTTAACGCTTCAAAGTGGTGCAATCAATAATGCCATTACCAATACAAACACATTGATCATGTCAGGTGGAACCGTAACAGGGGCCATTAATAATCCAACTACATTGACTATGTCCGCTGGAACGGTAACAGGGGCTATTAATAATCCAACTACATTTAACTTAAGTGGAGGTACAGTAAACGGCTCTGTAGCCAATGCAACAACCATTAACCTTTCGGGCGGAGGCATTTCAGGCAATATAACAGGGGCCCCCACTATTAATATCACGGGTACCTATGCAACAAATGGAACCATTGCCGCCAATATAGTTAACGTAAGTAGCACTGGGATCCTCACTTTGAATAATGCACTGACAGCCTCTATTTTCAATTTAAATGGGGGTTCTGTTACCGGAAACCTTGGAAATATAGGCACCATTAACATTGCCAGTGGCAGTATTACAGGTAATATGACAACAACTACGACAAATATTAATATCACGGGTCCCTTTACAACAGGTGGAAATATTTTAGGTAATATTGCAGTCAGCAACGCGAGCACATTCACAATCATTAATGCCCTAACACCAGCAAGCTTTAGTAATTTAGGTTCGACAATCATCAACAACGGAGGGTCAGTCAGCAGTGCTATTACGGGAGCTGGAAATATAACAGTGAACAACGGTACCTTAAGCGGTCCCATCAGTAATACCAATGTGCTCACATTTAATGAAGGTGCAATCAACAATACCATTACTGATGCAAACACGATTAACATGACAGGAGGAATCCTGACAGGAAATATTACGACAGCAAATCCCTTATCACCAGCAACTACCTTAAATCTGAGTGGAGGCGCTATCAATGGTAATGTTTTAGCGCAGACGATTAATGTGAGTGGAGGGAGTATTACAGGAGCTATTACAGGCAGTCCAAATGTTAATATCAATGACGATTATACGACAGGAGGAACAATTTCTGCTAATCAAATAAACGTGAACAATTTCTCTGTGTTTACTGTGAATAATACAATTACACCAAATGTTCTGACCATTGCGGAGGAAGCAACAACCATTTTAAATCAATCCAGTAGTGGTACCATTTCGAATAATGGAACCTTACTGTTAAATTCAGACATGACGGGTAGCATACTCAATAATACTGGCACTATAACGAATATTCCGACAACCCGAAATATTGGAGGATCGTTTACACAGAATCCAGGAGGAACACTCGCTGTTGTAATACAAGATAAAAGTGTCGGGGATTATGGACGACTTCTTGTTGCTGGTCCTGCAACTTTCAATGGGGCTCTTGAAGTTAATTTAGCAAACAATGGTGTGACCATTGCAAATGATGATCGATTTGATATTGTCACCGCGAATGGGGGATTAAATCCCAGTAATCCGACCATTCAGTTTCCTCAGTCCTTAGTATTAAGTTTTGCAAGAGATACCAGTCCCAGTGTCCCAGTAGGGGTTTATAGATTAAAAGCGGTTCGTCAAAATTTTACAAGTATTGTTTCATCGTCTGTAGTGAATGGTGTGACAGGAGCATTGGATACACTCAGGACCTCAAACCCAAATTCTTTTATGTTGGGGGTACTAGAAACATTGGATACTGCTTCCACAACGGCTGTTTTAACCGAGGAGTTAAGGGAATTAGTGCCTGATGATAATGGTGCTACTACAACTCCGACAACTGTGGTCAATCATTTACCTTTAGAAAAAATAACTGCTCGTTTGAGTGCGATGCGAGCGGGTGCTGATCTCTTAAGAACGGGCTATTCTGCAGGAGATTTAGCCAATGGTCGAGGATCGTACGGACCCTTCGCGTTTGGGAATAATATTAATCAAAACGCTGAAAATGGGGTTCCAGGATATACCGCTTTGACTGGGGGAGGAGGTTTATTAGGAGATGTGCCCATTGGAGATATGTTTAAATTGGGTGCTGCAGTGAGTTATGCAGGAACCAAAGTGAAAGATAAGGGAACCATTTCCCCGACGACAACAAATATTACGAGTATTCAAGGCGCTTTGTATGGAACATTCGATTATTGTTTATTCTTTATGGATGCAATTTATGGTATTGCCTACAACAACTATAAAACAACCCGCACAATACAATTTTTAGGTCTACAAGCCCAGTCTAAATATACTGGCGTACAGAATTCAGGGAGGTTAAATGCTGGTCTAACAATACCCATTGTTAATATGGTGGAAGTCGCACCCATGGGAACTATTATTTACAATCAGCTTACACAAAATCGACATACAGAAACGGGTGCTTTAGGTGTTAGTTTAAACATTCCCATGCGTAGAGTTACTTCCGTACAAGCAGGTTTGGGATTACAAGTGACTGACGTAAGCCAAGCAGAAGATTTTCTACCTGAACTCCATGTTCTCTTTTTAAATCAACTTAAAAATCCGAATTTGGCAATTACTTCTAGTTTTACGGGCGGTGGCCCATCCTTTATTACGCAAGTGACAGCGCCGCCTAAAACAAGCATTAATGCGGGCATCAGTGCTACAGGTGTTATTATGCCTGGCGTTTTAGTATCCCTAGGATATGATTTTGAAGGTAAAAAGAATTATACCAGTCATTCAGCCTCTATCAGAGTTCGTGCAATATTTTAAGCGATATTTTTAAACACAAAGTACAAGTTGTGTAAGTCTATCAGGCTATAAAATAAAACGACTTAAATCTTCATCTTTGATTAAAGCATTCAATTGTTCATCAACATAAGCTTTATCAATGACGACCGTCGAACCTTTCTTTTCAGTTGCGCGGAAAGAGATATCATCTAGCAACCGTTCCATGACTGTGTACAATCGTCTGGCTCCAATATTTTCTGTTCGTTCATTAATTTCCCAGGCCATTTCTGCAACTCTGGCAATACCATTTGCTTCAAATTTAAGGGTAACCCCTTCGGTTTCAAGTAAAGCTTGATATTGAACCGTAAGACAAGCATCCGGCTCTGTTAAAATACGCACAAAATCTTCGGTTTTCAAAGCACTCAGTTCAACCCGAATGGGTAAACGTCCCTGTAATTCTGGAATGAGATCAGAGGGTTTGGAAAGATGAAAAGCACCGGAAGCAATAAATAAAATATGATCGGTTTTAACCATGCCATATTTTGTAGAAACCGTGCATCCTTCAACCAGGGGTAATAAATCTCGTTGTACACCTTCGCGAGACACTTCTCCACCGCTTCGATTTTCTCCCCGCTGAGTGATTTTGTCTATTTCATCTAAAAAAACAATTCCCGATTGTTCTGCTCGTTCCAATGCTTGGCTTTTAATATCTTCGTCATTAATAAGTTTGCCCGCTTCTTCTTCTTTGATTAATTTAAAAGCATCTTTTACTTTGAGTTTACGACGACGGATCCTATCGCTGGATAGATTTTGGAACATGCTTTGTAATTGGTTTGTCATTTCTTCCATGCCGGGGGGCGCCATGATTTCAACCCCAATGGCGCTGTGTGAAACTTCAATTTCAATTTCTTTATCGTTTAATTCGCCATTTTGGAACTTTTTACGTAGTAATTGTCGGCTTGTGGAATCGACGGGGCCTGTTCCTTCGTGAATAACCCCAGTAGCATCGATAACTTCAGGTTTAGGATGCGGCAACATGGCATCTAAAATTCGTTCAGAGGCTGCTTCTTCTGCTTTGTCACGTACTTTTGATAAAGCCTCTTCACGTGTGAGCTTAACAGAAATATCCATTAAATCACGAATGATTGAATCCACATCTCGACCCACATACCCAATTTCAGTAAACTTAGTCGCTTCGACTTTAATAAAAGGTGCATTGGCTAATTTTGCTAAACGTCTTGCGATTTCGGTTTTCCCAACACCGGTGGGTCCTATCATTAAAATATTCTTAGGGGTAATTTCATGTCGAAGATTAGGATCGACTTGCATACGTCGGTATCGATTTCTAAGTGCGATGGCAACCGATCGTTTGGCTGCTGCTTGACCGACAATATGCTTATCCAATTCTAGGACGATTTCTTGTGGTGTCATAATAAAGTGAAAATTTTTGCTCATTAAGTTTCGCTCTCAAGTTCTTCAATGGTTAAATGTTGGTTTGAGTAAACACAAATATTAGAAGCTATATTAAGGGATTTTTCGACGATGACTTTGGCATCTAATTTGGTATTTTGGACTAATGCTGTGGCTGCCGCTTGTGCAAAAGGACCACCGGACCCAATCGCCATTAAGCAATCTTCAGGTTCAATAACATCCCCATTTCCTGTAATCATTAAAGAAATTTGTTTATCGGCTACTAGTAATAAGGCTTCTAATCGGCGTAAAGCGCGATCGGTTCGCCAATCCTTAGCCAGCTCAACGGCAGCACGGGTTAAATGACCCTGATAAGCTTCTAATTTTTTTTCAAACCGCTCGAATAAAGTAAAGGCATCTGCTGTTCCTCCAGCAAATCCAGCAATGACTTTATTTTGATACAGTCTTCGTACTTTACGTGCATTGCCTTTTAATATGGTATTACCATGTGATACTTGACCATCACCACCAATGACGACTTGTTTATTTCTGCGAACACAGAGTATTGTTGTTCCATCAAATTGTTTCAAGTTTATCCCCTTTATTAACGTTGTTTTAGTATTAAAATACCATGAATTCGATGTTGTTCAAGACGCTTTTTTTGATCGATAGCCAAAGTTTCATTCGCAAAAGGTCCGAGTAATACTCGATAGGCTGTCACACCATCTTTCGTTTTAACTTTTTGTAGTCGAGTTTTAAAGCCTTTAGCATTCAATTGCTTGTTCAATTGTAAAGCATCTTCTGATAAGGCAAAGAGCCCTGCTTGAATAATAAATTGTGCTGCTGCTAATTTTGCTTGAACAATAGGTTCATTTTTTGATTGAGCAGTGGATTCCGCAATAGAAGTAGGTCTACTTATTTCAGCTTCTTTAGCTTTATTTGTTTCAGATTTATTTTCTTGTTCTGAGGTAACTGAAGATTTAGCAGTATTGGGTGTACTAGGCACAGGAGAAGAAGAAGGTGGAGGTGTTGTCGGTGCTTTAGCTGCAGGGACGGGATCTGAAAGCTGAACTTCCATACCTGGAAGCAAGTTGTAAAACTCATATTTTTGTGCTGATTCTTTACTACTTGAATTATTAGAGGCAACATTTTGAGGTGTGATGATTTTAGGTTTAATTATTTCAGCTTTCGAAACTTCTGTTGAGTTGGTATCAGAAGAAACTAATGCTTTAACTTTCTCTAGTGATTTGTTTCCTATTAGGGTTGTATAGGTACCAATAGAGCCCGTTATTCCAAGAAATATGCCGAAAAGCAGCCAAACCCATCCCAAGGAAGATGCGTTGTTCTTTGGAGATCGGGAAATACGACGTCCTCGATGATGACTTTTACGATAAATGAGTCTCATGTCTTAATTATGGATCCAAAATTGTGTTTTCACGAATTTTAACGAATCAAGGATTGTATCAATCTGTCTAATATCTGTCTAATACATATCCATTGGATCAACATCCATTGACCAACGAACTGTTCGGCTTAAAGAATGAGATCCTATCTCAGAGACAAGTTGTTGCATAAATCTTTGTAATCGGCCCCTTTGATGGGATTGAAATAATAGTTGAGCTCGATAATACCCGATTCTACGTTCCATAGGGGCAGGGGTAGGGCCTAAAATTTGGATATTTGACTTGTTCAGTTTATTTGCTTCTTTTTTAACTTCATTTAAAAAATTTAAAGCCCGATCACTTTTTTTAGCATCTGCCCGAATTAAAATATGATAACTATAAGGTGGTAGGCTTGCGCTTTTTCTCTCATTTAGAATTTCTGCTGCAAAGGAGTCAAATCCTTTTTTTAATAAAGTTTTTATTAAATAATGTTCCGGATGACAGGTTTGTAAAATAACATGACCTGATTTTTCAGCTCTTCCCGCCCGTCCCGCAACTTGAGTAATCAGTTGACCCATACGTTCCATGCTTCGAAAATCAACGCTAAATAAAGCACTATCGATATCTAATATGGCAACTAAGGTAACATTGGGAAAGTGATGGCCTTTTGCAATCATTTGTGTGCCGAGTAAAATATCAGCTTTACCCAGTTGTACCGTTTCTAAAGCTTCTTTCAACGCACCTTTTTTGCGGGTTGTATCGCGATCGAGTCGCACAATTTTATAATTTGCGAAATGTTTTTGTAATGCAGCCTCTAAACGCTCGGTTCCAACCCCTAAGGGATTTAAATTTTTTGCATCACACGCGGGGCAATGTTTTGGGATAAAACAAGTTGCTTCACAGTGATGGCATTGTAATCTTTTGGGGCGATAATGAAGTGTCATTTTGGCATCACAACGGAGACACTGTTTTACCCAGCCGCAGTCAAAACACATAAAAACCGGAGAAAATCCTCGACGATTCAAAAATAACAATACCTGATTTCCATCTTTTAAGTGTTCTTGGATATTATGGATCAATTGTGCGGATAGCCCTTCATCCAATTTTTTATGACGAATATCAAGTATTTGTATGGTTGGTAGTTCGGCATTTCCTGCACGTACTGGGAGTTTTAAGTGTTGATAACGTTTAAGTTGCACATTTAAGAGTGTTTCTAAAGAAGGTGTCGCAGTTCCTAGCACCACAGGACACTGCTCTAATTGTCCTCGTCTTATAATTAAATCTCTCGCAGAATAACGAAATCCATCTTGTTGTTTAAAAGAGGTATCATGCTCCTCATCTACAATAAATACCCCTGGATTTTTTAGGGGCGTAAAAACAGCTGAACGAGTTCCTACAACAATGGGAGCAAGCCCTTCTTTTGCTTGTAGCCAGGCTTTAAATCGTTGTTTTTCTGTTAGCAACGAATGCAGTACAGCAATTGGGCAATTAAATCTTGCTTTGAGTCTTGCGACAATTTGAGGTGTTAAACCAATTTCAGGAACCAGTATTAATACTTGTTGAGACTTTTGTAATGCTTGTTCAATAATTTGACAATAAACTTCTGTTTTACCGCTGCCAGTGACGCCATCCAACAAAAAGGTTTGAAATCCCCCTATGGTTTGTGTGACTGAATGTACGGCATAGTGTTGTTCAGGGTTTAAAACCAGAGCTTTCTCTCTTTGTGCCTGCGCTTCTTGCACCAGTGCTTTCTTTTTTTGTAAAAAAGCTGTTTCCGAAGTTTTTAAAAGAACTTCTGGATTTTTACCCTTTCTTAACCATCCTGGAATTGCAGCATCAAATACTTCTCCTAATGAACTTTGATAATAACTACTGGCCCAGTGTATTAATTCTAAAAGCGTTTTTGAAAATAGTGGGATTATATCCAATACGACATTAACACGTTTTAATTTTTCAAAGGGATGATCACTTTCTTGGGTTACTTCAACAATCACTCCTATTTGTTCCGTAGCACCAAAAGGTATTTGTACTCTTTGTCCTGGGAGGAGCTCTAGAGAATAATTTTCTGGGGGTAAATAATCGAATAATTTACGCAAAGGGGTTGGTACTGCGACACGAAGGATATTCGAAGCAATAGAAGATTGTATTGTACCCGGAAGGGGTTCAGTATCAGATAATGACATAAACATTAGACAGCAGCATGTGAGTTTTCTAGATTAAACATAATGTTTGTGATTTATTTATGATAAAGAAATATGGTTTAATATGCAAAGCGATAGTATCTAGTAGATAATATTTAACCAATGGAGAGCGAATGAATACCAAAAAGTTTATTTTTTTATTATTAGTCTCTTTATTGGTATTAACAGAAGGTGTGATGAGTTCCGATTTGTCCAATTCAGCTATTCATACGAAGACTATTAATACTAAGAAAATAGAATCTTTAATTCAACAACATATTCCCAATACGAAAGTGGGTATTATCCTGCAAAATGCAAAAACAGGGGAGACCTTATACAAATATCATGCAGACGAAGCTTTTACACCAGCCAGTTGCACAAAACTTTTAACTGCTGCTGCGGGACTGCTTTATTTAGGTCCTGATTATCACTACGAAACAGCCATTAAAATTAAGAATAACAGTATGTTGGGTAATATTGTGAATGGAGATATTTATTTTCAGTTTAGTGGGGATCCTTCTCTGACATCTCAAGATCTAAAAGCATTGATCAAAGAATTAAGAAATGCAGGCGTATTGGTAATAAAGGGAAATATTATAATCGATGACACACGGTTTAAAGGTTTAAATTATGGTCTTGGTTGGATTTGGAATTCACTCTGGTGGTACTATAGTGCACCTATTACGACAGTGATGTTAAATCAAAATGCGGTGCAAGTCGAATTATCTCCAACCAAAGCCATTGGTGAAAAAATTGTTGCAACCTTAGATCCCAATGAAGCCTCACGCATTACTTTGCGTCAAGATTTGATATCGGTATCAGAAGAAGATGCTGGAAAAAACTGTATTATTAGCATAGATACTAATGCACAAAATGATATTGAGCTCAAAGGATGTTGGCCAGTTCAAGCCGAAAAAAGCACTCTTAAAATTGCCTTCAAAGATCCTAATTATTATGCTAGAAAAGTGATCATGGAAGCATTTAAAGAAGAAGAACTTCGGTTTGTTGGAGAAATAAAAGAAGGGGTTTCTATAAAAGATGACCAAGATTTAAAAACCGTTGCAGTGCACAACTCTCAGCCGTTTACTGAATTATTAAAACCCATTTTACAAGATTCTAATAATATATATACCGAAAGCGTTACTAAAACTTTAGGATTTATGCGATTACAAGAAGGGTCTTTTCAAGGAGGTGTTAGAGCCATTCAGGAAATATTGTCCGAGAAACTAAAGTTCGATACTAAAAATATGCGATTGATGGATGGCTCAGGATTATCTCGTTATAACTTAATCACTCCGCATCAATTTGCTGATTTATTGTTTGGCATGTATAAAAATAAAACTTTTGCGGATACTTTTCGCAATACTTTGGCGACAACGGGAGAGAATGGCACCTTGAAAGATCGGGGAGATCAAAAACCACAAGGAGAAGAAACGCCTTCTGGAAAAATTTATGCTAAAACCGGATCTCTAATGGGAGTATCAACACTTTCAGGCTATATAACCACTAAAAAAGGGGAAGATCTGATCTTTTCTATTATGATTGATGATGCATTGCAGGATAAGAAAATAATTAAAAATTTTGAAGATGAGCTTTGCCGATTGTTTTCAAATGTTTGATTAAAATTTTAAAAAATAAAGAATGGAGGACCAGTTAGCATGCCAATAAAAAAAGAGGGTGCGTTTAAGGATAGGACAGTTGAACAGCAAGAAACCGATTTATATCAAGCAATTTTAAAACTAAAAACAGTGGCAGAATGTCAGGCATTTTTTCAAGATCTGTGTACCCCAGCAGAAATGATTGCCTTGTGTGATAGATGGCGTGTGGCCAAATTATTAGATGAAGAACAATTATCTTATCGAGATATTCATCAAAAAACGGGGGTGAGTCTTGCCACCATTGGACGAGTGGCTCGATTTTTAACCCAAGAAAAATATCAGGGTTATCGATTGGTTTTAGATCGCATTAAAAAATCGAATGATTCAAAAAATGATTCAAAATAAGATATTTCCCTTTGAGCGTTTTATGTTTGTAGGTGCACCTAAAATACCTATAATTGGAGACTGATCTTGCATTACACTACACGATAGGTTACAGTTAGTGTAACTTAATGTAGAGTTATCAGTTTATGCAACCTATAAAGTATCTGGTTAATTGGCTCAATCAAAATGCCAATAGTGAACATTATTTGTTTACATTGCAAGATCTAAGAGCACTTTGTCCTGATTTGTCTAATTTAGCTTTTAAAACGCTACTGAGTCGAACTGTAGGTGTTGGATATTTAAGTAGAGTGTGTCGTGGCTTGTATATCTGTAAACGCGCTATTCCTCCAAATGGATTGGTATTATTTCATGCGGTAGCTCTCTTGAGAGCAAATAAATTTAATTATATTAGCCTTGAAACTGTTTTAAGTGATGCAGGTGTTATTTCTCAAATTCCCATGAATTGGATTTCAATTATGTCATCTGGTCGCAGTAGCGTAGTTTCTTGTGGCGAATTTGGAACAATAGAATTTGTTCATACTAGTCAAAAACCAGCTCTTATAATGAAACAACTATCTTATGATGCACATTGTAGATTATGGCGCGCAACAGTGCCTTTGGCATTAAGGGATATGAAAGCTACGCATCGAAATTGTGATTTAATCGATTGGGATATTGCAAATGAATTTATTTGATCAACTCGTTACAGAAGCACTGAAAAACCAGCCACATTTATCCAGTTTAAGAATAGTTGTAGAAAAAGAACTGTTGCATCATGACATACTAAGAGTATTAAGCCAAAACAATTTACTAGTAAACCTTACTTTTATCGGAGGAACATGCCTACGATGCTGTTATGGAGGAATTCGATTAAGCGAAGATTTGGATTTTACAGGAGGTAGTAATTTTACGCGTGATAGTCTATCCACAATGGGACAGATATTAATTGAAAGTCTTAACGATAAATATGGACTTTTAGTTAAGGTAAGCGAACCTATAAAAGATAATAAAAATGTTGACACATGGAAAATTAAAGTGGAAACCAGACCTCAGCATAAGCAGTTGCCAGCTCAACGCATTAATATAGACATTTGTGCTATGCCTTCCTATGAAAAACGTCCGATGATGTTATTAAATCCTTATGGCATTGATATGGGTACTAGCGGGCTAATTGTACAAGCACAAAGTCGTGAAGAAATTTATGCAGACAAATTGCTTGCTTTTGCACTCCGGCCAAATCGCATAAAATATCGTGACTTATGGGATATGGTATGGCTTCATCAACAAGGATTAAAACCCAAATTTGAATTAATACCTAACAAACTTCGAGATCGAAATTATACACTAGAATATTTTTTAAATTTATTTAATGACCGAAAACGGTCACTACTAGAAAACAACAAAATCCCATCAGAATTTAAACAAGAGATGCGTCGTTTTTTACCTGTGGATCAAGTTAATCAAATTGTGGAAAAAGACAATTTATGGGCTTTTATAGCCTATTTGATAGAAGATTTAGGTGAACAGCTGCGTAAAAGTACAGCAACATAAGTGGAGAGTATGGTAAGTAACAAATGTACCTTTGTTTATTTATGATTCGCTTGTTGAATTAATTCTTGAGGAAATTCAACCGATATCTCTTTTGCAATTTTTTGATTCAAATAAAGTTCTGTTTTTTCCGGAAATTCAACGGAAATTTCTCCAGGGGATGTGCCATTCAATATTTGACGGATCAATTTTCCGGTTTGTCTGCCTATTTGGTATTGATTTGGTCCTAATGCTGCAAGTGCTCCTTGTTTTATTGTATCTGTATCACTACAGAATACAGGCACTTTATTTAAAGTTGCAATTTTTATAATCGAATCAAATGCCGCCAGTGCAGTATTATCGTTATTAATAAAAATTGCATCTACTTTTTTTATTAAACCAAGTGTAGCAGAAGGGACTTCGGCCGTAGAGTTAGCAGCTGCAAAGATAAGTTGAAATCCAAAAGGTGTTGAATTTTTTTTCATTTCTTCAGCTAATACAGCAGCATTTGCATCGCCTGGATTGTAGATGATGCCTATTGTTTTTGCCTTAGGTAAAATTTCTTTAAAAATTTTAAATTGCAATAAAGAAGAAACAAAATTGGATACCCCAGTAACTTTACCGTTTGGTCGTTTGAGATCGCTGACCAATTTTGCATTTAAAGGATCGGTAACTGAACTGAATACAATGGGTATAGCTTGATTTTTGTTGGCTGAAACAAGGGCTTGTGCAGTTGTTGTGCCTATGCCCACCATGAGATCCACTTTATTCCCGACAAATTTTTGAGCAATTTGTGCAGCTAATGTGGGATTCCCTTGCGCACATTCGTACTCAATCTTTATATTTTCCCCCTCGTTTTTTAATTCGTCTTCAATGCCTTGTCGTGTGGAGTTTAAAGCAGGGTGTTCAATCACTTGTAAAATTGCAACGCGCTTAACAGTTTCATCTTCTTTAGAATTTGATTTTGGGCTTGTAAATACCAAGCCGCAACAGAAAAGAGAAAATAGTGCTATTGTAATGAGCATCCTAACGCTATAAGACTTCTTTTTAATCCACATAATCGTTGCCTCGCTGTTGTGCTAATGTACTACTGTATTAGTGTAATAGTACAGTAAGCTTATTTCAAATAAAACTGTTATTAAACTCAGTATTTTATGGATGTAGATATTTTAGGGAAGAAAGGACAGGATAATTAGGTTAACGCTTTCTTTGTTTATTACCATAACCATAGAGTTCTATACCAGGATCAACTATTGTTAGGGCTTTAAACCTTAATAATACTGTATGAGCTATAGAATGAGCAGCATTTGAAGTTTGAGTTAGAGCAGAAGGTAATTGTTTAGCTAAAGAAGCCGTGCCATTTATAATTTGAGTTGAGATAGTAGTAGGGAAAGCTTGCGTTATTTCTAATAGTTGCTGAAGTAATTTTGGCTCAGGCATTGGTTCGGGTGATGTTTCAGTGGGTACAAGTTCATAATCTCCAGGAACGGTATCACTTTTTGAGTGATCTTTATCCACGGGAACGCTATCACTTGAGAGGTCTTTTTTCTTTGAGGATGGAAGATGATCATGGAAAAAAGAAGGTATGAATATTTCCTTATCAAGCCCGAGTTCTTCTCTTATCTTTTTTGTCTCCTCCTCTACAACTTGTAAATTTGCAAATGGAGGGGAATCATCCTCCTCCAAGGGATTAGGTGTGCTCATCAATAAATTCCCTGGGCATCAAATCTTTACAATTCTTGATAAACCTAAGTTAGCTTTTAATTGTTTAAGCGGATTTTAACTGATGTAAAATGACTGAATTGCCTTCAGAGTCAATAATAACAGCCATGCTACATACCGGGGTTGTGAAAGTATCTAATTTGATTTCTACTTGTTGTGATTTTAAATTCGATATTAATTTATCAAGGTTTTCTACTTCGAAAGCAACACTTCCTCCCGCGTTTGAACTGGGTTCTACGCCTTCTGCCAAGGTTGTCAGTGCAAAACACCCTCCTTGAGGTAAATCATATTCAACCCAGGCACCTTCTACAGACACTTTACCGAGCTTGAGTTGTAATTTTTTTTCATAGAATTCTCGAGCTCGTTTCATATCAGATACAGGATACATAGAAAATGCGACTTTTTTAATCATAAAAAACTCCTTTTGGACGATAGTGTGGATATATGGATATTATCAATGAAAATTTTGCTTGAAGCAATCAAAACAATCAATTGCATTAATTGGAGTAAATCAGAATGGCTGTAACAACCGCCAGGGCTCCAATGATGGCAACTATATTTGAAAAAATGAGAACCTGATTTTTAAGTAAAATGCCATAAATAAGCCAGCTTGTAACTGAAACCAAACCAAATAAAAAGGCAGGTAAAGATACATCTATTGCACTTTTATCTGAAAATATTTTTGCTGCTTGTAAATAGAATACCATTTGACCGGCTATTCCGATGAAGAACATATATTTTTCATACAGTTTTTTCATCTTTCATTACCCTTCAATTTAGCATACCCGTTCCATTCCCCACTTTGAAAAAGGGGGGTTAGGGGGGATTTTAATATTTAATCATAAAATTCAAATTCTGGCGTAGAATTTCTATTTGGGGGAGATTGATTTTGTCTGTTCTCGTTTCTGTTATTACCATTATTTCTATTATCATGACGAATTTCGTTTGAATGACTATTATTACTATTAGTATTGTTGTTGTCATTTCGACCAAAGGAACGTCGTAAAAATCGGACCACTCGACGTTCACGTTGTTCAGGGTGCTGAAAGGGTTGACGGTCGTATCCATTATTTTGTACTGAATTTGAATTTATGTTTGCAGTGACTTGTTCTCGTGCTTCCAGGCTTTCTGCTGTTTCATTAAAAAGTTCAAGTGCCTCGTCGATACTTTTTCTGCGGGTAGATAATTTTTGCACGATAACTATTTTTTCATATCGACCATGGCGAATCTGGAGGGTCGCCCCAATTTCAATTTCTCGTGAAGGTTTAGAGCGTTGCCCATCATAAAAAACGTTACCGCGTTCCACTGCTTCACGTGCAAGTGCTCGGGTTTTAAAGAAGCGAGCAGCCCATAACCATTTATCAAGACGAACTTTTAAGACTTTTTCATCATTCGTTTCAGAAAATTCTGTGTTATCTGGTTCATCGGCTTCTGCCTCAAACTCAAAAAAATGAAATTCATGTTCCATATGCGTTTTAATACTCTTTGATTTAAATGCCGAGCATAGCATCATACCTGATTATTAAACCTTTGTCAGGGGGTTTGGTTATCTTTTTGGCTATTTTATATCTTATTGTAAATCTTATGGTATTATTTAATGAAAAGGATGTTTTTTTGGTCAAAAATTATACACAATACTTGCCTCAAGTTTTGGCAGTTGCAAAGACAGCGGCTGATAGTATTGCCGATATTTTTCATACAAAAAATTATACGACGAATATAAAGTCTGATAACTCACCAGTAACTGAGGCCGATCTTCGTGCTCATCAAATTATTGAACGAGAACTATTGAAGATAGATCCTTCACTGCCTGTTCTCTCTGAAGAAAGTTCAATGGTCCCTTATCACGAACGATCACAATGGCCAAAATATTGGTTAGTGGACCCCTTAGATGGTACTAAAGAATTTATTCGAGGAACCAACGATTTTACTGTCAATATTGCTTTGATAGAAGATCATAATCCTGTATTAGGGGTTGTTGTTGCCCCTATGCTCAAACAGTATTATTGGGGCTTAAAAGGAGGACAGGCATTTTTCCAGGAAGGAGATTTGGGAGATAAAGGGGATAAAGAACCCATTGTTATTCAAGTCAATCAAACTTTAAGAACACCTATTAAGGTGGCTGTCAGTCGTTATCATCATCAGAAAAGTAAAGTTTGGAAATCATTCATAGAGAAATTAGGACCCTATGAACTTATTCAATGTGGGAGTGCATTGAAAATCTGTTTAGTTGCAAGAGGAGAGGCCGATCTCTACCCCAGGTTTGGTGAAACAGGGGAGTGGGACACGGCAGCAGGACATTGTATTTTAGAAGCTGCAGGGGGGAAACTTGTTGATTTAGCAGGTAATACTTTAAAATATAATACAAAACCCACAATCATTAACCCTAGTTTTTTGGCGATTGGCTCAATTGAGCTAATCAACATATGTTGTGGATAAGTTACCGCATGACCATTAGATTGAAATGCACTAGTTGATTTAATGTTATAGGTCTGCCCATTGTTTTTTGATTTGTTAAATACACAACTTGTGGATAACTCTGTGCATAATTTGGGCATAAATTTTTATAGTTAATTGATATAAAATTATTGTGCTTGAATGCTATTTTTCTAATTAATTGTTTTTACAGAAAAATTTGAATTTAAAGCTTATTTTTATCCTATTACCCGACTGACATATGTTGGTAACAACGGTTATTTAATTTATTTTATTTTTGTGCATAACTCTGCTCAATTTAATGCTTTTAAATACGAGTTGTTCGACCTACATATGATATGTTAGTTAAAAACCGTGAGTAGATTTACTAGATTCCTGTGGATAACTTTGTGCATAAAAATGGATGTTATCACTTATTTTTATCAATCATTATCAATTTTTATCGATCTATTATTATTTGCAGATCATTTTTGAGAGTTTCAATGTCATAGGGAGGTGAAAATAAAGCGTGTAATTGGCCTTCTGGGTTAAATAATAATAAAGTGGCACTGTGATCAATCACCTTTTTACCAGCAGCACTGAGTTTTGGATCGGTCCAACTAAAAATATTTGCTGATTTACTTAAATTATTTATTTCGGTTTCTGATCCTGTAACTCCGATAAAATCAGAATTAAATCCGGCTAAGAATTTTTTAATAACTGCCGGTGTATCTTGGCTAGGATTTAGTGTTACAAAGACAAAATGAGCTTTAGGATGTGGCATTTGAGTAGGGTAGGAACGCCAAAGTCCACTTACAATGCCTAATGTTGTTGGGCAGATATCAGGGCAGTCAGCATACCCAAAGAACATCAGTGTCCAATGTCCAAGCAAAGAATCTTGAGTAAAAGTATTGCCGTTAGTATCTTGTAATGTAAAATTAACTAAAGTTTTAGGAGGTTTCAGTACTGTTGCCTGGGTGTTGGATGCTTTGAGTGGAGCAACAACGGGATCGTTGGATGGGAGCATGCGATATCCGAAAACCAGAGCTAGAACGAGCCCAAGAGCAACAATAGATAATAAGTATTTCACAAATACGAACTCCCTTATACTTTCAGTTTATATAGTGATCAACTAATAGACTTATAAATAGTAGCAATAAATACGCAATAGAGAAACTAAAAGTTTTTAAGGCGACTTGTTCAGAGTTTGTTTGATAGAGAACCAAAGTTTGTATTAAAAAAGCCCCACCTAAAATCAAAGCAAGGAAGAAGTAAATCTACTCACGGTTTTTAACTAACATATCATATGTAGGTCGAACAACTCGTATTTAAAAGCATTAAATTGAGCAGAGTTATGCTAAGGACTGGTAATAGAGCGTAAGCACTGATTTCATCTGAAACGGCAGTCCAACCCAACAGTGGAGGTGTTGCTCCAGCTGCTCCTCCGATGACAATATTTTGTGGGGTCGCTCGTTTAAGAAATAACGTATAAAAAGCAGCATAACCGACAATTGTCATCAGTGTCAGTAGAGCAGTTAAGGGATTTATCCATAAACAGAGAATGAGCAAACCTGTGATGCCTAAGCTGATCGAAAATAAAAATGCAGCACGGGGAGTTATTCGACCACAGGCAATGGGTCGGTATTCAGTGCGAGACATTTTTGCATCAACGTGGCGATCAACCAGATGATTAATAACGGCAGCACACCCACCTGCTAATGCAATACCCAGTGTTCCAAAAATAATGACGTGTAAAGGGACAGCCCCGGGTGTTGCCAAATGCATGCCAACCCAAGTGGTCACCAGCATCACCAAAATGACTTTGGGTTTACACAGGGTAAAGTAATCTTGAATTTGATTATAATTTAACAAAATCCTTACCTATAAATCTAAAATGATAATTGAGTGTGATTAATGCTAACAATAATAATGCTGCAACCGCGTTGTGCAAAACAGCAACTGGCAGTGGGAGTAAAGCCAAAACATTAGTGATGCCCAGTATGATTTGGAGAAGTAATAGCGTAATGATTATTATACTTAAAATTTTAATAGCACTATTGTTAACTCGCGTAAAACTTAAAAAAGCAAGCCAGCCAATGACTAATGCCGATATGATCGCACCAAATCGATGAACCATTTGGATGGTTACTCGCGCTGTAAGATCTAGCGGTTTACCAATACTCCCTGTAACACCTGCTGCAGTAAAATTAAATGCTTCTGAAAAGTTAAGTTGTGGAATAATTTGACCCTGGCAAAATGGAAAATCAAGACACACCAATGCTGCGTAGTTTGCGCTTGTCCAACCGCCTAATGAAATTTGAATAATTAAAATAACAAGACCGCCTAAAGCCCAGATACGTAACTCATTCATGTTGCCAGTACCTAATTTATTAGTATTTAAAGTAAAATGTGACTGAGTAGATTTGAAATCTAAAGTAAGCCACCATAACAGGGCCAATGTAGTCATACCGCCTAAAAGATGTGCCATGACTACTAAAGGAAATAATTTAAGGGTTACAGTCCACATTCCCAGTAACGCTTGAAACACGACTAACACTACTAAGATAAGGGGTAGTATAATGGGTTGATTATTGCGCGCTAGGGAAATATTTTGGTTTCGCTTGTAAGTGGATAAAACGGCTAAAGCAAAGATTATTACTCCTAATAATCCTGCAACATAGCGATGGATCATTTCTGTCCAGGCCTTTTTGACATCAATAATTGAATTATTTGAAGTTAACATATCTGTTTTTGTAGGAACTGTAAATTGACCATAACATCCTGGCCAATCTGGACATCCTAGCCCTGCGTCTGTTAACCGAGTATAGGCGCCGAGTATAACGACAACAAATGTCAAAAGCGTCGCAAAAAAAGCTAAGTTAAAACAAATGTTTTGCTTATTATCATGTAAATAAAGTGCTTTATCCGACATGTGACAGTCTCAGTAATCGACGAACATCACTCAGGATACCTTTAGGATTAGATAGGGAAGGATAATGGAGTATTACCCAGCCTGTAGGATCGATTACAAATAAGCCACCTTTTTCTAAATGAATGGGGTTATTAATGTCTGTAACATCAAGCGATTGAATATGACGTGTTGTCACTCGTTCTCTTTCTTTACCCAGTGCAGTATGAATAGTATTAAGCATAATGAGTGGTTCTTCACAACTTTGCTTACAATCAGTTGGTTTAACATATACCATTTGCCACTTACCTAATAAAGATGGTTTATGAAAAGGGAGGGCTTGTGAGGCAATGGGAGGCGTTATTAATTTTCCGGTACAAACGGAATTGAATTTAAAATGATTATTAAAAGCGAAAAGTAGAGTGGCAAAGACAAGAGGTCCTGTAAAGACAATTAGTAAACCATAAGGGGTCCAAGAACTTTTTTTGTTAGTTTTCATTTCTATTTGTTGCATAGTTAACTATGGCGTCGAGTGTTAATTCCAAAATAATATAATAAAGAGATGATCGCCATAGTAAACCATTGCACAGCATATCCCAAGTGTCGATTTGCGGGGACACCAAAAGTGATGGGGGGTGTAGTATAGGCATAAGGACTTTCTGCTTGAAGTTGTACAAGAAATGGAAAGATGGAGTGATCTAATACTGTCTCAAGTTTTTTAAAATCAATCGTTTGAAGTAACAGTGGAAAAATCGGGTGCTTTGCAAGAGGAGTTTCTTCTAGAACTAAGGGCTGGGGCGGCTGATTAATGATCCCAGTTATGGTAACAGTTCCCTGGATAGGCTTAATGCTTGGAATATTGCTTCTATCTTCTTCGATTGGTACCCATCCTCTGTCAATAAGCAAAATTTTGGCAATATCTTCGGAATTCTCAGGATAAAGGGGGGTAATAATATGATAACCCGCTTGTCCTTGAAATATTTGGTTGTCTAGCAATATTTGATCGGTATTTAAAAACTCACCTTTTACTTGAAGACGATGAAATCGAATATTATTCTCGCTTTTTATATCCTCTATCTTCAATGGGGGTGAGGTTATTCTATTTTCTAGCTCCGTTTGTAACTGTATCTTT
>JABDCL010000006.1:0-3266 GCA_013288135.1 Gammaproteobacteria bacterium
TTGCTATCAGCAAGTTCCTTAGACGAGGTCTTTAAGCACCCATCCTAGCATAAGCCTACTATGGTGGTACATTATTGCCTAACCTGATTTTGACCCCATGCCTGACCCTATTGCAATAATGCATAAAATATGCAAAATGAAAGATATTGGCTTTAACCAAAAGGAATTTTTTATCATGCTACAACGTATTTTTAGTGGAGTGTTTTTTACCAGTATTCTGTTAAATCCGGTATTATCCATTGCAGATGATATGAAAACCCAACAACCTAGTCCTAGTACGGAAACTAAACAACCCCAAGCAACTCAAACACAACCAGCCTCAGAGACATCTCAAGCGACAACTAAAACGACAACAACACCTCAAACAGTAACCCAATCAACAACCGAGACCAAAAACATGAGCATTAAAGAAAAAAACCTAATGGCTGGTAAAGCATTCTTAGATGAAAACCAAAAGAAACCTGGTGTTGTCACCTTACCCTCCGGTCTTCAGTATAAAATTATTAAAGCGGGGTCAGGAGAATCCCCAGGGCCTACTGATTTCGTCACGGTTCATTATCGCGGAACTCTCATTGATGGCACTGAATTTGACAGTTCCTATAAACGAGGAGATCCCACTACTTTTCCAATTAATGCAATCATACCTGGCTGGTCAGAAGCCTTACAATTAATGCAGCCCGGTGCAAAATGGATGTTATATATTCCAGCTAATCTTGCCTATGGGGAACAAGGCGCAGCTCAAGTCATTGCCCCTAATGCCACACTTATCTTTGAAGTTGAACTCATCAGTATTAAGCAACCTTCATCCGATCAGAATGATGAAGAGCCTACGACTGACGGTTTGGAGGATGATGGTTAGAAGGAGAAGTTGCAGGATATCGCACACCAATTACATAGGCAGAACCTATAAATGTAATAATGGTTGTAATTTGTATCAGATAAAAAGCTTCTTTGCCTATTAATTGCAATTCAAACGCTTTATATCCCATTAATAAAGAAAATTCACTACATTGCGCCAATCGTAATCCCAACTCCCAAGAAAGCGTTGGAGCTTCTTTAACATGACGTAAAACAGCATGGTATACGGGTGGCTTTAATACTAAAATTGATAACGCCAAAACGATAGAAGGAACAATAATACTGGGTAATGAATTTAAATCAACGACGGCACCCAATGAAAAGAAAAATAAAATTAAGAAAAAATCTCTGAGAGGCTCTAAACTTTTAGCAATAAACAAAGAGATCGGACTAACAGCAATAGAGACCCCTGCAATAAATGCACCAATCTCATAAGACAAATTTAAATAATGTGCCGCTTCAGCAATCCCTAAACACCACCCCAAAGCAACTAAAAAAACATATTCATGGATAGCATGAAAACGTCTCAATAATGGCATTAAGATAAATCTATCGCACAATATTGCAAAAAATAATAAACCCACAAAAGCGACAATTAATCCTCCTAATTCTTTATAGGATATTTGTTCCTCTGCTGCCCCGGATAACCATAGTAAAATTGCAATCGCAATTAAATCTTGTAATAGTAAAATACTAATTAAAACTTCACCCACTCTTTTTTGATGTAATAACGCTTTTGGTAATAATTTAATCCCCAAAATTGTGCTGGAAAACATGGTCGCCCCACCAATCACCAAAGATTCCATCGTTGAAAAGTGAAAAATCTTTGCAATAAAATACCCCACCAAACCAAAAACAAAAGAGCTGACACAGGTGATCCAAATCACATTACGGAACATGCGAAATAACCCTTGCGGTTGTAAATCTAGCCCTAATAAAAAGAGCAAAAAGATAATACCAAAATGTGAGATATCCTTAATTAAATTAGGATTAGATACCCATTCAAGACCAAAAGGCCCTAAAATCATTCCCAAAATAATATAAGCGACCAATAACGATTGTCTAGTATATAATGCTAAGGTGGCAAGCAAAGCCGCACCAAAAAAAATGATAAAAATTGAAAAGATAAGATTACTTTCTTGCATATAGTTACATCCACTTTAATGCTACATCTGCTTTAATGCAGTATAATTTAATAATAATTTAGTTAGTTAAAGCTTAGCTTATTTTATGCCGACACATCACGAATTACAGCATCTTCAACAACTCTTAGCCGAAGGAAAAATGACAGAGGCCAGGCTCTATTGTGAATCCTGGATAAAAAGTTCCCCTAAATCGACCCTAGAAGCACTCTTTCAACTAGGTACTGCCCAGTTAAATTTAGGAAAAATGAAAGCAGCAAAATCTGCCTTTAAAAAAGTGTTAACTTTAGATCCTAATTGTGCTGAAGCACACCATAACCTAGCAATACTTTTTCTGCGAGATAATCAAAAATCAAAAGCACTGGAACATTTTAAACGATCATTGGAACTGAATCCCAATAATGACACTGCAAAACACATGGTTATGGCTTTAAGTGGCGATCAATCAAGTCAAAGTGCGCCCGCAAACTATATTGCAGATTTATTTGATCAATACGCAGACTATTATGACGCCCATATGAAAGAAAAATTACACTATCAAGTACCTGGATTACTGCGTAATGCCGTGGGTCGTTGTATTGTAAATGCGGGCGGCTTTCATGCAGGTCGAATTTTAGATATGGGATGTGGAACGGGTCTTTGTGGTATTTATTTTCGTGATTTGGCATTGGATTTAATTGGCATTGATCTCTCCCCTAAAATGATAGAAAAAGCCGATAAATTAGGTGCTTATGATTCTTTACAGGTGATGGAAATGCATGATTACTTATCCCAGCCCACATTAGAAGCTTTTGATGTCATTATTGCTGGAGATACTTTAGTCTACATAGGAGATTTAGAAAGAATTTTTGCCCTCGTTACGAGTCATTTAAAACTCAAGGGACGTTTTACCTTTACCACTGAATCTTTGATAACTACTGAATCCCAAGAAGAAAAACCTTACTTTTTAAAACCAACTGGAAGATACACGCATTCAAGTTCTTATATACACGCAATGGCTGCAAAAAATAACCTTACTGTTGAATTAGAAGAAAGCATCATTCCCCGAGAACATGAAGGGAAACCCATTCAAGGGCAACTTTATGTGTTAATTAATTCGGACAATTAAGAGGTTTCTTTCAATAAACAGCATTTTTTATATTTTTTGCCACTTCCACAAGGACAAGGTTCATTTCTGCCAATCTTTACCACAGTCACAGGTTCATGTTTCGCACGCTCTATACGCTCTTTTTCTTCTTTCTTGTGTTCCACCAAGTCCTTCATTTT
>JABDCL010000006.1:3276-3741 GCA_013288135.1 Gammaproteobacteria bacterium
GGGATATAGGGCTCATGTGGCGTGTAAGCTTTTTCAGTCATTTCAACCATTGTCAATCCTAATATTTTACAAAACCTTTATTTTTAATATACACAAATCTCTTCGAAAAAACAATTTCGAGTGTATACACTTAAGCCTCGATTCTTTCATTAGAGTGATGATTAAGGTATACTACTCGCAGTTTTATCAAATACTTACCCGCTTACCATTTAGTTTGATTTCTTATTTTAAGGGGTATGGGAGTCCTATCGGAGCAAATCATGGCATCAACGTTCGATTTTAATCGATTTATCAGCAAAGACTACAACGCCGGTTTTGTTACTGATATTGAGGCTGATTCAATTTCCCCCGGTTTAAATGAGGACATTATTCGCCTAATTTCTGCTAAAAAAGAAGAACCTACCTTTATGTTAGAATGGCGTTTAAAGGCTTTTTCACATTGGAAAACCCTGAAAGAACCCCATT
>JABDCL010000006.1:3751-36615 GCA_013288135.1 Gammaproteobacteria bacterium
CCCATTGGGCAAAAATTCAGTATAATCCTATCGATTATCAAAATATTATTTACTATTCAGCCCCTAAGACTGAGAAAAATCCCAAAAGCTTAGATGAAGTCGATCCTGAAATTCTTAAAACCTATGAAAAATTAGGCATTTCTTTAAAAGAACAAGAACGTTTGTCCGGTGTAGCGATTGACGCAGTCTTTGACAGTGTTTCAGTTGCCACTACTTTCAAAGATAAACTGGCCAAATTAGGTATCATCTTCTGTTCTTTTTCTGAAGCTGTCCGTGAACATTCAGCATTGATCCAAAAATACTTAGGAACTGTGGTCCCCTATACCGACAATTTTTTTGCCTGCCTTAATGCTGCTGTTTTTACCGATGGCTCATTCTGTTATATCCCTAAGGGGGTTCGTTGTCCGATGGAATTATCCACTTATTTTCGGATCAATGCCAAAGCCACAGGACAATTTGAACGCACGCTTATTATTGCCGAAGAAGGAAGTCACGTCAGCTATCTTGAGGGCTGTACCGCTCCTCAACGCGATGAAAATCAATTACATGCTGCCGTTGTAGAATTAATTGCATTGGACAATGCCCATATCAAATATTCTACCGTCCAAAACTGGTACCCTGGTGATAAAGAAGGCAATGGCGGAATTTATAATTTTGTCACTAAACGAGGCTTATGCCAAGGTAAACAATCTAAGATATCCTGGACACAAGTAGAAACCGGCTCTGCCATCACTTGGAAATATCCCAGTGTTATTTTGAAAGGCGATAACAGTATCGGTGAATTTTATTCTATCGCGGTGACGAATCACCGACAGCAAGCCGACACCGGTACTAAGATGATTCATATTGGTAAAAACACCCGCAGTACCATTCTTGCTAAAGGAATTTCAGCAGGCTATAGTCAAAACAGTTATCGGGGTCAAGTAAAAGTGTACCCTAACGCACACCATGCTCAAAATTATACTCAATGTGATTCCTTGCTTTTAAGTCATCATTCAGGGGCTCATACTTTTCCAGTGATTGAAGCTAAAAATCCGACAGCAAAAATTGAACACGAAGCTACCACCTGTAAAATCAGTGAAGATCAGTTATTTTACTGTCGACAACGTGGAATGCCCCCAGAAGATGCTATTAATATCATTGTCAATGGTTTTTGCAAGCAGATTTTTAAAGAATTACCCATGGAATTTGCAGTCGAAGCACAAAAACTATTAGAAGTTAGTCTAGAAGGGGCTGTAGGTTAACCGTTGTTAAGGTTTAAGACAAAGAAAACTTAAGAGCTTAAGAAGAGGAAAACGAGGAAGTTTAAGAATGCAACAAAAGAATTCTATGCTAAAGACATCAATACTCAAAATTGAAAACTTACAGGCCATGATTGCCGAGAAAACCATTTTGAATGGTTTAAATATCCACCTTCGTGCCGGAGAAATCCACGCTATTATGGGACCGAATGGATCTGGAAAAAGTACACTCGCTAATCTTTTAGCGCGTAAACCTGGCATCACCGTTTCGGAAGGTCATATTAACTATTTAGAGACCGATTTACTCACGCTTACCCCTGAAGAATGCGCTTGGAAAGGCATTTTTTTAGGCTTCCAATACCCTGTCTCTATCCCAGGCGTTACTAATATTCAATTTTTAAAATTTGCCTTAAATGCACATCGTTCTATAAAAGGACTACCTCCTTTAGATGCCATCGATTTTCTGGCACTGGTTAAAGAAAAAATGGCAGAACTCGAGATGCCAGAAGAACTTTTGTATCGTTCCGTTAATGATGGATTTTCAGGGGGGGGAGAAAAAACGAAATGAAATTTTACAAATGTCTCTCCTTGAACCCACATTAGCCATATTAGACGAAACAGATTCAGGACTCGATATCGATGCTCTAAAAACTGTAGCATTAGGAATTAACCAATTAAGACATCCTGATCGTGCCATTTTATTAATTACCCACTACCAAAGATTACTGGACTACATTGAGCCAGATTATGTTCATGTCTTATCCCAAGGCAAAATTATTCGCTCTGGTGATAAATCTCTGGCCCTCGA
Organism: Gammaproteobacteria bacterium; assembly: GCA_013288135.1. Lineage (GTDB taxonomy): Bacteria > Pseudomonadota > Gammaproteobacteria > UBA6186 > Azoamicaceae > JABDCL01. The sequence goes on from JABDCL010000006.1 coordinate 5,801, forward strand.
ATTAGAGAGTAAAGGTTATGCACTGCTATAGTGTTCTAGATAAAGATCCCACAGTGACATTGCCCAAGGGTTGTATTATTAAAGAACCTATTATTATTGTACAATCTACTCAAACTGAAACCATGATTGTTGCTGAAGAAAATAGTCAAGCAACCATCATTGAATTATATTCTAATCAAAATTCTTCCCTAAATGTAGGGGCCGGTCTCTGTGCCGGCCCAATCATAACAGAAATCAAATTAGCTCAAAATTCAAAAATTAATCATATACGCTGTTATTCTGAAAAATATCTTGTAGAATCAGGCTCACCCAATACTTTGTCTGTTCATCAACAGGCTGAAAGTCACTATGAACTTTCAATTTTGGCATTAGGTGAAAACGATAATCAAGAAGAAATTCATATTCATTTAAATGAACCTCATGCTTCCTCTACAATTTATGGTCTTATTTTAGCCAAATTAAATCAACAAAAAACACTCAATCTCACAGTCCATCATCATCAAGCTCTGTGTCAAAGTCAAATTATCACACGAGCCGTGATCACAGATAAAGCTAAAAGCTCATTTACTGGTAATATCTTTGTTTATCCCAATGCCTCAAAAACAAAAGCCCATTTAGACAATAAAAACTTACTTTTATCCGAAGGTGCTTCTGCTTTTACAAAACCCGAGCTTGAGATCTACAATGATGATGTTCAGTGCTCTCATGGTGCAACAGTCGGATTTTTAGATCAAGATGCCTTGTTTTATTTAACCAGTCGCGGCATTTCAGAATCAGAATCCAAAAAATTACTCATTACTGCTTTTATTCACCCAACCTTAAAACAGTTTAAAGAATCCGAGTTAAATGGTTTAAATGAGTTAAGCCAAAACCTAGAGGATATCCTGTATGGGTTTTAACATGGGCAATAATAACATGAGCATTAAAAATAACCGTCATGAATTTCCTATTTTGAATCAAAAAATTCATGGACATCGCTTAGCTTATCTAGACAATGCGGTCACCACTCAAAAACCTCAATGTGTCATCGATGCGGTATCCAATTATTATTCAACCACGAATGCGAATATTCATAGAGGCGTTCATCATTTAAGTGCAAAAGCAACCAAAGCTTATGAAGATGCTCGTGTTACCGTACAATCTTAATATCTGCGATGGAGCATCATTCTAATATTGTCCCCTGGCAGATGCTTTGTGAACGCAAAAAAGCCCATTTAAAAATTATTCCCATGAATCAAAAAGGGGAAATTGAACTGGATAAACTCGATCAACTGCTATCCCCTAAAACTAAATTGCTCAGTATTATTCATGTTTCTAATGCCCTAGGCACTTTAAACCCCCTAAAAGAAATCATTGCAAAAGCGCATGCACTGCATATCCCAGTTTTAATCGATGGCGCTCAATCTGCACCCCATTTAAAAATTGACGTCCAACAATTGGATTGTGATTTTTTTACTTTTTCAAGTCATAAAGTTTATGGTCCAACCGGCATTGGTGTTTTGTATGGTAAAAAACACTGGCTAGAAGCAATGCCACCCTATCAAGGGGGTGGAGATATGATCTCCAAAGTCACTTTTACCGAAACCTTATACAATGATCTTCCGTATAAATTTGAGGCGGGCACCCCTCCCATTGGCTCTGTGATTGGCCTAAAAGCAGCTTTAGAATATCTTCAAAACTTAGGCTTTAATGCCATTGCAGAACATGAATCCCGTTTATTAAACGAGGCAACGGAAGCTCTGCTAAAAATTCCTGGATTACAAATAATAGGGTCTGCTAAAAATAAAGTAGGCGTTATCTCTTTTATTATGGATGGGATCCACCCTCATGATATTGGGACAATTGTGGATCAATACGGTGTAGCCTTAAGAAGTGGTCACCATTGTGCCATGCCGGTAATGGACTTTTTTAAGATCCCTGCAACAGCACGAATATCTTTTGGGATCTATAATACTTCTGAAGACATTGATCAATTGATCAAAGCCCTCTATGAAGTCAAAAGAGTATTTAAAAAATGAACCTACAAGATCTCTATCAAGAACTTATTATTGACCATGGGACCCATCCTAGAAATTGCCGCACCTTGTGCAATCCCAACTGCTCTGCAAAGGGTTATAACCCATTGTGTGGCGACAGCATTCAGCTTTACTTAAGCGTAGAGCAAGAAAAAATAATTGAAGCCAGCTTTCAAGGCTCAGGATGCGCCATTTCTACGGCTTCTGCCTCTTTAATGACAGAGGCATTAATTGGCAAAACCTTAAATGACGCTCAAAAACTATTTCATCAATTTCAAATTTTATTAACTACCGAAGATTCCACGCCGTTAGATCTTGGCAAACTGTCGGCTCTTTCTGGTGTGCGAGCATTTCCTATGCGGGTTAAATGTGCCACCCTGCCCTGGCATACCTTGAACGCTGCTCTTAAAAATGAAACCAAGACTGTAGTGACGGAAACAATAGAAAAAACAATGATAGAAACAAGCAATGAGTGAAAAATTAACAATGGATTTAACAATGAGTGAAGAAATAAAAAGTGAATTACTAAACAATGAAGAACTAAAAAATAAAGTTATCTCCGCTTTAAAGCAAATTTATGATCCAGAAATTCCGGTCAATATTGTTGATTTAGGCCTTATTTATGATATCCAGGTGAGTGAAACAGGGGCTGTCGAAATCCAAATGACACTCACTTCCCCCGGATGTCCTGTCGCTGAAACCTTTCCACAAACCGTTCAAGACAAAGTCTTAAGTGTCGATACGGTTTCCGGTGTAAAAGTAGAATTGGTGTGGGAGCCCGTTTGGACTAAGGATAGAATGTCGGAAGTAGCAAAATTAGAACTTAATATGTTTTAATTAACAAGTATCTTCGTCAACCGACCTAAAAAATAGAGTGGAATGTTTGTAATATTTCCATCTTTCTTAAGATTCATAAGAGAAGTACGTAATGAAGTTTTTGGTTTATATTTCTCATTAAATACCACCAAACTTTTCTTCTTCGTTGATACCCCTGCTTTAACTTCAAGCGGATAAACATCGAGTTCTTGTTCTATTACAAAATCAACTTCTGCTATTCCTGCACTGGTCCAATAATAAAGACTCTGATGTTGCTGAGATAATTCTTGAGCGACAAAATTTTCTGTAAAAGCTCCATAAAATTCAGAGAATAATCCTCTTTCTTCAACAACCGATTTGACAGAAACGTTACTCATAGTAGCAAGCAGCCCGACATCGAGCAAAAATATTTTAAAGATATTTTTGTTACTGTAGCCCAACAAAGGTAACTTAGGAACAGAAATATTATAGGATTTATATATTAATCCTGCATCGGCCAACCATTGCACAGCGGTTTCATATTCCCTCCCCCTTGCGCCTTGTCGTATTGCCGAAAAAATAAATTTTTTGTTTTCTTTTGCCAATTGACTTGGAATAGATTCCCAAACCTCAGTAATTTTCATAATTTGGTCTTTGGGCGCATGCTTTGCGAAATCAAGTACATAGGCATCTAAAATTTCTTTCTGAATTGCTTTTATTCCCATCAAACTTTCTGTTTCAACATATTCCATGACTGCTTCTGGCATTCCTCCTATATACATATACTTTTTAAGTAACATAATAAGATCTTCATGTAATGGCTCAGGGATCGGGTTAAATTCACTAATATTCATTAAAAATTCTTGAAGCTTATTTTTTCCGATTGCTTCTAAAAATTCGAAAAAACTTAATGGGTAGAGATCTAAAAAATTGACTTTTCCTACTGGAAAACCCTTGGTATTGGCAAGTTTTACACCTAATAATGATCCTGCAGAAACAATATGAAATTCATTCGCATTTTCTTGAAAATATTTCAAACTATTTAAAGCTTCCGGACACTCCTGAATTTCATCAAATATAATTAAAGTATTTTCTGCATGAATATCTTTTTCCAGATAAGCACTTAGGTTTTCTAAAATAATTGAGGGTTTAAGTTTTCCAGAAAAAAATTCGGAAAGCTTTGGATCCTCTTCGAAATTTAAATATATGCAATTATCATACTCTTGTTTACCGAAAGTCTTCAGTAAATGCGTCTTGCCCACCTGTCGTGCCCCTCTTAAAACAAGAGGCTTACGATTTTTGGAGGTTTTCCAAGCAAGAAGTTTGGCATACAGCTTACGTTTCATACCCTTAATATTAAAGAGATTTTCTTTGGTGTGCAAGGGATTCGTTATCAAAACGTGATTATTTGCCACTTTTTCGTTGGAAAAAATGGCAGACAATCACATTTTTCCAACACAAAAGTGGAATTCTGTATAAAAAAACAGTATTCCATCTTAAAAATTTCAACTTATAATTTTTTCAGTACACTTGTATATGCCATTAAAATTCGGTCTGTTATAGTGAAAAATAACCCTCCCTTGACCGAAAGGCCACTACCCTCCCACAAAATAGCTGAAATATCGGGGTCATATATGAACCCGTTTATTCTATCATCTTTATCACAATAAAAATTAAAACTAAGGGAATGCCCGTGCCCGTGATAAGGATGAAGCCGATGGTGCATCATCCCTCAATAAATCTGATAATGTTCCTCTCACACCCCTCATGCTTAAAAAATTCTCTATTTGAGAGCTATAGGTTTCCAAAATATTTGCTCTCCTGAATATATTCGCAAATAATTGTCTCGTTAAATTTGTTGCCAAACTTTCTTGAGAATCTCGACGTCCATGAGTTCCATGAAGGGGAAGACTGACTCTAGCAACTTTCACACCATAAATATCTCCCATACTACCATTTAAAACAACCCTAAAACGACAACCTTCCCTATTCTCAATCCTACCCCCAATCGCTGTCACCACATTCTGAAGTTCAGCCATCGTCAAAGGTTTGGCGACCTTTTTCTTAAATATTTGATTTAAAATATCAGGTTTATGAATAAAAAGAACCCGCAAAAGTATTTTAATCTGTCTTTGACCAAAACCTGTTTCCGCACTTTCTTTTTCATCTTCTTCAAAATCAGGAACTCTTGCCCAACGATCCAATGCTTCTATAATTGATTTTTTAATGTGTGGCGGGGTGGGACCTAGAAGAGAAACACTATCATCAGTTTTTGCTACATCGCATACTTCTTTACTGTCCCTTGCAGCTACGACAGCACCTCCTACAACGGAAGCAGACAAAACACTATCACTCACCTTCAATACAGCTCTCGAAGGTAAAGGTATAGGAGGAACCCATGCTGTTATTCGCCTTGCTTCTACTTTTTCTTTCAAAAACTGTATCATTACCTCAAGCTGAATTAATGTATCATAAAAACCCTCAAATAAACTTTTTTCTATCATATTCTCTTTTATCAGTTTTTTTTGTAACCCTAAAGCAAGTGCTCTGAGATTATTTAAATTTTCTATTGCATCACTTCGTAATTTTATATCAGCATCGATTGCTTTTAACCGCCTCACTTCAGTTCTCAGTTTATTGATTTTTTCAATCGTATCTTTAAAATACATTTTCTCAGCAATCGGGATTAAAACGATTGTGATAGTATCAGCTGTTGGTACTACCCATGATCTAAAGTTATTTATACAGGTCAAATGTTTGTCTGTACACAATGGTTGCATCAATCTTAGCATTTCTTGAATATGGGGTGATTCAAGGCCTGCTTCATACTCAGCAGTTTTGTAATATGCACTGAACATTTCTAAATTTTTAAGTTCTTCACTTTCTGCCTGATCGCGTGCAAATATTTGTTCTTGTTTGATAAGATCATCATGTAAACTATCCCATAATTCATTACAATCCCTGTTCTGCTGTATTCCTTCAGAAACAAACTTAATTATAAATGAATACAAATTAACATCTTCTTTAGCGGCTTGCTTTATCAATCGGATCAAACTTATCTGCCCTTTTTCCAATTTTATGGAAGCCAATCCCAGCATCTCGAAATGTGCAGTCAGATCTGCACCCGAGTTATTTTGATAAAAATTCATGAATGTATAATTATATTCTATACGGGCAAGACAAATATTCAGTATATAAACAAGGATTCTTCGTGCCTCCTCAGGCCAACACAGAGCTTTTAGATTCGTCAACTGATTGATAGATTCCGACGCCAATTTTAAAACTTCTTCCCTGGGTAATGATAACACATTTCCATCTCTCGCACAGGATGCCAACATAACATTCGCTTTCACACTCGAAGGTGCACTTTGAAATTTCATCATTGCCACTTCCATTCGGATAGTTTTTTCATATGCATGGGGTATCAGTGCTCGCGCAAAATTTCCTCCAGTATGGATAGACGGCGCGGCAAATAGTATTGGAAGAGAATCAGCTGTAGCCGTATGTGGGACTAAAGCCCCACTGGAGACAGAAGGTCCACTGGATGCACAGGAAGAAGAGGTACTGCTGGGTAACGATATTGAATATCCATTCGCAGCAGCAACCTTCAAAAATTCCTGAACTCTTTTAGCATGCTTAGCTCTAGCACTGGCAATATCAGCTGATGTTCCCATAAAACCTCCGATTGAGTTTATAATGTTCGATTTTTGCAGTTGGTTAAAAATAAAATCAAAAACTATATTGCCATATAAGTAACTAAATTACAACTTTTTAACTAATTCTGCACAAGGTTAAGTTAAATGACTTTTAAATATATTGTAATTAAGAGTTTTCTTAGTTTGAAGCTCTCAGTAAGCTTGTATATGCCATTAAAATTCGGTCTGTTATACTGAAAAATAACCCTCTCTCGACCGAAGGGCACCCTCCCCGAAACTGGGAAGGGTAGATACCGGTAAAACTTGCTGAGATGTTATGAAGAACATAATTACTGTTTCAATAAAATGCTATGGACGATAAAATTCGTTTAACACAGTATGAGAAAAAAGTTATTTGCGATGCATTCAAAAATCATTTTGGTTTAGAAGATCATATTTGGCTTTTTGGTTCTCGTGCCAATCCTCAAAAAAAAGGCGGAGATATTGACTTGTATATTGAAACACAAGAAACTAATCTTAATCGAGCATATGATAAAAAATTGGCTTTTGTGAATGAGTTATGGTTAAAGCTCGGTGAACAAAAAATTGATGTCATTATCCGGCTACTCAACAACAAGTTTCATTTACCTATATATGATACTGCTAAAACTGAAGGAATCCAAATATTATGAAATCTTTAGACTCTATTATTAAAATAGCTGAAATCCATGCAAAACGATTACGTTTCGCGATGAATCATCTTAAAGAAAAAATCCCTGTAACTGCAAATGATATAGATAACATTTCAGATGAAGATTTACCTTTTTTTGAATTATATACCAGTCGTTTTTCAAAACTACAAGATTTTATGGGTTCTTCTTTATTTACCGCAGTACTAGAAGCAAAAGGTGAACAAACAGAACAGATGACCTTCATTGACAAACTTCACAAATTAGAAAAGTTAAATCTCATCACAAGCACAGAGGATTGGATGTCAATGCGTCAAATACGAAATAACTTGGCACATGAATACCCAGAACACCCAGAATTAACAGCAAAATTTTTTAATGAAGCCTTTCAATTTGGAACCTTATTACTAGACTCTTTAGAAAAAGTAAAGCAATTTATTACTAAAAAATAAGGGACTATTACTATGAGAAATTGCACTTGAAAACTGAAGGTACCTGGATAGATGTTGCACTGGATGGAGAAATCCCAAATCTTGGTCGTAAAACTATTAATATTGAGGGAACACCTGTTCTTATCTTAAGAGTCGATAATATCTATTATGCAATAGAAGATCGTTGTACGCATGAAGATCGCCCTTTGAATGAAGGTTACATAGAAGGTAATACTATCACTTGTCCATTTCATGGTGCACAATTTTGTATCAAAACAGGAGAGGTAAAAGCCCCTCCAGCTTTTGTCGATTTACCTATCTTTCCTGTCCGTGTTTATAATCAAAAAGTTCAAGTGCTTATTTAACTGAGCGATAGCGAAGCAACATCGGGGAAATGTTACGCTGAATTCTCTTTTTTAACTTCTGATCCAGAACCAAGCATTTCAGGCTCAACTCCACCCTTTTCAAATTCAAACTCACTGGGTTCAAGTAATTTTGCTTCTAGAGTCTCTAGTTGATTTTTTACTTCATTTAATTTTTCTTTAAAGTGAAACTCATGATGAATTTTCATCACTTTATCTTTCTCTGCTTTATAAATTCCAATAAAAGGCGCCGGACGATTAAATATTTTTAAAATTAAATTTGATAATACCTTTAGATTTTCAGCAAAGGTTTCAGGACCATCCAAGGGTTTTGCACCTTCACTAAAATCTCTGGGGATCACTTTCTCAAATTTTTCATAAATGATATTTATAGAATGCTCAAGTTTATGTCTTGAGCCTGGTTCAGGTAGACTATCAATTCTTAAACGCACGGCATTCAGCTGATTAATAAAATTTCCTAAGTTTACTTGATACTGCCTATACCAAGCTTTGTAAGCCGTTTCATTAAAATATGTCACTTATTATCCCCAATAGCTCCCTCTCCCTGATTTTAGTATAGACAATTATATAGTTGGTCGGATACAGTTCTATAAGATTAACCCTGAATTAACCCTAATTGATGAGTATTTATGCGAACATCTAACTTACTCCTTGCTACCTTAAAAGAATCCCCCAGTGAAGCGGAAATCATCAGCCATAAACTCATGTTGAGAGCCGGTTTAATCCGAAAATTAGCTTCTGGTCTTTATACCTGGTTACCCGTAGGTCTGCGTGTATTACAAAAAGTAGAGCAAGTCATTCGCGAAGAAATGAATCGGATCGGCGCCCAAGAAATTTTAATGCCTGCAGTGCAGCCTGCCGAACTTTGGCAAGAAACAGGTCGCTGGGAACAATATGGTCCTACTCTGTTAAAAATGACTGATCGAAATAAACGTGAATTTTGCTTTGGGCCCACTCATGAAGAACTCGTCACCGATTTAATTCGACGTGAACTTAAAAGCTATAAGCAAGTGCCTCTCACCCTCTATCAAATTCAAATGAAATTTAGAGATGAAATTCGTCCCCGATTTGGTATTATGCGCGCTCGAGAATTTTTAATGAAAGATGCTTATTCTTTTGATATAAATTTTGAATCTTTACAAAAAACTTATCAAACTGTTTATAATGCTTACAACCGTATATTTACTCGCTTAGGCCTTAAATTTCGGGCAGTATTAGCAGATACTGGGAACATCGGTGGTAGTGGTTCCCACGAGTTTCAAGTGCTGGCAGAATCCGGTGAAGATTTGATTGCTTATAGTAATGAAGGAACTTATGCTGCGAATATTGAACAAGCCGAAGCTTTACCCCCTAAAGAAGCGCGTGAAGCCCCTTCAAAAGCTCTTTCATTTGTAGAAACGCCTGGCATAAAATCGGTTGAAGAGCAGGCACGCTATCTCAAGCTTCAGCCTAAAGACATTTTGAAAACCCTGTTGGTCCACGGTAAAACCAAAGAACATCCTTTCGTTGCTTTACTGGTGCGAGGCGATCATACCCTAAACCACGTGAAAGCCCAAAAATTGCCTTTAGTGAGTAATCCTTTAACCATGGCAACCATTGAAGAAGTTCAACAAATAGCCGGTTGTACACCAGGATTTGTCGGTGCAAAAGGCTTAAATATTCCACTGATTGCCGATCACTCTGTTGCTAAGATGGCAAATTTCATTTGTGGCGCTAATAAAAATGACACCCATTACGCTGGGTTTAATTGGGGTCGTGATTGTGAGGAACCTGAAGTTCAGGATATTCGCAATGTCGTTGAAAATGATCCCAGTCCGGATGGCGTTGGCACGATTTCCTTTGCACGAGGTATTGAAGTGGGACATATTTTTCAACTGGGTGATAAATACAGTCAATCGATGCAGGCTAAAGTATTGGATGAATTGGGTAAGCCTCGTCTGCTGATGATGGGTTGTTATGGCATTGGTGTTTCCCGAATTGTTGGTGCTGCCATTGAACAAAATCATGATGAAAAAGGCATTATCTGGCCAGATAGTATGGCTCCGTTTCAAGTAGCACTCATCCCCATCGGACTTTATAAATCCAAAGCATTGAAAGAAGCAGCAGAAAAATTATATCAAGCATTATGTGATGCGGGCATTGAAGTGTTGCTCGACGATCGAGATGAGCGCCCCGGTGTTATGTTTGCAGATTCAGAATTGATTGGTATCCCACACCGCTTAGTGTTAAGTGAAAAAGGTCTAGAAGCAGGAACTGTTGAATATAAAGCAAGACGGGGTGATGGAACAACTCAAAATATTAAAGACGATCAAATTATTAATTTTTTAAAAGAGCAGAGAACTTCGGCCACCCCTACAATATGATTCACTAAAGTGCTTTCTTCATCACCTGCGGAAGTGGGAAAATTCCATTAATAACCCCTACCCCAGACAATATTAAAAGTGCCGCTATTGCAAAACTGACAGTGATAGTTTCGCTCAGGAAAACTACCCCTAACAGAGTACCAAAAATAGGAAGAAGGTACATCGCCATGGCGACAGCAGTGGCCCCGTACAAATGAATAATTCGATGATACATAATAAATGCTAATGTGGTTCCAAGTAAGGATACCCCCATTACTGCAGCCCAACTTGAAAAAGTCACATTGACTAAATCCATTGGGGTTTCAAAAATGAAAGATAGCGGTATCAAATAAATCATCGAGGATAACAATTGTAAAGTTGGGGCAACTAAAGGTGGTGCTTTTTTTACACACTTACGTGCATACACAGCACCCACTGCATAAGAACATGATCCCGCAAAACTTAACAAAATACCAACAACATCAAACTCCATTTGACTCCCCAGAAGTGCCGGCAAAAACAAAACTGCAAATCCAAATAAGCCTAAAATAACCCCCAATACCCGATTCCACGTTAAACGCTCATCTTCTAAAAATGCATTGGCTAAAAAAACAGTCATAACGGGTGCTAAGCCATTAATGAGTGCAGATAAACTGGTCGGAATCGTTGTTAATGAATAGCTAAAACAAATAAAAGGAAAACCATTAATAAAAAAACCTAAGATAAAACAATATTTCCAAAGGCTTAAATCTCGCGGTAATGAAATATTTCTGAGTCTTAAAGTCAAAAGCAAGAGTAAACCACTGATCCCGATGCGTAAGGCAATCAGGGTAATAGGTTCAATATCCCTTAAGGCAATCTTTATAAACATAAAAGAAGGCGAAAATAGAGCTGCCAAAAGAACGACATCTAAAAAGCCTTGTTGTTTTTTAAGCATTATTTTTTAATAATCCTAATAAGTTTTATCATCACATTTATTGTTACATAGTTACGTCTTGCTATCTTATCATCTTTAATGGTTAATACACAATAATTAGTTTGATTACTAATTTTGCTGTTAAAGTTTTTAAAAAACTGTGATATAATGCCCTTTCATACAACGACCTATCAGGAATGCGTGTATATGTTCTGGGTTATCTTGCTTTATGCCTTATTTGCTAGCCTATTTGGCTTAACTAAAGTCGCTCTCAATTACAGTGAACCCTTCTTTCTGATTGGTTCACGATTTGCATTTGCTGGGCTCTTACTCCTCGCCCACCAATTTATTTGGAATCGTAAGGCATTCAGTAACTTTAAAGTAGAGCATTTAAAGCCCTTATGCTTATTGGGTTTTTTGAGTATTTATTTAACCAATGTCGCTGAGGTCTGGGGCATTCAGAATATGGTCTCAGCAAAAGCCTGCCTTATATACAGCTTATCTCCCTTTATAGCTGCCTTAATTGCTTATTTTGTGCTGAATGAAGTACTTACCAAGAAAAAATGGCTAGGGTTAATCATTGGATTCTTTGGGCTTATTCCCATTTTCATGTCACAATCTCCTGTTGAAAAACTCGCAGGTAGTCTCACCTTCTTATCTTTTGCCGAAATTGCGGTATTAATTGCAACCGTTAGCAGTGTTTATGGGTGGATCCTATTAAAAAAATTAATCAATGAATTTCGTTATACCCCATTAATGGCAAATGGCTTTGCCATGACGCTGGGAGGAAGCCTTGCGCTTTTACACTCTTATTTTTCCGGAGAATCTTGGAACCCCATACCAGTGAATGATTTCTTGCCCTTTGTACATTATGCACTTTGGATGTGTTTAATTTCGAACATTATCTGCTATAACTTGTATGGTTATCTCTTAAAACGCTATACAGCAACTTTCATGTCTTTTGCTGGATTAGTAACACCTTTGTTTGCTTCTCTTTTTAGTTGGGCATTCTTAAATGAAACTATCACTTGGCATTATTTTGCTTCCCTCGTTATTTTCTCCATAGGGTTAACAATTTTCTATCAAGCAGAATTGAAACGAGAGAAAATGCTTGCAGAGGCGCGTCATTCAAGCCCAAGTCCGTTAGAGGTTTAAGGGGTCAAGTCTTTTTTCAGGACAGGTGCTACTATCGAATAGTAAAACCCTGATGGTTTTCCCAAGGTATTTCTTCCGATTCAACCCTTGTAACATCCGCTCTGGGAGGCCCCGTCCAAAGTCGATCTCTTAAGTTCTCAACGGCTTCTCGCTCACCACAAAGTAATGCTTCGACTCTACCATCGGATAAATTACGTACCCATCCTGTTATTTCACGAGATATTGCTTCGTCTTCAACAAATGCCCGATAAAATACACCTTGAACATGACCTGAAACAAAACATCGTAAGCAAATTTGATCCATTTCGTTTATCCTTGTATATTAACTTTTTGGAAAATAATGGTCTTTTTTCATATGCCTTACATACTCATCTTATACTACAGCCGCTCTGGTGCAACTGCTCAAATGGCAGATTATATCGCGCGCGGTATTCATGCTAACAACGGTATTGAAGCCAGAATTCGCACCGTACCTGCAGTTTCTCCGGTAACAGAAATTGCCGAGCCCCCGGTTCCCCCTCAAGGTGCCCCTTATGCCACTTTAGAAGATTTAAAAAATTGTGCTGGAATTGCTTTAGGTAGCCCGACTCGATTTGGCAATATGGCAGCTCCTTTAAAGCATTTTTTGGATAATACTGGCAGCTTATGGTTCTCAGGTAATTTATCGGGTAAACCCGCAATAGTATTTAGCTCTACCGCAAGTCTTCATGGTGGCCAAGAATCTACACTACTCAGTATGATGCTACCCTTGATTCATCATGGCGCATTAATTGTTGGCATTCCTTATACCGAAGCCGCCCTTTTAAATACCACCTCTGGTGGGACTCCTTATGGTGCCACCCATGTCGCAGGTAAAGACAGTAATCTTCCTCTAACAGAAGACGAAAAAATTCTGTGTATTGCACAAGGGAAACGCTTAGGCAGTATTGCTCTAAAATTAGCTTAAGGATCTTTCCCCCTCCCCCTTGGTTTTTAGTCTGATTTTACTGATTAAATTTCTAATACGTGTTTCACAAAAGGAATGGTTAAACGACGTTGTTCTGCTAAAGAAGCTCTATCCAATGTGTCTAAAACTTGAAATAACTCTGCCATATTTCTAGAACAACGACTTAATAAAAATTGACCAACGCTATCACTGAGCTGCAAACCTCGACCTTTGGCTCGCAATTGTAAAGCAGCCAATTTTTGATCATCACTTAATTCATGCAGTTGATAGACAACTCCCCAGCTCAAACGAGACTTTAAATCTGCTAATTCTAATTTCAAATGACTGGGTGGCATGGAAGCTGCCATTAATAATCGCTTGTTTTGTGCTCGAATACGATTAAATAAATGAAATAGCGCTTCTTCCCATTGAGCTTGTCCAGTAATAGCTTGTATATCATCTAAGCAAATCAATGATAATTCTTCTAGGCCTTGTAGCACTGAAGGGTCGAGCTCATGCAATTGTTGTAAAGGAATATAAACAGCACTGACGCCTAATTCATAAGCTTCATGGCAAGTTGCCTGTAATAGGTGGCTACACCCAGCGCCTATTTGTCCCCATAAATAAACAAAAGGTTCTCCCTTTCCACGAGATAATTCGGCAACAGCCTGCAAAATCTCTTGGTTATCTCCCGGAAAGAAGTTTGCTAAGGTTGCATCATCTCGCAACTGGATACTTAAAGGTAATTGGGCAATCATCAATGTTTTATCCTAAATAAACTATTCCAAGTATTCATCTTAGATCTTTTCTTCCTTTAACACGGTCGTCAAACAGAAAGCAGTGATTAAACCCAAGGGCAAAAGACTTAATGCCAAAATATAGCTTGAAGCAGGATAAACAGGAACTCTTGAAAGCTCATTTTCGATTAAATAAAAATCCAATATCTTCCCAACTAAAGGCTGCCCAATTAATCCACCCATCATAATGACAAAATTATTAAAGGCAAAGACTGTTCCTAAAAGTTCTGGTTTACATTTATCTTTTGCAATGGCAAATACCAATATTTGTGGGCTTGCAAACAATCCAAACAAAAACAATAAAACATGAAGTGTTATTTCAGACAAATTCGGTAAAAACAAAATGATAGAAAACAATAGAAATGTTACAACACTTGCAATTTGCAGTAATAATTTTCTCTTACCGAGTTTCGAAGATAAAATACCGGCAATTGGTGATCCGATCGCCCATCCTAAAAATGTCATTGAAATAGCGGATGCGGCCGTTGTGTCGCACAATCCATGCACAGTTAATAAACAAGAATGACCCCACAATTCATTAAAGACACTGGTAGGCAAATAAAGTAAACATCCTATTAATGCGTTAATCCATATCATTTTATTCTGTGCGAGCTGCAGCGTGTCTTTCCATATTTGTTTATAATCTTTATCTGGAACGCTATTTGGAAAACTATGGTCCTTCAGATGAGAGACCATATAATTGATCGATTTTGGTTTTGCAGGAGAATCAACAATCACAAACCACATCAAAGGCGTTAATAAAAAACCTATGAATGCTAGCGTATATTGTATAGTTTTCCAATCAGTCCCTTGATTCACCCAACTCATGACTATATTACCAAACATAGCTCCTAAGGTACCAAAAGTAATTATCAAGCCTACCATCATTGGAAAGTATAGGGATGGTATCCAAGTGGCAGAGAGTTTCAATACACCCAATAATGCAAAAGCTGAACCAAAACCTACTAAAAAACGCCCAAACTGAGCCATTTCAAGTACGGTTGTTGAACTAAACAAAAGTGTACCCAGCGCACAGCACAAAGCTGCGAATGTGAGCATCCGTCGAGATCCAAAACGATCTAATAAAAATCCAGCTGGTAATTGTAAAGGAGTGTAAGCATAATAAAAAAAAGCAGCCAAATTCCCAACAGCGCCTGCTCTAATGTCAAACTCCAACATTAAATCATTCAACATAACATTGGGAGAGATACGAAGCACATATTCGTAACAGTAAAAAATACCCGCCAAACCACAAATTAAAATAGACTTTAACAAGGTCCTTCTCACTTTACATAAAACAATGCGTTTAAATCGTTAATGTTACGTTAATGGTTAACGTTAAATCGAAAAAACCATATAAATTAAATTCTGCAATAAAACATAAGGGGGTTGTAAAATAAAGGTTAGTACACCTGTAAATATAAGCACTAATAAAATCATAAACCCATATCGTTGAATATTTTCATACTGAATAGCCAAGCGAGGCGACAACAAAGCCGAAACAACTCGACTACCATCTAAAGGCGGAATGGGAATTAAATTTAACAATCCTAGCATGAGATTAATCGAAATCCCCGCCATACCCACATAAATTAAGAATACCGCAGCTTGTAAACCTTGATGGACAAAGATCGTACCCAGTTTTGCAATTCCTGCCCAAAAAATTGCCATCAATAAATTGGAACAGGGTCCAGCAATAGCAACCAAAGCAGCATCTCGTCGAATATTTTTTAAATTTCGCCAATCAACAGGAACCGGTTTTGCCCAACCAAAGATAAATCCCCCAAAGAATAGTAATACAGCGGGAACCAAGACCGTGCCTATCATATCAATGTGTTTAAGGGGATTTAAAGTAACTCGCCCTAGCATTTTAGCGGTTTTATCTCCTAATTTACTGGCAACCCATCCATGTGCTGCTTCATGCACTGTAATTGCAAAAATAAGAGGTAAAGCCCACACACAAAGCATTTGAATAAAATTTAGTTTTGGCATTATTCTGCTGCAATGATTTCAACATCAGTATCAGCGTTAGATAAAGCTTTTGCTGCTTCCAACTTAGGCTTAAGCTCTCCCTTTTCGTGCATTTCTGTCACAATATCACAACCACCCACTAATTCGCCTTGAATATATAACTGTGGAAAGGTGGGCCAATTAGCATATTGTGGTAAAGTTTTTCGAATATCAGGATTATCAAGAATGTTCACATAGGCAAATTGAGTATTCAATGATCCTAGAATATGCGCCACTCGTGCTGAAAATCCACATTGTGGGAATTGGGGAGATCCTTTCATGTAGAGCAAAACGGGGTTGTTCACAATTTGTCGTTTAATTCTGTCTAGAGTATCCATTTCCTACCTCACTTTAGATTACTTAAGATTACTTATATTACCTTGGAAGCCATTTTACTAAGAAATCCCATAAAATGATACCCTCCTTGCACGGTGTCTGACACCGTGTCTGGCTCTAACAAATCTGATATAGTTGGGGTCTGACCCCAGCCAACAACAGGAGATGGTATTATGAAAATTGAACTTCCCCAATTACCTTATGAAATGAACGCCTTAGAGCCCCTTATTTCTAAAGAAACCTTAGAATATCACTACGGTAAACACCATCAAGCTTATGTAACCAACTTAAACAACTTGCTTCCTGGTAGTGGTTTAGAGGAATTATCCCTTGAAGAGATCATCAAAAAATCTTCCGGCAAAATTTTTAATAATGCAGCTCAAGTGTGGAATCACACCTTTTACTGGCACTGTTTAAAGCCTAAAGCAGGCGGTGAACCAAAAGGTGCTTTGGCGGCAGCTATCGCCAAAACCTTTGGTTCTTTTGATGCTTTCCAAAAACAGTTTACCGATACTGCTATTGCTACATTTGGATCGGGTTGGGCTTGGCTTGCAATGTCAGAAGATGGGAAATTAGAAATTATCAGTACCAGTAATGCTGGAACCCCCATGACAGACAAGAAAATTGCCTTATTAACTTGTGACGTCTGGGAACATGCCTATTACATAGACTATAGAAATGCGCGACCCAAATATGTGGAATCATTTTGGCAATTGGTAAACTGGGATTTTGTGGCGACAAATTTTAAAGGATAAACTTCCGTAATCTCCCCTACCCCCTTTTATTAAGGGGAATAATAAGGTAGAACACATATGGATCATCTCATGAACACTTATCGTCGATTGCCTATTACTTTCGAACGCGGCGAAGGTGTTTGGCTTTGGGATACAGATGGAAATAAATATTTGGATGCCTTAGCGGGTATTGCTGTGACTGTTTTAGGACACACAAATCCTGTTGTTACCACAGCCATTCAACAACAAGCAACAAAGTTGCTTCATACCTCTAATTTATATCAAATCAAAAATCAAATGACACTGGGAGACACTTTGTGTCGTTTAACGGGGCTTGATCAAGTCTTCTTTTGTAATTCAGGGGCAGAAGCGGTAGAAGCGGCTCTTAAATTAACCCGTCTTTATGGTCATAAAAAAGGCATAGAATTTCCGCAAGTTGTTGTGATGCAAAATTCCTTTCATGGACGAACATTAGCAACCATTGCCGCGGGTGGAAACAAAAAAGTTCAGGCAGGATTTGAACCGTTATTTCCAGGATTTATACGTTCGCCCTTCAACGATATTCCTGCTTTAGAAAACATTGCTGAAAATAACAATATGATCGCAGCTGTTTTACTAGAACCCGTCCAAGGAGAAAGTGGTATTCAAGTGCCTGATGAAGATTATCTTACTCAAGTCCGCGCACTTTGTGATAAAAACGGTTGGCTGATGGTTCTTGATGAAGTTCAAAGTGGCATGGGACGTACTGGAACCCTATTTGCCTATCAAGCAAAAAATATTCTTCCCGATATTTTAACTGTTGCTAAAGGATTAGCTAATGGTGTCCCCATTGGTGCTTGTTTAGCGAAAGAAAATGTCGGTGCTCTTTTTCAACCAGGAAACCATGGATCGACTTTTGGGGGCAATCCGCTTGCTTGTGCGGCAGCTTTAGCAACACTCAAAGAAATGGAAACGCTAAAACTTTGGGAAAACGCAAAAGAACAAGGTAATAATTTATTGAAAGGTCTAAAAGAAAAACTTAAAGGAAATCCAAATGTTGTTGCAATCCGCGGTAAAGGACTTATGATTGGAATCGAATTAGATCGAGCTTGTCGCGATATTTTAAATCTAGGATTAGCAAAACGATTATTATTTAGCGTAACCAATGAAACCGTAATTCGCTTATTACCCCCCTTAATTATTAATTCTGAACAGGTTCAAATGATAATTGATATTTTGCCTGAAATTATTAAAGAATGGCACAAGAGCCAACAGCAATAATATTTTCATGGTTTACACTCAGCCTACGCTATAGTATATACTTAAGTTTATGAGCAAACATCGACTGATCAAAAAATATCCTAATCGGCGATTATATGATACTGAACTCAGTGCCTATATAACTTTAGATGACCTAAAACAATATGTCATTGATTTTATCCCAATTAAAATCATCGACAATAATACCGAAGAAGACGTAACACGTGCTTGTCTTATTCAAGTTATTTTGGAATTAGAAACCGGCGTTCCTCTTTTCAGTCAAGAAACTTTGGAACAAATGATTCGGGTTCATGGAAATCCTATGCAAACGGTGGTTAAGAACTTTTTAGAAAAATCATTACATGTTTTTATTGAGCAACAGAAAAACTTTCAAAATCTAACAGAAGAAACACCTAAAGAAGATTATTTTGCTTCTTTAACAAAGTTAACTGCAAAGAACATGGCATTATGGCAAGAGTTATGGAAAAATCCTTCTGCAACTGATGAGACATCACCACCAAACAATTCTAAAATCTAAAAAAACCACCCTTATATAAGGTTAGCAAGATAGCAGGAACAGCTGTGTATATCCCCCATTTTTTGACATCCTAACAGTAATAGACCACACTAATAATGTTGCATCGCACAAATAAAGGAGAGCATTATGTTTTTACAAGATATTAATAGTTGGTCAACCAAAAATAAGGCCTTTTTCGAACCCTTTACTGATGTTCATAAGATTAATAGCAATATCCTTGAACAAATTACCCGTGAAAATTTGTCCCTGATGAGTGACAATATGGCAGCTTGTGTGAAGCTTACACAGTTGACCAATAAAATGAATCGTCCAGAAGAGTTTTATAAATCAAGCTTAAATCTTATCTCTGGACAAATTGAAAGGAACTTTGAATATAGTAAAAATCTCTTGAATATCCTTGAAGATGGATTCAAAGATGGTCTGACATTGGGAGAAGAAAAAATGTCATCCGCTTTCACTGAACAAGCAGAGAAAATGAAAGCCAGAAAAGGTGAAAGTCAATAAGGTTTAGGGGTCAAATTTTTTAAAGTCCAAAATCCAGATTTGACCCCTCACAATCTCTTTAAAACATAGGATCCCGGAGCATCTTCCAGGATCCTTATTCCTTGTTTAACCGGATCACGAGCGGAAACTTGTTCAGCATTGATATTCAATAACCAATCTTTCCAGTGTGGCCACCAAGAACCTTTATGTTCTTTTGTAGAATTTAACCATTCTTTTGATCGCGTTGGTAATTTTTTGCTAATTCCAAACTTTTTACTCGTTCTATAACTGTATTTATTCTTCGAGGGTGGATTAATCACACCCATAACGTGACCAGAAGCAGCCAGCACAAATTGAACGGGACCTCCTAATAAACGTGTACCAGAATAAACCGTGCGCCAAAGTGTAATATGATCCGTTTCTGAGGCCAAGAAGAAAGCTGGGGTCTTTATTGCTTCTAAGTGAATGGGAACACCTTTTAGTTTAATTTTTCCAGGCACCTTTAAACTATCATGCAAATAAAGACTTCGCAAATAAAAACTATTCATTCTTCTTGGTAAATTAGAAGGATCTGCATTCCAATAAAGTAATTCAAAAGGTTTTGCGGGATTGCCTAATAAATAATGATTAATAAAATACGGCCAAATTAAATCATTGGGTCGTAATACATTAAAGGCCATATCTAATATTCGCCCATCAAAATATCCTTTTTTTTCCATAATTTTATCGATGGCATTTATTTGATTTTCATCTATAAAGACACCCAATTCCCCTGGGTTTGAAAAATTGAGTAGCGTCATGAAAAAAGTTGAACTGGCAACACGAGTATCTCCCTGTGTTGCAAGATAAGCAAGCGCACAACTCAACAGTGTTCCTCCAATACAATATCCTACCGTGTGCACAGAAGAACAGTTTGCTGTGTCGGTAATAACCTTCAATGCTGCAATCGGGCCTTCCATCATATAATCTGAAAACCCCTTGTTCTCAAGCTCTGGACCTGGGTTTACCCACGAAATCATGTACACGGTAAAACCTTGATCGACTAACCATTTAACTAAAGAATTTTCAGGAGATAAATCGAGCACATAATATTTATTAATCCAAGGAGGAACAAACAAAATTGGAATTTTATAAACTGATTCAGTGCTTGGAAGATACTGAATAAGCTGCATAATGTCATTTTGAAAAATCACTTTTCCAGGCGTTATCGCTAAATTCTTACCTACTGCAAAAGCCTTAATATCGGTCATTCTAACATTGGGACGACCATTATTGAGCACCAAATCTTCAAGATAATTTTTCAGTCCTATTAAAAAATTCTCTCCCCCAGTTTCAATGGTTTTTTGAATAACCTCAGGGTTTGTTAGAAATAAATTAGAAGGCGCATTTTGATTTAGAAAATTTTTAAGATAAAAGTGCAATTGTTGCCGAGATTTTCTATCTAAAGTCGTAATAGAATTTAACCATCTTAAAGAATGCTTAGCGACAAGATAGTAAATTCTTTTTAAGGTATCAAAATATAAACATTCTTTCCATTCAGAATTAGCAAAACGTTTATCTCCGCTGGGTGATTCAAAAACACTATCCTCTTCAGAGTGAGAACCCATTAGTTTATTTAAAGTAGAAAAATACAAGGAACAACAATCCTGTAAAAAGGCTTCTTGAAGTTTAAAGGTTTTTAATGGATTTTCATTAAAATCTAAAATAATTTTTGAGTAGAGCTCATAAAAGTGTGAATATTGTAAAATGTTAGGAGGAAATTCATAAAGATAATCGCCTTTGTAGATCTCAATAAGTTTATTGAACAGTTCAGTAATTTCAGCTGCAATCGCTTTTTGCTCTTCCGATCCTAGTATTTCTGGTATTTTTTGAGATTGACTTATATTCATAGATATCTATCAATAGTTCATAGTAAAGTAAAAACAAAGTAACCCAAATTTTAATTTGGTATACTATATAACTATTATAGATTATGACACGGTGTCTGACACCATGGACACGGTGTCGACACCATGAATTTGCATAAGATCAATAGTTCCCCCACTTTGAAAAAGGGGGGTTAGGGGGGATTTGATGATTTAGGTTTTACATCAATCGCCCATGACATTGTTTATATTTTTTCTGAGATCCACAGGGACATGCTTCATTGCGCCCCACTTTAGGCACTTGACGAGTATAAGGTGTGACCACGCCTGCTGCTGCTTCTAAAGCATCATTCATCTCTTCTTGCTCTTCTTCAATAATACCTGGGGCATCAGCATGATTAAAATGTAAATCCTTAGGCTCTTGGTTGCGCCATTGTTGATCAATGGCTTCTATATCAGAGACAGCTCGCAATTGAATTTTGGTAATTAAGGCAATCACTTCTCGTTTGATCCGTTCTAACATATCAGAAAATAAAACAAAAGCTTCTCGTTTATATTCTTGTTTGGGATCTTTTTGTGCGTAACCCCGAAGATGAATGCTTTGTCGCATATAATCCATGGTAGATAAATGTTCTTTCCACTGGCTATCCAAGACATTCAGCATCACTGTCTTTTCTAAATGACGCATGGCTTCTGCACCAATTTGTTCTTCCTTTTCTTGATGTACTTTAATAAATTCTTCTAAAATCCGTTGACGTAACGATTCTTCATGTAAATCAGATTCTGTTTCAAGCCAAGTTGCAATATCCAGTTTCAATCCAAAATCATGTTCTAAAGTTTGCATTAATCCAGGAATATCCCATTGTTCCTCTAAGCTTTGAAGAGGGATATATTCCGTTATGACTGCATTCACAACATCTTCTCGAATCGCATGAATTGTTTCAGAAATGTTTTCTGTTTCCATCAACTCATTACGTTGTTGATAGATAACCTTACGTTGATCGTTGGCAACATCATCAAATTCTAAAAGCTGTTTACGAATATCAAAGTTATGACCTTCTACTTTCCGTTGTGCATTTTCAACAGCACGAGTTACCCATGGATGTGTTAAAGACTCTCCATCTTTTAACCCTAATTTGCTTAATAAAGCAGAGACATTGTCCGAAATAAAAATACGCATTAAATTGTCTTTTACTGACAAATAAAACCGAGTACTGCCCGGATCACCCTGTCGACCTGAACGACCTCTTAATTGATTATCAATCCGCCGAGACTCATGTCGTTCAGTCCCGATGATATGTAAACCACCCGCAGCCACGACTTGATTATGTCTTTCTTGCCACGCAGTTTGTTCTTCTTCACTTGCATCCATCGCAAACTCAAGTTTTCCACCCAATACTATATCTGTCCCACGGCCAGCCATATTGGTCGCAATGGTGATGGCTCCCGGGCGCCCAGCTTCCGCAACAATTTGTGCCTCACGCTCATGATATTTCGCATTTAACACTTGATGGGAAATATTTTTCTGTTTTAAAAGTCCTGACAAATATTCTGAAGTTTCTATGGAAATAGTTCCCACTAACACCGGTTGTTTACGTTTGATACACCCTTCAATATCTTCAATAATGGCACTAAATTTTTCTTTTTGGGTTAAGTAAATATTATCGCCTTGATCAATTCTTTGACTGGGTTTATTGGTAGGAATAACGACTACTTCTAAACTATAAATTTGCTGAAATTCATAGGCTTCCGTATCTGCTGTACCAGTCATGCCCGCTAACTTTTCATACAACCTAAAATAATTTTGGAAAGTAATAGAAGCCAAAGTTTGATTCTCACTTTCAATTTTTACGCCTTCTTTTGCTTCCGTTGCCTGATGAATGCCATCGGACCAACGTCGACCCGGCATGGTGCGACCTGTATGTTCATCGACAATAATGACTTGATCATCACGAACAATATAATCCACATCTCGCTTAAATAATGCATGGGCTTTTAAACCTGCATAAAGATGATGCATTAATGGAATATTAGCTGCATCATACAGACTCTCGCCTTCTTTTAATAATCCTTCTTTAACTAATAGTTTCTCGATCTTAAGATGACCTTCTTCAGTTAAAAATGCCTGCCGCGCTTTTTCATCAACATTGTAATCTCCAGGACCTTCTTTTTCCACTTGACGCGAAAGCTTAGGTATTATTTGATTAATTCGAATATACAATTCTGAGCTGTCTTGATCTGCACCCGAAATGATTAAAGGAGTACGTGCCTCATCAATTAAAATGGAATCGACTTCGTCCACCACCGCATAATGTAAGCCACGTTGTACACGTTCTTCTGGTGAAAATGCCATATTATCCCGAAGATAATCAAATCCAAACTCATTATTGGTACCATAAGTAATATCCGAATTATAAGCGGCTTGTTTTTCAGATCTCGTCATGCCATGAATGATGACACCTACACTTAACCCTAAAAATTCATAAATGGGTTTATTCCACTCCGCATCTCGTGCTGCTAAATAATCATTGACTGTGACAAGATGAACCCCTTTCCCCGTTAAAGCATTTAAATATAATGGTAAAGAAGCAACAAGCGTTTTTCCTTCCCCCGTTCGCATTTCTGCAATTTTTCCTTCATGCAACACCATGCCACCAATTAATTGAACGTCAAAGTGTCGCATCTTTAAAGTGCGCTTAGATACTTCACGCACCACTGCAAAAGCTTCAATTAAGAGATCATCTAAAGTAGCACCCGCTTGTAATCTATCTTTAAACTCCTGGGTTTTAGCACTCAGTGCTTCATCTGACAACGCCATCATGCTGGCTTCTAATGCATTAATGTGTAAAACAGCTTTTTTTAAACGCTTTAAAGTGCGCTCATTACGACTGCCAAATACTTTTCTCACCAGGTTGGTAATTAACATGGTATTTCTCACCTATTTCGCTTAAAATTGTCTTGTATGGGACCTAAACTATTAATGTCAGACATTTTTACAACCTCACCCGTATTATCTCGGTTTGTGAGTAAAGTCGAACAATTATCCAAACTTAATAGGGCTGTACTCAAAAAATTAGATCCTACTATTGCTAGTCATTGTCGTGTTGCCAACTTACGGGATGGCATTCTTATTCTGACCACCCATTCTCCTATTTGGGGTCACAAGCTTCGATTTCAAGGGGCGGAACTTTTAAGTGCCCTAAGAACAGAACCTACATTCTGCTCGATCAAATCGATTCAATCACAGGTTATACCTAAAGAAACACGTGAAACACACTCTGCTGCTTTACAAGCACTACCTAAACCCTCTATGTCACCGATCAGTGCTGCCGTGTTACAAGATGCAGCACTGGATATTGAATCTCCCAAACTAAAACAATCCATGCTCAATTTAGCAAAATGGGGGGTTAAACCGCCGTCACCGGATATAAATAAGTAATCGGAGATGCATCTTCCTCAAAGGTCACTATTTCCCAGGCCGATTTCTTAGCTAATAACTTCTGCAATAGTCGATTATTCAAGGTATGACCTGATTTAAACCCTCGAAAAGCACCAATCAATCCTGTCCCTAAAAGATACAAATCCCCCACAGCATCTAGAATTTTATGCTTAACAAGCTCATCTTCATACCGTAATCCATCTTCATTAACAACACGATAATCATCTAATACAACAGCATTATCCAAACTACCACCTAATGCCAAGTTATTCGCTCGTAACCACTCATATTCTGAAAGAAAACCGAATGTTCTCGCTCGACTGATTTCTTTAACATAAGAGTTGGTTGAAAAATCTAAAGTAGCTTCTTGAATGCTGTTTTTCAAAACAGGATGATCATAATCAAGCGTAAATGAGACTTTAAATCCATTAAAGGGTTCTAAACTAACCCATTTATCCCCTTCAGATATCATTACTTTACGTTTTATTCGTAAAAACCGTTTGGGAGCATCTTGCTCTTTTATCCCAGCAGATTGAAGTAAAAAAACAAACGGCCCAGCACTTCCATCCATAATAGGAACTTCCGCGGCACTCACCTCTACGACAACATTATCAATACCTAATCCTGCCAAAGCTGATAATAAATGCTCAACTGTGGATACTCGTACACCATTTTTCACTAAAGTGGTGGATAAAGTGGTATCTCCTACATTATCTGTAGAGGCAGTAATTTCTACTACCGGGTTTAAATCTACTCGTCTAAATACAATCCCAGAATTTACAGGGGCAGGTTTTAAAGTCAAAAACACTTTTTCCCCGGTATGTAAACCTACTCCCATTGCTCGAATTATGTTTTTTAATGTGCGTTGTTTAATCACTACCCATTCCCTCAATTACTTTAATATCTTTATCTTTACGTCGTAAAAAAGCAGGAATATCAAGATATTCCGGATCACGGCGCAATTGAGGTGTGACAGGACGATCTAATTTTGCAGGTTCTTTCGTCGTTTGCACAGGCTGAGAAGCTCGTAAATCACTGGTTTTTACAGTCTCTGAAATATTGCCTTTACCAACAGCTTTTCCTAAACCCGTAGCAACTAGCGTAACTCTTAGTTCATCTGTCATCGAGGGATCAATCACGGTACCCACAATGACTGTGGCATCTTCTGAAGTAAAACTCTTAATAGCATCGCCTACTTCTTCAAATTCAGAAATAGACATATTCATTCCAGCCGTTATATTGACTAAAACACCTCTTGCGCCTGCTAAACAAATATCATCTAACAAAGGACTGGAAATAGCAGCTTCAGCAGCTAAGCGAGCACGATTTTCTCCGGACGCAACCCCGGTGCCCATCATGGCAACACCCATTTCAGACATCACTGTGCGCACATCAGCAAAATCAACATTGATAAGCCCTGGGCGAGTGATAAGCTCAGAAATTCCTTGCACAGCACCTAATAATACGTTATTTGCAGCTTTAAAAGCATCGAGTAAAGTAATCTCTCTCCCTAAAACACTTAATAACTTTTGATTTGGAATCGTAATCAAAGAATCTACGACTTGGCTTAATTTGTGAATGCCTTCTTCCGCAAATTGCATGCGCTTTCTGCCTTCAAAAGGAAAAGGTTTAGTAACGACAGCAACTGTTAACGCGCCTAATTCTTTAGCAATTTCGGCAATAATAGGTGCAGCACCAGTACCAGTACCTCCTCCAAAACCTGCCGTAATAAATACGAGATCAGCGCCTTCTAATATATCGCGTATTCGATCTCTGTCTTCCAATGCACTTTGACGGCCCACTTCTGGATTTGCACCTGCGCCTAAACCTTTAGTAATATTTGTCCCCAACTGTAATACTAAACCTGGCATATCATCTTCTAAAGCTTGCCTATCTGTATTAGCACGAATAAATTCCACGCCCATGATATTGGCAGAAAGCATATGCTTAATAGCGTTACCCCCTCCGCCGCCAACGCCAATTACTTTGATAATTGCGTTTTGTGGAAAACTATCGGTCAATTCGAACATGTTAGACATGCTAGGTGCTCCTCAATAAGTTAAAAATTCCCCTGGAACCAACTTTTCATCCGTCCGAAAAAGCCATTAAAGCCCTGATTAGAAATCAAATCTGTTTGACGCTGTTTCTGACTTTGATTTCCGTGAATTAAAAGTCCAACTCCAGTGGAATAAATAGGATTTCTGACAATATCGACTAAACCATAAACATCTCTAGGTACGCCTAAACGCGAAGGCATGTTAAAAATCTCTTCTGAAAGTTCAACAACCCCTTCCATGCGCGCACTACCACCGGTTACAACAATACCCGAACCTATGAGCTCTTCTAAACCACTGCGGCGGATCTCAGCCAATACCAATGAAAATAATTCTTCATAACGGGGTTCTACAATTTCTGCCAGCATCATTCGAGAAAAACGTCGCGCCGCTCGATCTTCTTGGGTGGGTACTTCAAAAAGTTCATCGGTACTCGTTAATTTAGTGGATGCGCATGCATATTGAATTTTAACAATTTCAGCAGAAGGCGTTGGCAAACGAAGTGCTACAGCAATATCATTAGTGACTTGATCACCCGCAACTGGAATTACTGCTGTGTGACGAATTGCCCCATCCGTAAAAATAGCAATATCTGTCGTACCACCACCAATATCAATGAGACAAACACCCAGCTGCTTTTCATCCTCCGTGAGTACGGCATAACTTGAAGCAAGTTGTTCTAAAATAATATCTTGAACTTCTAAACCACAACGATGAATACACTTCACGATATTTTGAGCTGCACTGACAGCACCTGACACCATATGTACTTTTACTTCCAACCGTACACCAGACATTCCAAGAGGTTCACGGATCCCTGTCTGACCGTCAATAGTATATTCTTGTGGTAAAACATGAAGGATTTTTTGATCAGCCGGAATGGCAACTGCTTTTGCTGTTTCAATGACTCGCTCAACATCTTGCTCAGTCACTTCTTGATCACGAATTGCAACAATACCATTAGAATTAAAACTTCGAATATGACTTCCAGCAATACCGGTAACAACCGAATGAATCTGACAACCTGCCATCGCTTTAGCTTCCTCAACAGCACATTGCATCGAGCGTACTGTAGAGTCTATGTTAACAACAACACCTTTCTTTAATCCTCGTGAGGGATGGCAACCAACACCAATAATATCGATTTCGCCTTCAGGCGTTACTTCACCAATGATGGCCACCACTTTGGAAGTACCAATATCGAGCCCTACAATTAAATTTTTATCCAGTTTATTGGGCATTTTGAGCTACAACCTCCACTTAAATACTTAAACACCTGTTTTCCAACCAATAGCTAATCCATTGGTATACCGTAAATCTACATAAGCAATCTTTGATATCAAGGTCTGCAACTTAACTTGGTATGCTAACACAAATTTAGTTAATCTCTCATTCAACTCTGCTTTACCTAGTATAATAGCGATTCCGTTATTCAACCTCATCTGCCAAGTCCCATTAGGGGCCAAATTTAACTCTACCACTGATAATCCAATAGGCCCAAGTTTCTCTAACACTGCATGATACTGTTGCAACATTTCTTTAGCCCTTTCTTTTGGGCCATTAAACCGGGGTAATTGACCCGGAATCGTGCTTTTATCAGGAAAAAAAATTAACCCCTCTGTATTTAAAACCCCCTCTTCTCCAAAACGCGCCTGAGGCACTTGCTCCTGAATAGAAACCAAGATTCGAGCTGGCCACACACGCCTTACTGAAGCAGAAGCAACCCAAGGCAGACGAGTGATGCTTTGCTGCACCCCCTCAATATCTACCCAAAAGAAACCTTTGTCTAAATGAGTTTGACAAGCCTCTGCGATATCAGATTCAGTCACTCGCTTTAATTCATCCTGAACTTCAATAGCAAGGATTGGAAAGCGTCCAGGATATTGGGACCATAGTATAATCGCTACCACTCCCCCTGCAATGATCCCTAACAACAAAATAGAGGATACTATTCGCATCCATCTTGTCATATGTTATCCGCCTTTCCTATTCAAGCCTCACCTAACTTCATCGGTCCTAACCACTACTACTTCCTACAAAGCGATCATTCTACTCGATTCCTCTTTGATTCACACCCCTATCTCTATTCTAATTAAACAAAGTTACTTACTAAATATAAATATGTATGACTCTTCTCTATTCTACAAATTTTACGACTCTGCAAACTATACCAGCATTTAACGATACTTTGTGTTAAATTAAGGGTTGCCAAGTTTTTTTGTTCATATTCAGATCCCATAGGGAGTTGAAAATGAGACCCAATACTTTTTCTGTTCTAAAACGTGAACACAAAGAAGCCATAGGACTTCTTCAGATCGGGACTTTTCTTGAATATTTTGATCTGATGCTCTATGTCCATATGGCATTTCTCCTCAATGATATTTTCTTTCCAAAAACAGATCCTCATACAGCAGCTCTTCTAACCGCTTTTGCTTTTTGTTCTACCTATGTCTTGAGACCTATTGGCGGTTTATTTTTTGGTTTTATTGGTGATTATATTGGCAGAAAAATGACCGTTATTATCAGTAGTATGATGATGGGACTTTCTTGTATCCTAATGGCCAGCCTTCCTACTTACGCCGAAATTGGAATCACTGCCGCATGGGGCGTTACATTTTGTCGCATTCTTCAGGGGTTAGCCTGTCAAGGAGAAATTATCGGTGCAGAAATTTATTTAATTGAAATAACAAAACCACCTTTACGTTACCCTATTGTTGCATTCTGTTCATTTTTTGCTTCTTTGGGTGGCATGCTAGCCCTAGGTTTAACAGTGCTTCTCTTTTTTCTCAAAATTGATTGGCGTCTTGCGTTTTGGATAGGTGCTGGTATCTCATCTATTGGATTTATAGCAAGAACTCGCCTTCGAGAAACGCCTGAATTTTTAAAAATGAAAGCACGTCGACAACTAGAAAAAAGCTTGGAAAAAAATACAAGCTCAATAATATTAACTCAAGGGAATGGGACAGGGAATGAAAAAATTAACAAATCCACACTAATGGCCTACTTTTTAATTTCTTGTGGTTATCCTGCTTGTTTTTATTTGGCTTACATGCATTTTGGTACAATACTAAAAACAGACTATGGTTACACAAGCGAACAACTCATTCATCATAATTTTATATTGTCAGTCGTTCAATGCCTTAGCTTTTTAGGTTATTCATTGCTGAGTTATGTCATCAATCCCCTAAAAATTCTAAAATATAGACTACTCATTTTTCTCCCTATTATTGCTTTATATCCTTACTGGCTATCGATCATTGATGCCCCTATGCAATTATTACTATTTCAAATCGCTATCATAGCTCTAGGTATTATGGATGTTCCAGCAGCGGGGATTATGATGAATCATTTCCCTGTTTTAAAGAGATTTCTCAGTACCAGCCTGGCTTATGCTTTTTCAAGAATGTTTATTTATGTTTTGACTTCTTTTGGTTTTGTTTATCTCACAGACATGTTTAGCGATTGGGGAATATGGTTCATTATGTTGTTTTTATGTCTTGGATTTGGCTGGTCTATTCGTTATTTTGAACAACTGGAAGGATTAATCAAACGCTCTTTCGTTTCTACACTCTGGCTTAAATTACAAGATCGATTCTCAATTTAAAGTATAGATTTCTAATACTAAAATATTAATAAAAAAGGGTAGATTTTACATCTACCCTTCTAGCTCTTGAAAAGAAACTTATTCCGGACGCTTCTTAGGAGCAGCCCCGTCTGCAGCAGGAGCAGAAGTTCCTGAAGAAACACTCGCATGTAGTGATTCTCGTCTCATCCTTTCAATACCTAAGGAAGCTAGTATTAAAGGAGGCTTCCCTTCTCTCTGCCGCTTCACATCATCCTCAGCCATTTGATTTAGTTCTGCATCTGTCGCAGTTGGCAACTTTAATAAAAGTGCCTGCGCCTTCAATTGTTCAGCAGACAGTGGAGGCCGTGGAGGCGGTGGAGGCCTTCTTTCTGGATGTCGACTGAATATTTCCTCTTGTAGAACATTAGCTAATATACGACTACCTGTATGGCTACCTTCACTATTTTTC
>JABDCL010000006.1:36715-85511 GCA_013288135.1 Gammaproteobacteria bacterium
GTGGAGGCCTTCTTTCTGGATGTCGACTGAATATTTCCTCTTGTAGAACATTAGCTAATATACGACTACCTGTATGGCTACCTTCACTATTTTTCTTCGTTACATCTGCATACATTTGTTCTAATTCTACATCTGTCTTCTTTCGCACTACTAATGTAAGATCCTTCTCTCGCTTGAACCTTTCCTCTGATACAGCAGCCATTATTAAAAAGTGCTTCCCCTCGCGCTGCCGTTTCATATCATCCTCAACCATTTGATCTAGTTCAAATTCTGTCGCTGTTGGTAACTTTAATAAAAGTGCCTGCACCTTCAATTGTTCAGCAGACAGTGGAGGCGGTGGAGGCAGTGGAGGCCTTCTTTCTGGATGTCGACTGAATATTTCCTCTTGTAGAACATTAGCTAATATACGACTACCTGTATGGCTACCTTCACTATTTTTCTTCGTTACATCTGCATACATTTGTTCTAATTCTACATCTGTCTTCTTTCGCACTACTAATGTAAGATCCTTCTCTCGCTTGAACCTTTCCTCTGATACAGCAGCCATTATTAAAAAGTGCTTCCCCTCGCGCTGCCGTTTCATATCATCCTCAACCATTTGATCTAGTTCAAATTCTGTCGCTGTTGGTAACTTTAATAAAAGTGCCTGCACCTTCAATTGTTCAGCAGACAGTGGTGGTGTTGGTGGTGGTGTCGGGGTAAATGACATAAACTTATCTCCTCTAGATTATATTTGTATTTACACAGTACTCTAATTTTTACAACTAAAGTGTA
Source organism: Gammaproteobacteria bacterium (assembly GCA_013288135.1). Taxonomy (GTDB): domain Bacteria; phylum Pseudomonadota; class Gammaproteobacteria; order UBA6186; family Azoamicaceae; genus JABDCL01. The sequence goes on from JABDCL010000006.1 coordinate 37,490, forward strand.
CTTTAAATATAGACCATTTTTAACAATTTTAACATAAATTCATCCCTTAAATTCCTTAAATTCCTTAAATTCCTTAAATATCAACGTGTTATAAATTTCGGCAAATTGCATTCTTTTAATGACTTACACGCTTCGTGAGTGTAACCAATGTCGTGAATTTTTCTTTAAAAATATCAGCATTTGCTGGCTTATCTGGTAATATATCCATTCCTTTATAATGAATACCGACAAAATTGGTGTCAGGAAGAATAGTCTTAATAGCCTCTGATAAAGAAGTAAGATTGTCCATTTTGTCATCCACAAAAATTATCATTTTGGGTGTAAATTGCAGTTCTTTTAATACATCTTGCAACAGATCGCCTTTCTGTGATTGATGACCACAATAAATAATACCTTTTTCCATGCCGGGGTGTTCCCCACCAAAATCGTTCAAATTTTTAAACAAAATTGAACCTGGGAATGTCTTGGAAAAATCAATGCCAAATCTTTTTAATTCCTGAAATCTCCATTGAGGAAAGCTTGATAAAATAGAATCAATCGGTCCTGTTTTTGCTGATGTCATTGCAAGAGTTTTAGACTTTTTTTTCTGAATGTTTTTAATGACAGCAGGCCAATCTTTGTCGAGCAATTGAGAAGGACTTTGAATAACCAAAAGATGATTAAAAATACGATGTTGATTGGGACTAAGTGGGGAGATCAAATCTTTATAAATGGTTTTATGTTGTTGAATTGCATGACGTCTTAAGTAAGGATCAGACGGTGTTGTTAATGTAGAATCAACATCAAACAAAATTAAACTGGTCTCATTAGCACGTTCAAAATAAGGCTTGGCTTGATGAGCCGTCGTTACAGCTACAAAATCATGTTGAGACGCATCAATAGAATAAGATATCGTCATAATAAACAACCCTAAAATACCGTTCCTGATCGAACACTGATTCATAGGCTTTAATCCACAACTTAAAATATTATAACAAAAATTCTATCACTTTTGAGATTATTACGCCATAATTTAGTTAACTCAAATTTTCTGTAATTCCCATAATTTTTTATAAACAGTGTCATGCCCTATTAAGATATTGTGGCTCCCTTCTTCTATAATTTTCCCTTGTTCGAGAACAATAATGCGATCCATGTGTTTCAGTGTGGACAAACGATGCGCAATTGCCAACACAGTAATATTGGAATTATCTAAGAGTGCATTTAAACTATGCTGAATTAATTGCTCAGTTTCCGTATCTAAACTAGAAGTCGCTTCATCTAAAATTAAAATGGGCGCGTTTTTTAAAATGGCACGCGCAATAGCAATTCGTTGACGTTGACCACCGCTTAATTTTACACCACGCTCACCCACCAAGGTAGAATATTGCTCAGGCAAACTCATTATAAAATCATGAATATTGGCCATTTGGGCTGCAACCATAACCTCTTTATCTGAAGCCTTCATATTGCCATAACGGATATTTTCAAGAATACTACGATGGAATAACAAAATATCCTGCGGGATAAGTGCAATATGTTCTCGAATGGCATCTGCTGAATATTTTGAAATATTCTGTTCATCAATTAAAATATGTCCCTTATCGACATCAAAATACTTCAATAACAATGATACCAACGTGGATTTTCCAGCACCAGAGGTACCTACCAACCCCACTTTTTCTCCGGGTTTAATATTAAATGATAACTCTCTGAAAATGGGCTTGCCTGATTCATATGAAAACGAAACATTTTGAAATACAATGCTTGGCCGAATAATCTTTATTTCCTGGCAAAGCTTTGATTCTACTGTATCCTGTGGCAGCTTTAAAAGTTCGAAAGCGCTTTTAAAATCTCCCATATTTTTCATAAATTCCTGCATTTTTTGTATCATTTGCCAGAGATCCCAAGACATTTTTATGGTAACACCCATCACAAATACTAAATCTCCACTGGACGCTTGGTTGGTTTTTCGCAAATGAACCATAAATAAAAATAGAGAAATTAACATAATCCAATACAAAACTCCCGCTATAGAATTAGATATAAAACTAAACTTATAGATTTTAATATTTGAAGGTATAAATTCTTCTTTGATAGTATCATTTAAACGATCAAGTTCAGGTTTTCGGGCAGCAAATGAAAATATCGTGAACATGTTGGAAATATTATCGGCAACCAATCCAAAAATTTTATGCCGATGATTCGCATTATTAAACGACAACTTGTCTGTAACCTTGGAAAAGCGATACATAATAACAAAAAAACAGAGATTCCAAAGTGCAATAAATAGGCATACTTTCACATTAACAATCGCCAACACAGCAGTTAAAACAACCGTATTGGCTACCTTCGGTGTAAAATCATGATGCATTGCCGCCCAAAAGTTATCATATCCATCTAGAATACCCTTAATTTTGCTGGTGATGGATCCAGAATGCGTATTCTGAAAAAATTGGTAAGGATTGTGTTGTACGTAGTCGTATACTTTCAATATAATAGATTGTCTTACATAGGGTTCAGAACGCCATTGTGCAATATCAGCGCCTCGCCATAAAACATCCAATATTACCTGAGCAGAAATAAAAATAACCATCGGCCAAAATAACGCCTGATAAGTCACTTCAGCATCTCCCGAAAATGCATCCACCACCATTTTTATCGAATAATTATTTGCAAAATCGTAAAAAGCGCCAAGAATCGGAGCCATCAGCATAATGGCATAACAGCCTTTATAAGGGCGAATCATGGACCAAAGAAATGAATAAACAGAACGATATTGCATAAATGTACCAAAGGAAGGTGCTGATGGTGTGATGGTGTCAAATCTTGACATTGGACATTAAACAATACCTAATGTCCAATGTCAAGATTTGGCACCATCACTACTTCTGGATGCAAACGAATTTGATGATCCTCAAAAACGCGCTCTTGAATATGATTGATTAATTGCATGACATCTCGAGCAGTAGCATCATTCGTATTAATAATGAAATTAGCGTGTTTGGGGGAAATTTGGGCTCCCCCAATGGTAAATCCCTTTAATTTAGAGGCTTCAATTAACCGTGCTGCAAAATCATTCGGGGGATTGCGAAAAACTGAGCCACAACTGAAAACACCAATCGGTTGAGTTGCACTTCTTTTACGTAATAATTGTTTGATTTGATGGGTTGATTCTAAGGGATCTCCCGTTTCAAAAAGAAAATGTCCCGCGATAAACCATTCATCTTTTGGACCTTTTACGGTTCGATATCCTACCTCATATTCTTCTGGTGTTCTTGTTTTTCTTTCCCCTCGACGATTGATCACTTCAACGGCAACTACCCTTGGCCAGGTTTCCCCTCCAAAAGCACCCGCATTCATTGCTAAAGCACCCCCAATTGTTCCAGGAATACCCGCAAAGAATTCACCCCCTTTTAAACTTTCTTTCGCACAATATTTTGCAAGCTTTGCAGAAGGAATACCTGCTTCAACACGAATGACTCGTGCATCTTGCTTCTTGATATCGTTCTGGTTGTCGTTCTTGTTATTGACTGCTTGATTCTTAAGCACAACAGGAAGAGAAGATTTCATCCCTAATGTATGAATTACTGTTCCTTTTACGCCTTCATCCGCAATTAAAACATTACTCCCTAATCCCAGCCAAATGAGAGGTTCATCGGGAGGCAGTGTTGCCAAAAATAAGGCAAGATCATCCCAATCCTCTGGACGATAATAACGTTCAGCAGGACCTCCTATATGCCAAGAAGTGTACGGAGCTAAAGGTTCATTGAAACGAAGAATACCTTTCACTGAGCCCCCTCTGTAGTTTCAGTTCCCCACTTTGAAAAAGGGGGGCTAGGGGGGATTTCCCCTAATTCTTTTGCTGCTAAATCCGCCGCTAAAGCACCAATATCACCTGCTCCTTGCATCAAAAGAATATCACCATCGCGTAACACTCCTCTTAACACTTCTGATAAATCCGCTTTATTTGGCAAAAAGATCGGATCAACACGGCCTCGACTCCGAATACTTCCTGATAACGTACGACTATCTGCGCCTGGAATCGGTTGTTCTCCAGCCGAATAAACATCCAACAATACCAAAACATCCACATTGGAGAGTACCAAGGAAAAATCTTCAAATAAGGCTTTAGTACGAGTATAGCGATGGGGCTGAAATACCATGACTAATCGGCGATCGGGCCAACCTGCTCGTATGGCTTCTAATACTACCTCGACCTCCCGAGGATGATGTCCATAATCATCAATCATTAAAACTTGTTTGTTTTCAGGTTTAAATTCTCCTAATATCTGAAAACGTCTTCCAACTCCCTGAAATTTACTTAATCCTCGCCGAATAGCATCATCCGAAATACCCTCTTCAGTAGCCACAGCAATGGCTGCTAATGCATTTAAAACATTATGACGCCCCGGCAAATTTAAAGTGATGGCCAAAGAGTGCTTACCTTTACGAATCACTTCAAAATGAGATTGATTTAATTTTTGCGTAATGTGTATTGCTCTAAAATCCGCGTCCTCTCCAAAACCATAAGTCACGATAGGACGTTCAATTTCTGGTAACAATGCTCGCACCTCTGGATCTTCTAAGCACACAACTGCTAACCCATAAAATGGCAAACGATGCAAAAATTGTAAATAGGCTTTTTTGAGCACGGAGAAATCATTCTGATAAGTTTCTAGATGATCGCGATCAATATTGGTGACCACCGAAATCATCGGGGTTAAATATAAAAAAGAAGCATCACTTTCATCTGCTTCTGCCACAAAATATTGTGAAGTTCCTAATTTGGCATTGGTCCCTAAACTATTTAAACGTCCACCAATCACAAAAGTGGGATCTTGTCCATCTTCTGCAATTAAGCTTGCAATTAAACTTGTCGTCGTGGTTTTACCATGAGTCCCCGCAACTGCAATCCCTTGTTTAAAACGCATCAGTTCAGCCAACATAGACGCTCGAGGGACAATGGGAATTCGCAACGAGCGCGCTGTGACTAATTCAATATTATCTGGGGACACAGCACTAGAAACGACTACAACCTCACAATTTTTTATATTATCTGCACTATGGGTATTAGCTATGGGTATCCCCAAGCGTTTTAAATAAGATATCATTGCATTCGAGGAAGGATCTGATCCCATCACACGATAACCGAGATTCAATAATACCTCGGCAATCCCACCCATCCCAGCACCACCAATTCCCACCAAGTGTACACCCCGTATCCGTCGCATATTTAATTCATTGGTTTTTTGGCTCATTTTTAATCCTACCCTTTGTTCATTCTAACATTTATCAATCTTATGTCGTATGACCTCTTACTGATGTCAACTGTTTACAAACTTCTACAACATTGGCCAAAGCATTTACTTTTGCCACCTTTCTTGCAGCCTTTGCCATCGTTAACAATCGTGATCGGTCTTTTGATAGCTCAACCAATATATCGGCCAATTTTTGTGGAGTTAAATCCTTTTCTCGAACTAAAAACGCTGCCTCTGCTTCTTCTAAAAAACGACCATTAACCATCTGGTGATCATCAATGGCAAATGGAAAGGGTACCAAGATACTGCCAATACCAACAGCTGCCAGCTCTGATATTGTCAATGCCCCTGCCCGACATAATACAATATCCGCCCATGTATAAGCAGATGCTATATCTTCAATAAAAGCCTCAACTCGTGCTTCTATTTCCAAAATTCGGTATCTTTCTTCTACTGCAGAATCCTTCCCTTTGCCTGCTTGATGCCATATTTTGGGTCGTTCATTTTGCGAGATAAGCTGTAAGGCTTCAGGGCACAATTCATTTAAACCTCGAGCACCTTGACTACCACCAATGACTAATAATCGAATAGATTCTCCTTGATGACGATGTTTAAATCGTTCTTCTGGCAAAGGCAGTCTCAAAAGTTCTTCACGAATAGGGTTGCCAGTTAAAGAAGGTTGATATTTATCGGAAAACGTATTGGGAAAAGCCTGTAATACCCGATGAGCTAATCTAGCCAATAAGCGATTTGTTGTACCTAGTACTGCATTTTGCTCATGAAGCACTAAAGGGCACCGCAAAATCCAAGCAGCTATCCCCCCAGGTCCGGATGCAAACCCCCCCATACCCAAAACAATGCTAGGCTTAACACACAAAATAACCCGCAGAGCTTGATAAAATGCTAGCAATAATCGAAAAGGTGCTAATAAAAGCGTCAAACGATTTTTTCCACGTAATCCAGTGACAGAAATATAACTGATGGGAATTGAAGCTTTAGGAATAATTTCAGCCTCTAATCCCTGGTGTGTTCCTAACCAATGTACTGCCCAACCTTCTTTTTTCAATTGCTGCGCAACGGCCAAAGCAGGAAAAACATGTCCTCCTGTACCACCCGCCATAATAAGAATGCGCAAATTAACCATGTTGTATTCTCTGTGCCGGCCCAAAAAACCAAAGATTTACCCAAATGTAGGGGCCGGTCTCTGTGCCGGCCCTACACGCAATTCAAAGTCTATTCTAAATAATAAACCTAATGCCATAAGTCCAACGATTATACTGCAACTCCCATAGCTCATTAAAGGTAAAGTTAAACCTTTCGTTGGCAATACGCCGATATTAACACCAATATTAATCATTGCTTGAATGCCAAACCAAAGTGCAATCCCATATGCAACAAATCCAGCAAAGAGTTGTCCTTTTAATACTGCTTTACGACCCATTAACAAGATCCTCATGACAAGCACAGAAAAAAATATCAAAACTGTCAATCCCCCCACTAATCCTAATTCCTCAGCTAAAACAGCATATAAAAAATCAGTATGAGGTTCAGGAAGATAAAGTAATTTCTGAACACTGCCACCCAATCCCATCCCCAACCAACCCCCTCGCCCAAAAGCAATCAAGGCTTGAGTCAATTGATATCCTGTATTAAATTGATCTGACCAAGGATCTAAAAAAGAGGTTAATCGAGCAATTCGATAAGGCGAAGCAAATGAGACAACAGCTAAAATACCCAGCACCACTAAAAATAAAACAAAAAATCGCTTAAAAGGCACCCCCCCTAAAAATAACATTCCCATCACTGTAGCAGCAATGACAACCGCAGTACCAAAATCAGGTTCCAATAATAAAAGACCAGAAATTAACCCTAAAAGTAATAATGGTTTTAAAAAACCTGACATTTTTGTATGGACTTCTTCCTGTCGCCGCACTAAATAACTGGCGATATAAATAATAAATGCAAGTTTCACAAATTCCGAAACCTGTATAGAAATAGGACCTAAAAATAACCAACGAACACTTCCATTTACCTCACGACTGACTCCCGGTATTAATAAAATGGTCAAAAATACAATGCTACACAATAATAATGGGACACCAAACATTTCCCAAACTCGAATAGGAATAAAGGTAAAACCAAAGAAAAAAAATAAACCAATCCCTAACCCAATCATTTGGTGTATGGTGAAATATAAAGGAGATAATTTATATCCTTCCGCAATGGGAACAGATGCAGAAGCAACCATCACAAGGCCGATACAAATCAAGCTGCTTGCGCTTAATAATAACCAGGGATCAGAAAATGTTTTAGGATCTTTAACCATATAGCTCTCGAAATAATATTTTGTTTTTTGGGTGGGCCGAGAGACCGACCCCTACATTTGTATATGGATTTTCCTTTAGTTTTTTGGGCCGGCCGAGAGACCGGTCCCTACTGTGAAAAAGGGGAGGGCTAGGGAGGGATTTAATCACTACAAAAGCCCCTGTACTGCAATTTTAAAAGCATCGCCCCGAGCTTCAAAATTACGAAACATATCAAAACTGGCACACGCTGGAGATAACAACACTCCATCCCCTGCTTCTGCTAAATGACTCGCAGCCAAAACTGCTTCTTCCATGCTATTTGCCCGTTTACACATAATATCTTTGCCCAAGACAGCTTCTAACTCGAGTGTCGCTTTACCAATTAAAATAACGGCACGACACATTTTAGGTATAATTGCTTTTAAAGGTGAAAAATCAGCATTTTTTCCTTCTCCTCCAGCAATGAGTACCCATTTTCCAGGTATTTCTGATTGTAAGCCCTTTAAAGCGGCTAGGGTTGCGCCCACATTGGTACCTTTAGAATCATTAATCCACACAACCTGTTGCCGATTCCTAACCCATTCACAACGATGTGATAATCCCCTAAACGTACGCAATGTCGTTAACATTGCCTCTTTCGGCAAACCCACTCTTTCTCCTAATGCAAGCGCCGCTAAAGCATTCGCAATATTATGGTGACCTAATAATTTAAGTTGTTTTTGAGGAAGCAAAAGTTCACTTCCTTTAGATAACCAATATTCATTATTTTGATATATTAAACCATAGCCAAATTCATCCGGTGATTCTAAGCCAAATGACAGTTTAGGGATACCGGACGGACATAAAGATCCGTCACTAGTAAAGGGTGGAAGTCCACCCCATCTTTTTTCATCACGATTAAAAACAATACTCTGACAATTCTTAAAAATTCGCATTTTTGCATTTTCATAGTCTTCTAATGTAGGGTAACGATCCATGTGATCAGGGCAAATATTTAAAATAGTAGAAACCAAAGGTTTTAAAGAATACGTGGTTTCTAATTGAAAGCTGGATAATTCTATTACATAAAGTTCGGGGTTGGTTTCTAAAAACGATATTATTGGCGTTCCTAGATTGCCACCCACTGCAACACGAAGACCTGCAACTCGAGCCATCTCGCCTACTAAAGATGTTACCGTGCTCTTACCATTAGATCCCGTAATAGCCACAACCGGGGCTTTCGCTTCACGTGCAAATAATTCAATATCTCCAATAATTTCGGCATGTGGCAAAATGCCTTTAACTAGATCAGGATGATCTTTAGGAATACCTGGGCTTAAAATGATCGTTGTTGCTTTAGATAATTCTGAAACTAAAAACCCTCCTGTAAATACAGGAACATTCGGATAGTGTGTCTTAAGATCTAATAATTTAGGAGGTGACTCGCGACTATCAAGAACCACAACAGGAAACTTTTGACGTGCAAAGAAACTCGCACACGCAAACCCAGTTTCACCAAGACCAATAATAACTATGTGTTCTTTATTATACATTATAATTTAACGCAATTTTAAAGTCGCTAATCCAAATAAAACCAATATGACTGTAATAATCCAAAACCGAACTATCACTTTAGGTTCTGGCCAACCTTTTAATTCAAAATGGTGATGAATGGGTGCCATACGAAAAATACGCCGACCTGTTAATTTAAAATAAGCAACTTGCAGCATGACCGATACCGTTTCTGCCACAAATACGCCTCCCATTATAAATAATACTAATTCTTGCCTAACTAATATAGCAATGATCCCTAATGCTGCACCTAAGCCTAAAGCACCTACATCTCCCATAAAAATTTGAGCAGGGTAAGTATTAAACCACAAGAAACCAAGGCCAGCACCCACTAAGGCACCACAAAAAACAGTCACTTCTCCAACCCCTGAAATATAAGGCACCGTTAAATATTCTGCAAATTTAGCATGCCCTGTTACATAGGCAAAAATGCCAAGCGCGCCTCCCACTAAAACTGTTGGCATAATGGCTAAACCATCTAATCCATCTGTTAGATTAACCGCTGTACTTGTGCCCACAATCACAAAATAGCTTAACACAATGTAGAAAACACCTAAAGGAATCATGATATTTTTAAAAAATGGAACAATTAAATTTGTTTCTGCAGGGACTTCTGCTGTAAAATATAGTACAAACGCCACGCTTATTCCGATGAGTGATTGCCAAAAATATTTCCATCGAGCAGGTAACCCTTTTGGATTTTTATGTATTAGTTTTCGATAATCATCTACCCAACCGACAGCACCAAAACTTAAAGTTACAAATAACACAATCCAAATATAGAAATTTGATAAGTCACTCCATAAGAGCGTTGTTAAAGCAATGGCAATTAAGATTAAAGCACCCCCCATAGTAGGAGTACCTGCTTTACTAAAATGGGTTTTTGGGCCATCTTCCCGCACAACTTGTCCTACTTTATACGCAGCAAGCCAACGAATCATGTGGGGTCCCACAAGCAAAGAAATCATCAATGCTGTCATGGCTGCTAACACAGCTCGTAAGGTGATATATTGAAAAACACCAAATGCTCTATAATATTGATGTAAAAAATCTGTAATCCAAAGCAACATAAATGCCTTCCTAATTTATTTCTTAATTACTCTTGAACTAAAGCTACTATCACCTCTTCCATTTTCATTCCCCGTGATCCTTTCACTAAAATCGTTGTATCAGGCGCTAAAAGAGAAAGAGCCGTTTCAATCAATGCTTGTTTACTGGGAAAATGGGAACCGACTTGAAGATCTCCCATCTTCCATTCAAATCCACGCAAAGAATGCAGTGTTAAATCCCCCACACATAATAATTTATCAATCTTTAATTGTTTGGCCAAAACACCCATTTCATAATGTAAATCAGCTGTTTTAGGCCCTAATTCAAACATATCCCCTAAAATACAAATTTTTTGCCCAGGATACTGCGATAAAACCGTTAGTGCTGCACGTACCGATGCAGGATTAGCGTTATAACTATCATCAATAATACGGGCCCCCATCAATCCAACTTTATTTTGTAATCGACCCGCAACTGGTACAAAACTTTGTAATCCTGCTTGAATGTGTTCTAATGAAATGCCTAAAGCTCTTGCCCCTGCCGCTGCTGTTAAGGCATTCATCACATTATGCTTCCCTGGAACTGGCAAACAAATTTTAATAGAACCTGCATCAGTCACCAGCTCAAAAGAAGAATGGGTCGGTTCCTCTATTAAATGGGAACTCGTAACATCTGTCATGGCATCTAAACCAAATGTAATCACTCTCTGACCTTGTAAAAGACTTCGCCAATAGGGTGCATGCTGATCATCTGCATTAATAACAGCTATTCCATCTTTCTTTAAATATTGATATATCTCCCCTTTTGCTTTAGCAATACCTTGTTCGCTCCCAAATATTTCCATGTGGGCAACACCTGCATTGGTAATAATACTCACTGTTGGAGAAACTAATTGCATTAAATAAGCAATATCGCCTTGTTGTCGAGCACCCATTTCTATCACTGCCATTTGATGCTCTGGCTTTAATTTTAGTAAAGTTAAAGGTACTCCAATTTCAGTATTTAAATTGCCTTTGTTTGCTAAAACTGATCCCGCCTTACTTAAAATACGGAATGACATTTCTTTAACGGTAGTTTTTCCACAACTGCCTGTTACCGCAATAATAGGAATATCAAAACGATTTCGATAGGATTTTGCAAATTGGCCTAAAGCTTTTAACGTATCCGATACCTGCAAGACAGGCAAGGTTGTTTGAACTGCTTCACTGACCAAAACACCACTTGCTCCCCGAGCTTCTGCTTCAGAAATAAATGCGTGGCCATCGACACGCTCTCCTTTTAGGGCTACGAAAAGATCTCCTTTGGATATTGAGCGAGAATCTATAGCAACTCCCGTGCAAAGGGTATCAATGCCAACAACCTCAGTACCAATCAAGTTAGCAATTTCTTTCAACATTAAGTGCATTGTTCTCTCCTACTGTGTAATGCTTTTTTTGCTTCTGCATAATCATCTAAAGGAATTTTTTCTGTCCCCACAATTTGATAATTTTCATGTCCTTTTCCAGCAATCAAAATAAGATCTGAGGGTGCTGCTGCTTCGATCGATTGCATAATAGCCTGAATGCGATCAGATTCAATCTGAACGGAATTTGGTTTATTCAACCCTTTCACCATATCTGCAAAAATTTGCTTTGGATCTTCAGTTCTAGAATTATCTTGCGTTATAATTAACTTATCACTATATTTTTCTGCGATTTGTGCCATTAATGGTCGTTTCCCTCGATCTCTATCACCGCCACACCCAAAGATACACCAAAGCTTGCCACGACAATGAGACCTTAATGCCATCAATACATTCTGTAATGCATCGGGTGTATGTGCATAATCAATAACAATCAAAGGCTCTCCTGCTTTACCCCCTAAACAATTCATCCGACCAGCCACTGGTATTAAATGTTTTACGGCTTCTAACGCCCCATCAAATGGTACCCCTTGAACACAAGCAGCCGCAAGCGCCGCCAGGATATTACTTAAATTAAATTGTCCTAATAAAGAACTGTGTAATTCTCCATTTCCCCAGGGAGTTTGAATAGTAGCATGAATGCCGGTGTCATCTAAACGGATATTGTGGGTGGTGATTAAGGAAATCCCCCCTAACCCCCCTTTTTCAAAGTGGGGAACTAAACTATTCCCAGAAACGAAAGAAGATCCATTCTCTTCAATTCCCCACTTTGAAAAAGGGGGGTTAGGGGGGATTTTAATATCAATACTATACCCAATTATATTTTCTACTGGAATTCTCTGCTTTTTTACCAATTCATCAACTAACTTTAATCCATAAAGATCATCCAAGTTAATAATGGCAAATTTAGGATCATGTTCCAAAAACAGCTTTTTTTTCGCTTCCCAATACTGGTGCATATCCCCATGATAATCAAGATGATCACGAGTTAAATTGGTAAAAATGGCTGTGTGAAACTGAACACCATTCACACGACCTTGTGTGAGTGCGTGTGATGAAACCTCCATAGCCACAGCAAAAGCTTTTTCATCACGTAAATTCGCTAAATAGCGATGAACTGTGATTGCATCTGGTGTTGTTAAAGGTATGGCTTGAAGTTTGTTCGGAAATCCAACCCCCAAAGTTCCCAAAATTCCTCCCGTTTTTCCACAAAAATTTAAAATCTGTGCAAAAAAATGTGAGCATGAAGTTTTTCCATTGGTGCCTGTTATACCAACAACCGGAAGAGTGTGAGAGGGATCATTAAAAAAACGAGAAGCAATAAATCCAAGAGTATTTTTTAAATCAGGGATCTCGATAATTGGAATTCCATTGGTATATGGATTCTCCTCAAGTTCCCCACTTTGAAAAAGGGGGGCTAGGGGGGATTTCTTGGGCCGGCACGGAGACCGGCCCCTGCACACCAATATAGCCGAAGCACCTTTTTGGATTGCCTCAGGAATAAACAAACGACCATCCATTTTATCCCCAGGCACTGCAACAAATACCATCCCTGGTTCTATTAAACGACTGTCTAGCGTGAGTCCTGTAATACTAAGCTCAGTCATGACACGGTGTTTGGCCAAACTGTGCAACCCGAAGTCCTTGAGAATCCATGATATCAGGGGGCACATTAAACAAACGAAGGGCCCCAGAAGCAATTTTTGAAAACACAGGTGCAGCAATTTGACTCCCATAATAGAGTGCACCTTGTGGATCATCGATCATCACAACAATTGCAAATTGCGGATTGGAGGCAGGTGCTAATCCTGCAAAAAATGCCATGTGATTATTTTTTTGATAACCACCTTGACCCACTTTACGTGCGGTCCCCGTTTTTCCCGCCGTATGATACCCAACCACTTTAGCAGCCGTTCCTCCCCCCTGCTTCACAACACCTTCCAACATGTCAACCATTTGTCTTGCAACCACAGAATCAATCACCTGTTCTCCCGCAGGAATTTCAGATTGTTTTAAAAAAGTCACAGGCCGCTTTATGCCACCCGCTCCTAATATGGCATAGGATTGTGCTAATTGTAATGGTGTTACTGTCAAACCATATCCAAACGCTAACGTTGCTAGAACAAAAGAACTTTGTTTTGGAGCAGGATGCAAAACTCCAGTACTTTCACCCGGGAAACCACTCCCTGTGGTAGACCCAAAACCAAGCCGCGAATAAAATTGATGTAATCGATCGGGTGGTAATGATAATGTTAACTTTGTTATCCCCACATTGCTCGATTTTTGCAAAATAGTTGATACATCAATTACACCAAAATTTTTATTATCATCACGAACAACATGCCCACCCACCGTCATCCAACCTGGAGAGGTATCTACCAATGTTGTTGGTGTAACAACCCCATTTTGTAATGCATTGGCAATACTAAATGTTTTCAATACAGAACCTGCTTCAAAAGCATCTGTTACCGCGCGGTTTCGATATCGCCCATCGTTATATAACTTTACCCGCAAATTAGAATTAAAAGAAGGTTGATTGACCATCGCTAACACTTCACCCGTTCGTACATCTAGCACAATGGCGGTACCAGCAATTGCACGATATTTAGTCACTGCGGTTTTAAGCTCACGATAAGCGAGATATTGTAAGCGTTGATCAATGCTCAACACAACATCTTGTCCCGCACGCGTTTCTCGCAAGCCCTCTAATGTTTGAACCTCACATCCTTGGCGATCTCGTATGACTCTTTTTGCACCAGGAATACCGCGTAGGGACTCATCAAAAGCTTTTTCTAAACCCTCTTGACCGCGATCATCCACATCTGTAAATCCTAAGACGTGTGCCGCTACTTCGCCTGCTGGATAATAACGACGAAATTCAGGATTTAAATGTACACCTGACACTGCCAGTGACGTTATTTCTGAAGAAGCATGTGGCGTAATATGGCGTTTCAAATAAACAAATTCTCGTTCACTGTTTCTCGCAATTTTCTCAAATAATTCTTCCAATGAAATATCTAATGCATTAGCCAAGGCCAATAATTGCGGATGATTCTTGTCAAATTCTTTTGGATTTACCCACACCGATGCAACCGGTGTACTAATCGCTAAAGGTTCACCATTACGATCGGTAATCATCCCTCGGTAAGCAGGAATACTAGAAACTCGTATTGTACGAGCATCTCCTTGATTACGTAAAAAATCCTGTTCAAATATGTGTAAACTAACAACTCGAAAAACAAGTCCTCCAACGATGAAAAGAAGCGCTATGGATAGTATTAAATACCGAATTTTATATTTTATGCTTTTACAAGTCTTATAACTCATGGCTTTATCACCATTTCTGGATTAGGGGTAGGAACTATCATACCCAATTTTTCTCTTGCAATGCTTTCGATACGCACATCTGAACTTAAAGTACCCTGTTCTAAAAGTAAACGAGTCCATTCTATATGTAATGCATCTTTCGAATTTTGTAATTGCTGTAAAGTAGTATGTAATCTTCGACTTTGATGTTTGGTATAAATCAACATTAATGCAGATCCTAGTACACACATCACCAACAACATTAAAAAAAATGAGCGACCCGTTAAAAGCTCTGAAATGGGACTTAATGGAACACGCATGTTTCCTCCAATTTTTCTGCAACACGCATGACGGCACTCCGAGCTCTTGGATTTTGTGCAATTTCTGAATCGCTTGGTTTTGTTTTTCGACCAATACGACGACATTTTCGATTGAGTTTGTCAAAAGTCACGGGCAATCCTCGAGGATGATCATCCCCTCGTTCATGTTTTTGTATAAATTGTTTAACGATTCTATCTTCTAATGAATGAAAGCTAATCACAACCAATCGTCCTTCAGGAGATAATACTGCTAACCCTTGCTCTAATCCGGCTGATAATTCGTTTAATTCGTTATTTACCCATATACGAATGGCTTGAAAAGATCGTGTTGCAGGATGTTTATGTTTTTCCCAAGCAGGATTTGCTTTCTTAATTATTTCTGCTAATTGTACCGTTGTCGTTATGGGCGCTTGACTGCGAGCAGCAATAATAGCGCGAGCAATGCGTTTATGAAAACGCTCTTCACCATATTCCTTCAATACTTTAGAGATCTCTTCTTCCGAAGCTTGATTAATCCATTCCGCTGCTGAAAACCCTGAGGTTGGATCCATTCGCATATCCAACGGACCTTCTTCTCGAAAACTAAAGCCCCTTTCTTTATTATCCAATTGAGGGGATGAAACGCCTAAATCTAATAGAACACCCGCTACTTTACCCACAAGATTTTGGCTCTCACAAAACTGGTATAATCCCGAAAAAGGACCAAGCTGTAAGCTAAGACGAGGATCTTCTCGTTGTAGCATCAGTCCAGCTTCAATTGCAGTCGGATCTCTATCCATCGCTAATAAACGCCCTTTTTGTCCCAGTTCTTTCAATATGGCTCGCGCATGTCCTCCTCTCCCAAAAGTGGCATCCAGGTAGACACTTTGCGGCTGTATATTTAAGCCTTTTAACACCTCTGTCACCATGACAGCTTGGTGTTTATTTAAATCTTTCATACTTCTTTTCTACAAAGACAAAGACTGAAGTTCAATGGGTAAGGATTCTGTGTCACCCAATCCCGTTTCTAACCAACCCTCTCGGGTTTCATTCCATCGAGCTTCATCCCAAATCTCAAATTTTTTACCTTGACCAACCAACATAATACTCTTTTGTAACCCAGCATATTCCCTTAAGGGTTGTGGCAACAAGATCCGACCGTTACTATCTAATTCAGCTTCTGTTGCGTGCCCCACCAATAAGCGTTGGATCCTACGAACCGATCGATTAAAACTGGGTAAAGCCCCAATTTTACGCTCAATTTCTTCCCATTCTGTTAATGGATACAAGAGTAAACAGCGTTCTTCGGTATCAATAGTTATTACAACTTGATGATCAGCCCCTCTTTTTAAATTTTCACGATAACGAATCGGAACGCTCATCCTAGCTTTATCATCTAGCTGAATTTGATTAATACCTCGAAACACAATTTAAACCTCAAAAAATGTATCCCACTTTGTACCACATTTACCCACTTAATTACACTATAAGTTCAACAACTTAAGTTTGTCAAGAAAAGTAACATGTTTAATTAACTTAATTAAGGGTGTCTGACACCAACAATGGTAATAGGTCCCCTTACTATACCTATGTCTCGATCTATACAGAGGGAATTAATTGATTTAAGATACAAGCACATCGAAATACACAATTTTATTGGGGTTGTTATCCTAAAAAATTGCGTACTCAAACACATACATATAAATACTTAAGTATAATTAGGAGGAATAAAATGTCATATTCTGCTCATCAAATTGCTGCTGCTCTGTCCTCTTTTGGTGTCTGACACCGGTCCGCTCTATCATCAATCATAAGTTTGGGATCAACACGGTGTCTGACACCGGTCCGCTGTCAACAACAATTGGAATAATTTCTAATAATTCTTGCGTCAATGAATCGACATCTTGTTTTGCATAGGTAGATTTAATAACATCAAAGATCGAACGATTATTCGCTGTTGCATTGGGAATTTCATTCGATAAACGAATAAAACTTTTTAAAAATCGATTTTGATATTTGGGTTGTCTTTTTAAACGTTGCAACGTTTCTTGAGACAATAGACTTCTGGCATCAAACTTATTCAAGATTATTCCTAAAGAAATCTCAATACCATAGTTTTCTTGTAATTCTCGGATAGATTGCTCAGTGACTTCTAATCCAGAGATCGCAAATTTTTCTAAGGTAACAGGTGCTAAGATTTTATCCGCCGCAAGTGCTATGGCTGCTACCGATTGCCCCAAACTGGGAGGACAATCCACAATAATTAAATCATACTGTGATTTTAAGTGTTGAAAGGGAATTCGATAAACGGTTTCTAATGATAATTTTTTTAATCGAATGGCTTCATCTAACATGGCATTTTCAATACGACTGGGAATGAGATCAATTCTTTCCGCAACGTTCACGATACAATCTTGTAAATTATAACCTTCTAACAGACTGTCAACCATCACCGGGATTGTCTCAGCATTTTGATTAAAGGCATTTGTTAAATTGCCTTGCTGATCCATATCAATGCACAATACTTTTGCACCATAAAGACTCGCCCGAACAGCAACCTCATAGACAAGTGAGGTTTTACCCGTTCCGCCTTTGACAATTTGAAAAGCAATCACTTTGGGATCAAAATGATATTGAAATATTCTCTGTGCCGATCTTGCCCCAAAATAAATCTGATTTTGAGATTTTGAATAGGACAGAGCATATTCCTGTAACTTAAGATGCACCCAAGCCTCACTTTGACCTAAAGCCCGCGCTGCATCCATTGCTGTCATCTTAGGATTCATATGATCTATATAGCCAAGAGTTCTTAGATTTTCCTGTTATCCAGAAAATGAACTTAAATTTGCTCGTCGGCTGTAAAGCTTTCCCCACAACCACACTCTCCTTTTATATTTGGATTATTGAATTTCAAATAGGCATTTAATCCTTGTTGAACACAATCAATTTCTGTCCCTTTCAAAAAAGAAAGGCTTTTTTGATCGACAATAACCTGCACACCTGCTGTTTCAAATTTTTGATCATCATTTTTGATCTCTAAGGCAAATTCTATAACATAAGCCATACCTGAACATCCAGCATTTTTCACCCCAAATCGAATACCCAATGCTTTCTTTTGAGATTGTAGCATTTTTTGAAAGTGGGCAACGGCAGTATTGGTTAGAGTAATAGATTGTTGTTGATTCATTGATAAGCTCCTTGAATGATCTGAATGGCCTGCTCAATCTCTTGCTCTGTGGTATAACGCCCAATGGAAAATCGAATTGAACAATTAGCCGCCTCATCGCTTAAACCCATTGCCTTCAAAATGTGGGAAGGTTCTTCAGTTCCCACATTGCAAGCTGAGGCGGTAGAAAGCGCCAAGGTGCTCAATTGTGCAAGCAAAGTTTTACGATCTCTCTGATTAAAGCAAACATTCAATATACCCGCTGTTCGATATTCAGGGTGACCATTTAAACTGACTCCTGCTAAACCTTGAATACCTTGCCATAATTGTTTTCTCAGTTTTTGAATGCGTGATATTTCATCACTCATTACCTCGGCAGCCATGTGACAGGCTTCCCCCATGCCCACAATCTGATGTGTTGGTAAAGTACCAGGGCGTAAAGCACGTTCTTGCCCCCCCCCATACATAAGAGGTTGTAACCGCACACGAGGCCAATTGCCAATATATAATGCACCAATGCCTTTAGGACCATAGATTTTATGTGCAGAAAAAGACATTAAATCTACTGCCAGGGTTTTTAAATTAATCGGAAGTTTGCCCAGACTTTGAACGGCATCAACATGAAAAAAGATTTCTCTCTCCCGTGTTATTTTTCCGATGGCTTCAATATCCTGAATGATCCCAGTTTCATTATTCACATGCATGATAGAAACTAAAATTGTATCTGTTCTTAAAGCAGCGTCTAGCGTCTTCAAATCAATGCGTCCATCCGCATTGGGTTTTAAATAAGACACTTCGAACCCTTGTCCTTCTAAAAAACGACAAGTATCTAAAACAGAATTGTGTTCACTTTGTGAAGTCACAATATGTTTACCCTTTTGCTGATAATATTTGGCAACCCCTTGAATCGCTAAATTATTGGCTTCAGTGGCTCCAGAGGTCCAAAGTAAACATCGGGGTTCGACTTGAATAAGACGCGCCACTTGCTCTCTGGCTTCTCCGACAAGCGCTTTAGCCTTTAAACCAAACTCATGTGTTGCTGAAGCCGGATTGCCAAAATCTCCTTCAAGAGAAAGGCAACTTTGCATTTTTGCAATCACTCGTTCATCAGCAGGTGTTGTTGCAGCATAATCTAAATAAATCGGTTTTGAAGTCATAAAATCAACTATACCTGTTTTTGAGTTGCCGTCAAGATCCCTCTTAAGATATTCAGTTCAACCTTATCGGGTCTCGCTCGATTATATAAACGACGAAGACGGGACATTAGCTGCCCTGGGATCTTAGGATCTAAGAAATTGATGTTCACCAGGGTTTCTTCTAAATGCGTGTAGAAGCTCTGCATTTCGGCTGCTGTGGCAAATTGATCAGTTTTTAAGGGAGTCGTCTCTGTTTTTAACGGGACCCTGAAAGGCGAAAATTTTTCTTGAAAAGCCATTTGGATTTCATAACATACGACTTGTACCGCTTGAGCCAAATTGAGTGAAGCATACGCCTGGTTTGCTGGAATAAAAAGTTGAGCATGACACCTTTGTAATTCTTCATTTAAAAGACCCGTTTGTTCCGAACCAAATAATACAGCGACTTCATGCTCTGGATTATCCTGTAATTCTGAGACTATACGAGTTCCTGCACTTCGAGCGTTAATGACTGGCCAAGAAAGCCGCCGCTCTCTGGCACTTGCCCCTAGAACTAAACGGACATCTTCTATTGCTTCTTCTAAGGTTTTTACAACTCGGGCTTTCGCTAAAATGTCATCTGCCCCACTTGCCAAAGCAATGGCTTCATTGGATGGGAATTTTTTAGGTGCAACTAAACAGAGATTCTCTAACCCCATATTTTTCATGGCGCGAGCAGTTGCTCCGATATTGCCGGGATGAGAAGTATGCAGCAAAATGATCCTAATACGGTTTAACATTTTGGTATAATATCAAATTTATGCGCTTACATGCTTTAGTTCTATTACTCTGTGCTCTATATGGGTCCGTTTTTGCTTTTGGCAAACTTACCCTGGAGTATGCGCCACCTGTATTTATTACAGCAGCACGTATGTTATTAGCTGGCTTTCTATTACTGGGCTATCAATTTCTATTTCGCCGTAAACACTTCATCCTAAAAACTAAGCATTTATGGCCTATGATTGTGATTGGATGTACCAATGTCTATCTCACGAATGTCCTAGAGTACTGGGGACTACAATTCATGGAAGCTGGGAAAGCCTGTTTTATTTATAGTTTTTCCCCAATTGCGACAGCCATTTTATCTTATCTCTGGTTCAATGAAAAAGTCACCCTCAAAAAATGGATGGGGCTCTCTATCGGTGTTTTAGGATTTATACCCATTCTTATTGTCCATTCTCGTGCCGAGGATAACTCCGGATATTTTTTATTTCTTTCTTATGCCGAACTGGCCATTTTAGGAGCAGCCATTGCAACTGCCATCGGATGGATTGTGATGCGACAGGTCGTTAAAAAACATGCTTATTCCTCAGTAATGGCTAATGGCAGCAGTATGTTAATCGGCGGCACTCTGGCGCTGATACACTCTTTTATCGTTGAAGACTGGTCTCCTACACCCATTACCGATTTAGAGCCTTTCCTAGGGTGGTTTTTACTGTTAACTCTGATCTCAAATTTAATCGCTTACAACTTAAATACCGTTCTTTTGCGGCACTATACAGCGACTTATTTGTCATTTGCAGGGCTTTCTCAACCTTTTTTTGCTGCCCTATTCGGTTGGATTTTCTTAGCAGAAGTCATGTCCAGTTATTTTTGGTTATCGGTATTTGCTGTTTCTATTGGATTATACATTTATTACCAAGAAGAACTCATTACCAAGAAGAACTAAAAAATGATAGAATGATAATCCTTAACAACCCTCAAGTTCGTTGGGTCGGCACAGAGACCGACCCCTACAATGAAAAAGGGGGGTTAGGGGGGATTTTAACTTTATTTGGTTTTCTTTCTAAAATATGCATCCATATTTAAACATTGCAATTAAAGCAGCGCGAAGTGCCGGTAAAATTATTAGTCGGCATCTTGAAAATGTCGATAATCTTAAAATTTACGAAAAAGGATTAAATGATTTCGTCACCTTAGTGGATAAAGCCGCTGAAGAAGAAATCATTGCAATTATTCAAAAAGCCTACCCCAATCACAGCATTTTAGGCGAAGAAACAGGTTATCACGAAGGAGATGAATTCGTTTGGGTTATTGATCCTCTGGATGGCACCATGAATTTTCTGCATGGCTTCCCTCACTTTGCAGTTTCCATTGGCATTAAACAAAAAGATCAACTGGAACATGCTGTAATATTTGACCCCATCAACAATGAATTATTTACTGCCAGCCGAGGGGCTGGTGCACAATTAAATGATCGCCGTCTTCGAGTATCCAAACAATTGGGACTAGAAAGAGCTTTAATTGGTGCTTCTTTTCCTTTTCACGATCGAGAAGCCAAATTTGATGCATATTTAAAGCTCTTTAAAAAAGTCTATCTGCAATGTGGTGATGTTCGAAAAACTGGATCTGCAGCACTCAATTTAGCCTATGTTGCAGCAGGACGTTTGGATGGCTGTTGGGAAACTGGTGTAAAAGAATGGGATATTGCTGCGGGAGCGCTCTTGGTCAAAGAAGCGGGCGGATTTATTTCAGATTTTAAAAATGAAGATAATTACTTAAAAAATGGTAATGTTGTTGCAGGGACACGTAAAGTACATATGGCTTTATTAAAAATCATTGAAGAACAGATTTGAAGTCCTTAGTCAAAATCCCCCCTAACCCCCCTTTTTCAAAGTGGGGAATTGGAACATCACATCATTAACCCCATCTACTTCTCCTAGAACACACCCCTTAATAATTATGAAAAATATAGATGTAACAGTTGGCTATAAAAACACTTCTGTCTGTTGCATGGTTTTTTTCCGATCTGAAACCAAAAGAGAAACAGTTTTGACAGGCAATATTAGCTTTAAAGGATTCATAGGTAACGGAGAAAATCCGTATTTTAAATAAAAACTTTTGGCCATTTCATGTTTAGCATCTACAAAAATTAAACGAATGCCAATTTCTGTAGCAACACTCAAAATTCGATGTAGCGCATTAAACAATAAGCATCCACCAAATCCTTGTCCTTGCATAGAACAATCAACTGCCAAACGACCAATACGAATGGCAGGTATTGGATATTTTGGTAATCCTCTCTGGGCTTTTTTAGGCAGTTCAAATAATTCAAGATGTGCAGAACTTAAAGTATAATATCCAATGACCTTATTAGCTAACAATGCAACCCATGCTCGAGAGAGACCTCGTTCCCCATTTTCTAATGCAAATTTTTTGAGATACTCATCTAAAGCTGGCTCACCTGAATAAAAATCAACCCAATTATGCTCAATAGAAATAGGAAAAATTTGAATTTGATTTGCACTAAACGCCATTCTTCTTCCCAATTATTAGATACCAAAATGCGATGGACAGGATATCAGAAATGTCATTTTATTCAAGCCCCAGCTGTTGATGAAGCTTAGCAGCTTTGCGCAGAGCAGCATTTGGTTTTGACGGCTTGTCTAATAAAGAAACAACAAATTGCCAATCCGCATTAGACAAAACCAAGCGTTCATATTCTTCAATAAGTTGAATAGAACGTTCTCGAACTGTGGACACAATATAATTTGTAAGATTTTGATTACCAGAAAGTGTAGCCGCTTTTAAAAAGAGATTTTTTAATTCTGAATTTAAGCGTAAATCAATCCTATTATTTTGATTAATAACAAGTTTCTTTTTTATAGTTTTACTCTGCTTAATAGAATTTTTGGGGTTATTTTCCTTGGATATTTTGTGTATTGCTGTCATAACCATGTTCCCACCACAATAAGTTTATAATAGAGTGTACGGTATTATCCCGTACGTTGCAAATACGCATTCCAGTTAAAAATCCAAAGGACAAAACACCTGTATAAAATCACAACCTTAAATTGGAATATCCTCTATCACATTGGATGAAAGCAATTTCTAAGTTAGCCTATCTGTTGAAACTAATGCGACGATGTGATATCATCCTAGATTAATTATTCATTAAAAAGATACAAGGGGTTGTTTTTTATGCCATTTAATATTTTGAGCATTCCTTTTTTTGCGGGTGTGGACGCTTTTGAAAGCGGAAATTATGCACTGGCACTTCCACATTTCTTAAAAGCTGCGCAAGCCGGTAATTGGCCCGCGCTATTTTACATTAAAGAAATGCGAGATAAAAAACTGGTTACAATCCCTGAAGCAGAAAGTGATGTCATAAAAGCAATTGATGATCGTATTGCTAGGATTCCTGAATCACAAAAATCCGAAGCCTGGTGTAAAGCTTCTGTCATCATACGAGACTTTAATTCAAAACCCTCGAGATCTACAACAAAAAGAAAAAAAGAAGCTCGTGATTATAATGTCTTATTAGGCTTTGGTTCTAAAGCCCCCAATGCAGTAGTTTTTTTATTTAAACAAGGTCAGATAAGGGAAATAGACCCATTAATGATGGCTGACCTATACATTTTACATCATCTAAAAGACTCTCTTAAAAACCCTATCATTACTTTGGAATTAGGTTTTTTAGAAAAATGTGCTCAAATGATTGAAAAAATGCCCTCTTTTGCAGAACGGGGTGGTGCTGTAGAGGAATATATCGTAAAACAATACGAAAGATCTAAGGATAATCCGAATAGATTTAATCGATGGACACTGAGTGCAGCTCAAATGGGATCTGCAAGAATACAATATTGGGTTGCAACTTTTATGATACCCAGGGAGGGGAAGTTAGAGGTTGAACGTCGACAAATTGTGGCACTAGCTGCTTTAGCAGGGGACCCTGACGCATTACTTGAACTAGGTATTCGGGATTTCCAAATGCAATCCCCAAATTATGATAATATTCGCGTTTGTTTAGAACGGGGCTTAAGTAAAATGGCCAATGGGCCAAATCCTATTTTTGGCACTCATTATTTTGCTCAAGCACATTACATACTCGGAAATATATTTGCAAATGGATTGGGTTCTGTAAAGCGAGATCCCGTCAAAGCAGATAACCATTATTATAAAGCGAAAGAATTAGGCAATTTGTTTGCCGCTTGGAAATGGGTCGATCTGCGCTATCCAGATAATGATGGGCTCGATGTAAACCCCGAGGTGGTTCTTGCCACTTGCAACAAAATAATTCATGCTTTAAACCAATGCAAAGCCCAAGGAAAGTCTACACCAGATGAACAGATGCTTTCTACCTATGTTCATGTTTTATTAGGAGATATGAATTTAAAGGGATATGGGGGTCTGACTGCAAATCCAATAGCTGCTCTAAAACATTTTCAAATTGCTGCAGAAGCTGGAAGTGAGGAGGGACAACTTAATTATGCGGGTATGTTATATAAACAGGAGGGTATTACAGGACGGGTAAAGGAAGGGGCTCAACAGATAATAGCCTCGGCAAGAAGAGGCAATATGACCGCTATTAAATGGGTATCTTATATGCTTCTAAATAGAGAGATTGACCCTAAAGAATTCGGGATAACTCGGGAAGCAATGGAAGACTATTTTTCACGCACTTCAAAAACAGATTCAGAATTTGCAGCTATCTCAGATATCCACGCTTGTTTAGCTTCAGCTTATATGAACAATAATAGTTTTGATGCTCCTGAGGATTTTACAAAAGTTTATCAATACCTATTAAAAGGGATAGAGCTAAATAATCGCTTTTGTTGGTTTTTGCGTGGGAAGCTATATCAAACAGGATGTCCCTCCATTCCAGGAATGGAGGTCGCAAACTCAAAACTTGCCTATAAACATTTTACAAAGGCAGCGGAATTGGGAGTGGCTAATGCTTTGGTGGCAATGGGATTTGCAGAATTAAATGGCGACGGTGTTAAAAAAGATATTATTCAAGCGGAATCACATTTTAGAGCTGCTCTAGAAGAACAACGTGGAGCAGCGGCGGCTGGTTTATATTTTCTATCCAATAGAGAAAGTGAAGCAACAGTCGATCCTCAATTTGTTGTTACACAATTAAAACAAGCGGAAGCCGAAGGAACAAAGGATGCTAGCGCCATTTATGCATTAGGATGTATATATAATGTAGGAAAATTAGTACCTCGTGATCAAGAGGCAGCCTATCAATGTTTTGAAAAGGCAGCTGCTTTAGGATCTGCAGCGGCTGCATCTGAATGTGCAGGGGCAAAATTTTCAAAAGCAATCAGGACAAAACATTTCGAACTTCTCCCTGAAGTACTAGAACATCTTACCTTGCCTATCCAAAAAGGAATTTCGAAAAGTATTTTTTTTAAAAGTATGGTTGAGTTATTGCTTGATCCTGAACGGGTTCCACAAACAATGGAAGAGCTTCGAAATTTAGTGAGTAGGAAACCCTACAAGAGGGCCAGTCAAGTTCTAGAATATCTCGAAACCCATCCGAGAGTGAATCCACTTGAAATTATATTATTTATCTGTGCTAACACTGATAATCTGGCTGAAGAACTTTCTAAAATACCTAAAGAAATGGATGAAACATCGCCAAAACCCAAATCTCCTGCAAAAAGGGAATCTTCCCCTGCGGAAGAAAAGGCAAAAAGGGAAGATCTCACACAACGCAGAGAAAATCAATTGAAAAGGCTTCAGGGTGCAATAGACAAATTCTTAGACCCAGCAAACAAAAAAGGCGTTACACTATCTGATTTTGAAAAAATTATAACTAAATTGGGAGGTGAGAGCGGACGATCTAAAGCAGGGAAGCGGTATGTATGTGACACTCCTCAGGGTTCTAAAAGAATGCTCTTTATGCATTCTATACATCGTGCTGGGAGAAGCTGTAGAGATGCGATAGGCGGTGATCCGGGACGTATTTCTGCCTTAAGAGCTATGGTAGAAAGTTCTAGAGAAACCGACGGAACGTCCCCTGCAACACCAAGTCCCGCAGTAGCACCAAAGGTCACTAGTTCTGCAGCCGCAGTGGCCGCAAGTACAGCGCCCACACACGGCAAAAAAGAGCGAGAGTCCAAAAGACCCAGGGGTTAAAAACATTAAGGTGACCAGGTGTCAAATCTTGACATTGGACAAACTTATTCTTAATTTTAAAATTCATTTACCCCATGTTTTTAATGTCCAATGTCAAGATTTGACACCTAGGCCTTTAAAGAAATGTTCTTTAAATCTAATCTTATAAGCAGAGTCTTCAGAACTCCAAAATCGACTCACATTTGGATATACCTCATGAGGTATACTTTCGACTAATTCTTTAAGATATTTGAGACGAGCATCTTTTGATATATATCTAAGCTCTTGCATCCAGCTGGATAGAAACGTCATAAAATCTTCTTCTGAAAATATCTTGTCTTCTTCTCCACGTTTATAAGTACAATGTATAAAATATT
The DNA here is from genome assembly GCA_013288135.1 of Gammaproteobacteria bacterium. Taxonomy (GTDB): domain Bacteria; phylum Pseudomonadota; class Gammaproteobacteria; order UBA6186; family Azoamicaceae; genus JABDCL01. Next base: position 64,205 of record JABDCL010000006.1, read on the forward strand.
GTTCAAAGGCTTGTATATATTCGTTCTCATTTTCTATAAATGGGTAAAGTTTAAGATCTTTAAAATAGGGTTTCCATTGGGGCAAAGACATAAAATCTTTTCTTATCTGAAATAAATCAGGTTTTTCTAGGGGAACAAAAAACATTAATTTTCCATTTGGCTTTAATGCATTATGAATTTTTTTCGAAACATTCTTAATATCTTCCATCCAATGCAAACCAAAAAGACTTATAATAACATCATATTTTTCAATATCATTCATTATTTCAACATCTTGTTTTTTAAATTTTAATCTTGGATCTTTGCAAGAATACTCATCAGTTCTGTTAATTTGTTCTTGTGAAATATCATAGCCTAAAAGTTCATTAACGCATATGTTTCTTTCATCTAACTTTTGTAAAAATTCGTAAGTTGATCCCCCATCACCGCAACAAAGATCTAATATCTTTAAAGGATTATCTCTGGTGTTAGGATACCAAGCACTGATAGATTCTACTAATTCTAAAATAATTTTACTATTAAAACTTTTTTGCAGATGTGCTTTCTCTGCATAGTCACTTCCAAATCCCTTCTTTTTCACTAAAAAAATTCTCTGATGTTACTTAAATAATACTTTAGGATTAACTCGTTTTAACATCCAAATTCCCAATCCCCCAAATAAAAATATAGGTGTTAAAACTGCCAACACAGGTGGAAGTTGATACACCACTGCCAAGGGGACAAATAAACTATTGAGAGTATGAAATAAAAACGCAACAATCAGTCCTGACACAATTCTAAATCCCATGCTAACACTTCGTAAGGGACCAAAAACAAAGGGTACTGCTAAGAAAACCATTAACAAAATCACCAGTGGATGAAAGATTTTACTCCAAAAGGCTACCGTATAATTTCGAGTATTAAGCTCGTTTTTTTCACGCTGTTCAATAATCCGTAACAACATAGATAAAGACAAACGTTCAGGGTGCTTTACCGTGGCAGTTTGTAAAATTTCTGGATCAAGTAAGTGCTCTACACTCAAAGATTCTGTTTTAAATGTTTCGGTCTTATGGGGTTCAAATCGAGTCCCAACAATATCAAAGAGATGCCAGGTATTTCCTTCTGGGATAGCTTTCAAAGCCATACTGACTTCTTGTAATTTTCGATTATTACTAAACAGATAGCGAGTAACACCCAATAATTCTCCATTAGGTTGTACTGATTTAACATGAATAAAATCTCTACCTTGTCTTACCCATAAACCAAGTGATGTTTGAATAGATTGTCCACCACTTAAGGCCCAACTACGTTTATTTTCAGCAATTTGATCCGTTTCAGGGGCAATCCCCTCTCCTATAAACACAATAAACACCATTAAGAGAAGTGCTGCTTTTAAAACTGATCCTGTAATACGCAGAACAGAAATTCCAGCAACCCGCATTACCACCAATTCACTGTGGCCCGCCAAAGTCCCGAGACTAATCAAAGCACCCACCAAAGCAGCCCAAGGAAACACTGTATAAAGATGCGTGGGGGCTGTTAAAGCAAGATAAGTAAAAGCATTTGAAAGTGTATAATCGGTCCTTGCTACAAATCTTAATTCATTAACCAATGTAAAAAAAAGATCGACCCCTAATAAAACTAAAGAAACCAATAAAATACTTGTAATGACTTGTTTTGCAATGTATTTATCAAGAATTTTCACTGAGATCGTCCTCGGTGATGAAAACTCACTTCTTGATCAAGCCTTACATTAAAACGGTGTCGAAATTCCCGCCACCATCCTGACTCTTTAGCCAACAATGATAAAGACAATAATAAAACAACAGCATGCACCCACCACACCCCTATCCAACTGGAAAGGCTCCCTGCAATGAGCCATCGTTTAGATACCGCAACCAAGTTGTAATAAAGGATGTAAATTATAATAGCAGGTAAAAATTTGGCAAACCGTCCTTGTCTTGGCTGCACTCGTGCTAAGGGAATCGCTAATAATGCTAAAATAGGAATTGTTAAAGGAATGGAAACTCGCCACTGTAACTCCCCGATATCTTGTGAATTACTCGATTGCAACAAATCATGTGTGGTTTTAAGTTTTTCGATATCACTCGAATTTGCATCTGCCTGCAATTCTAAACTCCGCCCATATTCAGAGAATTGAACAATTTTGTAATCCGCCTTCCCGGGTGTTCCCTGATAACGATATCCATTTTTTAAAACAAGATAATCCTTATCTTTCTCTTTCTCTAATCGTGCGCTCTCTGCAGTAATCAAAGTATAATTCTCGCCAAAGGAAGAAGAGCCTGGTTGTTCTGCAATAAAAATTCCTTGAAGTTCCCGCTCTTCTCCTGTGTTTTTTTCTTTTAATAAAATATCTTCTAAATAAAATACCATTTTTTCATCCATGAGTCTCTGAAAACGACCAGGCAATAATGATTGCATGATGGCAACAGATTCGGCTTCTGCTAAAGTTTGATCGCGATACTCAGTAATAATGGGCGCTAACCAAAGTGTATATAATCCAATCAATACCATAATCGGCAATGAAAACAATACTATTATGCGAGTAATGACGCCCCAACCTACACCCGCAGTAGCTAAAACGGTCATTTCACTGTCTGCGTGTATTCGACCTAAAGCAAATAAAATTGCGACAAACAAACTTAAAGGAAGTAATAAACTCAAAAGTTCTGGAACATAAAGCCCCATGACTTTAAAAACCAAACTGATGGGTAAATCACCTGTTGCGGCTTTAGCCAAATAAAGTGCAAATTTATTACTCAATGCTATGAACAATAAAACACTGACAATGACAAGAAAGGTCCACGCTATCTCTTTAGTTATATATCTAGCAATAATCACCTTGTGCCTACATTAATCTTCATAAAAATACAAAATTGTCTCATGTTAGAGTACACTATCAGTTTTTATAAACTGAAACCAGTAAACACGGGGATATTCATGGAATTCAGCGTCAAAAGTGCCCATCCTGAAAAACAACGGTCGGCCTGTTTGGTTATCGGGGTATTCGAAAACCGACGTTTATCAAACACTGCGGAACGATTAGATTCAATCAGTGAAGGCTATATCAGTAGTATTTTACGCAAAGGTGACTTAGAAGGTAAGCTCGGTCAAACACTTTTGTTGCATAATCCTCCTAATATTCTTGCCGATCGGTTACTTTTGGTAGGTTGTGGACGTGAGCGAGAATTAGGCGATAATCAATATCGAGAAATTATTCGAAAACTTGCCACAACTCTTACTCAAACTGGGGCAACAGATGCAGTTTGTTGTTTAACTGAGATTAATATCAAGGGTCGTGATATCCATTGGAAAGTTCGTCAAGCGGTTGAAGTCATGCTCGATACACTGTACACCTTTGAGGAATTCAAAAGCAAAAAAGAGCTTAACCGTCGCCCTCTTCGACGCATACTCTTCTCCGTTCCAACACGACGTGATTTAAATACGGGAGAACGAGCTATTGCTGCAGGTCAAGCGATTGCTAAAGGAGTATCCTTAGCTAAAAATTTGGGAAATCTTCCTCCCAATATTTGTACTCCAAGCTACTTAGCAAATGAAGCAGAAAACTTAAGCAAAAAATTTAACAGTATCAATGTTGCCATCTTGGATGAAAAAGACATAGCTGCACTCAAAATGGGCGCTTTACTTGCGGTTGCACAAGGTTCTAAAAATCCACCCCGACTTATTACTTTAGAATATCAAGGTAGAAAAGATACGCAAAAACCTGTGGTTCTGGTTGGTAAAGGCATTACCTTTGATACCGGTGGTAACTCTCTCAAAATGCCCGTTAACATGGTAGGCATGAAATTTGATATGTGTGGTGCAGCAACTGTTCTTGCAGTTTTACAAGCCGCAGCTGAACTCGAATTACCGATTAATCTTGTTGGTGTTGTCTCTAGTGCAGAAAATATGCCCGGAAGCAACGCTACCCGACCTGAAGACATTATAACCACCATGTCAGGATTGACCGTTGAAATTTTAAATACCGATGCGGAGGGTCGTTTGGTTCTCTGTGATGCGCTTACCTACTGTGAACGATTCAATCCAGATGTTGTGATTGATATTGCCACTTTAACCAATGCTTGTATCGCCGCCTTAGGAAAACACGCAAGCGGTCTTATGAGTAACCATAACCCTCTGGCTAACGATCTATTAACCGCAGGCCTTATCAGTGGTGATCGCTGCTGGCAATTGCCTTTATGGGAAGAATATTTTGATGTTCTAAACAGCAATTTTGCTGATATGGCCAATGTTGCCCACCCTCCTACGGATGCAGGAGCAATTATTGCAGGCGGTTTTTTATCTCGCTTTACTAAGAAATACCATTGGGCACATTTGGATGTTGCCGGATCTTCCTTTCGAAGTGCTGGAAAAGATCGAGGCGCAACCGGAAGGCCCGTGCCATTGTTAGTTCAATACTTACTTGATCGGTGTCAAACAGCATAATGTTAGAGAAAACCTATGATCCCAAGCAAGTAGAATCTACTTGGTACGATCGCTGGGAAAAAGCAGGGTCTTTTAAACCGCAAGGAATGGATAACCCCTATTGTATTATGATCCCACCCCCCAATGTGACGGGAAGTCTACATATGGGACATGCTTTTCAACAAACCTTAATGGATATTCTCATCCGTTATCATAGAATGTCAGGTGATCAAACCCTTTGGCAAGTAGGTACCGATCATGCCGGCATTGCAACCCAAATGATGGTGGAACGACAACTCAATGCAGAAGGATCATCAAAACACGATTTAGGCAGAGAAGGATTCGTAAACCGTGTGTGGCAATGGAAAGCGGAATATGGTAATAACATCACTCAACAACTTCGACGCATGGGTGCCTCGGTTGATTGGTCTCGAGAACGATTTACCTTAGATGAAGGTCTTTCTAAAGCAGTACAAGCCGTTTTTATTCAACTCTATGACGAAGGGCTCATTTATCGTGGAAAAAGATTGGTTAATTGGGATCCCGTATTACTCACCGCTGTATCTGATCTCGAGGTAGAATCTGAAGAAGAACAAAGTTACTTGTGGCACATTCGCTATCCCTTACTAGACAGTAATGCATTTGTGACAGTTGCTACGACACGCCCAGAAACACTGTTGGGAGATGTTGCAGTTGCTGTTCATCCCGAAGATGAGCGCTATCAACATTTAATTGGTAAAAAAATAAAACTTCCGCTCTGCGATCGACTGATTCCTATTATTGCCGATGAGTCCGTCGCAAAAGAGTTTGGATCGGGTTGTGTCAAAATTACGCCAGCGCATGATTTTAATGATTATGCTTTGGGACAAAGACATGGATTACCTCAAATCAATATTTTTACTTTGGACGCTAAGCTGAATGAAAATGTACCTAAAGAATATCAAGGTTTAGATCGTTACGCTGCGCGTGAAAAGATTGTAAAAGATCTATCCGAATTTGGATTAATTGAAAAAATTGAAAAACATACTTCGATGATTCCAAGGGGGGATAGAAGCGGTGCTGTCCTAGAACCGTTACTGACCGATCAATGGTTCGTTAAAGTAGAATCTCTCGCCAAACCTGCTATTGCAGCAGTCGAAGAAGGGAAAATTCGTTTTATCCCAGAAAATTGGAGTAAAACCTACTTTGAGTGGATGCGCAATATTCAAGATTGGTGTATTAGCCGTCAGTTGTGGTGGGGACATCGCATCCCCGCTTGGTATGATAACCAAGGCAATATTTACGTTGCAGCAACTGAAGCGAACGTTCGTCAAAAATATAAATTAGATCCCGCCCTTCCTCTCCATCAAGACGAAGATGTACTAGATACTTGGTTTTCATCAGCACTTTGGCCATTTTCAACACTGGGATGGCCTGAAAAAACTCAAGACTTTAAAACCTTTTATCCAACCCAAGTTTTAATCACAGGTTTTGATATCATTTTTTTCTGGGTAGCTCGAATGATTATGTTTGGCTTAAAATTTACCCATCAAATTCCTTTTAAAGATGTTTATATCAATGCCATTATTCAAGACCAAAATGGCCAAAAAATGTCTAAAACAAAAGGAAATGTTTTAGATCCGATTGATCTCATCGATGGGATTGATCTCGAATCCCTCGTACAAAAACGTACAACGGGTCTTATCCATCCCAATGATGCAAAAGAAATAGCCGAGGCTACACGAGCACAATTTCCCAAAGGCATTTCAGCTCATGGTGTCGATGCTTTACGTTTTACTTTTGCTGCCTTAGCAACGCCCAGTCGATATATTCGATTTGAAATGGGTAGAGTTGAAGGAAATCGTCACTTCTGCAATAAACTGTGGAATGCTGCGCGTTATGTTTTATTAAATACCGAAGAAAAAGATCTCGGAACAAATGAGTCTGACCGAACCTTAAACCTGCCTGATCACTGGATATTATCGCGATGGCAACAAGCTAAAATTGCTATCGCAACCCATCTTAATGACTATCGTTTTGATTTGGCTGCGCAAACAATTTACGAATTTACTTGGAATGAATATTGCGATTGGTATTTGGAGTTCTCTAAACCAATTTTAAATGCGTCTGCTTCATCTGATGATTTTGTTCCTGTTTCTAATCTTGGACTCAAGCAACAACAACGGGGAACACGTTATACTTTAGTGATGGTCTTAGAAGAGATGTTAAAAGTGATGCATCCCTTCATGCCTTATATCACTGAGGAAATTTGGCAACGCGTTGCACCGTTATTAAACATAAAATTAGACATGAAATTTGAAAGCATTATGTTGCAGTCCTATCCAGTGGGTGAAGAAAGCCTAATTAATCCCAATGCTGAAACCGATATCGAATGGCTTAAAACCTTTATTTTAGGTATCCGAAATATTCGCGGAGAAATGAATATTTCACCCGGGAAAATTTTACCCGTTCTTCTCTATAATGCCAGTGACTCTGATCGAAAAATTGTTGAACGAAACGAAGCTTTATTAAAATCGCTTGCAAAAATTGAAACTATTACTTGGCTTAATGTCGATGCTCCTCGCCCTGCTTCTGCAACGGCTCTAGTTGGCATGATGGAAATATTAGTACCCATCGCTGGGCTAATTGATGTTCAAGCAGAAGTTCAACGCTTACAAAAAGAAATTGATAAATTAAGCAAAGATTTTGAACGCACTAATGTTAAATTAAATAACCCCAATTTTGTGGAGAAAGCTCCTGCTGAATTGGTTGCAGAAGAAAAGAAGCGCCAAATTGAATTAACAATTGTTATTGCGAAGCTTGAAGGTCAGAAAAGGGAAATGAAGGAGGTTTCTGAACTTAATGCCTCAGCTTCTCCTTCCCTTCTAGCCCCCTCCCCGTCCCTCCCCCGTAAAACAGGGGAGGGAGCTTAAGGAAGGCACTTTTTGGTTTTTCTATAGATTTGTTAATTTCTTCTTTGCTAAAAGCATTCCCTCAAAAATCGGTTGAGATATTTTATCTGGAAATTTACTTGGCAGTTTAGCAGATACCTGCTCTATCACAATTGCAACTTTTTCTAGCATATCATCAACAATTTGTTCAGCTCTTTGAGTGGAGTAATTGGCAGCTTTTGCTGTTTCCAAAAAGTATCTACGTTGCATAGCATACCAATGGTAATGATTATTTTTTCCTTTTAACGCCATTGCCATTTTAATTTTTTTTGCCTGTAATTGTTTGTTAAAAATTAAGGGATAAGCTGACATGATATCATATAGCGGGGTTAAACAATATTTTCCTTCAGTTTCAATATAAAGGCTGAAATTTTTTGCATGACCATCTATTGCGGCCAACAGCCAGAATAGAACCTGGGAACGAAAAAACATTTCTCGATCCTTTATTGGATCCGTAGAGCCCCTTAATAATCGCATAATATTTCCAATACCGGGACCACCATCAGCTTGATATTTTAAATTAGGGGAAACTCCAAGCGCTTGGCATGTATCTTCTTGAGGTAATCGCATCAACCAGCTTCCATCACTTGCTAGCTTGCGATCAAATCTTTCTACAATGAGTACTTTTACATCTTCAAAATGTTGAATTTCACATTTAGCAACAGGCAAACCAAATGCTTCTGTAATTTGAGAACATAACCATTCATTTTCACAACTGTCACTTAAATCCATCTGTTGGTGTTGAATATAACCAATTGGTAATTTAAAAATGTGAGTGGTTGGTGTTGCTTTCAATGGTCTATTCCATACACCTTTCCAATACAAAAAAGCAGATTTTTCTTGTGCACCGGCAATGGAAATACGAAACTCATCAGTATTATTTGACATGCCCAAAGGATTATTCTGAATATTACGCAAAATAGATGCTATTTCCTTTTCTTTTAGCGGATGAAAAAGAATTTGGTTTGTGAAATCGGTTGTTTCACCATCTAAGATTTGTATAGCGCCTACGCAATCTTTTCCAATACTTGCAAGCAAATCAAATGGCTGATCTGTGGGGGTACGGAAACGTGTTTGTATGCGCGACTTAATGACTGGGTTATCCGGAAGTAAATTATCAAAAAAGTTATAGACAACATCTCCAACAAATTTTTTCTCTACTAATGGTAAAGATAGTGAAATAGGTCGAGCACCTGGTAAGCTTAACCATTTTTGATCATAGGTAAACGTCAATCCACCATATATATTTTTTTCTAGCTTACCTACTAAAATGCCATTCATTAATACATTAAGAATGCGAAGACGCGTTTTAATTGTCACCATTCTTCCTTCCATTGAACCTGCATATTTATAGATTCATCTTTTTGTAATATTCTCACATCAAGGTTAACAGCAGAAAGAATATGAAATAGAGTATCCAGTTTTGTGCTTTCTGGTTTGTTTTCAAATGCTGAAACTGTTGCTTGCCTTAACCCAACTAAATTTCCAATTTCAGATTGGTTTAATTTAAGCTTTTTACGTTGATTTATAACAATCAAAGCAAGATCTTTGGGCGAATGAACAAGCATATACCACTCCTAAACTAAAGAAAATTTATACTCTATAGAGAATAAAACTAATTATATACCTTATGGAGTATAAAATCAATTCATACTTTATAGCGTATAAAATGAATTATATACTCTATAACAGATAAGATCAAATATAGCTGAGCAGCTATAGAAATGAGGCCTCTAGATTTTGAAATTAATGCTCTCGCGTATTACTAAAAGTGATATCTGGCCACCGTTCTTTGATTAAATTTAAATTGACCATACTTGGTGCCAAATAAGTGAGATTATCTCCCCCATCGACTGCCAAATGATCGGTCACTTTCCGCCTAAACTCTTCTAATTTTTTATGATCCTCGCATCGAATCCATCGCGCGGTTGCAACATTAATATTATCATAAACACAATCAACATTATATTCGTGTTGTAATCGATGTGCGACCACATCAAATTGTAATACCCCAACCGCTCCTAAAATAATGCGATTATCATTTAAAGGTCTAAATACTTGTGTTGCACCTTCTTCGGACAATTCAATTAAGCCTTTTTGTAATGCTTTGGCTTTTAAAGGATCTTTGGGACGCACTGATCGAAACAATTCTGGTGCAAAATAAGGGATACCAATAAATTTAAGTGTTTCCCCTTGCGTAAAGGTATCCCCAATTTGAATAGTGCCATGATTATGCAAACCAAGGATATCTCCTGGACACGCTTCTTCGACTCTTTCCCGTTCTCCTGCCATAAACGTTAAGGCATTAGATACCTGCACATCTTTTCCGATTCGAACATGCCGCATTTTCATGCCTTGTTGATATTTTCCAGAGCAAATTCGCAGAAATGCAACTCGATCTCGATGCAAAGGATCCATATTTGCCTGAATTTTAAAGACAAAACCAGTAAATTTCTCTTCTTCCGGGTTTACTTCACGAGAATGTGTCAATCTCGATTTTGGAGCAGGCGCATATTCAACAAAAGCATCTAATAGTTCTCGAACACCAAAATTATTTAAAGCAGATCCAAAAAAAACGGGAGTTAAGTTCCCCTGTAAAAAAGCATCCAAATCAAATTCATGACTTGCCCCTTTTACTAAATCAAGCTCATCCCTAAATTCTCCTGCAATATCTTCTCCAATCAATTTATCTAATTCAGAATTATTAAGACCCTCAATTGTTTTACCTTCTTGAACCCGTTCTCCTAATCCCGGCTGATACAAACAAATTTTATCTAATCCTAAATGATAAATCCCTTTGAAATGTTTACCCATCCCAATCGGCCATGTCATCGGTGCACAGCGAATATTTAAAATACGTTCGATTTCATCTAATAATTCAATGGGCTCTCGAGAATCTCGATCAAGCTTATTAATAAAAGTAATAATTGGCGTATCCCGCAAACGACACACTTCCATCAGCTTAATGGTTCGACTTTCTACCCCCTTCACAGCATCTATCACCATTAAAGCAGAATCGACTGCCGTTAATGTTCTATAGGTATCTTCAGAAAAATCTTCGTGCCCTGGCGTATCTAATAAATTCATCATGCAAGTCTTATAAGGAAACTGCATAACAGAAGTGGTCACCGATATGCCTCGTTGCTGTTCTAGTTTCATCCAATCCGAAGTTGCATGACGCGAAGCTTTGCGACCTTTAACAGTCCCCGCTAATTGAATGGCTCCGCCAAATAATAACAATTTTTCTGTAATTGTGGTTTTCCCGGCATCAGGGTGAGAAATAATGGCAAAAGTACACCGTTGCATATTTAAATATCACTCTGTAATACAAGGATTTCTTCTTGTGTTTGTGCTTGTTTCACTTCTTCTTGCGAGCTTAATTGGATTTCTAATTCAGGCACTAATTGATGCAATAATTCAACCACAACACTATCTTCACATTCTCGACACGCTATTTCCATTCTATCTAAAATCTCAGACAACACAACAGAATTGAATTGACAAGCTGCAGCTTGAAATATTTTTTCATGAGAGGTCATTCCTAACTCCTCATTGGGATAAAATAATTCTTCATATAATTTCTCTCCTGGACGCAAACCTACGTAACGGATCTCAATATCTTCCCCCAATTTTTTTCCAGCTAAATGTATCATTTGTTCTGCCAAAAACCGAATTTTAATGGGCTCTCCCATATCCAAAACAAAAATTTCGCCTCCATTTCCTATGGTCAAAGCTTGCAAAATTAATTGACACGCTTCTGGTATGGTCATAAAAAAGCGCGTTATTTCGGGGTGAGTCACTGTGATTGGCCCCCCTTTTTCTAGCTGTTGCTTAAAAATAGGGACAACGCTCCCTGCAGAACCTAATACATTACCAAAACGTACAATGATAAATTGAGTCACCCCTCGCCCATTCAAACTTTCACAAATAATTTCTGAAACACGCTTACTTGCACCCATAATGTTTGTTGGATTAACCGCCTTATCGGTTGATACTAAAATAAATTTTTCAACCTGATTACTGATCGATAAATGTGCAATCAACCGCGTTCCTAATATGTTATTTTGCACAGCTTCTCTCGGCTGACTTTGTAACATCGGCACATGCTTATAAGCTGCTGCGTGAAAAACAATGTGAGGAGAATATTGGGTAAAAATCTGCTGCAATGCAGGTCTATCACAAACATCGACTAAATGTCGTGTAAAATTAATGGCAGGAAATGTTTCTAAAAATTCTTGCTCTAACATGAACAAATTATATTCTGATCGTTCAACTACAATTAAGCGGCTAGGATTTAATCGTGCTATTTGTCGACATAATTCTGATCCAATTGAACCCCCACCTCCACTGACCAATACTACTTTTCCAGTAATGGAACTTTGAATCGCTTCCCAATCCAATTTTACGGGATCTCGTCCTAACAAATCTTCTAATGAAACCTCTCGTAATAAATCAACACTCACACGACCTGAAACCAAATCGCCGACACCCGGTAGTGTTCTTATCGGACATTGGGTTGATTCACAATATTTCATGATTCTCCGCATAGCCTCAGCACGTGCTTCTGGCATCGCAATCATAATCAATCCAATTTGGTATTTTTCTACAACTTTCGGAATATCAACACAACTACCTACCACTCGAATACCATGAATTTCTTGACCTTGTTTACTTAATCGGTCATCCACAAAAGCAACTGGTTGATAATGACGATCACTTTGTCTTAAAAGATCTCGAACCAAACCTTCCCCAACTGCATCTGCACCAATCACGAGAACCCGTGTCCCTTCTACCGCCCAATTCTTATGTTCTTTCAACAAACGTACAATAAAACGAGGACCACCTAATAAAAGAATTAATAATAGCGCATAAATTGGAAAAACTGATCTCGGAAATCCCTCCAAACGTGTCATGCAAAATAAAACAAATAACGAAATACTACATCCGATAGTGACTGCCTTAACTATACGCAACAAATCAGGCATAGAAGCAAACCGCCAAATACCTCGATATAAGCCAAGCCCCCAATAAGCAACCGTTTGTAAAATCATCAATATGGGAAGCATGGTAATAGCTATAGATAAAGCATCTGTTGGGATCCCTTCCAAATTAAACCGTAACCAAAAAGCACCAAACCATGCAACAGGAATGACTAATATATCATGTAGAATGACTATCGTTCGATTTCGTGCTTTTATCCAGTTTTTAACCATCATTTACCTCGCCATTGGTTTTAACTTTTCTACCACGCCATAAGCCAAAGTTAACACCAAAATTGCTAACAAAAATCCAATTTCCATCCATTGAGGCAAAATTGCAACACTCAATGCAAGTCCTGCCAGCACACTATTTAATCCTATCACCCAATAGATGACCTGTTTATGAGAAAATCCTGCTTGATGTAGCCGTTGATAAGCATGACTACGATGGGGCTTCGTCCACGCTTGTTTATAAAGCATTCTTCGTAATAAAGTAATGGTTGCATCAAACCAAAAAGTTCCATATAAAATAATCCAAAGCATAATCGGAATTTGATATTTTACATCCCCGACCACTGCAAACAAGCCAATCAAAAACCCTAAACTATAACTCCCCACACCCCCCATAAAAACAGAAGCACTTGGCCAATTCCAAACTAAAAATCCAGCAACACCCAAGACTAAACTCCAAGCTAAAAATGCAAGAGACATTTCTCCAAAAATCCAAAAGAAAATACCGCCCACACCCAAAACAAAAAGCGCTTCGATGCTCGCTATCCCATCCAAGCCATCCATAAAATTAAATAAATTGGTAGACCAGGTAATCCCTAAAATAAGCAAAGGGAATGCGAACCACCCTAAATTGAAAACCTGTTCCCCAAAAAGATGTACTCCCGTAAAACTTGGAAGCATCCATACAGACAAAGCTGCTGCCCCAAATTGTATAACAATTCGCCGTTTGGCCGACAAATCTTTCTTATCATCCCAAAACCCGAGAATAGCAACTAAGATCGTACCCGGTAAAAATATTGCTACATCAGAAAAAGAAAAAAAGCCAGAAAATAAACTCAATGAAACAGTTATTAACCATAAAGTAACAAATACTAATCCTCCCCCTTTGGGGGTTGGCAGCACATGAGAAGAACGATTATTCGGTATATCCAATAACTCCTGGGTAAGTGCATATCCCCTAAACACTCGTACCAAAAGCGTGGATAATAAAAAAAGAGCTAAACCTATTAAACCTATGAATATTAAAACTGTGTTAGTCACAAATCACATATTTTCCTGTGGTTTGACATGCCGTTTTGACACACAACCTGCCTTATTGACATATCTTATTGAATTTACCAGAAAGCTAATGGCTAATCCTAACATTAAATGCTAATAAATTCATGATTAAATCTCTGAAAAGAGAGGAGATTGGCTGCCTATCATCACTACCGGGAAAGTTTAAACTTTGACAAAATTACCCTCAGATTTAGAAAAATTTTATTTCACAGCGGGCAGTTTGAAAATTGAGTGTAGTTAAACGAATACTACTTTACATTAAATTATAACTTTTTGATTTTTAATAAATTAAAAATTTTTACCCTATATTGAACTTTACCTAACGCTAAAAGTCAAAACCAATATTAATGTTTTTATATAAAGGAAATTTTTATGAGTGCGCCAACACCAACCAATCTTACAAAACTTAAAGCATTACATAATGAAGTTGAGGAATTTATAAAAGATAAAGTTGATGCTGAAACAATACGTTCTAAAACAAAAGAAGCCCTGCAAGGTCTTCGTGACAAAGTAACTGTTTTTAATACCAAAATATCTGCAATTAAATCACAACCAGGAAAAACAGAGGAAGAATTAAGGTTAGAGTCAGCTATTATTACACTTTTAGACGGAGCCGATATTCTTATTGATAGCGCAATTAGATATAAAGGACTCAAAAGATCACCAACCGGGTTACCTACAGCATCAGAAGAAGACAAAGTTAAAAAAATAAAAAGAGGTTTAGCTAAACTTCAACACGATATTACAGAAAAAGAACTTTTAAGTGACCCTAAAAATATAGGTGTATTAGAAATGCAAATTAACCTGGTATCTATTGAACTTGCCAGCATGATAGCAAAAGCAGAAACAGATGATAAACAACGTTTCAAACAAAAAATAGAGATCCTTGCAACACAGTTATCTAAAGTTAAAGAAGAAATTGTTACAAAAAGATTAGCAGCAAACGCAGCTCTTCCTCCTAAAGAACAACTAGAAAATTTACGTACAGAGCTTCTAAATTTCATAGAAGGTACACGTTTAAAAGGAAAAAGCAAAAGAGAACTGGAAGAAATACGAATACAATTTAACGCCTTTGATCACTGGCGTAAAGTAATTGAAGACAATCCCAAATTAAAGGATGATGAAAAAGTTGTCTTAAAAGCAATAGAAGATCACATTCAATATCATTTAAGAATTGTAGATGCCAGTATCCGCCACCAAGATAAATACTTAAGTAAATATAGATCTCAAGAAGCAATACCACTATTAAAAGAACTTGACATAATAGAAAAAGCAAAAAATCGTCTGGCCGAACTTCGCAACTTTGGAGAACAAGTTAAGATAAACAAAGCTGACACAATCAGTGATGATGATTTCAAAAAGCTACTACGTTATATTGATGTCTTTGATGCTCAATTGTCATCCAAAATAACAGCGGCAAAAGAGAAAGAAGAACTTAAATCACAATTAACGTTAATTCAAGATGAGTTAAGATCTTTTAAAGATCATTTTAATAGAAGAATTGACGCTATAGAAAACATAAAGGAGCATCTAAAGGAAAAAGGAGGACGAGATACAAGACGCGCTGAATTGTTTCAAAGATATAAGAATGCTCCTCCTTTTGAATTGGCTTCAAAAAGAGCAGGTTTGGTTGTGAGGGGTCACCAACTTTTAACTGATGCTGAAGCTATGTACTTAATGGCTAAACAAGAACAATATGACATTTTAAGAGAAGCAGGAATTGGTAAAGGAGACATAACTGATCACGTAAAAAATGCCAAAGAATACCCAGCTAAAGCCAAAAGGACTCTGAAAAGCCTAGGTAACTCTGCTTTTGTAATTACAAACAGTCTAGGACGTACTGGCACAAGAGTTTTATCCCTGGCTTTATTTTGGCCCGGTGTACTTTTTTGTAAAGGAACAAGTGTTTTTGGCAAATTTTCTGATAGACTGTTTGGATACCCATTTACATATTTGGACACTTTACGTCAAAAGTGTTGGGAAAAGGGTGGTTTGGGATGGGGTGCGGCAGGAACAGCGGTAGGTGCTCTTCAACTTATATCTGGATTAATTCGTCTGCCTTTTTGGGCTATGAGCAAGTTAGATCCTGATTATTTAGCCAAAAATCATGGGGAATATTATGGATTTATTGTTGGATTTTTAGGCACTGCCCTTTTAATTGCTGGGGCTTTTGCATTAGGTATACCACTTGCAATGACAGCTGTTGGTGTAACCACTGCTGCAATTATTGGTGGGATTGGGCTGATAAATGTTTTATATAAACATTTTTATCCAAAAGTCGTCAATGAACCATTGACAGCAGACCAAGAGGTACAATTAATTGAATGGCAGAATGATAATAAATGGGATCCAGAAGTGGTTAACACAAAAAAAGAGGAATACCTTACAAAATATGGTGAATATTTTGGACTAGATGTAAAAAAGACGAAGGAAGAAGCTGACGATTCAGAAAATTTAGGTAAAAAAATGGATGAAGCTTTATCGTCTAGTTGGGAAAAGGATGTTCTGTTAACTGTTGATGGCAAAGATCATGAAGAAAAAAGAAGAGTGGAGAGTGGAGCAACCCCAAGCCCAGGTAGTGAGGCAAGCGTTATTAGTACAGCTGACGTTAAAGAAAAGGCAGAACCAGGGCAAAAAAAAGAAAAAGTTGGAAATTACTTCATATTATCTGATTTAACTCCTGAGAAACCATCATCTGATGAAGATAAACTTGCTAAAGACGTTGCTACCCCTCATGCAGCACCTCCTCTCTAGTAATGTTAATATCACTCATATGGACAATTATGCAATCTAATTGCAGATTTGTCCATTTTTAAATCGCTACAAAAAGGATATCAAAGGTTAAAATCTAATAATTTAAATTACTAGCTTTATAAAAGGATAGTACTCATTTTAATCTTCTTTCAAAAAAGATGTCAAATAATATTCTGGTGTTATCAGTTTTCCCTTAACTCCTAATTCCTTTTCTGCCTCTTCTAAAGCCAATATCTCTCGTTCCTGAGTATCTCGGTCACTTATATCCCAAGCAACTTGATAAAGATGCCATTTCCCTTTTCTATCTAAGCTTAAAAAATCAACTTCACGCCGTGACTCAGTTAAATAATAATGAATTTTATGACCCTTTCTTCTTAAATCCAAATAAATTAAATTTTCAAAATGATGCCCAATATTTTGAGTCATACCTAAAGTATATGCCCGAACAAGGCCAGTATCAATTGCATAAAACTTTTTGGGGTTGGTTTGAACTTTTCTCAGTGATTCAGAATAAAGTGGAACAGAAAAAACAAGATACGCATCTTCCATATACTCTAAATACTCATAGAGTGTTGTTTTCCCCACAGAAAATCCCTGACTTTTCAAATCATTGTAGAGTTTATTAACTGAAAAAAGGGATCCTGCATTCTTGATCAATAATTTTGCTAAATATCTTATTAAGGTTACATTAGTTATCCCATGTCGTTCGATAATATCACGCATGATCACAACTGAAACATAATCTTGTAAAATTTGAATCCGATCTTCAAATTCTAAAGCCGTTGTTTCCGGAAAACCACCTTCTTCTATATAGATTTTCAATTGTTCTTGAAATTTATCAAGATCTTTTTTTCCTAAAATTCCCTCGGGTATAATGTCATGGTTTTTCGCCTGCAAATATTCATTGATATTAAAAGGCCAAATTTCAATTGCAATAGAACGACCCCGTAATGAAGTGGCGATTTCTTTACTTAAGAGTTTAGCTGATGAACCAGTTAGAAATATTTTAACTTTTTTAGTATCAAAAAATCTTCTAACTACAATAGGCCAATCTTCTACTAACTGTATTTCATCTAAAAAAAGATAACAAAGATGATTGTGATTTTCCGGATACAAACTATAAAAAGCTTCTAGCAAGGTACTTAATGTCTGACTCTTAGCTGGCAATAAACGCTCATCCTCAAAATTTATATAAAGAATTTTTGAAAGAGGCGTGGTCTTCATCAAATCTAAAATTGTTTGTAATACAAAGTAGGTCTTGCCAGTTCTTCTCATCCCCATCGCAACATTAATCTTATTAGGAACATTGCGGAAATGAACTTCTCGCTGAACCCCCGCCCCCATTAGAGTTTGGATTTTATCCTGAAACTCATCTCTTAATGTCTTAAACAACGAATCCATAAAACTGTCCTCCTTCATAAGGATAGTTTATGACAAATCTTTCCTTATGGATAGAGAAAGTTTTTAATTTAACCAAATTAATTAATTTTAAGAGGATTAACGTCAAAAACTGTACATTAGCACAGTTGTTTTGAATCAAATGAAGCAATAATTAATATTATGACGAGAAAATTTATTGTATATACACTTCGCGATTGAAACCTTGACGCCATTTGATTTGATCCTCTCTGATTTAAAAAAGTATCGCATTAACCCCCCATAATAGGATAATAATATGTTTTAACAATTAATATCTAAAATACCCCTATAGGAAGGGGTTAAAATGATTATAAATGGTAATCAAAGATTCTCTCAGTATCAAAGGGGGGGACAAATTGTCCCCCCCTTACCAAAAACTCGAGTTATCCGCTAACACTTATCTGGAGGGCTCAATAATGGGCTAAGATAATACACCTACGCCCTCTTAAACTCAAATCCCCCCTCTTTCACAGCAACCTTTATCACATCCCCCGGCCCAAATTCACCCGATAGCAAAGCTTGTGCCAGCGGATTCTCAAGAGTTTGACGCACGGTGCGTTTCAGCGGTCTTGCGCCATAAACCGGATCGTATCCTGCTTCTGCCAGTTTATCTAAAGCGTCATTAGTAACCTTAATGTGTATATTTTGTGTTTTTAAACGCGACTCTAAATGTGCTAATTGGATATCGGTAATAAGACGAATTTGCTCTTTTCCTAAAGGAGAGAACATCACGATTTCATCAATGCGATTGATAAACTCAGGTCTAAAATGTTGGCTCACCGTTTCCATCACGGATTTTTTAATATCGCTATAAGGAACCTTGCCAGTTAATTCTTGAATCAAATGCGATCCCAAATTGGAGGTCATGACTATCACCGCATTGCGAAAATCAACCGTTCGCCCTTGACCATCGGTTAATCTACCATCATCCAACACTTGTAATAAAATGTTAAAAATATCAGGATGTGCTTTTTCAATTTCATCTAATAAAATCACGCTGTAAGGTCTTCGTCGAACAATTTCTGTTAAATATCCCCCTTCTTCATAGCCAACATACCCAGGAGGTGCCCCAATCAAACGAGCAACCGAATGTTTTTCCATAAATTCAGACATATCGATTCTAACCATCGCATCTTCGGTATCAAACAAAAATGCTGCCAAGGCTTTACACACTTCTGTTTTACCAACGCCCGTGGGTCCTAAAAATAAGAAAGATCCAACCGGACGATTGGGATCAGCAAGACCTGCGCGTGAACGTCGAACGGCATTGGCAACTGCCTGTAAGGCTTCAGTCTGACCCACCACTCGTTGACTTAAGGCTTCTTCAATCTTTAATAATTTTTCGCGCTCGCCTTCTAACATTTTGGAAACGGGGATGCCCGTCCATCGAGAAACCACCTCAGCAATTTCTTCTTCAGTGACTTTATTACGTAATAGTTTCGTTTCGTTGTTTCCTTCTGCTTTTGTTGCTGCAGCTAAGCGTTTTTCAAGTTCTGGGATACGGCCATATTGTAATTCTGACATGCGCGCATAATTGCTGGCACGCATGGCGGTGCTTAATTCAAGTCTTGCTTTTTCCAGTTCTTCTTTAATATGTTGTGCCCCTTCTAAAGCGGCTTTTTCTGATTTCCAAATTTCTTCCATGGTTTGATATTCTTTTTCGATTTGTTGAATATCAGCTTGCAATTTTTCTAAACGTTTTTTAGAAGCTTGATCAGTTTCATGTTTTAAAGCTTCTTGTTCAATCTTATATTGAATTAAACGACGTTCCAAACGATCCATTTCAACCGGTTTAGAATCAATTTCCATACGAATAGAACTTGCCGCTTCATCGATTAAATCAATCGCTTTATCTGGTAATTGTCTATCGGTAATATAGCGATGTGAAAGGGTTGCTGCAGCCACAATAGCGGGATCGGTAATTTCTACCCCATGATGTAATTCATAGCGTTCTTTAAGACCACGTAAAATTGCAATGGTATCCTCAACGCTTGGTTCATTAACCAGCACTTTTTGAAATCGTCGCTCTAAGGCTGCATCTTTTTCGATATATTGTCTATATTCATCCAAAGTGGTGGCACCCACACAATGCAACTCTCCTCTGGCTAAGGCCGGTTTTAACATGTTACTGGCATCCATCGAGCCTTCTGCTCTGCCGGCACCTACCATGGTATGTAATTCATCGATAAATAGAATAATCTCGCCTTCTTGTTTTGCCAAATCATGTAATACGGCTTTTAAGCGTTCCTCAAATTCCCCTCTAAACTTTGTGCCTGCAATTAAAGAACCCATATCTAAAGCGAGCACACGTTTATTTTTTAATCCTTCTGGCACTTCAGCATTGGTGATCCGTTGTGCAAGTCCCTCAACGATGGCGGTTTTCCCAACACCGGGCTCACCAATAATGACAGGGTTATTTTTAGTGCGGCGTTGTAACACTTGAATAACACGACGAATTTCATCATCACGCCCAATAACCGGATCAAGCTTGCCCTGTTCAGCTCTTTTCGTGATATCAATGGTATATTTTTCTAGGGCTTTGCGATGTTCTTCTGCGTTGGGATCGTCTACCTTTTTTCCACCCCGAATGTCTTCAATTGCTTTTTCAACTTTTACCTTATTAACTCCTGCTTTTTGTAATAAACGCCCTAAAGTGCTTTCGTCTTCTAGTGCAGCCAGAATAAATAATTCACTGGAAATATAACTGTCTTTTTTCTGCTGTGCATATTTATCAGCACGATTTAAAATGCGGATCAAATCATTGGAAATGTTAACATCTGCTTGACCACCAACAATTTTTGGTAATTGATCGATTGCCGTTGTTAATTGAGATTTTACAGAAGGGATATCAATACCCATGCTCATAAACAAATGTTTAATAGAGCCTTCTTGTTCTAACAAGGCTTTCATCAGATGAATGGGTTCAATCGCAGGATTATCGTTTCCCACTGCGAGTGATTGTGCTTCACCTAATGCATTTTGAAACTGATTCGTGAATTTATCCATCCGCATAAAATATCCACCTATTTGCTTAAAACACTTCTAAATTAAATTAAGATTAATTTAAAGATAATATGGGGATTGAAGTTCAACAAATCAATAGTTAAGGTTGTGATAACCAAATTAATGTTGCCATACGGCCAGTTTTGCCTGTATTAGAAGATTGATGAGATGAACGACGAAAAGAGTAGAATCGATCTTTGTCGGCAAAGGTACAAAAACCACCTCCAAATATTTGTGTAAGACCTAATGCTTTTAAACGCAGTGTGGCAAGTGCATAAAGATCCGCTTTCCAAGTTGTTTTACTATAAGGTTTAAATGCAGCTTCAGCACTTTCTCCAAAAGCCAGTAAAACATCCTTCCCTACTTCAAAAGCTTCAGGACCAATGGCTGGACCTAACCAGGCTATCAATGTCTCTGGCGGACACAATAAACGCTTGACTGACGCTTCAATAACACCGGCGGCAAGACCTCGCCAACCCGCATGAAGCGCTGCTATACGCGTTCCGG
>JABDCL010000007.1 GCA_013288135.1 Gammaproteobacteria bacterium
AATATCATTATATTGCAAGTAAAGTTGATAATTTAATTGTTCCGTGGGAATCCGCTATACCCAGTTATGCAGATGGATCGGATGGATCCAAAGAAAATACATTCATTGTAGAAAACCGAGGACATTTATCTTTATTAATTTCATCACGTGTTATTAATCAAATAATACAATGGTTGAAAGAAATCAAAATTAAATAGAGGGAGAATCTTTCGGATTAGGAAGCTTCCGCGATACCTCTGCAGCCCCTCCTCTTCCTTCTCTTGCCCCTTCGTGGTGAGCTCCAGCTCGATGAAGATCTCTTGCCAAAATAACTGGGCCTTTTGCCTGCATTGCTCGCTTTAATCCTGACAGTAATGGTCGCTTATGAGGGTGCTGCGGTATAATTACTTTTTCAAAAAACTCTCCCTTCTCTGCACCATTCTCTTTCAGCCAACTCGAATGTTCATAACTTTTCACCAATAAATTCGAGTCCGCATTTAAATAACGCATTTGCTCTAAAATACGCTGATAAGCTACTGATGTTTTATTGGGTGTCTGTCCCGAGAACACTTTTCCACTCGGAAGAATTAAGGATACCTTTCGTCCATTCTCTCTCAAAGCTTTTGATTGTTCTCGTATCTGCTCATCAAATAGTTTAGCTTCTCTTTCGGTCACTAATACACAAGAGATCTTACCATCAGGTTCTTCTATCACCAATCCAAAAAATTGAAGTTTTAAGTTTTCCAAAAAGCTTTTTTGAGTCTCATGAGTTTGTGCAAAATTTTCTGTTACAAAAATATTCGAATCCATATGCCATTTTAATCCGGATAACCCTTGATGTAATAACTTATCCAAAGGTAAAATATCTACTCCGTACTCTGTCCTACCCTCCATCGGTACAAAACGAGTCAAATCTACTCGATTCCAAACTTTTACATCCGCAGGTTTTTCTCCCGCATGCGAAACTGCCACATGGCTTAACAACTCTTGTCGACGCTGGGCTTCAGCTTGAGCTTGTGCCAATGCAAGTGCTTGCGCTTCACTTTGTGCTTCACTCTGTGAAAATGCAAAAGTATCCTGATCTTTTCGAGGCGCCTGTTTTGTCACACGCAAGCAAAATTCTTTCGATTTCTCAATTATATTAGTTAATTCCGTATTTAATGTCGCATCTCCTGCTGTCAAACCTTCCAATATTCCCTTCCCTATACCTTCCGGAAATTCACGTATACGTTCCGCTACGCGCTTTTTTAAGCGTTCATAGCTCTCTATCGTTTTCTTACGCTGAGCTTCTAAAAAATCTGCCGTTTTAATGTCGGTCTCTAAAGCCTTATACTGCTCAAAGGGATCGTCTTTATCCTCCGTTAAAAAAATCTCCTCAAAACAGTGATATAATAAGCGCTTGGATTTAGCACCATTTGTCCCCAAAATTAAATTCCAACAATACTCTTGCACAACTGCAGGTAATTTCTGTACTGTTGCTGATAAATTATCCTCTGCCATTAACGTCCATTCTTCATTCTTTTCAGCCTTTTCAATCACTGTCTCTATATTCCAAGTTGTATCTGAATATGCCTTAGAAACTTCTTCTGGAACAATAACCGTTAAATTTTGTCCTTCACTAAACTTTCGCATTCTTTTGGCACCCTGCGCAATATCTGTCTTTTTTGTATCAATGCCAATCGTCATCACCCCTTCTGCCCATTCAGGGAGTACAATATCCACCCCCCTCGCCCCAACCTGATGAAACAACATAAAATATTGACTTGATTTACACCCTAAACGTTTTTCAATCTCCTCAACCTTTGTAGAACCAATCTCTGTGATTTTTCCATCTGCAATCGCCATACCACATAAAATATCTTTTTCATTAAAAAACAAGACATGGGTCAATTCATTTTCTTTCGCTTCTTTCTTTTCTGCTATCCCTTTCCCTTCTCGCTCCTTTTCTTCTTTCTCCTTTCTTTCCCGAAGAACTGAAGCTATCTTTTCTGCTGCTGTTTGATTCTTCACCCCTGTCAAGAAAGCCCCAACATCAATGAAGGCACGCACTGTTTCAGGTTTTGCATGCGTATTTAATAATTCTCGGAATAAACCATCAATCGTCTTTTCTTGACTCACCTTTACTGGTACTTTTTTGCGCATTAAATCATCTATGGTCTGGCCATCTATTCCCATATTCTCTTCCACATCAAAGTTAAGTTTTTGATGCCAAGTGGGATGATTTCCGGGTGTCCCTGTCATGCCTTGTACACTGCGATAGGCATTCACATGTAAAAAGGCATCCGCTCGTAAAGTATTCTCATAATGTTTAATGTGACTTAAAATAGGATCTACTAAACAATGCTTTTTAACTTTTTGATTATCTTTTAAACTATCATACAAAGCATCAACAACCCTACGGTTATCTACATTAACAACCTCCAACCTAAGACCTGTTAAATCATTAAATATTTTCCAAGCCTCTGTATCCTCATACTTAACTATCTCTAATCCTACTTCAAGTTCTTTCTTCAACTTATCTACAAAGGTCTTCAAAAAAATATCAAATACGGTTCGAGACAAGGGATTTGCCATTTGTAGTCGTATGGTATAATTCACTTTTTCCAACGTTCGCTTAAATTGTGCTCT
Organism: Gammaproteobacteria bacterium; assembly: GCA_013288135.1. GTDB lineage: Bacteria > Pseudomonadota > Gammaproteobacteria > UBA6186 > Azoamicaceae > JABDCL01. Next base: position 2,608 of record JABDCL010000007.1, read on the forward strand.
TTTCACTGGCGTATTGTTTCCCGCATATGGACATGCTATCTCTCCATCTAAAGTTGCTTCCATGCCATGAGGAAAACCAAAGTGTTCATTTGGGTTACGTTTTAATGTTGATATTAATACTCGTGAAATCTCTTCCTTCATCAGACCAATTCTATCTCGTTCAATTTTTGAAAATCTATTTTCTTCTACTACTTTCGCCTCACCTGCTACTTTTGATTCTCTTGCAACTTTTTCCTCCAAAAACGGTGGGATATCCGTCCCCTTTCCTTGGATATAGTCTTGCAAAAGTTTACGCTCATCTGCAGTTAACTTTAACAATAGGGATGCCAGTGGACTCGAAGCATGCTCCATTACGGTCTTTGCCAGTTGTACCTTAATCCCATCCCAAACGGTTTCATCCGCAATTTTTACTTTCCCCAACATCACATCATGCAGAGATACTTTTCCAATAATGCCAGGACCATTCACCGGAACACCCTCAAATAAATCATATAATTCTACGATGGCTTTTAATTGATCTTCCGCAATACTAACCTTCTTACCTACCGTAAAATTCAGTTCTCGACGAATGTGCACATTGGCATCTACTTCATCGATTAATACATCCCCTTGATTTTTAAATAACAATACCATTTTGTCCAAATATTTTACTTGACGTTCCCATTCTTTATACTTTTGCTTACTACCATCAGTATTCCCCACAACAACCGGGTTTCCTAGCAGCTCCAATAACTTCAACCTTAAAGACTGAATCGACTCTCCTGTCGTTACAACATACTCTTTCCGCTCCATAATCCCCAGTAAATGCTTATACTGTGTCTTTAAAGTATCGGAGCGGCAATCCGTTTCTCGTGTAAATAAAAAATCATGCCCCACTTGACCAAACAATCTCTCAGAAGTTGCTTGTAAATCTCGTGTCTTAAACAATGCAGGGGTTAATTCTATCACCGATAAATTGGTCCCCGTTGCCTTCATCAAAGCCGTCAGTGGAGATATCACTGTTGATTTTCCAGCACCCATCATCATTTGAATGATTCGATTATTATACTGTCCTCGATTTTTCTCCTGTAATAATTTCAAAGATTTATATTGTTCTGACCGAATCATTTTATTTTCACAAAACTCAAGAACCAACATCTCAGGTTCTTCACTGGGTTCATAACAACGTGCTCTTAATGCCTCTCCTAATTGTTGAAATAAAAAAATGCGCTCTGGTGCTTCTTCTCGCATTCCATATAATTTTTTAAGGATACCTCTCACTCGTTCTTGTTGTTGTAATAGAGTTCTTTGAATTAAAAAATGATGTATTCTATGATATAAGGCTTTTGCGTCTGCTGGTTCTAATAATGTTTCTGCTTGAAATTGCTTCAGATCCCGCTGCAAATAGAGTCTTAATAAATCCGGGAATTTTAGAATTTTCCGCTCTTGGGCCTCTACTTCTACTCTTGCTCGAAGCCTTCCTCCAGGTGCTACTAAGTGTTGATTGGCAATGGTAACCAAATCTATCTCTTCTTTTGAGGGCTTCCCCTCCGCTAAATTCTTACGGTATTCTTCTCCTCGTTTTTCCAATAGCTCAACCATTTTAGCCCGCACTCTTAGATCTCCAAAGTATTTAAGCGCAACTGAACCTTCTGTTTTTAATAACTCATTCCTTTTTCTGCCCATTGCACAATCTGTCTCGAATCGTTTCCATACTCGCTCCATGGGATCAAGATCACTTAATGCCTTAATTTCATCTGGGGTTTTATCTCTTAAAGCTTTCATATCTTCTAAAAATTTCTTTCTTATCTCACTTTGTTCTTCTAAAAATCCATTTAATTCTAAGAAATGACTTAAATTGACAGCCTCTGAAACTGGTTCTGGCTTCAATGCAAGTTCAAGTTCAGACTTCAACTCAACATCTTTACCATGTTCCTCGATTAACTCAAAGCTCTGTTCCAACATGATTTTATCTAAACTTATTTTTGAGCTTATCTCGCTCTCGAACAGTTCATAAACTTTTTTTAAAAAATCATCTATAGAAGTACCTTGTGGGTACGTATATAAATCTCCAACAAATTTATTTCTAATGGCATACAAGAGTAATGTACAAACATTGTATAGTTCATTATCATATGAAATATCAAAGGGAGAATTAACATCCTGATGATTTATTACAATAGATGTTATATATTTTTCCAGAAGCATTAGGTTTGATAAATCGTCTTTACTACACTTCGACTCACGCTTAACCGCCAAATTATAAAAATCTTTAAATGCCCACATAAACTCTTCAGTAGTAACTCCCAACCCCAAATCAGCAGCGGTAATTGATCTAACATCCCCCTGAGGTATACCTCTCATGAATAATGCGGAATAGTAGTTTCTTTCCTCTGATGATGCAAATTTTCTAAAAGGTCTAATCGGCTTAACATTAACTGATTTATTTACAACATGTGAACGAATCACGGAATGATTTCTTATTTTTTTGATCTGTTTTTGTACTTCATTTAATCGTTTCTCTTCTTTGTCTGTAAAATGTTCTCTTGACTTAATACGCAGCATTTCTAGATATGCTTCAGCTTTCTTCAAAGCTGCAAGTTCTTTATCTCGCCATAAAAAACTTAAAGGCCCTCGCAATGTATGATGTGACCTAATCTGCCTTAAAATTGTTAATGGTGCCGGATCTTCTAACCGCATTTTAACAGGCACATTCTCTATGGATGCATAATAACTATCAAAAACTTTTTCTATTTCTTTCTCAAACTCTTTTTCAAAAAAATCTCGTGTTCTTCTATTGCAGAATTTTTTGTATAAAGTAGTATAATCTTTATCATCTAATGTTTCTGTTTCAGAATACCCAAAATCAATAGTTCTATTTCTTTGTTTAAAACTCGTCAACAAAGACGCAGCCTCAGCCCGCACAGCCAGTGTTTTTGGGTCGGAAAACTGAGCTTTGCCTTCTTCTTTTTTACCGAGCTTCGTTGGGATCTCTAGCATAACCTTTCTTAAAAGTTCTATTTCTCTTGCTTCTCCCTTTAAATCTGCTCGTTTCTTATAACGTTGTAAGGCCTTCAATGCCTTCCAAGGCTCATGTTGTGCCAGATGAATATAAGCAAGATGGAGTTCCCCTTCAGCAGATTGTGCTTTAAGTTTTCCGTTTGCAGTGACAAGAAATTGAGAAAAGGATTCTTGAGCAGAAAAATGCCACTTGAAATGTTCATTAAAATATACTTGATCACCCAGCAATCTTTCCTTATCTATCCATATCTTAAGCTGTTCCTTCCTGGCGGTATCATCGGTATCAAATTTTAGTTTATAAAATTCTTCATCCTGCTCTAAGGTTGCAATAAATGCTTGTTTTGGAATTAAAGCAATTTTTTCTCTTGGGGGTTCTCCTGTTGTTTTCTCCAAATATAAAATATTTGGAAATTGTCGAATGGCTACAGGTTGTTCTTCCATGATTAAACGATAATCTTTATTAGGCTGACGAAGAAGTTGTAATTTTCCTGCGGCATCTCTTTCTGTTTTAAACTCTAATCCATACCGAGGTAAACGAATGGTTAACTCATCTCTTGCATTCTTCCAAATCTCAATAAATTTTCTATCTTCAAAATTGAGCAAATGATAAATAATGCCTAAGTTATCTTTTTTCAAAATTTCAGCTGCACGTTTTTTTAATTGATCATCATGTTCTTTAACTTCCTTTTCAGAAATACCTTTTTTTTCCTTAAGTTTTTTTAAAAACTCAGATTCAAGCTTACTATATTCTGCATTCACTGATGCAAAATAGGAATCAATGCTCAGCCATTCATTGCCAGTTTTATGTCCAGAAGTACCTAATTCGCATATCTTATTTTCTTCGATCAATAAAATAGGTTTTTGGGTCTTATCATCAACGATAATTATTTGTGGGAATTTATCATTTTGACTAAACCAAAACGATTTACCTTTCTCACTCAAAAAAGTCTGAGACAAAGTCTTTTCAATTAATGGGTTAAAACCTGAACCCTGTGCATACCACTCAGAACGTCCTTCAACAACCATTCTCCTTTGCCACTTCGTGGTAGATCTTTTGTCTCCAAAATCTTCATCGTGATATTCTTTAATTATCAAACGAGACTCTATTTCAGGAAGTTCACATATTTTTCCAGAACGCGATACTTTTGAATTTCTCGTTTTATTCCCAGACTTAAAAAAATCTTGTTTATCACGAAACATCGTATTAAAAAAAGTATCCGGTACCGCACCATATTGGAAATCATTCTCAGAATATGTCCCAGAAAGTAGATCTATATAAATATCTCCTATTTTATCGCTGGGTTTGCAATTATACGAGGGAAAACTTCCTGTCCATTGCGCTCCATGTGACTTAAAAACACCCGGGGATAAAGCGTCAGAGAGTATTTTATTCAATACTTCTGATAATTCTTTTTTATCCAAACGTTCAAAATAGGTTTTCAAAATGGGCCTAGCCCTTTCTACCACCGCTGATAGTTCTTTTTCCAAAAAAGGATCAGCCTCTTCCGCCTTAAATCCCATTATTCGTTTTACAATGGCTCCTTTCAATAAATATTCCATTTCCGCCGAAGATAAAGCTTCTCCTTTTTCTAGTTTTAGATTTAATCGCAACATAAGGGATACATACAAATCTCTTTTAGAAATTTCTAATTCTTTCCAATTCTTAGCATCTACCTCCCCTAATAACACATTATTTTCTGCTATCCCTTTTGCTAAAACATCATTTAATTCATTTAATACCCCTCTTGCTTCTTTAAACTCGTCTTTCAGATCATATCTTTCTAGATAGCGTTGTAGATTAACACTCATCCTGATTAAAAAATGAGCACTGGATTGTAATGACCCTCTAAAAGTGTGGTAACGAACGCCTTCCTTAATACAGTTTGCCAATGCCAATGCCATTTCTGGTCTTTTTTCTAATTCTCTTCTTAAAAGCTCTGGCTCAAAGAGATTGATTAAAAACAATGCCCGAAAATCGTTATTTTTAATCAAATCATAGTATTGACTTAAGTAGCTCTCGGTTAGAAATCCTTGACAACTTTCATCTGAACGACTATGTAAAAACTCTAAATATCGCTCAACCTCTACGGGCTCACTGACTCCTTTTGCTCGTGACTCGTTTATCGATCTTTCGATCCGTTCTCGACAAGTGGTTTGGATTACATTTTCTGATTGTCTACTCTCTTTTCGGCTGCCGTTTAAAAACGCGCGTTTGTCTAACTCTTTACTAAGCATCGGAAATATATCTTTAAGATTGGCATAAGCCACCTTTTCTTTAGAAGCAAGATCTTGATCCTCTAAACCATCTAAAAATCGAATCTTAGGGACAGGAGAATCAGGCTTATCTAAAGTAATCCTAAGGCTTTCTAAACGTTCTGTTGGTGTTCTTAGGCTTCTCCCCGCTAAAAGTTTCGATCCCCCCGGGCTTAAAAAAGTCTGACAATCGGTCACATATTCCTTAAAATGTAAACAAAATTCATTATCACTAAGAAATTCTTTTAATGTATCGTTTGTTTTGGCAGCTTCTTCTAATTCTTTGATATGCTTATAAAAAGCATATTTTTCTTTATCCAGTGGCGACACATAAGGTAATTCTTTTGCTTTTTTTTCCTCATCTTGTTTTAAGAATTCTTCTAAAACTTTTTTGGTATCAGCATGCTTATTTAATAGTTCACCCACATAATCTCGCTCAGAAAATCCAGATTTCCCTTTTGAAGTTCCTTTTTGATCAAGATGCCGAGTTAATGATTCACTTTCAACAGGTGGAACATGTGGTTCAGGACGTTCAGATTCTCCCTTCAACATTCTTCCATAAAAACCTTGAATTAAATTATATTGCTCATCCCACCTTGGATCCATTGTAATAAAATAAGGTGATTCACTTATTTTCTGGAACATTTTTTGGTATGTATTTCTCCATATCTTTGGTAAACTCCCAAAATTTGGATCATCCGAAAAATAGTTTTTTGCTAAATAACAGGCAGCACTCATTCCTTTTAATGCAGTTATCATTCTCTCTGGGAAAGGAAAGTTTCCTTGTAAACCTGCATGCTGACCATAATATTTTGTTAAAGTTTGTACAGTGCTTAAAAGTTTTTTTACATCTTCTTTTGACAAAGTACCCCAGTAAGTACGTGCAGCGTCTCCTTCAATTGGTAAGGTACTAAAAATTTGCTCAACAGCGCTAATCACAGTTTGTGAATGACCAGCCTCACTATGTTCTTTACAAAATTGTAGACAATTCTCAAAATATTCCTTCAGGGATTCTGTACCTCGTGGTGGCAATGTGTCTCGTTTTACTTCCTTGGGAGCTGCTATTGCAGTAATCTCTGTTTCAATGGTTGTTATTTTTGGATAAAATTCTGCAACAGGAAAAGGCATAGGATGTGCGACAACACATTGAATAAATTCTTCTATACTTTGAAAGTTAGTTGAAAGCGGTTTCTCTGCACGGGTTTTATTCAATATTTCTTTTATTTCTTGAATTATTTGTAAATCTGATGCTACTCGTTCTTCACTCAGTTTAAAATGACCTTCCCCTCTTTCTGTAGATAATCTTCTAATCAATTTAGTCTGTTTAACTAATGCGTCTTTTAATTGCCTTTGCACCACGGGATTTGATAATCGATTATTCTTTTCACTTATTCGAAAATAATCTATGAGCGATTGAAGCTTAAACTCATAATTATGTTCTTCGCTCGGGGATTCATTAAGCTTTCCGCTCGCTGAAGTCACCAAAGATTTAGTAAAATGCGAATAACTGAACTGCTTGACTACCATCCCTGCGCAAGTTCCAGATTTTTGTCCTTGAATAGTTCGCTTGGCGTAGGGTTTAGGATCAACTTGTACTCCTCCTAAAAATCCAATTTTTGGAAGTACTTCACTATAAAGTCGTGCTCCGTCAAACGTCCATTTGTCTATACTGAGTGGATCTCTAGCTAAAGGCGGAAAAATTTTTGTTCTCATCAATATTTGCAAATATTCACTAAGCGCTTTTGGGTCAAGAGCACTCAATTTATCTGCTGGAATAGAGTAAGCTTTAACTGGATAGAACTTCGTCTTGCGCCGTGTCTGAATAGCTGAATGCTGTGCAATCCCACTCCCAGTATTATGGAAAAGACATGTCAAAGAACCATCCAATTCGAGCCGCCATTCACATATCATGCCATGTCCAAGCTCGCCCGGTGTGGGACCCCACCCTCCAGGCATAGCAACAGAAGAACCTGGTGCAAGTTTTAAAATTGCAGTACTCAACTCTTCACTTTGTTTACGAATACTTTCATTGAGTTCTTCTTTTAATTTCTTTTCATCATATTCTTTTTTTTGTCTTTCTAGAGCTTCCGATACCAATCGTTCCTGTGTAGCACTTCTTTCCCTTATACTGTGAAGGATCTCCTGAAAAGAGACCGACTCTCTCAATAAAGTTTCTTGATTTTCTTTTGAAAACTCAATTCCACCGTCACGTGTAAATTGTATAAACTGCTCCATACAGGCTGTTGTTTTTGACAACGATGAACCTTGTAAAGTAGTTCCCAATGCACTTTCATCACGATGTATATGGGCAAAAATACTATCGCTCATTTCAGTGAAACAAGCTTTTCGAGACTGATATAAATAACTGTATGAACGTGCAGCCACATTGAATCCTAACTAATTTATGTTATGCATTAGGGTTAGAGGAATAGTTCTTAGTCAAAGTTTCCAGTGATAACTGTTTTTATTATTATTATTTTACACATTAAAAATATGTGTATATACTTTTTATAAACTATTTGAAAAATAATAAAATAGTTTATAAAACCTCTAATATTTTCTGCCCCATCTCTGCAGGCGACTTCACCGTATAAACACCCGCATTTTCCAAGGCTTTAAATTTTTCCGCTGCAGTGCCTTTACCTCCCGCAATAATAGCACCCGCATGTCCCATACGTTTTCCGGGAGGTGCGGTAACCCCTGCAATATAAGAGACCACGGGTTTAGTCACATGGGCTTTAATATAAGTTGCAGCTTCTTCTTCTGCACTGCCTCCAATCTCACCAACCATAATAATCGCTTCAGTTTGTGGATCTTTTTGGAAAAGCTCTAAAACATCCACAAATGACATTCCAGAAATAGGATCTCCGCCAATCCCCACACAAGTACTTTGTCCTAAATTTAAATCGCTGGTTTGCTTTACGGTTTCGTAAGTAAGTGTGCCTGAACGAGATACAATCCCAATTTTACCAGGTTTATGGATCGATCCTGGCATAATCCCTATCTTACATTCCCCTGGTGTTATAATCCCCGGGCAATTAGGGCCAATTAACCGGGAAGATTTGCCTTTTAAATAATATTTAACCTGTAACATATCCAAGGTTGGAATGCCTTCTGTAATGCAAACAATCAATTTAATTCCCGCGTCAATCGCCTCAATAATAGAATCCTTACAAAAAGGTGCAGGAACATAAATAACACTGGCATCGGCACCCGTTTCTGCAACCGCGTCATAAACCGTATTGAAAACCGGTAAGCCTAAATGTTTTTGCCCCCCTTTTCCAGGCGTAATACCTCCAACCAACTTTGTGCCGTATGCAATCGCTTGCTCAGAATGAAAAGTGCCTTGATTTCCGGTAAATCCTTGACAAATAACTTTGGTATTTTTGTCAATTAAAATACTCATGATTTACCTCCGGCAGCCTTAACAATCTGTATCGCGGCATCTGTTAAAGAGTTAGCGGCAATAATATTTAATCCACTGTCGCTTAATTTCTGACTGGCTTCTTTTGCACGATTGCCCTCGAGTCTAACAACCACTGGCACTTTAATGCCCACTTCTGCAACAGCATTGATAATACCCTCAGCGATTAAATCACAACGAACAATGCCACCAAAAATATTCACTAAAACGCCTTTGACTTTGGGATCAGATAAAATAATTTTAAAGGCTTCTCTCACACGTTCTGCGGTTGTTCCACCCCCAACATCTAAGAAATTAGCAGGATGCCCTCCCTGTAATTTAATTAGATCCATGGTGGCCATGGCTAAACCTGCTCCATTGACCATACAGCCAATATCCCCGTCTAAGGGAATGTAATTTAATTCCCATTCGCGGGCTTTAATTTCACGAGGATCTTCTTGGCTAGTATCACGCATGTTGCGTAACTGTGGTTGACGATACAAGGCATTGTCATCAATATTAATTTTTCCATCTAAACAAAGAAGTGCACCCGATTTTGTAATAACGAGAGGGTTTACTTCTAATAAACTGAGATCACGTTCAACAAATAATTTACCAAGTCCCATCATTACTTTAGTTAATTGTTTTGACTGTTCTTCAGTGAGTGCAAGCTTAAATGCAATATCACGACACTGATAAGGCATCACTCCTAATAAAGGATCAACAAATACTTTTAAGATCTTTTCAGGGGTATCATGCGCTATCTTTTCTATTTCCACACCCCCTTCTGTAGAAGCCATAAAAACGATACTTTTTGAAGCACGATCAATTACTGCCCCTAAATAAAGTTCTTTTGCAATTTCACAGGTTTCTTCGATTAAAAGTGCATTAACCGGTTGCCCTAATTCATCCGTCTGATAGGTGACTAATCGGCTGTGTAACAATTGGCGAGCAGCATCCAATACTGCCTCTTTAGAATCAACTATTTTCACCCCACCCGCTTTACCACGCCCTCCTGCATGTACCTGGGCTTTTACCACCCAACGATGCGTATTTAGCGTGTTTAATGCAGATAGTGCTTCATCCACAGAAAAAACCGGCAAACCCTTGGGGATCGGTAATCCATATTCGGCAAATAGTTGCTTTGCTTGATACTCATGTAAATTCATATTAAATTCCCAATAAAATTCTCGAGGGATCTTCAAGTAATTCCTTTATCGTTACTAAAAATCGAACAGACTCGGAACCATCAATAATGCGATGGTCATAAGATAATGCAACATACATCATGGGACGAACAACAATTTGTCCATTCTCAACCATGGGTCGTTCTTCAATTTTATGCATACCCAAAATGCCACTTTGCGGTGGATTTAAAATAGGCGTAGACATTAATGATCCAAAAACGCCCCCATTAGAAATGGTAAAAGTTCCCCCGGTGATTTCTTCCATGGTTAGAGTACCCTCTTTGGCTTTTTGACCAAAACCAGCGATTTCTTTTTCTATGTCTGCCATCGATAAATCATCCGCATTACGAATAATAGGAACGACTAATCCTCGAGGCGAAGACACCGCAATTCCAATGTCATAATACCCATGATAAACAATATCATTGCCATCTATAGAGGCATTTACCATGGGAAATCGCTTGAGTGCTTCAAGAGTTGCCAAAACAAAAAATGACATAAATCCTAAACGGACACCATATCTTTTTTCAAATTGATCTTTATATTTTTGACGTAAATCCATCACCGGGTGCATATTAATTTCATTGAACGTCGTTAAAATTGCAGCCGTCTGTTGGGCTTGTAATAATCGTTCTGCAATGCGGGCTCGCAATCTCGTCATCGTGACACGTTTTTCAGGTCGTCCTGTCCCCGCCGATACTTCTGAAGGGGGCAGATCTGGTGTCAGACTCCGTGCTGCAACTTTGCCAGTTCCCTGAACTTGGCTTGTGGATAATGATTGTTCCGTCATTAAACGTCTCGCTGCAGGTGATAAGGGGGCTATTTTTGCTGATGATGTTGATGTTTGTTCAGGTGCTTTTGCAAAGGATTCTTTTTTGGCTTCAAGTGTACCCTCAGGCTGTTTTTGTTCTACAGGCTTACTCGCAGGTTTACTATTTGCACTGGCAGCACCTACTTTATCCATATTAACCCTACCCACGTTAAATAAAGCAATGACTTCTTCAGCGCCCACTGTTGAACCTTCGGATTTTAGAATTGTTTCAAGACTTCCGTCACCGGGGGCTACGACTTCTAAAATCACTTTATCCGTTTCAATATCCACCAAATGTTCATCTCGATTGACGGACTCACCGGGTTTTTTATACCACTTAGCAATGGTTGCATCGGCAATCGATTCTGGTAATACCGGGACTTTAATTTCAACACTCATGCTTTTTTCCTCTATCCTTGGGGGACCTTTCGGCCGTCCCTAACGTTTGGGCGGACACTAGATCCACCCCTACAATTTTGGGCGGACACAGGGGTCCGCCCCTACAATCCTAATGCCTCTTCCACTAACCTTTTTTGCTGCTCCTGATGCAAATGAATATATCCCACTGCAGGGGCTGCTGCTGGGGGTCTTCCTGCATAATACAAAGTTTGTTTTGGTTTCAAACAAGCCGTAAAATGATGACGACTGCTATACCAAGCACCCTGATTTTCAGGCTCTTCTTGGCACCAAAAAACTTCCTTTGCCAAATTATAAGGTTTCATTGCTGCCTGTAATTCTGTCTCGGGGAACGGGTATAATTGTTCAATGCGTATAATGGCAACATCTTTACGATTATCAGCACGACGTTTCTCCAAGAGATCGTAATAGACTTTACCACTACACAACACCACTCTTTTCACCTGTTTTGGGGCAATATCATCAACTTCGGGGATCAACGCTTGAAATGAACCTTCGCTTAATTCTTGTAAAGAAGAAACTGCTAATTTATGACGTAATAAACTTTTAGGCGTCATCACGATTAAAGGCTTGCGTATTGGGCGTAACACTTGTCTTCGTAACATGTGGAATACTTGAGCAGGAGTACTCGGGACACACACTTGAATATTATGTTCAGCACATAATTGTAAATAACGCTCAAGTCGCGCAGAAGAATGTTCAGGGCCTGCACCTTCATAGCCATGGGGTAGCAATAAGGTTAATCCACTTAAACGCCCCCATTTTTGCTCGCCTGAACTAATAAATTGATCAATCACTACCTGAGCACCATTAGCAAAATCCCCAAACTGAGCTTCCCATATAACAAGGGTCTCTGGCACCGTCGTGGAAAATCCATATTCAAATCCTAAAACAGCTTCTTCAGATAACAAAGAATCGATAATGGTAAAAGTTCCTTGATTCTTGGAAAGGTGACAAAGGGGGGTGTACCGTGTTTCAGATTTGCGACCGAAACCAAAATATCTATCTGGAACATTATAATCAGTCACTCCAGGATTTTGATTATACAAAACGGCATGCCTATGGAAAAATGTACCTCTACCCGAATCTTGTCCTGAAAATCGAATGGGATATCCTTCCTGTAGCAGCGTGGCATAGGCCATTGTTTCTGCATACCCCCAATCTAAAGGTAATTCCCCAGCCGTCATTTTACGCCGATCTTCCATGATTTTTTGAACCCTGGGATGTAAAACTAAACCTTCTGGTAATGTTTCAATTGTATCCGCAAGTGCTTTTAAAGTTTTTCTAGAAACCTTAGATATACTTAATCGCCAATCTTTTGAAACATAAGGTTCCCAATTGCTCGCATATTCTCGCGTGTATCCATTGACCACATTGCGCGCAACAATCCCTTGTCTTGCTTCTAAAGATTCACGATAAACCTTGATAAATTCTTCTACTTCATCATTTGTAACGATTCCATCTGCCACCAATTGTTTAGCATACATCTGCAAAGCAGTAGGTAATTTTCGAATTATTTGATACATGCCTGGCTGAGTGACTGCAGGCTCATCGGCTTCATTATGTCCTTGTCGACGATACCCCACGAGATCAATAATAATATCTTTTTTAAATTTTTCTCGATATTCTAATGCAAACTTAGCTGCACACCAAGCTGCTTCTGCATCATTTGCATTCACATGTAGAATAGGCACCTCAATCATCTTTCCAATATCAGAACAATACAAAGTGGATCGAGCATCATGAGGATCACTGGTCGTAAATCCAATTTGATTGTTCACGATAATATTAACTGTTCCCCCAATTCCAAAACCTCGCGTTCTTGACATATTCAGGGTTTCCATAACAACACCCTGACCTGCAAAAGACGCATCTCCATGCATTAGGATACAAAGTACTTGCGTTTGATCATAATCTTTACGACGTTCTTGTCTTGCACGCACTGAACCACACACCACAGGAGAAACTATTTCAAGATGAGAAGGATTAAATGCCAATGATACATGGACATGTCCGCTCTCGGTAGCAACATCTGATGAAAATCCTTGATGATACTTAACATCTCCAGATGCCAATTGTTCATCATGTTTTCCTTCAAATTCATTAAAGAGTTGAACAGGATTTTTTCCTAGAAGGTTCACTAAGACATTTAAACGTCCTCGATGCGCCATCCCCATAATCACTTCTTTAGCGCCCTTCTCGCCACCCCCTCGAATAATTTGATCTAAAAGAACGACTAAACTATCGTTACCCTCTAAAGAAAAACGTTTAGCCCCTGGGTACTTTGCGCCCAAATATTTTTCTAGACCTTCTGCCGCGGTTAAGCGTTCTAAAATATGACGTTTGACTTCAACAGGTAAATTGCGTTCACTACAGATTTTTTCTATTCGCTCTTGAACCCACACACGTTCTGCAGAATCTGGAATATGCATAAATTCTGAAGCCAGAGTACCACAATAAATAGTTTTTAAATCTTGAATAATTTGCTTCAGCGTTCTTTGTGTTGGTCCCGGTAAATTGCCCGCTTCAAATTCTGAATTTAAATCTTTATCGGTTAAATGATAATAAGACAACATTAATTCTGGAACGGGTAATATTTCACGGCTCTTTAAAGGATCAATATCCGCGTGCAAATGGCCTAATAATCGATAAGCATCAATCAGTGCATGCACTTTTGTTTGTTTTCGTTCGTGCTCTAGGAGATTTTCAAATTCTTCTGGGCCGGCGCGGGGCACCTTTAAATACTCCCTCTCCCCTGTGGGGAGAGGGTTGGGGTGAGGGGGTTCGGCTCGAGCCCCGGCCACCGCAGGTTTATGAGGAGAGGATTTCTCCATTGCCCCAAAATACTGCCTCCATTCATGACTCACCGAATTCGGATCTTTCAAAAAATCTGCATATAAATTTTCTAAATAAGACGAACTATCAGCATCCAGTAGTAATATCTGTTGTAAATCCCCTGTCGATGGTTTTGGCATACCTTTACATACTCTCGAACATACTCTTGACTTGGAATATAACTACTTAGGATCCCCCAGTATGAGGGTAATTATACATGAAGAAAGCCCTAGACCCCATCCTCAATTAATTTATCTCGAATATCTGCAATGGCTTTAGTAGGATTTAGACCTTTTGGACAAACATCAACACAATTCATAATGCTTCTGCATCGAAAAATGCTATAGGCATCCTCTAATTGTGCTAAACGGTCTTGGGTTGCATCATCACGACTGTCTAAAATAAATCGAGTGGCTTGTAACGCTGCAGCGGGTCCTAAAAATTTATCCGGATTCCACCAATAAGAAGGACAAGCACTTGAGCAACACCCACACAAAATGCACTCATATAGTCCATCTAATTTTGCACGCTCTTCTGGGGATTGCAAGCGCTCTTTTGCAGGAGGAGGCTGACTATTTTGCAAATAAGGCTTGGTTTTTTTATACTGCTCATAAAAGTTGGTTAAATCCACAATCAAATCACGAATAACCGGCATGCCAGGCAATGGCCTTAAAACAACCGGTTCTTTCAAAGTACTTAAAGAAGTAACACACGCTAATGCATTGCGACCGTTAATATTCATCGCATCTGAACCACAAACCCCTTCACTACACGATCGTCTAAAAGATAAAGTTTCATCTTGTGCTTTTAATAATTTTATGGCATCCAACACCATCACAGCCGGTGTTTTTGTTAAATCTAATTCATAATTTTGCATATAAGGCTTACTATCTACCTCAGGGTTGTAACGATAAATTGAAAATTTCATCAGTAAGTCCTTACATGAGGTGGAAAAGGTTCAACAGTCAATGGCTTCATATTGACGGGTCTATAGCTAATTTTGTCATCAGGAAAATACACGGTATGCTTTAACCAATGAACATCATCTCTGTCTTTAAAATCTTCCCTAGAATGCGCTCCTCGGCTCTCTTTACGCGCTTCCGCAGAAATTGCGGTAGCAATAGCAACAGCCATTAAATTATCCAACTCTAATGCCTCTATTCGAGCCGTATTAAAGACGTGACTGGTATCTGTTAAAGAGGCATGTTGTAACCGTTCTCGTAGCAATTTAAGTTTTTCAATCCCTTCTTGCATCACTTTGCCAGTTCTAAATACGCCAAAATCTAATTGCATGGCTTTTTGTAATTCTAAGCGAATATCTGCGACTCGTTCCCCTTTTTTATTGGTATTATTCCAGCGATTCAATTGAGTCAACGCTTTATCAATTTCTTCTTCTGGCACAATCGATTGTGATCGTTTTTGATTTAATTCTTCTGCAACATGCAAGCCTGCAGCTCGCCCAAAGACGACTAAATCCAAGAGAGAATTACCTCCTAAACGATTTGCACCGTGCACCGAAACACAAGCACATTCCCCAACGGCATATAATCCTGGAACCGGTATCTCTTGGCTTGAAGATGTCATGGTTAATACTTGTCCAAATTTATTTGTCGGAATGCCACCCATCATATAATGACAAGTAGGAACAACTGGAATGGGTTCTTTTTCAGGATCCACATTTGCAAAAGTCATAGATAAGGTTCTAATCCCAGGCAGTCGAGATTCAATAATTTTAGGATCTAAGTGATCTATTTTTAACAGTACATGATCGCCATTAGGACCACACCCTCGACCTTCTCGAATTTCTACAAGAATAGCACGAGAAACCACATCTCGAGAGGCGAGATCTTTAGCATGGGGTGCATAACGTTCCATAAAACGCTCATTTTGATTATTAAGAAGATATCCTCCTTCTCCACGCGTTCCTTCAGTAATCAGCATGCCAGCACCCGCAATGCCGGTGGGATGAAATTGCCACATTTCCATATCCTGCACAGGAAAACCTGCTCTCAATACCATCCCAATACCGTCCCCTGTATTGATAAGAGCATTACTCGTCGTTTGGAAGATCCTACCAGCCCCTCCCGTTGCCAATATTACAGCGTTACCCCGTAAAAATAAGGTTTCCCCGGTCTCAATGGATAAAACAATCACTCCAGCAATACGACCTTCTCGATCTTTCACTAAATTGAGAGCATACCACTCACTAAAAATGGTCGTTTTAGCCTCAATATTTTTTTGATACAAAGTGTGCAATAAAGCATGGCCGGTACGATCTGCTGCAGCTGATGTTCGTGTGGCTTGGCCACCTGTTCCATAGTTTTTAGATTGTCCGCCAAAAGGTCGTTGATATATCTTTCCGTTATCCAATCGAGAGAATGGCAGCCCCATATGCTCTAATTCGTAAACGACTTCAGGCCCCATTTGACACATATATTCAATACAATCCTGATCCCCTAAATAATCTGATCCTTTGACTGTATCGAACATATGCCAATGCCAATTATCTTCATCAACATTCCCTAAAGCCGCTGTAATCCCTCCTTGGGCAGAGACCGTGTGCGATCGAGTTGGAAAAACTTTAGAAACTAAAGCAACCCGTAAGCCGTTTTGTGCTAATTGCAAGGAAGCGCGCATGCCAGCACCCCCTGCGCCAATAATCACAGCATCAAACGATTGTGTTGGAAGTAACATGCACTAAATACCCCACAATATTTGTATCCCCCAAACTAAATTTCCTAGAAGCAGTAAAATAACAGCAACCTGAATAGGCAATCTTACAAAAGCTGGTTTTAAATAATCCGTACTGACTGTCCAAAACCCAATCCATGCATGTGCAATAAGACTAACCAAAGCCAACAAACTTGCATAGCGCATTCCTGAAGTACTGAACAAAATATGCCAAGCAGAATAACTTAAATTAGGATGTAAAATTAGGTAAAAAACTAAATAAGCACTATAAACGGCGAGCACCATCGCAGTAACACGTTGTATCAACCAATCTTGAAGTCCTGTACGACCTAAACTCGTCGCTGTTATAACCATAACCTGTACCCTACCGCGATGATTAACAACGCTGAAAGAGATAATACAATGAAAGCACTAACACGCGAGGCAGTTTTCGTTTCACCAACATGCATGTCGAGAAGAAGATGACGAATACCCGCAATCCAATGATAGATCAAACCAGCCAACATTACCCAAGTAACCGCTTTGACCCAAGGAAGCCTAAAGAGAGTGTGCATCAGTTGCCACCTCGTCTCTGACGCCAAAGATTCCTGAAGCATCCACAACAAAAGAGGAATGAGCAAGAACAAAAATATCCCAGAAATACGATGTAAAATGGATACAATGGCTGCTAGGGGAAACCGGATGGTTAAAAAATTTAAGTTGACGGGCCTATTATTCACAAACCATACTCCCTTTTATATAGCGTCCCAAATCATCCCGGATAAGTAATAAGTATATAGTATAGAGGTACATTATGGCCAATGAGACTGCTGAGCTACGATTTCCAGGAAAAGATCCCATCTCCCTACCTATTTACAAAGGTACATTAGGGCCAGAAGTGATTGATATATCACAACTCAATAAAAGTGGTCTGTTTACTTTTGATCCCGGATTCATGTCCACCGCAGCTTGTGCATCGGAAATTACCTTTATTGATGGTGATAAGGGAATATTATTATATAGAGGATATTCCATTGCAGATTTAGCAGAACACACTGATTATCCAGATGTATGTTATTTATTATTCTATGGTGAATTACCCAACAAAGAACAAAAAGCCACATTTATTCATCAAGTAAAACACCATACCATGGTGCATGAACAACTCAGTCATTTTTTATATGGTTTTCCACGAGATTCTCATCCCATGGCAATTATGTGTGGTGTTGTAGGCGCGCTGTCTGCGTTTTATCATGATTCTTTAGAAATACACAATCCAGCTCATCGCGAGCTCGCCGCTTTACGCTTAATTGCGAAAATGCCAACCATTGCAGCCATGGCTTATAAATATTCCATTGGACAACCCTTTGTCTACCCTCAAAATAATTTGGGATATACAGAAAATTTTTTGCATATGATGTTTTCAGTCCCTGCAGAACCGGAAAAACCCAATCCTATTTTAGTTCAAGCCATGGATAAAATTTTCACACTTCATGCCGATCATGAACAAAATGCTTCTACTTCTACTGTGCGAGTTGCGGGATCTTCAGGCGCTAATCCTTTTGCTTGTATTGCAGCGGGCATTGCCGCACTTTGGGGACCTATGCATGGGGGAGCCAATGAAGCTGTACTCAATATGTTAACTGAAATTGGAGATGTTTCACGCATTGAACACTTTATTGCTCGAGCTAAAGATAAAAATGATGCTTTTCGTCTCATGGGGTTTGGACATCGGGTTTATAAGAATTTTGATCCACGCGCAAAAGTAATGCGACAAGCCTGTCATGATGTATTGAATGCTCTTAAAATGCACGATGATCCTTTACTTAAAATTGCTCTCCAATTAGAAGAAATTGCCTTAAAAGATCCGTATTTTATTGAAAAGAAATTATATCCAAATGTTGATTTTTACTCAGGCATTATTTTAAAAGCAATTGGTATTCCCATTAGCATGTTTACTGTGATTTTTGCACTTGCAAGAACAGTCGGCTGGATCACACATTGGAATGAAATGATGAGTGCACGAGATCAAAAAATCAGCCGCCCCCGACAACTGTATACCGGTGTCACCGAACGCAAAATTCTTAACCCATCGTCATTAATGTAACGGGTGGAAACAGGGCCAGGTTTGGGTGGGGACAGGGCCCGAGTGGGCGGGGACAGGGCCCCGCCCCTACTATGCTGTTGCAGGTTCCAGTCCTTTTGTAAAAATAGCAGGCGTTTTTATAGACCACATCGGTAATAAAATAACAAGCATTGCGGCTGAACAAAAAACAAGTGTCGCAATAAAACCCCACCAACCCCACACTTCCGTAATTTTTCCTAATGGATATCCTGCAACAGCAGCACCTAAATATGAGAAACACCCCGTAAATCCATTTGAAGTGCTGGCTGCTTTTTTACTCACCATTTCTGATGCTGCAAGCCCCAACAACATTTGTGGGCCAAATACTAAGAATCCAATCAGCGTGGTTAAAACACAAGACAATATAAATTGTCCCGGTGCTATATACCAAAAACCCAACACAGCAAACATCAACCCTGCTGAACACAAAACCATAAATGGGGCACGCCTACCTTGAAACCAACGATCTGATCCAAAGCCCCCGACTAATATGCCCAAAAAGCCCCCAATTTCAAACAAAGAAACACAGCTTGCGGCTTTAATCAAAGAATAGCCTTTGGTTTCAACCAAGTATAAGGTTCCCCAATCGTTCACTGCTATCCTAACGACATAAACAAAAAAAGATGAAAAAGATAAGACCCAAACATATTTATTTTTTAATACTTGTTCAAACAAAATTCGTTTAACAGATAAGGGTTCCTCATTCATATCTTCAGGTTCTAATGCTTCCCCCTTAAATTTTTCTATGGGGGGTAATCCCAAAGACTGAGGCACATCGCGTAAACGTTCTAATAATATAACACCTCCTACAATACAGAATAATGCAGGAACAAACATCCCAGTGCGCCACCCCCAAATTTGAGCACAAAACGCAGCAAGATATGCGATCAAAAATCCACCCATGGTATGTGATGTCGCACAAGCACTCCACCAAGTTCCACGTTCCTTACGACTAAACCAATAAGTTAATTGTTTAGTACACGGTGGCCAACCCCATCCTTGAAACCAACCATTCAAGCCCCAAAATAAAAGAAGTAACAAAAAAGAAGAAGAAAAACCAAAAAGAAGATTAAAAATACCTGTTAAAAGAAGTCCAATAGCCATAAAATAACGAGGATTTGACCGATCGCATAAAATGCCGCTGGTAAATTTACTCACACCATAAGTAATGGCTGAAATAGTGACCAACCAACCAATATCTCCTTTGGAAAAACCTAAATCTGTTATTAAATAGGGCGTAACAAACGTAAAACTTTTTCGTGTAAAATAATAAAGCGTATATCCCAAATAAACAGAATAAAAAATCCTGAGGCGCCAATATTTATAGGCTTTTTCAACTTGTATTGGGTCCTCTATCAGAGGAAGATGAGGAGCAGGTTTTAATAATGTAAACATAGCACTTACGCTCATGTAGTCTCCTGACTGTGATGGATGCAAATTTATTGTAAAGTGTACTTAATACCATGGCTTAAGCACATTAGCTACTGTGCTCATAAACAGGATATAAATATCTCCTTTTTTTGCTGTACTATAGTATATTAGATTACTTTTTTCTAACACTAGTTAGTTGTAAAAAATATGATTGAACAATTAATTTGGCCCCCTGCTTATACTATTAGAAAAAGTAAGCGGGCTCGACGTGTCTTTCTGCAAATACTGCCAAGAAAAGGTCTTGAAATTGTACTCCCGGCTCGGCATCGCAACATTGATGTTTCTGTTTTACTCAATGAAAAAAGACAATGGATAGAAAAATTTTGGCTGCGTGTGATGTTTTCAAAAACAATCATCACACAGGCAACACCGATCCTTCCATCCAAAATTGAATTCACTGCAACAGAAACAACCTGGCAAGTCCTCTATCAACCGACACAATCAAAACCTGGTTTTATAAAAATACGAGATTATATAGATCCTCTAAAAAATAATATTTTACAAGTCAATGGCGATATCGAAAACATTTCTGCTTGTATAAAAATGCTTAAGAAATGGTTAATTAAAAAAGCAAAACATCACCTTGTTCCTTGGATAGCAGAACTAAGTACACAAACAGAGCTTTATTACAATCATATTTCAGTACGAGGACAATCAACACTCTGGGGTAGTTGCACCCCCAAAAAACGAATCAATTTAAACTATAAATTACTATTTCTTCCAAAATTATTAGTACAACACATTTTATTACATGAACTGTGTCATCTTAAACATTTAAACCACTCCAAATCTTTTTGGAATCTTTTGAAAAAATGGGATATAAATTCAGAAACTAATAATCGATTGTTAAGAACCGCTGAAAATTATATGCCCTCTTGGATTTTATAAGAGTTCCACTGCCTTTTTATACCAACGTTTAGCTTCTTCATGTTTTCCTGTCAACGATGATAAATGTGCCATGACAAGACAAGCTCTTTGGTTACTCTTATCAAAAGCCAAAACTTTATTTAATTCTTTCGTTGCTGAATCAAATTCTCCCAAATGTATTTGCAATTCCGCAAGATTAATACGCGCCGAATTAAAATCCTGTTTAATACTAAGTGCTTTCTCAAAATAATCACGCGCTTTAGATGGATTTCCTTTACTTTGCCAAGCCATCCCTAATAAATTGTAAGGCACGGGATGTTCTGGTACTTTTTTCTGAATACGATCAAGTGTTTTAATGGCTCTATCATGCTCTCCCATTTGCAATTGATTTAATGAGTATAATACTTCTTCTTTAAGACTTTGATCGATGGAGTCTAACGCTGCATTTTCAAGGAAACCTAAAGACATTTGAGAAATTAATAATGGAGACTTCGATTTATCTTGGGCAAGCACTACAGATAAAGCATCTGATTGTTCCGCATAAGGCTCTTTAATTTGCGCATTCATCAAAGCATTCGCAAGACCTATGCGCGCTTCTGGATGGGTATCATCCACTTCCAATACTTGTTGATAAGCCACTGCTGCCCTTTCAAAGTGGCCTTTGTCTGCTTTAGCTCTCGCCTCTAATATTAAGTAATCAATTGAACTTGCATACAATGCAGGTGACAATATAAGTGCACACAACACCATGGAAAATCTTCCTACAACTTGAATATCCATATTACACTCCCAAATTTATTCCTAACTCATTAGGGTACAGCAATAATAATCCATAGCATTTTAAAGACAAGTTTTTCAACTAAAAATTACGGAGGAAGGTGGTGTGTAACACAGGATGAGGGTTCAACTTTAAGTACATCGTCAGCAGCATGCCCATTGATGGTCAATAATGCAACAGCTTTATTAGTCTCCATTTCTTTAAATAACTGTCCATTAAATATTGATTTTTTTGTATGGATAACATGGAAAGGATTATAAACAAAACTATCCTCATCCACAGTTACCACTTGGCTGGTTACTACATTATCCAGTAATTGACGAAAGAAAGTAATCGTCATTTCATCTTCCGTTCTAAAACAAATCTTTTGCCTAAAGTTCTGTAATAAAGCTTGGACTAAGGTGAAATCCCCGAGTGCTTCATAAAAACTAGAAATAGATTGGGCTGATATAATGCCAATGGTTTTGCTATTGTAAGTTTTATCCCAAAAATTTAAGTCTGACAATCCCTCTTTGTTGACACTGACAAATTCTTGATATTCGTCACACATAAAGAAAACAGGTCTGGTTTGATCCCAATGGACATTCAAAGTCCGTTGTTGCATGACATTAAAAAATCTTAATTTAATGAGCGTGTAGATAACTTTAGCCTCAGGACCAAAACTAGATAAAGGTAAATTAATTAAGTAAATAGCACCCTCTAAAATTTTTTCTTCTTTAATTTCTTCACTCTCCGTGCAAAAAGTATTTGCCAAATCAAAATTCTTAAAAGGGGATAAAATTTCTGACAGTGTGGCTAAAACATCAGACTTTATTTTTTCATCCAATTGATCAAATATTCCTTTTTGATGCTGTCGATAACCCTCAAATAAGCATTGTTGTTTTGTATCTAATAATGGAACCAAAAGTTCTGTATTGCCCATTCGTTCTTTTTGAAAATCAGATTCAAACAAATATCGATAAAGCCCTTGAAGATTGTAATGTTGAGGGGTAAACGAGAGAACACCTAAGGCATTACGACAAAGCTCCGTTGCTGTATCAATCCAAGAACTTCTTTCTGCTTTAAACTCATCACTCAACGAGAAAGCCGATTTTAAGAAGCTGGCAGCAAGCTCTGGCGTTAATCCTTGGATCAGATTCATTCGGATTAATCCAGGTTCTACGATGGTATAAGAACGTTTGGTTTGGGTCGCACAATAGTGAACAGCTGTTTGCAAATCTCCTTTGATATCAAAAATTAAACCTCCGGCAAATTGGTCAAACAGTTGTAATAATAAGGGATGAATCATCCTAGTTGTTTTCTCAGCATCCATAGCTCCCAATACTAAGACATTTTGGCAGGCATCATGCATTGATAAAGCAAGGTGCTGTTTAGGCGCAATGCTGGTTTCACGTAAATAATCTGAAAACCAGCCAGTGGATTCACCTAACCATAATGTAAAAGGAAGAGAGTGGCTTTTATAAATAGTCTTACTTTTAGAATATCGTTGTTGTTGAGTGATGTAGGGAATACCTGTAAATCCGATCGTCAATAGTATCCAAAGTATAAAAAATGGTTGCTTATTGGTTTCTGTGACAATAATTTCTTTATAAACGACACTCATCCATCCAGAGTGTAATTCTGGAGTAATGTGTTCTCGACTCCCAAAAATGAATGAATAAGTTAATCCTAAGCTTAAAAAAAAGGCTAAGGCAATATTGGCCACCAAACGCTGTTTAAATGAAAAGTTATGTATTAAAGATAAATGTAGTCGTTCGTGATTCCTAATGGATTTTAGAAAGACTATTATCCACGGTTGTAACCAAATAATTGAGGTTGTTAAAATACCGAATAAACCAGGAACATTCGATACATTGTTAAGATATAGTAATTTTTCTATTGCTAAAGTAAAAAAAAACACCATTAACCCTATCAAAATACCGCCTATGGTAATTTCTGAAAACTTAAGGATACTAGTGTCGGGTAACGAGCCTCTAAATATCACTCGATTCGCTAGAACTCGACGATATCGTAATGATTCTAAAAAAGTAAAGGTCATACAAAACCCCTTATTTAAATATTTTAACATCATACATCAAGCAATTAAGATTTGTCTTTAAATTAATTATAAATAATAGAATTTCTTAATTTTTGCCTGATTTATTTGCATACAAACAAGATCAAATGGAAACAAAAATAGACTGTTTCATAATTGTGATATTTAAATCATTTATTTTAAAAGTTTTGTGAAATTTCTAATAATTTAATTATATCCTACTTCATTATTACCATGAAATAATCTAAAAAAATTATTAATGGAAATTGTTCATGTTGATTTAAGACATAAGAAGAAGTTTTTGATAAGGACCTATAGACAAACATAAATAAATGATTTTTCAAAATAGGGCTGTAAAACTATGGATCACGACGTGATTTGATCATAAACTGGAAATTCAAAGAGCTGCCAGGAGAACTGACATATGATGTTTCGTTTTATACCACAGCTTTTTATATTCGTAATTACCTTCTTTACCTTATCTGTATCATGTGCAGAAGAACTGATACAAGGTCTAAGTTATCGAAAAATTATCACCCCTCTATGGCATAGCATCCATGTGTTAGAAGTTGATCCCACATATTTAAATATTACCGCAGCCCATGCCAAAGATTCAGCACTCGGCATTGAAACTGTCCAGAATATTGCTAAGCGTCATAGAGCCATTGCAGCTATTAATGGTGGTTTTTTTAAAATGGGTGAACAAACAGAAGGGCTTCCTGCAGGTATTTTAAAAATCAAAGGGCGTTGGTACGGTATTGCTTATCGTTCTAGAGGTGCTATTGGATGGTCAAATCAGACAAATTCTGTCTTTATGGATCGAATCCAAACTAAAACGAAGCTTAAAATTCAAAATCAGAAATTTCCTATTTATGCTGTAAATCAACCTAGTGTCCCCAATCGTGCAATTTTATATACTGATACCTTTGGCAATTATCTCACCTCTAACCCCAATAATTTAGATATCATTATCAAAAATAACCAAGTTGTGGATATTCTACCTGGAGGCAAAACAAAAATCCCCACTAATGGGTATGTTTATTCTATAGGTCCACGTGCAAAAACATCTCGTCATGCTATTCGTGTTGGAGACAAAGTTAAAATAGAAATTGATGTTATCCCGCAACTTAAAAAAAATAAAAAAAACCATTGGCAAATAGTAGATAATATTATTGGCGGTACCCCTTTATTAATTGAAGAAGGGAGAACCATTCAGACCTATACTTTAGAATTTCTTAATTCACGTTTTATCAAAAATCGTCATGCACGAACGGCTGTCGGGTTATTAAATAATGGACATTGGGTGTTTGTTGTTGTAGAACAAAGTCCTCTCACCGGAAGTCCTGGGATGACTATTGCTGAGCTTACAAAATTTATGCATAAACTCGATTGTCAATACGCTTTAAATTTAGATGGTGGAGGATCTTCTACACTTTATATTGATAATTCTGTCATGAATCACCCTGAATTAGATCCAGAAGTTAATGTGAGCGGTTCACCTTTCAGACAAATTTCAGATGCAATATTAATTTTGCGTAAATAAAAATAGTCTTTTAACGCGTCATTGCGACCGCGAGCGAAGCGTGGCGGGAAGCAATCCAAGAAAAGGGGGGGATTTTTTTAAATTTCTGATTGCCTTAAATCCCGTGCAACTTTATCCAAAACACCATTCACAAATCGATGACTTTCTGTTGCACCAAACGTTTTAACCAATTCTAAAGCCTCGTTAATAACCACTCGATAAGGAACATCAGGCCGTTTAAGTAACTCATACGTTGCAATACGTAAAACAACAAGTTCTATTGGATCTAATTCTTCAATGACACGGGAAAGATGGGGCTTTAAAGCAACTTCAATCTCTGAAATATGCGCTGGAACTTCATGTAATAAAACTCTAAAATATCCGAGATCAAACTCTTCCTCCCCATGCTCCAACAAAGTATGTGCTTCAATATCCGCTAAAGCATTGTGAGACAATTGCCACCCGTATAATGCCTGCACTGCCAAGAAGCGGGCTTTTTTTCGGCCACCTCTATTTCGTTTTTGCATTGTCTTCTATCTCAAATCTCGTATTTCGCAAGCGAGCTATTTCTTCTCTAAATTCATTTACATCTTGAAAACGACGGTAAACAGAAGCAAATCTTACATAAGCAACCTCATCTAAAGCTTTTAATTCTGTCATTAC
Organism: Gammaproteobacteria bacterium; assembly: GCA_013288135.1. Lineage (GTDB taxonomy): Bacteria > Pseudomonadota > Gammaproteobacteria > UBA6186 > Azoamicaceae > JABDCL01. The sequence continues at coordinate 28,605 of JABDCL010000007.1, forward strand.
CCATTCACCCAAAACTTGAGTTTCGATTTCTCGCTCCCCTGCAGCTCTTAAACGATAAATAACACGGTTGACAGCAGCATCCACTTGTTCTGTTCGTACTGGACGTTTCTCAAGCGCTCGTAAAATACCTGCTCTCAATTTTTCCTCCAAAAATTGTACGCAACTCCCATCTCTCTTCACGAGTCTTGGTAAAGATAATTCTACCGTTTCGTAAGTTGTAAACCGCTCCAAACAAACAACACATTCCCGTCGACGACGAACCTGATCGCCTTCTCCTGCTAAACGAGAATCAATAACTTTTGTATCTTGTGCTTGACAAAAAGGACACTGCATTTTATGAATACACCGGATATTGTTTACAAAGTGCTAAAACTTCTTTTTTAACCCTGTCAATGAGCGCTTCATCCGCTAACTTATCTAAGATATCACAAGTCCACTTCGTAAGTGTTTGAATTTCAGTTTCTTTAAACCCTCGTGTTGTCACTGCAGGGGTACCAATTCTAAAACCACTGGTCACAAAAGGAGAACGCGGATCATTCGGAACCGCATTTTTATTAACAGTGATATTCGCTCTACCTAAAGCATGGTCGGCATCCTTACCCGTGATATTTTTATCGATAAGATCAACCAAAAATAAATGATTATCGGTCCCACCCGAAACAATTTTATATCCTCTTGCCATCATTCCTGTTGCAAAAAGCTGTGCATTAGTAATTACTTGTTGCTGATATTGCTTAAATTCAGGCAATAAAGCCTCCTTAAAAGCAACGGCTTTAGCCGCAATGACGTGCATTAAAGGTCCACCTTGTAACCCCGGAAACACAACTGAATTTAATTTTTTTTCTATCTCAGGATTATTGCGCGCCAGAATTAATCCTCCTCTGGGACCTCGTAAGGTTTTATGAGTGGTACTGGTAGTGATATCTGCAATTTGAACAGGGGAAGGATAGAGACCAACTGCAACAAGTCCCGCGACATGAGCCATATCTACAACAAGGTAAGCACCCACAGAATCCGCGATTTGACGAAAAATTGACCAATCGATAAAACGAGAATAAGCTGAAAAACCTGCCATGATAAGTTTAGGTCGACATTCTTTGGCAATTTTTTCAACCTCATCATAATCAATCATACCCGTTTCAGCACGCGTTCCATATTGAACAGCATGATAGAATTTCCCAGAAAAATTAACGGTAGAACCATGCGTTAGATGACCACCATGAGCTAGACTCATTCCTAAAATTGTATCCCCAGGGTTTATTAATGCCATATAGGCTGCAGCATTAGCTTGAGATCCTGAATGCGGTTGTACATTAGCATAAGATGCGCCAAATAATTGTTTTGCTCGTTCTATTGCTAACGTTTCTGCAATATCAACGTATTCACAACCTCCATAATAGCGTTTATCAGGATATCCTTCCGCATACTTATTGGTTAAAGTCGACCCTTGAGCTTCTAATACTCGAGGACTGGCATAATTTTCGGAAGCTATTAATTCAATATGATCTTCTTGCCGTTCTGTTTCCCCCTTAATTGCAGCCCAAAGTTCGGGATCAAATGTGGCAATGCTCATTTTTTGGTCAAACATCTAAACCTCACGTAGGTACAAATGATATCCATAATATCACTTAATAGTGTTCCAGATAAGTATTACACTATAACACAGCCATTCATTTTCGAATGACTAATTCCTTACTTAATTCTGGTAAAATTTCAAATAAATCACCCACTAAGCCATAATCAGCCACTTGAAAAATAGGTGCATCGGCATCTTTATTAATGGCCACAATCACCTTACTGTCTTTCATGCCCGCCAAATGTTGGATTGCACCCGATATCCCAACGGCTATATATAAATCGGGAGCCACAACTTTACCCGTTTGTCCTATTTGATAATCATTGGGAACAAAACCCGCATCCACTGCTGCTCGAGTTGCTCCTAAAGCTGCCCCCAGTTTATCCGCAATCTCTTCCAGCATTTTAAAATTCTCTCCACTTTGTAATCCTCGGCCTCCTGAAATAACAATTCGTGCCGAAGTTAATTCAGGACGTTTAGAAACGTGGGGTTCCTCTCTTAAAAATTGAGATAATCCTAAATCATATGGTTTTTTAGAAGCTAAATTAACTATAGGTGCTGGCTCTTTAGTAGCGACTACACCCGTAGATACCGCTTCAAAAGCTGTAGATCTCACCGTAATCACTTTAATGGGATCTAAAGACTGTATTGTCAATAATGCATTGCCTGCATAAATAGGCCGCACAAAAGTATCTGGTGACAAAATACCAGTAATCTCGGAGATTTGAGCAACATCTAAACGTGCAGCAACCCTCGGCAATATATTCTTTCCATAGGTCGTTGCAGGCGCTAATATATACTGAAAAGCCTCCGCAAGATCAATCATGAGTTCAGCGACATTTTCTGCTAATCCATGCTCAAAACAAGGCAAATCTGACACCCAAACTTCATTAACTCCATCTAATAAACTAGCCGCTTTTGCTACCGCAGCACACTGATATCCTGCTACCAATACGGTGATATCTTCCGAGAGCTCCGTTGCAGCTCGGACTGTATTAGCTGTCGAAACTTTTAGCGTTTGATTATCATGCTCTGCCAACACTAAAACTCTATTAACTTTCATAACACCTTCGCTTCGTTTCTTAATTTATCGACCAACTCCTTGGCATTATTCACTTTTATACCTGAACGCCGCATCACGGGTGGCTCAACTTGAATTGTTTTCAAGTGTTGCTTTAATTCAATTTTTAGATCACCCATAGGAATAATCTGTAAAGGTTTACTTTTAGCTTTCATGATGTTGGGCAATGAGATATAGCGGGGTTCGTTGAGACGTAAATCGACAGAAACAACAGCCGGTAATTTTAAAGATAAAGTTTCTAATCCACCGTCTACCTCTCGAATCACTTCGACAGAACCAGTCGAGGCATTAACATTAAGCCCTGAAGCATTCGTTCCCTGTGCCCAGCCTAATAAAGCAGCTAACATCTGGCCCGTTTGATTACAATCGTCATCAATGGCTTGTTTCCCTAAAATAACCAAATCAGGCTTTTCTTGCAGTACAAAATACTTCAAAATTTTAGCAATAGACAGTGGCGGCATCTCATTCGTTTCTACATTTGTTTCTATTAAAATTGCTCGATCTGCACCTCTGGCTAATGCAACTCGACAAGTCTCTTGTGCACTAGAAACACCAATCGATATGGCTATGATCTCTTTCACGATGACTTTTTCTTTTAAACGTACTGCTTCTTCTAGTGCAACTTCATCAAAGGGATTCATCGACATTTTTACCTGATCCGTTTCAACTCCAGTTCCATCGGATTTGACACGAACCTTGACATTAAAATCGATCACTCGCTTAACAGGGATTAAACATTTCATGAAATATTCCTTATTTATCTTTATACTATTTCAATATGTCACGAGAATCAATGGAATACGATGTTGTCATTGTTGGTGCTGGACCTGCAGGATTATCAGCTGCCATTCGCCTTGCTCAATTGGCTAACCAATATCAGCATACAATCCGCATTTGTATACTCGAAAAGGGATCTGAAGTCGGTGCACATATTTTATCTGGTGCAGTCTTCGAGCCTAAAGCTTTAAATGAACTCTTCCCCGATTGGCAAACGCTAAAAGCGCCATTGAATACCAAAGCCACTCACGATAAATTTTTATTACTGTCTCAAAAAGAGGCTTTTTCTTTTCCCACGCCTCCCCAGATGCAAAATAAAGGAAATTATATTATTAGCCTGGGTAATTTATGTCGATGGTTGGCAAAACAAGCAGAAGCATTGGGCATTGAAATTTTCCCTGGATTTTCAGCCACTGAAGTGTTGTATGATGCCAATGGCATTGTTCAGGGAGTACAAACTAACGATGTTGGTATTGATAAAAATGGAAATAAGAAAAACAACTATCAACCCGGGATGGATATATTAGCAAAATATACTTTATTCGCAGAAGGTGCACGCGGTTCTCTAACTAAAACACTTCATGAAAAATTTAAACTACAAAAAAACTGTGATCCACAAACTTTTGGTTTAGGGATCAAAGAACTTTGGGAAGTTGATCCCACAAAACATCAATTAGGAACCGTGGTTCATACCATAGGCTGGCCATTAGATCAAGCAACCTATGGAGGATCATTCATTTACCATTTTGAAAATAATCAAATTGCCATTGGATTTGTCGTGGGATTAGATTATACAAACCCTTATTTAGATCCGTATGCAGAATTTCAACGATTTAAACATCATCCCAAGATTGCGCCTCTATTAGAAAAAGGACGACGAATTGCTTATGGTGCCCGCGCATTAAATGAAGGCGGTCTTCAATCCATCCCCAAACTCAGCTTTCCGGGTGGACTCCTTATCGGATGTAGCGCAGGATTTTTAAATGTACCGAAAATCAAAGGCAATCATACTGCCATGAAATCCGGTATGCTTGCTGCAGAAACAGTCTTTGACGCTTTAAAGCAAGGGGCCGAGGGAACTGAATTACTCGCTTATGAAACCGCTATCAAAAAATCTTGGATTTGGGAAGAATTAACCTTAGCTCGAAATATTCGCCCCGCTTTTCAAAAGGGATTATGGGCAGGACTTGCGTATGCCGCATTTGATACTTATATTTTACGTGGCAAAGCCCCTTGGACTTTTCATAATCATGCGGATAATAAAACTCTAAAAAAAGCATCTTCTTGTAAACGCATTGATTATCCAAAACCCGATGGTCAATTGAGTTTTGACAAGTTAACTTCTGTACAATTATCAAATACCAATCATGAAGAAAATCAAGTTTGTCATCTCAAGTTAAAAGATCCATCTCTTGCTATCACAACTAATCTGGCACTTTATGATGCCCCAGAAACCCGTTATTGTCCTGCCGCAGTTTACGAAATAGTAAAAGATCCAAATGGAAATCCTTACCTACACATTCATGCTCAAAATTGCGTGCATTGTAAAACCTGTGATATTAAAGATCCCACCCAAAATATTGATTGGGTACCCCCCGAAGGGGGTGGCGGTCCTAATTATCCGAATATGTGATTAGGGGTATAACCTTCTAAACTATTGATATATATAGCAAAACACTTGGAAAAATATTTATTGACGTCAGGTGAGTTTTTTGACAAACTATTTGCTTGGAACCTGTTCAGTCAAAAACTGGACGCCAGCTTGTGCTGGTATGACTAATATTACAAATTCATTTCAATGATCGGAGGTAAATATGGCAGCAATAATTACATCAGCAGCAGCTACATCATCAGCAGCAGCTACATCAGCAGCGGTTACAAGAGAAGAACTAGATAGCGATAAAAAAAGAGCTCGTGATTCTCTCCTTCAAGAGTTAATTGATACTATTTCAGAAATAGACAAAAAAGTGGCTGATGATCTCTCTTCGTATACAACATTTGCACAGGTCCCATTACCCCTACACAAGATAGCATTAGACATTAAAATGAGAGTCGAATTGTTTGATAGTACAATTCTCGCTTTAAATTTAGATCAAAGGGTACCCAATGAAAGGTTTTTTAGTTCTCCTAGTATGAGCCAAATACGAGACACTATACTATCAAATCCAAATGATTCCCGTTATGAGCATGCTACAAAAACAAAATTTTCATCTGGACAAATAGCTCATCTACGTTCAAAAGCTTTAAAACGAAGAGTTATTCGCGAAGCATTCTCAGACAATATTGTAGAGTCTATTAAAAAAGGTATACAAGATGCTTTTGAAACAACCACACCAGATAGAATGCAAGAACTCAGAGAGTTGTTGGTTACTGCTCAGTTTCAAAACCCAGATGATGTAATTAATCAAGGAACATCCCCAGCAATTATTCGCCAGTTTTTAGGTTTAGGGTATCATAAAACATTTAAACATCAGAGTAAATCTATTCTCCTTATGCTGGATAATGAATCTTTGTCATTCCCAGATCTAATAACATTAACGCCTACTGAATTTGATGTTATGGATATTGACCCAAGGATCACATTAGATACAATTAGAAGAGCTAGATACCAACTTACTGACGCACATATTCTTTATATTCATACTCATTATTCTATAACTAGTAGATTTGAGGGTTTTCAGCAATTACAATCATTACTTCCCAAAGAATATGAATTAATTGGGCCATTCGATATTACGATAGCAAAAGAATTGGTAGCTTTAGGCTTAGATAGAAGCCATTATGACCAATATCACGCATTGGTAACATTAATGGGAGGAAGCGTTATAAACCCTCAAAGGTTTATAGATTTTTGTGTTGATCCTAAGAAGAGAAATGAAATATTAACACAATTAGCTACATTGACAAAACGTTTAAGTTCTCATGAGGCTTCGAGTCCAACTGCCAGTTCAAGTGGTGATAGCGTCGCTGTAAGTCCAACCTTAATATTATCATCTACAGCAGCTGTAGGAGGAGATGCATCATCACCATCATTGATGTCATTGGCTACTACATCAACAGCCGCTGCTGGAACTAGTGTTACTGCTGCTGCAATACCTGTGCCCGCTGCAAGACTAAAGTAAGTGGAAGCCGGTGTCACGCTGTACCTCCCCGATCGCGCATCAAGCGCGGGGAGTGCAGCGTGATCCTATCATTATCCACAGTATAACAAAATCAGTTACAATCTTTGTCTAATTGCCTCATATAAACAAATGCCGGCTGCAACTGAAACATTCAAGCTTTCAACAATTCCATGCATTGGAATATGCATTAATACGTCACAGTGATCTTCTGTTAAGCGTCGCAAGCCTTTGGCCTCTGCCCCTAACACAATCGCGATGGGTCCTTTTAAATCGGTTTGGTAAAGGGACTGCTTGGCTTCACCACTCGTTCCCATAATCCACAAACCTTGTTTTTTTAAAAGTTCAAGGGTACGTGCTAAATTGCCTACTTGGACAATTGAAACCGATTCTGAAGCACCAGAGCTTACTTTGCGCACTGTCTCTGTAACACCAACAGCGCGATCTCTTGGAATAATAACTGCTGTAACCCCTGCAGCATCCGCTGTTCGTAAACAAGCACCTAGATTATGGGGATCTTGAACGCCATCTAAAATTAACAATAAGGGAGGCGTTTTAAGATCTTCTAAAAGGGATTCTAAATCGTTTTCATCTAATAAGGGTTTAGGTCGAAAACGTGCTGCAATCCCTTGATGATTACACTCTGAAAACCAGTCATCCAGTTGCTTTTTAGAAACTTTTTGCACAGCTATATGATGATTTTGTGCGAGAGATAAGATCTCTTGAATTCTGACATCCTCTCGAGATTCCACACAAAAAATTTCTAAAATACGGTTAGGTTCCCTTTGTAAAAGGCTGCGTATCGAATGTATGCCATAAATTAAATTTGAGTTTTGATTTTTCACAACTACTTTCTTTTACGTTTTTTAGCTTTACTTTTTTCTTTTTTTTCTGGCTGCTTCTGACTCGCTTTTTTGTGTCTTCGTTTTTGCTCTTGCTTCTGAGTTTGCTTTTTTGAAGTTTTTGGTACTTTTACATCCAGCAAATCAAAATCGATCTTTCGTTCAGAAACATCCACTTTTACAACGCGAACTTTAACTTTGTCTCCTAAACGATATAAGATCCCAGTGCGTTCGCCAACCAAACGATGATGGATGGCATCGTAATAATAGTAATCGTTACGAAGATTATTAACATGAACCAATCCATCAATATAAATATCTTTTAATTCTACAAAAAATCCAAAACGCGTCACCCCAGAAATAATTCCCGAAAATTCTTCTCCAATATGCTTTTGAATATATTCACACTTTAACCACCGCACCACATCACGAGTCGCATCATCCGCCCGCCGTTCTGTCATCGAAGTGTGGATCCCTAACAATTCTAAAGCCTTATCTTTTTCATTTTCTTTCTCTTTTTCTTTGTTATTTTTTTCTGGATCCCATTTCCCGCGCAACACTGAACGAATTTGTCTATGGATCAGTAAATCCGGATAACGACGAATGGGAGACGTAAAATGACAATATGCCGGATAGGCTAAGCCAAAATGACCCACATTCTCTGCTGAATAAACTGCTTGACTTAATGATCGCAATAGCACTGTTTGAATAATATTGACATCTTCGCGATGTTGAACGGAGTGTAGCAATTTAGCATAATCGATAGGTTTTGGATTTTTTCCACCCCCCAATGACAGCCCTATTTCACCCAAAAAAGTTCTTAAATCTGCTAGTTTATCATCTTGCGGACCTTCATGATTACGATAAAGCCCGGGCAGTTTATGCTTCTTTAAAAATCGAGCCGTCGCAACATTAGCACACAACATACATTCTTCAATAATTCTATGGGCATCATTTCTTTGAATGGGTTCAATTCGACTGATTTTTCCCCCCTCACCAAAAATAATACGGGTTTCAACCGTTTCGAATTCAATTGCACCTCGAGTCTCACGTGCTGTCTTTAAAGTTTGATATAATTGATTTAACTCTTGAATGATTGGCATTAAATGCGCATATTGTTCTGCTAAATGTGAACTTTCCCCTTTCAGCAAAGCTGCAACTTTAGTGTAAGTTAAGCGTGCATGGGAGCGCATAATACCTTCATGAAAGGCATAGCGAGTAATATTTCCAGATTGACTAATGGTTAATTCACAAACCATGCAAAGTCTATCCACTTCTGGATTTAAAGAACATAAGCCATTGGACAATATTTCCGGTAACATCGGAATGACTTTCCCCGGAAAATAAACCGAATTTCCTCGTTGTCTGGCTTCTCGATCTAATGCTGTATTGGGTTTAACATAATGACTCACATCCGCAATAGCAACAATCAGCCGCCATCCTCCTTTAGGCTTTTGTTCACAGTAAACAGCATCATCAAAATCTTTGGCATCTTCACCATCAATGGTGATAAGAGGATAGACCCTTAAATCTAAGCGTCCCTTTTTATGCTGAGGCGCAACAGTTTCTGAAAATTGCTGAATTTCTTTCAAGACATCTTCGGGCCATTCATTGGGCAATTCATAGGCCTGAATCGCTGCTTTAATTTCAATCCCAGGGGAGTTTTCATGTCCTAGAACTTGAACCACATGACCCACGGGTTCTGCCCCTTTAGAAAGTTCTCGTTCTATTTCAACAACAATAATATCACCATCTTTTGCGCCTTTTTCCTTACCCAAAGGAACTAAAATATCTTGAGCAATCTCTTTACTATGGGGAATCACATAATTTAAACCCACATCTTGAACAAATCGTCCTGTCATATGCATGCGTTGTTGATCAATAATTTCAACAATTCGACCTTCTCTTTGTTTTCTTTCTGTCGCTTCTACTGTGGAAACAACAACTCGGTTCCCTTGAAAAAGTACATATTTTTGATCTGACGAAATAGCAACTCGAAGACTTCCATCATCAGGGACAACCCAGGTTCTAGGGCCCCCTTTGCCCTTTTCTATAACAATTTGTCCTTCCAACAATAAACGTTTACCCATGGGCCAAAAAGATCCCCCTCGTAAACGTTCCAATTGTTCATCTCGAATCATGGCTTTTATACGACGGTGGAGGGCAATTTGTTCTTGCTCTTCTTCTAAATTGAATTCGGATATTAATTCTTTATAATTTGCAGGTTTGCCGCGGTTTTTTAAAAAGTCTAAGATATATTCCCGGCTGGGAATGGGACTCTCGTATTTTTCAGCCTCTCGGGCAGCAAAAGGATCTAATTTGCTCGTTTTCTTACTCATGCCTTAATGGTATCATTGACTTAAGTTCTTAGTCCAGGTAAATTTTCACATTAACCATATAGCCGAGGTGGTGAAATTGGTAGACACGCAAGCTTCAGGTGTTTGTGGGGGCAACTCCGTGGAGGTTCAAGTCCTCTCCTCGGCACCAATACTTCCCTAAACCGGCTGCCGTACAACATATAACAAAATGACACCCATCAACATGCTTACTAATCCCATCAAACGCAATGCATTATTCGGTTTTTCTACCATACGTCCCATGGTTTTGCGCCATACTTCGGGCCTTAAAAAAGGTAACATCCCTTCAATTACAAATACTAATGCTAAAGCTGCAAATAAATCTTGCCACATACAATTTACTCTTTAAGGTTTGGTTACAGTATTGCGAAAATATTTAAAAAAACTAGTGTTAGGATTTAACACCAAAACATCTTGCTTATCATTAAATGATTGTTTATAGGCTTCTAAACTTTTGTAGAACTCATAAAACTCAGGGGATTGGCTGTAGCTGGCAGAATACGTTCGCATTGCCAAAGCATCCCCTTCTCCTCTTAAACGTTGTGCTTCTTTTTCTGCTTCTGCTAATAGAACACGACGTTGCTTTTCAGCTTCAGCGCGAATCACTTCTGCTTTAGATTCTCCATTGGCTCTAAGTTCTGTTGCAACTCGTTTGCGCTCACTGCGCATACGATCAAATACAGCGTCACTCACTTCTGGGGGTAAATCTATCCGTCGGATACGAACATCCACCAACTCCATACCAAGACCTGCAATCACATTTTCACCGGTATTGGTTTTTAATCTTTCCATCAATTCTTTTCGTTCCCCCGATACGACATTGCGGATGGTCCGTTGACCAAATTCCGCCCGTAACACATCAACAACTTTTTGACGTAATAATTCTTCTGCTCTATCGCGACTATCACCCATCCCAAAAGTACTGGTATAAAACTTCGCAAAATCGTTGATACGCCATTCTACATACAAATCGACAATCAAATCTTTTTTCTCACTAGTCACTATTCGAGCAGAAGAGATATCTGTCATATTTAAACGCGTATCAAAAAACAAAGCGGTATCTAATAAAGGAATTTTTACATGGATCCCTGGTTCTAAGACTTTAGCTTTATCTCCATCCTCGGTGACCAATCTTCCTAATCGTACAATTAAAGCTCTATCTGTTTCATAGACGGTAAAAACACTTGAACCGAACAAAAACAGTACAAGCAAAATGCCAACTAAAACGGATGTGGATAATTTCTTCATTAACTCTTCTCCTTTTCTTCTTCTGTTCCTTTACCACTCATGAGTTTATCAATCGGTAAACACAAAAGATTATTGTTTCCACCCTCAACTAAGATTTTGCTGGTTTTTGAGAGGATCTCTTGCATGGTATCCAAATATAACCGGGTTTGGGTTATTTTCGGAGACTTTTGGAATTCTGGTAAGATTAAATTAAAGCGTTTGGTACTCCCTTCTGCAATTAATTGTGTTTCTTGCTTGTACGCCAAAGCTTCTTTTTTCATTCTTTCTGCAACACCTCGGGCTTTAGGCAAAATATCATTCGCATAAGATTCTGCTTGATTCACCGAGCGAACTTCCTCTTCTCGAGCTTTAATTACATCATCAAATGCTGTTCGGACTTCCTCGGGTGCTTTAGCAGGCTGCATCGCCACATCTAAAACCAAAAGGCCTGCCTGATATAAATTTAAAGTGGACACAATTTGATCTTTAATGGCAGTTGCAATTTGTGCTCGACCGCTGGTTAATACATCATCCAAGGTAGATTGGCCAACCACTTGTCGCAAGGCACTTTCTGTCGCTTGCTTTAAACTGTTTTCAGGATTGACAACATTAAATAAATACGCTCTGGCATCATTAATGCGATATTGAACTGCAACTTCTACCGACACAATATTTTCGTCCTGAGTCAGCATAACGCCACTGTGACGCGTTGTTTCAGTTCTATCGACATTTACAATTTCATTGTTTTCAAACACTCGAGGTAACCAATGCGGACCTGGACCATCCGTTCTTAAATATTTTCCAAAACAAGTAATTACTGCACGTTCTGCAGGTTCAACAATATAAATACCGGATAAGATATAAATACCCACTAAAACAATAACTACAATGGTAACTAAAGATCCCTGTTGAAACCCGTTCATTCCACTCATAGAAGAAGGGGTTCCAAAAGGACGACCTCCCCCATCGCTACTCCCTTTATTATTGCCAATACCAAAAAAGTTTTTTATTCCTAAGATAAGTTTTTTGAACACTTGATCCAAATCAGGCGGGCCGCCTTGGTCACCACTACCACGTCCCCAGGGATTTTTATCTTTATCTTTATTGTTGCTACCACCACGACCAGGCTCATTCCAAGCCATCCTCATATCATTTTTGGTCATATTTTTATTTCCCCTAACTCTTGATGCTCTCGCTTCACTTGTAACCACCGATGATAAGGTATCACGAGTCTCAATATCCACCCACCCTCATCTTCTACAATTTCTGTCTTTACAACGCCCATATCATATAATTGAGCCCTAATACGAGCCTGATCAGCATTCAAATGTAACTCCCCTTCTACAATATCTTGACCTAGACGTTCAATAATTGCCTGGGCTAAGACATTAAGCCCTGCTTTACTGTATGCCGAAACCCAAACACGTGAAATAATCCCTTCTCCATCTCGTTCATAATGCGGTTCAACCTGCGGTAATAAATCAATTTTATTGTAAACTTCAATGCGTGGAACTTCTAGAGCGCCAATTTGCTGTAAAACCTCTTCTACTTGAGTAATATGGGCACGCCATAACTCATCATTACAATCAATCACATGTAATAGCAAATCTGCATCTTGAGTTTCCTCCAATGTTGCTTTAAAAGCATCAACCAAATCATGAGGTAGATGACGAACAAATCCCACAGTATCCGCAAAAACGACTTTACCTAAAGGCGGGATCTCTAGAGATCGCAAAGTTGGATCTAAGGTAGCAAATAAGCGGTTAGCAACAAAAACATGTGATCCTGTTATAGTATTAAACAGTGTTGACTTGCCCGCATTTGTATAACCAACTAAAGAAATAGTGGGTATAGAGGCACGAAATCTTGCGCGTCGACTCAGATCCCGCTGTTGGCGCACTTTCTCAAGACGAGCCTTAATATGTTTAATCCTATCACGAATTAAGCGTCGATCAACTTCTAATTGGGTTTCCCCTGGGCCTCGTAATCCTATACCACCTTTTTGACGTTCTAAATGAGTCCAACCTCGAATTAATCGCGTAGAATGATGCTGTAGTTGCGCCAATTCAACCTGCAATTTCCCTTCGTAAGTACGTGCACGTTGGGCAAAAATATCGAGGATAAGGCCTGTTCGATCCAGCACTCGACATTGCAATTCTTTTTCGAGATTGCGTTCTTGAGAAGGTGATAAAGTATGGTTAAACAGCACAAGATCTATCTTATCCGCTTGTACTATCGCTCGAATTTCCTCAACCTTACCACTACCCACAAAATATTTTGCATCAGGAACATCACGACTTGCTGTCACGGTTGCAATAATTTCTGCACCTGCAGATAAAGCAAGTTCTCTAAATTCTCGAAGATCGGTAGCTTGAGTAGGATCCCGGAGAGAGAGATGTACAAGGACTACCCGTTCACATCTCTCTGTTCGGTCTGTCAATTACAAATTCCCAGGTTGTAGCTCTTCATGCACAAATTCATCTTCTACTTCATCATCCATATGTGCACTTTGAGTCATTTTAACATTTCGTGTGGGAACCACTGTTGAGATCGCGTGCTTATAAACCATTTGGCTAACGCTGTTTTTCAACAACACAACAAATTGATCGAAAGACTCAACATGCCCTTGTAGCTTGATCCCATTGACCAAGTAAATTGACACAGGCACCCGTTCTTTACGCAATGCATTTAGGAATGGATCTTGCAACATCTGCCCCTTAGACATATTTTTTTCTCCGTAATGTTATTGTGGAGGTATACACTCCTCCCTTAAGAGACGCAGTTTATCATGGTCTTAAGACAAGCTAAACGTCCATTTTCAATTTCAAGCCAATTAATATTATCCAAGCTCCTTAACCAAGTCAATTGTCTTTTCGCTAATTGTCGAGTGGCTGTCATTGCTTTTAGCACCATGTCATCATAACTTATCTCTCCTGCTAGATATTGCCAGACTTGGCGATACCCAACCGACCGTATCGCAGGTAAGTTTGCATGCAAATCCCCACGATTAAACAAATGCTTAACCTCCTCAAGCAATCCCAGCTCTAACATTTTAAGAAAACGTTTGGCAATTCTATCGTGCAAGAACTTTCTATCCCTTGGAACTAAAGCAAACGAATGGATTTTATATTGCAAGTTGAGATCATTGGACTGTAAAGATTCGTTGACCTGTAAAGATTTATCCTTAAAAAGTTCAGACATTGGCTTATTAGTTATTTCGTAAACTTCTAAGGCGCGTTGGATCCGTTGGGGATCATTTGGATGAATACGATTTGCAGCACTAGGATCAATCTTTGCTAAACGTTGATGCATCGCTTCCCAACCAATCTCCCTTGCTTCTTTTAATAATTTCTCTCGAATAATGGGATCAGCACTCGGCAAAGGGGATAATCCTTTTTCTAATGCACGAAAATAAAGTAGTGTTCCCCCCACCAATAAAGGGATCTTCCCTCTCTTCGTAATATCAACAATTAACTTCAGTGCATCCTCTCTAAAATCTGCCGCAGAATACGGATCACTGGGATCCCGAATATCAATTAAATGATGCGGCACAATCGCTAATTCTTCTTTGCTGGGTTTTCCTGTCCCAATATCCATACCACGATACACCATCGCAGAATCGACACTGATAATTTCAACCGGTAGAGATTTATTTTTAACCAACTCAATAACGAGATCAGTTTTTCCCGAGGCAGTGGGACCCATCAAAAAAATGAGGGGCATTTTGTTTTTAAGCATTGCCCCTCCTCCACATTATGGTGATGAGATAGCTCTTTTTCCAGGAGCTCGCACTCGCGGCACTGAGATAGCCCCTTGGATAAATACTTCTCGCTCTGTATCTCCTTCCCCCGCTTTAGCAGACACAATTAATGTATCTTCTCTAGCTTTCAATCCCTCTTTAAAAGCAGCCATGTCTGCGGCTGGCTTAAAAATTGGTTTTTGGGGCATATCGTTTACTGTTTTGTAGAAAATTAATATTTCTCTACCATCATCAGGCATTGTCATTAAAAGATGGTGTTCACTTAAAACAGCATGGTCCTTATTTCTTTCAGTAACATTACATACTACAGAGTCAGAAAAGTCCTGGTGAAGTTGCTTAACAGTCCTTGGGTTTACCAACCCAGCAGCAACAGAAAAATCAACAGGACCTTGTGGATCACGTGCAACACCTCTTGCTAAAGCCGATAACGGATCCCTATCATCAGCACTAGGCATTTTGCTAATAAGCCTCAGTTTTTCCGCACAAGGCCGTTCTCTAAAATTATCTTTTTTCAGTTTAGCTTCTTTATTCCTTAATTCTCTCTCTCTTTCACGGCGAGCTCTTTCTTTTGCTTCTCGCTCTGCTGCAACTCGCTCATCTTCTTCTTTTCTGGCATTTAACTCTGCTTGAACAGTTGCTAATCTGGCTGCTAATTCAGCTGTTTGTTTCTCTCTTCTTGCACTTTCCACTTCATCAGCTTTTAATTTTGCTTCTTGTTGTTGTACTAATGCAGCTATTCTTCTTTCTTCAGCCTCTCTTGCTTCTCTTTCTCTAGCTTCTTTAATCTCTGCTTCTTTGCGACGCTCTTTTTCTAACTCGGCGAGTTTTTCTTCAAAAACTCGCATTTTAACCATCAATTCAGCTTCTGCTGCTGCTTTTCTTTCTACTTCAACTTTTAATTTTGCTTCTCTTGCTTCCAATTCTTCTGCTTTAGCTCTTAATTCAGCATCTCTTCTATCTTGAGCTTCTTTTGCTTCTCTTTCTCTAGTTTCTTTTGCCTCTGCTTCTTTGCGAGCTATTTCTTCAGTTTCTTTTCTGATTCTTTCACGTTCTTCTTCTATTTTTTTTGCTTCTTCAGCAAGTTTTTTCTCTTTTGCATCGCGCTCTGCTTGTTCACTTCTTAATTTTGCTTCTCTTCGTTCTAATTCACGTCTTCTTTCTTCAGCTTCTCTTTCTCTACGGCCTCTTGCATCAAGTACACTTTGAGAACGAGCTCGAGCTTCTAATGCTCTTTTCCTCTCCTCCCCCTCACGTTGGGCTGTCTCAGTTGCACGCCGACGCGCTGCATCAGCTATTGCTATAAATGCTTGTGGATTTAATCCGAACATATTAACCTCCAACTTTTATTAAATTTAATAACTGCATTGTAACAAGAATAAAAAAAATATAAATATCTTTTCATAAAGTTAATTGATTATAGGTCAGCATCATGGGATTTTTACCCACAGAAGATAATGATCTTCATACAAGTACAAATATTAGCTATTAATCAAATGAATGTGTTTTTTAAAATTGAACATAACATTTTGTCTATCTTCATGAGATAACATTCCAATTGTTTTAATAATAAACCGCATATCTATTGTAAAAATTTTCTGCCTTACAATAGACTGAGCCGGAAGTCCTGCAGATTTTAAATCTTGAATAGAATAATCTCCAAACCATTTCGCATGACGAGCACTTGTTACCATCAAAAGTGTAATATGACTGGTTTTAATTTGGTAGTCGTTAGTGCTTACAACGATGGCAGGACGTTTTTTTGCTTTTGCCGAATCTGTAAATGGAAAAGGAACAACTACTACTGTAAAAGGATCATAATTTATCGAATGTCTCATCATCTTCAGGGGAACTCCACTCAGATAAGTTAGTTGATAATGCGCGGTGGTATTCGTAATCGATCGGCTGCATTTTTTTAAGGGTGACTTGGCCCTCAAAAATTTCAAATTCAATTTTATCCCCTGCTTGCAAACCCAATTCATGACGAATGTCTGCAGGAATTGTTGTTTGTCCTTTTTGTGTTAGAGTCGAAACGTGTAGATGCATACAAACCTCTTATTAAGTAAGGAGGTATTACCTCATTGTGTTAATGATAGCCGAATTTTAAATAAAAATATAGAAAATACTGTAGGTCGAACCCATTCTAAAAATACCTGTTGATATGAATCTTGATTTTTATTAAAATACACACTAGTATGTATTTTAGAGTAGTACCTAAAAATGACTAAAAGGGAATTAGAAAGGTTATTAAGGCAAGCAGGATTTAATAAACGCTCAGGTGGAAAACACGATGTATGGGTAAAAGAAGGTTCTCCTCCTATTCCTGTACCTCGTCATAAAGGGGATATACCAAATGGAACAGTCAGGAATATTTTAAAACATGCAAATTTGGAGGTAAAAATATGAAATATTATTATGCATTATTTAAAAAAACCCCTGAAGCTGTAGAGGTTGAATTTCCAGATTTACCTGGATGTTACACTTTTGGTTCAGACTGGGGTGAAGCAGTTGCTAATGCAATAGATGCACTCCCTGCATGGTTAGCACATGCGGAACCAGAATTTATAAAAGCCCCCTCTTCTTATAAAGCTTTAGAAAAACTAAAAGGCACATTAGTTCCTATTGCCATTGATAATGAAATTTTAGAGTCATATCAATCCCTCAAACGTTTTAATGTTATTTTCCCTACAAAAATGCTGACACGCATTGATGGATTTCGTAAAAAATTAGGTTTAAAACGTTCAACTTTTTTACAAATAGCTTCAGAAGAATATTTACAAAACCACGGCGGAATGACAGGATAACTAGAAATATGAGGATCCAATTCCCCACTTTGAAAAAGGGGGGTTAGGGGGGATTTTTGGAATTTTGAAGAGCAGACAACGACCTCTTAAAAACATCTGTCTCCATATTAATAAGCCCCTCTTTTAATAAAGCAGCACCAAATATTTCTAAATGATTTGGATTATTTAACTTTAATTGTCCAGCACGGATTTGTTCATATACACATTGAAGGTCAATCTTGTCCACCTCGTTTTGTGATAAAGGCTTCGCACCCAAATTCTTTGCTCGCTTCATTAATACAATGCCATAAACATACCGTGACACTTGTTTCATCACAAAATAGTGTGCCAATTCTTCTGCAGAAGGTGCTTTATTAAAATAAGTATGCAAATAAAGTTCTTCTAATGAATGATTAAAAATCCAAAAATTCGAAGCAGTCGCAACATCCAGAAAAGGATCTCCATAGCTTGCATATTCCCAATCAATAACCCAAAATCTTTTCCCATCATACAAAACATTTTTAGAATTTAAATCGTTATGACAAGATCTTTTTATCTCATTTTTAGATATTAGAGATTCAATCGCTTTAATTGAATTTAATTTTTTCTTTCCCTCTCGAATTAAAGAGGCTTCTTGACGCCACTCCCACTTTCCTTCACTTTGACGAAGCACATCACTAATATTCGAAGATTTTGCTTTTCCAAAAGAAGGGGCATCGTGAATTGCTCGCAACAATGTTGCCAGTTTAATAATAATTTTTGGATTGGACAATTCCGTTTTCGTTAACTGCTTATTTTTTATAAAATCCATCACAATGACACCATCACTGGTATTAGCGTAATACACATAAGGCGCTATTCCAGCTTTTGCAGCAATGGTCATACATTTGATTTCTTTTTCGCGTTCTTTTAAACCCCCATTAATAAAACGTACAACATAATATTTATTATTAATAAGCAATTTATATAATTTTGCTTGTGAACGCCCCCCCTTTAGGACTTCCACACTGTCTGGTTTATTAATTCCAAATGCCTTTGTTACCGCATAATTTATTATTTTCTGATGTCGATGATCGACTGCATGCGATACCATACTGAAAGATAACAGCAAACATAAAATTATCCCACTTAATTTAATCAACCCCTCAACGCCTCCCTAAACCCCTTGATCGTCGCCACATAATCTTTCGTCCCAAAGATTGCAGAGCCTGAAACAAAGGTATCCGCCCCTGCATCGCGAATTGCACGAAGATTATCCAAAGTAACACCACCATCAATTTCTAAACGAATATTTTTACCACTTTTATCAATAATTCTACGTGCCTCTTTAAGTTTTTCCAAAACCGCAGGAATAAATTTTTGCCCCGCAAAACCTGGATTAACGGACATTAACAAAACAATATCAACTTTGTCTAAAACATAAGGTAAAACAGAAAGTGGTGTTGCTGGATTAAATACTAATCCTGCTTGACATCCGTTATCCCGTATCAACTGTAAACTGCGATCAACGTGATGACTGGCTTCCGGATGAAAAGTAATGATATTAGCACCCGCCTTTGCAAACATAGTTATCAGGCTATCGACAGGTTTAACCATTAAATGAACATCAATCGGTGCTTTAATTCCATAGTGTCGTAAAGCACTGCAAACTTCTGGACCAAAGGTTAAATTGGGTACATAATGATTATCCATCACATCAAAATGGATCCAATCCGCACCTGCTTTTAAAACAGCATCCACTTCTTCACCTAAACGTGCAAAATCAGCTGACAAAATTGAAGGGGCAATAATGAAAAGATCCTTTTTTTCCATGTTGACTCGCTTACAATAATTATTAAAACCAATAGCTAAAAACTAAAAGATGCAAATTAATACCACTATTATGTTTTGCAATACTCGCATTAGAAAAATGAACAAGTCGGTAACCAAGATCATACTGTCGATTCTCGCCAAATCGAATCCCCAACCCCACTCTGTCTTCAAATTGGAAATTAATGCCCAATTGTTTTCCTCCAATCTCTTTTCTGCTGAGTAATGATAATCCTATTCCCGCATCCAAATAAGGCCAACCTAAACAAGTTTTTTCTCTTTTTTCAAATCGCAAAACTCCTGCTGCTGCAGCTGCAAATAAGCTTTTATGACTCCCCGGATTTTTGGCTGCCTTCCCATGCATATAATATAGACTACCTTCCCAATATCCTCCTAAGGGAAAGGTACTTTCAGGACGAAGTTTATGTCCAAAATCTCTTTGCAAACCAACTCGAATGGGAATAATGCTGCAATCACCATGACCAGAGGCAATAGAAATACCAGTATTTAAATCATCCGCATTGATTTTCGAAGAAAAAATAAACATCGATAATAATAAAATTCCAATTTGGTACGCCCTATATTTCATTTAAATCCCCTTGCTTCCCTAATCCGATCATAGGCTGCTCGAATTTGTTGCGTTTTCTCTTTAGCAAGCTTTACCATGCCTCCTGGTAAACCCCGTGATGCCAATTTATCAGGATGATGCTGATTCATCAAGCGTCTATAGGCTTTCTTAATATCAGCGATTGTCGCACTCTCAGGTATGCCTAATACGCCATAAGCATCTTGCAGTGAAGTGTCTCTTCGTCTTTCCGTATAAGCATGCTGTTGATGACCATAGGAATATCCTCCATAGGCGTGTTTTGCCCCTGCTTCGGCATAAGCATTTTGTTCAAATTGAGAGGCATACCATTGATAAAAAGATTGTCCCGCCCATTGTCTCGCCCATAATTGATCAAACTCTTGAGGAGAAAAATTTAATCGTTTGCAGATATGTAATAAAATGCGTTGTTCCTCAGGTTGCAATTTACCATCTGCCAAGGCAGCTTCTAATTGTATTTCTATAAAGAAACGCAGCAAATCAGAATGCTTATGGCACGCTTGTAATAAATTTGATAATACCGCATCCAAATCAAAATGAGGCTCTTTGCCTGCATTAAACAAATGGATAGCTTCTTGTGTCATCATTTCATTTAATTCAAATTGCGACATGATTTTTCGAGCTGCACGAATTTCATTTTCACTTACCCGACCATCCGCCTTGGCAAGATGGCCCATCACTGAAAAAGTAGAAGTAAAAAAAGCTCGTTGAACCTCTAAAGCACGCTCACGGGGCATTTGATAAAGATTGATGTGTAACCCTCTATCAAATATCCCTCCAACCAAAACGCCAATAACTGCGCCAATAGGCCCTAAAAATAGATACCCCAAAAAGAATCCAATGATTTTGCCAAAAATATTCATACTGT
This sequence comes from Gammaproteobacteria bacterium, assembly GCA_013288135.1. Lineage (GTDB taxonomy): Bacteria > Pseudomonadota > Gammaproteobacteria > UBA6186 > Azoamicaceae > JABDCL01. Next base: position 49,405 of record JABDCL010000007.1, read on the forward strand.
TAACATCTTTAACTTCAACTGATTAATATAGCCCTTCAGATAAATACTTTGTCTCGGTCGCTAAACTCGCTATGCTCAAACACCTCTCCCTCGCAAAATATTTTTCTGAAGGGCTATAGTTTGTAATTGTTCTGGCGTGCCAATATTATGCCACAACCCCGAAAAATGCTCACCTGTTATCTGACCTTGTGCTATGGCCTGCTTAAATAGTAATGGCAAAGGATACCTCCCTTCAGGACAAGACTCAAAAAGCTCTGGACGATAAACACCAATCCCCCCAAAATTTAACAAAGGGCCACCCGATTCTACAATATAATTATTGATTAAAGCATAATCACCCTTAAGATGATGGGGTGGATTATCTGTTAATACTAAGTGCGCAAGCCCCATAGGTTCTTTGGGTAGTTTTCGAAAATCAAAATCAGTTAAAACATCCCCACTCACAGCAATAAAAGGATTTTTTCCAAGTAAAGGTAAGGCTTTTTTAATGCCTCCCCCCGTTTCTAAAATGGGATCTTCGTAAGAATATTGAATATTAACACCGTATTCGGTACCATTGCCTAAATAATTTTCTATTTTTTCTCCTAAATATCCAAGATTTATCACAACTTCGGTAATACCTGCCATTTTAAATGATTTAAGATGGTAGGTAATTAAAGGTTGCTTTGCAACCAGTAATAAGGGTTTGGGAGTATGATCCGTCAAAGGACGCATCCGTTTTCCTTCTCCTGCTGCCAAAATCATTGCCCGCATCTTAAACCTCAACTTTAACTTTTAAAGTATTTTCAAAAAATGTCCAAAGAGGAGTTAACCTTGGATATCGACCACACGTCTCTTTGATATATTTTAAAGGGATGGGTATATCTTTTAAATAGCCTGGTTTACCATCTCTATGATATAAGCGAGTAAAAATACCTAAATTTTTTAAATGACGGTGTAATCCTGTCCAATCAAACCATTGCAAAAATTGTTCATGGCTAATATCAGATTTTAGTATACCTGCAGCTCTTGCTTGCATTTGGAAATCCAAAACCCATTTTTGAACTTGTGCTCTATCCCAACTGATGTAACAATCTTGAAACAAAGAGACTAAATCATAAGTTACAGGACCCAACATCGCATCTTGAAAATCGATTATCCCAGGGTTTGCCGAATCTAAAATCATTAGATTGCGTGAGTGATAATCTCTGTGTATCACAACATAAGGTTGTCCCTCTATTGTTTGAATCACTTCACTTAACAGGGGTTTTAATTGCGCCAGGTTATTTTCTATCTCTTTTATTCCTAATCCTAAATGTTTTTCTAAATACCAGGTTTGAAAAATCTGCAATTGATCCCACATGAATACACGATTGAATTTGGGTAGAGTGGCTTGACAAGATTGAATCCTAATCAGGGAGCTCAATGCATCCCGGTATAATGACTCTGCTGAACCCTCATTCAATTCGTGTAAATATAAGCGATCTCCTAAATCCGACAGTAATAAAAATCCTAAGTCTTGTTCTTGATGTAATATCCTCGGGACAGATAAACCCAGAGAACTCAACAATCCAGCAATCTCTATAAAAGGATGAATGTTTTCTGGTGGCGGGGCATCCATCGCCACATATTGCTGGGAGACTTGATCATTGAATCCGTTGCTAGATTCAACAAATACTCTAAAATAACGCCTGAAGCTTGCATCCCCCGCCAATGGAACATATCGGTAGGAGCGACCCTCCAAAACTCGATTTAGCCATTTTTCTAGAAGTTGTATGCGAATCATTGAGTTACCCTTAATACTTACTAACTAATCTAATTTGCAGCTCTTCCCATTCTATGCGATGGTATGTCACGTGAAACCTATAATGACTTTAATTTTTATTATTACTACTAACCTAATTTTAATCGATATTAGGACTGGATGCACTCAGCCTTTGGAAAATAATCCTTTTGATGATTGGGTGCCTGTCCCAGAATGCCGATCCTTATGTCAAGGTTATTATTCTGAATTACCCCCTCCTTTCCCAGGCCAATCTGCTGTGTTTCTTGAAAATCAACCCATTACAGCAACAGCAGACAGTGCAGAATTTCCAGAAGTTGGACCTACTCATCTAAAGGGTCATGTTCACCTGATTCAGGGTAACAGTCAATTATTTGCTGATAAAGCCATTTTACACCGAAATCCAAACAAAGGTGGACTAGATACAGCAGAAGCAGAAGGGCACGTACGATTAATTGAACCTGGATTACGAGTTGATGGTACGGAAGGCTTTTTGAATAAAACAGAAGATAAAGAAATTATCGACAATGCAAGCTATCGTTTATATGATCGTCATGGCCGAGGAATGGCTAAAAGAATAACAGTGCGAAGTAATACACGTATGCAATTAGATGATGCAACCTATACCACCTGTGCACCCTATCAAAACACCTGGCATCTAAAAGCAAAACGCATTCGATTGAATAAAACAACCGGGCGTGGTCGAGCGCTTCATGCTAAACTGTATGTAAAGGGTATCCCAATTTTTTATGCGCCCTATCTTGATTTTCCGATTGATGATAGACGACAAACCGGATTTTTATACCCTGGCTTTAATTACACAAACACTTCTGGATTTGAGCTATCAACACCTTTTTATTGGAATATGGCTCCCAATTATGACTCAACGCTAACCCCTCGATATTTATGGAAACGCGGGCTAGAAATGAATGGATTATTTCGCTACCTTTCTCGTCACAGCATTGGAGAAGTAGAAGGTACCATTTTACCTAATGATAAGGCATATCAAAATTTTCAAAAAGAGAAATTAAAAAAACATCCATTATTTTTAGATAAAGATCCCAGAGTATTAGGACTTAAAGGGAATGCAAATCGTACCTATTTACGTCTAAAACACACCACTAACTTTAATCCCAACTGGGGAACCAATATCCATTACCAAAAAGCAGGTGATGATAATTATTTTGCAGATTTTGGTTCTACTTTAGATCAGGCTGCCACAACGCAATTATTGCAACAAGGTGAGCTTCTCTATCGAGATCCTTATTGGAGTAATGCCATTCGTTTCAAACAATATCAAACTTTACACCCTTTTATTGGACCTGCGGCAGCTGACATCTATCGCCAGATTCCACAAATAACACTTGTTAATACCTATCTTGATCTCCCGTGTGGTTTGCAATGGGGTATATCGAGTGATCTGACACGATTTAAACATAAACGTGATCCTTTTACATGGCAACCTTTCACCACTGGCGATCGATTTCAAATGCGCCCAAGCCTAAGCCTACCCTTCATAGCACCCGGCTGGTTTGTTAAACCCCGCATACAATGGGATTTTTTGGGTGAAACATTATCACTCAGTCCCACTTTGCAAAAGTTCCAGCATACTAAAAAGCCAACAAGAACTGTACCTATGTTTGATATCGATTCTGGACTCATTTTTGAGCGAACTGTGAATATCTTAAAAGCTCCCTACATTCAAACTTTGGAGCCTAGAGCTTATTATTTACGTGTACCCTTTCGTGATCAAAACAATCTTCCAATTTTCGATACTAGTCCTTCGGCCTTTGACTATAACCAGTTATACCGCGATAACCGATTTGCTGGCTTAGATCGTGTAGGAGATGCAAATCAACTTACTTTAGGTGTCACTACTCGATTTTTAACTGGCAAAACTGGCGTTGAACGATTCAGTGTGAGTGGAGGACAAATTTATTATTTTGAAGATCGTAAAGTGAGTACTTGCAACCCTAAACAATTCCCCGAATGCCATAAACTTGAAAATCCAGATTTTAACAAACATCGTTCAAATTTTGCAGCAACTACTCGATATCAGGCGCAAGAAGCTTGGTCTGCTATAGCAGGTCTCGAGTGGAACCCCTATCGAAAAAAATATGATAAGCGATCATTTAACATTCAATATCGCCCACACGAACTTGATGTCCTTAATTTAGGGTTTCAACATTTACGCATTAATCCTGCACAAATTAATCCAATAACAGGCAAGCCCGTCCCTCTTTATCAAACGGATGTCTCTTTCGCATGGCGGCTTTCTGAAGAATGGCGTATTTTAGGTCGTTGGCATTACGACATCAAAAATCATCTCTCCAATACTCTATTGGCAGGTATTGAACACCAAGGGTGCTGTACCGCTGTAAGGTTATCAGTCATCCGTTTCCTAAAACCCAATTTTCTCTTTGGTAATAATTTACCAACTGCCCGCACTCCATCCACTCCAAATGCAAAAAATATAAATATATATAACACTGGGATACAACTTCAATTTGTATTTAAAGGTTTCGGAAGCGTTGGACAAAAAGGTATTCAGTCAACCCTAACTTCCATTCCCGGATATCAGTGGCATGACGACAGATTTTAAGGTAAAATGGCAAAAAATATTGTTGGGGTCTTAAAAACACTCCTTTTTAGTTAGATAGATGGTAAGATTGGCAAAATGATGACATACCGTATTATTTCTTTATTAGTCTTCTGTGTTTTTGTATTAACACCCTTATCTTTAAGTGCTCAAGTTTTAAACCGCACTATTGCCACTGTTAATGACGACGCAATTACAGAATCTGAGCTTGTTTTTCAAACAAATCTTTTAACATTGCGCTCAAAACAAAATGAATCAGAATTACCTCCTACAACAGAACTACAAAAACAAGTACTCGAAAGAATGATTTCCGAAAAATTACAACTGCAACAAGCTAAAGAGCTTAAAATAGAAATTGATGAGAATACTTTAAATCAAACAATCCAAGAAATGGCTAGTCGTGATGGATTATCTCTAGAACAAATGCGTGAATTTTTAGACGATCAGAAAATTTCGTTCGATGACTTCAGAGATAATATTAAGAAAGAGTTAACCATTTCACGTTTGCAACAACAAGAACTTGGACCTCACATCACCATTTCTAAAACCGATGTCGATAACTTTTTGAATTCACCAGAAGGACAAGACCAAACAGGAATTGAATACCACCTGGGCCATATCTTACTTTCTTTTGGAGAAAACTCTTTACCTCAAGAAGTACAAAAAACTGAAAAAAACGCCAAAGAAATTATTCAACAACTCAGAGCAGGTGCTGATTTTGCTCAATTAGCAATGAGTAAATCTTCTGGACAACAGGCCTTAAATGGTGGAGATCTCGGATGGCGAAAAGCTGCAGAACTCCCCACTTTGTTTGCAAAACAAACCCCAACGCTACAAGTGGGTGAAGTGTTTGGTCCTATTCGCAATAACAATGGTTTTCATATTATTAAATTACTCGATAAACGGGCGAACGGGAGCACAACGTTAAAAACACAGTTTGAAACTCATGTACGACAAATTTTAATCACAAGCAATGATAAAACTTCCGAAAAAGACGCACAAACACTTTTAGCTAAAGCTTTTGATCAAATTAACAAAGGAACTCCCTTTGCTAAAATGGCAGAAAAATATTCACAAGAAACCAGCAGTGCAGCCAAAGGGGGAGACATTGGCTGGGTAACTGAAAAATCAGTTGTCCCTGAATTTTTCCAACAAATGACAAAACTTCGCCCTGGTGAAGTCAGCCATCCTTTCAAAACTGAGTTGGGCTGGCATCTCATCCAAGTAGTGGAACGAAAAATTCAACAAAATACTTCTGAAACCATGCGCAATAAAGCAATGGAAGTCCTTTATCAACGAAAATTTGAAGAATACGTAGCATCTTGGTTAAAACGTATTCGACAAGAAGCAGAAGTTAAAATTTTTCTGTAAGACGGACATTTTTTGTAGGAGCTGGTCCCTGTGCCGGCCAAAAAAATCCCCCCTAGCCCCCCTTTTTCAAAGTGGGGAACCAAAGGAAAATCCATATACCAAATGTATCACCAATGAAATATCACACACCTCGTAAACGGTTCGGACAAAATTTTCTTGAAGATCCATTTGTCATACAAAAAATCCTACAATCCCTCCAACTTAAACCAGATGATCATTTAATTGAAATTGGACCTGGTTTAGGCGCCCTAACCAAACCCTTGCTTCAAATGCTTAATCATCTTGAGGTCATTGAACTTGATCGCGACCTAGCAAAAACATTACAAGAAGAATGTCATGCTTCTAAAAATTTAACTTTACATCAAGCCGATACTTTAAAGTTTGATTTCCAAACTTTATTTAAAAATAACCAAAAACTTAAAATCGTTGGCAATCTCCCGTATAATATTTCAACACCATTATTGTTTCATCTTTTAAAATACTCATACATTATTCAAGATATGCATTTTATGCTACAAAAGGAAGTCGTAGACAGACTGATTGCAAAGCCAAATTCCAAAGCCTATGGTAGATTGTCAATCATGACTCAATATCATTGTGAAACCCATTTTTTATTTACAGTACCCCCCACCGCATTTAGACCAGCACCCAAGGTAACTTCTGCCTTCATTCGTCTTATCCCCTATGCAAAACTACCCTTTGTTGCTCATAGTATTCACATACTCCAAGAAATAACGACCCATGCTTTTACTCAACGAAGAAAAATTCTGCAAAATTCCTTAAAAAAATATTTAGAATTACAAGATTTCGAAAGACTTTCCATCAATCCCCTCAGCCGACCTGAGAACCTCTCTGTCAACGAATTTGTGCAAATCAGTAATTATATTCAGGAAAAAAGATCATGAGCACTTATGCGATTGGAGATGTCCAAGGGTGTTATGATCCTCTCATGCGACTCTTAGATAAAATTCATTTTGATAAAGAAAAAGATCAATTATGGTTTACAGGAGATTTAGTAAATCGAGGACCTAACTCTCTTAAAACAGTACGTTTTGTGAAATCTCTTAATACAAGTGCCATCACGGTTTTAGGCAACCACGATCTTACCTTGCTGGCGGTGGGATATGGAACGAAACCCTACAATGCTAATTATTATACGTTTAATGATATCTTAGAAGCTCCCGACCGAGATTCTTTCTTAAGCTGGTTTAAAACTTTACCCTTGATACATCATGATCCAAAACTTGGGTTTTCCCTAGTCCATGCAGGATTTCATCCCCTTTGGGATTTGACACTTGCATTAAAACTGGCCAAAGAGGTAGAAACTATTTTACAAGGACCTGAATCCTTATTTCATGAATTTTTAAAACATCTCTATGGTAATGAGCCCGATACCTGGGATCTTCACTTAACAGGATGGGATAGAATACGGTTTATTGTAAATTGTTTTACCCGAATGCGATTTTGTAATGAAGCAGGTAAATTAGAATTCTTAACTAAAGAATCTGCCCATGCAGCACCCCCTGGATTTTCACCCTGGTTTCAGATCCCCAATCGTAAAACCAAAGAAATGAATATCATCTTTGGCCACTGGGCCGCACTAGAAGGCCACACGAATACCCCAAAGGTTTTTGCCTTAGATACCGGCTGTGTCTGGGGCAATTGCTTAACCGCCCTAAGATTAGAAGATCAGCAGCGGTATACAGTGGATTGCAAATAACCTTGGATTCCCCACTTTGAAAAAGGGGGTTAAGGGGGATTTTTATAATCACAAAATCAGTTGACAAACCGATAGCATCCGCGGTCCAATAATACCCATGTTATTACCCCTTCGGAAAAAAATTTTAAGTCTGACACTCAGCATCTGCTTATGTTTAGTAGGGCCAACTGCTTGGGCCGATTATACGCTTAACATGCATCGTGGCGTTACCGAGATCAGTCGCGGTATCTATCAACTGCATATGATCATTTTTTGGATCTGTGTTGTGGTGGGAATTATCGTTTTTAGTGCTATGTTTTATGCCATCATTTGGCATAGAAAATCGCGTGGCGTTACCGCCGCCCATTTTCATGAAAACACAACCGTCGAAATTATCTGGACAATTATCCCCTTTCTCATCTTGGTTGGAATGGCGATACCCGCCACCGAATTATTAATTAAGATGCATGATACGGCTCGAGATTCCGAATATTCCATTAAAGTGACAGGACATCAATGGTTCTGGGAATACGAATACTTAGGAACTGGAGTTCGTTTTACCAGTCTGTTATCAACCCCACAAGATCAAATCAAAAATCGAGATATCAAAGGACAAAATTATCTTCTAGAAGTAGATAATCACCTCATTGTCCCCATTGGAAAAAAAATCCGTTTTTTAACAACTGCAAATGATGTCGTACATTCCTGGTGGGTACCAAGACTTGGCATCAAAAAAGATGCCATTCCGGGCTTTATCAACGAAGCATGGGCTATCATCGAGGAACCGGGTATTTATCGCGGTCAATGTGCAGAGCTCTGTGGTATCAATCACGGATTTATGCCCATTGTCGTAGAAGCTAAAACGGAAGAAGAGTTTAATACTTGGTTAGAAGCAAAAAAAGCATCTCCTACCTCCCATCCTGCAAATACCGGAAATACACCATGAACAGTTACACAACTGCAACACATGCAACAACTGCTGACGCAGAACATACCCACGCTCATGGCCCTGCCCCCGGCCTTTTACGCTGGGTTTTTACCACCAATCATAAAGACATCGGTACGCTGTATTTATGGTTCAGTTTTATTATGTTTCTCTTCGCAGGGGCTCTGATCATGGGTGTTAGAGCCGAGTTATTTAAACCTGGCTTACAATTAATGGATCCCAATTTTTTTAATCAATTAACCACCCTGCACGGTCTCATCATGGTGTTTGGTGCCGTTATGCCAGCTTTTGTCGGTTTAGCTAATTGGATGATCCCTTTAATGATTGGCGCACCGGATATGGCTTTACCTCGTTTAAATAACTGGTCATTTTGGATATTACCTTTTGCCTTTGCAATATTAATCAGTACTTTGTTTGTGGAAGGCTCAGCCCCTAATTTTGGTTGGACATTTTATGCACCGCTCTCCTCTACCTATGGTCCTAAAAGCACAGATTTTTTTATTTTTGCCATCCACTTAATGGGTATTTCTTCCATCATGGGTGCAAT
>JABDCL010000008.1 GCA_013288135.1 Gammaproteobacteria bacterium
TTGCTAATTATAAGGATTTATTCCTTCTTCGAGCGGCTGTAGATTTTGCAATTAATGACAATGGGGATACTGCTACAAGTTTAAATTTTGCAAATATCAATTGGTTTATCAATGATTGTGCAATTCTTGGAGCCGGTAAGTTTGATAGTGCATTGGGCCAATTTGTGCAAAATTTATCTCCTGATTGGATTAATAAGTTACCATCTGCACCCATTGGTTTCAATAGTGACGAAGCTGCACCACAATCTGATATTGGGGCATACCTTCGTGGGGGAGGACCATTATTTTGCGATATGAACGCCAATTATGCTCTTTACTTTGCAAATGGTCCAAGAGCTTTAGTAGATACAACCATAGGAGACATGGGTATCATTGATCATATTGCAACGGATGGCTATACCGCTAGAACAGGTAACTATGTTACAGGTGGAAGGATAGGGCTTTTACCTATTCCTAAATTAGAAGTTGGGGTTTCTCTTGCTTCGGGGAAATTAGCTCTCTACGATTTGGCGGATAATAGTACACTGTTGCAAAAAAGTCGTGGCTATAATGTTTTAGGAGCTGATATTGCTTACCAATGGTTAGATTTTAATTTTAAAGGGGAAATGATACGTCAGAAAGCCCGAGCACAAAAGTTTGGCATCGCTCCTCTTGCAAGCAAATGGAGAGCCTGGTATTTACAATTGGCTTATCGGATCCCGACAAGCAAATTTGAACCCGTTGTGCGCCGAGGAATATTCAAAACACCTTTTACCAGTATCAATCAAAAGCAATGGGTTGTAGGCCTGAATTATTGGTTTGCGCCCAGCATCGTTGCAAAAATTGCTTATGAATTGAATCATGGACAAAAAGGGTTGGATAGTAATGCCAATGTCCTCCAGCTCAAGTTGGTCTTTGGTTTCTAATAAGGAGAAATTAAAAATGAAAAAAATACGATTTGGTCATCATTTAAAACTTTTACCAATGATTATGTGGATATTATTCAGTGGTATAATTCAAAATTTCTCCTATTGTGATGAACCAGAAAATAATTCTGATAGTCTAGTTCGTGGAGCCAAGGCATGGGCTGATAATTGTTCGCGCTGCCATAATATGCGTTCCCCATCAGAGTTTTCGGCGAAACAATGGCAGACCATTGTTCTCCACATGCGTTTGCAAGCTGGATTATCAGGGGAAAATGAACGTGATATTTATAATTTTTTAGCAGCTCAAAGTCCAAAGCCAAATCAAGCACAACCTGTATCTCAAACAGTTTCAACGGAACAAGCGGGAACAAATGCCCAATCTTCGTCAAAAACACCCCCAACATCTTCAACATCAATAAATAATATTGAACTGGGCAAAAAGATTTATCATCAAACTTGTGTTGTTTGTCATGGTGCGAATGGTAAGGGGGCAATAAGCGGAGTGCTCGATTTAACAGGTAAAAACAGTCCCTTATTAAAAAATTCTGATGCGGTATTACTACAACGTATTGAGCAGGGATACCAAGAGTCTGGTTCACCATTAGCAATGCCGCCTAAAGGGGGTAATCCAAATTTATCGAGCGAGGATTTAAAAGCAGTGCTTGAGTATATGAAGCAAACTTTTGGGCATTGAAACATAACTTTAATTGGAGATTCAATATTTGTGAGTGTTGGGATTATTTCTCATCCAGATTGCTTGCTATATGATATGGGTTCGGATCATCCTGAATCACCAGAACGATTACGAGTTATAGAAAATACCTTAAAAAAATCTGATATTAGATCTTTACTTCATTTTTATGAAGCCAACGCTGCCACAGAAGAAGATCTCAAAAGAGCACATGATTCTGCCTATGTTGATGGCCTTTTCAAGCGTGCACAACACAACAAAATCTATAGTTTAGATCCGGACACTATTATGATGCCATTTACCTTACGAGCAGCTTGTTTAGCAGCAGGTGCTGTAATTCAAGGTATTGACTTAGTTATGCAAAATAAAGAATCCAAAATATTTTGTAATGTGCGCCCACCTGGACATCATGCAGAACGAAATAAAGCGATGGGGTTTTGTTTTTTTAATAATATTGCAGTAGGGGCATCCTATGCATTAGAACACTATAAATTAAAAAAAATTGCAATTGTTGATTTTGATGTCCATCATGGAAACGGAACTGAAGATATTTTTCGTGATGAATCAAAAGTGCTTTTTTGTTCATCTTTTCAGTATCCTTTCTATCCGTATAACATCGACATAAAACAACAAGGGCATATTTTGCATATTCCATTACTTGCAGGAACCGATGGCGTTGGGTTTTGTGAAAGTGTTTTAAAATATTGGATCCCTGCATTGATAAATTTTGAACCAGAGCTCATATTAATTTCTGCGGGGTTTGATGCTCACATTAAAGATCCTTTAGCTAATATAAATTTAACAGAAGAAGATTATTATTGGGTTACACAGGAAATGGTCAAAATTGCGAAGCAATCTTGTGGAGGCAGAATTGTATCAACTCTAGAAGGAGGATATAATTTGTCTGTATTGGGCCAATGTGTTTTGGCACATGTAAAAGCCTTTTTAGAATTGCCTTTTAAAGAGAACTCTGTGCTATAGTGTTTAATCTTAATATTTTCTAATAAAATCCTCAAGATCGTGAGTGGAAAGTGGCTTAGAGATATAGAATCCTTGTACTTGATCACAACCATGATCTCGTAAAAATAAATATTGATTTTCTGTTTCAACACCTTCAGCAATGACTTTGATTTTTAATTGATGTGCCATGGCAATAATGGCTTTAACTATAATATCTGAATTAGAATCAACGATAGTATTGTTGATAAAAGATTTATCAATTTTTATATAATCAATTTGCAAATAATTTAAATATGATAAAGAAGAATAACCTGTTCCAAAATCATCAATTGAAATTGTAATTCCTAATGATTTCAGTTTTCTTAGTATTGATGAGCTTTGTTCTAAGTTTTCAATAAGTGCACTCTCGGTAATCTCAATTTCAAGAAAACGAGTGTCGATCTTGTGTTCTGCAATTGCGTTTATGAAGAAATCAATAAAGTCTATATCCCTTAAATCATAAGCAGTTAAATTGACGGAGGTTTTATATAGCAAAAAATTATTACTCTTCCATTTATTCATTTGTTCAAATAGGTTATTAACAATTAATTTGGTAAGTTGAATAATTAGGCCCAGTTCTTCTGCTGCCGGAATAAAATTTACCGGAAGAATAATATCACCCGAGGTGTGTTGCCAACGAACGAGTGCCTCAAGACCAACAATTCTTTTTGTTTCTAGTGATATTTTTGGCTGATAAACAAGAAAGAAATTGTTTTCTAGTATGGCTTTATGTAAATCTGATTCCAATGCTCCTTTTTCTATAATTTCTGTTGTTAAACCTCCAGTATAAAAATGAATATTATTGATACGTTCTTTTTTTGCCGCATGCATTGCAACAAAAGCATGTTTTAGCAATTGATCTGAATTTTTTGCATCATCTGGAAAAATGCTTATACCAATACAAGCAGTGGAGAATAATGATATATTTGCTATTAGATGGGGTTCTGAAATAATCTGCTTAATTTTATTTGCAAACTCACTAATTTCTGTTCTTTTTTCTACTTGAATTGCAATAGCAAACTCATCTCCTGAAATTCTGGCAACAGTGTCACTTTTGCGAGTATTGGTCAATATTTTTTTGGAGATTTGTTGCAACAATAAATCACCCATTTCAAGACCATGAATATCGTTAATGTTCTTCATTTTATCTAAATTAATATAAATAATACCAAGAACATTATGAGTTCTTTCCGTTAAGTTAATTAATTTACCGATTATTTCCTCAAATCTATTTCTATTAACAAGACCAGTTAAGGGATCATGTGTGCTTAAATATGTAATTCTTTTTATTGAATAAACCATTTCAGAAATATTTTCTATAAATATTTGTATGGCAAAATTACCATTATAGGGGATTCTGGCAGATCTTGTATTGACTTCAATTATTTTTCCATCAAGAGTTATAAATTTTTCACTTAGTATGTCATTGGGGTTTTCATTATTTTCTAAATTATCCATCCTAATCCTTTTGATTGAACGATAGGCAGGATGAACTATATCAAAAAAATTTTTCCCCAACAATTGAGTTTCATTATTTGCTTTTAGCATAGTCATCATAGCTTGGTTAACAAATTGAATTATGTTTTTTGATACAACCAAGATACCAAAAGGTGAAAATTCCACTATTTGACGATATTGTTGTTCACTTTCTTGCAATTGATTTTCAGAATGTAAAAGGTCTTCAAGGATTTTATCTTTTTCATAATCGAGCGTGATTGTTTTTAATAGCAATTTATTAGATATATAACTTCCAATTATTATATAAATGCTGTAAATACACATATAGATTAATATCAAAACATATACTAATTGTCCGGTTTGTGTCGCTTGTATATAAAGATAAATTGCAATAGGTGTAGTGATAATAGTAGTAAATAAGAAAATAGCAATAAAGCTTGCGTTTAAAATATGCGTGCCACCTCCGATAATAGCCGAAATTGCAAAAAGAGTCAGTGTTTGACCGGCAAGGTTGTGTGGCATAAATAAACTGCCGAGAAGAGCCCAAAGACATCCCGACAGACTGGAACCAAAAATAAACAAAGTATAATGATAAATCTGTAAGGTTATATTACTTTTTGAAGCTTTATACCAAAAAAATAAAAACCATCTAAAAAAGTAGACACATAAAAATATTAAAAGCCAGATGGAATCAGTTTTTATGTTAGCAAAAGCAGGGAAATCCCAAAAGACCACTGAGCTGGCAATAAGAGAAGCTAAAAATCCCATTGGAAAATTTTTATACAATAGGGGTGTTATTTCTGCAATAAGTTTCTTCTCATTTTGGTAATTACTGAGTAAAAACATTCCCATTTTCCTGCATAATGATTTTCTCTCATTCTTTCTTGTTTATTGTATATACAATCAAATTGTTTATTGAATATTTCAACAAATATACATATTCTGAGTATAGTTCTAATTTTTGATATACATTTATTAGCTCTAGATGCTTCCATATAGATAATTAAACTGTAAAAAGTAAGGTTTTTTATTTGGTTGTGGTCTATTTTTAATATATAAACCTCAAAAGTATAGGGTATTTTATGACCAATGAAAATTCACATGTTCATAGTAGTATTTACTCGGCAAAATCATTTTCAATTATTGTGGTTGGTGCAGGGCTTTCGGGTATTACAGCAGCGCATGAGCTTGTTTCTCGAGGTTTTAGCGTAACACTTCTTGAAGCCCAATCTCGCATTGGTGGACGAATTGACACAAGCCTAATAGAAGGAACACCGATCGAATTAGGCTGTCAATATATTCATGGTCCGGGTGGTAATCCATTAACGCCATTACTGAAAAAATTCCACATAGATTTTAAACCTATTTCTATAACAAATATGATAATTTATGATACAGAAGGAAAACCTATAAATTTTGAATCATTATCAGCATTCAGAGAAGCAGTTGAATCAAGGCTTAAGGGTTCCTCAAAAAAACGTTTTTCCGAGGCTTCAGAATTTAAAGAGTTTACACCAGAGGTTTTTTTACATGCTTTTCGAGAACAAATTCATCAAAAATCAGTTTATACACCAGAAAGAAAGGATTCCCTGCAGTCTTATAAGCTTGGGCTTACACTTGATCATCTGGGCGGGAATCATGTCATTATCAATGGTTATAGTAAACTGCCAGAGGGATTGCTAAAAGAGGTTAAAAACAGTGGTTTGCTTGAAATACATTTAGATCACGAAGTAACGGCAATTAAAGATGAAGGTCATCGAGTAGTTGTTACAACTCCTCACGGAAAGTTTGATGCCAATGTGGTAGTCTGTACTGTTCCATTGAAGGTCTTAAAAGCAATCCACTTTAATCCTCCTTTATCTGCTAGAAAACAAGAAGCGATTGAGAATTTGGGGATGGCAATACACGAGAAAATCCTTCTTCATTTTGATGAACCATTTTGGCCGAATGATGTTCATTATTTGTTACCCTATGATCCTGAAACAGGGTTTTGGAGAGAAATAATTAACTTACACCATTTTATTAAAGAAAAATCAGGTGGGACTTTACTTATTTCGAGTTACGCTGAGCGAACTGAACTTGAAGTATCAGATAATAAATTAGTTGAGTCTGCCTTAAATATGTTAATAAGAATATTTGGAAATAAAGTTTCAAAGCCAAAATGGTCTAAAATAACACGTTGGTATAAAGATCCATTTGTACAGGGTGCTTATTCTTATCATACAGAAAAGAGTTCTTTGAGGGACAATGAGGATCTTTCAGAACCTCAAGGTAAAATCTGTTTTGCAGGTGAACATACCAGTCAATTTCCTTCCAGTGTGGATGGTGCTTATCTTTCAGGCATCAAGGCGGCGAAGGATGTCAGTAAAATACTGAATATTTTTTGAGTTTATGGTATCAAATCCACGTTGACTCACAGAATGCACACGGAGCGTGTTAATATTATGTCAAAACACTATGAGGTCCCAAGCACTTTTGCAAAAAAAGCCTATATTAATGAAGCACTCTA
Organism: Gammaproteobacteria bacterium; assembly: GCA_013288135.1. Lineage (GTDB taxonomy): Bacteria > Pseudomonadota > Gammaproteobacteria > UBA6186 > Azoamicaceae > JABDCL01. The sequence continues at coordinate 6,563 of JABDCL010000008.1, forward strand.
CCAGAAGTGGTATCAACAATCCATTGATGAGCCTGAAACCTTTTGGGGAGAAAGAGCTAAAGAATTTATCAGTTGGCATACACCTTTTGAGGCTGTAAAAAGCGGCAGTTTTGAAAAGGCTGATATGCGTTGGTTTATTGGAGGTAAACTCAATGCTTCTTTTAATTGCTTAGATCGACATCTTAAAGATAATGGAAAAAAAGTGGCGATTATTTGGGAGGGGGATGATCCCAATGAAACGAGAAAAATAACTTATAAAGAATTACACGAGTTGGTTTCTCGTTTTGCGAATGGTTTAAAAAATTACGGTATTCAAAAGGGAGATCGAGTTTGCATTTATCTTCCTATGATACCAGAGGTTGCCATTGCAATGTTGGCTTGTGCCAGAATTGGTGCGATTCATTCTGTAGTTTTTGGAGGGTTTTCTTCAGATTCTCTTAAAACTCGAATTTTGGATTCTGATTGTAAAATGGTTATTACTGCTGATGAAGGGATCCGTGCTGGAAAAAAAATCGCATTGAAAGAAAACACCGATGCAGCACTCAAAGGTTGTCCGAATGTTAAAAAAGTGATTGTTGTCAAACGAACGGGTAATCCGATTCATTGGGAAAAAAATAGAGATATTTGGTATCATGAAGTCATAGAAGGGGGAGATCCACAGTGTGAACCCGAAATGATAGATTCTGATGATCCTTTATTTATTCTTTATACTTCCGGATCGACAGGTAGACCAAAAGGCGTATTACATACGACGGGTGGTTATCTTGTTTATGTGGCAATGACACATAAATATATTTTTGATTATCACGAGGAAGATATTTATTGGTGTACCGCCGATGTTGGCTGGATCACCGGACATTCATATATTATTTACGGACCTTTAGCCAATGCTGCAACAACAGTAATGTTTGAAGGGGTGCCTCATTATCCCAGTTTTTCCCGGTATTGGGAGATTGTCGATAAACATAAAGTAAACATTTTTTATACTGCACCCACCGCTATACGAGCTTTGCGGCGAGAAGGAGATCTTTTTGTAAGCAAAACTTCACGAAAAAGCCTTAAATTATTAGGCACAGTGGGTGAACCCATTAATCCAGAGGTTTGGGAATGGTATTACCAAGTGGTTGGAGAAGGCCGTTGTCCTATTGTGGATACCTGGTGGCAAACAGAAACAGGAGGAATTCTAATTTCACCTTTGCCGGGTGCAACAGCTTTAAAACCAGGATCAGCGACCCTGCCTTTTTTTGGTATTGAGCCTGAAATTGTTGATGAAACTGGAAAACCAATTAAAACGAATACTTCAGGCAAGCTGGTTATAAAAAAACCTTGGCCTGGATTTATGAAAACGATTTATGGGGATCATCAGCGTTTTATTGATACGTATTTTAAGGAAGTTAAGGGAGTATATCTGACAGGAGATGGCGCTCATCGTGATGAAGAAGGAGATTATTGGATTTCGGGTCGAAATGATGATGTCATTAAAGTATCGGGCCATCGTCTTGGGACAGAAGAGATTGAAAGTTCCTTGTTAGAGCACCCGGCTGTTTCAGAGGCTGCAGTTGTTGCCATTCCACATGAAATTAAAGGTGAAGCCATCTACGCTTACGTTTCGACCAAAGCTGAGATTGAGCCTTCAGAAAATCTCAAACAAGAATTAAAAAGACAAGTTAGAAACAGCATTGGACCGATTGCAACCCCAGAAGAAATTCAGTGGACAGAAGCATTGCCAAAGACGCGATCGGGTAAAATAATGCGGCGACTTTTAAGGAAAGTCGCCCGCAATGAAATTGAAGATTTAGGGGATGTTTCAACACTATCTAATCCTTTTGTGATCGAAGAGTTAATTCGAGAAAGGAAAAAGAATCAAGATATACCATGAATGAAACACATTATTTAGAAAAATTATTTAATCCGAGTTCCATTGCTGTAATTGGAGCAAGCGAGCGGGCTGAATCTGTTGGCATGAAAATTTTTAAAAATTTAATGGATGGGGGGTTTAAGGGTGCACTTTATCCTGTTAATCCCGAGCATAAATCCGTTTTTGGCAAGCAATCATTTTCTTCGGTGATTGATATTCGAAATGCTGTTGATTTGGCTATTATTATCACAAAAGCTTCTACGCTTCCCTTTGTTTTGTCTCAATGTGGAGAAAAAAAGATCAATCAAGTTGTCATTATTTCTGCAGGTTTTGCAGAGTCTGGTGAGGAAGGGGCAGCTCAACATTTGTCAAGATCAGAGCTTGAAATTGCCAATGGGATGAGTTGGACAAAAAACATCCCTTGATCCAAACTTGGATAACACATGCATTGATTAACCTGGACACCATGCCCTCCAAAATTGTTCTACTTTTAATATATAAGGGGAATAGTATGTGTAATAGTCGAAAGATAAGAATTATTGTTTACAATATCCTGGTTATTTTCCTTGGAACACCAATATTAGCTGTAGCTGATGATGCAACAACATCCTCTCGACGGGCAAAGCCTGCTCCTTTAGATTCAGTATTTCCGAGTAGCGAGTATCCTGGACCCACCTTGGGCGTTCCCAATACTGATCCTATCTTTCCATTAACCAAGGCTCTTTGGGATGCATGTCCAGGTCTCAAAAAGAATGATATTAGGCTGTATGGATGGATCAATCCTTCTTTTAATTTAAGCACTTCCAAACATTCTAATGTGCCCATGGGTTTCTCGATAGTTCCAAATAGAATTGAATTAGATCAATTTGTACTTCGTCTAGAACGGCAACCAGACACTGTTCAATGTGATCACCTTGATTGGGGATTTCGGTTCACTAATTTATTTGGAATTGACTATCGGGCTACCATTGCTCAAGGTCTTTTTAGTTCACAACTTTTAAAACGTAACAAATTGTATGGTTTTGATCCAGTGGAAATTTATGGGCAATTATATTTCCCTCAAGTTGCTGAAGGAATGTTACTCACCTTTGGTCGTTATTTTTCACCACCCGATATTGAAAGTTCTTTAGCACCAGAAAATTATTTATTTTCCCATTCTTTAATGAATAATTATGATGCCAGTGGTATGACGGGGATCAATGCAACTTTTATGTTGAATACTCAATGGACAATTCTTTTGGGGGTTCATGCTGGAGATGATGTCGCTCCTTGGGATCGTGCTGCCCATATTCCAACGGGACAGGCTTTGGTTCGTTGGGTTTCAGAAGACAATGATGACTCGTTATGGGGTGGAATAGACTCGATTAATCATGGGCGTTTTAAGGGCCATCATGATAATTTACAACAGTTTAACCTTACTTGGACTCACCGGTTTTGCCCAGAATTCCATATTTTAACTGAAGCGTATTATTTGTATCAATATCACGCGCGTCTTGGGGGTGATTGTAATTTTGGTCCAATAAAATCTTTTGGGGGAGGAGGAGGGTGTGGACCTCGTATTTCTGGAAAATCACCGGTTTGGGGTGCAGTGCATTATATTGAATATAAGCTGTCTGATAAACAATTTATTTCAACCCGATTTGACTATTTAGACGATGTTAAAGGTGAACGCACAGGATTTGCCACAAAATATGGCAGTTTTACTTTGGGTTTAAGTCATGCGTTTACAAGTTTGTTTTCGATTCGTCCTGAAATTCGCTATGAACAAGCCAGTCGAACAAAACCTTATGATAACGGTAAAAGAAAAAGACAAACGACTTTCGGAGTAGATGCCATCTATCGCTTTTAATCAAATTGAAAAAAAACATTTTTGAATTGTGCCATACTTTTATAAATATCCTTTTGCAAATGTTATACCACTAAATCTCTAAATCTGCAAACCAAGAAGACGCATTGGCGCTTCTGTCCCTTTGGCTGTTTTAATCGGTAATGCTAGAATATAAAAACCTTTTGCTGGGAGTAAGTGTGCGTTAGATACATTTTCGACAATGTATTTCCCGGCTCCTAACAGTAATTGGTGGGTCGGAAAACCATCTTGAGGACGATCGGGAGAAAGCGTATCAATTCCTAAACCCACAAGCTGTTTTTCCAGGAGATATTTTGCAGCTTCTTTAGAAACACTTGGAAATACATAATTATTACGATATTTATCTGGGGTATCCCAAAAACGATCCCAGCCCGTATAAACAATAACAAAACAACCGGGTGGGATTTTGCCATGCAGCAACTCAAACTCTACGATATCACTTTTACTTAAAGAATAAAGTTCATGACTTTGCTTGGAGATGTCTATCATAATGCAAGGCGCTATTAATTGATCCAAATGGATATCGTCAATACATGCACCATTTGGAATACAGTGAGCAGGTGCATCCATATGCGTTCCGATACCCGCGTGCATTTTAATTTGCTGTACCCGAAATTTAGGTTCTGTTTTGCTATCTTTGTAATCTAATTTTATTTCTTGCGAAAAACCACATGTTCCATTCCAAGAAGGGGTATCGCTATTTAAAGTATGTGTTAAATCGATTAAAGTGTAGTTTTTTAAAGCAATGTGCTTGCACATATAAGACATTAAGTAATCGTAACCAGTAGGTTTTAGATCAAACAGGGGTTGAAATCCGTGCTTCTGATAAAATTGAAAAGTATTTAGATAATTTTCATCATTTTCTTTGGGACTTAAGGTTTCGACGCTCAAAGATTGCACGCTGCGATAAAATGCATAAGCTTCTGCAGTTTTGAGAAGGGCAGTTCCGACCCCTTTTCGATGAAAAGCCCGTTTTACACCCATCCAATAGATATTAGCATTTTCAGGATATGGGAATTCCAGAGATAACAATCCAATGTATTGTTCTTTAATTTTGGCAGAAAACGATACACATTTTAACATGCCTTCTACATAGTGCTTGTTCACTTCTGGAATGCCAAAAAATTCAGGAAGATCTGCAGTTATGTCTTGGCAGATACTTTGTGCAAGCTTAGGTTCAATAAGAGTGATTTCCATGTAGATGGTGTCAAATCTTGACATTGGACATTAATTTGTCCAATGTCAAGATTTGACACCATCTCCCAGCCCATTTTGACTATAGTTTGTAATATGATTAACTTAAATGAGCTGGGTTTAGACAGGCCACGAATTCTAGTGATTGATGATAATCCAACAGTTCGTGAGGATTTGCACAAAATTCTTGTGGGTACTCCTAATTTACCAAAACAGACCTTATCTGATCTAGAGGACAAGAATATTTCAGATAGAAAATTTGAAGCAGAAAACCTTTTTGTAGATTTTCCAAGTTATGATCTTGAGTTTGCGAGCCAGGGGCAGGAGGGTTTAGAACTTGTTAAAAAATCAATTGATTTAGGTAAACCTTTTTCTCTGATGTTTGTTGATATCAGAATGCCGCCAGGATGGGATGGTATAGAAACAATTCAACATATTTGGAAAGTGGATCCTTGGATTCAGGCTGTGATTTGTACCGCGCATTCCGATTACTCATGGTCGAATCTGAAAAAATTTCTAGGCACTAAAGATAATTTGATCTTACTTAAAAAGCCTTTTGATGTTGTAGAGGTAAGAGAACTTGCCACAGTATTAACAAAAAAGTGGCAATTAAATAATGAAGAAAAAAGACATATAGAAAATCTAGAAGACGCTGTTAAAGAACGTACTGTTAATTTAGAGAGGAATTTAACATTAGTTCGTGCAACATTAGAATCTACATCAGATGGAATTTTAATCGTCAATACAGAGGGAGAGATCATTGATTACAACAAAAAATTTTTAGATATGTGGAATATTCCAAGTTCGATCTTAAAAGCAGGGCTAATGAAGGATTTGTTATCATTTGTAGCGAAGGAACTTGAAGATCCAGATGCTTTTTATGCCAAAATTGACTATTTAAATAAAAACTTTGAATCAGAAAGCATAGATGAGATGAGCTTTAAAAATGGCAGGTATTTTGAAAGATATTCGAAACCCTATCAAATTCAAGACAAGATTGTTGGAAGGGTGTGGAGTTTTCGTGATATTACAGAAACAAGGAAATTACAAGATGCATTATTATATCATGCGACACATGATAAATTGACAAGACTTCCTAATCGACGTTTATTGAATGATAGAATAAAGCAAAATATGGCGCTAGCAAAACGAAACAATAAGCTTGCAGCTGTGTTATTATTTGATTTAGATAAATTTAAGACAATAAATGACAAGTTGGGTCATACGGCAGGTGATTTTGCATTGAAACTAATTGCCTCACGGGTGACGGAAGTTTTGCGTGAAAGTGATACTCTGGCAAGATTGGGAGGCGATGAATTTGTGGTGGCATTCTCTGGTGTTGAAAATGAAGCACAAATAGAAATAATTGTTAATAAAATTTTGGATGTTATTAAAAAGCCATTTAAAGTTAATAACTATGATTTTTCTTTAACAGTGAGTATGGGAATTAGTATATACCCTAAGGATGGTACAAGTGCGGATGATTTGCTACAAAAAGCAGATGGTGCAATGTGTAGAGTTAAAAAACAGGGGAAGAATAATTTTACATTCTGTAAAACAGATGAATCTCTTAGAACACTACAATTGGTTTCCTTAGAAAATGATTTAAAAAAAGCCATTGAAAAAGATGAACTTGTGTTACATTATCAACCATTAATTGATCTTTCGTCAGGTGTTGTTGTTGGGGTGGAGGCATTAATTCGTTGGAATCATCCAACTTTAGGATTATTAATGCCAAATGCATTTTTAAATGTTGCTGAAGAGAGTGGTTTGATTCTCCCTATTGGTGAGTGGGTTTTAAAAAATGCGTGTGCTCAAAATAAAGCTTGGCAAGATGCAAAACTATCTCCTTTTAAAATCGCAGTTAATATTTCAAGCTCTCAAATTAAATTACCAAAATTTGATGAGTTAATCAGTAATATTTTAAAAGAGACCAGATTAGAACCCCAGTATTTAGAATTAGAATTGACAGAATCTGTTATTATAGAAAATCCTGAGCTAATGTTAGAAGTATTAAATAAAATTAAAAAACTAGGAGTTGATCTGGTAATGGATGATTTTGGTACAGGGTATTCAAGCTTAAATTATTTAAAGCGATTTCCTTTTAATAAACTTAAACTTGATAAATCATTGGTTGATAATATCAATGCTAATAAAGATGATGATAGTTTGGTTCAGTCTATGATTTTAATGGCTGGAAATTTAAATTTAACAGTCATTGCAGAAGGGGTAGAAACGAAGGAACAATTCGCATTTCTTGAACAGATTAATTGTGATCAAGTTCAAGGCTATTTTTTGAGCAAGCCAATTGATGCAGAAGGTTTAACTAAACTATTACGTAATCATCCAAATTTTCCTAAATCATAAGGAAATTATTTATTTTGCAATTTGCGTGATCCCTTCAATAATCGGTTTATAGAAAAGTGTATTGGTTATACCATGCCCAAGCCCAGGAATAATGATAAGTTTTGAATTTGCAATGGCCTTATTCAGAGCTTCTGCATGGTCCAATCCAAAAATGGGATCTTGATCGCCATGCAAAATTAAAGTGGGCGCTTTAATTTTGCTGAGTGCTTCCTGATGTAAGGTGTATGAAGCGGTAGTTGCAGCAAAATGGTTATTAAGTCCTTCTGGGTTTCGCATTCTAACAAAGGATTGTAGTCCAATTTGGCGGAGAAGCTCTGTGTCCAATGGAACCTGAGTTCCAGCATTAATTTTTGTGTTTTCTATGAACACATCCACTTTTTCTTTTAAAGTGTTTGGTGGATTGGTCATTTTCTTTACTGCTTCAAAAATAATGGGCTTAGGTTTAGATAAAAGGCTTTCAGTGGGTTTTCCTTGAAAAGTATCAAATGCGGGTCTCATATCGGATGTTGTCATAAACAAAGTTAAGCTGGAAAGGCGATCTGGATAATGTGCAGCCATAATCATTGCGACTTCGCCACCCATGGAAGCGCCCACGATATTGGCTTTTTGGATGTCATAATTATCAAGAATGGCAGTGGCATCTTTAGCGAGATCTAATAGGGTATAAGGTGATTGTTTAAAATCAACTGAAGCAGAAAGCCCAGTATCACGATTGTCATAACGAATGACATAATACCCTTTATTGGCAAGCTCTTCACAAAATTGCTGAGGCCAAAGAATTCCTTGACCACCAGAGCCCATAATTAAGAGTAAAGCAGGGTTCTTTTTATCACCAAAGGATTCTGTCCAAATCTCAAGATTATTGGAGAAAATGACTTTGGGTTCTAGAGCATGAATTGAAAAACTGAGTAAAGTAAATAGTAGTACGACTAATATATGAAAACGATTGATTATTGCCTTTTTCTTTAACATAAGATAAAGATCCCCAAACAAAAAGTGATTGAAGAAAATATATCATAGTAATTTAGTTAAGGACAAATTTTATGTTAAATTGGTGTCTGACACCGGTCTGACCCCATCACTTTGGACACTCTCATTTTGTTAACTGATAAATAGCATTTTCAAAATCTTCTTGTAAGCGTTGCATATCGTTCGATCGATCGACTAATTGACGATTTAATTTAATTATTTTTTCATCCCGTTTGCTTAATTCATTTTGTAAGACACTATATTTTTCTTGAAGAAAAGTTAATTCTTCCTCAAGATCCTTATTTTTTTGAGGTGATTGAGACTTGGTTTTTAGAATCCGTTTTTGATTATCCGGGGTATCATATACTTGATGATAAGTTTTTAATATCGCTCTTGCGCTGTCGAGTTCATACGAAAAGTTATTCATGTAATACCCCCTATATAAAAAATTTAATCCTTTAAATTTTTTGCGTTAGTGAAACTAAGATTAGTACAAGAACTCGTTTTTGCAAGCCAAGAACATAAATTATTTTAGTTAACCTATTATATTTTTATATATTTCATCATTGGTCTTAGGTGGTAGGGCTTAAGGGGGATGTTAGGTGATTGTCTTGTATTATATTATTTGTTAAATTTGCTATACTAATTATTAATAGATCTTATTTATTTAGTAAGCTTATTTTATATTTTATAACAAAGGAGAAAACAAATGGCTTTTTTACCAGTACCAGACTCAGTATTAGTCCAAGCTATACGTCGTGGAAATGTTGACGAAGTAAGAGGTTTATTGGCAAAAGAAGAGATCCGTGCCACTGCGGCTGCAAATGACAATCAGGCCTTGCTGCTGGCTATTGAGTTGGGTTCCATCGTGATGGTGAATGATTTACTTGAGGTACCTGAAGTGCGTGCAAATGCCCATCAGAATAACAATAGAGCTTTGCAGTATGCTGTTCGTTTTGGTGTTCCTATTGAGGTGACGAATAGTTTGCTTGGGATACCCGAGGTTCGTGCCACTGCCGCTGGGGAAAGGAATTTAGTTTTGGCTTATGCTGCTATAGCAGGTCGTCTTGACATAGTGAAGCGTTTGATAGAGGACCCAGAGTTACCCGAGATTTTAGCAACTGAGCTTCGTGCGGTCGCATCAGATAGGGATTCAGTTCATTCAGCTGTTGTAGCGGCTGCTAGGAGCGGTCGTTTAAACGTGCTGAATTATTTTTTAGCTATGCCCCAGATTGAAGCAGCCGCTGGTGTACGTAATAATTTACTCTTGTGTGAAGCTGCTATTGGAGGCAGCGACTCCAGTCTTGCTCTTAATTCTGTGATGTCCTTTGATGTGGTGAGTCGTTTGTTGCTAATTCCCACGGTGGTTAAGGCTGGTGTCAATGTGATGAACAATGAACCTCTTCGAAATGCTGCTAGAGCGGGTTTTCTCCAAGTTGTAGATCTTTTTCTTCAGAGACCCGAGGTTCGTGCGGCTGTCGCTGCTGATAATCATAGAGCCTTGAGAGAAACCGTTTTCCAAACAAGTGCATCTAGTCTTACCATGGGTCATGTAAAACCAGAAAAACAGCAGGCTTGCTTAGCGGTTGCGTTTCGTTTATTACAGGCTTATAAAGCTGAAGGTATCGACTTCCCAAGAGACATCAATGTTGAGGGGCATAGTTCTCTAAGTGCTTTTTTTGAATCTTACCCATTGTCTAAACCAATAAATGTTCCATTAGCATATGCTTATTCAAAAGAAAGAGCAGTACCGCATGCCTCAGAAGCAGTTGTGGGTGGTTATAGAATTAAGGTGTCTCATGAGGAAATAAGTAGTTTTTTAGGGATAGAAGACAGTAAAAGGATTCAAGAAACATTAACCGCACGAGGTATTGAAGTAAATAGGCCTGCCACCAGCGGCAGCAGTACCCAACCTGAATGGAATCTAACATTTAAAGAAGAAGCCGATCTAAAGCGCTTCGCAGCTCAATTGGATTCTATGCCTAGAAAATCTTTGGGACTACGTTGATAGAAGTGCATTGTTAACAGCACTTAGTTTTCTTGTTTTTTTCCAATGGTAAATATTTTTTTGAATAATGAAAGTTTTGAATTTGAAGAGGGGGGTAGATTACCCCACATGTCAACTATTTTGGTAAAACCCCCTCGAATTGCGTAGTCTAAAGGCGTCATCACGTTGATATCTACAATATTCATGTCGATATTGGGGCTAGAGCATAGGACATTGACAATGGCACTGTTTCCATTGCGAGCTGCCCAGTGTAATGCGGTCATCCCTTCAATATCTTGTTGGTTAATATTGATTTTAGGGGTTGCCAGTAAAGCTAAAATGGCTTGGAAGTGATCATACATGGCGGCATAGTGAAGGGGTGCTTTGCCCTCGATATCAAGGCGATTTACTTCTATTTCGGGAAAGGCTAGTAAGGAAATAACCACATCTGCGTGACCATTTCGTGCAGCCCAGTGAAGGGCGGTTGTACCACTTTGATCAACTTTATTAACGGCAATAGTAGATGATGTTAACAAAGCAGAGACAACGTGGGCATGACCATGCCAAGCGGCCCAATGTAGGGCGGTCCAGCCATCGCTGTTGACTTGATTCACATCCAGTTCGGGCATGGCCAATAAAGCCTTGATGATATCAAGATAGCCCAACCGTGCAGCAATATGCAGCGCTGACCAGCCATTATTACTCACTTTATTTACTTTAATTCCAGGGATACTGAGCAATAATTTTACGATTTCTGTGTGATTTTCACGGGTTGCTAAATGTAAAAAACATTGACCGTCTTCATTGGGATAATTAACGTCTACGCCAGGGACAGTTAATTGTTGTCTAACGATGGTAATATTTCCTTCAATAGTCGCTTGATGTAAACGAATCATGCTTTGAGAAGCTGCATGAATATATTGGGATACAGATTCTGGGGTAATTCCTTGTTCTATTAATTTTTTTTCAATGGCTTCCATAAAATGCGCTGCAGTCATAACATTAAAAAGGGCGCTTGAGTGAACGACTGCTTTTAGATGTCCTTGGCCTTTAATGACATTAGAAGCCATCCAAGCTTTAGGCAGGATAAACGTTCTTTTTTCCAATAGTTTAAGATTATCCAAGGTATAGAATTTAATCAATTCAATACATTCTCCGAGCCCTAATGGGGTTTTACAAGTTTCAGGCGCTAAAGATTCTGGATGTAGCAGTAGGTCAACAAATTCGGCTAATTCATTTTGGACTGTGTTTGAACAGATGGATTGAAAAGCCTCTATTCCTGAATTCATCAGGATAGTGAGTCCTGCTTTTAGTCTTTCTGCATTAGTTAAAGAGAGATCCAATAGATGATGTCGAATATTTTCTTCTAGTAATTTCTTTTCATTTTCTTGAATAGCTTCTTGAGTAGTCATTCATGCTAGCTCATAGTGAATTTAGGTTCGTGATGCCCTGATATTATTAGTGTAGACTACAATTAATATGGGGATTGCCAGTAATTGGATTGTGACTGAAAAAACCACCAAAAGTATGATTGAAGTATCATAAAGATATCCCATTAAAAAACTCCCTAAAAACCATGAAATCCCATAAACAGTATTAAATATACCATAGGCAATCCCACGTTTTTTAAACGAGATCATATTAGCAACAATAGCCCGCATTAATGAGGCTTGTATTCCCATGCCAATGCCCCATAAAATCATACCTAGCAAGGCGAGATAAAAGCCACCCAAAAAACAGCAGGGTGCAAATAATGATGAAAATAAGGTAATAATCACAAGAACTAAGAAGCCCAATCGATCATACAAATATCCAAATACCAAAGCAGAAATACCACTGACCCCTAATGCAAGGGCATAAGAGATTGGGATCCAGGTTTTAGGAAGGATAGAGGCTTGTTCAAAATGATAAGCAATCAGGGGAAAATCGGCATATCCCGCTGCAATTAGGGAGGCGCTGGTTAGATAAAGCCAAAATGTCGTAGGTAATTTCTTTTGTTCAATCTGGGTAGGGTTTTCTGCTAAAAGTTGGGGGGAGGGGAACACTCTTTGCGCAATAAACAGGATAAGTAAAGTTAATAATGCAGGGAACAATAATAACGCAAATCCCTCTTGATAACTGCCTTGAAAATAGAGTACGCCTGCAATAATCAGTGGGCCAATCATTCCGCCCGCCTGATCCATTGCTTTATGGATCCCAAATCCCCATCCTGATCCAATGGGTTCTGATGCAACCGAGAGCATGACATCGCGAGCAGGGGTACGAAAAGCTTTACCAGAACGTTCTAGAAAAAGGAGTAGAGCGGCCAGTTGCCAGTGACCCACAATGGCTAAAAGAGGAACAGCCAAAAGGTTTATCGCATAGCCTACAAAAATGATTAGCCAGTGCCGGGAAGTTCTATCAACAAAATACCCGGAAAATAATCGCAGAATATACCCAAGCATTTCACCAAACCCAGCAACAAATCCAACAATAGTTGCATTAGCGCCGAGGGATGCAAGATAAGGTCCTGAGATACTTCGGGCACCTTCATAAGTAATATCGGCAAAAAGACTCACAAATCCTAGCAATAATACAAATCGCATAGCGGTTTTTTTAGATATTGTGGGCATTGAATTCGCTTTTTTCATTCTTTTTATTATAGACAAGATTAAAAATGGTGTAGCTACAAATAAGATAAGGTTATATTTAATGTGATTCAATTCGGAAATTTTGAACTTAATTAAGAGCTTAGAGTCAAAAAAATGAGCATAAAATTAACAACAATCTGAGTGTAAAATGTATTCTAGGAGAAGAAATGGCTGCACGTTCACCTACAATAGGAAAGCCAATACCAGAATTGATTGATCAGAGTCATTTGTTACCCAATGGTTTGTTAATAACGGATGAACAATTAACTGTAATAAAAATGCTTTGTGCACAAGGTGTTAAGAATAAAAAAATAAAAAGATATTACGAACGTGATGGAAGAACCCCAAGAGAAAAAATGGTGAAATTAGAAAAAGCAAGAAGAATGATAGAGTTAAGAAAAGAAATTACTAAATTAAAAGAAGAAAGAAAAATTGATGGAATAAAAAAACTAGAAGAAGAGATGAGAAAATTAGAAAATGAAATGGAACGAATAGAAGGACCAGAAGGACTAATAAAGGTAAAAAAAGAAATAGAGGAGGGTGGAGATCTTTCATTAGAGGAAAAATTGACATTAGATTTAAAATTAAACTATTCAGTCGTTATCGACAAGGATCGTGTTCCTCATGCATTTTATATTGGGAAAGAAAAGATTTTAGGAGAAGGCAGTTTTGGAAAAGTAAAGCATCAGCAAAATTTGCTAACGAAAGAAATTGATGTTGTAAAAATTCCTAAAAAGAAACCGGTGCCTGGGACTGCTGAATCAGCAATTTCAAAAGAAGCCGGATTGCTTTTAACTACTGCGGAAAGAGATGATGAAAAAGAAATTGAGTATCAATTTTTAAAATATGCAGGCCGACATGATTTACTTTACCACACTGATTTTAACTTTGAAACTAATTACCCAGGTAAAACCCGCAAGCCAGAAGAAATCATAAGTTTTGAAGATAGATTAAGTGCTGGAATAGATTTGTTTAAAAAAATGAAGGTTATGCATGAGGAGCAACGAATTTTACATCGTGACTTAAAAGCACAAAATATTATGTATAACCAAGCCACAAAAGAAGTAACCATTATAGACTATGGATTATCTAAAAAAATGCCAGCCGATGGAATTTTTAAACATAATATAATCGAAGGCTCTCCACATATGATGGCACCTGAAGTTAGGACGCCTGATAGATCTGGTAATTATGAATACTCAGTAGCAACTGACGTATATGCTGGGGGCGCCACTTTAATGGAGTTGTTTGGATTTGGGTATTACTCACAAAAAGATGGAAGTTATGCTATGTTTCCTGGGCTATCTGGCATTTTACATGATGAGAGGGATGATGGCCTAAAGATTTTTAATGCGAGAAATAGGGCTTTCAGTAAAATTAGTAATCTTATAAAAAAAATTACGGCCGAAGCAACACCACGGGAAATTAATACCGATGGTGCTGTAATAGATGAGCTTAGTAATATTAAAAAAACACTAGATGCTGAATTGGCTGCAATTAGAAGCGAAATTAAGAGAGAGAAAGAAATAAAAGAGAAAGAAAAAAGGGACAAAGAAGCAAGAGAGAAAGAAATAAAGGATAAAGAAAAAAGGGACGAGGAAATAAGAGACAAAGAAAAAAAGGATAAAGAAATACGGGATAAAAAAACAAGAGAGAAGAAAGAAGAGGTCAATACTTGGAAAAAAGTAACCGCGGTCGGTTCTGCTTTGACTGTGGCATCAGGAATTTCTATTGCAATAACTGCTACCGTTGTCACAAGCGTTACTGCCCTTCTCGCTGCTACAGCTTTCGGGCTGCCTATGTTTATTGGAGTTTGTGGATTAATTGCAGCTATAGGAGGCGCATATCGTTGGCGGGAGGCTAAAAAAGAGGTAACTAGAATTCAAAACGAACCACTTATGCCAGTACCAGAAATAACTCAAGGGAAGAAAACAAAAGGATCACAAGATCCAACCCTTACATTACCAAGTTCAAGATTATCCCAAGCTAAACCTACTATTTTGCCTAGTGGAGGGCCTGGAGGAGGAGCGAAAGCGTCAGCACCATCAGCATTACCAGCAGTAAAACCTTCAGAGATAGTAAAACCTTAAATTAAAAAAATGAATAATAATCAAATAACACTTAATATTGAAGACTGGCATGTAACATTGCCCCATTTTTTCTGGGAACAACGCATATTTTTACGGACTCTTCACAAGAGTTATCAGAATTATAAATTGCTTTTGCGGAAAGATAGGCAAGGGCCCATCCCAACATCACTTGCGACGGATAATGGTGATCACGATTGATTCTTGAAAGGGCAGGTAGTACAGATGCTACATAGAGACCATATCGTAACACAGGTTCTTCGGACATCATGGCTGCCGTAAGAAAGGGAATAGCCCCATTAAAGGCATGACCACTGCAGCCTGCTTTACCGCCATTGCGTTTAAAAAATTGCCATTTTGACCCCTCATGAAAACTAGGTCGTCCATTACTCAGTGCCCAGCTATAGAATGATTCTTGTATGCCTACCAGAAATAGAGTCCTAAGACTTCGGTATCCCCAGGTATAAAAGGCATTAGTCTCGAAAGGTTCTCCTTTCCAATATCCTATGGTCATGGTTCCAAGATAAATTGCAACATAATTAAAACGCCCAATGGCGCTGGGAGCCTTAAAAAAAGCGTCTGTTTGTCCGGTTCTAATATCTTTTTGCCAAAAGTTACGTAAAGAACGATCGACGCCTGTATTAGCCATAAAGGCATCCAGGAGGAGAACTCCAGCAAGGTACGGTAAATTTTCTTTACCAAAGAAGATTGAAAAATCACATCTGACATCACTAAATAGATTTCGAGCCCAGAATTTAGATTTTTCTAAATAATTGGTGTTCGTAATGTTCTTAGTAATGTTATTTGGAAAGTTATTATTGGTATTTTCTGAACTATCAGGTTTTAAGTATTCTAATGATTTTAAATGGTCAAATTGTTTAGAGTAGGCAATTGGAATGGCGGTCATGAATAATAGCCATACCAAAAAAAGGTACCTGACACACTTTATTCCATTCATGGTTATAGAATGGTATATAACTAACAAAACGTCAAAATTGAATCATAAGACCTAGCCGTGATAATTCTGGTATGTTGTCAGCATTTTAAATAGGTGTAAGTACCCAATAAAAGGGAACAAACTTAAAATCTAAGGGTCACATACATAATGATGATTAGTCTATTGAAAGGAGAAACAAAATGTCATCTGTACCAAAAAAACCTCGAAATTTAGGATTCTATGTTTCTGACGCAGAATTGGAAAGAGAAGGTAGAAAACGGCAATCGGAAGAAACTTTGAGTTTTGAAGAATCATTAGACGTTAGCATAAAATTATTTGAAAAAATGCATATTTTACATGGAGAACGGGTTATACATCGTGATTTAAATCTAGAAAAAATCCAGTATAACAAAAGTACAGGAGAATTAACCATTTTGGGCTCTAAAGCATCAGTAAACGTACCAGTATCAATATCTGATCGTGAAGATTATATACATCTGGCAAAGGGAGGTCTTGTAGGTAGTGCATGGCGAGCACCAGAAGTCAGAAATTTACGATTTGACCCCGGTGAAAAAGAAGGAGTTCGTGTCTATTCAGAAGCTTCAGATGTATATGCTGGCGGAACAGTTGTCATGAACTTGTTTGGGTATAATTTTGGAAATATATATGAATATGAACGCTTTGTTCCTACAGTAGATCTTAATAGACAGAATTTAATTCTTAGTGATGAGAATCAAGAAAAAATGTTTGCAAGACGTATTGCATTAAAGAAAATTGAATCAGTTATAAATAAAATGGTATCAGAAAATGTTAAAAGAGATATAGCTACTGATAAAAAAGCAAGAGATGAATTACTAAAAATCCAAAGAGAATTAAATGTTGATTTGAAGTTTATTGCAGACAATGCTCCCGGCGAATATACGTTTATAGCATTGAAAAAAATGGGAGAGGATATAGAAAAAAGCGGAATAGAGTTATTAAGTAAAAAGGACACAATTAATAAAGACATTGAAGATACAGATCCCAAACAAAGACAAATTCCAAAAAATTTGGCTCAGCACCATGAAGATCTTATGGGTTATAAAAGAGATTTAGAACGTTTACCAGAAGGGGAAAGGAAAAATGAATTAAAAACTAAACTAGAAGGGATGCAAGGTGAATTTTTAGAAGCATTTCCAGTTTTGGAAAAGTATGAAAGTAGAAGGCAAGCCTTGTCCGCATTAAGAGTTTTAAGAAATGTTGGAATTACTAAAAAACAGGAAATAGAAATGGGTATTCAAGATTTTATTAGCGATCCTTCATTTGAACTTACAGGAGGCACAGAAGAAGAAAGAAGTAGAGTTCAAGGTGCAATTGGTACTTTGGCTGCACTTTCAAAAGATAATAAAATTGATTTAAATGATTTGCTACTGCATGAAACTATTCAAAACCAGTTTAATGTAGAGTTTTATAAAAATAAGAAAGATTTTTATCTTGAATATGAGCCCTCGTTTGCTGAAAGGGATTATATAATAATGGATGAATTGAGTGATGAGTGGGATAGGCTTGGATATTTATATGATAAGATTGATAAGATGTTTCGTGGTGAAGTTAATGTAAGCATGGATGAAATTAATGAGATTCGTAAGCAAGTACAGAAATTACATGATAAATATCCACATCAGTATACCGATACTCATCCTGTTAGATCACATTGTAAAGTAATGTTAGATCAAACACGAATTGCTGAATTAAAAGTTAAAACAGATGAGATATATAGAAGGATAGGAACAGCCCCTGAGAAAATTCAAGAAGTTCGCGCGGAAATACAAAAACTATATAAGCAATACTCATATCAGGTTTTTGGCACTCATCCTGTTAGAAAAATCTGTAACGCAATGTTGAATCAAACAAAAATGCTTGAATTACAGGATAAAATTGATGTCATGTTTAAATCTGGATTGGATTCTGACAAAATCAGAATGGCTCGTCATGAAATACAAA
Source organism: Gammaproteobacteria bacterium (assembly GCA_013288135.1). Lineage (GTDB taxonomy): Bacteria > Pseudomonadota > Gammaproteobacteria > UBA6186 > Azoamicaceae > JABDCL01. The sequence continues at coordinate 24,442 of JABDCL010000008.1, forward strand.
AGGTGTTTAATGACGCTCCATTTCAGGTTGTTGGAATTCATCCTATTAGGAAGTTTTGTAAGGAAAAATTGGCTGAAATACGAAGAATGGCAGAAGGTATCGCCCCGCAGGAAGGACCTGTACTTTTTAAGGGACCTAAAGCAGGTGCGACATCTGGGACTGACCCTCTATCTGCCAAAGCCTCACCCGTAGCTACTAGCCCTGAGAGCGGTACATCAACTGACCCTGGTTCTGTTCAGCTTGCTGTTCTTAAGGGCAGCAGCACATCATCTAAAAGAGATGATAGTAAAAAATATCATTAACTGTAGGGTTGTTTGGTTTGGACTGTTCGGTCTAATACCTCATATTTAACATAATATCTATTATGCGAATTGCTGTATGTTATGCGGAAGGGTCATGATCATGACCTGGTTTTGGAGTAAATTCTTCAGAACCTGGGCCAATTTTATCTTTTTCACCACCTTTTACCCCTGAAGATAAAATAATTGGAGGTTTTTTAGACATTAATGTTTTTGCTTTCATGCTCGGAGCATTTCTAACGGTAGGATGTTCGACTTCAGCTTTAAACCTTTCTTCAACTTCTTGAAAAACTTTAACAATATTCTCGGATCCCTTATCCTTTGCTATTTGAAGGGCTGTGTCGCCTTCATCGTTTTTGATATCTGTATTTGCTTTTGATTCTAATAATAATTTAACCATTTCTATATCTTCACTATCAGCAGCTAGCATTAATGGAGTCCAACCATATTTATTTTGAGTATTTATATCTACTTTAGCTTCTACTACTAATACTCTAACAACGTCTATATTTCCTTCGTCAGCTGCATAAAAAAGCGCAGTTTTTTGATTTAGATCCTTTTTGTCTTTTTCAAGTTCTATATCTTTTGATAGTAACTTTAAAGTATCAATGTCACCTAGAACGGTAGCTGTCATCCATTTTACCCATTTATCATTTTCGTCAATCACTTTGGTTTTTTTGAAGAGGTTTACAATATCTGGATATGCATTGATCCCTGCCTTCATCATTGTTTGCCAACAATCAGTTAGATTGGGTTCATTTGCATCAAGCAGTAATTTAACAATCTCAGTATAACCATAGCGTGCAGCCATCATCAACGCAGTTCTATCATCATTATTCCTGATACTATGATCTACTAATCTGGTTTTTATGATTTCATTAACAATTTTTGGGTTACCTGTTTTTACTGCAGCCATCAAAGGGGTTAAAGAATTTTTATCTTTTTCGTTTAAATATATTCTTTCTTTGGCATTTAATAAAACTTTAATGCAATCAAGATCTTCATTTTTAATGGCTTTCATAAGAGGTGTTTTACCTTCATTGTCTGGAATATTTAAATCTGCACCTGCCTTAATTAAAGCTTCAGCGGTCTTTACATTACCATTCTTAATGGCTACAAAAACAGCAGTTTCACCATTCATATTTTGTGCATCTAATGTAGCCTTGGCTTTTATTAAAGCATTTACAATATTTTTGCCTGCTTCGTCACTGGTTGTTGAAGCCGCATGTATTAATGCGGATGGCTGGTTTGGAACAATTCTTTCATTGATTAAGATGTTTACAATTTCTTCTCTGCCAAAAAAGGCAGCACGTTGGAGGACAGTGTGGCCAGTTGAATCTAGCTTATTTAGATCTACTTCTTTTTTTTCAATAATTTTCTTTACGCTATCCACATCTCCCTTAATTGCGGCAAGCATAAGTTTTTCTAGAATAAGTGTTTCTTGATCTTTTTTTGAATCCAATTTCTTTTTCTTTGCAAATTCTTGTAACATATCATGAATGACAGAGTTTTGCAATGAATGAGATAAAATAAGTGCAGGCCACCAATCTTTTGCATCTAATCTTTCATCTGCTAATAAAATCTGGACAATTTCCACATCTCCATATTTAACTGCTTCAATTAAAGGTGAAAATTCATAAGATCCTTTATTGATATCAATATCTTTCTCTTTAAGCAGTGTGCGAATAATGCCAACCTGATCCCATTCAATCGCAAAACTTAAAGAATTTAATGTGAGTTCCTTAAAAGTACATTCACGATTCACATCATTGTTTCTAAGTAAAAAAGATTTTACCAGCTCGGTGGGTCTGTTTTTGTAAGGATAAGGCTTGCTGCCTTCTTGATCAAAAACATCCAAAGTGATTGGCATTGTATCTGCTGAATAGTCGAACTCTGTGAATAAAGCGGATTCAATATAAGCTTGTAGTTCAGAAAGATTAGAAAATGTTTTTTCACCATCACTATCCTCCGGATCATAAGCATAATATACCCCATCAATTAATATAACACTCATAACATGGTCTACTCCTCCAATTCTAAGCATTTTTCTATCATTTATAGTATCATTAAGTAGTTCGGTTAATTCTGTTTTCTTAACAGGAAAGGCAAAGCTATATTCTCTTACAAGTGAAGGCATTTTGCCAAATTTTTCAGATCTTTTTAAAACTTCAAAAGTATCAACAAAATTTGTTTGTTTAGGCCGGTAGTTCATCATTGAGCTTTTATTTTGAATCTGCTAAAATTTTAACTTGTTCAACGCGTCCACAGACAGCAGCTTCCATTAATGCGGTTCTACCGTTTACGTCCTCTCTGTTTGCTTTTTCAATAACTCGAGTGATTAGTTTTTCTTTATTAATTGGGTTTTTTAATAAATCAGGTTCTTTTTTTAATAGATAATCTAATAGTATATTATAGATTTCAAATTGATCATTATCATAAGCATTAATAATATCAATAACCTCTACTGTAACATCATTTTCTAATAACCAATTTACAACATCTAAGTGTCCGCGAACAGCGGCAGTTCCAAGACTTGAGGGATGTAAAGGACTTAATCGATGATTTATATCAGCACCCAGCTGGGTTAATTTTTTTAATTTTTCTAGTTTACCAATAGCGGCAGCTTCTAATAGATCAGCATTTAATTTGGCACCCATATAACTCTATACCTTTTTGTAAGGCCTGAAGTGTTAGAGTTAAAAAAGCTGCAAAAATTCCAGATGTGTGTATGTTCTCTTGTGTTTATTTACCGTTCCTGCTCTTTTTTAAATGCTGCGCCAAGGATTTAAAACTTTTAAATTGCACATTTCAAAATCTTTTGTATTACGAGAAACTACCGTTAATTTGTGTGCTATTGCAGTCGCTGCAATTAAACTATCAATAATTGGCAACTTTTTTCCATTTTTTTCATTTTCACCACAAATTTTTCCCCAAATATAAATAATAGAATCTTCAATTGGGAGTATTCGTCGATAAAAACGAAGTTTAAGATCTTCTTCGAGCCAATACATTAAATTTTTTTGTCTTTCTTTATCTTTTAATTTAAAAATGCCCTTATAGAGTTCACCAATGGTTATTCCACTCAAAAAAATCTCGTTTTCATCCTGGGAATCTAACCATTCTATGAATGTTAAATTTGGGTTTGAACGAATGGTTTCTGAAATTGCACAAGTATCAAGTAAATATTTCATAAATCGATATCACCACCCTCTTCTTTGTCTCTTTTGAGATCTATCCCTGAATCCATTAATGGAGATTGCCTAAAAAATTGCGATAATGTACCAGGAGGACAAGTAAGACGCAAATATTCCTCAATTGAGATAAGTACCGCTGTTTTTTTCCCTCTCAATGTAATTACTTGGGGACCTTCATGTAAGGCTAAATTTACAACTTGGCTAAATTTGTTTTTTGCTTCTTGTAATTGCCACTCGTGAGATGGACTAATTGAACTGTTCATATATATAGCTCCTATAAAACATCTAGACTGTCTAGATTAAAGTATAGCAAAATATATATAATATTAAAATGAGGGGGAAGGGGCCAGGGCCGTTCGATGAACATTTAGGGCAACCAAACAATTTAAAATACCAGCCAACATATCCCTGCCTCCAATAGTTTCAACTAGAAGGTTATATTACCAAAAAAGCTACTGGGCACCATTAGAATGGGGCCGGCACGGGGACCGGCCCCTACATTGGCTGCGTCCTAAAAACCCCATCTATCTCAATTAATGAACCCCGTCCTGTTTGGATGAGCATCAGGGGAAACGACATTGTAGGGGCCGGTCCCCGTGCCGGCCCTGGTTCGGTATAGGAATAAGGTTAGATAGATGAGGGGGAAGAAGCCTAATTTATGTTATTTACTTTTAATTGATTGCATTATTTGAGTTAAAGCTAATAATTTTGGCACATAGGCTTGTGTTTGCTTAGGCAGCTTTAGTGACCAAAAGTTTGTAGCTTTTCCAGCACGTTGGTTTTTTTTGATGGCTCGGTCAACGGCCCCTTCGCCCGCATTATAGGCTGCCAGTGCTAACAACCAATCGCGATTGAATTTTTTGTGTAAATATTCAAGATACGTTAAAGCAGCTTTAGTAGAAGCTTTAACATCTTTTCGACCATCGTATCCTGCTTTTTTTAGGCCAAATTGTTTGCCAGTACTTGGCATAAATTGCCAAAGTCCAACTGCACCACGATTTGAAATCGCGTTAGGTTGAAAGTTGCTTTCAATCATAGGTAATAAAGCCAGTTCACCTGGAAGGTTTCTTTGTTGAAGTTGATCCGCAATGTAATGCAAATGAGGACTTGCTTGCTTAGTAGTTTTTATTAATGTTTCTCTTGATTGATTTAACTTTTTAACATGTTTCTGAATTTCCTGATGCCCCTGCCCTCCTTTATTTTGTGCTGTAATATTAAAGTTTTTACAAATTTTCCCAAGCAATTGATCTTGTTTATTGGCAGATTGATTTTTAGTATTTGTCTTAATAGTAGTTGCTTTAATAGTAGAATGATTTTGTAAATGGGCACGAGATTGTTTTGTCTGCGTGTTATTTTTGAATTCAAGGGATTGTAAGTTTTTACAGAAAGTAATTGCACACAGAGTGCACACAGCAATGATTATTAATTCATATAATTGTTTAATTGTTATCATTTAAATTCCTTAATATTTTGTGTAGTTTTGACATGATAATCGTTTAAACCAGTAAAAACAACCGTTTATTCGATCAGCAACACCATAAGTTATTAATATTTAAAGGAATTTTTATTTAAAAATTGCAAAATTTAGTATATTTACTGCTTCTTTATTTTCGTAAGTGTTTGATTTTCGTAGGCAAGATAATTAATAATCTGCCATTTGCCTTGTTTGTTTTTTTCTAATATATCTATTCCTTCATCTTGAGTAACCGATATCTGTTTATTATTTTCATATACATATAAATACCAAGTAATTCTAACTGCAGCTAAATTTTGAGAGTGATAAATATTGTGCAATTTAAATTTATATTGATATTTCCTATGTTTTTCCTTAAAAATTTTTCTAAACCCATTACAAATGGAGGAATAGTTTTTTTGCGGAATTCCTTGATAGTTTGCAATGACATTTGTTGAAAATAGACCACATGTTTTAGATATATCTTTATGATTAAATGAATATGTCCAATTGCTAAACAACTCTTCAAAGGTAGAAATATCATTTTTGGTTTGAACAGCATAAAGACTAGATGTTAATGAAAGTAGTAATATAAATAGAATAGAATTAATTAGCCTATACATTTTGATTTCCTTGTTTAAGTCCCCTTCCCTCTTGTTAATCTTATCATTTTTCTATAAAATCTCAAGATATATATTTCTTTAAAAATGGGAAGATGAAATGATGAAAGTGATTCTTGCCTCCTCTTCACCAAGACGATTTCAACTGTTGACTACCTTAGGATTTGAGGTCTTAGTGATGGTGCCTGACGTTGATGAGGTGCAATTAGCGGGAGAAAGCCCACAGGATATGGTGGTACGTTTGGCCAGACTTAAAGCAAACTCAGTGAAAACGGAATTGAATTTGTCAGATTTGCCAATTATTGCTGCGGATACAATTGTATGTTTGGGTGATTTGGTTTTAGGAAAGCCAAAAAATAATAACGATGCTATTGAGATGCTGACAAGGTTGTCTGGTAAAGAACACACCGTGATTACCGGTTATGCGGTTAAAATGAGGCAGCATGAAAAAGTGGGTTATGAAGCCAGTAAAGTATTTTTTCGTGAACTGTCAGAAGCCGAGATTTTAGCTTATGTACGATGTGGGGAATCACTTGATAAGGCGGGAGCCTATGCTATCCAAGGCGCTGGAGCAAGTTTGATTGATGAAGTTAAGGGAAATTATACGAATGTGATAGGATTGCCGGTCAATAAAATTTTAACGGTATTAAAAGATATGACTAAAGCTGATTTGTGATTTTAAAAACTAAGATTGACTAATTATTCTTTGGGCTTACGGGGTCCTACTGATTCAGGTGTTGGTGTTGGTGTTGTGGCAGGTGCAGTTTTTTCTCTTAATTTTTTTAAATATTCTTGATATAGGGTTGGAGTTTTCTTTAATAACTTACCCGTCTTTGTTTTAAGAGAAGATAGTCTTTTTTCATACTCTTCTTGTTCTTTAAGTTTTTTCATGAGTATTGCTTCTTCGCTGTCTAATCTTGCTCGTTCATTCTTCCAGTACTCACTTCGATCACAAAGTACTGAAGTTAAGGCTGTTACAATTCCTTTAGCACATTTTGATAATTGTACTAAGGCTAATTCTGCCTTAATTTTTTCTTTTTCAGCTTTCATTTTTTTATCGAAACCATCGTTGATGGCATCAGTAAACTCAAGGGTTTTTTGGTAAATATCATCCAGAAAGATAATGGCTTTTGGAGTATCTTTTATATTCTTCAGTAAAACTTCAAATTCATCCTTTCGTTTCTTAAGGCTTTCATCAAATTGCTCAAGAGGTTTAGCAATCATCAGCAAATATTCACCATATTTAATTATTTCTTTATTTATTTTAGGTATGTATGCCTTATACACCCTCATATCTTCTTCATCATTTAAAGCCATGGATTCTCTAATTGTTTCTTTTTTATCACGACGCCATCTTATGAAGGATCTTTGATTGAATTTGGCAGATGTTTCAGATACTGAAGGAAGATATTCGGCAAATTTTCTACCATCCGCAATGGCATCATTTCCGCCATGCCCTAGGTGAAGGTTTGCATTCATAGTAGCATCCCCAATTGATACAAAAAAAGCATCATTACTTAATTGTAAACAGGGAGTTTCAGTGTATTTTAGTCTGACTTCAAAAACGGTTGCTTTTAATTGATTTTCTTTTGATACTTTTTCATCAGCATTAATATCTAATTCCATACGATCTTCAGCATCTTGAACTTTGAGTTGTAGTTTTATTATCATTTTCCCCCATTCAGTCAATAGTTTTGTTTGTTCGTCACCTTTTGAATCCAATATCTTTTGTGGAATTTCTCCAGCAATATAAAATTGGGTGCGTTCTTTGTTGCATAATACATGAGATTTAGGAGGAAAGGGTTCATCCCACCCCAATTCCTTAAGGATTAAAAGATCTTGTAAACCTATCTCTCTCAAAGTGATTTCAGTTTTTTTACTTACACTCGGTTTAACTCTTAAAGATACAGTCCCATGAGGAACTTGCCTGGTTTGTGTTTCTAGATCTTTGTAAGTAATTCTTTGGGTTTTTGCAATGCGGGCATAAGCTTGATTCAATTTTTCTGCCATGTTTCTTTTTGCGCCATCCGCTGCGACAAAATAATCAAACCTGAGCCGCTCTTCTTTTTCTTTATTTCTGACAACCAAAACATTTTGTTCATTAGATAAATCAAATTCTAGAATTTCATGTTCAGATCCCATCCGAACATTTCCTATCCCCTCTCTTTCTTTTAGGTGAGATTTCAATTTTTTTTGTAGATATGTCTGTAAACGATCAATGGTTATTGACCTTTCATCATTTAATCTAGTGAGAAATTCTTCATCTTCAGGTAAAGTTCCAAGTCCGATTAAATAGCTTAGTGTAGGACCGTTTAGGAATATTCTTTGCGGTCTTGTAAAATGGTCGCGATTATCAAATATAATAACCTCATAGCCTTTTTTATGAGCTTCAATAGCGGCAGTAATGCCACCTGGCCCCATCCCTGCTACAATGACTCTTTTTCTGGGTACAACTTCAACTACAGATTTTTTTTCTTTTAATTCACTTTCTAGAGAACTCATAAAATTTCCCAAGTTAAAGTCTGTGTAGTGCCTGGTCCGTATATTATTAGTCTTGAAAAAACCAAATAAGTTCCGGATTATAGGAAAATAGGTGTATATGCGGAGGGCTAGTAGTGGTTTGTAGAGAGGTAAGTCTTTTTTCTGTGTACCCTTTCTTGTAAGATAGAGATTGTATGAATAAGGGTTCCTAAGAAAAACATTTGACCCCTTGGTCAGACCCAATTAGTCATTTAACGATGTAGGTAAAAAATGTCACATTATACAGTAGTTGCTTTCTATAAATTTATAGAATTATCAGACATTGAAGTATTAAAGTTAACTCTTCATAAATTCTGTAAGGAAAAGAAGATCTTGGGTACAATCATTCTTGCTAAAGAAGGGATCAATGGAACGATTGCGGGAACTGCTGAGAGCATTAAAGCAATTCTAGAACTTTTACGAACCAACCCAAATTTTCTAGACTTGGAATGTAAATATTCTTATTCAGATCTTATGCCATTTGATAAAATAAAAATCATTATCAAAAAAGAAATTGTCACGTTTGGTGTGCCTGGAATTACACCGAGTCAAAAAACAGGTATGCAAGTAGCACCGAATAACTGGAATCAATTAATTTCCGATTCGGATGTATTGGTGATTGATACTCGAAACAACTTTGAAGTGGAGTTGGGTACTTTTAAAGGTGCCATCAATCCTAAAACAAGTAAATTTGGTGATTTTCCCACTTATGTTAAAACAAATTTAGATCCAAAAAAGCATAAAAAAATCGCTATGTTTTGTACAGGAGGCATTCGTTGTGAAAAAGCCTCTTCTTATCTTTTAGAACAAGGTTTTGAAAATGTGTATCAGCTTCAAGGTGGGATCCTCAAATATTTAGAAAAAATCAAATCAGAGGATAGTTTATGGGAAGGGAAATGTTTTATTTTTGATAAAAGAATAGCATTAGAATAAATCTTCATTTATATGAGCCCTGCCCCCTGCCCTTCGGTCACTCTTACCATAGTTTTATTTCATAGGTCAATTTTTGACAACTTTCAAACTGACATCTAAGATTTAAATTCAACAATAGCAAAAGTTTTTTAGAGGGACCTATTTATGTTGAATATATCTGTTAAATTATTGCTAGGATTTTTTTTGGTTTTATTAAATGCTGGCTGTATGAAATATGAAAGTGGTTCAGGATCCACTAATATCGCTCAGCATGAGCGTAAGACAATGTATACCTATGGTGATATATCTTATGATAAACAATTAGAACAAGGTTCATCGCCGATTAAAATAGGTGCTATCTCTGCAGATAAAGTCCCTCAGGAATTTCCAGCAAAGTTTCTTGAACCAGATGGTAGTTATGGGGGTGGGCGTGTTTATAGTTCAATTGCAGATGCAGAACAAGCCATTTCAGATGCGACAAATCAAGGTATTCTTCCCCAAGGTGAGCAATGGGGTATTTATGAATTAGTGGGCGATTGGAACACCTACGCTTACGAGCTTAACCCATATGATTATCGTTTAAACCGTTCTACAGCAGTTTTAAAAAGAGTAAAATAATTAATTCCAGCGTTTCGTTTGGAACGCTGGATTTTTAATAAATACTTTATTGTCTTATTATTGATTTATTATGCTGAAATGACGATGCGGCACCCAGTGATGATGGCGGTGCCCATGGAAACCCCCTGCCCCGATACCAAAACCATAATTCATAATGATACCCTTATCTGGATAATAGCTTGGGGTGTAATTATAGGTTGGAACCGGTTCATTATAAATGTAGTACCCAGTAGCTGCATCATAATAAGGCGCTTCATTGTATTTATTAAAATGATATTTATGGTAAGGCTGTTTAAGAACATAAGGCCCTGCTGCCGCAAAATCAGAAGCGAGACCCACCGATAAAATTGCTAGGGCAATGAGTAAATATTTTTTCATAAAGTTACTTCCTATTTGCATATACACAATGAATTAAAATTATTTACCTTTTACCTACTTAACTATAGTTCAATTTTCAATAATATGTAAAAGATGATTAAAGTTTTATTTGTTGCATATACAAGTAAAGCTCTCTTGGCCCTTTGTCTTATTTGTTAGTTGACATCGAAAGCTTAATAAAATATTGTTAACGTTTGTAAAAGCTAAGCAATAAGTACTCATTTATTATAAATTTTATGGAGACTGTATGTTACTTCACCTGGTTGATAGAAATAATCTTAAACTCATTTTAGATTTTTTGCAATCTCAAGTAAAAGATTTGCAATCCCAAGTAACAGTACAGTCCTCTGGTCATCCTACTTCTTTATCTTCGCTGTCCTCTTCTTCTTCAACTGATGCTGAGTTAACGACCTTAATAGCAGAAAAAGAAAGACTTATTTATATTTTAACGATTTTATTAACCGAGTTTCATCCTCGTGAAGATGATCCAAATGCTGATGCTTTTAACTATAATGATTTATCATTAACACAACAAAATGCACTGAAGGAATTAATATCCATAGCTTCGCTTGATTTGTTGAGTGATAGTAAAACACGCGTCGAATCAGTGCGATCTGTGCAATTAGATGCGTTCGCAATTTATTCCTATTTGGAGTACGTTTTTCGTAGAGAAGGTGCATATCCATCGTTTAAATATCCATCACTCGTTCAAAACATATGGTTTGTAGAATTAGAACATGTGTCACAATGCCACAATAATCACTTGATCCAAGGTGTTTTAGGATACTTTTTATTATATTACGCTTTTTGTGATTTTTCTGCTCTCCGCTTTCCCACTTTGCGGTCTGCGGGCCCAATACCTCGTGATTTTTATGTTGAAATTAGAAAGCGATATTTAGCAGAGAAGCAATATTTAGGAGAGAAAGAGAAAAGAGAATCTGTGGAATTAAGTGAAAAAGAAATAGATGAGTTATTGCAAATAAAAGAGATGTTGACCTCGGCCGCTAAGGCAGGTTTTTTATTTGCACAAGAACAATTATGCTATATGTTAAAGCCTTATTTATCAGTTGACAAGTATGTTGAACCCGATGACACTAAGGCAAAAGAAAAACAAGATAAATTATGTCGACGACTGAAAATAGATAAACAATTCGAGGATTATGTCAATGCGCTCGATAGAAAATTGCTCGCTGAGGGTAATTTTATGGCACATCATCAAAAAGGTTTAGAATACTCTCGTTCTCTTCCGAGAGGAGCGGATCCTCGAAAGCAGTTTATGTTATCGTTAGCTTATCATATGCGGGCTCTTCCGATGCCTTCTGACAATAATGAGGTTTACCAATCTCTAATGTACTGTTATGGAAGAGGTAAATTAACACCTCTAGTTGAGTATTCAGAAAATGAATCATTGGATTTTAGCCAAGTAGGATACTTAAGCCATTGCGATAGGGGTCCTGGGAGGCCTACTCCTCTTCGTTATCTTATCAGGGTAGATTTACCCCCCTTAAGAACAGGTCTACATCGTAAAGCATGGTTATATCGAGCATTGTTAATGAGTAAATTTATATTTACTGCAGCGTTACCAAAGGAGGTGGAAAAATGGTATGAAGAGGTAGGCGATTCGTCATTTCCGTTTGATGAAGAACATCCCTTCAAGGACTTAGAAAACGCAATGAAACACTGTTTATTAAGTGATGATGCTGCTAAATTAAATGCGGTAGCCATGCTATACCAGTTTGGGGTAATGAATGAGCTTAATCAAAAATATAACGAGAACCTTGAATACCGAGGCCCATGGGTTGCACAAGACTTAAAAAAAGCTGCTAGGTTATATAAACGTGCAATTGCCAAGGGTCATTGTTCATTATACGATTTGTGGCAAACTGAGATGGCTATGCAAACTACAAAACCAACATGGCGTAGTGAAAAGTATCGAATAAAATTCTTAAATAAACAGAAAAAATATTATACAAAACAAGTTTATCGAGTTAATGGTATTACTGAAGAAGAAGAACAACAACAAATTTTCTTCTTAGAAGCAAAAGCTGTTTTAGCGGAGATTAATCTCTACCTAGCACAATTAGGTGAATACGACATGTTTTCGGCTTTGCAAGAATACGATCATCAAGTAGGAAGTAGTCCTCTGCTACCGTTACAGGAAGGTGCACTAAAATTTTCTCAGTATAAGGGACGATTAGACCATTGTCTTTCCCTTTATTCTATGTCGCCGGATATTACAGATATCATGGCAGGTTATGCAACAGATTGTAGGGTAACTGCCGTGATTCAGGCAATACCCGCAGGTACTGCTCCAGGTCCTTTTCCTAGAGCACAGGAAACTACATTTGTGCCTTCATCTTTTGTGCCTTCATCTAGAAAAAATGATGACAAACACTATCACACACGTGATAATGAATACAATGACGGAGATGATAACTCACACGATGGCACACATGATGATGCTGAATACGATGATGGAGATGATGACGCGCGCGATGACCACTCTGCTGCCAGTAGCTTAGCTTCATTGGATGCTACATCATTCAACAAAGGTACAAAAAATCGTAGAACTGCAAGCGATGTTGCAAGTGCCGTAGATGAGATGACCAGAAAAACAAAACACCAAAGAACAACACACAATCGAGCTTCTTCAAGCGATACCGCAACGTGGGAATCGAGATATACGTTTGCTAGAGCATCTGATGATGTAGCTTCTGCATTCACATCATCCAGCACATCGGGTACTTATTGGGCCTCTAGCAGTGTAGCAAGCTTATTCAGTAGTGTAGCCGCTAGTAGTGTTAGTGCCAGTGGTGTTAGCTCATCATCGAGTCGTGCACTTGCTGTACCTGCTGTACCTGCTGTACCTGCTGTACCTGCTGTACCTGCTGTACCCAGTGCCTCATCGCTAGCACCCTCTTCCAGAACAAACCCACTGCCCTTATTATTAAGTCCTGATGCTTTGTCATTAATCCAAACACCGACGCTACCAGATAGTGACTCCGTACTAGGTAGTGGCCCCGTATGCCCCGTAACATCGTCGCTATCTAGCCTACCTACCGTCGAAAATACAAAAAAACCGAGATGTTCACCCTAGCCACCATCAGACTAGTGATAATATCAACACCGAAATTAGTCGATCTGGCTAGTGACAAAAACCGCCTTTTTTCGCCAAATATTTTTGATGATATTCTTCAGCTCGATAAAAAGGTGCTGCTGATTTAATTTCAGTAACTATTTTGCCGGATACATTTCCAGATATTTGCATTAACTCTTTGGAATGTTCTGCTGCTCTTTTTTGTTCTTCAGTATGATAAAAAATTTCCGATCGATATTGAGTGCCAACATCCAATCCTTGTCGATTTAAGGTGGTAGGATTGTGACAAGTCCAAAATGTTTCTAATAATTTATCATATGATACAACATCAGGATCATAGGTTAACTGAAGTGCCTCTGCGTGGTGAGTTTTTCCAGTACACACTTGTTCATAGGTTGGATTGGGTAAATCTCCGCCGGTATAACCCACTTCAGTTTTAAGAACACCCGGAATTTTAGCAAACGTTGCTTCAACCCCCCAAAAGCACCCTGCTGCAAATGTCGCAAGCATTATGGGTTCTCCACAAATTTAAGAGATACTGAATTAACACAAAATCTTAAGCCTGTTGGGCGTGGGCCGTCGTTAAATACATGTCCTAAGTGAGCATCACACTTTGCACAGAGTATTTCTTGTCGCACCATTCCATGTTGAGTATCTTGGCGTTCTTTAATAGAGTTGCTGCCATAAGCTTGCCAGAAACTAGGCCATCCGGAGCCCGAATCAAATTTACTGGAAGATTCAAATAAAATATTATTACAACAAGTACAAATATAATGTCCTGACTTTTTATTGTTCAGAAGTTCTCCACTGAATGCCGGTTCGGTTCCACCCAAACGACAAATGCGGTATTGAGTGGGTGTTAAATTTTCTTGCCATTCATCATCTGTTTTTTTTGTCATGTCTACAATATTCCTCTTATCCCTTTGTTATCTCTTTGTTTCTTCCATGTGGAATTTAAGAAAAAACCAATGAATAACAGGTGTAAAGATAATTCCAACAATCACGAGGAAAAGAACACCACTGAAAAGAGCATAAGATCCCGCAAAAATTTTACCTGCACTTGTTTGTAAAGTTGACATGGGGCCCATACCAGATAAAATCATAGCGGCATTCACATAAGCATCTACCCATGGCATATTTTCATAATAATAGTAGCCAAACATTCCTATACCAAGCGAAATCATAATAATGATAACGCCAAACAGGATATTACGAAATAATCGAATTAAAAATGTTTTTTTTGGTAAATGATGTTGTTGTGTTTTTTCCACAAAATCCTTGATATTTTATTAAATTGACCCACACATTACTATTTGTCACCCGCCTAATTTTTTTGGATACCTTTCTTTTTAAAGATTTCTATATGATCTTTTAAGATTTTTGATTCGAGACATCCAGTAGGACAAACTTTTTCTAATACCTGAAGACGTTCTTCTGCTTTTGGAATATCACCCTGCATTAAATAAAGTTCGCCAAGGTATTCATTAGCACCCTTGTGATTAGGATTGATATCCAATGCCTTTTGGTAGTATTTAATGCCTTCATCCAATTTCCCTAACTGTCGATAGCTGTACCCCATTAGGTTATAGGCATCTGCATTTTTTGGATCAGCAGAAACAACTTTTTCTAATAGTGAAATTGCTTTGTCATATTCTTTATTATTGATGAATTTTTGTGCTTGACTAAAATTAGAGTCTGACATTTGGGGCATGGCTGACATTTGGGATGGTGTGCTGGAATCAGAGGCAAATACGACACTTGAAAATACAATTAAAATGACGCTGGTAATAGCGCTAGTTATAAAACGCATTGAGCTCTCCTCACACACTATAAAAGTTTCAATATTGAAGTTACTGTTGCATTTAAGATAGGAGAAATTTGAATATTTATCAAATAAAATCAATATAAACCAAGTTAATTAACTAATATGTCTGCTCTATTATCCTATTATTGGTACACTAGTGATATAATCAGTATAATAGATATCAAAACAATGTTAGAATGATGCCTTAGTAAATCAAAACAAGTTGAAAACTAATAATTAATCTATTTTGTTTTATGAGCTTTTTGAGAGGATGCAGGATAGCATAAAAGAGGAGAGCGACGATGATTTAAGGCGTGACCTAGAAAATGATTTGTCGCAAGAAAAAGAGAAAAGTACACTATGTCGATAAATTTTTATTAAGTTAATTAAAAATTGAGTTATTTTAGTATTAATGACTCAATTATATTAACGAGATAATCTTATTTTTACTAATTACAACTCATAGGAGATTAACATGGCAACTGAAAGTATTGAAATTGCAAAAAAAGTCCAACAATATTTAACAAACAAAATTGAAAAAATTGCATCTGAAAAAAAACTCATGGTTGAGATACGTGATCCCAAAACAAATAGCCTGATTCAAAAACCCTTTTTTTTAAACGAAGTTACTAGAAATCAAGTGGGTGAAAAAGACAGCAAAGGCCAGAAAGCTGCGCATTATGCTGTAACGTTAGGACTATATGTTTCGAGTGTTACGCGAAAAGATAAAGATATACCAGAAGAAGTAATTCGGCAATTAGAAAAAATGCTATCAGAAATTGCGATAACTTTACCTAGCACCTTGATTGGGGTGGAAGGATTTGGTGATTATTTGCGTAAGGTAAATCCTTCCTTATCTTTATCCTCTGCTAGCTTGGATGAGTTGGAAGATTGGGCAGAAACTTGGCATCCCGTTATGCAACAGGTTGTAATGTCTTCCTCGCACTTCGCTCTTCCCCCTGCCCCCTTGGCGCCAGCTTCCACGAGCTCTGATCCATTTAAAAGTTTTGGTAGTCTCGGAGATGATGTGCTAACAACACCTGAAATGGAAGCAAATGCTATAGCAGCTGCGGTCGCCTTGGAAGCTGCGCACGCCGCTACAGGAGCTAAAAAAGACGATAACCGTTGGGATTTGGAGTTTCCAACAACAAATCCTCCAGTTGTATTCAGTTCCACCACCAGAGGCAGCAGTGAGAATTCAGTGACAGCTACTCCTGTAATAGCTACTCTTGGAGCGACAACTGCAACATCATCTAGAACTTTATAAACACACTAAAAAAATAGCATATTTCCCCTCTCCCATTTCACGGGAGAGGGGCTGCTTTGAAGAGGTTCGGAGGGCAATGAAAAACTATGCAACGGATATTTCATCAAAGCGTTTTTGTAGCACCGTTGGAGCTCTTCCTCAGCGCCATTTTTATACCCTTCATCTGTCGATGGATCAGATAATTCTGCTGCTGACCTTGAGGTAAAATTAATTAATTTTTAAACCTTAAACCCTAAATCTTTCAGCAATCATCTTTTTTACATGATCACGATTAGAGATGGGATCGATTTTGATAAAAATATCTGTCACTCCTTTCCCTGAATACCCCGTTACTTTAATTCCACCATCGACATCCATTTTGAAGCGAATATGTCCTGGAGGATATTTATGACGGCAAGATTCTGAGATTCCAAGTACCACTTTTTGGACATCAGGAAGATTTTCAACCCAGAGCATATTATTTTTTAGGTGTTTATCAAGACTTTTATGTTTTCCTTTCATGTATTATCTCGAATTATCATAAATTATCTTAAAAAATTGACATCTTAATAAAACTATTTTAAATTATAAGTCATTCAATTTCAAGGACAAAGAAAGCAAATATGATTACAGAATGTCTGGATTCAGTGGACTCAACTGTGAACTCAACAGAAATTGCTTTTTCATATCATGCAATAAATAATTCATCATTGCTTCAATATGCAAACACCCAATTACCCCATCAAGGAATTTTAAAATATGATGAACTTGAGCAATATTGTTATTTAAAAATACATGACGATTTTATTTGCAAATTGTTTCATTTTCTTGATCAAGATAATATAAATATGCCCAATTATTTTAATGCTAAAAATAGAGTTGGTGCACATATTAGTGTCATTTATCCAAACGAGGTAGAAATAAGTAAATTGGCAGATAATAATAAACTTACTGAAGTTGATCAATGTTTTAATTTTACAACTACGGATTTGATTAAAGTCAATACCTTTGAAAAAGCATTTATTGCTCTGGTTGTTTCTTCTCCCTCATTACAACAATTACGAATTAAATATGGGCTAAAAACAAAACTTAATTATCGTGGATTGCTTGTCCCTTTTCATATTACAATTGCAACGAGTTAGGATTTTTTTAGTTAAAAGGTAATTAAAAGGTAAATAATATAAAAAAGGTAAAATTTTAAGCTTCTAAAATAACCACTGGGTACTCAGTCATTTTACTATCGGCAGTTATTAAAATTAAATCATGTAATTTAGCTTGAATTATTAATAGTCGGTCAAAGGGATCTAAGTGTATTAAAGGTAAGTCAGCCACGCCTAAGGCTTCTTCAGCTACAATCGGTAAAATTTCAAAACCATCTGAAATGAGAATTTCAATTAAATTATGGGGCATCGTTAAACGACCGATGCTTTTTTTGATAGCCATTTCCCAAAGAGAAGCACTGCTGATAAAAATTTTATTTTTCCCATCAGCAATAATTTTTTGGATTTTAGGTCTAATTTTTTTTGGCTCTGTTACCCACCATAAAACCACATGGGTATCTAATAAATATTGCATGATTATTTATTGATCTCCATAAAAACTGTTTAAATATTCCTCTGGTAAGGGATCATCAAAATCCTCTCTAATTTGTATTAAGCCACTTAATTGTCCTCCTTGTCGATGTCTAGTTTCTTCTATGTAAGGAGTTAATTTAATAAGGGGAGTGCCATCTCTTGCAATAACAACCTCTTCTCCAGCGATAGCCTGATTAATGAGTTTTGAAAAATGCGTTTTTGCTTCGTGTATATTCACTAAAATCATAAGAAGTTCTCCTAAATTTGGATTAGATATAGGTGATATCTAATAATAATAGTGGACTAAGATGACTTAGTCAACATTTATTTATGGGTGTCTTTATGGGTGTCAGACACCGTGAAATTTGTTAAAGGACCTCCTGCCGGAAAGCCTGTGCGATAGCCTGCGGTATGGAACTTGTTTCTATTCCCGAGTATTCTATCATTAACATTGAAACAAGGAGAATCAATCATGAAACTATATTATGCAAAAGGTGCCTGTTCATTAGCCGTTCGAATTATCATTCATGAAATCGGCTTAAAATGTGAATTTGTGGCAGTGAATTTAGGGACTAAACAAACAGAACATGGAGATGATTTTTTAAAAATTAATCCTAAGGGTTCTGTTCCGGTTTTGGTGACTGATAATAATGAAGTTCTTACAGAAAACGCTGTTATTCAACAATTTCTTGCTGATAAACACCATGCAGTCCACCTGCTCCCTCCCCCAGGAGACTTCAGACGCTATCGAGTATTGGAATGGCTAAATTTTATTTCTTCGGATTTACACAAAGGATGTAGTCCATTATTTACTTCAACCTTACCTCAGGAAGTAAAGGAAAAGATATTTATCCCATCAATAAAAAATAAATTAAAGCTTGTGGAAGAACATTTAAATCAGAAAAAATATTTAATGGGTAATGATTTTACTTTACCAGACAGTTATTTGTTTGTGATATTATCTTGGATGCCTCATTTGAAGGTTGATATAAGTGATTGCAAGAATTTAAATCGGTACTTTGAGGAGTTAAAAAAGCGAGATTCTGTTCAACTGTCGTTGAAAGAAGAGGATAAATAAATAATTATCAAAATGTAAAATTTCAGGCTTCTAAAGTAACCACTGGGTATTCTGTCATTTTACTGTCGGCAGTTAGCTTAATTTTATTTATCAAATAATACAAGTACAACTCCATTGTGCACTGTAATTTCAATGGGGGAAATTTGTACTACATTTAAGGCACTGGATTTAGTATCTTGAGATAATGTATCTTTGTCTAAATTCCATTTTAGACCTTTAGAACTAACCGTAGCCTTGGGATAAGGCAAAATAGATATTTTTGTATTAGCTTCAAAATTGCCGATTAAACTATCAAATACAAATATGCCAAATTTTTCTTTATCGGTGTAAGCAGAGTCGTGAAATAAAATTGGATGATTTTGTGAATATTTTAAAATGACATTAATATTGTTAATGGTGTGATCAATTTCTCTTCCTGTAGTTCCGGTAATTAAACAAGGAAATAGTTTTCTCTCAATTAAAATGTTTAGCGCTTTTTCTAAATCAGTATAATTTTGATCAGGTGTATGTTTTATTTCAATCTCAGCAGGAACAATGGAGTGATCTAAAGAATCCAAATCGCCGCTTATTAAGTTAGGATAAACTCCTTGTTTGATAAGTCTAGAGCCTGCACCATCACATGCAAATAGCGGGATATTTGCGCATTTCAAGAAAAAGTCGGGATTTGGTATCTCACCATTTAAGCATAGGACACACCGAATAGATTGAAAAATAGTTTGAATATCAGTCATATTTTAATCGTACATATTTTAGTCATATTTCAATTTTAATTGAATTAACCAAAGGGAACAGAAAGCTCCAATGATATTAGTCACCATAACCGGCATACTTCCAGTCATATAGCCATAGGCAATCCAAAAAGCAGAGGTTAATAAAAAATTAAATAACATGATGTTGGATAGATCAGCGGTGGATTTTGTTTGGTAGATTTTTACAATTTGTGGAAATAAAGCGATTGTCGACGTAAAAGCGGCTAAAAAGCCAATGATTTCAATTAGCATGATACTCATTCCTCCGTCAGTATTAACTGCATCAGGTACAACGGGTTCAACACACTGTGTTATCTCAGCCAAAGGCACCCCGAGAGATAAAATGAAATTTACTAATACTCCATTAAAATGTCAAGATAATTAAAAATTCAGAATATTATTTTTTAATAGAGATGAATATAAACTGATTAAGTTAATCTTCTAATTATATAATTATACTATTTGTTAATCTTAAACTATGGTTTTTGTAACTATAATGTCCCATCCTACGTCTTAAATAGGATGGGTGTCTTATACCTTTATGGAACAGCTTTTGCTGGTGCTGGTGTTAACGTACTTATATACTCATTCAATGACTTTATATCCGCAAATGCCTTGCTGATTGGAGCGCCTTCTAACGTTCCAGTTATTGTGATTGAGTGTGCATAACCCGGAAATTTTGTTAAAAATGGTATAACTCGGGTATTCGCAACATAGATAATTTCTTGACGGGATGTCGCAAATTCAGAAGCACTACCACCTAATGAAGTTGAAGCAAAAGAATATGCTACAGGAGCAGCAGTAGTATCTGTTGTAACAATTTTTTGTGCTACTTTCCATTCAATTTTTACCCTAGAGGGGGTTACTGTTGCTACGGCCATAAAAAAGTCTCCTTATTGAATTTAACATATTATTTAAGCATATTATCTAATTGGGTTATTAAAATCAAATGTTATAACGTGTACCCACACATTCTTAAGCTATCATTCAGATTCAGAAACTCCTGAACTTTCATACTCCTTTTTGCGCTCTTCCCTTAGTTGAAGATAAAATGCCTCCACTGCTTCTTTTGTTGGAAACTGATGAAATTCAGTACATTTCCCAGCCTTAGGATCATTGTAAAGTAGCCCATATAAATGATCATTTTCATGCTGCCAAACACGTGCAGGCCAACCACTTAATTCTTTAACAATAGTTTCCCCTGCTTCGTTTTGATATTTGACCCGTATATGGGTAAAACGCTGTACGTTACCCGTTGCTAAGGGAACAGAAAAACAGCCTTCCCAGGTTGCATCCTTTGTAAGAGTTTCTAATGAAGGATCATTTAGGGGTTCATAACTAGGGTTAATAATCACTTCAATCTCATTTTCACTGGTACCATTAGGACAATATATAAAAATACTTTTATTAATCTTCCATTGGTTAGCAGCCATCCCTGCAGCATCATCCCAGGGGGCGTTCACTTTTTTAAGCTGATCTTTTTGTATAGAATATTTCATGCTTTCTATAATTTGTTTATCTTCTTTACTTAATGGGAAAGAAACTGGTTCAGTCATTTGGCGTAAAATGGGATCTTCATAATCCGCTAATTTAAGTAGAGTTGGGTTACTATTTTGTTTTTGTTTCGTTATATCCACATTTGACTCCTATCTATTTACACCATTCGAATTATACCATTTTAAAATACAAATATTAACTAGTTTAAATCGGCTTGTAAAGTAGTTTATGGCCAGTAAAACCTGACCCAATTAGGGTTATGATGACTATTGTCGTTGAAGAAAACAGGATAATAAAACTATGATTATGAGATTGAATGAGCGAGGTAAAAATAAGAGGAATTAAACTGGCTATTGAATAAGCAAGATTGTAACAAACGCCTATCCCAGTGGCTCTAATGTGCAGGGGAAAAAGTTTTGTTAAAATAGGCAAAATATTTATAGAATATATAAAGATAAAAAATTGATAACCAATCAAAAATAGAATTAATGAATAATTTGAGCCTGTTTTTAATATTTG
>JABDCL010000009.1 GCA_013288135.1 Gammaproteobacteria bacterium
GATATCCAGTCTTAGTGCCCAATATCATCGGCATGGAAAATGCGATAAGCTCTGGGGCTACAGAAGTTGCCGTATTTAGTGCCGCTTCAGAGACTTTCTCGCAAAAAAATACACACTGTTCCATCGCTGAAAGTTTTATACGCATTCAAGACATTGCAAAACTTGCAAAAGTACATAAAATTCCCATGCGTGGTTATATTTCTTGTGCACTGGGGTGTCCTTATGAAGGGAATATTTCCATTGATGCTGTTTTAAAAGTTGCTCTGCAATTACATCAATTAGGATGTCATGAAATTGCCTTAGCAGACACCATTGGCGTTGCAACTCCTAATAAAGCTCGTAATTTGGTAGATGCAATTTCACGTCACATTTCCATTTCAAAACTTGCTATTCACTTTCACGACACTTACGGACAAGCATTAGCTAATATCTACGCGTGTCTAGAATTGGGTGTTTCTATTATCGATAGTTCAATTGCAGGCTTAGGGGGATGTCCTTACGCGAAAGGAGCCAGTGGTAATGTGGCTACTGAAGATTTGCTGTACATGCTGAATGGATTAGGCATTCATACCGGTGTCGATTTCAACGCTATTATTGAAGTCAGTCGATTTGTCACGAAATTTATCGGGCGACCATCCAATTCTAAAGTTTCACAGGCTATTTTAAGTTCTAAATAATAATTTTGTTTTTTGGGCCGGCACAGGGACCGGCCCCTACATTTAACGAATGAATTTTAATGGCTTTTGATAATAAATCTATTGTAGGGGCGGGGGTCCTGTCCCCGCCCAAATCAAAATAATTTATACCCTAACCTTTTTCAACTCCACACTATTAGGATAATTATTTTGTAATGTTTTCAATGCCTCATTTGCTAATTCAGTCATCCCTAGTTTGCGATAAGCTTTAACCATTTCTGCCAATGCTTTAGGAACCACCGAAGTTTCTCCAAAATATTTTACAATATGGTTAGCACGATTTGCAGCAGAAAGATATGCACCTCGTTTTACATAGTATTCAATGACTTGAAATTCATGACTTGCAAGCTGTTCTCGTAAAAAAATCATGCGCTGACGAGCGTCTGCAACATATTTACTCTTGGGAAAACGCTCAATTAATACTTTAAAGGCATCAAAAGATTCTTGTGCCGGAGAGGGATCTCGTGCACTTCTATCCAACGGCAAATAACGATAAACAAGACTGGTATTTTGATCAAAACCTACCAGGCCTTTTAGATAATAAGCATAATCAACTTCTGGATGACGAGGATTCATGCGAATAAAGCGATCAGCTGCAGACAACGCGAGTGCAGGCTCATGCCGCTTATAATAGGCATGGATAATACCAAGCTGTGCTTTATCAGAATATTTCCCATAAGGATACCGGGATTCCAATGCTTCAAAATCTTTGGCAGCTTGAGCAAAATTCTCTTTGGCAACGTTTTTTTGCGCTTGAGAATAAATTGCTTCCTCAGATAACCCCTTATAAAGGTCCTTTTTGTTGGTATTACAACCGGTTAATATAAGACCCGTTATTAAAATCAGAATGATGCGTAAGTTACTCAAGAAATCACCACTTTGCCTTAGGTTAAAATTTTTATAAGTTTATCCTAGCTAGCTATGTGTGGTCAATGTTGGTGTCAGACACCAGGGTTTGAATTAGATTAATAACTGATATTAGAGTTTAGCTTTAATTTTGGCCTGAGCATCCACATCGTTGCTTAGTACTGGAGCAACTGACGGCAAAGGAGTGTGCTTAGCGGCCGCATATGCACCGGAATCTGGAAGTTTCGGAGCAGCAGTCACCGTTTTAACTGGAGCATCCTCAGCATATAGGGTAGCGGGTTTGCTTGCCCCTGCTTTTGGAACCGTAGTTTTTAGAGCATTCTCCTCGGCTTGCAGCTTCGCGTCTCGCGGGTTCCCCGGGGTCACCATACTATGTGCACCAGCCATCGATTCTACTGCTGATACAAACCAATTCGCCCAGCCCTCTTTTGGAGTAATCGCCGCCACAAAACGACTCCACAAACTCTTTTTGGGCGCCTCTCCTCCTGGTTTTGGATCTGGCATATATCCCCCTATTTTTAGGTAAACACCTACTTAATATGGGATTTGATTCTTTAATTACACAAAAGTTCAAATTAATTGACTTTCATTGACATTAATTTCCGCAATCGATACCCTCACTGGTAAAGAGGGGTCATTATCTTGGAAAAAAACCAGCAAACAGAAAAATTACATTTAACAGGCATTATTCCAGAAAGTAGTAAAAATCAACGTCTTGATCATGCGTTAGCTTTGTTATTTCCAAGCTACTCTCGCTCTAAATTAAAAGAATGGTTAGAACTGGGGTATATACAAGTAAATGGCAATATTAAACGCCCCAAAAACAAAGTATTGGGTGGAGAACAAATAAGCATTGAAGCAGAGATCCCTATCGTTATTGAATGGTCACCAGAAGAACTCCCACTTGACATTTTATTTGAAGATGAACAAATTCTAGTTTTACATAAACCGAAGGGATTTGTTGTACATCCTGCGGTTGGCAACCGAGCTGGTACTTTAGTCAATGCCCTGCTACATCATGCTCCTCAATTAGCTCAAGTGCCCCGTGCAGGTATTGTTCATCGTTTAGATAAAGACACCTCCGGCTTAATGGTCGTCGCTAAAACTTTAGAAGCACATACCCACTTGGTTGCACAATTACAAGCTCGAACCGTCAGTCGTACCTATGAAACTGTTGTGTGGGGTATTTTACCTGCAGGCGGAACAATCAGTACTTTTATGGGTCGACACCCAGTGGATAGAAAACGCATGGCAGTTGTAGAATCAGGGAAACCTGCTGTTACGCATTACCGTGTGGTGGAAAAGTTTCGGTGTCATACCCATTTGCGAATACAATTAGAAACGGGTCGAACCCATCAAATCCGAGTTCATATGGCACATATTCATCATCCGATTGTTGGAGATAAAGTGTATGGCGGCCGATTACGTGTCCCTCCTAAAGCCAGTGATGCTCTTTTAAAAACTTTAAGAGAATTTCCAAGACAAGCATTACATGCAACACGCTTAGGATTGGTTCATCCCATCACAGAAAAAGAAATGGTTTGGGAGATTTCTTTACCAATTGATATTATTCAATTATTAGACGCTTTGCGAATTGATAGCAAACAAAATTAAAATCCCCCCGCCAGGGAGCTTCGCTCACCTGGCGACCCCCTTTTTCAAAGTGGGTGAACAACCACGGCTTACTTAAAATGGCACCTTAGTATATTTTTTTACAAACAGTTTATTGTACTATGATAAACACATTATTTTTAGATTTTAGTTGTTATTTTCTTCCGAACGTTGAGGCCATCCACATGTTGCTACATCAAAAAATTTAATTTCGCAATTTTCCCTAAAACATGATTTTAACATTTTATTGGCATCGGTTATTGTACCAGGATTGTTTTCATGAACTGATACAGAAATTTTAATTTTCCCCATCCTACCCTTTGCTAATTGATTGACAATATGTTCATCATTTTCATTAAAACTAAAACCAAGAAAAGTAAAGCTATCAAATTTAACTTCTGGCAGAATTTCGAGAACAGTTCCTAAATAATGAGAATTTTTTATCATTTCTACTTTTTGCTCATTGGTTCCTTCAGCAACAAATACTGGTTCTAAAAAATCTGTATTTTGAATTACAGATAAAATATCTTCACTTTTATTTCCTGAAATTTTTAATTCCTGTCCCTCTTCGACACTTTGTGCGCCCTCTTTAATCGTATCAGATTTCTCCGATTTACATATAAACAAACTGCCATGCGGATAAATAATTATCTTTTCTTTTCTTATTATTCGTTGTATTTCATTATGATTTTTTAATATCCCTCCTTGGCCAAAAAAATCATCAAAATTTTTGCCTTTGCTATCTAGCATTATTCCCCAATAAGCTATTAAGTCATAATTCAAATCAATTACAACTTTAAATGTATCCAAAAACTTCTTTATTTTTTTAAGATCTTCAATAATTTCTTTATACGAAGGATGCATATCACGAACACTATTAATAAGTCCATTTTTAAGTTCATCATGGAGCTTTTTGGGTTTTTCATGATCAATTTTCAAAATTTCATTAACTATTGAAGCTTTATATAAATATTCTAATACTTTTTCAAAATTAACTGTATCCAGTTTGTCAAAAACATTATTGACCTCATCATTTATATACCTATTTTTACTTGCATATTCCCTGATGTCTTTGTAAACAAATTTTTTATTCAATGCTATACTTGACCCATTTCCAAGAAATATTAAGCCATTCTCAAATTCATTTTTTATATCATTCCAGTTTTTCATATTTTTTAAAAATTAGCATCTAAAGATTACTGTTTTTTTGATTAAAATTAACAACAATAGTTCCATTTAAAATAGGTGTAATACCCGGGAAAATGATTTTTATATAAGCCATCTGTAACCAAATGGCGTCATGTCATGTTATGAATTATTAATGGCACCATGAATAGGTTAATTAATTTTCTCTAAATCATCAGATTTTTGAACATTGTGAGCCAAGCGATATTTAATATCTTTTAATTCTCGTTTAATTTCGGCCTCCAATTCGGCTTCAGTTGGCAAATGAAACTGGTATTTACTTGCAAATATTTGTTTCTCTTTCTCTCCCAAAGTATACTTAACCATTGTATCATTTTTTTGAGTACAAAGAATTAATCCTATGGTTGGATTATCGCCTTCAGATCGACATTGTTGATCATAATAATTTACGTACAGTTGCATTTGGCCTAAGTCCGTGTGATTTAGTGGTTTCGTTTTCAAATCGATAATAATGAAGCATTTCAAAATTGTATGGTACATTATAAGATCCGCATAAAAATGATCGCCATCTAAAGTTAACCGCTGTTGTCTACCTACAAATGCGAAGCCTTTGCCCATTTCAAGTAGAAAATGCTGAAGATTAGTAATTAGGGCGTCTTCAAGTTTAGATTCTACTAATTTGTGAGATTCAGGAAGATTTAAAAATTCTAACACTATCGGATCTTTAATAGCATCTTCTACGTTCTGAATCTCTTGACCTTTTTTTGCTAAACGTAATAATCCTTTTTTATCTCGACTCTTTGCTAATCGATCAAATAATAAGCTTCCAATTTGGCGTCCTAACTCCCGTGAAGACCATCGATTTTCAATAGCTTCTTTTTCATAAAATTCTCGTGCCTCTTTACGACTCATTTTTATAAGTAAACGATAGTGTGTCCAAGACAGAGGGATATCAATGTCATTTAAGGCCAATTCATCACTCACTGCGTGATGAATTGGGATAAGCTCTTGATATGTAACATAAAATTGTTTCATATATCTTAAATTAGTTATTGTATAACCTTTGCCAATCTTATTAGTTAGTCTCTCTGCCATCATCTCTAACAATTGAGCACCATAAGTTGCTCGCTTCTTACCACGAAGTTCCTCTTCTACGATTTCTTTACCTGTTAACCAGTAAGTTTTCACCATTTCAATATCAACAGAACGAAGAATATTTTGTTTTGCAGCATTAACACGTTGTATTATTCTATTGCAAATTTCATCAACTCTTTTATTACTTATCACTATAAATTTTGAAGCTAAAGAACGACCCTTTGCTTGGTTTGATAAATCTTCCATGGCTTATGCTCCTTCATTTTTGAAGCGGCATTTTGTCATGAAACATCATTAATGAAAAGAGGGATTTAAAAAAATTTCTGTTAATTAAGCTGAATCCTCGTCTGTGGGATGAGGTGGTAATTCACCCACTTTGAAAAAGGGGGTCGCTAGGCGAGCTTCGCTCGCATAGCGGGGGGATTTTAATGGGGAATTTCAAAACTCCCCCACAAACCGCCATAATTTATCTTGTCCTACCCGAATCCCAATTCTCGATGTAGTTTTAAAACCCAAGGTCTTCTTTACACAGCCAACATAAAAATCTTCATTTTTTACAATATCAATCTTATTATGATCTTGTGTTGTAATGCCTAAATAACGACAAATTTTACCAGGGCCATCTAAATGAATGTCTTTACCTGTTTTCTGATCTTGTACTAAAAGACCTCGAATAAGTACTGCGGCAGGGAATCCTTCTTTTTCAGTGACTACATTTAAACAATGGTACAAACCATAAATTAAATATACATAACTATACCCTGGAGGGCCAAACATAATTTCTGTTCGTTTAGTTTTACCTCTCGCTGCATGGGAAGCAGGATCATCAAAGCCCATATAAGCTTCGGTTTCTGTAATAATACCTTTATGATTCTTAAAAACTAATATTTTTCCCAAAAGCTCTTCTGCAACGATCAAAGTCGATCGATTAAAAAAAGTTCGTCTAAGTCGTTTCATATAAATACTATTGTATCCCAAATAAAAATTTTAAAAAGACATTATAAAATTAGATGAGATCTGTAGGGGCGGACCTCTGTGTCCATCCAAAAATCAAAATTCTTACGCAAAGCTATTCAGTATCCTCCGACAAAGACATCAACGCCATATTCCCACCCGAAGCCGTGGTGTTAATACTTACCGTTCTTTCAGTTGCAAGTCTCGAAAGCATATGCGGTCCCCCAGCTTTTGGTCCTGTGCCAGATAAGCCCTCACCTCCGAAAGGTTGCACACCTACCACTGCACCAATCATCGTTCGATTAACATAGGTATTACCCACACATAAACGACTCACACTATATTCAACTTTTTCTTGGATACGGCTGTGGATCCCCAGCGTTAATCCATATCCCGTATTATTAATAGAATCTAAGACTTTATCTAAATCTTTAGCTGCATAACGCACCACATGCAAAATAGGCCCAAACACTTCTTGTGTTAATACTTCAATACCTGAAATTTCAAAAGCCATGGGTGCAAAAAATGGATAAGACGGAAGATCAGAGGGTAATACGCATTTATAAATTAATCGAGCATCCTGCATCATACGTTCAGCATGTTTTTGCAGAGACGCTTTTGCTGATTCATCAATGACAGGACCCACATCGGTTGAGAGTTGAAAAGGATCACCTACTTTCAATTCAGCCATCGCACCTTTTAACATTGAAGTCATGCGATCATAAACATCCTCTTGAATGAATAACACACGCAAGGCTGAACACCGTTGTCCCGCACTGCTGAATGCAGAAATCAATACATCTGTAATTACTTGCTCTGGAAGTGCCGAAGAATCCACAATCATTGCATTTTGTCCACCGGTTTCTGCAATAAAAGGAACGATTGTGCCCTTACGTTCAGCCAATGTCTGATTAATCCCGCGCGCAGTCTCTGTTGAACCGGTAAATAGGATCCCTTTAATGCGCAAATCTGAGGTTAAAAGATTTCCCACGACACTGCCACTTCCCACTAAGCACTGCACTGCCTCTTTTGGTATGCCTGCCTGATGTAATAACTCTACTGCCAATTTTGCAATCTTTGGCGTTTGACTCGCTGGCTTTGCAATCACCGTATTACCCGCAGCTAACGCAGCCGTCACTTGGCCTAAGAAAATGGCTAAAGGAAAATTCCAAGGACTAATACAAACAATCACCCCCCGCCCCTGTAACGTTAATTGATTATATTCTCCAGTGGGTCCCGGTAAAATTTTAGGCTTAAAATCTTCTCGTGCACGCCAGCTATAATACCGACAAAAATCGACTGCTTCACGAACCTCTGAAACTGCATCTGCAACTGTTTTTCCACCCTCTCGAATCAATAATGCCATTAAAGCGCTGCGATTTTTCTCTAGTAAATCTGCCATTCTGTCTAGACACTGTGCACGTTCCTGAACAGGTGTTTTATCCCAAGAAGAAAAAGCAAGTACTGCATTTTTAATCACAGTTTCAACTTGTTCAATGGTTACTAAAGGTATTTTTTCTTGAGCTATTTGTGGGAATTTCTTTTCAATGTCTTGTAAAAGAGGAATTGTTTCTTCAGGATTACTTAAATCTAAGCCTAAAGAGTTTAATCGATCGAAGCCATATAAATTAACAGGTAATGGAATTCTTGGATGTGGTTTAAAAGACAAAGCTTCCGTTTTAGCAACTGGATCAACAATTAAGTCTTCTATGGGCGTTTGTTCATCTATAATTCGATTAACAAAAGAGGTATTCGCACCATTTTCAAGTAATCTTCGCACTAAATAAGCCAATAAATACTCATGCCCACCAACTGGCGCATAAATTCGACAAGGGACATTTAAATTTTCTTCACCGACAATATTATCATATAAAGGATCGCCCATCCCATGCAAACATTGGAATTCAAAATTTCGATTATTCCCTGCCATTTCTAATACAGCAGCAACACTATAAGCATTATGAGTCGCAAATTGTGGAAAAATAATATCTTGTGCCTCTAATAATTTTTTTGCACAGGCCAAATAGCAAACATCTGTTGAAGATTTTCGTGTAAAAACAGGGTAACTCTTTAAGCCCCGTTCTTGTGTCCATTTAATCTCTGAATCCCAATAAGCGCCTTTAACTAAACGAACCATTAAAGTTTGCTGATGTCGTCTTGCTAAATTGACTAACCAATCAATAACATAAATAGCTCGTTTTTGATAGGCCTGCACCGCTAAACCAAAACCTTTCCAACCCTTAAAAATAGGATCACTGACAATCGCTTCAATCAACAATAAAGACAGATCTAATCGATCAGCTTCTTCGGCATCAATTGTAAAACCCATATCCTTTTCTTTTGCCTGTAAAGCAAGTACTTTGAGTTGTGGTAATAGTTCCTGAAAAATTCTCTCTCGATTAACCCACTCATACCGAGGGTGTAAAGCAGACAATTTTACAGAAATACCAGGCCCCCGAATAGATCCTAAACCTTGATTGGCAGTGCCAATTGTCTGAATCGCATGCTGATAAGATTCAAAATATTTCTTTGCATCTTCAGCCGTTTTGGCAGCCTCTCCTAACATATCATAAGAATAGCGGTACCCTCGTTTTTCTACTGGTTTTGCGCGTTTAAGCGCACCCTGAATGGTGGGCGCCATGACAAATTGACGACCCAGAACTTTCATAGCTTCAGAAACAGCTTGACGAATAATAGGTTCACTTGTTCGACTGGTCCATCGTTTTAATACTTGTAAAAATGAAGTATTCTTCTGATTTTCAGTGGTTAATAATTTTCCAGTAAGCATTAAAGCGAAGGTTGCAGCATTCACAAATAATGAATCACTTTTACCCAGATGTTGTTCCCAATCGGGCGATGTTAATTTATCCTTAATTAATTGATCTCTCGTTTCTGCATCAGGTATACGCAGTAATGCTTCTGCCAAGCACATTAAAGCAATCCCTTCCTCACTGGAAAGATCATATTGATATAAAAAGGCATCAAGACCGCTTTTTTTTAATCTTGTTTGTCGCACCAATTCCACTAATTGTCTTGCTTGTTTTTGAATACGTATGATACTTGCTTTAGGCATCGTTGCCAACGGAATGATAGTGTTTAAACACTCTGTTTCATCCATGCGATATGCATGAATAATTGCTTGCAGCGAAGATAATTGCATAGTCTTTTCCTAAAGATTCATGAAGTCCGAGCTAAAGTTTTAACCTTTTCAAATTCTTGCAGTATTTCTGAACTTGGTGGTTTATCCAATAAACTGGTGATCACAACCCCGAGATAAGAAGCAATTGTTCCTGGAAAAATCTCATACACAAGGGAACTCCATCCCAAAAATTCCCACACTAAAACAGTTACCCCGCCACATAACATGCCAACCACAACACCATTACGTGTTGTACGTTTCCAGAAAAGAGAGAGTACTACTGCTGCGCCAAAAGTTGCTCCCAATCCTGCCCATGCAAAGGCAACCAGATCCATAATACTTTGTCTGGGTTCATGTGCAATATAAATACCCAACAAAGCAATGACTGCAACCGTCACTCGCCCAACCCAAACTAGTTCTTTTTGTGTTGCTTTGCGTCTAAACATAGAATGATAAAAATCTTCTGTCATTGCACTAGAGGCTGCTAACATCTGAGAATCAATTGCACACATGCTGGAAGATAATATCGCGGCTAAAATAATTCCCATGATCCAAGGTGCAAAAACTTGTTCAGACAGTTCCATAAAAACTGTTTCATGATTATCAAGAGGACAATCACAAAATTGAATAGCTCCAACGATGCCCACTAATATAGCTCCGATTAAAGACAAGGTCATCCAAGACATACAAACTCTGCGGGCCAAAGGGATCTCTTGAACACTTTTAACCGCCATAAATCGCACTAAAATATGTGGCATACCAAAATACCCTAACCCCCAGGAAAAAAGACTCACAAATTTCCAAAAGCTTAAGTCTTTCATAACTTCTAAATAATCCGGATGAAACATAAGCAATTTATTTAATCCTGCATCCCATCCCCCTATTTGTTGTATGGCAAAGAAAGGTGCTAATAATAAACAAATTAACATCAAATTGCCTTGAAAAAAGTCAGTCCAACTCACCGCTAAAAATCCACCCACGGTGGTATACAACATAATAATTGCAGCACCCCACCATAATGCATAGGTATATTCAATTTGAAATGTACGACTTAAAAGTATTCCTGCTGCATATAAACCAGAAGCCACATAAAATACAAAAAAAACTAAAACTGCAATGGCTGCCACAAATCGAATCATTTTAGAATTGTCTCGGAAACGATTATCTAAGTACGCAGGCAACGTGACTGAATCTTTCGCAACTTCAGAATAAATACGTAGCCGCTTAGCCAAAAATCTCCAACATCCATAAGCACCAAGAACCAAGCCAATCGATGCCCAGATTTGACGTAGCCCTCCCATATACACTAAACCGGGTAATGCCATCAGTAACCAAGAACTCATATCGGATGCGCCCGCGCTTAATGCAGCAACTGCCCCTCCTAGCCGACGACCTCCTAATACATAATCTGAAAAATTTCGAGTTGCCACATAAGCAATACCTCCCACTATCATCACGATCGTTAAATATCCAAAAAAAGGCGATAAGTGATGATAAATCCCCTTCAATATTAAAAGTCATTACTTTATTGATATTCATCTATTCTCTATTGCCTCTGTCTATAATTACCCAATTTTCTATGAAGGTTAAAATTTTTGGGCCGGCTACTGGGACCGGCCCCTACATCTGATATATATCATTTATTCATTTTTTAGGTATATATAAATCTGTGATTGTCCCTTCAAATGCTTCACTGGCCAAACAAATAGTTTCTGACAGCGTTGGATGTGGATGTATAGTTAATGACAGATCTTCAGCTTCACAGCCCATTTCTATCGCTAACGCAATTTCAGCTATTAAATCTCCCGCGTTTGGCCCCACAATACCAGCCCCAAGGACACGATGCGATTCTTTATCAAATAAAATCTTGGTAACGCCTTCATCTCTACCTAAGCTGAGTGAGCGCCCACTGGCTGCCCAAGGAAAAACGCCTTTACTATAACTCAGATTTTTGGCTTTAGCTTCTGCCTCTGTAACACCTACCCATGCTACTTCTGGATCGGTATAGGCAACAGAAGGTATACATAGGGGATCAAAGATGTGCTTTTTACCTGCAATAACCTCTGCAGCTACCCGCCCTTCAGGGATTGCTTTATGTGCCAACATTGGGTTACCTACCACATCGCCAACAGCAAAAATATGTGAAATATTTGTTCTTTGTTGTTTATCCACTGTAATAAACCCACGTTCATCTACATGAATACCCGCTTTTTCTGCATTTACATTTTTACCATTAGATACTCGCCCAACCGCAGATAAAATTTTATCAAATTTCTCAGGAGATGTTGGTGCATTTTTTCCTTCAAACGTTACCCACAATCCATCTTTTTTTGCTTCTACTTGTGTTACCTTGGTTTCTAATAAAATATTTTCATACCGTTTTTGAACGCGTTTTTGTAAGGGTGCAACAATATCTCTATCAACACCTGGCAGCAACCCTTCAGTAAGTTCTACCACACTAATCTTGGAACCCAAGGCATGATAAACAGTTGCCATCTCCATGCCAATGATACCCCCACCAATCACCAACATTCGTTTTGGAATATCTTTTAATTCTAAGGCACCCGTTGAATCAATAATACGAGGATCCTTAGGTAAAAAAGGTAATTGAACCGGACGAGATCCCACCGCAATAATTGCATGCTGAAATGAAACCATTTGTGGACCTTCTTTAGTCTCCACCTGTATCTGATTAGGAGAGACAAACTGTCCTGACCCATATATTACCTGTACTTTACGTTGCTTTGCTAATCCCTTAAGACCCGTGGTTAATCGACCCACAATGCCTTGATTCCATTTTCTTAATTCTTCTAAATTAATTTTTGGGGTACCAAATTGTACACCGTGTGCTGCAAATTCTTGCGATTCTTCTATCACTTTAGCAACATGTAAATAAGCCTTAGAAGGTATACAACCCACATTCAAACAAACACCCCCCAGTGTTTCATCTTTTTCAATTAAAATTACTTTTTTCCCCAGATCAGCAGCTCGAAAAGCCGCAGTATAACCACCGGGACCTGCACCTAAAACAACAACTTCTGTTTCTATTCCTTGTGTACTCATTTAATCTCCCCTATAACAACAAACGACGTATATCCGAGAGTTGTCCCACTAAAAATACTGAAAAGCGAGCCCCTTCTGCACCATCTATCACCCGATGATCATAAGATAAAGACAAAGGTAACATCAGACGTGGTTTAAATTCACCATTTTCATATACAGGTTTCATGGCTGCTTTGGAAACCCCCAAAATTGCAACATCAGGAACATTAATAATCGGTGTGAATGCGGTTCCACCAATACCCCCTAAACTGGAGATACTAAAACTACTGCCTTGCATTTCTTCAGCCTTCAATTGTCCTGCTCTGGCTCTCGCACTGATTTCCGCTAATTCTTTCGCTAATTGAAATAAGCCTTTTTGATCGACATTGCGAACCACTGGAACCACTAAGCCATTGGGAGTATCGACTGCAACACCAATATGAAAATATTTTTTTACAATTAATTGACTGCCATTAGGATCCAACGAAGCATTAAACATTGGGAATGATTTTAAAGCAGTCACCACTGCCTTCATCAAAAATACTAAAGGCGTTAATTTAACCCCTTGTTGCTCTGCTAATGGTTGATTTTCTTTTCTAAATTTTTCTAACTCCGTAATGTCTGCCTCATCAAATTGAGTAACATGCGGCACCATCACCCAATTACGATGTAAATAACTCCCTGATAATTTCTTTATTCGCGATAAGGTTTGTACTTCAATCTCTCCAAACTTAGAAAAATCAATTTGTGGTAAGGGGGCTACCGTTATACCTCCAAGACTACCTGCTGCCGTCCCCCCAGATTGAATCTGAGCAAGTTGCGCTTTAACGTAAGCTTGCACATCTATTTTTAAAATACGATTTTTAGGACCCGTCCCAGTCACCCGAGTAAGATCAACCCCAAATTCACGCGCAATACGACGTACCGCAGGACCTGCGTGAACTGAGGTTGGGGTCAGACCCCCTTCAGTTCCAGTTCCCCACTTTGAAAAAGGGGGGCTAGGGGGGATTTTAGAAGCAGGGGGAACTTCAACAGGAGATTTCTGAACGGACTTTTCTTCTTCTACT
Source organism: Gammaproteobacteria bacterium (assembly GCA_013288135.1). GTDB lineage: Bacteria > Pseudomonadota > Gammaproteobacteria > UBA6186 > Azoamicaceae > JABDCL01. Next base: position 13,617 of record JABDCL010000009.1, read on the forward strand.
TTCTTGCTGTCTGTATCCTGTGCCTTAGCTTTTTCAGCATCTTTTTTTGTATCTTCTGCTGCTCCTTCAACTTCCATCGTCAAAATCAAACTACCTTGTGATACTTTTGTCCCAACAGAAACATTGACAGATTTGACAACACCTGCAAATGGAGACGGAATTTCCATAGCTGCTTTTTCCGTCTCTAAGGTAATTAATGCTGCTTCATGAGCAATAATATCGCCCGGTTTAACCAACACTTCGATAACATCGACGTTGGAAAAAGAACCAATGTCAGGAACTAAGACTTCTTTTAACATTTTAACTCCCAAATCCCCCCTAACCCCCCTTTTTCAAAGTGGGGAACATTGAGGGATTTACACAATAAGTGGATTAGGCTTTTCAGGATCAATTTGATATTTTTGCATCGCTGCAACAACCTGTTCTACCGGAATTTGTCCATCCTTCGCCAAAGCTTGTAAAGCTGCAATCGTAATATAATAACGATCAACTTCAAAAAAATGACGTAATTGACGACGTGTATCACTTCTTCCAAACCCATCAGTTCCTAATACCGTATACTGCTTTGGAATAAATTCTCGAACTTGATTAGCATACTGCTTGATATAATCCGTTGCAGCAATCACAGGACCCTTGGTATTTTTTAAACATTGAGTAATAAATGCTTCTCGAGGTTTCTCTTTAGGATGCAAACGATTCCACCGTTCAACGTCTAATCCATCCCGTCCTAATAGATTAAAACTGGTCACACTCCAAACATCAGAAGCAACAGAGAAATCTTGTTCTAGCAATTCTGATGCAGCGATGACTTCTCTTAAAATAGTGCCTGAGCCCAACAGTTGAACACGATTTTTTAAATTCGCATCCTCTTTTCCTTTTTTCAAACAATACATCCCCTGAATAATGTCCTGTTCCACACCTTCTGGCATATCAGGATGCTCATAATTTTCATTCATGATGGTAATATAATAAAAAATATTTTCCTTGTGTTCCACCATGCGTTTCATTCCATCATGAATGATAACCGCTAATTCATAAGAAAAAGTGGGATCATAACTATGACAATTAGGAATAGTATTCGCTAAAATATGACTGTGACCATCTTCATGCTGTAAACCCTCTCCATTTAATGTCGTACGACCTGCGGTAGCACCCATTAAAAATCCCCGTGCTCGAGAATCACCTGCTGCCCAAGCTAAATCTCCTATTCTCTGAAATCCAAACATAGAATAAAAAATATAAAAAGGAATTAAAGTTATATTATGTGCACTGTACGATGTTGCTGCTGCTAACCAGGAACAAAAAGATCCTGCTTCATTGATCCCTTCTTCTAATATTTGCCCATCTTTACTTTCTTTATAAAACATCACTTGATCAGAATCGACCGGTTCATATAATTGACCTACAGGAGAATAAATTCCCAACTGACGAAACAATCCTTCCATACCAAAAGTACGCGCCTCATCCGGGATAATAGGCACTATACGATTACCCAAGTTCTTATCTTTACATAAAGCAGTGATAAGACGCACAAATGCCATGGTGGTAGAAATCTTGCGTTCAGCAGTTCCCTTAAGAAGCGATTCAAAAATAGAAACTGGAGGAATTGTTAAAGTTTCACCTGCTTCTTGTCGTCGATAAGGCATTGGCCCACCCAATGGCTTTCGACATTGACGCAAATACTGAATTTCCGGGCTATCTTCTGCAGGTCGATAAAAAGGTACTTCCGCTATTTTATCGTCAGGGATCGGAATATTAAATCTATCTTTAAAAGCTTTTAACTGCTCTGGGGTCATTTTTTTAGTATTGTGGGCAATATTTTGTGCCTCCCCCGCACTTCCTAAACCATATCCTTTCACTGTTTTTGCTAGGATTACTGTCGGACGTCCAACATGTTCAATGGCAGCTTTATAAGCAGTATAAACTTTTCTAACATCATGCCCACCCCGATTTAAATGCCATATTTCATCGTCACTCATATCAGCAACCATGGCTTTTAATTCTGGATACTTCCCAAAAAAATGCTCTCGAGTATAAGCACCACCGCGCGCTTTGTAATTTTGATATTCCCCGTCAACCACTTCACTCATTCGTTTTAATAATAATCCTTTAGTATCCTTGGCAAATAAGGGATCCCACAAATTGCCCCAAATTACCTTGATAACATTCCATCCAGCGCCTCTGAAGATAGACTCGAGTTCTTGAATAATATTGCCATTCCCTCGTACAGGACCATCCAGTCTTTGCAAATTACAATTGACGACAAAAATAAGATTGTCTAATTTCTCACGTGCCGCAATAGAAAGCGCTCCCAATGATTCCGGCTCATCCATTTCACCATCACCACAAAAACACCAAACATGACGATCTTCAGTTTTTGCAAGAGATCGCGCTTCTAAATAACGCATGAAACGTGCTTGATAAATAGCCTGTAGTGGTCCCAATCCCATCGATACAGTGGGAAATTGCCAATAATGTGGCATTAACCAAGGATGAGGATAAGACGAAAGCCCCTCTCCACTGACTTCTTGCCTAAAATGATTTAATTGAGATTCTGACAATACACCTTCTAAAAAAGAACGTGCATAAATACCTGGAGACGCATGTCCCTGTATGTAGATAAGATCACCAGATTGATTTTCATTCGGAGCATGCCAAAAATAATCAAATCCCACATCATACAAAGTTGCAGCGGAAGCAAAAGTCCCTATATGACCGCCCAAATCAGGATCAATTTTGCCTGCCCGTACAACCATGGCAACGGCATTCCAACGAACCAGTGAACGAATGCGTCTTTCCATGCTGGGATCCCCAGGCATGTCCACTTCTTTAACCACAGGAATGGTGTTCTGATAAGGGGTATTTAAGGATTCCCCAATAACAGTTCCTGCTTCGCGCGCTTTTTGTAATAATTCTTTAATTAAATAAGCCGCTCGTTCAGGACCTTCTACGGATAATACTGATGCTAAGGCATCTAACCATTCTTGAGTTTCAATGGGATCAACATCAGATATCATCTTAATCTCTCTCTATCTTTTTATCAAATTAGTTAACAAACCCCAATCAAATGAAAACCCCGGATCAGTTTTTCTCTCAGGAGCAATTGTACTATGACCAACAATCCGATCTCGAGTAATATTAGGATAAACTGACTGTAGAGCAGTAATTAAACCTACTAAAGATTTATATTGGCTTTCTGTGTACGGTATATCATCTGTCCCCTCTAACTCAATCCCAATTGAGTAATTATTACAGTTTTCTCGACCTTGAAAACAAGAAGCTCCCGCATGCCAAGCCCTTGCAGTAAAAGGTACATATTGGGTAATTTTACCCTCTCGATTTATTAAACAATGGCTAGAAACCTTAAGATCTCGAATTTCTGTAAAATAAGGATGAAGGGAAAAATCTAAAGTATTGGTAAAAAAATCATCAATAAAAGAAAACCCAAACTCCCCAGGTGGCAAGCTAATATTATGTATTACGAGAAGGTCGATCTCAGTACCTTCCGGGCGTATATCAGCATTGGGAGAGGGAAGATAACGAACACCTTCAAGTAAACCAGTTTTAGTGTTAACTAGCATCCTACCATTTTACTGTTGATTTACTATAAATGCTACATCATAAAGCGCTTCATCCCCTTTAAAAATAAAGGTTTGTGGATTACCTGGTTTTTTCATTTCAACCTCAACGCGTTCTTCAAAAGTAGGGACATCCCATTTTTTCTTGAGTTTCCCTTTCTCGTTTTTCAAAATTAATTCTACACCCCCAATTAAATCATCAGGATCCCAAGGGGGGTAATCTTGTTCAACAATCGATAAAATAAGTCTAACTTCTTCTCCTTCTGCTAAAGTACCTGTCCACAAATTAATATCTTTCACGGTTTCCACATGTTGAGAAAGCCAATGAGTGGGAGATTCTGGGATCCTAATATTTTTTGAATGACCAAGACTGGAATAATAGGTAATATTAAAATAAAACTCATCCCCACCCCTATCGGAACTTTTTTCAACCTTAATGTTTGATAACTTAACAACTGCAGTCAGTTCTTTAGCATGGAGTCCCATTGCCATAAAAAACATCAAGAAAAAAAAGGTACCTAACTTTAAAATTCGCATATTTTTCCTCTAATTAAAAACATTCTAAACGGCACATTAAATCCTTTATTGGTTTTTGAGACAATAAGTTTGTATCTAAATAAAAATAATATAGGGATTCCTTCTGATTTACTAGGGCATCCATCAATAAAGAAAATTGAGTAATTTCAATTGGCCCCTTGTCTTTTACAAGAATTTTTTCTTTACTATCTTCATAGGTTATAAATTTACCCCCTTCTAATCCCACTTGCCAAAATGCATAATCATGATCTTTTTTAAAAGTTTCAACAATACTAAGAGCTATCGTTTCTTTACCTTTTGGAATTCGAAAAATTTTAGGCAATTTTCTATGATAAAGTCTTTCCCCTAAATCGACCACTTTTTGCGGCAATCCTTTTTGATTAGAAACCACCGTTTCAATCCACTGATAAATCATATGATCGGTTAATCGTTTATATACATCAAAATAAGATTTCATAAACTGAAGCTTGTTAATTTTTTTATCACGATATTGTGCAAGACCTTCCAAGAATTTTTTTAACAAGGGAGGACACAATGCTTGCATGGAAGACTCTTGAATACTCGCACAACATTCAGCCAAAAAAGCCATCGTCAACGACTGCAGCAGATATATAATAGGATGATGATAAACACTTTGCGTCATTAAACGTCTGGCCATTAAAAAACTTTCTACAGCACCAATACCCTTAAAAGAAACACCCAATCGCAATCTATTTTCGTTATCTGTGATAGCTACCATACAATGCAGCAACCAATTTAAATCGTATTTGCCGTAAGATACTCCACAAAAATAACTGTCCCTTAACAAATAGTCCAATCTATCTGCATCTAATTGAGAAGAAATCAGATCACTAATAAATTGAAACTCCCCTTGCAAATTTTCAGATTTAGTCATTAATGGCAGAATAACTTTTAGAGTTTCTGAATCGAGAACATGGCTAATTTCTTCGACAAAATAAGGGGTCCAATCTTCATGCGTAATACTGGTAAGGCCCACTTCTTGTGTTAACCGTTCAAAAGCATGAGAAAACGGACCATGTCCCATATCATGTAGCAAAGAAATCAACATCACAATCCATTGCCATTCTCGTTTTTTCTCTAATGGCAAAGTTTGTTCTATAATACGATTCGCTAAAAATGCAACACCCAATGAATGATTAAATCGTGTGTGAACTGCACCCGGAAATACTAAATCTCCCATTCCTAACTGTTTAATATGCCTTAAACGTTGAAAAAGTGGGTGATTTATAATGGTACGAATGGATTGACTATTTGAATCAGCAAACTCCATCACACCATGAATGGGATCATTTATAACCAGGTTATGAGTTTTCATAGGGTATTCCAAATAGTATTTTATGGAACACTATAACATCCTTTTTCTTTGAACTTCTTGGTAAAGCACCCTCGCCAAATTATCCAGCAACAATGCAATTTCAATGTTTGGATTTGCAGCTCGACCCATTCCCTCTACACTAAACCCTTGCTTTAATAACTGAGCTTCTAAAAAAGCATTCGTTAATGTTAACTGCTGATAGTAAATATAGGGATTATTCGAAACAGATAAACAGTGTCCCGGTTTAGCATCTGGGTTCTCTTGTAACCATGTAACAATCGTATCATACGTATGTGGACGAGCTAATCCGTCGCGTAATATCTTAGGTTTAGGAGCGTTAATAAAAACTATCGGGAGCGCACGAATTTCACTTGGGATATCCAATTGTTCCCAGATAAATCGAGCTGCTTCATATTCATTTTTTGGTAAATCACTGGGCACTTGCCAATTTGGTCGTTTCTTATAAGGATAAGGATCCAACAACAGTTTTTGATCTTCTTCAGGATATAACGCCCTATCCCCAGTCAAAAAAACAATTTGAACATTTTTAGTCAAATTGAGTGGATGTTGTTGATTTGTGTTTGTGAATGCATTAACAAAAGACATCACTCGATCACGCATGCCCTTTACTGTAGATCCATTAATGAAAACATAATCGATGGGTTTGTTACTCGGGAACACCTCATCAATATCTCCTATTTTTTTAAAGAGTGCTCTTACCTCTTTAGTATCATAGGGTGAAAATTGTTTGTTAAACTCTGCTATGTCGCGTCTTTCAACACCTGCAGGTCGCTTAAATTTTTCTTGGGCCAATGTGTTTAGATCATCTAGGTTAATGGGTTTAGTGTACTTATTAGTATCATTTGTATCCTGCAAAATTGCTTGCAGAGTTTCTTCGGGAATTGTTTTAGAATCTTGCAAAATAGGTGCAAATTTTTTAAAAATCATAATTACTTCAGGTAAAGGGTTACCTTTTTCATCTATTACTTTTGCGTTCACTGAATATGATGACATAAAAATCATTACGATAATAAAAAGATTGCCAATTTTTAGTTTTAAGTCTAACACTTGCGTTTTAACTCCTATTCAAAGCAATTTTCATTATACGGTTTTTTAAGAGTTAAGTCTTTTTTTTCAAGACACCATAACATCCCTCTATTTATAATCGATTCAAAAAATAGTTGAAATAGGCCTAAAACTAACGTTAACGCAATAAAAAGTAAAAGGTTATGATACCCTATAACAAAATAAGGCATAATGATCATTCCTTCTAGTGAAATTAAAGCGCCTATACTAAAGAAAGCAACCAGAAAAAACACAATACCAATATTCCAAAAGGACCAACATAATAAACCTAAAAATACACACATGATAAATAAATAGAAATAAACCTTACCATCGTTAATATAATCACAAAATAGTCCTACGATTTTAATTAAATTTGATTGTTCCATGTTTTTTTTATATCCATAAAAATCTCTTAATAGAGCCCGAGATTTATTAATATAAATTTCAAGCATTTCTGAAGGATAAAAAAGCCAAAGTTTTGCGTAGTAAATCCATAAAGCACTTTCGTAATTCTTATCCAAATAATTAATATTGGGATCTATCTTTCGAGCCGGAATAAGTCCAGAATAATCATCCCCCCAAATAAAACCCTCTCTTTTAGCAAGTTCATTTTCAGGAACGGATAAAGATAATAGCAATGAATGAGCTACAACATGATAAGTATGAGCGTACTCAGTAGTGGCAGGTAAAGAAGCTATAAATGACCGTTGGAAAACATTATACCCTAACAAAAATGTACATAGAGAAATAGCAGGCAATAACATTTTCCATTTCTTGGAAAAACCAAAATCTCTTTTAATATCAAACCAAGAAAAACAGCAATAAAGAAAAAAACAACAAAACACCAATGGTAAATAACTGGTTCGTACATTTATAATAAAGGCTCCACCAAAACCTATTAAAAAACCTACACAAACAACAGGAACCAACCGCTTATGTAATTTAAGATCTAATGCTAATGCAATAAAAGCAATAAGCACCACAGGTAGTGGCAAAAGAAAAGAATACATGGAATAAACATATAATAAATGAACATGATAAAGAATAATGATTGCAAGATTTGAAAGAAATAACCCTAAAACCAAACTGATCCCTAAATGCAATAGAACAAAAATAAAAAATAAAACACAGATAAATCTTAAAATAACTAAAGAATCTCCTAACCCTTTCAATGTAATATTAGGATTTATCTTGATTATTGCTGTTAATGTATACATAAGGGAATATTCTTCATGCGCATTAATTGGCCTTACATTCTCACAATAAGTATTTTTTGTTCCTGCCAATAATGTTGGTATCGTAGATATACGGGTATTTAAAGGAGCGGTGATCAGAAAATCCACTAACGAGTCAGAGTATGCAATTTTATGACATAATGCATTGTTTATTGACAATGCTAAAGCACCAGCAGTGTGCAAATCCACTGGTCCTTGTTCTTTAACTGGATTATCTAGATATTTTTGAGACAATATAATCGTACAAAATGCAATCACAAGAAGTGCAAAAATTGATTCCTTCCAAGAACGTTGTTGATTTTGTTTGAAGCGAGAAACAAATACCCATTTTAAAAAATGAGTGTTCATTTGGTAACTCCTTTATAAATTTATAAAAAATGTGTTTTTCTCAACCATAAAAAACCCCCAAGCTTAAGTAAGCCTGAGAGTTTCCATTACTCACACATTACAATTGTAATGTGTGCCGCTTATTATGCAGACTAAGGACTGGGGCTACTCCCTGGTCCACGTGAACCCATTCCAGGTGCGTGGCCAGTACCCATTCCAGGTGTTGACATTCCAGATTTTCCGGGTGTCCAAGTTGAACCCATTCCAGGTGTTGCGTGGCCGTGGCCAGTGCCCATTCCAGGTGTTGCATGGCCGTGACCAGTGCCCATTCCAGGTGTTGCATGGCCGTGACCAGTGCCCATTCCAGGTGTTGCGTGGCCAGTGCCCATTCCAGGTGTTGCATGGCCGTGGCCAGTGCCCATTCCAGGTGTTGCATGGCCGTGGCCAGTGCCCATTCCAGGTGTTGCATGGCCATGGCCAGTACCCATTCCAGGTGTTGCATGGCCATGGCCAGTGCCCATTCCAGGTGTTGCATGGCCATGGCCAGTGCCCATTCCAGGTGTTGCATGGCCATGGCCAGTGCCCATTCCAGGTGTTGCATGGCCATGACCAGTGCCCATTCCAGGTGTCGACATTTGAATAACTACATCTTCCTTTGTTATTCCAAAGTCACTTGATTTAAAAGCAAAATTTGATTGAAAAGACCAGATGGAAAGCACACCAAATAACACAGCGCCACTTACTAACCAAATATTTTTCTTTTCAATTTGTGAATCTTTTTTGATTATTGACATCGCAACCATAAATAGTACCCCTACCTTATGTTAAAAGCTAAAAAAGTTAATAAAAATATAAACTATTAGATAGTAAAGATCTACAAAAAAATAGAAGTGCCCCTGAAACGTAAATGTTCGTTGAACTACACATATTTAGTTTTTTTAACTTAGCGCTAAACAAAAGAGAGTGAGGTTCCAGAATGTACCTTGGTGTCACAAAGTCCAGATTTGACCCCGTTTTTTTCTATAAGATATCCCAGAAATCTATAAGAGTACTTTGTCTTTTACTCCAAATGTATATATAATTTATATTATAATCTCGAAAGTTCTTTATTCAACAATAGAGCTCTAAAGATATTCCAGACCCAACAACAGCACAAATGATGATCCTAATGAGAATTGCTGATTTCCTAAGATGTATACAATTCTTAATAATCAAAGGTTACCCAGAACAAGCTGGCACTCTATCTCAAAAAATTTAGCTGGTGCCGAAGCGCGGAATCGAACCGCGGACCTACTGATTACGAATCAGTTGCTCTACCAACTGAGCTACCCCGGCTTTAAGAACGTTTTATCATTGTGAACCATTAGGAACCATTGAGAACGTCGATTATAAAACTCCCTACCCCCTTCTGCAACTTACTCTTGCTTTTCAAGTGTTCTTTTGGCACAATCGCGCAGCTTTTTACTTTATACACTTTATACATGGACAGAAGGAACACAAGGAAGAAACAAAATGAAAAAGAGAGTAGTAACACAGTATAGACAAAAACAGAGTCAAAATAGTCAAAAAGGATTTTCGTTAATCGAACTTATGGTCGTAGTTTTGATTATTGGTGTATTGGGAGCATTAGCTGTTCCCGCTTATACCGACTATTTAATACGAGCACGAGTGACAGAAATGATTACATTAGCACAACCTGCAAAAATGGCTGTCACTGAAGCGCTCATCATGGGAACAGGAAAGGAGACTATTAATGAGAAAGCTCTCGGCATTGAACTTATCAAAGATCAAGGCATGATCAAAAATATGGAAATTGCTAAAGGAATTATTACTGTAACAGGTAACCCCGAAAAACTGGGTATTACGCTCCCTGAAGCCTCATTCAAAATTTCTTTAGAGCCGAACATGTCAAATGGGGTGATTACTTGGAAGTGTTCTACACTCACTGCAGAGTTAAAACATTTTGCGCCATTAGACTGTCGAAGATAAAGTTATTCTTGCGTTGAAGGTCTTTTATTTGTCGAAAATTTTTCTATTAAAACATCATTGGCTTTTGGATGTTCATTCAAATTTCTCGGTGAACTTGCATCTAAGAATTCTTGCATACGAATATCTTGTTCCGTTTTTTCTTCCGGGGTTAACGGTTGCTTAGAAGCAAAATAATTTGCACAACCCGTTAAATTAATTAAACATAAAAAAAGTATCCCTAATCGTTGCATAAAATAATCCTATATTATATCCGTTGCCATTGTTACCAGGTGTAATACCACTTCTATCACAATTAACCATATAATAGTCCACTCTAATCGTGAAGAATGTTGGTGATTGAGCTCGGCTGCCAACATATCAAATAATTCTTGCAAAATAACCAATCGTTGATTAAGTACGCTTACTCGACGCTCGCGATCTAAGTAATGTGCGACCTGTGCATAATATGGTTCTAAATCAGAATGTTCCCAGAAAAACTCTGGGGTATCAAGCAATTCTTGATGGAGATTAATTGAACTTCTATCAATGAATAATCGACCCATCATGCGACGAATATCGTTGCGAGATAAGCGAATACTCCCTTGTCGAGCTAAAAATTCTGGTAATTCTCTGGTTAAATGAATCGTTTTCTGAATGGTTTGTTCAAAAGCCCCTAATTTTACAGATTGTGCCAAACCATGAGAGAAAGCAAGTTTAGTTAAGATATCTTTATCTGGTAATGTGATTTCATCGTCTTCAATTTTAGCTTGTTCACCATAAATATATGAGAACATGTCATCTTCGATGACCTCTAAATGCTGCTGTTCATATTCTCGAATTTCTTGCAGGAGTCTACGTTCTTGATCATCGCGCAACCCCCAGCAGACGACTGCTCCGTAAGGGAAAAAAAAGACATCTGCCCCCTTAGACTCAGCATTTTCTTCAGTTTCTAACTGCTCCATAACGGGAATTTTTATATGTATAACTTCCCGTAAACGAGTAGCCCCGTAATTTGTTCTAAGGTAGTTAAGCAACCTTGGAATATCAAATGCTGTAGCTGTACAATAAGCGGCACATCGCATAATGCGACCATAAATCCTTTGAAAAATATGGTACAATCATATCACAATTGTATGACAAAGAAAATGGCCCTACTGAACAATCATCTAAAGGTATGAAATGGCACAATATATCTTCTCAATGCATAAAGTGGGTAAAATCGTACCCCCAAAACGTGAAATTTTAAAAGACATTTCACTTTCTTTTTATCACGGGGCCAAAATTGGTATTCTGGGCTTAAACGGTTCTGGAAAATCTACCCTTATTAAAATTATGGCGGGTGTTGAAAAAGAAATAGTGGGTGAGGCTACCCCTCAAAAAGATATTAAGATTGGTTATCTATCTCAAGAACCTCAGTTAGATGCCAACAAAGATGTTCGAGGCAATGTCGAAGAAGGCGTTAGCGAAATTAAAAACTTGCTCGATAGCTTTAATGAAATCAGTTTAAAATTTGCAGAACCCATGAACGATAATGAAATGAACGCCCTACTTGAAAAACAAGGGGAATTACAAAATAAAATTGATGCCATCGGTGGCTGGGATCTGGAACGCAAATTGGAAATTGCAGCCGATGCACTTCGACTCCCACCATGGAATGCCAATGTTACTCAATTATCTGGAGGTGAACGTCGAAGAGTCGCTTTATGTCGATTGTTATTATCAACACCCGATTTATTATTACTTGACGAACCTACCAATCATTTGGATGCAGAAAGTGTTGGTTGGTTAGAACGTTATTTACACACTTTTACAGGTACTGTAGTTGCAGTAACCCACGATCGTTACTTTTTAGATAATGTCGCTGGGTGGATTTTAGAATTAGATCGCGGACGTGGGATCCCATTTGAAGGCAATTATTCTAGTTGGTTAATGCAAAAGGAAAAACGCCTTGAGCAAGAAGAACGACAAGAATCTGCCCACCAGAGAACCATTAAAGCTGAACTTGATTGGGTACGCACTAACCCCAAAGGTAGACATGCTAAAAGTAAAGCACGATTGGCTCGCTTTGAAGAACTTAATTCTAAAGAATTTCAAAAACGCGCAGAAACAACAGAATTATATATTCCACCCGGACCTCGCCTCGGCGACAAAGTCATTGTTCTTAAAGAAGTGTCCAAAGGATTTAATGATCGCCTCTTAATTGATAACTTAAGTTTTCAAGTTCCTAAAGGAGCAATTGTGGGCATCATTGGTCCCAATGGTGCAGGTAAAACAACTTTATTTAAACTGATAACGAATCAAGAACAACCCGATTCAGGCCAAGTTGAATTTGGAGAAACTGTTAAACTTGCCTATGTTGATCAATCTCGAGATATGTTAGATCCTAACAAAACTGTTTGGGAGGAAATTTCCAACGGTCAGGATATGATGATTGTTGGGCAAATCGAAATGCCTTCTCGTGCTTATGTAAGCCGCTTTAACTTTAAAGGCACAGAACAACAAAAAAATGTGGGATCTCTCTCCGGGGGAGAACGCAATCGTGTACATTTAGCCAAACTTCTACAAAGCGGTGGCAATGTTCTTTTACTCGACGAACCTACCAACGATTTAGATGTCGAAACCTTACGTGCGTTAGAAGAAGCCCTATTAACATTCCCTGGATGTATTTTGGTAATTTCCCATGATCGCTGGTTTTTAGATCGAATAGCAACCCACATCTTAGCGTTTGAAGAAGATGGTCGTACCACTTGGTTTGATGGCAATTATTCAGATTATGAAGCAGATCGAATAGCTCGATTAGGGGATGCAGCCCTTCAACCCCACCGTATTAAATTTAAAAAATTGCATACTGTGACTTAAATATTCCTCACTTTGAAAAAGAGGTTAGAGGGGATTTTGGTAGTTTCACCAACAAAAAAGTGTATAAGCACTAATAAATTCAGGAACTTCTTGCCCCCCAAAATAGTCTTACATAAAGAGCTACTAATAAAATTTTTTGGGTATTTCAATGTCAACACCACATGAATATTTAATAAAATTGATAAAAGAAAAATGGGGAAATTATGATAATGTCCCTGTAGATATGAGGGTCTCACGGCTTTTTTATCCAAACCTTAACGAAACAGATAAGAAAAAGATAGGATTGTTGGATCTCGGAGATCGCCACAAAGCAGAGCTTGAGAAACTTAGAAAAATTGCAAAACCTCCAATAACCCCTGAGCTGGTGAAACAAGTTAATGAAATTTTTAACGAAATTGATAAAGATTTAAGAGAACAATTAAATAATTTTGAATATTGGGAGAATGCGGGTATTGGTATTACTAAAGAAAATTTTGAGAATTTTAAAAGAGGAGCATTAGCATCGTATCGATATAAAGTATTTTTTCCCGCCTTTCCTGATAATATATTCCGTGGAATCTGCCAAGAAATCAATAAAGCAATAAGATTATCTGACGGAAAAGGAGATTTATTTCAGCAAGTACAAAATCAGATTGTGGAAGCAGAAGGAATAACAGGTTTAAGAAACTATTTGAATGCAAGATTTAAAGATGCATTAGGTTTCGATCCTAAAACAAAGGAGTATGAAAAACCTCTGAATTTTGAGGAAGCAATAAAAAAGATGTCAGACATGAAAAAAAAGGGAGAAACGGAATTTAATACTCTGGCATATAAACTCCTGGATCCAAAAGTTTCAAATCAAGTAATTCAAGAGGAGTATTGCAGAGCTTTAAAAGATTTTATTGTAAACAAAAAAGAACAACTTTTGAAAAACTATGAAAATCATTCTTTTCCAACAAGTTTTTTTAAATGGTTTACAAATGATAGTAATGAAAACAGAACGAAAATTAGAGAGAAATTGAGCTCAATCAACAAAGATACAAGTGATGCTGGTTTACTCAGAGCAGTTCAAGAAATACAAGATATCTCTACTGGTAAAAAGGTTGAACCAATGGCACCAAAAAAAGAGGCACCGTCACAAACACAAAAATCAACATCATCAGCACCTGACAAACCCCCAGATGATGATATATCACCAAGCGTTCATCCCAAATTTAATCCAAAATCTGAGCCTCCATTGGCAGCTTTAGCTTCTCCATCTGAATCCACAGCGTCATCGCCCACTCCCTCTGCTGGAGCTTCTCCCCCACCCCCTCCGAGAAGCAGCAGTAGCGACCCTAAAGTCTGATTGCTTTTCATAACTTTGATAAGGAATTTGGAAATTTTACGCAATTACATTTTTCAAAGTGAGGCACTCATATTCCCCACTTTGAAAAAAGGGGGGTTAGGGGGGATTTTGAAGATAGGGGATTTCTGATTTCAAATATGCATCAACGCCTCGCTCAAACGTGTCACACCAATTACTTCCATGCCATCAATGGTACTTTTGGGTGCATTCGCATGAGGAACAATGGCGCGTTTAAACCCATGTTTAGCAGCTTCTTTTAAACGCTCTTGTCCACTTTGCACTGGACGAATTTCTCCCGCTAATCCTACCTCACCAAAAGCAATCAAATCATCTGGTAAGCATTTATTTTTTAAACTGGATAAAACTGCTAACAATACCGGCAAATCAGCCGCTGTTTCAAAAACACGCACACCCCCAACAATGTTAACAAATACATCTTGATTATAAGTAATAATACCCCCATGACGATGTAACACGGCTAAGGCAAGCGCTAATCGATTTTGTTCTAATCCTACTGTGACACGTCTGGGATTGGCTAAATGGCTTTCATCAACTAAGGCTTGCACTTCCACCAACATAGGACGACTGCCTTCCCAAGTAACCATCACAATACTGCCTGAAATAGGTTCGCTGTAGCGAGATAAGAAAATAGCGGAAGGATTATTGACTCCTTTCAAACCCCGATCAGTCATCGCGAAAATACCCAATTCATTCACAGCACCAAAGCGGTTTTTCACTGCTCTAATCACACGATATCGACTGTCAGACTCTCCTTCAAAATACAACACGGTATCAACCATATGCTCTAATACTCGAGGACCCGCCAATGTTCCTTCCTTCGTTACATGCCCGACCAAAAAAAGCGCTGTGCCTGTTTGTTTGGCGTATCTTACCAATTGCGCTGCACTTTCTCGCACTTGTCCTACCGATCCCGGTGCAGATTGTAATAACTCGGTATAAAGTGTTTGAACAGAATCTACTACCATGACTTCCGGTTTTTCTTGCATTGCAATGGTCAAAATTCGCTCCACATGTGTTTCGGTTAATAACCGTAAATTATTATCTTGTACCCCTAAACGATGTGCACGGAGTTTCACTTGTTGTAGAGATTCTTCGCCTGTCACATAAAGAGTTCGATGCTGCTCACTTAAGTGACATAAAGTCTGCAATAAAACGGTTGATTTTCCAATGCCTGGATCACCCCCAATCAAAATAACAGAGCCAGACACAAGTCCTCCACCTAAAACTCTATCTAACTCAGACAACCCTGAAGAAACCCTAAGTTCATTTTCAAAAGAAACCGCAGCCAATTCTTGAACTGCTGTTTCATCCACCCCAGCATACCCTTTAAAGCGCGGATTGGTGCTTATACTCTCTTTTTGTGGCGCAGTAGCAATAATCTCTATTAATGTATTCCATGACTCGCAATCGCCACACTGACCACTCCATTTGGGATTAACAGAGCCACATTCGGTACAACTATAGGCAACTTTTGTTTTCATCCTATGCCTCACTTATTTCCAAAATCAATGCCATTATATCAAGTTTGAAAGAAAGACGCCGATAAAAAAAATATGCATACTGTATCTCCAGAAATACTCATCAATTCATTTCAAGTGACACGATATCATCACGGAGATGCTTACGAATTTGTACTCAATGAGCACCTACAAGTGGTTGAATGTGTCAAAGTAGAATCGCTTGCTAAAGGTATTATGCAACCCATTCGAGAAGCGCATATCAACCTGGATGGACTGTTATTTGAATTAAATCATGTTAGAGTCAACCCTCGGGTTGATAATACACTGATCATTAATCGATTAACCTCCGCATTTAATGACATTGGCGTCAATGTTTTTAATCAACCCAGACATCATGATATGCGTGTTTGTTTTAAGCCTTTAGGGGAAATCAGTGATTGCATTCGATTTTATGTGAGTACTAAAGCCAAAATTGTTTTTCTTTCTCCAACACAAAGATCCCGATTAAGCTGCATCAAATCCTAAAATTCATTCGCGAAGAGTATAGAGATAAAAAGAAAAGAGTAATAGAATTAAATCTATTACTCTTTCTTTATTCTTTGAAAAAATTAATAACCTGATTTCTTCTCAGATTCCATCTTGTCTGATTTCTTCTCAGATCCCATTTTGCCTGATTTCTTCTCAGACTCCATCTTGGATTCCATCTTGGATTCCATTTTGGATTCCATCTTTTCGGAATGATGTTTAGCACGTTTTTTATGGTGTTTTTTACCATGTTTCTTTTTATGATGCTTGCCATCCATCATCTTTTGTGATGTTTCAGTGTCGCCTGGATTCATCACTGCATTTTCTGCAGCATACACTGCAGGAAAAGCCAAAGAACCGGCAACCAATAAACTCATAGCTAATGTTTTCATGACTCATTCTCTCCAAATTTTGTTAACAAAACAAGACTCTCGCATTGCTAACATATAGACTACATTTAGCTAATCCTCAACTAAGGTCTTGCAGTTGACCTAGTCTGTTCACCAAATTGGTCATTCTTTGTGTCGATCGAATTGTGCGAACCGCCATGCCAAGAGCTTTCAACTGTCCAACAATGACCACTAATGATTTGCCCCTGGTTACTCCCGTGTATAATAAGTTCCGTTCAAGCAAGGTATAATGTTGAGTTGAAATAGGGATAACAACCGCAGGATATTCAGAACCTTGAGCTTTATGAATGGTTATAGCATAAGCAAGAGACAGTTCATCCAATTCATCCACTTCATAGATCACCTCTCGACTTTCAAAATGAATGCTAATGATCCCTTCATCTATATCCAATTTTGATATAAACCCTATATCTCCATTAAAAACTTCTTTATCATAATTATTGACGGTTTGAATGACTTTATCACCCAATGCAAAGGTCCATCCAAAACGGTTGATACCATTCTCACTGTGAGGATTTAATCGTTTTTGTAAATCTATATTCAATGCTCGTACCCCTAATCCCCCTCGATTCATAGGGGCTAAAACTTGAATTTGTCGCACTGGATCAAACCCAAATCGTTTTGGTATACGTTCCACAACAATCTGCATCAGTTTTTCATGAATAATTTCAGGGGTATCCCCTTGTACAAAATAAAAGTCCGTTTGTTCATCGGGTTCATATTGATATTTAGGAATTTTCCCCTTATTAATTTTATGGGCATTCATAATAATTTGTGACTTAGCAGCTTGACGAAAAATTTCTGTTAATCTAACCGTGGGAATGATTTCAGATTCAATTAAATTAGCCAACACAGCACCTGGCCCAACCGACGGCAATTGATCGACATCGCCTACTAACATCAAACTACACGTATCCGGGATTGCTTTCAATAAATTATGCATCATGAGCAGATCAACCATAGACATTTCATCAATCACCACCAAATCAGCCTCCAATGGCGTAGTTTCATTTCGTCTAAAACTATATAACTGTGGATCAAATTCTAACAAGCGGTGTAAGGTTTTAGCTTCTAATCCTGTCGATTCTGACAATCGTTTCGCGGCCCGTCCCGTGGGTGCGCACAGTAATATGTTGCGTGTCTTGATACGGGCAATCTTCAAAATGCTGTTTATTAATGTTGTTTTACCAACCCCAGGCCCTCCTGTAATAATCACTACCTTATTTTGCAGAGCGGCTTTTAAAGCAGTTTGTTGTGTCATAGATAATTCAAGACCGGTTTTACGCTCAACCCAAGGAATGGCTTTACCAACTTCAATTTCTCGCATCCAATCTGCTGTATGCTTCATTAAACGTTTTAAGTTCGAAACAATCCCTACTTCTGCTTTATAAAAACTTGCTAAAAAAACACATGCCTTACCCTCAATATCTTCAGAAACCAAACGGCCTTCAGTTTCTTCACATTCAATCGCTTTTTCAATTAAATCTCGAGGAATATCTAAAAGTTCAATGGCTTTTTCAATCAATTGTTCTTTTTCAGCCGCACAATGCCCAAAATCACACAATTCTTGTAAAACGTGCCTAACCCCTGCTTCTGCGCGCATCAAAGAGTGCCTAGGGACCCCTAAACGATCAGCCAACATATCTGCTGTTTTAAATCCAATGCCACGAATGTCTAACGCTAATCGATACGGATTTTCCCTAACCTTAGCAATGGATTTCTGACCATAGGTTTTATAAATTCTAACTGCTCTGGCAGTCCCAACACCGTGTGACTGTAAAAAAACGACAATTTCACGAATAATTTTTTGATCACCCCAGGATTTAACAACTGTATCCCGCCTAAACTTACCAATTCCAGGTAACTCCATTAAACGATTAGGGGTTTTTTCTATTACTTCAAATACTTTTAACCCAAATGCACTGACTAATTTTTTAGCAAAATGTGCACCAATGCCCTTCACTAACCCAGAACCCAAATATTTTTCTAAACCTTCTTCTGTAGATGGCATAACCACCCGTAACTGTTCAGCTTTAAATTGTAATCCATATTCTCGATTGGTAACCCAAACACCGGTACAATCGACATATTCTCCAGGGGTTACCGTCATGGAAGAACCTACCACTGTGATCAAATCTCGCTTCCCTCGTGCCTTCACCTTTAAAACACAAAACCCTGATTCCTCACTATGAAACGTAACACGTTCTATTGAACCACTTAAATATTGAAGAGCCCCCACGTGCTCCCGTTCAATCTTGTTTTCCCGCCCTCCCTTATTTTCCATATCAATCCTATTCGCTACAATATTTACGTTTCATGTTTTCACAATGTGCCAATTGCTCATTTAAACGTATGTTACGTTTTATTTTACATCCCCGTTTTAACTGATCTTCAATCGTCTTAATCTTTTCATCCAATCTCGCACAACGAATTTTTCGCCGTTCAGCTTTAGCACTTTCTTTCTCTTGTTGCTTTTTAGTGCGCTCTTTAAGTCGTTCGCTTTGCTTTTCTTTTTGATCGAGTTCCTTATTAATCAATTTTATTTCTTTTTCTTGCTTTCGAGCTAATTTTTCCTCGGTTTTTTTATATTTAATGGGTAAAAAAGCTTGTTGTTCTAAACTGGATTGACAAGGTTTATCTCTAAACTCAATAACACCGGATTCACCCACACATTGATATATACCTGCTTGTACAGGAACAACACAACAACTGAATATTAATAGTGTAATTATCCAATAATACCACATTATTATAACTGCCAATCAATTGGAGATTTATCCATTTGTTTTAAATAAGTATTAATTTTAGAAAAATGCCTACACCCCAAAAATCCTCGATGTGCAGACAAAGGAGAAGGATGCACTGCTTTCAACACCAGATGTCGCTTCCCATCAATAAATTGCCCTTTCCGCTCCGCATATCCTCCCCATAACACAAATACCAATCCATTTTTTTCTTCATTTAATACTCCAATCACTTTATCCGTAAATTGCTCCCAACCTTTACCCTGATGAGAAGCTGCTCGTCCCCGCTCTACAGTCAAAACGCTATTTAATAATAATACGCCTTGCTTTGCCCAGGATTCTAAGCACCCATTTTTGGGTAACGGTATTCCTATATCATCACGCAACTCTTTAAAAATATTAATCAGTGAAGGCGGCAATGGAATCCCTGATCTCACTGAAAAACACAATCCATGCGCTTGACCGGGGCCATGATAAGGATCTTGGCCCAAAATAACAACTTTTACTTGATCATAAGGAGTCAGTGTAAAGGATTGAAAGACTTCTGAACTTTTAGGATATATTACTTTCCGGTGATCTTTTTCTTGACGCAAAAACATCCGAAGTTGTTGCATGTAAGGTTTTTCAAATTCCGACACAAGTCGTGATCGCCAACCGGGTTCTAACATATCCGCATTAATAATCAGAGTAGCTAACCTATATGTCCTAAAGCGTTTATAACTAGAAAGCTATAACGCTGTTATTTTACACATTTTTTGAGATAATAACAGTCATTGTAACTATAACTTGTAAGCATTCATAAAGGGTTCAGTCAGACAATATGCAAATACCTCCACCCCAAAGTGAACAGGAATTATTAGACAGATGTCGAATCATTGCAGGTAAAACCATTTTTGAACTCGCTCATCCTTTTAATCAAAAGATCCCAACGACCCTTCACCAAGCTAAGGGCTGGGTAGGCACTCTCATTGAATGGCATCTGGGTGCAGACAGTACTAATAAATCTCAACCTGATTTTTCATATCTTGGCATTGAACTCAAAACGCTACCCTTAGATGCTGATTATCGACCTCAAGAATCTACTTATGTATGCACTGCACCCTTAGAGCCTAGTCTTGAAATATGGAGAACTTCTCGGGTTTATAAAAAATTAGCACATGTATTATGGGTACCCATTGAAGCCTCCTCGCAAATTCCAATTCCAGAACGTCGTATTGGTACGCCCCTTCTTTGGAGACCTTGCCCTAAAACAGAAGCAATACTTAAACAAGATTGGGAAGAATTAACTGAAATACTCCAATTAGGCCAAATCGCTAAACTCTCTGCAAAACAAGGCTTTTACCTTCAGATTCGACCCAAAGCAGCCCACAGCCGTATTTTAACTTCAACCCTAAATGAACAAGGCGAGGCTATCCTAACAGGACCTAAAGGGTTTTATCTACGCACACTATTAACAAAAAACATTTTAGCAAATCATTACAAATATTAGTTATTTTGCTTGACAATATCCCTTGTTTTATGACATCATCTTTCTTTAAGAACTAAATTTTGGTGTATCTTCACATTTATAACTATATAGAGGTAATTTTTAATGGCAGCAACAATGGGTTCAGCAGCAACCGCTACTCAAACAGAGCTTGATTTTCAAGATAAGAAAGCAGTAGAAGAAATGTCACTTGAAAAATTTCGGACACACCCTTTTAAGAGAACATTTAATGAAATATCCAATCATACGCACTTAAATCACGCATTACGACCTACAAAACATTATAAAGGATTCTACTCCGCTGTTTCAGAAACAGTTATGTTTCATCCCTATAATCCCCTAGATAATAATAATGGGCTTCTCACATCAACTGTCACTGTCAGATGTCCTCGTGAAACAATACATACACTTCCCGAAGAGATACGGACAGCAGTTGCAACAATAGATCCTGCCAAAATAGAAATATTCTTTGTAACCCAAAATATCCCTTGGATAAAAACTCCTGCTCCCCTTCCTCTATTGGTAAGACCTCACTATTGGGTACATGGACTACCTGAACATGATCTGACCATGACTAGCAGTACCCTCAATGTTACAACAAGTTCCAGACTAGGAATATATTCAAGAAATCCAGCTATTAATTGCGATGACATTAGAAATGCGCTCGTTGGACCTATCCCTGCAGTTTCTCATCCTCATGCAGATCCTATAGATGGAATCGTTTGTTCAGGCGATGCCCCTAATGGTGGGGTTCTCAAAGGTGTAGATTATGACACAACAGAAAGTCTTTATTCCCTTGTCACTACTCCAGATGGTCGAACTGCAATTACCTTGCATTGGCTTTTACGTCAGGAAGATCAAATGCATTTAAGTAATATCTCAGAACAAGCGTGTAATATGACAGAATTTATGCAATTGGTAAATCAATTAGGAACATCTAAATTAAATGCTGAAAATGGCCCTCTATTTGATCTTATGAAACTCTTTAATATCACAAAACCAGAACTAGAGATCCCAGCATCTGTTGCAACCCCACCATTATTATTTACTGATTTGAAGCTTGCTTTAGATATCCCACGTGGTGCTTCCCATTGGATGGATGGCCCCGATTCGAAGTGTGCTTTAGACAGGCCAGCATCTGTTCTTAGATCAACAGAACAAATAGCTATTTTAAATACAAACATTATGGAATTAAACATGTTAAGTTCAAGCTTAAACGAACTTTCAAATAAAATAGAGGAACACTTTGCTAAGGCCACGTCAGGTGATGATTTTTCTATGACAAATCATCATCTCTCAGTTACCAAGGAATTATTGAGCAGTATAAAAAGCCAAATTACAGGAATGCAAATGCTTATAGATAGTAATAATTTTTCTGAGTTACCATTTATATTGGGAACTTGTGAGCAATTCAAAAAAGAATCTCAAGAAAGATTAAAACTTACAACTGATTTTATGGCTCCTGCCCCTAGCGCATCCTCATCACACTACCCCCCTTAACGAGTAGGAATTTGAATATTTAAATGATATTTACGCTCATACTCTCGAGCAAGCTTTACGGCCTGCTCGCGCGCTTTAGGGTTCATTTTATCAATTAGATTCACTATGATTTGTGAAGTTTTATCATCCTCATCTTCCAAAGCAGTTTTTAACCAACCATAAGCCTGTGAATCATTTTGTTTTACCCCAAATCCATAAAGATAAAGCACACCTAATTGATATTGGGCTTGTCTTGCACCTTGATAAGCCGCCTTTCGAATATAGATTACTCCCCGTGCAAGATTTTTTTCAGTTCCTTTTCCCTCTAATGCCATAAACCCAACCATATATTGAGCATAAGAATGTCCTTTTAAAGCTGCTCTATGATACCATTGATAGGCTCTTGTATAATTCTGTTCAACACCTTCACCACTATAATACATATCACCAAGCTCAACAGCAGCAATGGGTAACCCGCATTCAGCCGCTAACAAATACCACTTACGCGCTTCTAGTAAATCTTTTTTAAGACCAAAACCTGTTGCAAAACGACGCCCAATTTTATATTCTGCTCGCGCAAACCCATATTGCTTGCTGGCACGCTTATACCACTCAACATTTTTTTCTAAATCAAGCTTTACACCACGCCCTTCTTCATACATGACACTGAGCATCAATGCAGGATAGGGTAACTTCGATTCCTTGTAACCAATCTCATAGTGTCTCACTGCTTCAGGTAAATAACGTGGGACACCCTTACCTGCATGATACAAATCTGCTAATTCAATTTCTGCAGCTCCTACCCCATGTTGTGCTGCTTTCCAATACCAATGTGCTGCAAGTTTGTAATTTTTATCAACACCAAGACCATCACGGTATCTATTCGCTAAAGCGATTTCTGCAGCGGGTAATCCACCGAGTGCAGCTTTGGTGATCCAATCTGTAGCTACATTATGATTTTTAGACACCCCTAGTCCTGCGTCATATAACATACCCAGCCTAAATGCAGCTTCTGTAGAACCTCCTTTTGCTGCCACTTCATAATACTCTCGAGCTGCTTTTAAATTGCGAGGACCCACACGCCCTTCATAAAACAAATCTCCTAATTCGGTCAATGCAGCAGGGTTACCCTCTTCTGCTTGTTGGGTTAAGATCTCAATTGCTTTAGAGTACCCTTTTCTACCTTCTGCGCCTCGAGCCAAAATCCAAGCTATTTGAAATTCGGCCTCTTGAGAATCTAAGTCAGCAGCTTTTTGATACCATCTCATGGCTTTGGCATAATTTGCTTTCATACCATGCCAGCCTTTATACATTTCACCCAAAGCCAACATGGCTGTTATATCGCATTGACGTGCAGCAGTTTCATACCAATGAATGGCCTCTTGATTATTTTTTGGCACACCTATCCCATCTCTATACAAATTGCCCATTTGCACTTCTGCATAGACTAAACCCCCTTCTGCTGCTTTTCTAAACCAATAAGCTGCTTTTTTTCCACAAGAAGGCACCCCGTCCCCGATTAAATAAATTTGACCCAAACAAGCAGCCGCATGAATATCTCCTACTTCTGCACAAGCACGAATTTCATCAATATCACATAATCGATGGGTAGTTTGACATTCACTCTCACGCTCACGTTCACGCGGACATGAGTCAGAATTAATATCTTCTCGACTAAACACGATAGCGTCATCACAAGGATCAAATACATTACCCGTTGGTAACGGTAAAGTGCAGGCTGTAAGCCAGAGGGGGGTGACAAAAACCAGCCATTTTTTGGGCATAAATCTTCTTTAGATCTTAACTGAAAATGAAACCTAAATAATCACGACCGACCTATGAAGTATGTGAAAAGAGTTTGTTATTGTCAACAGTTCTAGGTATATTTAGCAGTTATATATTTCATACTGGATTTTTAAATATGTTTTATGCAAGAGGTGTAGCTTTACTATGAAAAAAGTTATTTATTCAACTTCTGTTGTCTTA
>JABDCL010000010.1 GCA_013288135.1 Gammaproteobacteria bacterium
TTGAGAATTGCAGAGTTGATTAGAAATGCCTATCCAGAAATTCGTTTAATGACGCATTGTGGTGGGGGGAGTTTTAAAAATCAATTTAAAAAAGCAGATAAAAGTGGTGCAAAAATTGCATTTATTTTAGGAGAGCTTGAGTTAACAGCAAAAACGCTGGGGATTAAATTTTTGAGAGAAGAGAGAACTCAACAGTCTATTTCCATGGTCGAGTTGAGTCAATTTCTAAATCAATATTTTAGGGGGTCATTGTGAAAAAAGACATTCGGTTTTCTGATAGTAGTCATGGCTTCAGTTATGGCAAATGGGTAGCTTTGGGTATCATCGCTTTGCTAGGTGTTGTGGGCGGATGGCAGTATTTAGAACATCGTTCTAGTTTAAAAACGGAAGAAGCTTCAAATCTTTATGAATCTGTATTGGATGCTTATCGTAAAAAACAGATATCAAAAGCTTCTGAAAAAGGTACTGAGCTTATGCAAACGTATCAACAAAGTCCTTATGCACAATTAACAGCTTTATTATTAGCTCGCATTGCGTTTGATCAAGAAAAACTAGATGTGGCAACAGACTATCTTCAACAAGCTATTCAAATTGGTGAAAAAGGACCGGTGTTGCACATTGCTCGCGTTCGCTTAGCAAAGCTCTTAGCAAGTCAAAACAAAGCAGCAGAAGCGTTGGAAATATTAACCGCTGTCAATCCACCTAAAGAGTATCTTGCTTTTTATGAAGAAGCGAAAGGCGATGTTTATGTCATGCAAAAAGATTTAGAGAAAGCACGTGTTGCATATAAAACAGCTGTGAAAGCAGCCCCAGAAGGCGTTCCAATCCCTTGGTTACAATTAAAACAAAATGATTTAGGGGATAGTAATAACAGTAGCAATAGCAATAGTAATAATAGTAATTTAAGTACCAATGTTAATAATCAAAGTAATAATCAGGAGACACCGTGATGTGGGCATTATCGTTACGCATTTTAATTTGCTTAATTTGTAGTTTAAGTGTTGTCGGGCTGTTAACTGGGTTAAGTGGATGTGCTACCATAGAACATCGATCGGAAGCGCCCGAAAAAGAATCTTTGCCTGCTTTAACCTCTAATATTCATGCAAAACCAATATGGTCTAACTCAGAAAGTCGAGGTATTGGTAAAAGTGATGCTCGATTAAAACCGGCGATGACAAACGAATCTGTAATCATCGCTGATCATAAAGGTCGTATTTATGCCTTTAATCGTGCAACTGGTGCTGTTGTGTGGAAAGTGGAAACAGAGGCGTCCATTACAGCAGGGCCAACGGTAGGTAAGGATTATGTTTTTGTTGGCACAAGACAAGGAGAAATTCTTGCCTTTAAAGCAAAAGATGGCTCTAAACTTTGGCGTGTTCCCTTAAGTGGTGAGGTTTTGGCTTCTCCGACCATTGGTGGTAATCATTTATTTGTGCATGCTTTAGATGGCAGTGTCACTGCTTTAAGTCTTGAAGAAGGTCGAACACTTTGGCGTTATAGCAGCACTCATACCCCCAGTATTGTTTTAAGACAAAGCAGTAGCCCCGTATTAGCAGGCAATCAAGTTATTGTTGGTTTTTCTAATGGAAAACTTCGATCATTTAACGCATTTGATGGAACAGTACTTTGGGAGCGAGAAGTGGGTGCACCCAAAGGAAGATCAGATGTTCAACGTATGGCCGATATCAGTGCAGATCCCATTGTGATTAATGACATTGTTTATGCCGTTAGTTTACAAGGAAATTTGGCTGCAGTATCTTTAGAAACCGGATTCCCTGTTTGGGAGCGCACCATTTCTTCTTATGCAGGTATGTCTTATGCAAAAGACAAGATCTATATCTCTGAAGTCGATGGTTCTATTCAAGCAGTCGATCGTAAAACAGGCAAGACTCTCTGGCAGCAAAAAAGTCTAAAAGGGCATAGATTGACAGCCCCAGCTATTTTAGGAAATTCAATCATTGTTGGGGATGATGAAGGATATTTGCATTGGATATCCGGAGAAAATGGTTCATTCACTGGGCGTGATCGAATGGATAGTAAAGGCATCGATGCAACACCGGTTGTGCTTGGCAATACTCTGATTGTTTTAGGACGTTCAGGAAAATTAGCAGTTTTACGGTAGAATGTTGTGCAAATTGTTCCAGTTGTTGCAATTGTTGGACGGCCGAATGTTGGAAAATCCACGCTTTTTAATGAGTTAACCCGTTCTCGTCGTGCTTTAGTCATTGATTTACCGGGGGTTACTCGGGATCGTCAATATGGGGAAGGACGCGTTGGCGATCAACCCTTTATTGTTATTGATACTGGTGGATTGGGCAATGACTCAAACGCGGTTGATGACTTAACCAAAGATCAAGCCTGGGTAGCTATTCGAGAAGCGGATCGGATCCTCTTCATGGTGGATGCCAGAAGTGGATTGAATGCATTAGATGAGAAAATAGCCGAAGAACTGCGATTATTGGGTAAACCCATTCAGATCGTTGCAAATAAAACCGAAGGTTTAGATCCCGATATTGCTATTTCAGAATTATATTCATTGGGTTTAGGGGAAGCAATCCCCATTTCTGCGAGTCATGGGCGTGGTATTGTTCAATTAGTTGAAAAAGTATTAGCGAATTTTGCGAATGGTGAAATTGAAATACCTCAGGAATTAGAAGAAGACGGCGGCATTAAATTAGCGATTATTGGTCGACCGAATGTTGGAAAATCTACTTTAGTGAATCGTATTTTAGGCGAAGAACGTGTATTAGTGTTTGATGCGCCTGGTACAACCCGAGACAGTATTTATATTCCCTTTGAACGTTTAGGTAAGAAATATACCATTATTGATACTGCAGGAGTCAGACGCCGTGCACGGGTTACCGAAATAGTTGAGAAGTTTTCTGTAGTAAAAGCTTTGCAATCGGTTGAAGCGTGTGATGTCGTGATTTTAGTGATTGATGCTAAAGAAGGGCTTACTGATCAAGATTTAGGATTATTGGGATTTGTGATTGAAACCGGGAAATCTTTAGTGATTGCGGTTAATAAATGGGATGGCTTATCTGTACATCATAAAGAAGAAGTGAAGAAAACCTTAAATTATCGGTTAATTTTTGCCGATTTTGCTAAAGTGCATTACATTTCCGCTTTGCATGGCACAGGTGTTGGAACTTTGTTTGGGTCGGTTCATAAAGCCTATGAAGCAGCGACCAAAGAGTTATCAACGGCAACTTTAACCCGAGTGTTAGAAACTGCGGTAATGCGTCATCCACCGCCTATGGTTCACGCGCGTCGCATTAAATTACGTTATGCCCATACGGGGGGGCATAAACCTCCAATTATTGTAATCCACGGTAATCAAACGGAACATGTACCAGACAGTTATAAACGGTATTTAATAGGTGCTTTTCGAACGGCCTTAAAATTAGAAGGTACACCCATTCGCATAGAATTTAAAACCAGTAAAAATCCTTATGCAGATAAACGGAATACTTTAACTCCAAGGCAGGAATATAAACGTAAGCGGTTGGTGAAGTTTTCTAAGAAGAAGAAATAACATCCCCTACAATCTTCTTTTTAATAAAAATCTATTTTTTAAAAACTTCATCTAAAGAATTGGCGAATACAAAATTAGTACCCCATCGTTCTAAAGTGCTTGCATCTGCACCATTTATTTTATCGATATAATCTTCTGGAATTTCATTAAACTTAACCTTTAATTGGTTTATTAAAAGGTGGGCCTCACCTTGCTGATATCCATGCACTTCGCCTTGTTGGTATCCATAGCGTTCTATTGTGGACATCAGTTTCATATTAAACTCCTGATCAATTTGTTTAGCCTTTTCAATATATTCTAACTCAAATTTTTGGTTTAAGGTTAATATCGTATCTAAAAAGCGATATAAATTCATACTTTTTTCGATATTCCATCCATGTTTATGCAAACATCGGAAGTATTCTAATTTAGTCGCCAATCTTTGTTTGTCATCTGGTCTGGTATTCATGGCTGCTAATTGAAGCAAAACTGCCATTGCAAAAGGATTGTCACTTTTTAATAATTCAGCCTCTCTTGATTTATAGTCAATTAATTTCACAACTTCATAAGTACGGGTAATTTCAGATTTCCAAATACGTCTATGAAACTGATTGGGGCGCCAACACTTATCTTTATCAGCTAATACTGCCATACTGGCAATGTCTTTATTATACCTATCGAATATTCTATAAAAATAAGTAAACATGCGATTTGAAAAACTTTCATCGTTGGAATGCTGGATTTCAACATGCAGTAGAATCCACTGTTCTTGCCCATTTTTTAAAAAAACCTTGAATAATTTATCAACAAATCGTTTACCAATTCCCTCTTTATCTTTAATTCCTAATGTCATTAATTCTTGTTCCAGCAGTTCATGAGGTTTTTTCCAGTCTATATCCCGAAAGGCTTCATCCCAAAAAAATTCCACAAAATCTTTCAAATGTAGTCTTAGAATTTCCTTCCATGCAGTATCATTTTCTGAACGTGGTATGACTTCTTTTTCGTTAACCATAAAATCTCCTATTGGTTATACACTCCATTAAGAAAAGTGTTTTTCAGTTTTTCCTTGCGGCGTATCTTATCTCAAATATTTGTTAATTTGTAAAGGTAAATCTTTATTTTTTTATTTGAGGATATAGGGGTAAAGTCGCAACAATTGACATTATTTCCACAAAATTCATGTTTAAACTTAGCCGAGTTTCTAATGTCAATTGTTGCGACTTAGCCCCAGCGTCCCCTGGGTTGTTTCACCTTCGGTTCGCAATGACGGCGATGAACGTTTTCATAAAAGGAGGCGCTCCCGCGCAGTTTTTTACCTGTTTCTCCCACGAGGATTAGGGATCTTGTACTTTTAAGATCCTAAAATAATCTAGCACTTGGTATGAAATTCTACTAAGATTAGATATGATGTTATTTTATAAGTGGAAAGATGTGTTTTATGGAACGCAACTGGATTTGTAGGTTCTGCCATTGGTTTTGGGTTAGTGGAACAGGTCCACAGGGTGCTGGAACCTTGTTGATTGGCATTGCTGCATTAGTTACTCTTTATCAAACAGGAGGAGTACTTGAGAAAATTCTTGAAATTAGAGTGGTTGTAAATGAAATTAAAACAGCAGTAGCAGAACTTAAAACATATAATGAAGCAAGAAAATTTTCAGGGTATTATTTTCAAGAGCCGAATCTCACCATTGAGCAAATTAAGAATGCCATTAAAAATATTCCAAGTTCCCCAAGTAACCAATCTTCAGTTTATTTGCCTGAAGAAAAAAGAGCTCAAGTAATTAAAGATCTAGAAAATAAAACACCGGAACAAAGAGAAGTAATTTTACAGAATTCTTTAATATATCAATCCCAATCAGATCTAAAAAAATAAACGTAACTAAAAAGCCTGAGGGGTCAAATCTGGATTTTGGACTATTTTTTTGATACAACAGACATTGTTAGAGAATATATGATAATCTGACTCCGTTAATTGAAGCTTGAAAGTTAGTTAAGTGTTTGTTATGATATGAAGCTAATATCATTTTTTATAGAATTACTATTTAATAATTTTAGGAGATATACAACATGGCTACTTCTAGTGAAACAACTGTAACTCAAGCCTTAACGATAAAACGTTCTAGCAGAACAGACTGTGTAAGAATTTTAATCGAAACAGAAAATAAGATCAAACAGCTTTCAGATGATGTGCGAATGAAAGATTTGAATGAACATGAAAGGAAATTAGTGACCGCGGAATTAGAGACTGCACGCAGTAGTGTAAATAAAATGAGAGGTGAACTTGATTCAAAAGTAGATGTCACTTTACCTGAGGTTGATTCTATATTATACAATTTACAGAATGTCGAGAAGTTATTTAGTGTCTCAGCAAGGCTTGCATGGTTTAAAAAAATGCTTGATGAAGAATCGAAGGAAATTAATGATCGATTTAGATCTGATGTTTTACCAACTGTCTGTTACGAACGTACCAAGGAATTATTGATTGATTTGTTGAGACATGATGAAAACACAACAAGAGAATCAATTCAAGAAGCAATAGCTGCAAAGGAAAATTGGCTATTGCTTTGGTATAAGAACTATAACGTATTGAGACTAACAATGACTCATGCATTTAATTTATATTCTGATAAAAGATGGGAGAGAGATAACACTGTATTATTTGCACCGAAAAAACTAGAAAACAGTTATAAAGTTATGTGTAATTTTTTTGAACATGGTAAAGGGGGTGGAAATATTAAGGATCCACATAACCTTGTTGTCTTTATTTTAGAGAAGTGGTTGAATGAGGATCCCATCAAAGGATTAAATGCTTTTAACAGGCTTGTTCCTGATTACAAGGTATGGGAGGGGACAATAGATAAGGATAAAGAAAATTTACGAAAGGTGATGAAATCTCTTAATGAATTATTTAATGAAAGATCAAGTATTGAAAGAGATATAGCTTCATTTTTGACAGAATTAAAAGCACAGAGTAATCGATATAAAGGTAAATTCAAAGGTTTATCTTGATGAATAGTTACAATGGCTGACGCTGATCCAGTGACCGCTCTACACTAGTTTATTAATCATTTGATTAAAAAATTCTGTACTCCATAATTGTAATGTTTCAGCTTCTCTTGGCTTTAAAAATCGTGCAACATCTTGCTTGGTTTGTTCCCAATTGATTGTTTTAACCTTTTCGGATAATGCATCGATTACCCATTCTTTTGTAAGTGAAATGTTTTTACCCTTCCAAGGACCAGATTGATATAGTGCATTTTTGAGAAAGAGATAGTTGATCTCAGTTTTTTGAGACACATACCAAACAAAATCATACCAATCTCTGCCCTTAGCATAAGTTCTGCACAATAACGCATGACATTTTCCAGCAAATAGACTTGGCAAATCTTGCAGTGTAAGTGAAAATGGGTATGGAAAATCTAGGTATTTCACTTCAAATTGGGATGCCATGGGGGGATGAGTGTCAATTTCAAGTTTGATTTGAATTTTTTGAATATCGGATGCATTTCTTTTGTGGTTTAGTTTTAGGACTTGACCGAAAGAATCGTCTTTGATAAAGGCTTTTTTGATATTATCATCTGCTTTTGATCTGTCCTGAACTTCAATTTGAAATCCATAAGCTTGGAATTCTGAAAGCATGAGTGATAGATAAGGTTTCCAAATAAAATTCTTATCTGGTTTTAATAAAATAAAATCCAGATCTTCTGAAAATCTTGATAAACCATAAATAATACGCAAGCAAGTTCCACCTTGGAAGCCTGCATGTTTAAAGAAATCACTGCGAGACAAACCTGCCAATGCAATTTCTTGAGCGATTTCTTTAATAGCATTGAGTTCGTCTTGTTTTGATAAAACAGGATATTGTTGGAGGCGATTTTCGATAAGAGTGATAGACATACTAAAGTTCTCGTTGCAATAAAGTTAAAACCTTTTTTACTCGATTGTTCGGGTAATTAGAAGTCAGGACTTTTAAAGTATTTAGAGTACTCTTGTCAACTGATTTTAAAGCTTCAAGTTCAATTCTTAAGTCCATTGTAACATCCGAAAGAGTTTTCCAAAGTGGCTTATAAATATAAATATAATCTGCTAACGCCTTCCAAGGATCTGCCATCAAATAAACTGCATTTGATTCTACAACCCTTTCCACCCCCATGTAGAAATTACTTGAAGGAATGGCTGAGAAGCTAAATTCTCCCAGGGGTGTTTTAAAATGATTTGATCGTTTTACCGTAACACTGGTTGTTGTATAAACAGCTTCTGGAATCCATTGATGATAAGAAAGAGCAGATTGGAGACTAATATAAGAGGGACCATAAAGTTGTTGAGCAGCTTCAAATAAATTGGGAGGTGTTCTTTTGTAAGGCTTTCCAATTAGGTATACGCCTCTTTTTAAAAGGATCAAATTTTTATTCTTTAAAGCTCTTTTTACTAGGCTATATCGAGCATCTTTGCTGCAGGATAATAAAATTGTTAAATCGATATCTCGAATGCATTGGTTTGGCCAATTAAATAGAATATTTTCAAATTCTTGTTTCATAGTTTAAATTTAATCCATTTTGTTAATATTTGCAAGATACTGTCAAAAAATGACAGTATATTACAATTATTTTAATCTTAGGTTATATTAAACAATCGATATAAAGGTAAACACAAAGGTTTAACTTGGAATAAACTTAATAAACTTAAGTGTGAGATGGTTTGCATTAAGAATATAAAGTTAAACTGTATGAATAAACAGCATTTTTAAGGAGTCAAATCTGCAATGAATGGTGTTGTGCAATGGTGTCGGATCAGTGATCCGACACCCAAGTCTGACAAACTTAAGGGGTCAAATCTGGATTTTGGACTATTTTTTTAATACCGCAGATATCGTACTTTCTATCTTACTTTTTATTTAAGTGATTATAAAACTAGAATCCAAAATCCAGATTTGACCCCCTCTAATTAAGCTTCGGGCCGTTTTTTTACAGGAACAACAGGATCAGCGCTTGGAGCAGAGGCGCTAGAACCGGAGGCAGAACTGCTTGATACAACAGCTGCAGTAGCACTGGAACTGGAAGCAAGAGAACTGCTTAGTGCAGATACAGCAGCAGCTGCAGTAGCACTGGAACTGGGGACATGGGAACCGCTTAGTAACAATGTCGTTGGTACCGCGTTTGCTATTTTTCTTCTATATTCTTCTATTTCTTTGTTTTCTGCATCTTCCTCTTCTGGTGGTTGACGTAACGCAGCCAGTTCTTTGAGTCCTTTAATTTCCAATAAAACAGCTAGAATTTCATGTTCTTGCAGACGTGGGCGCCCAAAGGTTTTAATATGATCTTGTTTAACAGCCTCTCTTAGACTGGAGACGAGTCTTTCATTTCTCTGCAAACTTCCGACAGTAGCATTGAGTTCTGCATTTAACGTAATGAATTCATGCACAATAGTGTGTTGCATTCCCATTCCTGACAGATACTCATCCGTTTCTGAGGTTATACCATGTGTACGCTTTAACGTTTTAAGTTTTGAATTAAGTTCATCAACTTCCTTAAGACGGGTATCTCGAAGTCGCAGAATATCAGACAACTTCTTACTCAGTGTGTCAATAGGTTTTTGAGAATGCTCTATTTCGATCCACAAAATGAAGATTCTTTGAATAGCATGGAACCGAGCTCCCTGTAGTTCCTTCATTTTAGGAGAGGTTGTTTCGCAGTTGTTTACCGCCGACATGGCAGCTGTTACCGGATCCTTACCCTGTTTGCTAAAAGTAACAACGGATGCATCACGATCGGATAGGTCTATACTTCGCAATTTGTTTATTTGTTTCTGTACGTTTTGCTGTCTTTCTCGATGTTTTTTCAATTGTGATTCCATTTGTTGTTGCATTGCTGAATCTAATGTTTGCATTGTCGCTTCTAGCTCTGAAAGTGCGCTTGACATAATAAACCTCCGGATTAATGTATAACTCTAATATAATTCTAGACTTAAGGAATTTAACATACTTTTATACAGTCGTAAATAGGTTTGTGAGATGTTTTTGTGAGATGTGGTGTAGGTAAGATGCCTGGTAGATGCGTGTAGGTAGATGCAAATGTAGGTGCACCTGCATGTAAACAGAGTTGTAGATGCAATATATGAGTGCAAAACAAATAACAAACTCAAAGTTTCTTTTTTAAGATTTCATTCACTTGTTCCGGATTTGCTTTTCCTTGACTTGCCTTCATCACTTGTCCCACAAAGAAGCCGAATAATTTGTCTTTACCGCTTCGATAATCCGCAACCTGACTCGGATTTTCTGCAATAATGGTATCGATGATGGCCTCGATGGCAGAGGTATCGGTGACTTGTTGTAGCCCTTGTTTTTGAATAATAGTGTCTGCATCTTCTTTACTATTCCAGAGCGCATCGAAAATGGTTTTTGCAATTTTACCAGAGATGGTTTTATCACTGATGCGTTTTATAAGACCGCCGAGTCGTTCTGCTTGAATGGGACTTTGAGTAATGTCCAAATTGGCTTTATTTAAAGCACCCAGTAAATCGCCCATCACCCAGTTAGCAGATAATTTAGGCTCGCTATTCGAGGCTTTTACAGTGGTTTCAAAATAATTGGCCAGTTCTCGAGAACTTGTTAAAACAGCAGCATCATATTTGCTTAAACCATAGGCTTCTTCAAATCGAGCGGTTTTTTCGTGCGGAAGTTCCGGTAAAGTTTTACGAACCCTTTCAATAAGATCAGGTTGGATAACGACGGGTAATAAATCTGGATCAGGAAAATAGCGATAATCATTGGCTTCTTCTTTGCTTCGCATGGGGCGCGTTTCATCTTTGTCGGCATTATACAGACGTGTTTCTTGTATAACAGGTTTGCCACTTTCGAGTAGATCTATTTGGCGTTCAACTTCAAAATTAATGGCCTTTTCAACAAACCGAAAAGAGTTAACGTTTTTAATTTCTGCACGAGTGCCTAATTTTGTTTCTCCTCTAGGTCGAACCGAGACGTTGGCATCACAGCGAAAAGAACCTTCTTGCATGTTGCCATCGGAGATCTCAAGATAGCGCACCAAAGAATGTAAAGTTTTAAGATAAGCAACCGCTTCTTTAGCGGATCGTAAATCGGGTTCGGAAACAACTTCAATGAGGGGGATGCCTGCTCGATTTAAATCAATGCCTGAATATCCATGAAAATCTTCATGTAAAGATTTTCCTGCGTCTTCTTCTAAATGTGCGCGAGTGATATTTACTTTTTTAAGTGTTCCATCTTCTAAAGAAAAACTTAAACTGCCTTTAGCGACGATGGGGAGTTCGTATTGGCTAATTTGATATCCTTTGGGGAGATCAGGATAAAAATAATTTTTACGAGCAAAGACGGATTTGGGTGCGATTTCTGCGTTAATCGCGAGTCCGAGTTTGATGGCCATGCGCACAGCTTCTTCATTTAATACCGGTAAAATGCCAGGAAAACCCAGATCGATAATACAAGCTTGGGTATTGGGTTCAGCTCCGTAGTTGGTTGCAGCCCCAGAAAATAATTTCGATTTTGTTAGGAGTTGTACATGGACTTCAAGACCAATGACAGTTTCCCATTTTGATTGTGTGGTCATAAGGTATTTCCTAATGGTGGCATTTTCTTATGCCAATCAGTTACTTTTTGAAACTGATGTGCAACATTTAAGATTCGCGCCTCTTCAAAATAATTTCCAATCAATTGTACGCCAATAGGGAGATTGTTAACAAATCCTGCAGGCATGGATAAGCCCGGTAATCCCGCTAAGTTTACACTGACGGTATAAATATCACATAAATACATGCTGACCGGATCGGCTGTTTTTGCACCCAAATTAAAAGCAGGGGTTGGAGTGGTGGGTCCTAAAATGATATCGACTTCTTTAAAAGCTTTTTGATAATCGTTGCTAATAAGTTTTCGGACCTTTTGTGCTTGCAGGTAATACGCATCATAATACCCTGAAGACAAGACATATGTACCAATCAAAATACGTCGTTTCACTTCATCGCCAAATGCTTCTGTGCGCGATTGTTTATAAAGATCTTCTAAATTTTTAGGATCTTTCGCACGATAGCCAAAACGAACCCCATCATAACGAGAGAGATTGGAAGAACACTCAGCAGGCGCAATGACGTAATACACCGGTATGGATAATCCGGTATTGGGTAGAGTGATTTCTTTGAATACTGCACCTAATTTTTCTAGCTCTTTGATAGCGTTTTGGACATGCCCTTCAATGGTGGGATTTAAACCTTCACCAAAAAATTCTTTGGGTAAGCCAATTTTTAAGCCTTTTATAGATGTGTTGAGTAAGCCGGAGTAATTTGGAACCGGTGTATTCACACTGGTAGAATCTTTAGTATCAAACCCTGCCATGCTTTGTAACAGAAGCGCACAATCTTCTGCTGTTTGGGCAATGGGTCCACCTTGATCTAAACTCGATGCAAAGGCTACCATGCCATACCGTGATACACGACCATAAGTAGGTTTAAGACCCGTGACGCCACATAAGGCTGCAGGTTGACGAATGGAACCACCCGTATCGGTTCCAATGGCGCCAGCGATTAATCGTGCTGCAACCGCAGCAGTAGATCCACCTGAAGAACCACCAGGAACAACATTTAAATCCCAGGGATTTTTAACCGGACCATAGTAACTATTTTCATTACTGGAACCCATGGCAAATTCATCCATATTGGTTTTGCCAACCAGTACAACCCCTGCAGTTTTAAATTTTTCAGCAACAGTTGCATCATAGGGTGCAATGAAATTATCAAGCATTTTTGAACCACAACTGGTTTTAATGCCTTGTGTGCAAAAAATATCTTTGTAGGCGAGAGGAATACCGGTTAAAGGTTCTGCTTGACCCGTTTGAAGGTGTTTATCTGCAAGTCGTGCTTCTTCTAAAGCGGTTTCCGCACAGACTGTAATAAAAGTATTTAATTTGCTGTTAAATTTTTGGATCCGCTCAAGGTAGGCTTTGGTTATTTCAACACTTGAGAATGTTTTTTGTTTTAAGCCTAGAGACAGTTCTGCTAAAGTTTTGGTAACCATAATTTACTCTTTTTTACTCTTCAATAACTTGAGGAACAAGATAAAGACCCGCTTCTGCGAGAGGAGCAAGTGTTAACAAAGTGTCCCGTTGATTAGGTTCTGTAACTAAATCTGGACGAGTTCTTTGAGCTGTTATTTCTTTTTGGGTATTACTCCCCGATGGGGTATTAGTCTCCGAGTTCTCTCCTACCTCGCTGGGGAGAGAATTATCTTCTAATGGGTGAGACATGGGCTCTATACCCTGAGTATTTATTCCTTGAATTTGATCAATCATCGCAACAATCCGTGTTAGGTCATCTTGAATTGAATGGCCATTTGAGGTATTTTTGATCTCAAGGCGAGCCAGATGGGCAATTTGATTAATCGCTTTTTGACTGAAAACCATGCATACTCTCCATCTATCTATAATGAATGGTGATAATAACATTGAAGCAGTCAGTTTATCACATAAACTATCTTGCCCAAAGTGTTAGTGGTTGTTAAAGTTAATATTAAGAAACGTATAGGATGAAAAACATGTTTAAGGCATTGCGCGGTCTATTTTCTAATGATTTATCGATTGATTTAGGTACGGCAAATACCTTAATTTATGTACGTAACCAAGGTGTAGTGCTCGACGAGCCTTCAGTGGTTGCGCTGCGCCAAGATAGAGGTGCAGGCGGCCAAAGAACAGTGGTTGCTGTAGGCTTTGAAGCCAAACGGATGTTGGGGCGTACACCTGGCAATATCACAGCCATTCGTCCTTTAAAGGATGGTGTCATTGCAGATTTTCATGTCACAGAAAAAATGTTACAGCATTTTATTCACAAGGTGCATAAAAACAAATTTTTACGACCCAGTCCTCGGGTATTGGTTTGTGTTCCTTGTGGATCGACACAAGTAGAACGACGAGCCATTCGTGAATCCGCATTGGGAGCAGGCGCGCGTGAAGTATATCTTATTGAAGAACCCATGGCAGCAGCTATTGGTGCAGGTATGCCAGTGGATCAAGCCAGAGGTTCAATGGTTGTAGATATTGGGGGTGGAACCACCGAAGTTGCGATTATTTCTTTAAGTGGCATTGTGTATGCAGCTTCTGCACGTGTGGGTGGGGATCGTTTTGATGAGAGTATTGTAAATTATGTACGACGCAATTATGGCACTTTGATAGGAGAGGCAACTGCTGAAAGAATTAAGCAAGAAATTGGGACTGCTTTTCCAGGCACAGAAGTACGAGAAGTTGAAGTGCGAGGAAGAAATCTGGCAGAAGGCGTTCCTAGGAGCTTTAATTTAAATAGTAATGAAATTTTAGAGGCCATGCAGGAACCTTTATCTGGAATCATTGGTGCGGTGCGTTTAGCTTTAGAACAAGCGCCACCCGAGTTAGCAGCGGATATTGCAGAGCGTGGGTTATTCTTAACGGGAGGCGGGGCGTTACTCCGAGATTTAGATCGATTGTTGATGGAAGAGACTGGTTTACCTGTCATCGTTGCAGAAGATCCTTTAACGTGTGTGGCGCGTGGGGGAGGGAGAGCACTCGAGATGATGGATGAACGGGGTGGGGATCTTTTGTCTACGGAATAGCCCTCATCCGGTGCTTTGCACCACCATCTCCCGTGAAACGGGAGAAGGAATACTGAAAATGGGTGTGAACTACTGCAAATAAGGGGTGCTTATTAAATTTTTATTTGCGAGTGAACCAAAGCAAGGTGTTAAGACATGGAGTTTGATCATTTTGGCTGTGATATTGATGATTTCCGATCATCGTTATCACCGCGTTGATCAACTCAGAGCTTATTTGTCTCAAATAGTGTTTCCGTTACAAAGCCTTGTGAGTGGTTTTGTGCAAGGAGGCGCATCCTTAAATGAATATGTAATATCTCATTACCGATTAATTCAAGAAAATGTAAAATTAAGAGAAGAGCAAGTTATTCAAAATGCACGTTTACAGAAATTAATTGCTTTAGAGTCTGAGAATGATCGCTTACGTGCTTTGTTACATGCCACTCCTCGGGTAGGGGAAAATTTCTTGGTTGCAGAAATTATTCAAGTAGACTCTGATCCTTTAAGCCATCATATTATCTTGAATAAAGGTTTGAAAGAAGGTATTTATGTGGGCCAACCCGTGATTGATGCAGAGGGTGTGATGGGTGAGGTGATTGAAGTTTTTCCAGAAACCAGCCGAGTCATTCTATTGACAGATGCAAATCACGGAATTCCTGTTGAGACTGTTCGTAACAGGATACGAGGTATTGCGATGGGGTGTGGTGCTGCTAAAACGCTCGCTTTGAAGCATGTTTCTAATGCAGTTGATATTCAGGTAGGAGATGTTTTAGTGACTTCTGGATTAGGGGGTCGATATCCAGCAGGGTATCCGGTTGGGGTAATCAAAAGTATAGAACAAGATCCCAGGGGATCTTTTGCCGTGGTGCAAATGACACCCAGCGCACATTTAGAACGTGGTAGACAAGTATTATTGATTCAAAAGGTAGAAGGGTGATGAATACTTTTGGCATTTATCATCTTATCCAGATTGCATTTTCATTTGTTATTGCTTGGGTATTAATGATATTACCCCTTCCTTACGAGATACATTGGTTCCGACCAGAATGGATAAATTTAGTACTTATTTATTGGGTTATGAGAGAGCCCCATCTAGTTGGAGTGGGTACTGCTTTTAGTGTTGGGTTAATCATGGATGGATTAAGAGGCCTTGTCTTAGGACAAACTGCTTTAGCGATGACCATCATTGCTTATTTAACCCATTCATTACGACGTCGCTTACAGCTCCATTTTTTTTGGCAACAGGCATTATGCATTTTAGTATTAGTGGGGCTTGGCCAATTAACATTGTTACTCATTCGTTGGTTAATTGGGCATCCGCCGGAAACTTTATTGGTTTGGTCTTCAACTTTAACCAGTGTTTTATTGTGGCCATTGGTTTTTCATTTCTTACGTTTTTATGGGCGTAAAACATTTGATTAAGCGCTGTAGACGTTTTTTAAACTGGTTTTTTACCTTTGTTTTGTGTTGTACTATCCTTTTTATTGCGGCCAAAATTGGAATAGAAGTTTGGGTAGAGAAATCACACGTTGATATAAAAAAAATACTAACGAAACAACTGGGAATGCCAGTAGAGTTGAGCTCAATTGAAACAACTTGGGATGATTTATCATTTGGTATCACATTAAAACAAATCATTATTTATGATCCAGCAGTTCCAGTCCCTTTTATGTCCATTCAAAAAGCAAAACTGGCAATTAACTTTTTACATTATCTTTTCAACCAGTCAGTACAATTTAAAAAAATTTCCTTAGAAGATCCAAAATTGGTTATTGGGAGGGATGGAATTTACAGTTTAAAGGGCGAGCCTTTACCCAGCACCATAGATGTTCAAGCGCTTCTAGCCCAATTAAAATCGGTTGAAGTGATTAAGATAAAAAACGGTGAAATTCGTTGGCTAACCAGTGCAGGTGGTAGTGACATTAAGCAGGTATTTTCAGGGGAACTTTATTGGTTAGACTCAACTGTCAATGACTTTGGTTTTGAGGGAAAACATTCATTACAAGTCGGAGAGAGTTTAAGTTTACCCGAGACATCATTAATATTTACCTGGCAACCTAGCAAAAATGATTCTTTATTAAAAACAGGCAATAAATTTTTTAAACTTGAATGTGAATCAAGAGGTCAGGATTGGGTTGATTCAAAATGTGATTTGTCTTTTAACAATATTGATCTCCATTTATTAGCAGATTATTTTGTTCTTAAAGAAAGTGATCCTGCATGGGCCAAATGGTTAGTTGGAGCTCTTAAGAGAGGAAAAATTACGGAAGGAAGGTTGCAACTAGCAGATTTGATGCATGATTGGCAATGGACAGGAGAATTAGATGCAGAAAATGTTGAATTAAAATATGGTGAAGAATGGCCCGCCATTAATAAAATACAGGGCAAAGTAAAGTTTGATAATCGAGATCTCCGCATTTTAGCTTTAAAAAGTGAAATTTTAGAAACGCCAACTGAAGAGGTTTTAGTCATCATTCCCGAGATTGGAAGAGCACAAGATTTGCATGTTTTAGTGGACGGATCCTTAGAAGGTCGCTTAGAACAAGGGTTAGAGTTTTTGAAGTTAAGTCCTTTAAATGCGCGAATTGCTAAAAAACTAGAAGCTTTTAACCCGATGGGTCCTATGAAACTGAAGTTAAAGTTAGATATACCTGTGGGATCAGATAAGCTAACAACCAAGGTTAACGGTGTAATTTTGCTGTCAGAATCAACGGTTACTCTCCCTAAATGGGATACATCATTAACCGCGCTAGATGGCAACTTAAACTTTACTGAAGAAGGCTTGGAATCAGAAAATCTTAAAGGAATATTGTTTGATCATGATTTAAATATTTTTTTAAAAACGCAGTCGTTTGATAAAAATATTCAGCTGAATGTTAGCATAAAAGATCTTGTTGAAGCTAAAGGTATTATTGCTTATGAGGGCGATGTTTTAAAAAAGAATCAATGGACATTTGAGGGAAATCAATTAAACGGTAGCCTGGTATTATTAGAAGCGTCAAAAAATGCCTTTACTATTGATCTTAAGTTTTTAAAACTATCTGCAGAAAAAGGCAAACAAGAGGCTGCGATTATAGAATTTTTGGAAACCAATAAACCGATGATATCTTTCCATTGTAAAGATTTTCAAAAAGGAGAAACCAGTTTTGGAGAAGTCCGCTTTCGCTTAAATCCTCAATCTTATGGTTATGAAATTCAGAATTTGATTGCCAATGCGCGCACATTTCAATTCAGTGCAAATGGTAAATGGCAATGGGATGAAGAGCAATCATTTACCAGTTTGGAAGGACAGCTCTTGAGTAATAATATGAGTCATACTCTAAAACAGTTAGGGTATCCATCCGCCATGCGAGAAGCAAAAGGAAAAATACAATTTAATTTAACTTGGCCTCAAAGTCTCTTTCAATTTGGTTTTGCTGACGCTGAAGGAGAGGCTCGGGTGAGTCTTCGTTCAGGGCGTATTTTGGGAGTAGATCCGGGTTTGGGTCGAATTATAGGATTATTGAGTATAAAAAATATTGGTAGTATGTTTAAGAAAGGATTTGTGTTTGATACTTTAAGAACTACACTTATATTTGATCACGGTGTTTTAAAAACAGATGCATTATCTATGGATGGACCGACAGCTAAGATAGAACTTACCGGGAATGCAACTATAAAAAGTAAAGAAGTTGATTTAAAAATGACCGTTACCCCTAAAATGGTAGGAACAGGGTTACCTTTAGCTGCTGCCCTTGCAGGGGGGCCTGCGGTGGGTGTTGGGGTTTGGGTGTTTGATCAATTCATGGGTTCGAAATTAGGAGAAATTCCTGTCACTCGTCATAATTATCGAGTCACAGGAACTTGGGATTCTCCCATTGTAAAAGAAATGGGATTATAGGGAGCAAGAAATACAACAGCGATAGGGAATATCTAGGGGTTATGAAAATTGGAAATAGACTTGTTTTACATACGGTTTTAGTTTCGTTTTTTTCAATTGCTATGGCCAGTATATGTATCGGTGGAATGACTTACCTTATGGGGCGTGAAGCTTTTCAGCAAGAAGTCAAAGAAGAAATGATAGCAATCCGGGATATTAAAAAGAATGAAATAGAGCATTATTTTGATAATATTCGTAATCAGCTCTTAGCCTTTGCCAGTGATCGAATGATTGTCGATGCAATGACTGATTTTCAAAAAAGTTTTTCGACTTATGCTAAAGAAGTTGATATAGAAAAAATAGGTGCCTATAAAACGGAAATAATCCGAAAATATGTAGAAGATTTTTCCCAAGAATATTATCGTCGTAATGGGCAGGAAATTTACTTAAACGTAGTTAAGTTAATGAGTATTTTGAACGACACTTCGTTTGCTTTACAATATCATTATATTATTCAAAATGAACATAATTTGAAAGATAAAGATGAATTAATCGATACCAAAGATGGTAGTTTATATAATGAATATCATAAAAAATATCACCCAAGTATTTTAAATTTTTTAAAAAAAATAGGTTATTATGATATTTTTCTGGTAGATTCTGAAACAGGTAATATTGTTTATACAGTGTTTAAAGAATTGGATTTTACCACCTCTCTTAAAAATGGCATCTTTGCTAATACTGGAATAGGGCGTGTTTTTCGTGAGGCGAATGAAGCGACAACTCCTGATTTTGTTGCAGTCAGTGATTATGAGCCGTATTTAGCTTCTTATAATGATGAGGCTGCTTTTATGGCAACCCCTATTTATCAAGAAGGTAAAAAAATTGGAGTATTAATTTTTCAATTACCTATTAATGTTATTAATGACATTATGACCAATCGAGGGCATTGGAAAGAAGAAGGCTTAGAAAGCACAGGAGAAACATTAATTGTGGGTCCTGATTTTCGCTTGCGAAACATGAGTCGATTTTTTATAGAATCTCCCAAAGAATATTTAGATTTAATGAAAAAAAAATGGCTTGGCCTCTGATATTATCGGTGCCATGGAAATTAAAAAAACAAATATTGGTTTACAAACAGAAACATCATTTGGTGTTAAAGAGGCGATAGAAGGAAAATCTGGGTTTGGTTTTTATGAAGATTATCGACATGTCCCGGTCATTGAAGCGTATGCACCTCTTAATATTCCAGGCTTAAATTGGGCTATTGTAAGTAAAATGGATGAAGTTGAGGCTTTAGAACCCATTACATCGTTATTAAAGCGGTTTCTTTTAATTATTCCTATGGTAGCGATTGTGTTAATTGTAATTGCTATTTATGTGGGCACTAATCTTGCAAAAGGAATTAGCCATCCTATTGAAAAGTTTAGTGCTATTATTAAAGTATTAGCAGAAGAACAGGACTTAACCAAAAGGGTTTTAGTAAAATCGCAAGATGAATTAGGCGAAATGGCAGATGCTTTGAATCATTTATTAGATAGTTTTCAAGAGGCATTTCAAGAAACATTGGATTCTTCTCGCATTGTTCAAGCCAAAGCGGATG
Organism: Gammaproteobacteria bacterium; assembly: GCA_013288135.1. Classification (GTDB taxonomy): domain Bacteria; phylum Pseudomonadota; class Gammaproteobacteria; order UBA6186; family Azoamicaceae; genus JABDCL01. Next base: position 19,556 of record JABDCL010000010.1, read on the forward strand.
AGCTTAAAGAAATTTCAGATTATATGACAGAGCAAGGGGAAAGTTCAGAGGATTCAGACAAACTGGCCCGCGCAGGGGATGAATTACAAGATTTATCAAGTCGCATCGAGAAATTAAGCAGTCAATTTATAGCGCTAGAAAATGAATCAGAACGAACGGAAGATTGGTAATAAATAAATTGGTAATCATTAATAATAGGGAATAATACTATACTATCTTCTCGCTCTTCTTTTACTTCCGCAACATCTTTCAAGCCAAGATTTTTCTTTTTCATCATCGGAATCGGAATCATAATCAAAATGAGGTGGGGCAGCAGCAGCGGGTGGAGAGCTACCGGAGGAGGAAGCTGCAGTTGCAGGAGCTGCAGGAGTTGCAGGTCGAGAAGGTGAAGAGCTACCGGGGGGGGGAAGCTTTAGCTGCAGCTGGAGAAAGAAGTAGAGGAGGGCGGGGCGCAGCAGCCGATGTCACCGTTGAAGTAGCAGATGCTCCCATTAACGGTTGCCGCATTGAGTCTGCTCGATCATGTAAAGTTCGTAATGAGAGATCACCACTGCCATCAGTAATACCTTGAATAGCTAGCATTTGCTCCTTAGAAGCTGCAACTGTAGTTGAAGGGGTTGCGAGAAGATGTGCTAATCTGTCACGATCAGCTAAGCTAATTATGAAATTGCCTGCAACAAGGCCTGATTCTGCATTAATAACTTTGGGATTTAATGCCATTTCTTCAATAGCAAATCGAGCAGCAGTGGCTTCTGCTCTTTCAAATTCTTCCTTCCATCCAACTCGCCTATATAAAGTGAATATTAATCCACCCACAAATAAAGTGCCCCAAACTGCAATGCGAGTCGGGTTGGCGTATGATGGTTCTAAATGACTATATTCATCACGAGAATCACACATACCACTTATCATATCCCATCCAAAGATACAGCCAATAATGTAAGCCATTGCCGTACTTATTCTTCTGCTAAAGCGGGAAAAATGTCGGAATGTTGCTATCGCCATAGCAGGAAGAACAGGAGGAACCAGATAATAATAGATACTATTATCTGTGTTAACATTATTTACTTTAATAAATATTTCAACCCCAGTTCCAAAAATTGTGGTGTAAAGAGCGGTGTCTAAGGCAATATCAATCGCTTTTTTACACTTATTATGTGGTTTTGATGGGGAATAAAGTTCTGATTTATAGTTCCTTTTTGCATAATAAATAGAGACAGCAATAGGGACAGATGCAATCGCTCCCCAAAATTTTAATGATGAAACATCATCATCATGATTAATTGCTAAATCAGATTCAATGCCAATATTAAGGGTACCCCTGTAAATAGTAAAGGCTCCTGTTAAGGCCTTCAAGAGTCTAAACCAACTATCGTTGCTAGGATTTAATAATGCACGAACGGTAGCAGCGGTAGCAAAGCTTGCTAAGAGCATTTCTCCCCATATTAATACTGGTGTAGCGTCATGGAGGAAAGGGGGGTAAATATCCGCAGAATGTTGAAAGGCCCCCAGAGTTCCTCTGGCCATGTTGAAAGGTTCTACTAGGGGAAACAATCTAAGAAGAGCAGCATCCGTTTCTGTGATGGTAAGGCATGCTAATACTCTTCGGTAGCGTGGAATATACATGCCGCGTACAACTGCCACAGTAACTACGTCAGGGTTTTCGTCATCTTCATAGTCTATATTGATCGATCGATTATGATTTTGCGGTGAATAATATCTAGCGAGAACTTCAGCTGAAGGGAGGGTAAAAGGTGTAGAAGGGTCCTTTAATTGTGCTAAAATTACTGGACTTAAGAGATCTACAA
>JABDCL010000011.1 GCA_013288135.1 Gammaproteobacteria bacterium
ATGATAGTGGAAGAGAAGCGGAAGGTAAGGGTAGAGTATATATTTGCTAGATCATCTGTAAATAATCTTGAGTAGGGTATTAGCCACTGCCAGATAGAAGAGAGCGGTAAGATTCTTTTTTGTTGGTAGTGAGTAGTGTCTTAGAGAGATGTTACGATTTACGTTCTTTAACAATTAGGTAAAGTACAAAGCAAATATAGAAAGCGGAAGCGTTTTTTATGAAGTTGGATTGTTTTGATGCTTGTTGATTTTGTGTTGAAAGACATGAATGAGGCAAGAGAAAGAAGCGAACCCAAACAAATCTCATAAATATATATATGCGGAAGTACAACTGTATGCAAGCAAATAAAATTTGGGTGTTACTTATGTCAAAGACATATAACACAAGAAGTTGAGAGACATCTTGGGGTTATATGGTCAAGTAATTAAGTGCACACGGTGGATGCCTTGGCAGTAGAAGGCGAAGAAAGACGTGTTAGCCTGCGAAAAGCTTCGGGGAGTTGGCAAATGAACTATGATCCGGAGATATCTGAATGGGGAAACCCGGCCCGCAAGGGTCATCCTTAACTGAATACATAGGTTAAGGAGGCGAACCTGGAGAACTGAAACATCTCAGTACCCAGAGGAAAAGAAATCAACCGAGATTTTCCGAGTAGCGGCGAGCGAAAGGGAAAGAGCCCAGTCATAACAAGTTAAATTAGTGTAGGAGAATGGTTTGGAAAAGCCAGTCATAGAGGGTGATAGCCCCGTATCTGAAATGCTAATTTGATGGGTGACGAAGAGTAGGTCGGGACACGTGAAATCCTGATTGAATATGGGGGGACCATCCTCCAAGGCTAAATACTCTCTACTGACCGATAGTGAACCAGTACCGTGAGGGAAAGGCGAAAAGAACCCCGGAGAGGGGAGTGAAATAGAACCTGAAACCGTGTGCATACAAGCAGTAGGAGCAGATTTATTCTGTGACTGCGTACCTTTTGTATAATGGGTCAGCGAGTTACTTACATTGGCGAGCTTAACCGAGTAGGGGAGGCGAAGGGAAACCGAGTCTTAATAGGGCGTTAAGTCGATGTGAGTAGACCCGAAACCGAGCGATCTATCCATGGCCAGGATGAAGGTTAGGTAACACTGACTGGAGGTCCGAACCCACGCCCGTTGAAAAGGTCGGGGATGAGTTGTGGATAGGAGTGAAAGGCTAATCAAGCTCGGAGATAGCTGGTTCTCCTCGAAAGCTATTGAGGTAGCGCCTCGTGCGAATCACTCTTGGGGGTAGAGCACTGTGCCGGCTAGGGGGTCTTTATAGGCTTACCAACCCGATGCAAACTGCGAATACCGAGAAGTGCAACCACGGGAGACACACGGCGGGTGATAAGGTCCGTCGTGAAGAGGGATACAGCCCAGACCGACAGCTAAGGTCCCAAAGTGATAGTTAAGTGGGAAACGATGTGAGAAGTCCGAGACAGCCAGGAGGTTGGCTTAGAAGCAGCCATCCTTTAAAGAAAGCGTAATAGCTCACTGGTCGAGTCGGCTTGCGCGGAAGATGTAACGGGGCTAAAACCATGCACCGAAGCTTCGGATTCATACGTAAGTATGAGTGGTAGAGGAGCGTTCTGTAAGCCTGCGAAGGTGACTTGAGAAGGTTGCTGGAGGTATCAGAAGTGCGAATGCTGACATGAGTAACGATAATGCGGGTGAAAAACCCGCACGCCGAAAGTCCAAGGTTTCCTGCGCCACGCTAATCGGCGCAGGGTGAGTCGGCCCCTAAGGCGAGGCGGAAACGCGTAGTCGATGGGAAACAGGTTAATATTCCTGTACTGATTCTTACTGCGATGGGATGACGGAGAAGGCTAAACTGGCCAGGTGTTGGAAGTCCTGGTTTAAGCGTGTAGGGGGGAGTTTTAGGAAAATCCGGAACTCTATTAACCCTGAGGCGTGATGACGAGTTACCTTTTAGGTGATGAAGTAGTTGATGCCAAGCTTCCAGGAAAAGTCTCTAAGCTTCAGGTAAGAACCAACCGTACCGCAAACCGACACAGGTGGACGAGAAGAGAATTCTAAGGCGCTTGAGAGAACTTGGGTGAAGGAACTAGGCAAAATAGCACCGTAACTTCGGGAGAAGGTGTGCCTCTGTTAGGTGAAGGTCCTGCGACTGGAGCTGAAAGAGGTTGCAATAGTCAGGGGGTTGCGACTGTTTAATAAAAACACAGCACTCTGCGAACTCGTGAGAGGAAGTATAGGGTGTGACGCCTGCCCGGTGCCGGAAGGTTAATTGATGGGGTTAGCGCAAGCGAAGCTCTTGATCGAAGCCCCGGTAAACGGCGGCCGTAACTATAACGGTCCTAAGGTAGCGAAATTCCTTGTCGGGTAAGTTCCGACCTGCACGAATGGCGTAACGACAGCCCCGCTGTCTCCACCCAAGGCTCAGTGAAGTTGAAATCGCTGTGAAGATGCAGTGTACCCGCGGCAAGACGGAAAGACCCCGTGCACCTTTACTATAGCTTTGCACTGGACTTTGAGTTTGTCTGTGTAGGATAGGTGGGAGGCTTTGAAGTTTCGGCGCTAGCCGGAATGGAGCCGACCTTGAAATACCACCCTGACACACTTGAAGTTCTAACCTAGTCCCGTAATCCGGGATGGGGACAGTGCATGGTGGGTAGTTTGACTGGGGCGGTCTCCTCCTAAAGAGTAACGGAGGAGCACGAAGGTACTCTCAGCGCGGTCGGAAATCGCGCGATGCGTGTAAGAGCGGAAGAGTGCTTGACTGTGAGACTGACGGGTCGAGCAGGTGCGAAAGCAGGTTCTAGTGATCCGGTGGTTCTGAATGGAAGGGCCATCGCTCAACGGATAAAAGGTACGCCGGGGATAACAGGCTGATACCGCCCAAGAGTTCATATCGACGGCGGTGTTTGGCACCTCGATGTCGGCTCATCACATCCTGGGGCTGAAGCTGGTCCCAAGGGTATGGCTGTTCGCCATTTAAAGTGGTACGCGAGCTGGGTTTAGAACGTCGTGAGACAGTTCGGTCCCTATCTGCCGTGGGCGTTAGAGATTTGAGGGGAGTTGCTCCTAGTACGAGAGGACCGGAGTGAACGTACCTCTGGTGTACCGGTTGTCATGCCAATGGCATTGCCGGGTAGCTAAGTACGGAAAGGATAACCGCTGAAAGCATCTAAGCGGGAAACCTGCCCCAAGATGAGATCTCTCGAACCGTAAGGTTCCTAAAGGTTTGTTGAAGTCTACAACGTTGATAGGCTGGATGTGGAAGTGCAGTAATGTACGAAGCTGACCAGTACTAATTGACCGTGAGGCTTGATCATATAACACCCAAGTGGTTTTGATATGATACAGTAAGCCATACAGGATAACGCTAAGAGAAAGAAGAAAGCAGAAAGATTGTGTATTGAGGTTTTACTCTTATCTAAATTGAAAAGTGATTGAAATGTTGAATTAGATTGTTGTTAGTGAAGTAGAGAGTGTGGTTGTTATGGGTGGTAAGACTCTTTATGAAAATAGCTAATAGCAATTAGAAAGGTTAGTTTGTCTGGCGACAATAGCGAGTGGGAACCACCTGATCCCTTCTCGAACTCAGAAGTGAAACTGCTCCGCGCCGATGATAGTGTGAGTTTCTCATGCGAAAGTAGGTCATCGCCAGGCTTTTATTCTAGGCCCCTGTTTAAGTTATGCTTTTACAGGGGTTTTTTTATGTAATTTAAGAGATTTCTTATATTTTTAGTTTTCATAGTGCGCTGATTGCTTGTAATTATATAGCGCTGGCATAGCTCAGTTGGTAGAGCAACTGATTTGTAATCAGTAGGTCGGGGGTTCGAATCCCTCTGCCAGCACCAAATTTTTAAATAAAAATATATCAATTGGTTGACATCGTGTGCTGTCCTGAAGCAGAATTCAGGGCTTAGTTTTGAGGAGGGGTTCCCGAGCGGCCAAAGGGATCAGACTGTAAATCTGACGGCTCTGCCTTCGTAGGTTCGAATCCTACCCCCTCCACTCTATATTTTTATAAAGATATAAAGTGAAATAACCAAATAAAAAAGCACAGCTAGAAATATGTGATTAGCTTTTGTGTTAATTTAAAAAGCGGGCGTAGTTCAATGGTAGAACTTCAGCCTTCCAAGCTGATAGCGTGGGTTCGATTCCCATCGCCCGCTCCAAAGCCCACATGGCTCAGTCGGTAGAGCACTTCCTTGGTAAGGAAGAGGTCACCAGTTCGATTCTGGTTGTGGGCACCAATTGTAAAAGTGCAATCCTTGGTATAGATAAGTAATTATTCTTAAATTGTGAATAAAAGTATTGTAGTAGGAGAATATATAAAATGTCGAAGCAGGTTTTTGAACGCACAAAGCCACACTTGAATGTTGGAACAATTGGGCACGTTGATCATGGGAAAACGACATTAACAGCGGCATTGACAAAGTGTATGTCGGATAAATTTGGTGGAGAAGCATTAGCATATGACCAAATTGACAAAGCACCGGAAGAAAGAGCGCGTGGAATAACAATCGCAACTGCGCATGTTGAATATGAATCAGATAATAGACATTATGCTCACGTAGATTGCCCAGGACATGCTGATTATGTAAAGAACATGATTACAGGTGCTGCGCAAATGGACGGAGCAATATTGGTGTGTTCAGCAGCTGATGGGCCAATGCCGCAGACTAGAGAGCATATATTGTTAGCTCGTCAAGTTGGTGTGCCATATATTGTGGTGTTTTTAAATAAAGCAGATATGGTGGATGATAAGGAATTATTGGAATTGGTAGAGATGGAAGTTAGAGACCTGTTAACGCTGTATGGATTTCCAGGTGATCAAACACCAATTGTAATTGGATCTGCATTGAAGGCATTGGAAGGTGATCAAAGTGAGATAGGTGTACCAGCTATTTATAGGTTAGTACAGGCAATGGATGATTATATTCCACAGCCCGAGCGTCAGATTGACAAGCCATTTTTATTGCCAATAGAAGACGTATTTTCGATATCTGGTCGAGGCACAGTAGTGACAGGCCGAGTCGAAAGAGGAATAGTTAAAGTAGGAGAAGAAGTTGAGATTATTGGTTTAAAGCCGACAGTTAAAACTATCTGCACCGGCGTGGAAATGTTTCGTAAGTTACTTGATGAAGGTAGAGCGGGTGATAACGTTGGTGTGCTCTTAAGAGGTACTAAGCGAGAAGATGTTGAGAGAGGACAGGTCTTAGCACATCCAGGATCAATAACGCCGCATACTACATTTGAAGCTGAAGTATACGTATTATCAAAAGAAGAAGGTGGAAGACATACCCCATTTTTCAAAGGATATCGTCCACAGTTTTATTTTAGGACAACAGATGTAACCGGAGAGGTTGAGTTGCCAGCAGGTGTAGAAATGGTTATGCCAGGTGATAATATTAGAGTTGTAGTTAAGTTAATTGCGCCGATTGCAATGGAAGATGGATTGCGTTTTGCGATTCGTGAAGGGGGCCGTACAGTGGGTGCGGGTGTTGTTTCTAAAGTAATCGAATAGTTAACATTTTGGGTGTAATGTAGCGTTATAGTTAGGTCAGTAGCTCAATTGGCAGAGCGGCGGTCTCCAAAACCGCAGGTTGGGGGTTCGAGACCCTCCTGACCTGCCACTAATTAGAACGAGTTAGATAGTTCAATTTGAGAGTTAAGGCAATATTGTGATGGCATTAAAAACAGAAATTCAGCATAATGCAGGTTTTGATTGGGTAAAATGGTTGTTTGCAGCTGTTCTTTTAATTGTAGGGCTGGTTCTCAGCTATTATTATAATTACCAACCGTGGCCATTGCGTTTATTGGCTTGGTTTTTTATCTTGGCTGTAATAGGAGCTATTCTTTTACAGACGATTCAAGGAAAGCAGGTAATTATTTTTGTACGTGAATCCCGTATGGAGCTGCGCAAAGTATATTGGCCTACACGTCAAGAAACGATGCAAACTACATTAATAGTTGCTGTGATGGTTGTTTTATTGGCATTGTTACTGTGGGGCATTGATGGCGTTCTTATGTGGTTCATTGGATGGCTTACTGGGCAGAGAGGGTGAGGGGGTAGACCATGGTTGATCAAATAAAGCAAAAAAAACGCTGGTATGTTGTTCATGCTTACTCCGGATTTGAAAATTTTGTAAAACAAGCAATTTTAGAACGTATAGTTCTAGACAAGGTTGACGACAAATTTGGTGAAATTTTAGTGCCAACGGAAGAGGTTGTTGAACTCCGAGGTGGTCAAAAACGTAAAAGTGAGCGCAAATTTTTCCCAGGCTATGTCCTTGTTGAGATGGAAATGGATGATCAAACATGGCATTTAGTTAAATCTGTGCCAAAAGTGCTTGGTTTCATAGGCGGCACAAGTGATAAACCTGCTCCAATCACGACTAAAGAAGCTGAAACTATTTTGCAGAGAGTTCAAGATAGCAGTGATAAACCAAAACCAAAAATTCTTTTTGAAATTGGTGAGGTTGTTCGTGTTATCGATGGTCCTTTTGCTGATTTTAATGGTGTTGTTGAAGAAGTTAATTATGAGAAGAATCGTCTAAGGGTTGCTGTTCTCATTTTTGGAAGATCTACGCCAGTTGATTTACAGTTTGACCAAGTAGAAAAAGGATAGGTGAGTGATCTAGTTGAGTGAGATTAGGCAAGACTAGGTGCGATTATTTTTTTAACAGGGAAGCTTTGAGTGAAAAGCGATATACCCACATTGAGGAAGTATCTATGGCAAAGAAAGTAAAGGCATTAATAAAACTGCAAGTTAAAGGTGGTGCTGCAAATCCAAGCCCTCCAGTTGGTCCTGCTTTAGGTCAGCATGGTGTTAATATTATGGAATTTTGTAAAGCATTTAATGCTCAGACTCAAACTCCCGAGCGTCAAGGTAAGCCCTTGCCTGTTGAAATAACAGCTTATGAAGATAGAAGTTTTACATTTATCATAAAAACTCCGCCTGCATCGCACCTTATAAAAGAGTCTGCTGGACTTGAAAAGGGTAGTAGTACACCTAATACAGCAAAAGTTGGGAAGATTTCTGTTATGCAAGTTGAAGAAATTGCAAAGGTAAAAATGCCAGACTTAAATGCTGCGAGCTTAGAAGCTGCAATGCGTACAATTGCTGGAAGCGCGCGTAGTATGGGTGTTGATGTAGAAGGAGGTGTTTAACATGCCTAAATTATCTAAAAGAATGAAACTAATTCGCGAGAAATTAATTCCTATCAAAAAGCGCACGGCTACTGAGGCGTTTGAAGATTTGAAGGATATGCCTCCTGCAAAATTCCGTGAAAGCATAGATGTTAGTATTAATCTAGGTATTGATGCACGTAAATCAGACCAAGCTGTTCGTGGCTCTGTAGTATTGCCTAAAGGTACTGGAAAAATTGTTAGAGTTGCTGTGTTTACTTCAGCTGCTAACCATGATGCAGCATTAAAAGCGGGTGCTGATCTCGTTGGTATGGAAGATTTAGCTGAAAAAATCAAAGCAGGGGAAATGAATTTTGATATTGTTGTTGCAACTCCAGATGCTATGAGAGTTGTTGGACAGTTAGGTCAAGTATTAGGTCCTCGTGGTTTAATGCCAAATCCAAAAGATGGCACTGTAACTACAGATGTTACTTCTGCAGTTAAAAATGCTAAAGCTGGACAAGTGCGATATCGTACTGACAAGGCTGGTGTGATACATTGCACTATTGGTAAAATCGATTTTAGTGTAAGCGATTTAGTCGTAAACTTAGAAGCAATTTTAGCTGCTTTAAAGAAAGCAAAACCAAACTCAGCTAAAGGTGTTTATTTTAAAAAGATTACAATTTCAAGCACGATGGGACCGGGTTTACCAGTTGATATATCAAGTATTAATTTATAAATTTTAAAGACTTTGTGAGGTAATTGACTCACTTACTCCGTATTTTAATACTGGGTATTTACGTTAATTGCTGTCAAAGACCGTAGGTGCTTTTGCTTAAATCGCTCGTTAGTTATTGAGTCTACCTACGCAGACGGTAATGCTAAATATTTTGAAGGCATTGCTGTATTGTCAATAAATGCTGTTGCAAATTGCAGTATTGTTTTAATTAGGAGGTATTTTAATGGCACTTAGATTAGATGATAAGAAAGCCATTGTTGCAGAGGTTGCTGAAGTTGCGAGACATGCTACTTCTGTTGTTGCTGCAAACTATATGGGATTAACAGTCTCACAGTTGACTGAGTTGAGAAAATCTGCGCGGAATGCTGGAGTATATGTACGCGTAGTTCGTAATACACTCGCGCGTCGAGCGTTTGAAAGCACTCAGTTTGCTTGTATGGATTCTGCGCTAGTAGGACCATTAGTTTTAGCATTTTCAGGAGAAGAACCAGGTGCGTCAGCGCGCTTAATGAAAGAGTTTGCTAAGAAATTTGAGAAACTTGAAGTTAAGGCATTGGCAATAGATGGAGTTTTACTTCCAGGAAGTGAACTTAACCGTGTTGCAAGTTTGCCAACACGTAACGAAGCGATTGCAATTCTGCTTGGTGTTATGAGCGCACCTATTAGCAAGTTTGTGCGTACTTTGGCTGAACCACATGCTAAGTTGGTTCGTACTTTAGCTGCTGTCCGAGACAAGATGCAAAGTGCAGCTTAGTATTGTGCTGTAAATGGAACGTATTAATATATATATAGACTTTTGTTTTAAATTATTTTGGAGTGATGAAAATCATGGCTGTAAGTAAAGATGAAATATTGCAAGCTATCTCAGAAATGAGTGTTATGGATGTTGTAGAATTAATTAAATCCATGGAAGATAAATTTGGTGTAACTGCTGCTTCCGCTGTGGCTGTTGCTGCACCAGCAGCATCTGGTGGTGAAGCTGCTGCTGAAGAAAAAACTGAGTTTAATGTCGTAATGACAAAAACTGGGGACAACAAAATCAATGTAATTAAAGCTATCCGTGCAATTACAGGACTTGGTTTGAAAGAAGCGAAAGATTTGGTTGAATCTGCTCCAACAAATGTTAAAGAAGGTATTAGCAAAGAACAAGCTGCTGATATCAAGAAACAATTGGAAGAAGCAGGAGCAACTGTTGAAGTTAAATAACATAAATAGAGTTATTTACTTTGACTATTGAGTTTCTTGCAATAGTATGGCCGGAGCATAATTGTTTCCGGCCTTTATATTTTATTTAAGCTGTCATTTTGCTCTGAACTGATTTCTAATTGGTTCTGTGTTTTGGTTGAGAGTTGCTCGGTTTTTGTTTTTTTTTATTCATCCCGAGTTTTTTTATGCTAAAGCAGTAGTAGGCAAATGAAGTAATGAAATTTATACGCTTGCTTAATCGATCATCATGCAGAGGTATCCTACATGGGTTCAACATACTCATACACTGAGAAAAAGCGAATTCGTAAAGACTTTGGTAAGCATCCTAGTACAACAATTGGGACCCCGCCGTTACTTGAACTTCAGTTAGAATCATACCGCAGATTTTTGCAGGCTGAGGTTAACTCTGAAATGCGTGAGCCGTATGGGCTACATGCCGCTTTTAGATCAGTGTTTCCTATTACCAGTTTTTCTGGTAATGCTGAGTTAGAGTATGTTAGTTATAGGCTAGGTGAGTCAGTGTTTGATGTTAAAGAGTGTAAGATGCGTGGATTAACGTATGGAGCCTCTTTGCGTGTTAAAGTACGGTTAATACACTATGATAGAGATGCTGCTGGGGATACTAAGCTCATTAAGGATATTAAAGAACAAGAAGTTTATATGGGCGAAATTCCTTTGATGACTGAGCATGGCACGTTTGTTATTAATGGAACAGAGCGTGTTATAGTTTCACAGTTACATCGGTCTCCCGGTGTTTTTTTTGAACACGACCGTGGTAAAACGCATTCCTCTGGTAAGTTGCTGTTTTCCGCTCGTATCATTCCATATCGTGGATCTTGGTTAGATTTTGAGTTTGATCCAAAGGATTGTATTTATGTACGAATAGATCGTCGTAGAAAACTTCCCGCAACTATTCTTTTGAGAGCACTAGATTTTTCTGTCGAAGATATATTAGCTATTTTCTTCGAAAATAATGTTTTTCATGTATCTGGTGAAGAGATTACGCTTGATCTTATACCTGAAAGGTTGCGTGGTGAGATTGCGCCGTTTGAAATTAAGAAAGCAGGAAAAGTTATTGTTGAGAAGGGACGACGTATTACTGTTCGACATATAGCACAATTAGAAAAAGCAAATATAAAAAAGTTGGAAGTTCCTGCGGAATATTTGCTTGGTAAAGTATTAGCAAAGACAGTAGTAAACCAAAATACAGGTGAGATACTGGCTAATGCAAATGATATTCTTACCGCTGACGTTCTAAAATCCTTTATTGTAGGAAATGTGACAATATTTGAAACGTTATTCATTAATGATATTGACCACGGATCTTATGTATCTGATACCTTACGTGTAGATCCTACAACTAACGCACTGGAGGCTTTAGTTGAGATATATCGTATGATGCGTCCAGGAGAGCCTCCTACAAAAGAAGCTGCTGAAGCATTATTTAAGAATCTTTTCTTTAGTTCCGATCGCTATGACTTGTCTGATGTTGGACGTATGAAGTTTAATCGACGGGTAGGGCGTAAAGAAATTCTTGGACTAGGCGTTCTTGCTAAAGAAGATATTATTGATGTCCTCAAGACATTGATTAGTATACGAAATGGACAAGGTAATGTAGATGATATAGATCATTTAGGTAATAGGAGAGTACGTAGCGTAGGTGAAATGACAGAAAATCAATTTCGAGTCGGGTTAGTTAGGGTTGAAAGAGCAGTCAAAGAGAGATTAAGTTTGTCAGAGTCAGAAAACTTAATGCCGCAAGATTTGATTAATGCTAAACCTGTTTCAGCGGCTGTTAAAGAATTTTTTGGCTCGAGCCAGCTATCACAGTTTATGGATCAGAATAATCCATTATCTGAAATTACTCATAAACGACGTGTTTCAGCATTAGGACCTGGCGGATTAACAAGGGAGCGGGCAAGTTTTGAAGTGCGAGATGTACATCCTACTCATTATGGTAGAGTTTGTCCGATTGAAACTCCTGAAGGTCCAAATATTGGTTTAATTAACTCTTTGGCTGTTTATGCTAGAACAAATGAATATGGTTTCCTGGAAACACCCTATAGAAAAATTGCAAATGGAAAAGTAACCAGTGAAGTTGTTTATCTTTCTGCGATTGAGGAAGGAGATTACGTTATTGCACAAGCAAATGCTAATCAAGATGCGAAAGGGAAGTTAATAGATGCACTTGTCCCTGTGCGTCATCGAAATGAGTTTACTTTAACTACACCTGATCTTGTCCAACTGATGGATGTTTCTCCAAAGCAAATTGTTTCTGTTGCTGCAGCTCTTATACCATTTTTAGAGCATGATGATGCAAACCGTGCATTGATGGGATCGAATATGCAACGTCAAGCTGTCCCCACGCTGAAGACTGAGAAGCCATTAGTGGGAACTGGAATGGAGCGTATAGTTGCTAAAGATTCAGGAGTTACTGTAGTGGCTAGACGAGGTGGCTTTGTTGACTATGTTGATGCTTCGCGAATTGTTGTACGTGTAAATGATACAGAAGCAGAAACGGGAAAAACAGGTGTTGATATTTATAACTTAACTAAATATACACGAACAAACCAAGATACTTGTATTAATCAACGCCCTTTGGTTCAAAAAGGCGATGTTATTGAGCGTGGTGATGTGCTTGCTGATGGGCAATCTACTGATTTGGGAGAGCTGGCATTAGGACAAAATCTCTTGGTTGCCTTTATGCCTTGGAATGGGTATAACTTTGAGGATTCTATTCTTATTTCTGAGCGTGTTGTTCAAGAAGATCGTTTTACAAGTATTCATATAGAAGAACTTACATGCGTTAGCCGTGATACTAAGCTTGGTATTGAGGAAATTACTGCAGATATTCCTAATGTGGGGGAAAGCGCATTATCAAAGCTTGATGAATGCGGTATTGTTTATATTGGTGCAGAAGTAAAATCTGGAGATATCCTGGTTGGAAAAGTAACACCTAAAGGAGAGACTCAATTAACTCCAGAAGAAAAATTATTAAGAGCTATTTTTGGTGAAAAAGCCTCTGACGTAAAAGACTCATCGCTTCGCGTTCCTACTGGAATGGAAGGAACAGTAATTGATGTTCAGGTATTTACGCGTGAAGGTGTAGAGAAAGATGAACGTGTTCTAGAAATAGAAAAAAGTGAATTGGCTAAAGCCAAACAAGATTTGAGTGATGAATTACGAATACGAGAAAATGATATTTTTCAACGTGTTGAGAAGTTATTACTTAATCGCATAGTGGAAGGTGGGCCTAATAAATTAAAGAAAGGAGCTAAAATTACAAAGGCTTACTTAATGGAAGTAGCTCGTGAAAAATGGTTTGAAATTCGATTAAAAGATACTGTTGCAAATGGACAACTTGAAACAGCAGCCAAACAATATAAGCATGAGCGACTTGAATTTGAAAAAGCCTATGATGCTAAGCGAAGCAAAATTACACAAGGTGATGATTTAGCTCCTGGTGTTTTAAAGATTGTGAAAGTTTATCTCGCAGTAAAGAGACGAGTTCAACCAGGCGATAAAATGGCTGGTCGGCATGGAAATAAAGGTGTCATTTCAACAATTGTACCTATTGAAGATATGCCATATATGGCTGACGGCACGCCTGTTGATATTGTTTTAAATCCTTTAGGTGTTCCTTCGCGTATGAACGTTGGTCAAGTGTTGGAAACACATCTTGGCTGGGCGGCTAAGGGTTTGGGCTTAAAGATCGGTCAGATGCTTGATGAGCAGCAATCTGTAAAAAATATACGACACTTTTTGAGTTCAATTTATAATACAACTAATAAGCAGAAAGAAAATATTGTTGGTTTATCTGATGCAGAAGTACTTGGTTTAGCTGAAAACTTGTGTGCGGGTGTTCCAATGGCAACGCCAGTATTTGATGGTGCAACAGAAGATGAAATTAAATCAATGTTAATACTGGCTGGCTTACCTGAAAGTGGTCAAGCAGTACTTTATGATGGACGAACAGGTAGAGCTTTTGATAGACCTGTTACTGTTGGTTATATGTATATGATGAAATTGAATCATCTAGTTGATGATAAAATGCATGCCCGTTCAACAGGTTCTTATAGTCTTGTTACTCAACAACCATTGGGCGGAAAGGCTCAGTTTGGTGGGCAACGTTTTGGTGAAATGGAAGTATGGGCGTTAGAAGCGTATGGTGCCGCTTATACTTTACAAGAAATGTTAACCGTTAAGTCAGATGACGTTGGTGGCCGAACTAAAATGTATAAGAATATTGTCGATGGTGATCATTATATGGAGTCTAGTATGCCAGAAGCTTTTAATGTCTTGATAAAGGAAATTCGGTCATTAGGTATAAATATGGAGCTAGAGTAAATTTTAATGATGAATCTGTTGTTAGGAAGTTAAATGATTTGTTTTAGTACTTTTATTTATACTTTTTAGTCGACTCCTGTGTATACGGGAAGGATCCCATTACTTTGGGATAATATGATACTGATGATGAGGGGGAATAGCCTTGAGAGATTTACTGAATTTAGTAAAGCAGCAAACACAATTAGAAGAGTTTGATGCTATTCATATTGGTCTCGCATCTCCAGATATGATTCGTTCTTGGTCTTATGGTGAAGTAAAAAAACCAGAAACTATCAATTATCGTACATTCAAACCTGAGCGTGACGGGTTATTTTGTGCGAAAATATTTGGTCCAATTAAAGATTATGAATGCTTATGTGGTAAATACAAACGATTGAAACATCGTGGCGTGATTTGTGAAAAGTGTGGTGTAGAAGTTACACTTTCTAAAGTAAGACGTGATCGCATGGGACATATTGAATTAGCTAGTCCTATTGCTCATATTTGGTTTTTACGATCTTTGCCATCGCGTATAGGTTTACTCTTAGATATGACCCTTCGTGATATAGAAAGGATATTGTATTTTGAAGCCTATGTAGTCATTGATCCTGGCATGACTCAGCTTGAACGAGGTCAGCTGCTTACAGAAGAAGCATATTATGATGCCATAGAAGAATATGGGGATGAGTTTGATGCTCGTATGGGAGCTGATGCAATTCAAGAATTGCTTCGTGCTTTAAATTTGGAAGCAGAAGTTGCAAAAATTCATGAAGATATTGCTAATACAACATCTGAAGCTAAGCTGAAGAAGCTCTCTAAGCGATTGAAGTTGATGGAAGCATTTTTACAGTCGGGAAATAAACCGGAGTGGATGGTTTTAGCGGTATTGCCGGTGTTACCTCCTGACTTACGTCCATTAGTTCCTTTGGATGGTGGCAGGTTTGCAACATCTGATTTGAATGATCTTTACAGAAGAGTTATTAATCGTAACAATCGTCTAAAGAGACTGTTAGACCTCAACGCACCTGATATCATTGTGCGTAATGAAAAACGTATGCTGCAAGAAGCAGTAGATGCATTACTGGATAATGGTCGTCGCGGCCGAGCGATTACTGGTTCAAATAAGAGACCATTAAAGTCACTAGCTGATATGATAAAAGGAAAGGCTGGACGTTTTCGGCAGAACCTTTTAGGTAAACGAGTTGATTACTCTGGTCGTTCAGTTATCGTTGTAGGCCCAACATTGAGATTACATCAATGTGGATTACCTAAAAAAATGGCTTTAGAGTTATTTAAGCCGTTTATTTTTAGTCGATTACAGATTCTTGGACATGCTTCTACAATTAAGGCAGCAAAAAAAATGGTGGATCGTGAAGATCCCGCTGTTTGGGATATTTTGGAGCAAGTGATTCGAGAGCATCCTGTGCTTCTTAATCGTGCCCCTACTTTGCATCGTCTTGGTATTCAAGCATTTGAACCTGTTTTAATCGAAGGAAAAGCTATACAATTGCACCCGTTGGTTTGTACAGCATATAACGCAGACTTTGACGGCGATCAAATGGCTGTACATATTCCATTATCACTAGAAGCTCAGCTTGAAGCTCGTTCTTTAATGATGTCAACTAATAATATTTTATCACCAGCAAATGGTGAGCCTATTATCGTTCCATCACAGGATGTTGTATTAGGCTTATATTATCTAACCCGTTCGCGAATTAATGCACGTGGCGAAGGTATGATTTTCTCTGATACAAATGAAATTCATCGAGCTTATGAAAATGGTTTGGTTGAGCTACAAGCCAAAGTACGAGCTAGAATCAAAGAATATGTGCATGACGAGGTGACAGGGAATTTAAAGCTACAAATTAGGTTAGCAGAAACTACAGTTGGTCGTGCTTTGCTTTCTGAATTATTACCGAAAGGAATGTCTTTTGATTTAGTCAATCGAGTAATGAATAAAAAAGCTATTTCAAACCTCATCAATATCTGCTATCGCGAAGTTGGTCTTAAAGCAACGGTTATTTTTGCTGATCAGCTTATGTATATGGGATTTCATTACGCAACGAAATCTGGTGTATCAATAGGTGTAAACGATTTAGTAATACCAAAAGAAAAGGTCAATATTATTGAGCAAGCTGAAGATGAAGTTGGAAAAATTCAGGCTCAGTTTTCCTCAGGACTAGTTACTCAAGGTGAGCGATACAATAAGGTTATTGATATCTGGTCTCGCACAAATGACCAGGTTGCTAAAGCAATGATGGGAGAACTATCTACTGAAACTGTTAAAGACGCAAAAGGTCATAAAGTTCAACAGGAATCATTTAATTCGGTTTATATGATGGCTGACTCAGGCGCAAGAGGTTCAGCTGCTCAGATGAGACAGTTAGCTGGTATGCGCGGTTTAATGGCTAAACCTGATGGATCTATTATTGAAACGCCAATTACAGCGAACTTTCGCGAAGGGCTGAATGTTTTACAGTATTTTATTTCGACTCACGGAGCACGTAAAGGTCTGGCAGATACTGCATTAAAAACCGCAAACTCCGGTTATTTAACACGTCGACTCGTTGATGTTGCTCAAGATTTAGTAATTACAGAAGTAGATTGTGGTACATCTCAAGGGATAACAATGACACCTTTAATTGAAGGTGGTGATGTTGTAGAGCCGTTACATGAGCGAGTACTAGGCCGAGTTGTAGCCCAAGATATATTAATTCCTTCAACAGGAGAAGTGTTAATAGAAGCTGGAACACTTTTAGATGAAAAATTGGTTGCTAATCTTGAAGAAATGACGGTTGACCAAGTATTTGTACGTTCTCCAATTACATGCGAATCTAGATACGGTATTTGCTCTGCTTGTTATGGGCGTGACTTAGCTCGAGGGCATAGAGCTAATATTGGTGAAGCTATAGGCGTAATTGCCGCACAATCAATAGGTGAGCCTGGTACGCAGTTAACAATGAGAACGTTTCATATTGGTGGAGCTGCATCTCGTGCTACAGCTGCAAATAACATTCAAGTGAAGTTGGAAGGTCGAATTAAGTTGCATAACGTTAAGTTAGTGCAACATCATAGCGGCAAATTTATTGCAGTATCTCGATCAGGTGAGTTAGCAGTTGTTGATCAGCATGGGAGAGAACGAGAGAGATACAAGTTACCATATGGTGCTGAATTATCCGTAACAGATGGTTCACGGAGTTCTGCTGGACAGGTTGTTGCTAATTGGGATCCTCATAGTCATCCTGTTATTACAGAAGTTGCTGGTCGAATCAAGTTTGCAGACTTGATTGATGGTGTCACAATGAACAGGCAAACAGATGAGCTCACTGGATTAAGTAGTATTGTTATTATTGATCCAAAGCAGCAGCGTAGTAGTGGTAAAGAGCTTAAGCCAATGATTAAGTTGGTTGATGAGAAGGGAGATGATGTTTATTTAGTAGGCACAAACCTACCTGCACAATATTTCTTGCCACCTGATGCGATTATCAATTTTGAAGATGGAGCTCGTGTCAAAACAGGTGATGTTATCGCAAGAATTCCTCAAGAAACTTCTAAAACTAGGGATATCACGGGAGGTCTGCCCCGTGTTGCTGATTTGTTTGAGGCAAGACGCCCAAAAGATCCCGCTATTTTAGCTGAGATTTCAGGAATTATATCTTTTGGTAAAGAAACTAAGGGTAAACGACGTTTAATTATTACATCGATAGCCGGCGATATACACGAGGAACTCATACCTAAATGGCGTCATGTAAGTGTCTTTGAGGGTGAGCATGTAGAAAAAGGTGAAGTTATTGCTGAGGGAGCATTAAATCCTCATGATATTTTACGTTTATTAGGTGCAAATGTATTAACAAACTTTATTGTTAATGAAGTACAAGATGTTTATCGACTGCAAGGCGTAAAAATTAATGATAAACATATTGAGGTAATCATTCGCCAAATGTTAAGAAAAGTATTTATTCTTCATCCTGGCGACTCAGCTAGTATAAAAGGTGAGCAGATTGAATTTACTCAACTTAGAGAAGAAAACGATAAACTAGTAAAGAATGGTAAGTTACCAGCAAGGTATGAGCCTGTGTTGCTTGGTATAACTAAGGCGTCATTGGCAACAGAGTCATTTATTTCGGCGGCATCTTTCCAGGAAACTACAAGAGTACTTACTGAAGCAGCTGTTAGTGGCAAAATAGATGATTTAAGAGGATTAAAAGAAAACGTGATTGTTGGTCGTTTAATTCCAGCTGGTACGGGTTTAGCATATCATTCTGAAAGAAGAGGGAAAAAACGACCTACAGAACATGCTGGCGAGTAGAAAATCATCTATTATGTGTTTTTTGCTTGGTTCTTTCTGCGTTTTTAATGGTTGTGTAGAGTTTTGATAATAATTAAGGCGCTATAAGGTTGATATAAAAGCACTAATAAGCTTATATAAGGTTAAGTGTTTTTAAGGAAATCTAAAAATCTTGTCTATCATAGATAACTATGCTTGACATAATGCGTAGTCCTTTTTAGAATCGCGCACTCCTCCTAATAAGTTAGGAGTGCAGCGCTACATGGGTTTTTTATTTATTCAAGTATAATTTTGATTATTAGGCTGGAGCTTTTAGTAATGCCAACAATAAATCAACTCGTGCGTAAGCCTCGAGTACCAAAAACTGCAAAGTCAACTGTTCCTGCGTTAGATCGTTGTCCGCAGAAACGTGGTGTTTGTACACGTGTTTATACAACGACTCCTAAAAAGCCAAACTCGGCTTTACGTAAGGTAGCTCGTGTTCGTTTAACGAATGGTGCTGAAGTAACAACATATATTGGTGGAGAGGGGCATAATTTACAGGAGCACTCGGTAGTGTTAATTCGTGGCGGTCGTGTTAAGGACTTACCAGGCGTTCGCTATCACGTTGTGCGCGGAAGTTTAGACACCGCAGGCGTTTCTGCAAGACGCAGAGGACGTTCAAAGTATGGTGCTAAAAAACCTAAAGAATAATTCATATTGATTTAAGAATATTTATGTATTGATGGGAATATTAAGTTATGCCAAGAAGAAAAGCAGCTATAAAAAGAGAGATATTGCCAGATCCATTGTATGGCAGTGAGCGGTTAGCTAAGTTCATTAATGTGGTAATGAGAAGAGGGAAGAAATCTCTAGCAGAGAATATTGTGTATAGAGCATTAGATTCTGTGGTAGAGCGTTTAAAAAAAGACGGTAAGCATAGCGCAGTTCAAGCGAAGAAAAGTGTAAAACGAGATGTATCTGAAGAGAATCTTGTGGCAAACCAAGAAGGGTTAGATGCGCTTGATAAGGCGTTAAATAATATTCGTCCAACAGTGGAGGTAAAATCACGCCGAGTTGGGGGAGCTACTTATCAAGTTCCTATTGAAGTAGATCCTCTACGTGGTGTGGCTTTAGCAATGCGATGGGTAGTAAAAGCAGCTAAGGCGCGTGGTGAAAAAACGATGGTTTTACGATTAGCTGCTGAAATAATTGAAGCTTATGAAGGGCGAGGAACCGCCGTAAAAATGCGCGATGACATGCATAGAATGGCTAAGGCTAACCAGGCTTTTGCTCATTATCGTTGGTAAATTAGGGGTATAAAACGTGGCACGAGTAACACCAATTGACCGTTATAGAAATATTGGTATCATGGCGCACATTGATGCTGGTAAAACAACTACAACAGAAAGAGTTTTGTTCTATACAGGTGTATCACATAAGCTAGGTGAGGTACATGAAGGTGCGGCTGTAATGGACTGGATGGAGCAAGAGCAAGAGCGAGGAATAACTATCACCTCTGCAGCAACAACGTGCTTCTGGTATGGTATGGATAAGCAGTTTCCTCAGCATCGAATTAATATCATCGATACGCCAGGTCATGTGGATTTTACAATTGAAGTTGAAAGATCCCTTCGCGTTCTTGATGGTGCTTGTGCTGTGTTTTGTGCGGTTGGTGGTGTAGAGCCACAATCTGAAACTGTTTGGAAGCAGGCTAATCGTTATGGTGTTCCTCGTCTTGGTTTTGTTAATAAGATGGATAGAGCGGGTGCAAATTTCTTACGTGTAGTCAATCAAGTTAAAACTAGACTGGGTGGAAATCCAATACCAATACAGTTACCTATCGGTGCTGAAGAAAATTTTGAGGGTGTAGTTGATTTAGTTCGTATGAAGGCTATTCATTGGGATGAAGCTAGTCAAGGGATGAAATATGAAGCCCGTGATATTAGCCCTGATATGCTTGAAGATTGTAAAAAATGGCGTGAACAAATGGTCGAGGCTGCAGCAGAAGCGACTGAAGAGTTGATGAATAAGTATTTAGAACAAGGTGATTTAACTCCTGATGAGATTAAAAAAGGCTTGCGAATTAGGACAGTTCGTAATGAAATTGTTCCCATGTTGTGTGGTTCTGCTTTTAAGAATAAAGGTGTGCAGGCAGTATTAGATGCTGTTATTGAGTATCTTCCCTCACCAGCAGATGTTCCGGCTGTTAAAGGCCATAAAGATGATGCCGAAAATACACAGTCCGAAAGACATCCTACAGATAGTGATCCTTTTTCTGCATTAGCATTCAAGATTGCAACTGATCCATATGTTGGAACTCTTACGTATTTTCGAGTTTACTCTGGTGTCTTAAATACAGGTGATACGGTTTATAACCCTATAAAAGATAAAGAAGAAAGAATTGGGCGTGTATTACAAATGCATGCGAACACTCGTAGTGAAATTAAGGAAGTCAGAGCTGGAGATATTGCAGCTGCTGTTGGTTTGAAGAAGGTTACAACAGGTGATACTCTATGTGCTGTTGATGATGTGATTGTTCTAGAGAAAATGATTTTTCCTGAGCCTGTAATATCAGTTGCTGTTGAGCCAAAAACAAAAGCAGACCAAGAAAAAATGGGTATAGCTTTAGGTAAGCTTGCACAAGAAGATCCTTCGTTTAGAGTTCATTCTGATGAAGAATCTGGACAAACAATCATAGCTGGAATGGGCGAACTACATCTGGAAATTATTGTAGATCGTATGAAGCGTGAGTTTGGTGTTGAAGCTAATGTAGGAAAACCACAAGTTGCTTATCGAGAAACGATTAGAAACACGGTAGAGCAAGAAAGTAAGTATGTTAAGCAATCGGGTGGTCGAGGACAGTATGGACATGTCTGGATTCGAATTGAACCTAAAGAAGCTGGAGGTGGATATGAATTTGTTAACGCAATTATTGGCGGCGCCATTCCAAAAGAATATATTCCTGCGGTAGATAAGGGAATAAAAGAGCAATTAGAAAATGGTGTAATCGCCGGATTTCCTGTAGTTGATGTGAAAGTAACACTTTTTGATGGTTCGTATCACGATGTTGACTCAAACGAAATGGCATTTAAAATAGCTGGCTCAATGGGATTCAAAGAGGGGGCAAAAAAGGCTCGGCCAGTATTGCTTGAACCTATTATGAAAGTTGAGGTAGTAACGCCAGAAGATTATATGGGCGACGTTATGGGGGACCTTAACAGAAGAAGAGGTTTGGTGCAGGGTATGGAAGATGGTCCTGCAGGAAAAGTTGTTCGCGCAGAAGTTCCTTTAGGCGAGATGTTTGGTTATGCAACAGATTTAAGATCTAAGACACAAGGCCGTGCTACCTATACGATGGAATTTTCAAAGTATAATGAA
>JABDCL010000012.1 GCA_013288135.1 Gammaproteobacteria bacterium
GATGTAAACTTAAGATTCGTTTATAACTTAAGATGAAAATACCCATAAACCTTCAACTCATAAAAATAGGTGCCGTGTACCATTCAGCGATCACTGATAGGTTATCTTTGTTCGGTAGTCAACTAATCTTTTCGTGAATCTCTTGATGGAGCTTTCAGTTGATTTTCGACCTGAATTGGATTCAGGTCCTTCTACACTTGTCCATGTCGAATAATAGATCAGAAATTGTTTTCAGTTATTTGTGGCATTATTTCAAATTGCATTGAAAGATTTTTCTGGTTTAGGATCCAAATAGTGAATCTTCTGGATCTTATTCCCCTGCTGTGCTTTCAAAGATCCAGTAATGCACGCGTGATTGACGCGTAGCTTACGTGTGATTCTTTTGTGGTTTTCGGAAGACAAAAATAGCTCATTGATGACACTTCATTACATCACACATATCGACTCACGATTTTCAATAAATTACGATAAAAATTTTATCTTTTGCAAGATTTTCAACTTTTCATTTAAAAAAATCAATATAAACAATAAATTATAAACAGGTTCTTCTCACATTCTTAACGCGTGAGGCACCCGTGAAAAACATGTCGTGCACGCGCCCTGGGAATTCCGAAGGGGAAGGGAATATGGAAGGGAATATGGAATAGGGAAAGAAGATCGATCTGTCAAATTCGAACTGGAACGAAGAAAGTTTTTTCATCAAATTTAAAAATTTTTGCAAAGTATATAAAAATAACCCTCTGGGTAATATCCAAACTTGTTGCGATGGTTAAAAATTACTTCATTGGTTTTTGATTTGGAAATGAACAGTGAATTTTAAAGAGCAATGGAGCAATCGATGAAAAATAGGATATGTGGAATGGAGTTTAGTGTTGTAAAAAAATTATTTTATTTGACGATAGCTTTTGCATTCGCGTTCTGTTTTGTGACAGAGCCTGTATTTGCGGTGACTATTGCAAAATTACAAGAACCCATCAAGGAATTAAAAAAAGAACTATTTGGTGGTTGGATGATGGCAGTAAAAATTATTAGCGCAGCAGTTGGACTCATTATTTCAATTTTCCGATTAAATTTAATGCCTTTTGGCATTGGAGCGGGTCTAAGTGTAGGAATTCATTTTATTGATAAATGGTTAGGTGATGGTGCCGATGGCGCTTTAATTTGAGGACTGAATCATGTCTATGAATCGGCACGTGATCTTAAATTATGTAGACACACCCTTAAGACTTTTATTATGGACGGTTCCTGAGATTTTAATGATGATTGGTCCATTTTTTCTAGGTTTAATTCTAGAACAGTTGTCTCTTGGACTAATCGCAAGCATTCTTTATTTTTATGGCTACAAAAAATATCAGCAAAAATTTGGAAAGGGCCAATTCCATGCTGTTAAATACTGGTATTTACCCACGGATGGTCGTTTTAAAACGTTACCGGCTTCCTATCTTAGAGAATACATTGGGTGACTTGTTATTATGAAATTTTCTCTTTATCAAAAAAGATTATCCCATATCAACGTTCAAAGAAATGCACTTGTTGGTTTAAGCATGTTGCTTCTACTTGTTCTACTTTTACAAACCTTATTTCTATTTTTAAAAAAGGAACGAATTATTGTATCACCACCCGACGGTAAACAAAGTTATTGGGTGGAGGGTAATCGATTCTCACCCAGCTATTTGGAGGAAATGTCATTGTTCTTTTGTCATTTGATATTAGATATCACTGAATCGAATATTATTCCGCAAGGTGAGGTGTTACTTCGATATATATCTCCGAAAGCTTATGGAGCTTTCAAGACAAAGCTGTTAGAGGACGAGAAAAGACTGAAGCAACAACAATTAAGTTTACACTTTATGCCTCATGAAATTCAGCTTTCAGCAGATTCTTTAACAGCAGATGTCACTGGAGATTTAACGAGTTATGTCTCTACTCAAAAAATATCTCAATCGAGAGAAACCTATCGATTGATATTTGAACAGCGATTAGGTCGTTTGTTTCTCCAATCTTTCAAAATGGTTAAATCGGATAAGGAAAACGTAAATGAAACGTCTTAATGTAAAATATTATTTCAGAATAGCATTTTTAATTTTTAGCTCGTTATCTTGGGGACTGGCATTTTGCAATACCCAAACTCTAATAGTTGTTGAGGGTAAACGCTTAGAGGCTACCATAGCCTTAGATATAATGAATCGAATAGCCGTCACAAATGATAGGATCACTAATATTTTTGGGGATGAAGGAACATTTGTTACTCAAACAGATGATCAAACAGGACAAGTTTTTATAAAGCCGACAGCTGAGAATGGTTCTAAACCTTTATCATTGACAATCATTACTGAAAACGGTGTTACCCAGGATCTCACATTAAATCCTTCCGATACTGCGGCGTCTACTATTGTTTTAAAGAATTTAAATTCTACACAGTCAAAAAATTCTTATTCTAATTTTGAGAGTGTGCTACCAACTAATCCGCATGCTGAAAGCATATCTTCTAAAGAGCAATTTGTACAGATGATGAAGCAGGCAGTAGCAGGAGAACTCACTGTTTACAATAAAGCAGTACCTGCCAGGCGTTCAACATCCGGATACAAAACAAACTATATAAAAGCTTATCAGTCTGGCCCTTATTTAATTTCAGTTTGGTCAATAAAAAATACAAGTAAGAATGTAGAGCTTCATGAGCGTTTATTCTATCAACCTGGTGACTTTGCTATATGTTTGCAAGATCGAATAGTAAAGAACGGTAAAAAAACTTTTGCGTATGTTTTAACGAGATTATAAAGATGCTATCTAAAATTAAAGCGAAACAAACTCAGTTGCTGTGGGGATCTGTCACAGTCTTAGGGATTATTATTCTTTTTCTTTTAACGCTGGTCATCAATAATCAACCACCCGAGGAAAAGAAAGGTCCTAAAAAATCGATTACAACAGGAACAAGTAGAATTAACCCACAAGAGGTTTGGGTCCATAAGTTTACCGCTGAGGCTGATTTAACCCATAAGCGTTTAGAGGCTATAGAAGGGACATTGGATAAAATACTTAAAACAGCAGCTACCCCGCTTGGCAACCAGTTTAATGCAAATGGCTCGGTAGGTGATGTGAGTAGTTTAAGGCAAGAGCTTTCTAGCAGCCAAAGCTCTTTATCAAGTACGAACATACTACCTTCTCTACCAACAGTGAAAGATTGTCATACTTGTGAAAAACCAAAGGAGGGTGAAAAGGCTGCCTATTTTCGATCGAATGCCTTACAAAAAATAAGTATTAGTTTATATCAAAGCCGCGGATCTAGGTTATTAAAAACCACCGATAACACTATTCCTGCCGGCGCATTCGCTAAAGTGATTTTATTGGGGGGTGTTGACGCTAGTACTTCAATACAGTCGTCAAGTGATCCAAGGCCAGTATTACTTCGTTTAATTAGTCCTGGTACGCTCCCTCGCAAATTTCGTTCAGATTTAGAAGATTGTCATGCCTTAGCAGCTTGTTATGGGGATCTCTCTAGTGAACGAGTCTTCATGCGCTTGGAAAAGTTAACCTGTGTCGAGAGGAAGACTGGAGAGGTTTTAGAAATGAATGTTCAAGGGTATGTTGCAGGAGAAGATGGCCGGGCAGGTTTAAGGGGTCGATTAGTAGATCGTTCAACTGAAAGCCTACGGAATGCTATGGTAGGTGGTTTTTTCAGTAGCATAGGGAACTTTCTTGGACAATCAAATAAACCTATGATTTTTTCACCGACAACAGGTTTAACTCAAACAAATCCTTTAACCGCTCAAGAAGTATTAAAACAGAGTGCTGGCAATGGTGCGGGGGGAGCTTTGGATAAATATGCAGAATTTTATATTAAACGAGCTGAACAATTACAGCCTGTAATACAGGTAGCCGCTGGACGTAGAGCAGATATTGTGTTCACACAAGGCACGGATTTTACTGACAGCGTATTGCGCCAAGCATTGAGTCGAACAAACGATCAAAGACGTTTTCAACAAGTTCAAACGGTCGATGAAAGTAAATCACAAAGTCCATGGTCGCCAAACGGAGGAGGAAAATAGTTTTATGAAAAGAATCAATGAGTGTTTAAAGATTGTTTTTATTTTGGTTCTAGTTACCAACATATCAGCTTGTTCAATTTACTCAAAGGATTTTGATTGCAAATATGAAAAAGGAGTGGGCTGTAAATCTATCAGCGAGGTGAATCATATGGTCAATAAAGGCCAATTGAGAAGTTCTGTTGAAGATAAAACACTTCCAGAACCTCTGCATGCATCTGTTAGCCAATCTTCAAAGCCTATCACGATGAGTGACAAGGGCATGATTCAGAGAGTACAAGAAGAACATCTTAGGGTTTGGATTGCGCCTTTCCAAGATGAACAAGGTAATTTCCATGAGGCATCAGTGGTCCATACCGTTATGAAACCCGGATATTGGCAATTATTAGAGAAAAGTTAAATGTTATCAAAGATAGGCGAAAAATTGATGGGCTTACTGGGTGAAAAACAGTTTGATAGCTGTCGATCACATTATTTAGAGGAAATATCAAAATTTCTGGAGAAGTACCCCAGAATTACAGACTTATTTCCCTATGAAACCTTTGATGAAAAACATCGGTTGTTTTTTAATGGGGATAGTGTTGGTTTTGTATTGGAAACACCAACATTAGTGGGTGCCTCGGAAGAAATGCAAAAAGAAGTGGATGGACTATTTCAGAATACCTTACCCGAGCAAAGTAGCTTGCAGGTCATTTTGTGGGCAGATCCTTATATCGAAGAACTTTGTGATCAATGGAAGGGAGTACGCAAAAGCGAAATGATGAAGAATTTGGCTGAGAGAAGAACCTCTTATTTGAAACAAATGGCTTTTCATTCCCCCTACAGCCCTTATTGTTTACGTAATTTTAGATGCTTCTTGTCCTATTCACAAAAAAATGTGGGAACAAACCCAGTAATTTTAGAAAGTATTATGCAATTACAAAATCAATTAAAAACGACTCTCGAGATGTTAGGTCTGCCTGTTTTTGTTTGGGGAGCGACAGAGCTTATTAATACAGTCAGTCGGATCTTGAATATGGACGCCAATAATTTAAATCCCTTTACAAGAAGATGGGATCAGTCTCAAAAAATTTCCAGCCAATTACAAAATCCAGAAACGAATCTTTTAGTCAATCAAAAGGATTTATCATTACAGTTTGGGGCTATTAAAGTCCGTACCTATCAAGCCATACAATCCCCTCAGATTTGGTCATTGCATGCCATGGGCCAATTAATTGGTGATGAAGATAGAGATAATGCCCAAATTCCCTGTCCGTTTATTATTCACTATGGGATACACATTCCTAAGCAAGAAAAGCCTAAAGCCAAAGTCATTGCAAAAGCGACTTACGTCGAACGTCAGGCAAATTCTCCATTAGGGAAATTCTTGCCCGCTATCCAAGAAGAGGCTGAAGAGTTAAAGTTCATTCGTCAAATGATAGGTAAAGGGGAAAGGATCTTTCAAACCCAATTGAATGTAATATTATTTGCAAAAGAAGAAACCATGCCAATGGCAGAGCAGATTTTACTTAATTTATATCGAAGTAAAGAGTGGCAACTGCAAGCAAATAATCTTCTTCATTTGCCAATTTTCATTGGCTCGTTTCCCATGATGTGGTCGGAAGATAGAATCAAATCTCTTCTTTATTTTAAGAAAATGAAAACTACTCTGTCTACTGAAGCGGCCAACCTTTTGCCTTTGCAGGGTGAATGGCGTGGCACGCCTACGCCTGGTATGATTTTTGGCGGTCGGCGGGGCCAAATCATGACTTGGTACCCTTTTGATAATAATACTGGAAATTATAACGTCTGCGTTGTTGGACGATCGGGATCTGGGAAATCCGTTTTTATGCAGGAGCTAATGACTACAACGTTAGGATTAGGCGGAAAAGTATTTGTTTTAGATGTGGGTAGGAGTTTTGAAAAAACTTGCTTTTTACTGGGTGGGCAATTTATAGAATTTAAAACCAAAACTGCACTTTGCCTTAACCCCTTTAGCACTTTACCAGTTAATGACAGTGATGCTGCACAGGATGGCTTATCCATGTTAAAGCCCGTATTAATGTTGATGGCTGCTCCTACTCGAGGAGTAGACGACATGGAGGCTGCATTATTAGAACAAGCAATGCTTGAGACTTGGAAAAATCATAAGAACAATTCGACTATTTCTGATATTGCCAAATTTCTTTTAAACCATGAAGACAAAAAAGCTCAAGATTTAGGGACCATGTTGTTTCCTTATACAGAACAAGGAGCCTACGGAAAATTCTTTAACGGACCTTCCACGGTGAATTTAGAAAACACCTTGGTTGTTATTGAATTAGAAGAACTTAAAGAGCGCAAAGATTTACAATCAGTCGTTGTTCAAATGATGATTATTAACATTACGAATAGAATGTTTTTAGGCGATCGACAGACCCCTTTTAACATTGTCTTTGATGAGGCATGGGATTTATTGAGAGGCTCTCAAGGGGGTGTATTTATTGAAACCTTGGCCCGAAGGCTCCGAAAATATAATGGATCGCTTGTTGTGGGTACTCAAAGTATCAATGATTTCTTCGTAAACACAGGGGCCCAGGCTGCATTTGATAATAGTGACTGGATGTGTTTGTTATCTCAAAAAACTGAATCTATTGAACAACTCAAGAAAAGTAATCGCATCTCCTTAACACCACTGATGGAGACTCAACTTAAATCTGTGAAGACCAAACAAGGTCAATATGCGGAAGTGATGATTTATGGTTCTTCAGGTTACGCGATTGGACGCCTCTTGCTCGATCCCTACTCTCAACTTTTATATTCAACAAAGGCAAAAGATTATGCGATGGTTCAATCGTTGCGTGAAAAAGGGTTCACTTTACAACAAGCTTTGGAACATATTCTTGAAACAAGGAGTACTTAGTAATGATTATAAACATTAAGTTACAATGGATAATACCATTAATGATAATGTTTCTTATATCAATTATGTTTAATTTCAGTTTTCTAATGAAGTCTAATGAATTTGGAACAATTGATGTTCAAAAACTTATTAGTGCTGAAGCGCAAAAGCTAGCCTCAATTTATCCTAAAGGTGACGTGCCGCCTGAGAAACTTCAGGCTTTAATAGAAAGTATTCGTGGAAATATTCAAAACTTTACTCGAAATAAGAAGGTGATATTGTTTGCTAAAGGGGCTGTTTTGTCTGGAAATATACCGGATTATACAGAAAGTATTATTAAAGGGCTTGAAGAAGGATCCCATGAATAGATCTTATAATATTCGAAAAATACTCAACAATCCCAAGAACATAATTATGGGCAGTCTGGGTTTTTTCTTTGGCGTTGGATTTATTTTTTTATTATCTCTTTATACACAGATTATTATTAGCGAAACTGATTCGCTTCCTAAACATTATTTTCTTCATTTTACTTTTTGTAAGCCGGGTTTAAAAGACCATACTCTTTTGTATAGCAAATGGTATGGTAAAAAAATCATTAAACAAATCGTAGGGGTGGAAGGAGATAAAGTTTGGTATGACAAAGAGAAGTGTTTATGGGTCAATCAGCATAAAGTCGGGTTTATAAAATCAACATCAAAGGACAAACGAACCCTTACTCCTATTAAAAGCCAGGTGATACCAAAAGGGTATGTTTTTGTTTATTCAGATCATACATCTAGTTTTGATTCTCGTTATCAGGAGCTTGGTTTGGTTCCAGTAGCAATTTTGGAAAGAAAAGTGATCCCGTTATTGTAACTATGCAAAAGAAATTATGGTTAATCTTATTATACAGTGCAGCACTCTCGGCAAAGGATCTAGGGACTTTTGGCGAAACCTTTCCTATTGTAGAAGAGAATTTATTATCGTTCATTCAAGGTAAATTAATACAGTTACAATCAGCGGGCGAATTAGAAAAACATCAAAAAACTATTGTCGACAGGGTCGTAAAAGGTATAGAGCGACCTGTGGCTGTAGAAGGCATCATTAAAACGAGAAATGCGAGAAAAATTTATTATGATCCCTCTATCACTGTCCCTTATGATTTAAAAGATCATAAGGGTAGAGTGTTTCACAAAGCGGGAACTATTATTAATCCTTTAGAGACACATCAATTGAAACGCCCTCTTTTTATTATTGATGGGGATGATTTAGAACAAGTGAATTGGGCTAAGAACCAGAAAAGTCTTGATCCTAAAATCATTTTAGTTAAAGGCTCACCATTCAATCTTATTAAAACTCATAATATAACCGTATTTTTTGATCAGGGTGGCAGTATTGTTAAGAAACTTGGCATTAAACAGATTCCTGCTCGGGTAGATCAAGAAGGTAAGAAGCTTGTCATTTCAGAAATACTCTTAGAGGAAGAACAATGAAGCGATTAAAGCGATTCTATATATCGTCTTCTATTATAGTATTGTTCTTTGCTTTAGGTGGCATCGAAGCTGAAGCGGGTTGCCAGGGTAAATTTGTAAACCCTATTACCGACATATGTTGGAGTTGCCTCTTCCCCATTACCATTGGCGGAATAAACGTGACGGGCGGGAGGGAAGATACTCCTAATCCCCACACTCTAATTTGTGCTTGTCCTAGACCTCCCATACCATTTCCTGTTCCTGGGATCCCAATTTCATTTTGGGAACCAGTGCGTTTGGTGGATGTGACCCGAACCCCATATTGTTTGGTCAACATGGGTGGCATCAAGATAGCCAACCAGGGAGGTGAAGCTAAGGGATCTGGCAGTGTTGCTAGGGGATCCGGGAACAACAGAGCTTTAAAGCATAGCTTTTATCAAGTCCATTGGTATGTGTATCCAGTCATCTATTGGCTAGAACTGTTAGTCGATTTCATCTGTATAGAAAAGAATGGCTTTGATATTGCCTATCTAACAGAATTAGATCCTTTTTGGAATGACGACGAAACCAGCTTTATTATAAATCCCGAAGCAATTCTCTTTGCCAACCCCATTGCACAAGCAGCTTGTGCAGCTGATTGTGTTGCTGCTTCAAGTGGATTTTCTTTGGATGCGCTTTTTTGGTGTGGTGGATGTCAAGGAAGCCTCTATCCATTCTCAGGGAGCATTAGCGCCCACGTAGGTGGGGTCCAAGGAAGTCTATTAGCTACGCAAAGAATGATAGCTAAACTCCATCGTGAGTTTTTGTTGTGGGGCTATATGGGAAAAGAGGCATTTTGTAGTAAATATCCTATGCCTATCATTCGAAAAACTCAATATAAAACCCAAATGGTGTACCCAATACCTTCAACGAAAGGCTGTCAACCCCTAGGCCGCTCTGAAATGCTTTGGGGTTCTGGTAAAGAATTCCCTTATAAAGGTGAAGATTTCGGCTATTTAATATGGAGAAAACGCTCGTGCTGTTTATTATGACGTTATTGGTTTCAACATTTTTAATGTCGCCAATATTTGCATCTGAAAATGTAAACACGGTTACAGAATGGCTTGATCAAAATCAATGTCAGAAGGATGTTTATTTGGATGATGCGCATCAATTGAAAGAAAATGCTGAATCTCAAATTCATAATTTTTTTGCAGAAGCGGCAAAAGAGGAAAATCAAACCTGTTTAAAGGGATCAGATCAAACTGTTCAGGAGGGAACAAATAAGACTAACAACCCCATTCTTATATTTGTTTCTTTATCGATGCCAAAAGAAAGCTTAAAAAGCTTATATAAAGAGGCAGAACAACAAAATTTGCCTCTCATTGTGCGAGGTCTTAAAAATAATAGCTTTAAAGAAACTGCTGAGGCGTTTAGGGATTTAGAGATATCAGCCCAAATTAATCCAAATTTATTTGAGGAACATGAAATTAAAGTGGTTCCCACATTTGTTGCAATGGATAAAAAAGAGCCATTGCAAATAAAAGGGAATATATCTTTATCCTATGTGCAAAGTAAATTTGAGGAAGAATCATGAAAAAATGGTCTCTATTTATGCTTTGTCTAGTTACCAATGTTGCGAGAGGTTCGATGGATGCTGCTCACCAACAAGGAACTGCTTTTGCAGAAGGACAAAAAAATACTGCCATTCAAAGCACTCAGAGTAAGATAGATAAAGATGTGGTTCCAGGATTTGAAACAGATAATCCCAGCCAAACCGCCTTAGATAGCAGTGGAAATTTTCAAGGAGCCATTAATAACGAATTAAAAAGCTCGCAAGCTGCTAAAACAATGTTTGAAAGCTCGGAACAGAGGGCTAGGTATAAACTAGATCCAAAAACAGATCCCTTGTTTTCGCAACCAGACAATAAATCTATGGAAAACTCCCTTGATATAAAAGAAGTTGGCACAAAGATAGAAAAAGATGTTCCGAAAATCCTTACTTGCGAAGAAGGTGGGGAAGATGTCACCTACGAATGCTTTCAAGATAGATCTGTAATCCCCCAAGTTCCTCTTAAACGACTTACTTTAACGATAAACTATGCTGATTTAGTCAGAAATGCAGGATGTTTTAAAGATGGGATCGGTCATTTGCCGGTTTCAACTCGTGATTATAATATTGATCCCACAACTTTTAGGCAAAATGTTTGCCCAACTTTTCAGGCAGTGGATGCATCCACTGGTGCTAAATACAACATGGATTGCCTGCGCGTTCAAAGATATTGGTTAAGAAGTGTAGTCAATATGAATCGCGAAACGGTTCATGATAAATTTGGGCAAAGCTGCAATCCTGTTTCTCGTATATCCATTGAGTTTGAACATGACACCTATGAGGGGGAAGGAACTGATCAATGGATCTCTTATTGCGATAGCTTAGAGGAAATGGTCAATCAAGGTTTATGTCGTTATGGTGAAAAGGTTTGTACCCAAGGTCCAGAAACTCGTACTATTAATGGATATAAAGTTTATAAGGATTGTTGGCAATATCGACAACGTTATCATTGTAAAATGATTAAAGATGATTGCTCTGCCTTAAGAACTCAAGGATGCCATCAAGTTTCTTCAAAATGTAAAGAGCAAAAACAAGGACGTTGTTGGATATTCGAGCAAACTTATGAATGCCCGCCTGATAGGATACAAAGACCCACTACGCACGTTTCTAATTTGTTCTGTTTGACAGGAAATTGCCAGGATGCTTCCTATCAAGCAAATGGAGAGATGTTAGATGTCATCTCTCGTTTGGCAATGTTGAAAGAAATTCAAGATGACATTAGAGCTCAACAATCATTAGGAGCTTTTGAGATTTTCAAGGGTTGCAATCAACAATGTAACCGCAATTGTGTCGATTTTAAAGATTGTTGTGGGGGTATGAAGGGATGGGGAGTGTCCCTTCATCTCTCATCTTGTTCAGAGCAAGAAAAACAATTAGCGAAAATGAGAGAAAAAAGTCTTTGCCGTTTTATTGGAACTTATTGTGCGGAAAAATTATTAGGAGTCTGTATTAGGAAAAAAACAACTTTTTGTTGTTTTGGAACCAAATTTTCTAGATTGCTTCAGGAGCAAGGTAGACCGCAAATTGGTTTAGATTGGGGAAGTGCTGAAAATCCTAATTGTCGTGGATTTACAGTGGAAGAATTATCAAGAATAGATTTTTCGAAAATCGACATGCGAGAATTATTTGAAGAATTAATGCAGAAATATCGTACACCGAATTTAGAGGCTGTTCAACAAAAAACAACTGAACGCATACAGGACAATATGAAAAAAATGGAAAGTGGCGTGAAAGATGGCAGTGTGAGTCCAAAAACAGGAGCAGTGAATGACAAAGATAAAAATTTTTAAATCATTCATTATTGCAAATTGTCTACTCAGTTTTGTAGCGGAAGCCAGTTTTTTTGATGAAAATAAGACGGGTTGGCATTGGTATCAAAATCCCGAATTTGAACAAATAGAAGTTCCACATGGAACAAATAAAACTATAGGCGAAAAACAAACGGCATCGGAATTGGTTAATGAGTATAAAAAAGAACTTGAAAATAGATTGCATACTGCTTGGGTTGAACCCAGCTTCAAGAATGTTAAATCTTATCAGGAATTACAAAAAGACATGATGGATAGAGCTGAGAATTTTTCCGAGATGTGGATGAATGTTCTATACAATACACCCCATCTAGATCATACCCTCATTACGCCAGTTAACCATAAATCAAGACATCTTTATTTTGATCAAAAGAAACAGAATACAACTGAAATTATTCAAAATCTTTCAAATGAATATGGATTATTTTTCTTTTTTGACAGCCAGTGTCGCTATTGTCAGGAATTTGCTCCCATAGTTCAGTTGTTTTCAAAAGTTTATAACTGGGAAGTCATTCCTATTACAGCAGATGGTGGCAATTTAAAAGAGTTTCCTAGACCACTCGAGAATAACGGGATCATCAATAAGTGGAAAATTGATGTGTTTCCTTCCCTTTTTGCAGTGAACCCAAATACAGAAGATGTCATTCCGATTGCTTATGGAATGGCATCTCTAGATGAGATCGAAACCAGAATTATGCTGCTTGACGTTACTAAAGGAGTCAAAAAATGAAGAAATCAATTGCTTTGCTTTTCTTGTTGGCTCTTCATTCGAGTCAATCCACGGCTGATATTAGCTCAGATTTAAAGCGTTTTTTTGATGGTGCAGGTATTTCAACCAATACAAGCACCCCTGGTGTTTTTAAAGATCAATCTGCGGGATATTATACCGGTGGCAGTATTGTAGCTAGAAATGCAATACAAAATGCCCAAATTGCCACCTTGCAAATGCCGGGATTTCGAGGTGGCTGTGGTGGAATAGATGCTTGGGCCGGCGGGTTTTCGCACATCCGTTCTGAAGAATTAGTCAAAATGTTAAGGAATGTCGGTTCGAGTGCCGCCAGTTATGGATTTATGTTGGCGGTACAAACAGTAAGCCCTCAGGTCTATAACATCTTAAATGAATTAAACGCCTTAGCGACAAAGATTAACAGCACTAATATCAATAGCTGTGAAACTGCGGCCACTATGCTCGGAGGTCTTTGGCCAAAATCAGACCAATCTAGCAAACATCTATGCCAGGCCATGGGCTCAGAGCTTGGGGCATTTAGTGACTGGGCTGCTGCTAGACAAGGGTGTGGTGCTAAAGGTGATCGGGATAAAGTCTTTCGCGAAAAAGGAGGGGATGCCCGTTATAAAGACATGCTGGTAGGGGAATTTAATCTTACTTGGAAGGCATTGCAAACCAATCGCTTTTTAAGTGAAGACACCCAGTTGGCTCAGTTATTTATGACTTTGGTAGGTTCTATCATTTCAAGAAAAAATGGCGATGGACTCGAAGTTATTACTTTGCCTGGATATGCCGATAAAGAAAATGTTCTTAATGGGTTACTGAATGGTGGGGAAACACCCATATATGTTTGTAATGACGCAAAATGCTTAAGTCCGGTCTTAAGAACAGGTGGTATTTCTGAAGATCATGCACTGCTAAGAAGAGTACACAATACATTACAATCCTTAGTAAATAAAATCTATAATGATGAAGAACTTTCGTCTGCCGAAAAAGACTTCTTAAATTCAACTCGCCTTCCCATTTATAAGATGCTCAATGTTATTACAGCTTACCGTAAAGGAGCAGCACCTTTAGATATTCATCAATATGGCGACTTAATTGCGTTAGATGTCCTTTATAAATATATCTTAGAAGTGATTGATATCGTCCATGATAGCGTGGTGCAACTAAAGTCGGTCCAGGTTGATGATTCCAATATCGAACGGTTTTTAAAATCCCTAAGAGTGGCAAGAGAACGAATTACCATAAGAAGAAACAGTGCCTTTCAACATATGGATAGCGTTTTGTCGTTTATTCAAGCGACCCAAATAATAGAAAAGCAATTACATGTCATGTTGGGGAATGTGGCTAATGAAAATAATTGGTTGTGAGGGATAAGGCATGGAATATCAAATTTATAGTTTTGGCAATGGGGAGATCTTAAAAGGTGTTTTTAATGCCATTGCAATGTGTTTAAACTCGCATTCTGGTTCATTGTTTGTTCCATTAATTCGTATTGGGCTACTAATAGGGTCAGTATTTGCGATTATTTATGCGATCTACGGTAATTATATGAGGGCATTTGTGGGATGGATTATTCCAATTTCTGCTATCATGCAAGTATTATTTGTTCCTCAGGCAACGGTTTGGATCATCGACCCGGTAAGTCGATATCATGAAAAAGTAGATCATGTTCCTTATGGTTTAGCCATGGTATCAAGTTATATTTCTCGATTCGGTTATGTGGTCACAGAACAAATTGAAAAAATCTTTGTGTTGCCTGATGATTTAAAATATCAAAAAACAGGTACGCTCTTTGGTTCATATCTTATTCAGCAAGCAAAAACATTCCATATTACTAATGAAGATTTGGCAGAAAATATGCGTCAATTCGTGGGTCAATGCGTAGTTTATGATGCTTTACTGGGGAAAAAATACACCATAGATGATTTACGGAATAGCCCTAATATTTGGGAGCTTGTAACAAGCAACGCTTCCCCTGCGCGATCATTCTTATGGAGGGAACCTCGTGCTGAAGGGCAACAACAAAATAGACCCGAAATAGTTACCTGTATAAGAGGCGTTGAACTATTTAACAGACAATGGGGAGGAGAATTAAACCGCTGTGGTAGCATTTTCGGCCAAAAAATATTTGGAAACATAATAGATGCTAGGAAGGAGCTATTAAAATATCTGCCCATTGCTTATGGACATCTGGGAGATATGGGACAATCAGCGGCAGAAATTCTAAAACAGAACATAATGATTTATGCCGTCGTTGATGGTCTCGAGCAAAAATCTGTTGCTGTGGGGAATTCCCCAAATTTTGCAGTACGAAGGGCATACCTGCAACAGAGGAGTACTTATGAAACGATAGGTGCAATGGCAGCTGAAATGCTGCCAACAATGAAATCAACCCTTGAAGCTATTGCCTATGCAATGTTCTTGTTTATTATTCCTTTATCGCTTTTGCCCATGGGTTGGCGCTTTTTAACTTCATGGATGCAAATATTACTTTGGCTTCAAATGTGGCCGCCGCTATATGCAGTTTTAAACTACATTATGACGATGGCAGCTCGCAGTAAATCAATTGCAGCCCTTTCTATATCCAATAAGACAGGTGTTACGATTGCCAGCAGTGTTGGTTTAGCGAATATCAATGCAGATATTGCAGCTATGGCCGGATATCTTGCAATGAGCATCCCTTTCCTTTGCATTGCATTGGTGAGAGGGGTCGGTTCATTTGTTCATCTTGCTACTAATTTAAGCCAAGTCTCACAAAGTGCAGGTAGTCAAACAGCCAATGATGCTGTAACAGGAAACTATAGCTTTGGTAATATTCAGGAAGGAAATCGTCAGATTTCTAATGTGAGTATGTTAAATCATA
Source organism: Gammaproteobacteria bacterium (assembly GCA_013288135.1). Taxonomy (GTDB): domain Bacteria; phylum Pseudomonadota; class Gammaproteobacteria; order UBA6186; family Azoamicaceae; genus JABDCL01. The sequence continues at coordinate 15,350 of JABDCL010000012.1, forward strand.
GCTATGCTGCGAGTTATAGAGCAGGATCTTTCCATCAATCAGATGGAAGAACTGATTTACTGACGACGGCTGACGGGCAGCAAGTTTTAAATGTTGGTACTTCTAATATACCAGTATCGATTAATGCAGCAGCATCTAAAACAGCTCAATTGTCACAACTTTCGAGCAGTCATTATCAAAAGGCTATAGCAAATTCTGAGGCATCATCAAAGAATCTTGGAAGTTCTTACCGTGAATTGGTTGATTTTAATCATCAATTATCCTCGAATCAACATTTGT
>JABDCL010000013.1 GCA_013288135.1 Gammaproteobacteria bacterium
ATGTTCCTTACCTTCATCTCTTTCAATACGTTCTACCATTTCTTTCAATTCATTTTTTGCAGATTTATAAAATTCATTACCATCAACCAAGGGTTGAATAGAGTAGTTTATATTTCCAGAATCAAAGCTTGAAATTAGTTTCCCTAGCTTTTTTAGTGCTGCAATTTCTTGTTGAGATTCAGGACTATGTTCTTGTCTCTTAAAAACATGCCAAGCACCAACCTCTCCGGGTTTCATTGGAATTTCCCAACAAATTCTTGTTATTCCAAAAGCACCTGCTCCCATTTCATCTCCTACCGCAAAGAATTTTCCTTTGCCATCATAGTAAATCTGATAAGGTTCTATTTTGGGAATATATACTGTTTGAGGAATGTTCCTGTTTTCAAGTTCTATACCTTGAATGTCTTCTATTTGCTTTTTTGTAAGTGGCGTTGGAGTGCCTACGTGAGGAGGGTGTATGTGCACCAAGCGTTGGAGCCGTTCTTTATCTGCTTGTATGAATTTAGGTGTTTGTGGTCTTTTGCTTGCCATATATAACTTCTCAATTCACTGTTTTGTTATACTTTTGGCAATTTCAAATGATAGAAGTTCCCTACTCATGGTGTCAAATCTTGACATTGGACACAAAAAATTTCATTTTTTAGGCAAGGAGTAAGGTAAATATAATTAACGTTCCAAAGTATGTACTCATGGTGTCAAATCTTGACATTGGACACAAAAAATTTCATTTTTTAGGCAAGGAGTAAGGTAAATATAATTAACGTTCCAAAGTATGTGCAATGTCAAGATTTGACCACAGCCATCACAGCTCTTGACACCATTCCACTATTTAATTAGCATATGAAAATTTTTTAATTGGATAGGTAATGGATATGGCTAGACCACTCAGGGTTGAGTACTCAGGAGCTTGGTATCATGTAATGAATCGGGGTATGGGGCATCAGTCAGTATTTCATGATTCTGAATACTTCTATCTTTTTCTCGATTTACTATTGGAGGCTCATAAACGATACCAAATACAAATTCATGCTTATTGTTTAATGGATAATCATTACCATCTATTAATTCATACGCCATTACCGAATTTAGGTAAGGCGATGCAGTATATAGATGGACTTTATACGGTTAGACATAATCGTCTTTTTGGGAGGGATGGGCCGCTATTTAGAGGCCGTTATAAAGCAATTTTAGTTGAAGCAGATAATTATTTGCTTCAATTAAGTCGTTATATTCATTTAAATCCAGTATCAGCAGAAATTGTGAAAGATCCAGAAGAATACATTTGGTCAAGTTACAGATATTTTGTGAGATTGTCAGAAAAACCAGTTTGGTTATATCTGGATGAAACCTTAAGATTTTTTAGTAATAATCGATCTGAAAACTATAGAGAATTCGTGCTGCAGGATACAAAAAATGAAGTTAGTTCCTTTTATTCAAAGCCAAGAACTTTACCAATTTTAGGATCAACTGATTTTGTTGGGAAAATAAAAAGACTCAGCTCCACAGTGTCCAAAGCAGAAGAAATACCGGAGCATTATGCGTTGGTGAGAAAATATTTACCAACTGTTGAAGAAGTTATCAATGCAACGGCAATTTGTTTTTCTGTTGCACCATCAAGTATTGTAAATAATGAAAACAGAATACGCGATAATCTACCAAGAAAGCTTGCAATATATCTTTCATGTTATTTAACAGGAAAAAATCAAAAAGAAATAGCAACAATCTTTAATGACATTACTTATTCTGCCATATCGAAGACATGTAGTAGATTTGAGCAAGTATTAAAGGAAAATGATGAAATCTTAAGCAAAGCTGACTCAATTAAAGAGAGTTTATCCAAGAAGTCATTGGCCTGTTAAGACGAGTTTGTCTGTGGGCAGTTTGTCCAATGATACTATTACAATCGTTTTGTTATTGTGTTTGTCTAATGTCAAGATTTGACACCATCAATTCATTTGATGATTTAGTTTTCCAATTTGGATGTGCTTTCCCTTGATATGGTCGGAGTTGTTGATTTTTCCATTATATGTTTTTCCAGATCCGCACTATATTTTTTAGCATCTTCAGGAATATTCATTTTTTTGGTCCAATAACCAATTTCTTTTGCTTTAGTATCTTTTCCTTGTATCGCAAGAGTAATAGCATTGATTTTTTCCAAAAAAGCACTTTTCCCTTTTGTAGCAATCTCGTCTTGATTTAGTTTAGGGTTTAAAGGGTCTAAACTCTTTATTAACTGGATAGCTTTATTTCTTTGTTCCAAAATGGTTTTAAAATATTTATCTGGCTCCTTATTTGGCGCAAACTTACTTTTCATTTCTTCCAAAACTGCATCATATGCACCAATCATTATAAATAGTTTTTTTTCTGTATTGAGCTCTTTTTGATTTTTTAAATAATCAAAAACAGCGTGCAAATAGTATTTTTCTTTTATCGGATATAATCTAGATGGTACAGTACAAGCATTTTGTAATAATTTCTTATTATCAGAGGAGTTAAGTTGTAATTCTTTAAAGCTGTTTGTTTCTCTTTGTTCCTTTGTTAAAGCACTAGGATGAGTTAGAATTAATTGATTTAATTTATCAACCGCTGCTTGTCCGCGTAAAATTTTACCATTGGTATCAGTAATAGTATATGGAAACGAAAATGGCAATTTACTACTAGAAGGATCATTAATATAGGCTGAAAGAAATGTTTTGAGTCGTTGCGGTATTCTCTCAGCTGATGTGAGACCTAGCCCTATTTCTAATGTAAATACCTCTGAATCATATTGTAATTCCTTGAAGTTTTCTGATTCTCTTTGTTCTTTTGTTAAAACATCAGGGTAAGTTAAAATTAATTCATTTAATCTATTAATCGCTGCTTGTTCGCGTAGAATTTTACCATTGGTATCAGTAATAGAATAAGGAAATGAAAATGGCGTTTTTTTGCTGGGATTAGGATGGCTACTAATATAAGCCGAAATAAATTTTTGGAGTTGCTTTTTTACTATTTCCTGAGCGTTTTCTCGCCTTACCATTGCCGCCATGGAAAGGTCCAATCCTCTTTTTAATATAATATCATTTTTTAGTAACATCATCACATTTTTAAAATCACTCATAAGTTTAGGCAAAGCATCAGGTTTGTCAACCTTTCCATTTAATATGGCTTGTATCCCTTGTGCAATGTGTTGTGCATGATTAACTAAATATTTAGATACACCGATTTTTTCAGCTAAATTAATGATTCTGTCAAGATTGAATGCGATACTTTTTAATTTTATGGGTTTTTTTCCTTTTATTCTACCAATCTCATCTTCTGTGGGTTGTCGATTTATATCAATATTGTTACTCAATAGTGACGCTGCAAGTGCAAACGTGTCATCATATGGAGTATAACCATGATTTAAGTGAATGTTTTCTGTGCCTTCTTCCACAAGTTTATTGTAGATTCGATGACTAAGAAGTGATCGGGTTCCCATGAGAACATCTTTTATCGCTTTTCCTTTATAAGAGGTTGAAGCAAAACCAAAATCTATATAGTGGATTTTCCCATCTCTATCCCACATCATGTTTTTTAATTTAATGTCACGATGTAATATTCCTTGCTTATGTAATTCTTGCATTCCTGATATTGCTTCTATTCCCATATCAAAGCATTGCTCTATAAAGCCACTGTATTTTTCAAAAAGATGTTCTTTCTTTGCATCTTTTTCAATATGCTCTGCCATTTCTTTCAATTCACGAGTTACAGATTTATAAAATTCATTTCCATCAACCAGGGGTTGAATAGAATAGTTTATTCTTCCAACATCAAAGCTTGAAATTAGTTTTCCGAGTTTTTTTAGTGCCACCATTTCTTGTTGAGAGTCGATGCTTTGTTTTTGTCTTTTAAAAACATGCCAAGTACCAATCTCTCCAGTATTCATTGGAATTTCCCAACAAATGTTTGTATGTCCATAAGCTCCTGCTCCCATTTCGTCTCCAACCGCGAAGTATTTTCCTTTGCCATCATAGTAAATCTGATAAGAATCTGTTGCAGGAATAAGTGGTACTATTCGAGGCATGGAGCTATTTTCAGTTTTTAGAGATTGAATGTAGTCTATTTGCTCTTTTGTAAGTGGCGTTGGAGTGCCTACATGAGGAGGGTGTATGTGCACCAAGCGTTTGAGTCGGTCTTTATCTGCCTGTATGAATCTCGGTATTTGCGGTCTTTTGCTTGCCATAATATAACTTCTCAATTCATTGTTTAGTTATAATTTTGGCAATTTCAAATGATAGAAGTTCCCTTAATTATGGTGTTAGGATCACTGTTGCACCATCAAGACCATCAGACTTAGTTATCCAATTTGGATGTATTTGTGTCCCTTGATATGGTCGGAGCTGTTGATTTCTCCATAATACGTTGTTTCAATTGTGCGCTATATTGTTTGGCGTCTTCAGGAATGTTCATTAATTTCGTCATGCGAGCAATCTCTTTGCCTTTAGTATCTTTTGTTTGTATCGCAAGATTAATATTATTAATTTTTTCCAAAAATGCACTTTGACCGTGTTTAATAATCGCTTGTTGATTTAAGTTAGGGTTTAAACCGATTATTAATGCGTAAATCTTATTTCTTTGTTCCAAAATGGTGTTATAATATTTATCTGGCTCCTTATTTGGCGCAAGCTTGCTTTTCATTTCTTCCAAAACCGCATCATATGCACCAATCATTATAAATAGTTTTTTTTCTGTATTGAGATCTTTTTGATTTTTTAAATAATCAAAAACAGCGTGCAAATAGTATTTTTCTTTTATTGGATATAGTCTAGATGGTATAGTACAAGCATCTTGAAATAACTTTTTATTATTAGTGGAGCTAAGTTGTAATTCTTTAAAACTATGTGATTCTCTTTGTTCTTTTGTTAAATCACCAGAATAAGTTAGGATCAAATCATTTAATTTATCAATTGCTGCTTGACCATGTAAAATACCCGCTTTTGTTTTAATAGAATATGGAAACGAAAATGGCAAGTTATTACTTGAGGGGTCATTAAAATAGGCTGAGATAAATTTTTTGAGTCGTTTCGGTATTTTATTCGCGGGGGTAAGGTCTAGACCAATTTCTAATATACCCACTTCTGAATTATCTTGTAATTCTTTGAAGTTTTCTGCTTCTCTTTGTTCTTTTGTTAAAACATCAGGATAAGTTAAGATCAATTCATTTAATCTATTAATTGCTGCTTGTCCGTGTAAAATAGTAGCATTGGTATCAGTAATGGTATATGGAAATGAAAATGGCGTTTTTCTGCTAGGATTGGGATGATTGCTAATATAAGCTGAAATAAATTTTTGGAATTGCTTTTTTACCATTTTTTCAGTGTTTTCTGTTTTTACCTTTGCTGCCATGAAAAGATTTAATCCTCTTTTTAATACAATATCATTTTTTAGTAATATCATCACATTCTTAAAATCATTCATAAGTTCAGGCAAATCATTAGGCTTATCAACCTTTCCATTTAATATGGCTTGTATCCCTTTTGCAATCTGTTGTGCATGACTAACTAGAGCTTTAGATGCGCCAATTTTTTCAGCCAGATTAATGATTTTATCAAGATTGAATGCAGCGCTTTCTAATTCAACGGGTTTTTCTCTTTTTTTAATTCTGGCAATCCCATTTTCTGTAGGTTGGCGGTTTTTATCAATATTATTACTCAATAGTGACGCTGCAAGTGCAAACATGTCATCATAAGGAGTATAACCATAAGATATTTTAGTATTACTTATTTCTGCTTTCGCACTTTTGTTGTATAAACTATGACTACGAAGTTCTCGGGTTCCCATGGCAATATCGACTATCGCTTCTCCTTTATATGATGTTGAAGATAAACCAAAATCTATATAGTGGATTTTCCCATCTCTATCCCACATCATGTTTTCTAGTTTAATATCACGATGTAATATTCCTTGCTTATGTAATTCTTGCATTCCTGATATTGCTTCTATTCCCATATCAAAGCATTGCTCTATAAAGTTGCTATATTTTTCAAAAAGATGTTCCTTATTTTGATCTTTGTCGATATGCTCTGCCATTGCTTTTAATTCACTGTTTACAGATTTATAAAATTCATTCCCATCAACCAAAGGTTGAATAGAGTAGTTAAGTTCTGTAGTATCAAAGCTTGAAATTAGTTTTCCCAGCTTTTTTAGTGCCGCAATTTCTTGTTGAGATTGGGTGCTATGTTTTTGCATCTTAAAAACATGCCAAGCACCGACCTCTCCGAGCTTCATTGGAACTTCCCAACAAATTTTTGCTACTCCAAAACCTCCTTTTCCCATTATGTCTCCTACCGCAAAGAACTTTCCTTGGCCATCATAGTAAATCTCATAAGGATCTGTTGTAGGAATAACGGGTATTTTTTGAGGAATGTCCTCATTTTTAAGTTTTATAGCTTGAATGTAGTCTATTTGCTCTTTTGTAAGTGGCGTTGGAGTGCCTACATGAGGAGGGTGTATGTGCACCAAGCGTTTGAGTCGGTCTTTTTTTGCCTGTATAAATTTCGGTATTGGTGGTTTTTTGCTTGCCATAATATAACTTCTCAATTCATTGTTTAGTTATAGTTTTGGCAGTTTTAAATGGTAGAAGTTCCTCTGGTGATGTCCTAAGTTTCAAATTGAATCACTTTAAATGTAATTATGCATGATATGTGGAGAAGACTCGGGGGAGCTATTACTGGTGTTACGGTGGGAGGAATGTGCGCCATTGCTTGTGTTATAACTTCGACCTTCATGATTAAATCCATGAAATAAATAATTTGAAATTAAAACGAGCTTGTACTATGTCAAGTTCTTGTGCCTATATACCATAATAGTTGTTTGACTGCGTAAACAATCTGTGTGACAATCCCAACAACTAATTTAGGGTGAAATTCTTATGGGATTTAGATCATTTTTAAGTGAAAATTTGGATTGGGTTAAAGATACAAGATTAATCAGGGGGGTGAGATCATTTTTTAGACGTGGTTTGAATTGGACCACAGATACAGTATCAAAAAAATTAGTAAATGTTGCAGACAGAGCAGACTCTCATTTAAATGCTAACTACCCATTAACAGCTAAAATATTAGGGAAGGTTGGTCTAAGTTCTCGTAATGTTTTAACTGAAACACGCAATGGTGTAGATTATTTAGTAGATACTACAAAAGATGGATTGAGAAATACAGTGGAAGGGTTTTCTGCAATCACTGCCACATTTTTACCAACACGCACTTCTGTCTGGGCAGCAATTACACATAGACATCTTCGAACAGATTTTTTTCGAGCAGTGGGTCGGGATGGGATATTTGTTGGTGCTGCAACATTTGGAACATTGCTTCTAAACAGGCTTCAAGACTATTCAGCATTAGCCTATCAATATTTTATGGGAAAACGAGAAGAAAGAGAAAATCCATATGCGTATGATAAAGGGTTTTATTTTTTTGCCCTTTTAAATTTATATATGATGTATAAGTTTGTTCAATTAACAAACATTGGTAGTTTTTTAGCTCAGCGGACACGGAATTATTTAGCTGAAGGGACGTTAGATAGTATTGTTATAAATGACAGAGCCTCGAAATTGCCAATGCGGCCACAGTTAACTGATAATTTAAAGAAATTGAGTGAAGAGAGAAGCGTAGTTATATTTGATCCACGTCCTAAAGCTATAAGACAGATAATAAGGATAAAATTTTTTTCTAGCCTTGAGGCTTTAGTCAAAAATGTGGTGGTGGGTAGCCTTCTTTTTTTCAATCAAATGTTGATTGGATCAAAATTTATAGCTATTGTTGGGTGGTTAATAAGAGCTCGTATTATGGGCAAAGAACTCGACACGAGTCAATTAGCTTCGCTGAATATCTCCGATACACATCTTCGTCGGCTTAAAGGTCATACTAATTGGCGTTCTTTCGGAAGTGGGGGAGCTCAGTTAGGTTTGTATGAACTTATTCAAACGGTGTTTTATAATTATACTGGTTTGAATAATCCTCTTATCAATTTTGGCATTGCAAATTTGGTATATAATTTTTCTATGGTTGCAGCCCATTTACAAAGGTTGAACTTAAAAGAAGAATATTGGAATAAGGAGGGAGTAAATCTTAATAGATTTTATGGACCTCTTTTACTTGATCCGATTTTGAATTGGGGTGCAGCAAAATTAGAAAAGAAATTAAAGAAAAGTGAAGATGTGAATGTAAAGAAAGTAGATAATGGAGAAAAAAATGAACAATCAGAAAAAGAGGAAGCGTCATATAAAGTTCTAAAAGACCAAAAAGAAAATGAGTTTTGGGAAAATCTTTCTAAGATAAAGCTCAGTCCTGCAGCTCGAGCAGTTGTACAAATTAATGCTGAGAACCTTATTTTTCTTCTTTCTACTTTTAAGCAATCGCGTGCGAGTGGTGTTGATTATTTGGTTAAATTTGTAGCATTACTTTTTCCACAACATGTTCATAATATTGTGATGGTGGGTTTGAAAGAGCTAACAGATGATCGAATTCATAAATTGACACAATTTTTATTATGTCATCAAAAAAGTCCCTTATCAAAAGTTGACGGGCCAAAGGATGATGAACAATACGTTTTTATAACAGTTCCGAGTCAAAGACTAACGGCGGTTGATGAATTTGATAGAAAAGAAGTCTTTGATGTCACCGAAGATATTAGTAGAATTGATCGAGGAGTCGCTGAAACTTTGAAATGTTATAAATCTGGTATTCTTGATGTAGATGAAGTGGATGAACATCCTAATAGTATATTGACTGCACTGGTGGAGGAACACTATGGTCCTCTTACAGATGAAAGAGAAGCAAGAATTGAGGTTCCACCTTCTTCAGTGGGTGCCATGTGTGAAAGAGTTTCTATACCAGTTCAACAGTTTTTATTTAATTTACAAACAGCAAGAAGAGAAGGTTTTAGTACCCCCCGAATTTTAGCAGACACAATTACCAATGGTGCGCATGCGCTTAGAGAGGGGATTGAGAATAATGTCCCAGGAGGCGTGCCTACTGTTCAAGCTTTTTCAATGGTACCCGTAGTTTTGGGTGGAGGTGTTGGTGCAACCATTGGATTAGCTGCAGCCGCCGCCTCTACTATAGCTGGAAATGCTTCTAGTATTGAAACCGGGGTAAATTTGTTTAGAAATGTTGCGGAAGGAATAGCAAGTGTACGCGCCAGCTTGGGTGATTCAGTTGTTCCATCAGTTGTTCCATCAGATGCTTCATCAGGATCTGTCAGTAGCCCATCATCGGGATCTGCCGGTAGCTCATCAACACCTGTTGTTAGTACTGCTAGCGTTGTTAATACTGGGTCAGAAAGTTCCCCAGCAGTTCTGCCAGCACCGTTAGTAGTAGGGTGCGCAGCAGTGTCTAGCGGTGCAGTTCAAGATAAATCCTATTTGAGTTATGTACCTACTTTTCAACAGCTTAAAGATTATGCGGGTACAACAAGTACTTCGATTTGGGGATGGTGGCAGGGTTCTTCTTCAGACGCAGGAGTAGGAACACCTACTGATAAACCAAAGCTTGCTTAGGTGCATGGTGTCAAATCTTGACATTTGACTTTACAAGCGTGAAAGTCATTAACTTTATAGCACAAGGGAAATAACATAAAGTGATTAACTATTTAATATTAAGAGGGTTTGTCCAATGTCAAGATTTGACACCATTAGACATGATTTAATAGCTGGGTTTTGTGTATTTCTTTTGGCATTACCCTTATGTTTAGGGATTGCAACCCTCAGCAATTTCCCGCCTATTGCTGGGATATTATCAGCCATTGTTGGAGGTCTTTTATGCTCGTTATTTGGGGGGGCACGATTAGCGATTAAGGGGCCGGCAGCAGGGCTTGTGGTTATTGTATTAGGGTCGGTTCATCAATTAGGCGGTGGAGATTTATATTTAGGGTATAAGCGAACCTTAGCAGTTGGTGTTATTGCGGGGATTATTCAGATAATCATTGGTGTATTCCGAAAAGCCATTATTGCAGAGGTTATTCCACCATTTGTTATTCATGGCATGTTAGCAGCTATTGGATTTATTATTGTTTCTAAACAAAGCTATGTTTTGATGGGAGTATCACCCACTGTTTCTAATCCCATTGAATTGATTTTACAATTGCCTTGGCATGTATTGGATGCAAACCCAATTATATTAATGATGGGTTTGGCTTCATTCGCCATTGTTTTTTTCTGGCCCAGAATCAAAAGGGTAGGCTCCATTCCTTCTTCTATTATTATTTTGCTATGTATGATTCCATTATCTTTCTACTTTAATTTGAATACAGAACAGCACTATGATTTTTTAGGGAAATCTTATATTTTAGGTCAGAAATTTTTTATCAAGCTACCCACACAAATTTTGGATTCTATACAGTTTCCTGATTTTTCTGTTATTTTTAGTTTCGTGAGCATTAAATATATCTTTATCTTTGTATTAATTGGCTCAATTGAATCTCTATTGACTGTTTGTGCTATCGATTCCTTAGTCCACCAAAAAAGCCGTGTGATCTCAATCAAGATTTACGGGTTCTTGGTTTTGGAAATCTTGTGAGCAGTCTTATTGGCGGATTACCCATGATTTCTGAAATTGTAAGAAGTAAAGCAAATATTGATTATGGTGCGACTTCTGTTAAAGCAAATTTCTTTCATGGTTTCTTTATGCTGACTGCAATTTTGCTGTTTCCGACACTGATGAATTTTATACCCTTAGCAGCACTCGCTGCCTTATTGATTTTTGTGGGAATTAAACTAGCTTCTCCAAAGGAATTTATTCATGCTTATCAGGTTGGAAAAGATCAGTTTATTGTTTTTTTGACAACTTTTCTTTTAACCCTTGCAATAGATTTATTAGTGGGCGTTATTGCTGGGATTCTGGTTAAGCTAATACTTCACATTTATAGAG
>JABDCL010000014.1:0-263 GCA_013288135.1 Gammaproteobacteria bacterium
TCGCGGGGGGATGTTGGAGTTTGGAGGATGTTATCAAAATTAAAGAGACATAATTCGCAGAGTATAACATGCTAAATTTTCTGCCTTTCCAAAAATTTTTATCTTTCTTTGCCATTTTCCTTATTTTTCTTCCCAGTCTCGCTTGGGGCTTCAGCCCAGCCCTTAAGGTTAAAATTACCGGTGTAGAACCCAATATTCAAACTTTGTTATTAACTAATTTAAGTATCAAAACTGCTGAAAAAGAAAAAAAACTCACCCAGGAC
>JABDCL010000014.1:273-10474 GCA_013288135.1 Gammaproteobacteria bacterium
ACCCAGGACAGAGTCGAAACTTTACATCAAATTGCACCCGAAGAAATCACCTCTACTTTGGAAGCACTGGGATATTATCATTCTAAAATCACTTCCCAATTGATTTCTAAACCTAATGCCTATACGGCAATTTATAATGTTCAATTAGGAAAACCTTCGGTTATCCAATCTGTTAAAATAGAAGTGCATGGGCCTGGACAAAAAAATCCTGAACTATTAAAACTGATTAACCAACCTACCCTTTCAAAAGGCATGCAATTAATCCATGCTGCTTATGAAGATTATAAAGAGGAACTGCTCGGTAAGGCCTTACAAATGGGTTATTTGGAAGCAGCTTTTACCACCAATGAAATTCAACTTCATCCTGATAAGTATAAAGCCGATATTCTGTTAATTCTGGATACCGGGCCTCAATATTATTTTGGCAGCGTCACTTTTTCTGAGAGTCCTTATCCCAATGATTTCCTACAACGTTATGTTCCCTTTAAACTGGGTACACCTTATACCACAGAAGAATTATTAGCCTTACAAAAATCTCTGACTGAAAGCGATTTGTTCACTCGCGTTCGCATTTACCCTCAATTAGAAGAAGCCGAAAATTATCAGGTACCCTTAAAAGTACGCTTAAAAAAGCGACCCAATTACAAATATACAACCAGCATAGGATTTGGTACTGATACCGGACCTCGTGGTCTGGTTGGTTTTGAACGACGTTTGATAAATTATCCAGGACATCGCATTGATGGAGATATTCAAGCGTCTAAAAGGCGAAATCAAGCCAATTTACAATATACTATCCTCGGACTTAATCCAACCACAGATAGATTAGTATTCGGAGTTCAAGGCATAGAAGAACGTATCGTTGCTGAAAATTATAGCCGACGCATCGATACCCGTATCCTAAAAATAAGTAAAGTTGGCAGCTGGCAACGAATTTTTGGCATTCATTACCTCACTGAAGTATTTCATCAAATAAAGGGGACTCCTAACAAAGTTTCTCGCTTTTTAATGCCCACCGGCAGTTTACTTTGGACCAATATAAAACAATCATCTTTTCGAGTACACGGAACACGATTTGGGATCACGATTCGAGGAGGTCTAAAACCACTATTATCCACTACCAATCTTTTTCAAATTGAAACCAAAGCAAAATGGATTTTACCCATCGGTGAAAATGCCCGATTGTTATTACGAGGAGATGTTGGAGCCACCTTCTCCTCTAATCAAAAAGCAGTGCCCCCCAGTTTACGATTTTTTACAGGGGGTGATCATACCGTGCGAGGATATGGCTATAAAACATTGGGTCCCTTGGAAAAAAGTCCCTCCGGAAAGTTAGTAGAAGTTGGGGGACGGTATTTATTAGTAGGCAGTATCGAACTTGAAAGAAGAATATATAAAGAATTTAGTGGTGCTATTTTTACAGATGCTGGTAATGCCATGAATCATTGGAATCAAAAACTGGCTTACTCTGCAGGATTTGGCATACGCTGGGGTACCCCACTCGGTCCCTTACGCTTGGACATCGCAAAACCTTTAAAAAAGAGGAACGGGAAAGCGAGACCTCGAATTCATTTAACATTTGGCTTAGATTTATAATATGATTAATATGATTTGGAAATTGATCGGCCGAAAAATTTTTTACCCCACCATACTGTTATTATTCATTGTGTGGGGCTGGATAGCAACTGAATCTGGACTTAAAACAACCCTGTGGGTGGCCAAACATTTCCTACCAGGAACACTCTCTTATCAAAAATTAGAAGGAACGCTCATTGATACTATTCAAATGCATGATGTGCAATTTGATTCTCCTCAATTTATTTTTACCGCACAATCACTCTCTTTCCATGGGCAAATAGTTCAATTATTAAACAATACAATTGATTTAGATATTATTAAAATAGAAAATGCACAATTAATACTCAACGACCACAAAAACAAACCCATCACAATAACTAAAGTCATGGGATCTCTAGAACTTCAGGCTCTTGGCAAACATTGGTCCTTTATTCTTGATCATTTTGAAGGCACCTGGGAAAAACACAATCAATTCAAATGGACTCATTCTTTAGAACATAAAAATAAAATTGATTGGGAATTGAAATTCATCGATGATGAAAATTCGTTAATTAGCCATGGCAGTTTTACTAAAAATAACACTGAAAATGTCTGGAATGGCACTATTTCTGATTTTAGATTAACTTCACCAACAATCAGTGATTGGGCTTTAACAGAACAAAGTCCCATTCAAATAACCCAAGACGAATTATCCATCCCCTCTCTTACCCTTAAAAATACCACTCCTTTAAAAGAAGGATTTAAACCCAATATCCATCTTGAACATTTTAAGATCACACATCTTTTTGAAGAACAACACTTAGAGGGCACACTTTCAAGCAAAATGAATGATTTAAGATTTATCTTAAAACTTTTACCTGTTATTGCAAGACCAACGGGCTTAATTTCAACAACAATTGAAATTGGCGGGACTTTGACAGATCCCAGTCTTTATCTAAATGCCAATCTCTCCAACGGACAATTTTATCTCCCTAAAGATAGAATAAAAATTAAAAATTTAAAACTGGACATCACAGGAAATATTTTAGATAAACTGACCATCGAAGGATCTGGCAATTCTGGTGAAGGCGCTTTTCAATTAAACGGCTTTGCTGAACCCTTTAAACCCGATAGCCCGAATCACTTAGATTTGATCGGGAAAAATTTAAGACTTCATAATACCGCAAACGCTTATATTATTGCTTCTCCTGAATTAAGCTTAGAGTACAAGGATAAAGTATTATATGTTGAAGGAACAGTTCAAATTCCCGAAGGATGGATTAATCAACCTGAAGAAAAAAGTGTTGCACGTTCAAATGATGTGGTTTATTTGAATCCTACAAAACCCTCTCTCGAACATGAAGTATTTAAACTTATTCCCAGCATTACCCTCTTAATTGACGAAGGTTTTCATTATAAGGGGAATGGTTTAGATGCAACACTCAGCGGGAAAATTCATGTTGAACAACGTCCAGATGGTCTTTATTCCGGTGAGGGTCGTCTTACCATTATCAAGGGCAGATATCGAGTACATGAGATTCATCGAGGACGACTACTCTTTATTCCAGGCACACTGCTCAATAATCCTCTATTAGATATTCGAATTGTTCCAAAAACTTCTTTAACGCAAAAAGAATCAGGATTTTATGTACAGGGCACATTACAAAAACCAATGGTACAACTATCTTCAAGCGCGCACTTACAAGAATCCGAAATTTTATTGGGAACAGAAGAGACTGGATCTCAACAAAAACAGCTAGCATCAAAAACCGCGCGACTCTTGGCAATGAGCGGCAATCCCCTTATAGAACGCCTACAAAGTAGTATTGGATTAGAAGAATTTAATGTAGAATCCAAAACTTCTCAAAAAAGCTTAAACACCCTCAATACCCAAGGCAGTGTTGATACCGTACTTGTGCTAGGTCGTTCTCTTTCTGAAAGGATCTATCTACAATTTATACAAGGATTACTAGAACCTACCAGTACAATTCGATTAAAATATGCTTTAACTCCCAGCTTGACAACAAGCGTTGAAACAGGGACAGAAGGCCAAGGAACTGATCTTATTTATACAAAGGAAACAGATTAATGTTAGAAGAACATACACCGATGATGCAACAATATCAACGCATCAAAGCAGAATATCCCAATCATTTATTATTGTATCGAATGGGTGATTTTTATGAGTTATTTTATGAAGATGCAAAAAAAGCCTCAGAATTATTAGATATTACTTTAACCACACGAGGACAATCCGGGGGCCTCCCCATTCCTATGGCAGGTGTTCCTTATCATGCTGTGGAAAGCTATCTCGCAAAATTAGTGAAACTTGGTGAAATTATTGCTATTTGTGAACAAATAGGCGATCCCAAAACCAGCAAAGGACCCGTCGATCGTCAAGTGGTTCGCATTATAACACCCGGCACTTTAACCGATGAAGCCTTACTAGATGAACGCTTAGACAATCTTATTGTTGCTCTGACACTAGAAGATCTTAAATTTGGTATTGCTTGCTTAGATTTAGCCAGTGGACGATTCACCCTGTTCGAAGTAAAAGGTGTTGATCTTCTGCTGAATGAAATTGAACGCTTAAAACCCTCAGAAATTCTAATCAATGAATTAATCACTGAATCACTTAAAGATAATTTTTTCCTAAAAACATCTGCTAGAATTGAAGTGAGGCCTGCTCAAGAATTCACACTAAATCGAGCGACTCAAACACTGACTCAACATTTTAAAATCCCTAATCTCAAAAATTTTGGCTGCGAACATCAGCCTTTAGGAATCAGTGCCGCAGGGTGCCTCTTGCAATATGCTTTAGATACTCAACGTCATGCTCTACCCCACATTCAATCGTTACAAATAGAAAATATTGAAAATTGCTTACAATTGGACCCAAATACCCGACGCAACCTAGAACTTACTCAAACATTACAAGGATCGCGCGAGAATACCGTATTATCCGTTCTTGAAAAGACAGCAACCCCCATGGGCAGTCGAAGATTAGCCAGAACTTTAAATCATCCCATACGCAGTCGTTCTACGTTAAACGCCAGGTTAGATGCAATTACTGAACTTAAAACCAATCAACGTTATTTAAAAATTTATTCTGCCCTAAAACCCATTCATGATATGGAACGGATACTCAGTCGAGTTGCCCTCCTGACCGCCCGACCCAGAGATCTCACCCGTCTTACTTCTGCACTCAAAGCATTACCTAAAATTAAATCTCTGACTTCAATACTAAATAGTGCATTACTAGATTCACTATCCACAGAAATTCAAACCTTCCAAGAATTAGAAAATACACTCTCTCAAGCTTTAGTTGAAAACCCACCGGTTACAATACGAGATGGGGGTATGATTGCAGAAAATTTTGATAAAGAACTCGACGAACTGCGTCAAATTAGAGATAATGCTTCTGATTTCTTATTAAAATTAGAAGTCCAAGAACGACAAAATACCGGACATTCAACGCTTAAAGTCGGATACAATCGTGTTCATGGCTATTATATTGAAATCAGCCGACTTCAAGCACAAACAGTGCCTTCACATTATATACGACGTCAAACCTTAAAAAATGCTGAACGATTTATAACACCGGAACTTAAACAATTTGAAGACAAAGTATTAAGCAGTCAAGAACGAGCCCTACAACGCGAAAAATATCTCTATGAAATGTTGTTACAACAAATTCAGAACTCTCTAAAAAGTTTACAAGAAACTGCTAATGCAGTGTCAGAACTAGATGTTTTAAATACCTTAGCAGAAAGAGCAGACACCCTAAACTGGACACGACCCAAACTTCTAGATACCCATGAACTGCGTATTCAAGCCGGCCGACATCCCGTGCTAGAACAAGTGTTAACCTCCCCATTTATTCCCAATCATTTATCCATGGATAAAACCCGTCGAATGCTTATTATTACAGGCCCTAATATGGGCGGTAAATCCACTTATATGCGTCAAACTGCACTGATTGTATTACTGGCACACATCGGAAGTTTCGTACCCGCTGCCAGTGCTGAAATTGGCGCCTTCGATAAAATTTTTACGCGTATTGGAGCTCAAGATGATTTAAGCGGCGGTCGTTCTACTTTTATGGTGGAAATGACCGAAACCGCTAATATTTTACATCATGCAACTCTTCAAAGTTTGGTTTTAATGGATGAAATTGGACGCGGTACCAGCACCTTTGATGGTTTATCTCTGGCTTGGGCTATTGGCCATCATCTTGCAGAACAGATTCGTGCATTCACTTTATTTGCAACCCATTATTTTGAAATGACTGAACTTCCAACACTCATACCTGAAGCGGCTAATATTCATTTAGATGCTATGGAATACGGAAATTCACTGGTTTTTCTTTATAATGTTCAAGAAGGCCCTGCCAATCGCAGTTATGGCTTACAAGTAGCACAACTCGCGGGCATTCCAAACGATGTTGTGCAAAAAGCAAAAATGAAACTCGCTGAATTGGAGTGTTCAACCTTAGTGGAACACTAGTTTTAGTGAAGAATCCGACCCCAGATTTCAAGTGCTACTACACTTATCCAAAATACTTTTTTTGCTTATTCTAAACGGTATGATAGAATCAAGCCCTCCAGGAATCTGGAAAAATCAATTTTAATAAGTTAATTGACTATTTATACTATTTAAATGTAATACCGGAGGTCTTTTATGTCTATGAATCTTGAAACTCTTCAAAAATTCATCCATGACGCCACCACAGCTATACAAGCCATTGATCACTATTTTGCAATGATTACTCCGGAGATGAAACAAAAAGAAGAAGAGGAAGCCACTGCAAAAGCAAAAGCTATATCAGAATTATGTGATTTTTTTGATCGTAAAAAAATAGAGGAAGCGGCTGAATATACAGAACCTGAGAGCGAAAAAACAGAACGGTATGCTGAACATAAATTTTTAGCAGAAACATTACGTGCTGATGTGCGGACCTTTATAGAAAGTGGAAATATCCGAACAATCAAGTATGATCACAACCTTTCCTTTTTTGTCACAAGCCTATGCGTTACCGTAGCTAAAAGCCGTATGGGCGATAATGGTATGGTACTTTTAAGCGAAGATCTTCGTAATCAATCTTGTTTTGAAATCGCGAAAGATCCTCAACTTGTTTTAAGGTTGAATGCAGCTGCACGTTTGTTACTGTTGCAAAGACTCAAAACAGGGTATTCTTCAGAGCAATTGTCCTCGCTTCCAGCACCCATTGCAAAAGCTTGTCGTACACTTCCCCATTGTGCTGAAAGTTTGTTTTGGCTTCCTACGCAGAGTATATCCTGGATACCCTATTTGGGTAGTGCGGAAGCTTTTTTACAAAACCACATCATTAATTTGAGAAGTCACATTGAATCTCGTGCTTGTCGATGGGAAACACACGGTTTAACCCCAATAGAGTCAGAAATAATGGCTTTGATACTGGTAGTCGATCCACGCTTTAAGTCTATGGCTACAAGTGGAACACTCGCCAATCGAGATATAGATCCTGGTCTTAGGTATCAGATGATCTTAAAACCCGATATTCGCAAAATACTATTCAAGGCCAATCCCGATTTATATAAGAGAGTAAAAGAATATTGTGAGTTAACCTTCGGTTTGGCGAATTTAATTAAGGAAAAAATCGAAAAGGATAAAAAGGAAGCTGAACTAATGACTACTAAAGCGACATCTACTGTAGTTGCTGGAACAGCGACCCCATCTGTGCCTGGACCTGGTGGACCCCCGCTACTTCCACAATTTGGAAGCAGTGTAACACCCAGTTTATCGGCTATAGCAGCACCCTCGAGTTCATCATCCAATCCATCGAGTACAGCAGCTAAAAAAGCTGCTCCACTATAAGTTTGAAAAATCTGGGTTCGGATCAGTGATCCAAACCCAGATTTATTGGACGGACACAGAGATCCGCCTCTACAATCATGTATGCGTCAATTTAAATCTGAAATCGGCACTTCCTTGTCATTAGCCATTATTTTACCTTTAACCACTGAAAACTTAATCAAATAGCTATTACCTTGTTCATTCAATAAGCCATTGCTTTTAAATTTCTCGAGTTTCTGGGTCAATTGTCGATCAATTTCTGCCTTTTGTTGATCAGATGTCATCGAGTTATATTCAGGATCTTTAGTGACGTTCTGAAAAATAACTTGTCTAAACCCTTTTTCAAATATTTCTTTAGGAAGTTCTACTGCAAGATTCCCATCCAATGTAGACATATAAATAGAATCATCAAAATTATCTGGGATGTTACCACCCCCCACTGACAATTTAGCATTGATAGTCACATTCCCTTCGGGAAGAGTTAGTCGGGTATTTTCAATTACCAATGTAGGACTCTTTAAAAGAAACTTTTTAATAATAAATTTAGGAATTTCTTGGTTTCCAATTTGATTCGGATGCACATCTTTCAACAATTTAAGTGCTTCCGGATCCATATTCAACAATTTAATTAGAACATCAATGGGACCATATATCCCCAAAGGTGTCACAGCCTGGGTTAAATCCATAGTCCACATTATATCAAGAAGTTGATTTTGATTCTGATTTTCAACTTCTCCATCGAATTTAAGCGAAGACACTTCTATTTTTTTATCTTGTTGATTGATTAATATTTTATCAATTCCCAACAATGCCTTACCAAGCCAAAGGTCTAAATTGGATCGTTTTTGATCAACTTGAAAATTAAGTCCTTGAATTTCCCCATTAAATGTTTGTGAATTGACACTTAACCCAGGAAATGTAAAATTCCCTTTGATGGTTTTATGATCTTTATCAATAGATAATTGTCCTTGTAATCCCTTCCAAGAAATAAGAGCACCTGTATCCGTTTTATAATCTATTGCGGGACTGTGGACAAAGGTTTCTAAACTACCATTTAAGGCTATCACTGACTTCCAAGAAAGTGGATCAAGATCTCCAAACGCTTTATGAACTTCATTGTATTGTGTTTCACTCAAATCAGGCGCACTGCGGATCACTGCCATTGCAAACTGAAGCCCATTGGGTTTTTCTGCGGATGTATCGATAATAACAGGACCATGAAAAATCTTATGCTGAAATTTTACTGTTAATAATCCTAATGGCACTTCTGTTGTCGCAGTTGAAGACCAGATGCCTCTATCATAAGCAATGATTTTACCGGGCATAGCAGAATTTTTATTGAACAAATCAACATATCCTCGATAGGTCTGTTCTGCCTGATATCCATAATAATAAGGAACACCAACGATAATAGCCGCCAAAACTATAATTAATAATAAAATTTTCTTCATAGCACTTACCTTATATGGGTTATAACATAAGCTTTATCGGACATTTATATAAAAACTATAGTATAACAAGCAACTATTTGCATGTACACATGTTTACTGTACACGAATCCAATAAATATGGAACTTATACTTTAAATATGAATCTTAGATAGAAAGGGATTATTGTTTTATTGTTGTTAAAAATTAGGAGTATATACCTTTATGGCAACAAGACCACCATTCACAGATGAAAAAACAGCTGCAGAAGATATGACTGCATCAAGTTCAGCAAGTTTAAATCCAGAAAAACCAAAAGACACTGTTGATGCAGCGCCTGATGCAACGCCTGATGCAGCGCCTGATGCAGCGCCAATAGCGCCTCCCCCTCCTGCACCTCAAACAACATCCTCTGCACCTCCGGCACCCTCTATACCTTCGATTCCGATAATAATATTACCTGCTCCAACAATACAACTCCAGCCTGTTGCAAGCGCCCATTCTGCACCCGCACCTGATGTAACGAGTTCTGCACCCGCACCCGCTGCTTCAACACCAACTGCAGCTGCACCTGCACCTGCAACTTCCACACCAGAGGCAAGTCAAGCCTCCCAAAAACCACCTGAAGAGTTGTTTACAAAATTCTTGAGATGGGCATTTGGAAATGAAACCGCACAAGAATGGGAAAAATTCACTGATAAAGTTGCAGAATTTTTTAGCCCTGTTACAGAATTTTTGGGTCTTAGGGAGCCTCCTCAGGAACCTACAAAAACAAGTCCAACACCCCAAGATGCAACCCCTAAAATAAATACTGAACAATTTTTTAGTGCACAACTTGGAGATCCTGAGGCCAAGAAAAAAATTGAAGAAGGATTTACAAATATTTTTGCAGATGTTGAAGAACGCGGAAGAGCCCTTACTACAAGTCATGACACCCACGTTCATGAAAGTAAAAGCATGGTAGAGCTTGCTTCCTCTCACATAGCCACTGCTCCTGCACCTACTACTGAACCTGCTCCTGCATCAACGAGAGACCGAAATCCTACACTTTAACTACCAATCGATGACTTTAGGTTGACCTTTTTCATCAATCGCAACAAAGGTAAAAATCCCTTCTGTGACTTGTTCTTTAGCACCAATGCGCATGCGAATTACCCAGACTTGAATTTTAATAGTAATAGAAGAGTGTCCGGTTTTTAATACTTTCGCATAACAGCAAATTAAATCCCCGACATAAACAGGTTTTAAAAATGACATGCGATCGATAGCAACCGTCGTAACACGATTTCTGGCACATCGATGCGCCAAAATCGCACCCCCCAAATCCATCTGAGACACTATCCAACCACCGAAAATATCACCATAAACATTGGCATCGGATG
>JABDCL010000015.1 GCA_013288135.1 Gammaproteobacteria bacterium
GTTTTGCTGGCATTAATGGCGTCGTGCGCTATTTAACTAAAGTTTGTCCATTGGGGGTACTCGATTCTGAACCTGTTATCATGCTTTTCCAAAATATCTTTGGCACTTTGTTTTTATTTCCCTTACTACTCAAACCTGGGTTTTCAAATCTCTCTACCCGGTATCCTTTTTTACATGGTATTCGAGTATTGATGGCAGTATTAGGTATTATGTTATTGTATAAATCCTTTAAATACATGCCCATTGCAGAAGCCATTGCATTATCATTTACTGGGCCCATTTTTACTGTTATTGCTGCATGGCTTTTATTGCGCGAATCCATGGGAATCAATCGTATTTTAGCAGTCATTTTAAGCCTAATAGGTGCTTTTATTATTGCGCGTCCCGATCTAGCCCTTGTAAATGAAAATTCTGTCTTAGGATGGGTAGTTCTATTTCCCATTGGCTCTGCAATAGCCTTGGCTTGGAATAAATTAATTACACGAACATTAGCAACTCGCGGTGAAACGCCTCAAATTCTTGCAACTTATCTATTGCTGTTCATGACACCGGTATCACTGATTCCTGCCATTTATGACTGGCAAACGCCAGAACCTCACCATTGGCCATGGCTTATACTATTAGGCGCACTGGCTGCAGGCGCACATTTCTCATTTGGCAAAGCTTATGCATTAGCAGAAGTTACCTTTTTAACCCCTTTTGGCTTTTTAAAATTCTTGTTAAGTGCATTGATAGGGTATCTTGCTTTTAGTGAATTTCCAACCAATCCTACACTTTGGATAGGCATGGCCATCATATTTTTAAGTATTGTATTAATTAACTACAAAATATCTTTATACTCAACTGCTAAACGTTTTAAATCTAATTGATTTAAAAATAATGAATAACACATCCACGAACTTAAAGCACCTAAATCTTTAAATTGCGATGGAAGATACTTCGGTGGGATCACTATTCCCTCTTCAACCAAATCACCTAATACATGTAAATCTTCCAGTGTTGTTTTACCTAAAAACAATAATGGGATCCGCGACAACAAGCCCCGCTGAATAGCCAAACGAATGTAATTATAAATTAAAATAAACCCCTTATTATAAACTAAATCTTTCGTGAAAGGCCCTCCAGCGGGTGTACTTCCTCTAAAAACGCGACTGGCTCGAACATAGGCATCTTCTGCTGAAAATCCTTGCTCACGGAAGAAATTAAATACTTCAATAAAATTAGCACCTTGTTCGGCCATATGGATAGCACTAATACGATCAGTAAGCCCTTGCATGCGAGCGGGATGAGAAGAAAAGGTAAAGATTTCCATAATAATGGCCAACCCTTCTTGAGTAATAGTAGAGGAGGGTGGACCTTTACTTAGAAAAGTACAAATTGGTTGTGTTAAACCATTTAATGTTGTTCCTAAATGTACCCATCCTTCATGAACTTCCATCACTCTGAGATCTCGTCGACTAAATTTAGCACCACTGCGAATTTTAATACATTCAGCACCCGCTGCAGCATCTGCAATAATGCCATCACTCAAAACAACTTGTACGGGTACTTTTTTATCAAAAAAATATTTTATTAATTTCTTTCTTAATTTTTCAACCGTTTCTTCTGCGGTATAACATTTTTCATCTTCTTTACTTCGATGTGATTTATCACGAATAAAAGAAAGCGTATTAGATAATACAACCGCCAAATCTTGTAATGTCGGGGCACCTGCATAAAAGGCATCTTCCGAACTGCCATAAAGTTGTCGTGAATATTTTGTAAACTGGGGTGTTCCTCGCGCTCGCAACATAGATACAACCGTAACATATTCTCGGCAAATACGTTGCATAATACCACCCACACTACTAAATTGACCCAATTCTCGACGAATATCACGCTCGATGTCATTAAACTCTTCTATTTTTACTTCTGGATCAAATCTAAGTGGATTTTTCTCATAATAATCCGGTGTAACCCGAGGAAGTTCTTTAAAATTGTTTTTAAAAAAATGGTCATGAATTTCCACATCCCATTTTAACGCATCTAATATGCGAATTGGCCGCTGGGCATTCACAATCCGATCGGAAAGAACACGTATCGTTTGATGATATTGGTTGTTGGTCATTATTTCTCCCATGTCCGATTATATAAAGATAGCAGTATTTGCAATTACTATTTGAGAAGAGTTAAGATGCTATCGTTTATCACAATTAGGAGATTAAAGAGTTATAACTACAAAATGTAAAATCATCGCCACACGCAGATCAGAAAACACTCACAGAAGAGGAGACAAAACATATGGCAACATCAGCTGAAGTAGCACAACGAGTAGAAGAAGAAAAAAAAAGGCGTTTAGATGAAATAAAATATAGAGACGCATTCGACGCTGAAAGAGAACGCTTCGAGCAAGAAAGAAAAAAACTTGAAAGAGAACGCTTCGAGCAAGAAAGAAAAGAGCGAGAAAGATTAGAAAAAGCAAGACTTGATGGTGCACGAGCAGGAACTGAACAGCCGGCTATTCTACCTCAGCACCAACAAGCAGCTGCAGCTGCTGCTACAGGGCAAGCAGAACATGCACAACCAGTGGCGACACCTACTGACCAAAGCAATAAACCCTGGTGTAGTATACTGTAGAATATCAGAGTGTCAGATTCAATTTTGTGTTGTGTCTGACACTCTCCATATATCCTTTTTTTAGCCCAAGAGAAATTTCATGAATAAACGATTTTTATTTACCTCAGAGTCTGTCTCAGAGGGTCACCCAGACAAAATAGCCGATCAAATATCCGATGTAGTTTTAGACGCAATTTTAGAACAAGATCCTTTTGCCAGAGTTGCTTGTGAATGCTTTGTAAAAACGGGTATGGTGCTTATTGGTGGCGAAATCAGCACCAGAGCCTGGGTAGATATTGAAAATCTTGCCCGTCAGGCCATTGTCCACATTGGCTACAATCATTCTGACATGGGTTTTGATGGTAATTCTTGTGCCGTTTTAAATGCCATTGGGAAACAATCTTCGGATATCGCTTTAGGTGTAAATGCAACAGATACCCACGAACAAGGTGCCGGTGATCAAGGATTAATGTTTGGGTATGCCACTAATGAAACCGATATTTTAATGCCTGCTCCAATTACTTATGCCCACAAATTGGTTCGACAACAATCTATTATTCGTAAAAATGGAACACTGCCTTGGTTAAGACCCGATGCTAAAAGTCAAATTACCTTTTTATACGAAAATACTAAACCCGTCAGTGTTGAAACAGTTGTACTCTCAACCCAACATAATCCTGATATCAACTACGAAGATCTCAAAGAAGCCGTTATTGAACATATTATTAAACCGGTTATCCCAACTCATTGGTTAAGCCCTTCCACCCGGTTTTTAGTCAATCCAACCGGTCGTTTTGTTGTTGGTGGCCCCATGGGAGATTGCGGATTAACCGGGCGCAAAATCATTGTGGATACTTATGGTGGCATGGCAAGACATGGAGGTGGGGCATTCTCAGGAAAAGATCCTTCTAAAGTAGATCGCTCTGCTTCTTATATGGCACGTTATGTAGCCAAAAACATTGTTGCTGCAGGAATTGCCGAACGGTGCGAAATTCAAGTCTCATATGCCATTGGCCTTGCAGAGCCCACTTCTATCTGTGTTGAAAGCTTTGCAACCGGTAAAATCTCTGATGATGCAATCCGAGATATTATCCTAAAAGTGTTCGACTTCCGACCTCATCAAATCATCAAAAGCTTAGACCTTCTTAGACCTATATACACACCCACTTCTGCATATGGTCATTTTGGCCGAGAAGAACCTAATTTTACCTGGGAACGAACCGATAAAATTGAAGTCCTAAAGGATATGGCCGGATTATAATGCCCTATCGTAGGGGCGGGGCTAGTCCCCACCCTTGGTCAATCCTGGAGATATTAAATTGCAAGACTTTAAAATCAAAGATTTAACCCTCGCTGACTTTGGACGTCGGGAAATTCTAATTGCAGAAGAAGAAATGCCCGGTCTTACAGCACTTAAAACACACTATCAAAATAAAAAACCACTTCTAGGCGCAAAAATTGCTGGCTGTATACATATGACGATTGAAACAGCCGTTTTAATTGAAACCTTAATTGCCTTAGGTGCCAGTGTACGATGGTCCTCTTGTAACATTTTTTCAACGCAGGATCATGCCGCTGCTGCTATCGCGGCTCAAGGGATCCCGGTATTTGCCTGGAAAGGAGAAAATGAAAAAGAATTTTGGTGGTGTATTGAGCAAACTTTAAAAGGACCTAATGATTGGCAACCCAATTTACTCTTAGATGATGGTGGAGATCTTACCCATCTTGTCCATCATCAAACTCCAAATTTACTTAAAAATATAAAAGGATTATCTGAAGAAACCACCACCGGCATACATAGACTGTATGAACTTAAAAAAACAGGCTTACTTAAAATTCCTGCTATTAATGTCAATCATTCTGTCACAAAATCCAAATTTGATAATCTCTATGGTTGCCGAGAATCTTTAATCGATGGCATTAAACGCGCAACCGACGTCATGATTGCTGGAAAGGTGGCTATCGTTTCAGGTTTTGGTGATGTTGGGAAAGGATGTGCTCAAGCTTTAAAAAATTTCGGCGCAACCGTATATGTAACCGAAATTGATCCCATTTGCGCTCTGCAAGCAGCGATGGAAGGCTATCGTGTCGTTACTATGGAAACAGCAGCTCCTTTAGGAGATATATTTGTTACCGCCACTGGTAATATACAAGTGATCACCCATGAACATTTATTGAGCATGAAAAACGGCAGTATTGTTTGTAACATTGGACATTTTGATTCAGAAATTGACATTGCATCCTTAAGACAATATCCTTGGGAAAATATTAAGCCCCAAGTGGATCACGTGCTATTCCCCGATGGGAAAAAAATTATTATCTTGGCTGAGGGACGTTTGGTAAATTTAGGCTGTGGTACAGGTCATCCCAGTTTTGTTATGTCTATGTCATTCACCAATCAGGTTTTGGCACAGATTGAACTTTGGCAGAAAAATGAACACTATCCCATTGGTATTCATAATCTCCCCAAATACTTAGATGAAAAAGTTGCCTTACTCCATCTAGAAAAACTCGGGGTAAATTTAACACAGTTAACATCAAAACAAGCTCATTATTTAGGGTTAAATAACCATGGCCCGTTTAAATCGGATGATTATAGATATTAACAGATATTAGAAAATTTAAACATGAGAATCCCAAGAATATTTCAAAACATCCCATTAGAAATCAATGCAAAAATCTTATTAGATATGGATGCCACTCGGCATCTCGGAACTGTACTTCGATTGTCTAATGATGCAAAAATTATTTTATTCAATGGCGATGGATATGAATACCCAAGCATTATACATTTTAGTAAACGAAAGGTTTTAGAAGCCACCATTCAGGATCGTGTAGCCAAAAACGTGGAATCTCCCCTTTTTATTCATTTAGGCCAAGTGATTTCTAAAGGACCCCATATGGAGTTAACTATACAAAAATCAGTAGAATTAGGCGTTACTGTTATTACGCCTTTATATTCTACCCGAGGAGATGTCCATCTCAAAAGCGAACGAGAAGAAAGAAAACTCATGCATTGGCAGAAAATCATTATCCACGCTTGTGAACAATGTGGAAGAACCCATATCCCAAAATTAGAACACCCAATACCTATACTTGAGTGGGTAAAAAACAGACAAGAAAACACCAAACTTGTTTTAGACCATAGAGCCACCCACACTTTAAAAACTATTGCTTGCACCAAAGATATTGCATTGTTAATTGGACCTGAGGGGGGACTCTCCCCAGAAGAAATTTCTTATATTACTCACAATGCATTCATCAACATTCAATTAGGACCAAGGGTGTTAAGAACAGAAACAGCAAGCATTGTTGCTTTATCTGCCTTACAATATTTAGCGGGTGATTTAGGGAGTTAGCACTTCTCGAATAGCTTCAATCAGCGTTTGTTCTTCAAAAGGTTTCTCAATAAATTTTTTGGCACCCAAGCTTAAAGCTTTTTCTTTATTTTGTTCAGCAATACGAGAAGTAATAACAATAATAGGTATTTGTTTTAGTTTTTCATTGTTACTCACCACAGTAGCAAATTCAAACCCATCCATTCGCGGCATATCAATATCTAATAAAATAAGATCCGGGCTGGGATTCTGTTTATCCAATTTTTCCAAAGCGTCAATGCCATCTTCCGCAGTAACAATTTGATATTGATGGTGCTCTAACATGGATTTAGCTATGGCGCGAATGGTTCTTGAATCATCTACTACCATGATCAAAGGACTTGATAATTTTTTATTCTGCATTATGAATACCCAATGAGATAGTGTTATGTTCTATGTCAAACAATGCTAAAAAGATAAAATAAGAGATTAAATACATATCGGATTTTGCCTATTTTTTAGGTTACTATCAAAAGAGTAGCATAATAGAGTAATTTTTGATTAATATTTTTGATGAATGCAGAGGAGGAATATTGTGTGAGTGAGCAACTAACGCTGGGAGTGGTGATGGATCCCATTATCAGTATCCACCCTGAAAAAGATACAACTCTTGCATTGTTATTGAAAGCACAAGCCTATGGATGGCAATTACACTACTTAGAACCCAAAGATTTATTTTTAAAATATGGGATAGCCTGGGGATATACACGATCACTCCTGGTTAGAGACAATCCCTACGATTGGTTTGACCTAGGAGAACCTACTGAGCAGCCTTTAGATCAATTCGATATTATATTAATGCGCAAAGATCCACCTGTAGATATGGGGTATATTTATTCGACCTACATCCTTGAGCATGCGGAGCAAAATGGAACTTTGGTAGTTAATAAACCTCAAAGTTTACGAGATGCCAATGAAAAACTTTTCACAACCTGGTTTCCACAATGCATGCCTGCAACGATGGTTTCTTCTTCAACAACACAATTGAAAGAATTTATCAAAGAACAGGGCACAGTAGTATTAAAACCTTTAGATAATATGGGGGGTCGTAATATTTTTAAATGCCAAGCGACTGATCCAAATCTTACAGTTATTTTAGAGAACCTTACTCACCATGGTAGACGTTATACCATGGCACAACAATTTATCCCAGAAATCATTGAACAGGGCGACAAACGAATTATCTTAGTAAATGGAGAACCCATTCCTTATGCTTTGGCTAGGATCCCTTTAGCTGGAGAATTTCGTGGCAACTTAGCTGCTGGAGGTACAGGAAGATGTGTTAAACTCTCTGAACGCGATTTGTGGATTTGTCAACAAGTAGGTCCTATCTTGCGAGAAAAAGGACTTCTTTTGGTTGGATTGGATGTTATTGGAGAATACTTAACTGAAATCAATGTAACAAGCCCCACTTGTGTTCGAGAACTTGAAGCCGAAACAGCGATCGATATTTCTGGTCGGATTTTAGATTGTCTTTATCAACAATTGCAAGAATAGAATCACTTATGCAACCACTGATGCTGCTCACCAATCATCTTCTAATTGCAATGCCAAAGCTTGCCGATCCTTATTTTTTTCGATCGGTTACCTACATTTTTGAACACAGTGAAAAGGGTGCCATGGGCATTGTAATCAATCAACCGATCTTAAATATTTCTCTTGGAAATATTTTTGAAGAGATGCATATCGTCTGTGATATTCAGGAAATTAAAAAACGCAGTGTGCTTTCCGGAGGCCCCGTTCGTCAAGAACGAGGATTTGTATTACACAATAAAGGATCCGTTTGGAAATCGACTGTCGATATCAGCGATACTATCTCTGTGACTACTTCTCCTGACATTTTAGACGCTATTGCTCATAATCAAGGCCCCCCTAAAACACTGTTTGCATTAGGATATGCCAGTTGGCAAAAAGGACAATTAGAAAAGGAACTCCTGCAAAATGCTTGGCTCTATGGAGAAGCAACGCCCAAAATTCTTTTCGATACCCCCTATCAAGATCGCTGGCGCTTAGCAGCCAAAACCATGGGCATTGATATCACTAACATTTCCGATGATATAGGGCATGCATGAGTGATCATAATCATAATGCATCTCGAGTATTTTTATCATTTGATTTTGGCATGAAGCATATTGGTGTTGCTGTAGGACAAGCCTTAACTCGAAGTGCAACACCACTCGTAACACTGGCTGCACACGATGGGATCCCCAAATGGGGTGAAATTGAAACCCTCATTCATACCTGGCATCCTCTTCATCTTATCGTTGGTATCCCACTACAAATGGATGACTCCGAACAACTGATGACTCATTGCGCCCGTCGATTTGCCAATCGTCTCTTTGAACGATTTCATCTCCCCATCCACACAGTAGATGAACGCTTAAGCTCCTGGGAAGCTGAACAACAACTAAAGGCAAGAAACACAAAATTTACAAAACCCAGTGCTAAAAAACATAAAAAACAAACTGCAGAAGTTAATGCACTGGCCGCAGCCATCCTATTAGAACAATGGATGCGTGATAATATTATCTAAGCCCTAAATACACCTTCTAAAGTATTACTTTCTAAAACACGCTCTGCCAAAATAAGTAATTCATCTGCATTAGCATTATTTATTTGTTGATGGTAATTCTCTGGGATTGTTGTTTTAAATTTATGTTTCAATAAACGCAATAATACAGCACTCTCTCCTTTTTTAACTCCTTGTTCTAAACCTTTTTGGGTAGCAATGCGCTCAAAGCTTGTAATGTAATTCACGTGTAATTCCTCCTCTAATGTACTAATAACTTCTCTACACTTCACTTCAAGTGGGGTCGGCAAAGCAATTACCCAATCTATAAATATAAGCAGGGTAATAATATCCTCTTTTTTGCGTCCCCTATTATACAACCATTTAATTAGGTTAATCTTACTTATTAGTTTATCATCTAGGGACTGTTTCTCCAAGGCCGCCAGCTGAGCCAGAATGACCGTGGCAAATAAGTTAGTAGAAGCTTCTAATTCTTCAACGCGATTTTTATAATCAATCAGTTTGATGATTGGAAACTTCATCTCTATAGAAGAGCCCCATAACTCTTCTCTAAAAATACCGGGCCTCCATTGGCTGTCTCGATCTATCAAAATTGCTAGGCTGGCAATAGGTTTTTTGTATAAATCCCGCAACCTATAACGATAAACAAACATACGTTCTTCAAAATTGGGATCTTGATTACCTTGAACCTCTAGATGAATAAGCATGTAAGCTTCTGCACCATTCTTACGATAAACTTCAATCAGCTTATCAACAATACGACCACCAACTGGCGCATTTCTAACAATTTTGTTTAGTTCTTTATCAAGAGGTTTATACCCTTTTTTCCAATCTATTTCATCATATTTGTCCGACCAACAATAAGCAATGAAATGTTCAAAATATATATCTAATATTTGCTTCCACGGCGCATCAAACTCTGTTTTCGGTAATTTCGGTTTAGACATTTTATTGCTCCAAAAAAATTAGAGGAGCAAGATCCTATATTTTTACTTAAAAGTCAAAATTATTTTATTTGTATAATGAATGCATTAATATTAAATAATTTTTAAAAACAAAAAAACCAAAAAGATTTTTTCCTTCGGCTCCCTCCCCTGTTTCTGTATAGACCGGGGAGGGGGCGTTAGGGAGTGGCTGAGAGAAGGATGCTACTGTATCACTTCCTGCTGATAAATAACTTTTCCACTGCCTTTATAGATCCCAAAGGTTCCTCGACCAAAAGGATTCTGATTATACGTTTTTTGTGGTGCGCCACCTTGTGGCCAATCATGCTCTAACCAAGGAAGATTGTACCCAGTAGGACCTAAATTGGGTTCTATATCCACATACCCGTTATGTC
>JABDCL010000016.1 GCA_013288135.1 Gammaproteobacteria bacterium
TTTTGCTCTTATGGCAGCGGGACCTGCCACCAAATTGATTACACAAATGCAACAATCACTGTCTCCAGAAGTTGATTCATGGCAAACACCGCTTAATTATCTCATGGCAATGTCCATTATTTCTGGATTCATTGTGATTTTTATTTATCGATGGATTACCAAAAACGTACTCACCGATACTCGATTTTATGACCAAACAGAACAAGTAAAAGCCAAGAAAGAAAAACCCAAAATGTCATTAATGGACAGTTGTAAATTTCTTGCACGCTCTAAGTACGTATTATGTATCGCCATCTTAGTGCTTACCTATAATATCTCAATCAACCTATTAGAAGTTACCTGGAAAAGTCAATTAAAAGAACAATATACCAATGTTAACGATTATTTGAACTTTATGGGCAGCTATTCAACTATTTTGGGAGCAACCACTGTTTTAATGATGTTGTTTGTATCGAGTAATGTTTTAAGACGTTTTGGTTGGGGAGTCACCGCATTCATAACACCTGTGGTATTGTTAATTACAGGCATTGGGTTCTTCACCTTTGTCATTTTCAAAGTCCCCTTAACACCCTTACTGACAGAGCTTGGAACAACACCATTGATTATCGCAGTTCTTTTTGGAACCATTCAAAATATTATGAGTAAAGCCTCGAAGTACTCGCTCTTTGACCCCACCAAGGAAATGGCTTACATACCCTTAGATCAAGAATCCAAGGTTAAAGGTAAAGCTGCCATTGATACCGTGGGAGCACGTCTTGGAAAGGCAGGAGGCTCAGCGATTCAATTAGGACTTATCACCACTTTTGGCTCACTGCTTGCTGTAACCCCTCATATTGCAGTCATCATGCTCTTCATTATTGTGGGTTGGATGTGGGCTATTAATAAACTCAATGTTATCGAATTTAAGAAAATCGAGAAAAAAGAGAAATAAAAAAACATTCCTAAAATAACGTAGGGGCGGATCTCTGTGTCCGCCCAAAAGAAAATGGATTAAAATTTGTTCCCTTATCATACACATCAAGCTTTTCTTGTTGTTTTAAAAATTTAACCAAATAGTTTAATAACGGCATGGCTGCCAACGCATATAAAACTTTAAAAGAATAAAAATGTGCCGCCAATGTCCACAATTGTTCTAAGGGCATACTGCCCCAGAATGCAAGCGGAATAAATAAAGAAGTTTCTATACCTTCTCCTATCCAACTACCAAGCAATGCGCGAGCCCAAAAAAATCTGCCCTGCAGCCGTATTTTAAGTTTTGCAACAAGATAGGCATTAACAAATTCTCCCACAAAATACGTAAGCACTGAGATAGCCATTAAACGACTGGAGGTTCCTAATATTTCGGCATAAGCAACACTTTTAGTCCAAGAATCAAGGGCCGGCAAGTTGATCGATAATTGGCAAAATAACGCCATAAATAAATTACAGGCCATGCCCATCCATATCACACGTCTCGATTGACTAAATCCATAAACTTCGGTAAGTGCATCCCCTAATAAATAAGTAATCGGAAACAACAATAACCCCGCCGGTAAAATGATAGGGCCGAATAACAAAGGTTTTTCACCAATAACATTAGCTGTCAATAATAAACCAACAAATGCCATCGCTATTTGCGTATAATATCGATAACCAGAATAATTAATATCTCTAGATAAAGTACTCATGTCTCTACTTCTCACTCCTCTCCAATCTCTCTAATTAAGTAATTCGAGGATCGAGTTTCGCTGCTGCATATAATTCAGCCATTTTTTCTAAAGCGATGGGTTTAATTTTAGCAGCAAATCCTGCTGTTCCAAATGCTTCGTAACGAGCTTTACAAATGGCTTTCATCGCATCTTTGGCTTCCACATTGTATTTTCTAGGGTCAAATTCTGCTTTATTTTTGGCAAGATAGCGTCGAATAGCACCTGTTGCCGCTAACCGTAAATCAGTATCAATATTAATCTTTCGCACACCATGTTTGATCCCTTCTTGTATTTCCGCAACAGGAACACCATAGGTTTCACCCATTTCTCCACCATATTCATCAATAATTTTTAACCATTCTTGAGGAACTGAAGATGAACCATGCATCACCAAATGGGTATCTGGGATCTTTTGGTGAATTTCTTTGACACGTTTCATGTCTAAAATTTCACCGGTGGGGGGGCGACTAAATTTATAAGCCCCATGACTCGTTCCAATAGCAATTGCTAAAGCATCCACTTTAGTTGCACGAACAAAATCAGATGCTTCTTTGGGATCAGTTAATAACATTTCTCGACTTAAATGTCCTTCGGCTCCAGAGCCATCTTCATCATGCGCTCTTCCAGTTTCCAAAGAACCTAAGCACCCTAACTCTCCTTCTACCGATACCCCACAAGCATGTGCCATTCTCACTACCTCCGAAGTTACTCGGGAGTTATAATCATAAGTGGCTGGCGTTTTCATATCCTCTTTTAGAGATCCATCCATCATCACTGAGCTAAAACCCAATTGAATTGAGCGCTGGCACACAGCAGGCGTTGCCCCGTGATCTTGATGCATACAAATTGGGATATGGGGAAATTCCTCAATGGCTGCCAATATTAAGTGTCGTAAAAATCTAGGACCTGCATATTTACGAGCACCTGCTGAAGCTTGAATAATAACAGGGCTATCTGTTTCATGAGCTGCTTCCATGATAGCGCGTATTTGTTCCAAATTATTGACATTAAAAGCAGGAACACCGTAATTGTGTTCGGCCGCATGATCCAATAATTGACGTAAAGTAATTAAGGCCATTTCTATCTCCTCTTAAACTGTTACAATTTTCATAGTATTAGCCCCACCGGTATCTCCCATAATATCCCCTTTAGTAATAATCACTTTATCCCCTCTTTGAACAGCACCCATTCCTAATAGTGCTGACACGGCTTCTTCCGTAATCTGGTCACGCGGATATTGGGTAACATCAAAATCAACCGGGTAAACGCCTCGATATAAAGTCATACGACCTCGAGATAATTTATGACGACTCATTCCATAGATTGGGATCCCCGATCGGATCCGAGACATCCAAAGCGGAGTAGAACCAGATTCTGTCAAGGCAATAATGGCTTTAGCATGAACATGATTCGCTGTATACATGGCAGCCATTGCGATAGATTCATCTACACGATTAAAGCGACATTCTAAACGATGATTTGAAACTTGTGTCATTTTCTGTCGTTCAGCAGCCAAACAAATTTGTGCCATTGATTCAACCACTTTATCTGGAAATTCCCCAGTGGCTGTTTCTGCTGATAAAGTAACGGCATCCGTACCGTCTAAAACCGCATTAGCAACATCCGACACTTCTGCACGCGTTGGAATTGGGCTATGAATCATGGATTCCATCATTTGCGTGGCTGTCGCAACTGCCTTATCCAAGGCTCTTGCTCTAGAGATGATATGTTTTTGTACCGCGGGTAACTCTGCAAAACCAATTTCAACACCTAAATCTCCTCTGGCCACCATCACACAATCAGAACTTTGTATAATCTCATCTATGGCATTCACCGCTTCTACTCTTTCAATTTTAGCCATTATACCCGCATGACTCCCGGCCTGTTCTAATAAAGCACGAGTCTCATGAATGTCTTCTGCATTGCGTGTAAATGAAAGTGCAACGTAATCAGCCTGCATTGAGGCTGCAAATATAATATCCTGACGATCCTTAGCCGTTAAAGGATCAGCTGTAAGCCCGCCCCCGCGTCGGTTGAGCCCTTTATGATTCGACAACTTTCCTCCCAGTTTAACAACACATTCAATCTTAGAATCTCTAACTTTAATCACTTCTAGCATAATCAGGCCATCATCTAATAACAAAATATCACCTTGATAAACTTGATTGGGTAATTCTTTATAGTCAATGCCAACCATTTTTTCTGTTCCATCATCCTTTCCTAAATTCGCATCCAATACAAAATGATTGCCAGGTTCTAGTTGTATAGCTCCCTCTTTAAAACGTGCAATCCGAATTTTAGGGCCTTGTAAATCTAATACAATGCCAACCTCAACGCCCAATTCGAGCGCACAAGCACGCGTCATTTCT
Source organism: Gammaproteobacteria bacterium (assembly GCA_013288135.1). Classification (GTDB taxonomy): domain Bacteria; phylum Pseudomonadota; class Gammaproteobacteria; order UBA6186; family Azoamicaceae; genus JABDCL01. The sequence goes on from JABDCL010000016.1 coordinate 4,058, forward strand.
ATGCGTTTTGCATGAGCAGCCTCAGTTCCATGGGATAAATTAATGCGAACCAAATTTACCCCTGCCTGAATAATCCGATGTAACATGCCAATCTCATCTGTTGCTGGACCCAAGGTCGCTATTATCTTAGTTCGTCTTAACAATATATCATCTCCTATTAAATCATCCGTTCTTCCAAAACTTTAACTGCGGGTAACGTTTTACCTTCTAAATATTCTAAAAATGCACCCCCACCTGTTGAAATATAGGAAATTTTATCACTCACCCCATATTTATCAATTGCAGCCAATGTCTCCCCACCCCCTACAATAGAAAACGCATTGGAATTTGCAATCGCTTTTGCTAATGCTTTTGTTCCATTTTCGAAAGCATCTATTTCAAATACACCCACCGGACCATTCCAAAGAATCGTTTTTGCTGTACTTAACACTTTTTCAATAGTTTGAACAGTGATTGGCCCTACGTCAAAAATTTTTTCATCTAATCCAATCTGATTACAATTAACAATTCTTGCTGTTTCGTTTTCTTCTGTTGCAACAACAACATCACTAGGGATAATTATTTGAATATTATTTTCTTTTGCCTTTTTTAATATTTCTTGACAGGTGTTTACTAATTCAGGTTCAAACAAAGAGCGCCCGATATTATATCCCATGGCTGCAATAAAAGTATTGGCTATTCCCCCACCCACAATTAAAACATCGACTAAATGAATTAAGGATTTTAGGACCGATAATTTAGTTGAAACTTTTGAACCTGCCACAATGGTAACCAGAGGTCTCTTAGGCGTTTTAAGTACTTTTGATAAGGCTTCTAATTCTGAGGTCAATAATGGCCCCGCCACTGCAAGAGGTGAAAATTTTGCAACCCCTACTGTAGAAGCGTGTGATCGATGCGCTACCGCAAATGCATCCATAATAAAAACATCACACAATTCCGCCATTTTTTTTGCTAGAATTGGATCATTCGTTTCTTCCCCTTTATTGAAGCGAACATTTTCACCTAACACAATTTCACCTGGGTGTATCAAAACACCCTTTAACCAATCACTTTCAAAACGCACAGGGTAATTTAATAGTTTTGACAGGTGTGCCGCCACTACTTTCAATGAAAATTCTGCTTCTGATAAAATTTCTCCTTTTATTGGGCGGCCCAGATGGGATACTATCAACACACAAGCATTAGCTTGAAGCGCTTTTTGTAAAGTAGGTAATGATCGACGTAATCTAGTATCGTTTTGAATGTGCCCATCTTTAATCGGAACATTGAAATCTTCGCGGATTAACACCCGCTTATTGTGAAGATCTACATTTTCCATGCGTAAAAAAGTCATATTTACTTCGCTTTTGCCATCACAAGTGCTGTATCCAGCATACGATTCGAAAATCCCCATTCATTGTCATACCAGGCCAAGACCTTAACCAGCGTTCCAATGACTTTAGTTTGTGTCGTATCAAAAATTGAGGAGGCTGGATTATGGTTAAAATCAATAGACACCAAAGGTGCATCATTCACCTCCAATATCCCTTTCAGTTCCCCATTGGACGCTTCTATTAAAATCGAGTTTATTTCTTGAACACTGGTTTCGCGCTTCGCTATAAAAGTTAAATCCACCAGAGAAACATTTAAAGTTGGAACTCGAATAGCAAGGCCATCCAACTTACCATTTAATTCCGGGAGTACTAATCCCACAGCCGATGCCGCACCCGTTTTAGTTGGAATTAAAGATTGTGTTGCAGAACGTGCTCTGCGTAAATCGGAATGATTAACATCCGTTAAACTTTGATCATTCGTATAGGCATGCACCGTTGTCATTAAACCACTTATAACGCCCACGGTATCCTCTAAAGGCTTAACCAAAGGCACTAGACAATTTGTCGTACACGAGGCATTAGAAACAATTGTATCTTCTGATTTTAACTTTTTATGATTAATCCCATAAACTATCGTTGGAACATCATTCCCTGCAGGTGCAGATATTAAAACCTTTTTAGCACCTGCCCATAAATGCGCACTTGCTTTATCGAAGCTCGCAAAAAAACCGGTGCATTCTAGCACAACATCAATATTGAGCGCTTTCCAAGGTAATGTTTCAGGATTACGTTCTGCAAAAACTTGAATTTTATCACCATTCACAATTAAGTGATTGTCTAAAACAGATACTTGCCCCTTAAAACGACCGTGTGTTGAATCAAACTGTGTTAAATGTGCATTGGTTTTCGTATCACCTAAATCATTAATTGCAACAATTTGAATTTCCGGTGTACGCTGGCTTTCATATAAAGCCCTTAAAATATTACGCCCAATGCGACCATAGCCATTAATTGCGACTCTGATACTCATTTTTATTTTCCTTTAGGTGAATGTGAAAACAAAACTTTGTTTACTGCTTGTGCTACCGCTTCTATCGTAATACCCAGCGCTTTAAATACATCTTTCCCTGGCGCAGATTCTCCAAACCGGTCAATACCAACAACCACACCCTCAAATCCAAGCCATTGATACCAATAGTTAGTTGCCCCTGCTTCGACAGCAACACGAGCTCTGACCAGAACGGGTAATACAGATTCTCGATACGCTGCCTCTTGTGCTTGAAAAACAGACGTTGAAGGCATAGAAACGACTCGGATCCGTCGACCTTGAAGTTGTAATGTCTCTGCAGCCTGAACTGCTAATTCAACTTCTGAACCAGTACTAATAATAATAGCCTCTGGTTCTCCTTGACACTCCAGCAAAATATAACCCCCTCGTTTAATATTGGCGACTTGTTCTATCGTTCTTGCTTGTGCTTTAACTGCTTGTCTTGTTAAAACAAGGCTTGTTGGACCTTCTTGTCTTTCTATCGCATGACGCCAGGCAACCGCCGTTTCAGTCAAATCGCAAGGTCGCCATACTGACATATTAGGTGTTGTGCGCAACATCCCTAAATGTTCAATAGGTTGATGTGTCGGACCATCTTCCCCTAATCCAATAGAATCGTGGGTATAAACAAAAATCACACGTTGCCTCATTAATGCAGCTAGCCGCACTGCATTACGCCCATAATCTAAAAAAGTTAAAAAAGTACCCCCATAAGGAATAAAACCACCATATAGGGCCATGCCATTCATAATGGCAGACATGCCAAATTCCCGAACACCATAATACAAATAATTTCCAGTAAAGTCGTGTGGCTTTATGTGCTTGGATTTTTTAGTATGCGTTAAATTTGATTCTGATAAATCGGCAGATCCTCCGAATAATTCCGGCAACACATCTTGTATTACCTCTAAAGTATTTTGTGAGGCCTTACGAGTTGCTATCAGATCATTTTTTTTTGTTGTCTCTAAAATAAAATTTTCAATGCGATCTGGCCACTCAGCTGGTAATTGACCCTTCAAACGTCGTTCCAGTTCTAATGCTAATTGAGGATAAGCTTCCTGGTAAGCCTCAAATCGCATCCTCCAATTGTGTTCTAATTGTATCCCTCTTTTTTTTGCATCCCATGCCTCATAAATTTCTACAGGAATTTCAAAAGGCGGATATGTCCACTTTAATTGCTGCCTGGCAAAGAGAACTTCTGCTTCCCCCAAAGCTGTTCCATGACATTTCTCAGTACCTTCTAAATTGGGTGCACCAAAACCAATGATCGTTTTACAACAAAGTAAACTGGGTTTATCTTCTACTTTTTGTGCTTCAAGAATGGCTTTTGTAACAGCTTCAGGATCATGCCCATCGATACCTTTGATAACATGCCAACCATAGGATTCAAACCGTTTAGGCGTATCATCTAAAAACCACCCTGTAACTTTGCCGTCAATGGAAATGCCATTATCATCCCAAAAAACTATCAGCTTACCAAGACCTAAAGTACCTGCTAATGATGACACCTCATGAGAAATACCCTCCATCAAACAACCATCACCTACAAAACAATAAGTAAAGTGATCAATTAGGATATGAGAGTCGCGATTAAAAGTTTTTGCTAACACAGCTTCTGCAATCGCCATACCTACCGCATTCGCTAACCCTTGTCCGAGAGGCCCTGTGGTGGTTTCAATACCAGGCGTAACTCCATACTCAGGGTGTCCGGGTGTTTTAGAATGAAGTTGACGAAATTGTCGAATATCTTCAATTGATAAATCATACCCACTTAAATG
>JABDCL010000017.1 GCA_013288135.1 Gammaproteobacteria bacterium
AAAAAAATTTGTGTTCTGCAGCCCATCCAGAACTTGCTAAGAAACCGTCTGAAATAAATGAAGCAATGCTATAAAAAAAAATTACCCAAAATCCCTTTATATGTGTTTTAGAACAACACAATATAAAAAAAATTATGGGTAACAATGAGGATAGCAAACTGATTTTTGGAACCACTCTATTTAGGATTACCCAAATATAGAAAGTTACAATCAGATTTACTATAGCTAAATACTATGAAAACCAGTTAATTCCCGTTTGACCTCTATCTGCAGACATTCCCTCAGTTACTGCAAGTTTACCATGATCGTTAACAGTTGTAATTTCAAGAATGTTTTTCCCTTTTTCATCAATACCAGCATAAACAAGTGTTTTAACTCCAGCTTCGTTTATTGCATCAAAAAAGCGGACTCCTACGCATCCTGGTTGTGCCAATATTTCTTCTATAATTTTTTTTCCAATGACATAAGATTTTGATTCATCGGAATACTTATCATGATGATCTTTAACCATCTTGGCAGCCAGTTCATGAGAAATCTGTTCGCCAACACTTTGGTAATTTACCTGTTCCTTAACTAGTGATTCTTTGTTCATAATCAGAGTTTTGAAGTTTTTTATCTTGAAAGACAACGTAATTAAACCCTAAAAAAAAGATTCAACAACGCTTAGGATACAGGTTAAAAACCCTTAAATTGCCTGAGATTCAGACTAGTAGAGGCTCTTAGTAAATATACGAAGAAAAAACACAGGTAGAAGTTAGGTAAAGTTCCGGTAACCGAATCGTATTTATACGGTCGGTTTTTTAGATTTTTTAAGAAAAGGGCATTGAAAATAAACAGTTTATCCCCATATGATAGAGGATTGTGGATAAGTGGAAACCCTTAGAAGGGCAAAAAGTATCTTAAAAACGGGGAAATTTGTATTTATTCAGTCAACCCTGAATGCGGAAATTACAATTAATCAAGGGCTTCCGCGTTTATTTGGAGATAAAAGGGGAAAAAAGTTGACTGATACCGGACTTTATAGTTTTTCAAGGATTTGGAAGATCTTACTGGACGGTAAGTTTGGACATTGGATGGTTCGGGTAAAAGCGTTATCAATCAACTTTCTAAATCAAATGTACATTTAACAAAATCACTAAACTAGAGCAGTATTGCTCATTTTCAATTATTCAGTAATTACCTTATCCATCGTAAAATTGCTATACTTTAAACATGCATTTTAGAATATTATAATAAATCATCATAATCTTAGCGCATAGTAACAATTTTACAACCAATCCCTTATGAGTGCGGAATTAGTAATTAAAGTGGCCATTGCTGACGATCACAAGATTTTTAGGGATGGTATCAAAATGGCTTTGAAGGATAAGGATTATTTAAAGATCATTTGGGAAGCGGAAGACGGAAGGGACCTGGTACATAAGATGCTTTTGAAAAAACCGGATGTTCTACTCATGGATATCCGGATGCCGGAAGTAGACGGAATTAATGCAATTGGCATATTAAGAAAAGAATATGAAGAAGTAAAGATCATTGTCCTCACCATGTATGATGATCAGGAGATGATTTCCAAGATGATGGAGATGGGTGCCAATGCTTACCTTACAAAAACTACTGATCCAGAAGAAATATACCAGGCGATCCTTGCATGCATGAATGATGATTTTTATTTCAATGACCTGGTGAATAAGGCTGTACTATCCAAGCTACAGACAAAACGACAAGTACGACAATTTTACCCCGACCCCATTAAATTCTCAGAGAAAGAAGTAAAAATTCTAAGACTCTTAGCTCAGGATAAAACAACAGAAGAAATATCTAAAGAAGTTTTCTTAAGCCCCCGTACGATCGAAACCATCCGCCAGAATATGAAGACCAAAGTAGGAGCAAAAACAATTGCCGGGCTGATTATGTATGGCATGAGAAATAAATTAATTGATTAAATTGAACAATATATTTGAGGTTCGAATCCCTCCCTCTCCGCTTGTAACATTTTAAAACCTTTACCCAGTAAGGGTTTTACTGTTTTTGGGGGTAATGGGTAGTTAAAAGGGTAGTTAATTAAATGGCGATCATGTGGCTTAAATCAGTGTGGCGTTATTTACGAAATCCCGAAACTATAAGAGGGGTAGTTTCCAATGCAATTTGGTATGTCATATTGGTAGCCATAACAGGAATAGTACTACTTATAATTTCGTTGATTAAATCTATTAATTTCTTAACTCTATTAAAGCAGGTGCTTTATTATCGAATTCCTGTTTATTCTCTCCTAATTATTGGCGCAAATCTTTTCCTTGCTATTGTTTTATTTAGACTTATAAATAAATATTTCCCTACTAATAAGAAAATTTTAAATGCTGTTCCAAGTACCAATTCAAAAATCGGTATTTCCCAAAAAGTTGCGTTTCTACCAATTGATCACAGATTTCCATTTAACAGTAATAATGCTCAGTTCAGCGCATTTGATGCCTATGGTGAACAATTATGGGATAACACATCAAAGAAATTAGTCGGCTTTTCAGGTGTTGGTGAATTCGGTTTCGAAAATAATGTCTTAATAATCGACAGGAAAAATACTGAAGGAAGGTTTATTGTAAAAATCAAAGGATATTATTATAACGAACTGGAACGAAACTTTATTCCTAAAAATATAAATGGGAAAAACCCCCGCTATTTTAAACTATCATTTGAAGCACGAAGCTTAAAAGGTCAACAAAAATTAATTTTTACATTTCAGAAACTTGGTACACACATTTGGTTGAGCCATCCAGAATATGCAATAGGTAATAAGGACTGGCAAAACCAATCAGCAAGCATTGCCGTTTATTGCCACGAAGATATTTTCATGGAATTACAGATTTTTGAAACTACTCAAGAACCTGGGCTTCTTCAAATTAAAAATATATTAGTTGAGGAAACCCAAAAATAAATCTTTTCGTGTAGCAAAAAGTATATGAAAATCACAATCCCAATATTAACAAACACCCATTATGACCTTTCAAAATTCAACTTCCGCTTTAGAGATATTTATTTAGTTGAATTAACAAGTCTAAAATTAAAAAGATACATAAATTCTTTTACAAAAAACAAAGAACTTAGACAGGTTAATTTTGATTTCTTCAACTATATCATAAAAGAAAAGCATTACGATTCCAAAAAATATTATGCAATAATTAAAAAGAAATATAAACAAAATTATAAGCAAGAAGAAATTTATAGAGTCTTCAATTTATTACTTTTAATATATCCTTCAGATTTATATATTTCAAATGAAATTGACTTTTCAACAGAAGAAGGTGAATTGAGAACAACTGGGATGAGTAGCTTTCCTAGGTACACTTCTAAATTCTTTTATTCCCATGATAGGAATTTAAAAGAGATAAATCGGTTTTTAAAAAAAGTATTTCTTGACTTTTATAAGTTTGAATATGTACGATTAGCTATTCTCCATTTCAATACAAGTTTTGAAGCATCGCATGGCCATTTCCAATATATCAATTTATGCATGGCCTTAGAGACTCTGGTCGAAGGGGACAAAGAACTTTCTTATAGGATGAAAAGAGGGGTGGCTATTTTAGTGGGCGACAACAAATATTCATGTGAGATAATATTTAGAAATTTGGGTAATATTTATTCTTTAAGAAGTGCAATTGTTCACGGCGAGAACTACAAAAATTCTAAACTGCAAGAGTATCTTCCCTATTTAAAGAAACTTGTTGCTAGAACAATTTTAGAATTGCTTTTACATAAGTTAAATAGAAGTAACTTAAATGAATCCCTAACTAAAGCTGGATTTGGTCAAAGACATTTAATAAGTCAAAAATATAAGCCATTCGAGCTAAGCCTAATAATTCAAACTGATGTAACAATTGTTTCCCTTACGAAGTATAAATAAATAGCACAACGTATATTATTTAAATGATTCAAAAGCATTTAAAATTAGGGGCGCCATGTCATTTTTGGAATAACTTGAAGTAGTCAAGATTTAATCTGACAGTTGGGATTAACTTTAAGTAACCACACTTATTTAATCAATCCCAAAATGTCAGATCATGAAAGTAGAATCTAAGTTAATCAAAACCCGGTTAGGGTTATTAAATCTCGCAGAACATTTAGGTAACGTTTCCCAAGCCTGCAAAGTGATGGGCTACAGCAGGGACAGCTTCTATCGCATCAAAGAGATGTACGATACGGGAGGCGAGACAGCACTCCAGGAAATAAGCCGTTCAAAACCAATTCTCAAAAACCGCGTTGAAGCTGCAGTCGAAGAAGCTGTAGTACAGATTGCTTTTGACTATCCTGCCTATGGCCAACAGCGGGCCTGTAATGAACTCCGCAAGAAGGGAATATTTATTTCCGCTGGTGGTATTCGCAGCGTATGGCTCAGGCACAATCTGGAAGTATTCGGAAAGCGATTACAGAACCTGGAAGAAAGAATGGCTAAGGAAAGTATGATCCTCACTGAAGCTCAGCTAATGGCTCTGGAACGCAAAAAAGAACGGCGCGAATCGTTCGGTGAAATAGAAACTGAACATCCAGGTTACCTTGGAAGCCAGGACACTTATTATGTCGGAAATATCAAAGGTGTCGGCCGGATTTATCAGCAGACTTTTATTGATACCTATACCCGCGTTGCTTTTGCGAAGCTTTATGAAAGCAAACATGCGATTACTTCCGCTGATATACTGAACGACAGAGTATTACCATTCTTCGAAGAACAACAAGTGCCATTGCTTAGGATCCTAACTGATCGTGGTACCGAGTTCAAAGGCCGACCTGAGCACCATGAGTATGAACTGTATTTACAAATTGAAGGCATTGAGCACAGTAAGACACAGATACGCAGACCACAAAGCAATGGAATTTGTGAACGCCTGCATCGTACAATGCAAGAAGAGTTTTATGCTGTTGCGTTCCGGAAAAAGTTATATACCAATCTTGTCGACCTTCAGCATGACTTGGATAAATGGATGAAATTTTACAATAACGAAAGGTGTCACAGCGGAAGATACTGCTTTGGAAAAACGCCAATGGAAACTTTTAACGAATCTATTATCTTAGCAAGGCAGAAGATGATAGGACAACTTACTCCGGCAGCGTAAAAATATATCCGGCCCTAAAAAACTGAAAATCCTAAACTGTCCGATTAAATATTGTCTATTGCAAATAACTATTCTACTATTTTCAAATTCTTTTGGGTATGCCTTCACGCTTTCCTCGTCAAAACAATGAATTACCCTTAATTTATTATCGTCCATATAAGAAACATATTCAAGGCCAAAACTATCATGATAAATCGCACAAATCGCGTTGGTATTTGTAGTCCAATCCATTTTTTGAATGTCATTCTTAGCACCCATTGAATTCCAAATAACTCCTTTCCATTCGCTATCTTTTTCAATTGTTCTAATTTCCACATTAATTGCAGCGCCTCTGCCAATATTTTGGATTGAATAACAATTGTCGGATACCCTGTAAGAAAACATTATCAACGGTTTTTCGTGGAGGATTCTTTGATATTTTATTTCACCATCATTTCGTGCATTGTACCTGTAAATCAAATAAGATAGAATCGCGAATACTAATAAATTTAAAAACGAAATTACTGCGGTTATATATATCGAAAATTCAGTCCAATTTTTTGGATCTTTTGAAAACCCATTAGATGGAAAATGATACCAATAAAACCCGCACCCAAAAAGAACAATTACGGAAATTAATGCAACCACAACAAAAACAGGCCTTCTGTTTTTTTCCCATGCTTCCTTAATTCCAAACAGTGTTTGATTCATCAGTTTTTTATGATGTCAAAATTACTAACACTTTATAAGTTTATATTAAATAATGTATCCCTCACGGAACCAACGGCTCTGCTTCTATTCCTTTCCTAAACCCCAACGGTGCTAATGTCACATCAACCTTTTCTACAATAGCAGTACCCATCGCTATTTTTACTTTTTGCTCAACTATGCTTTTAACGTGTTCTAAGTCGTATGACGGGTGCCAGCGCACACCCATTTTAGGCTTGCCAATCTTTAAATGAATGGTTATTATGTAATCCGGCATAATTCAAAAATACTAATTTATTTAGTACTTATAAATGCTTCCCCTTATTAAGTCCTATTAAATGTTATGCAGCTAAGAGTAAACCCTTAGCAGAATTGCTTCTAACAAGCATAAATCAGTGAATTCGTTACCTTTATTTAACTATCTATAAAACCTCTTAAACTGCCTTAAACTATTATTGCTATTTAATTTAACTTATAATGCCTAAAAAAAATCTTTCTTCCGATGAAGTAGTTATTGATTTACTCCAAAAATTAATAATGATAGAACTTGCAAAACAAGGTGTGCCTCAAACTCAAATTTCAAGAATTGTTGGTGTAGCAACTGCAAAAGTTAACTCTGTTTTAAAACATTTTAAACAAAAAAAATAATGAGCGAAGAATTAATAAAAGAAATCAAAAAAACTAACAAATTGTTAGTAATGATGGCAACAAAAGATCTTCCTCAAAACGAGAAAATTAATTTCTTATCCAAAGTAGGATTTGGTCAAAAAGAAATAGCTGATCTAATTGGCACAACCAGCAACACAGTTGGCGTGGCTTTAAACAGATTAAAAAAGACTTCGCAAAAAGGAAAAAAGAATGGCAAATAGAAAAAACAAAAAGGGAGATCCGAGAGACGACACAACTAAAAGGTTGGATTGCATTATCAGATTGTTAGCCGAATTTTTAAAAGTAACAAATGATAAGCAATTTACTGTGGTGTTATTGCTCGCTTTCTTAATTCAACAGGCTTGACGCCAACGGAGATAGCTCAAGCTCTTGGAAAGAATTCTGCATCCCATATTTCAAAATACCTCTATTCAAAAAAAAGTAGTTAATGTCATCAACTGTTTCA
>JABDCL010000018.1:0-2131 GCA_013288135.1 Gammaproteobacteria bacterium
CATTGTCTAGAAGCTAAACGTTCTTTGGTTTGCCCTGCAAATTGAGGTTCTAAAATTTTGACGGATAAAACAAAACTTATTTTATCCCAAACATCTTCTGGCGCTAATTTAACGCCTCGGGGTAAAAGATTGCGTAATTCACAAAATTCACGCATGGCTTCTAATAATCCTGTTCGAAAGCCATTCACATGAGTGCCGCCTTGAACCGTGGGTACTAAATTGACATAACTTTCTTGAATAAGCTCTGTGGCATCAGGCATCCACACGACAGCCCAATTAGCCATTTCTTCTGTCCCCTCAAATTCCCCTAAAAAAGGATCTTCAGGCAAAATAGTGGCTTCACCCACTTGTTCCAATAAATAAGCTTTAAGGCCTGCTTCATAGTACCATTCTTCAACATCTTCAGTATTTAAATCCTCAAATCTAACTTTTAATCCTCGACATAAAACTGCTTTTGCTTGCAATAAATGTTTTAAAGCTTTAATAGAAATCTTAGGAGAATCAAAATATTTGGGATCAACCCAAAAACGCACCGTAGAACCTGTTTCGGTTTTGGGAGCTTTACCAATTACTTTCAATTTTGAAACCGGATCCCCATTTTCAAAAGACATGGCATATTGCTGACCATCCCGCTTTATTGATACATCCAGTTTGCGAGACAAAGCATTAACAACCGATACCCCAACGCCATGTAATCCACCCGAAAAACGATAGTCTTTTTGAGAAAACTTCGCCCCCGCATGCAAACGCGTTAAAATTAATTCAACACCCGATAATTTATGCTCAGGATGGATATCGACCGGCATACCCCGACCATTATCCGATACTTCTACAGAGCCGTCTGTCTGTAAAATAACCGAAAGAAAGCTTGCATGACCCGCAATCGCCTCATCCACACTGTTGTCGATTACTTCCTGTACCAAATGATTTGGGCGCGTAGTATCAGTATACATAGCCGGTCGTTTACGGACCGGCTCTAATCCATCTAATACTTCTATTGATTCAGCCGTATAGCTTTTTTTACTCATTCCAAATTTACCACATAAGACAAAGCTCGCCAGTGCAGTAGTATAGCGACACTAACCAAACTTACAAATAGGGAGACCTTAAAAATTATAAATTAATTCGTCTTGTCGCCTGAATAGCTGTATATCTTACTCTATCCACACATTCTTGAAACTGTAATTCCTGGGGTCTTAAAAAAGAAGATCTATCTTCCTTGTTGTTCGTTTCTAGATCCCAAAATGCAAGTGGTTCTCGAATGGCCTCTGCGGGGATTAGCTTTCGTTCTTTTAGCTGCTGATATTTTTCTTTATCAATTTTTAAACCTTTACAAAACAGTCCTGCTTTTTGGCATAAAGTTGACACTGATTGCCAATCTTCCACATTCCATTGTTTATAAGTGGTTAAAGACATACTAAATGAAGTTATTTTCGACAGTTCAATTAAAATGATAGCTTCCTTCGTGATCGGCCCATTAGAAACGTCTTTAGAAAACCCTGTCGCCTGTAGAAAAATTACTTTGGGATTCCAAGCCATTTGCTTACAAGCAATAATATATTCAGCCAAAACCATCCAGGATTCAAAATCTGCACAAAGATGATCAGATTGAACAGGTTCTGTTGGTGTTACTGTAGCAACCGTAGCTGTCAATGAATGTCCCATTAACCAGTCTTTTGATAATTCAAAAATATCAGCCACATAATGAATAATATCCTGATTAATTTTTCCTAAGAAATTAAATTCTTTTAAATAATAGGGGATTTCTTTTTCTTGAATAGCATGAGCATAAAATGTTTCTAGGAATCGCTCAACGACAACATCACTTTCAGTCGATTTTCTAAGATCACCGAGATCGACGTTCCATTCCACACACTGTCTCCTTCCATGCTCCGTCCATATTCGTGCTTCACCATCACCCATCCCATGTAGAGGCTTTAGGCTTTTTCACTATACGTTACTTGCTCCATTTTAACTACCTAGCGTATACTCCTTCCAACTAAATGGTAAACAGTAGGGGTAACAGGATGTTTGAGACACAATTATTTATCATCTTAAGTAGTTTCCTTGCTTTGGGATACGGAGTCTACGCAGCTAGAGCCGTCTTCCAAACATCTACAGGAAATGATCA
>JABDCL010000018.1:2141-6201 GCA_013288135.1 Gammaproteobacteria bacterium
GCGCCAATGCATATCTAAACCGCCAATATAAAACCATCGGTATGGTAGGGATAGTGATTGGTCTTGGACTCTATTTCATACTCGGTCAATATTCAGCAATTGGGTTTGTGATAGGCTCCATCTTATCAGGACTTGCCGGTTATATTGGCATGGGTGTTTCTGTTCGAGCGAATGTAAGAACCGCTGAAGCCGCAAAAACTGGCCTTGCTCGTGCTTTAAACATTGCATTCAAAGCAGGTGCAGTAACTGGTCTTTTGGTTGTTGGACTCGCTCTACTCGGTGTGTCTCTTTATTATTTCATTCTAAAAGAATTGGATATTCCCGAACGTACCATGATGGAAGCACTGATATCCTTAAGTTTCGGTGCTTCATTAATCTCGATCTTTGCACGCCTCGGCGGTGGTATCTTTACGAAAGGTGCTGACGTCGGGGCAGATTTGGTTGGTAAAATCGAAGCAGGTATTCCAGAAGACGACCCAAGAAATCCTGCTGTCATCGCAGATAATGTGGGGGATAACGTCGGTGACTGTGCAGGCATGGCTGCAGATCTATTCGAAACCTACGCCGTCACCATTGTAGCCACCATGGTTCTGGCTAATATCCTTGCCCCAGCTTATTTAAAAGAAACCTTGATGCTCTATCCCTTAAGTATTGGTGGGGTTTGCATCTTGGGATCTATCATAGGCACATTCTTTGTCCGCTTAGGAAGCAGTCACAATATCATGAATGCTCTTTATAAGGGCTTAATTGCGGCTAGTCTTATTTCAGCTGTTTTAATCATAGCCGTTACCAATTGGTTAATTGGCATTAATACGCAATTTGATATCGGTGGCAGAACGCTTACTGGGAGTGATTTACTGTATTGTGCACTCACAGGACTTGCTGTCACAGGACTTTTGGTGTGGATCACAGAGTATTACACCTCCACTGCCTTTCGACCTGTCAGAAGTGTTGCTAAAGCCTCATTAACCGGTCACGCGACTAATATCATTCAAGGTCTTGCTGTATCTATGGAATCAACAGCACTTCCAGTTTTGGTCATCAGTGCCGGGATCCTTTTTTCTTTTATGTTTGGAGGATTGTTTGGTATTGCTGTCGCTGCAACTACTATGTTAGCACTGGCAGGCATGATTGTTGCTCTCGACGCTTATGGTCCTGTCACAGATAATGCTGGTGGGATTGCAGAAATGGCGCATCTTGATAAAGAAGTACGTGTTGTTACAGATGCCTTGGATGCGGTTGGCAATACCACAAAAGCCGTTACAAAAGGCTATGCCATTGGATCAGCAGGTCTTGCAGCACTTGTATTGTTTGCTGCTTATACCGAAGATCTCACACACTATTTCCCCTCACTTAATATAACGTTTTCACTTCAAGATCCGTTTGTAGTTGTGGGGTTATTTATTGGAGGATTATTGCCTTATCTTTTCTCTTCTTATGGCATGATGGCTGTTGGTAGAGCAGGTGGGCAAGTAGTTATTGAAGTCCGTCGTCAATTTAAAGAAATTGCAGGGATCATGGAAGGTACGGCTAAACCACAATACGGTGTTGCGGTTGATATCCTCACCAAAACAGCCATTCGTGAAATGATTATCCCTTCTCTGTTACCCGTTCTTGCTCCTGTCGTTTTGTATTTCACCGTCAAGCTCATAGGAGGACAAGCAGCTGCTTTTACCTCTTTAGGGGCGATGCTAGTGGGTACCATTGTCACAGGCTTATTTGTGGCTGTGTCAATGACTTCAGGCGGTGGTGCTTGGGATAATGCTAAAAAATATATTGAAGATGGCCATCATGGTGGTAAAGGATCGGATGCCCACAAAGCAGCGGTTACCGGAGATACCGTCGGCGATCCCTACAAAGATACCGCGGGTCCTGCAATCAACCCCATGATTAAAATCATTAACATTGTGGCACTGTTGTTATTGGCAATGATTGCGCATTACCAATAATTATTTTCAGAAGGGAATAAGATTCGAAATAAAATAGAGTGTTCCAATGTTTCCCCACTTTGAAAAAGGGGGGTTAGGGGGGATTTTTTGGGCCGGCACAGAGACCGGCCCCTACATTTGATACAAATTCTAACGATGTCAAAATACCCTGGAGATCTATATGAATTTTAAAAAAACCATTAAATCTATTATCTTTTTCTTGTCACTCACTGCTACTGCTCTTTTATGTTGTTCTATAAACATGGCTTTTGCTGATGAACGCCCACTTTTAATTGTTGCAGAAGAATTACCGCCTTTTGAATTTTTACAAAACAATGAACCCGTTGGCATAAATGTTGACATTGCAAAAACTATTTTTAAAAAAATGCGTGTACCCATTGTTATCAACATTATGCCTTGGAAACGAGCTTGGTCCTTTATTGAGGGCGGCTTAGCAGATGCAGTTTTTTCTACATCCCATAAAATAGACCGTGAACCTTATCTTATTTATCCCACAGAAGAAATGTGGACAGCCAATTATGTTTTTTTTGTAAAAAAAGCAAATAAGAAACCAAATTTTACCGGATATGCAGATGCTAAAAATTTAACGGTTGGTATCACTCGCGGAAATTCCTATAATGAGGATTTCTTTAAAGCAAATCTTCTTTTAGAAGCAAGTACCGACCTTGAGACAAATATTCGAAAACTTGCAGGTGGACGCATTGATTTAGTGCCTATAGATAAAGAAGTAGGACTTGCAACCTTAAAGAAACTAAATTTACAAAATGACATCACCTATTATGATGTTATCCTGTTTTCTAAAAAATATTATATGCCTTTTGCTAAAAATAGTACTTACCCTAATATTCAACAAATTGCAGAACAATTTGAACAAGAATTAATTAAACTGAAAGCAAGTGGTGAATACGATAAAATTCGAAGCAAATGGTGAAGGGGTCCAAAATCCAGATTCGACTCCTCATGCTCATTCACAATATGTAGTATATTTTAGTGCTTTCCCGCGTGTTAAAGCAGCTGGATATTTTACTTTTATTTTGGCTATTTTTTGAACAGCGGCTGCAAATAAATCTATCCCTAATTTATCGCTTAATTGTACAAGATTAATAAAAACATCCCCCAACTCTTCGGATACCTCTTGTTTTTTAGCAGATGTCAACTGATGACTTTCGGGTTCTGTTAACCAAGTAAAATGTTCAGCCACTTCGGAAGATTCCACTTGTAAATTCATGGCTAAATTTTTAGGTGAATGAAATTGTGCCCAATCTCGTTCTTCAACCATTTCATTTATATGATTTAATAGATCGGCAATTGATTCAATGGATTTTATTGTATTCATGCTAGTTTCCTTAAACTTCATTATTACGTCTCAGAAATCACTTTAGAAAAATGATGGCAACTCAGCTGAAACCCCTGTCGTAAATAAAGACGATGTGCATTGTGTCTCTGATAACCTGAATCTAAGTGTATTTCTTTACAATTTAATAATCTTGCTTGCTCTTCAATATAGTTTAACAAATGCCTCCCATATCCTTTCCCTCTAGCATCCTCCTTAGTAATAAGATCATCAATATAAATCATTTTACCCCAGCCGAACATTTCCAATAACCTGTAGCCCGCACATGCAACGACAGTTGTTGAATCTTTTGTAAAAATTAATTTAAACCCGGCTTCCTGCTGTCGTAAAATTTGCTTTATAAAAGAATCCTCATCAATCAATTGAGATCTAAGTTCTCGGTATACTGGAAAACACAAAGCAATATCTTCGTTCTTATTTGCTGTTATTATTTCATTTAAATTCATAATTCATGTTCCTCTTCATCATGTAACTATTTCTGTATACCACTTATGCGTTTCGGTTCTAGGTAATGCTTCAACCCCATCTGCTTCAATAAAAGCAACAACAGCCCATCTCGCCAGGGGTTTTCCAATCAATGTCTCATCCAATTGAATCACATCATGCCACCCTGCAGATAATTTATCGGTATTCATAACTTTTTTGAAATTACTTGCAAGCATAAAAACAGCATTATCCGTTTTATGCTCTACAATTTTAAGATTTTCTGGGCAACTGCCAATACGCAGCCCAGGACAACTTTCTGCAATTGCTAGAG
>JABDCL010000019.1:0-3638 GCA_013288135.1 Gammaproteobacteria bacterium
AAGAAGAATTTATCGTACAAGTCAGTGATTTTTTGCCAAGGTGTAAGCCCTATCATCTTGAGAGTATAAACATGGTGGGTGTACCATTAGATATTGTGATGGATCCAAAATTTTCACCTGAAATTTTTGAATTTGTCAAAAGTTCTTATCAACGTGGAGGTTTTAAAGTAAAAGAGTTTGAGCATTTGTTTAAGCATAACTTTACTGGCTTGACCGAATTGGCTTTGGTATCTACAAAAAAAACTGCAGATGAATTAGCAATTTTTGAAAGGTTATTAACAAGAGGGGAAGATCTTAAGTCCTTTATGGATTTGAATGAGACACAACTTCGTTTGGTTGATGGAGGTTTTTCGGTTGCAGATGTAAGTGGAGTCAGACAACAAAAGAAACGTCATAGCCCTTATTATCATGATCTAATAAGACAGTTTTTAAATGAAGGGAGAAAAGAAGATCGTATTAGAGAATTATCTCCATTTTTGTCAAGATTAGAATGCCATCATTTATTAGGATTAATAGAAAGCAGGAAACAGGCGAGACCATTATCACCTATAGATGTAATAGATCCTAAATTCACAGATCTTCACGCTGAGCTTATTGAAGAAGGCTACGGATGGAAAGAGATGCGAGATAAAGGTCTTGTTCGTACTCAGTTAAAAGCTTTGAAGATGAGTTGTAAATCTGGTTACGAGGGTCGCAAGTTAACTGTTCAAGATGTTCTAGAGTGGTCAGCTAAACATACTGCCGCTATGCAACTTGGGATTTCTGGTGATTTACTGGTAGGGCGCGATTCGAGAGCTGTAGATGAACTTATAAATGTACCTTGTCCATCGTCTTTAGTATTGAGGGCTAGTGCTTCAGCAGCCGTTAGCTTAAGATCGGGTAGAGGAGAGTTATTATTGTCACCTGATGGAACTGCTGCAGCGACTGCAACGATAGCAGCTGTAGCACCTTCAGTGGCTTCAGCTTCAGATCCTTTGCCTTTGGTTCCCTCCAGACCTCCAGAGAGTTTGAGTGTTGCTGCGCCCCGTTAAAATTTGGAAAGGATGACTAAAATTACATTGGGGTCGAGTTTAAAAAGTTGACATATATAAGGTAAAGTAATATCTTTTAAATAGTTGTCAACTTTTAAACTTGACTCTTTTATCAAAATGATCTCACCTATTGTAATCAAAAAATCTGAGATTAAATTTACATTTATTTCTGCCCCTGGACCTGGGGGGCAGAATGTTAATAAATTAGCGACTGCTGCACAATTGCGTTTTAATGTTGTGCGTTCATCGTCATTGTCAGAAGAGGTGCGAACACGATTATTAGCATTGCTGGGTAAAAAAATTACAGCTCAGGGTGAGCTTATTATTAAGGCCAGTCGTTATCGAACACAAGAACGTAATAAACAAGACGCGCTTGATCGCTTACAAGTGTTATTAAAACGTGCAGCCATCCCCCCCAAAAAACGTCGAAAAACCAAACCCACTTTGGCATCAATCCAAGGTCGATTAACTAAAAAGAAATTACATGCTAAAAATAAATCATTACGGCGTAACCCTGGGGATTTATTATAAATTATCTGCGATTCGAAATGCTCGTGCCATACGATTTTGTTCGTGGAGCTCGCGCTCTTGTAGGTAGATCAGCATCTTGCAGCTTACGACCTAATTCGTCGTCGCGAGCGATTATACTTAAGTCCTTTTCAAGACCTAAGCAGAGTAAAACATTAACATAAGCACCGAAGGATACACGAGGATTTCCTCGTTCTATTGCGCGTAATGTATTGGGTGCAATCCCCGCACGCTCAGCCACCAAAGCAGCTGAAAACCTTCGACGCAGCCGGGCAAGGCGCATATTTTCACCTAACTCTTTTAAAAGCCGTTGTAACTTTGGCAAAATGATGCTTTTTTCTCTACCCATAATAGTCAATACTTTGATGATTAAGTCTATTAATATTCATACTATTGACTATTATAGCAAGAGCAAGGTCATGAATCCACTCCAAGAACAATATAACAATGTAAAGTAAGCAATATTAAGTCAGAAATTTACTATAAATTTAATCAGTTGAAAACTGAATAAATTCAGGTATAAAGAGAACTTTGGTTGATAAACAAAATTAACTTAATTATTACATTTTGGAGAACCTTATGGCAGCGACAATTGTACCACCAGAAACATCGTCATCAGTAACTTCAGCAACAGATTCACCTGCAGATTATTCATCTGAGAGAAAAAGAGTCTCTGATACAGACCAAGGTCATGATTCTAGATTGAAAAAACTTATTGATGAAATGACCAGTCTTTTGGGTTCAGATGATAGGGTGGTTAAAGAGCTCATTAGTTGTGGAGACTATAGTAAGATTCCCCAAACATTACTTGAAGAGATTCATCAACTTAATATAAATAATTTTCTTTTCAATGAGCAAGTTTCAAGGCTTGACGTAGTATTATCGAGTGTACCAGAACGTGCGGAGCTTCAGAAGCAATATGTAAAAAGTTTGAGAAGTAGAATGATTCGTGGTTCTGTAGAGAAAATAATACAGGCTATAGAAGCAGCTATTGCAGAAACGTCACTAGAGAGTATGGAAGACCTTAGAAGTAAACTCACTTCTGCAGGGCTGTCTAATTTTTATTATGTAGGGTGTCCTGAAGCAATTAGACAGGGAGTTTCTCCAACAATTATCTGTGACAGTTTACAGTTTCCTGATCTATATAAAAAATTTGCGGTATCTTTAGATTTAGTAAATGCTTTTGTTAAATTGGTTGATAAGAGACGTTTGACTTTAGAACAACTCAACTCCCTAACAATGTTTGAGATTCGAACCATGATGGATCATGGTTGCACATTAGAACAAGTAAAAAATACTAAAGTTCCATTGGATCTTTTGGGCCTTCAATTATTAGCAAAAGGAATACCTATTGAGTCTTTTAGAGGTTTTGAACCTTATCATTTGGAAGCTTTGCAGGGTAACGTGCCATTAGATGTTGTGATGGATCCAAGATTTACACTTGAATTTTATAGAAAAAGCATTCGTTATTTACCTAGCAGTGATTTGGTATATTTGTTTAAATTTGAGTTGACAGAGGATGAGCTCAATACTAAAACTCAGATTCAACTTGTACAGTTAATAGAGGCATTAAAAAAAGGTGGAACTCCTAAGATTATTATAAGATTTAATGAAGTACAGCTTGCTTTAATTCGGGAAGGATGTTCATTTGAAGCAGTAAGTCGGATGTTTGATGGTTATGAAGATCCTGCATTTGATAATATGCAGTATAAAATTCATTCAAGTTATATAACAAGGTCACTTGAGGCAGCAGGAAAAATGAGACAAGAACTTATTACACGATTGAATGCGTTTTTGCCCAGTTTTAAACCTCATCATTGGGTAGGTTTGCAGCATGAAGTGCCATTAGATGTTGTGATGGATCCGAAATATACACCTAAACTTGTTAAAGAAATACTTATTAAAAAACAACTTGGTGGAGAACAATTTGGATATTTATTTAAGGCTGGTTTGATTGAGGAAGCATTCCTTCGCAATAAAACTCTGCTTGAACTTCATTTGTTAGCATCTTTATTAAAAAGAGGGGAAGATCCTAAAATTATTGCAGAGTTTAAGGAAACACACCTTTTTTTAGTGCCT
>JABDCL010000019.1:3648-4922 GCA_013288135.1 Gammaproteobacteria bacterium
ATAGCCCTTATTATCATGATCTAATAAGACAGTTTTTAAATGAAGGGAGAAAAGAAGATCGTATTAGAGAATTATCTCCATTTTTGTCAACTTTAAAACCCTATCATTTAAAATGCTACGAATTTGGTTTGTCATTAAAAGATATGATAGATCCTAGGCTTACTCCTCTTTGTGCTTCACTGATTCGAAAGGGCTATGCCTGGGAAGCGCTTCGAGATGAAGACCCCCCTCTTCTTGATATTCAATTAAATGCTTTAATCATAAGTTGTGGTTCTAATTATCGAGGTCGTAAATTAACTATTGCAGAAGTTCGGAAGTGGTCAGGTTGGCATACAGCGGCGATGAGCTTAGGATTATTGCTTGGTGAAAATCTAATAGGACTTGAATCAGAAGCTGTATTAAAGCTTATGGGTACACCTTGTCATATGCTGTCACATGCTTTAGCAGTAGCTCGGAGTGCCGTGGCAACAGCACCAAGTGCTTCAGAAGCAGTGAGCTTAAGCTCGGGCAGAGAAGGTGTATTCTTGTCAGCTGCAGCAACTGCTGCGGCGACTGCATCTGTAGCAACAGCACCGGCAGTTGGAGGTACACCATCATCGACATCATCACCAATGCCGCTTCCTTCGTCAACTTCTGCTTCTTTAGGTTCTTCCTTGGCTGAAGATGCTGAAAAGAGAACGATCAAGAACAAATAGTGCAACAGCAGCTCGCGCTTAAGTGTTAGGTAGAGCGAATTAAATAATTAAAAGGGGCGGAAATGATGTGCCGCCCCAAAATACCCAAATAAATCATCTTTATTTATCGATAACTTCAGCGGCTTCTTCTTTATCAAGCTCTTCTTCTGATTCCATTGCTTCATCCGAGACTTCTTCGGGTTGATCAGCTTCTAATTCGGTATCGCCATCTAGCACGCGATTGGCTTTGTTGGAATCGAGAGATTTTTCCCATTTTGAAATAACAATCGTTGCAACACCATTACCAATTAAATTAGTGACTGATCGAATTTCAGACATAAAAATATCAACACCCACCAATAAGGCAATTCCTGCAACGGGTAAGGTATCGATAGCAGAAAGTGTGGAAGCCAGAGTAACAAAGCCGCCACCGGGAACAGCGGCGGCACCTTTTGAGGTTAACATCATCACACCTAATAGGGATATTTGTTGCATGAGGGTTAAATCAATGTTGGTCGCTTGTGCAATAAACAGTGCTGCCATGGTTAAATAGATGGAGGTTCCATCTAAATTAAACGAGTATCCGGTTGGAATGACTAG
>JABDCL010000020.1 GCA_013288135.1 Gammaproteobacteria bacterium
GTACCTGGTAATATTGTCCTTAAAGAAGATAGGGATTTGTTTATTACTCGTATTGAAGTTATTTCAAAACATGCCCAATCTCATTTGGGTCATGTATTTGATGATGGTCCCGCACCTACATTTAAGCGCTATTGCATGAATTCAGCAGCTTTAAAGTTTATTCCTGCTGAGAATTTGCAAAAAGAAGGCTATGGAGAATATCTATATTTATTTCATTCAAATTAATATAGAATTTAATCTTTATTAAAGATTGTGGCATAGCCACACACTCATTCGATACTATAGATTGCTCAAGAAAGAAACAACTTTTTTGAAATCGATTGCCGACAATTAAAGAAATCCTTCCAGGGATCTTGTTTAAGGCTTTTTAAGCGTGATGATATGTTTTCTATAGTGTAGGTATCAGCACTTTTTATGGTTTTTAATTCTTCCCAAAATATGGGTACAGAAATAGAGGCATTTTCTCGAGCTCGTGTAGAGTAAGCTGCAACAGTTGTAGAGCCGCGACCATTTCTTAAATAATCAATAAATATTTTTTTCTGGCGCTTAGCTTTACTCATGCTTGAAATAAATCGCTCTGGCAGCAACTCTTCCATTCTTAGAGCAAATCTTTTTGCAATTATTTTGACATCTTCCCATTCTAATTTTCTATTGATGGGTATTACGATATGAAAACCTTTGCCACCCGTCGTTTTAATAAAACTTTCAAGATTATATTCTTTTAAACGATCTCTAATAAATAAGGCGGATTCAGTAAGTTCTTCCCAGGTAACAGAAGGTCCCGGATCTAAATCAAAGACAATCATATCAGGTTTTTCAATATTATCACAACGACTACCCCAAGGATGCAATTCAATAACGCCCAGGTTGATCAAAGTTAAAAGCCCTTGTTCATTTTTTATATAAAAATAGTCTTTTTTTTGGTTTGGTATGGAAATAGGGTAGATGTGCTTCGAAAATTTAGGATCAAAGTGTTTTTGGAAAAAACACTCAGTTCCATAACCATCAGGACATCTTAAGATAGATAAAGGTCTTTTGATTATAAAGGGCAAAATAGTCTCGCTGATACTATTATAGTAATTAGCCAGTTGACCCTTTGTTAGACCGCTTTTTGGATACAATACTTTATCGGGATGATTTATTTTTACACCCGATATCACAACAGATTCATTATTGACGAAACGTGAATGTGTAGGATGCAAATAGATTTCCTTTTCCTTGTGAACTTCTTCTGGGTGTTTATCCTCCCTTAATCCTACAAATGAGGGATGTCTTAGTATACCTTCCTTTGTAAATTCTGTGAACTTTATTTCACAAATCAGTTTTGGTTTGGTCCAAGTAATCTCATTTTTGTTTTCAATTAGGGAGTCATCAAAAAAGGGTGTTTTAGTTTGGACAAGTTTTGAAAAAAGCTTACTATGGTTTTCTAACAATTTATCAGAAAACCCAGTACCAACTTTGCCTGAATAAATCAATTGATTTTTGTCATTATAATATCCAATCAGAATTGCACCAAAATGTTTTCGATTGCCTTTGGGTTTAGTATACCCTCCAATCACAAACTCTTGTCTTTTGGAACATTTGCTCTTAAGCCAGGAATGTGAGCGTTTCTGTTCATAAATACCATTGAGTTTTTTAGAAATCAATCCTTCAAACAATTCCTTGCAGGCTTTTGTATAAGTTTCTTCACCATGTCCTATAATAAAATCTGAATAGGAAATGGTATCATTAATATTGAAAGTTTTAAAGAGTAGTTTTAAAAAGTTTTTTCGTTCCATCAAAGATACATGCGTTAAATCATAACCGTTACAATAGGGTATATCGAAGATAAAATAATGAAGAGAGTTGGTGGTATTTGTTGCATCATTTTTAAAAATGGCTTGTAAATCTTGAAAGCTCATCATCCCTTTGTTATTAATCGATACAATTTCTCCATCTAGAATTACATTTTTCAATTTAGTTTTTTCCAATTCCGGAAAAAACATTTTTAAAGCTTCTGTCCAGTCTTTACCATTGCGGGTAATAAAATTAATTTTCTTATTTTCGATAAAACACAACATTCGGTATCCATCGAATTTAATTTCATGAAGCCATTCATCACCTACAGGCGTTTTATCGACCAAATGTGCAAGTTGAGGTTTAAAAACTTTAGGCATTTGGCTTTCAATAATATTGGGTATTTTTAAAAGGGCTTTAATTAACTTGTCCGTTCTTGTTTTTTCTGTACTTTTATTGGTAGGGCCAAGTACACTTAATGGTTGTTTTTGCAAAATATCATAATTCTTTTTAGCAAATTTATCATTGGATTTAATTAACAGCCAGTGATTTTTTTTTGTGTCATCATTTTTATTTTTAATTTTTATCAAACTCCATTCACCTTTAAGTTTTTCACCCAAGATATTAAATTTTATATGACCTTTTTTATAAGCTTTATAAGGATCGATAGTACAACTCCAATGTCCACGGTCCCATAACAATACCAACCCTCCGCCATATTCGTTTTTAGGAATATTACCTTCAAAAGAACCATACTCCATAGGATGGTCTTCAACTTCAATGGCCAGTCGCTTTATACTGGGATCAAGTGATGGGCCTTTGGGTATGGCCCAACTTTTTAATACACCATTTATTTCGCTGAATGCTTTTGTATAACAAATAAAAGTTTATGAATACCTTTTTTTACACTTCCATTGGGTTCTTTTGTGATTTTAAAATTCCTTTTTTTTCTATAATTTTTTAAAGTCAATTTCTCACCTTTTATGTTTTACGATTGGATTTATATAAGAATAGACCAAGGCCATATAATTTGTATGTGAATATACTCATAATAAGCATGTGCTATATTCTATATTAAAACCGTTAAAAACAAATTGGTGAGTTTATGTCAAGACCCATATGGAAAGGTAGCATATCATTTGGATTGGTGTATATCCCAGTAACACTTTATTCAGCAGAAAAACCTACAGAGCTTCATTTTCATTTGCTTGACAGCCGAAATAATGCACGCATTCGGTATGAAAGAGTAAATGAAATCACAGGGAAAGAGGTCCCTTGGAATGAGATTGTAAAGGGCTATGAATTTGAAGATGGAAACTTTGTTATCCTGGAAGAAGATGAGTTTGAAAAAAATGCTATTGAGCATGCCAAAACTGTTGAAATCGAAGACTTTATTGATCAAAAATTATTAGATTGTGTTTATTTTGAAAAACCTTATTATTTAGTTCCAACCAAAGAAGGAGAGAAAGGATACGTTTTATTAAGAGAAACCTTGAAACGAACAAAGAAAGTAGGGATCAGCAAAGTAATGATTAAAACACGTCAGTATCTATCAGTATTAATGCCTTATAAAAATAGTTTGATTTTAGACTTAATACGCTTTTCGGAAGAAGTTCGGTCTCCAGAAGAATTTGACATACCCAAAAATGATTTTAAATATTATAAGATTTCAAATAAAGAAATAGAAATGACA